>JAKALP010000039.1 GCA_021824175.1 Deltaproteobacteria bacterium
TTTGTTCGAAACACGATGGTTGCCAAATTTGGAATCGAAAAATCAATTTTTGTTTGAAATACATTTTATATCAAATGGTTATACAGTATAAAGAAAAGTTAACCGGACAGCAGTGTATTTGCATATATCAGGTTATTGCGTATTATAGTCGCAGCGCGATTAATATTGATTCCATAGCTGGAATTCGCCTCAATTATATTTTGCGAGACTATCGCGCGGGTGGCACCTGATAGTTCTATACCGTGGCTGTTTCCTGTTATACGGTTGTTCTGTATTACCGAACCGTCGCTATCTACAGCCTCAATACCATAAACTTTACCATCACCCATAATAGTGAAACCTGAAATTTTGGCGGAGTGCACTCCTACAACAGAAACCACATGAGCTGTCCCAGGTCCATGTATAGTCGTCAGCTCATGACCTTGACCGACCACACTAACATCACTTTTAAGTCTTATATTCTCCGTGTACGTCCAGCTGCTACAATTACCGTATCCCCCTTGTCGGCAGAACGAATACCTTGGTTGATGGATTGAAATGGAGATAGCATACTACCGTCACCATTAACATCGCTCCCCGTAGCAGCATTTACATAAATTTTATCGAATACATTAAACTCGGGCTCCAAGGCAATGCCAGTAACCGTCATATCTTGTTCCACCCACTGCCACTCTTCATTTCCATTTGAATTTAGTTTAGCTAAGCCGCCGCTGAATCCTACCCAAACACCACCATCGACATGATCGGCTTCTATGCTTTGGAAAAAAGGATATCCGCCGCTGATATTGACGACGGCTTCACCAGACATCAGTATTTTGGCCAACCGTCTTTCTTCAGCGACCCAAACACCTCCACTAGTCTGGTCAGCTGAGACATGAGATACTTCCCAAAACCCGATCGGATGAGCCATAAAAAAGGGGGGGAATCGCCGCTCAGACTTTTTCTTTCACTCAATCACAGATAATTCGAAGAGCGGCGCAAACTCCGCGAACCCTCAATGAGATGGAATCATCTTGGTGATATCGATTGCTTCAAAGGCGTCAGCGTGCACATTATTTAATTCTTCGATTAATACTTCGAGCTTTTCGCTGGTCCAACCGTCATGGTGTTGGCCAGTGACAAACATATCACTGCCGGTGTCAGCTACGACCACGCCGTACTTTTTCATGGCGCGCAGAATCTTCTGGGTGGGGGCGGAAAAGCCTGAAATCTCGTAACCTTCCTTCAGGCGCAGACGCTGGCCCATGAGAGGATAACGCGCGTCATCGCCGCCCCGGCCGTCGCTGTGAGTGGCCGGCCAAACATAACCATTCCGGATGGTGCTCAGGGTGATGCGAAAGGCGTGGTTGATTTCGCCGCTACCAAATACTTCGTCATAGCGCACCAGGCCCGGTAGAATAGCCAATCCCGAAGCGTCGGCGCTGGTCCAGCCATCGGGGCGCACTTCGTTTTGGTCCAGGTGCCAGATGGCGCCGCTGCCGCCGAACCAGTGGCCGCCGCTGTCTTTTTCGGCCGCGAATATTTCATAGAGAATACAGGTTCCCTGCTGTAAGAGAAGTATATGCTGATCGCTGCCGCCCTCGATGGAGGGATTGGCGGGAATGGGGTAGCAGCCGATGGTCGGATCGTTGCCCGGATTGCACGAACTGCTGCCCATGTCGCACTCGTCATAGTAGTCAAAGGTGATGGGCACCAGGGGCTGATTGGCCGGTATCACATCGAAAGGAATACCGATGTCACTACCCTCCCATTCAGTCCCGAAATCAGGGTGCAAACGAGTACCGGCGCCGATGCTGGAAATATAGGCTGCGGAATTGGGGTGCACCGGATATTGGGCCGGATCATCGATGGCCGTATTCCAGAAATTGTCGTCCGGGAAAATCTGGCAGTCAGCGATGCGTGGCGCGTTCGCTCCGCTGCTGCTGGAACTGCTACTGCTGGTACTGCTGCCGCTGCTGGAGGTCGAACCGCTTGAGCTCTGAGAAGTCCCTGAGGTGCCTGACCCGCCAGAACCACAGCCGATAAAAAGCATCGCCAAAGCAATAAACGGAATCATCCTGAAAACCCGTGCAAATCGTGCCAGCATGATGGTCTCCTTTTATTCCAGATGGAATTCATCCACGGGGTTAGCGCCTTGGCTCACACCCAGGCTGAATACCTGGCCGCCAACGGCATTACCGTTGACCGTGATTTTCAAAAAAGTGGTCATCTGTTCTTCGTAGCTGGTGCTGCCATAGCTGGCCCATTGGCCGGCGGTCGCCGCCGCCAAATCAAAATCCTGGGCCGGTCCTTCGCCTGCATATCCGCCGCCGGGGCCGACAGTGATACACACCGTGCCCTCGGCATCATTGCGGGCGCTGTCCTTAACTGGATAAGTGCGAAGATAGAAATGGTTGTGGCCGTTGAAGTGGATCTTGACATGGTAGCTTTCCAGCAAGGCCCGCAACTGAGGCGCTCCGGCCGTTGGTTGATGATCACCGCTGCCCAATAACACCGCATGGGAGAAGACAAAGATATGTTCGTAGCGGCTGGTGGCATACTCCAACTGGCGGTGCAACCAATCAAATTGAGCCACATTGTAACACGAATCGTTGCGCACGGCATCATGAACCAATGAAGGGTCGGAGCAGTAAGCCCCACAGTCAGCATAGCCCGGATGAGTATTGCAGGACATCATTCCGTAGTAATCGTCGTTCTCCCGCAGTACAATGAAATAGCTGTTCTTGTAAGCAAATGAGTAGTAAAACTCCCGGGCGTAAGCGGAACTGCCTTGCGCGAGGGCGCACATATCCCCTGCATAATCATGGTTGATGAAATCAGCGGGGGTCAATGGCAACAGGAACTGGCAAAAGCCCTGGCCGCAGGGATCGGGATACCAGTAATCGCCCCAGTTATTGTCATGATTGCCGATAACCGGGAAGTAGGATGACGCCAATCCAGGTACTGGCGCGCGTTCTTTGATGGGGGCCAGCATTTGGGCCATATTGCCATTGGGGATGGAGCCGTCATCCGAGCACGGCCCCGCGCCGATGGCCGTCACGGGATCACTACCGAAGCACAGGGCCTTGTCGCCATCCACCGTATAACCATCGATGATGTCGCCGGTCTGGACATAAAAGGCAATGCCCGGCTCAGCCGCCATGGCCGTTACGTTGTTGCGCACCCGCAGATTGCGGCTGCAATCACCGCTGTTTAAATCACCGAAGACAATAAAAGAAAAAGCATCAGCCGGAGAACTGCCGCCGGAGCTGCCGCTGCCCGAGCTGCTGCTGGAACTGCTTACACTGTTCGAAGCGCTGCCGCCGCTCCCGCAGCCGGCGCATACGGTTGCAAGAAAGAAAAAGGCTATCAATAAAGTTGCCAAAAAGGATCTATCTTGCATGCAAATACGACCTTTCAAAACAGTATGATTGAATCCAAGCGAATTCCGTTGGACCAGATGCTTCAAAATACCTTCAACCTCATACCCTGCTCGTTCTACCCCTGCTCTCTGCTTATTGCGCAAAAATTGTGCACGCCTGGCACCTTTTTGTTACTCTGGCCGTATGATCCGAAATACACACGTTGGCGAAGCTGGTGCGCCGCGCCAATATTTTCACAGCTTATTGGTTCAATCTAAAAGCGCCAGCCCCAGTAATGCAGGAAGCGTGCAAAGTCCCACATATCCGAATCGTGTCGGCGCCAGGGTTTGAGACTGGTATAGAAGGGATTGTCCGTGATGGCCGGATCAGCGTAATCCTTATCCGAGCCCACGAAGAGGTCCAGGCTGATCAGGCTCAAAAAGATCATCTCGAAAGGTTTGATGGAACCTTTGACGTGCCCTTCGCGCCACCCTTGATCGTAGTAAAAACTGGTGGTGCCCTGGGGCGACGGCAGTTGTTCCAGCGCCGCCATGGGTTCGACAGTCATGGCAATGGGAATATATCGGTCGTTGGTGATTTGACGCGCCGGAACCACTGCAAGGCTCATCACTCGATGCACGCCCGGCCTCAGATCGACGATCAAGACCGGATCTTCGAGACCGTTGTAGTTCAGCTGCGAAGGCAACCGTTCACCATATACAGATTGAATCTGGCTGACATCCCATCCCTCGGGCCGCAGCCCGGCGGGGATCAAATCAGTGGGCACAAACGCTTTGTAACAGCCACAAGTATGCACCGTGGTCACCAGCAGCGGCCGATTGTCTGCATCCAGAGTAACCACCACTATGAGCCCGCCATTGTCGCCGGCCGTGAGGTTGAAGGGGGTTAAGCTGTAAGGCACCTTGGGGAAATGAACCCGGTAGATCAAATTGGTATATGTGGCTTTCTCGGTAGTAAATGTACGCCGAAGGAAGTAAACCGTGGGCCGGGCGGTATCGATCCACACTTCGTCGGCATGCTCCGGCACACCGTCAGCCGTGGGCCGGCCGATGCGGTTGTACTCATCCGCATAGCCATGGGCCACAAAGGCTGGCGCCCATTGCCGGATGAGCGAGTCTGAGGTGGTGACCACCGTATAAATAGCCGGACGTGGTTCTTCAGGCAGAGCAAACTGGTGCGCACACCCCAGACAGAGCAAAACCCAGATGGCCGTCATGCTCCGTTTCAGGTATGTCCATAGGGGCCTGTAATGGGAATTCATGGCAATATTCTCCTTGACCCTGGGGGTTGTCCGCAGCCCAACTTAAAAAAGTCTTTTGGCCAAATTCCTTGTTGTGGGATGACGCTGTCGAGCAACGGGTTAGGTCTACACTTCTTCTGTTATTGCCGCCGTTTTTGCAGCACGCCCAGGGTCCGCGTCATGGGCAAAGCCTCAAACTGTCTGGAGGCCAGCGCCATCTGATAGATCTGGTAAGGGGCTTGGCCGCCCTGGGAAGGGTCAGGGAAGAGATCGTGGATCAAAAGATAACCGCCGGGCAGTATGTGTTTTGCCCAGCATTCATAATCGGTTTTGACGGTTTCATAGGCGTGCCCGCCGTCGATGAAGAGCAGGCCAAGGGGCGTGGCCCAGGCCTTGGCGGTCACGGCCGAGGGCGCCACGATGGGAACTACGGCGGATTCCAGATTCGCCATCTTCAACGTCCGGCGAAAATGGATAAAGGTATCCACGCTAAAGGAGCGCGGATCGAATAACGAAGGATCGAAATACTCCTCGCCGGGCTGTTGTTCTTCGGAGCCACGATGGTGATCGATGGAGAAGAGAATGGCGCCTTTCTCCCGGCAGGCAGTTCCCAGATAGAGGGCCGATTTGCCGCAGTAGCTGCCGATTTCCAGACATGGCCCCAACGGCGCGGCCAGACAAGCCATCTCATAGAGCCTTTGTCCTTCTTCGGGATCGAGGAAGCCTTTAATCAGATTGGCTAAAGAATAATCTATGGTCATTGGGTACTTTCCCATGATCAATATTCAATAAGGCATAAAGGCACAAAGGGACTAAGGGGCTAAGGGACAAAATAGAAGCGATTTTTCATGGCCTGTTGCAATCAGAAAAATCATCGAATCCAGAACCTCGGCCACCCGTGGACTAAAAAGAGTAAATTGCATTGCCTTTGCTTCTCTGTGCCATTAAACTTTGTGCCTTTGCGCCTTTGTGCCTTTGTGCCTTGTGCCTGTGGTGAAACAATACGTCATCGTAATTACAACCGTGTGTACTAAGCAAACGTTACGGTAGATCTTCCAAGTTACGCACCAACACTTCCCGCGGTTTGACGCCATCGGAAGGTCCCACCACGCCTTCTTTTTCCATGACCTCCACAATGCGCGCGGCCCGGTTGTAACCGATGCGCAAATGGCGCTGGATCATGGAGATAGAGGCCTGGCCGGTGCGGGCCACCAGGGCCACGGCATCATCATAGCGCTCGTCATACTCTCGCTCTTCTTCTTCGCCCCTTTCTTCCTCGGCGGGCGCTTCGACCACGGCCAGATCATAATCGGGCTTTTGCTGCTTCTTCAAAAATTCAATGATACGGGCCAGCTCCGATTCGGAGATATAGGCGCCGTGGATGCGTTGCAGCCGTCCGGTGCCTGGGGGCAGGAAAAGCATATCGCCCATGCCCAACAGATTTTCGGCGCCATTGGCGTCGATAATGGTGCGCGAGTCGGTCTTGGACGATACCTGAAACGTCAGACGCGTGGGGAAGTTGGCTTTAATGATACCGGTGAGCACATCCACCGAAGGCCGTTGGGTGGCTAATATCAAATGAATGCCGGCTGCGCGGGCCATCTGGGCCAGGCGGGTCAGGGCCACTTCCACATCCCGGGAGGCCACCATCATGAGGTCCGCCAATTCGTCGATGATGATCACGATATAGGGCAGCGGTTTGGCGGGAGCAATATTACTTCCCTCGGCGTCGCCCTCTTTGGCTTTGGGTTCCTGCTCTAATTTCTGATTGTACTGGCTGATGTGGCGGGCCTTCTTCTCAGAGAGCAGGGCGTAGCGCCGCTCCATCTCCCGCACGGCCCAGAACAGGGCATTGGTGGCTTTTTTGGCGTCGGTGACCACCGGTGTAATCAAATGGGGGATGCCGTCATAGGCTGACAGCTCGATGCGTTTGGGGTCTACCATGATCAGTTTGACTTCTTCGGGTGTGGCTTTGTAGAGAAAACTGCAGATCATGGTGTTCAAGGCCACGCTTTTACCCGCGCCGGTGGCGCCGGCGATGAGCAAATGGGGCATTTTATCCATGGCCGCGACCACGGGATTGCCCACGATATCTTTTCCCAAACACAGGGTCAGCTTGGATTTAGACTTTTCAAAAACGCCGGAAGCCACGATCTCCTTGAAACGCACGGTTTCGCGGTCAGTATTGGGCACCTCGATGCCAATGGCGGCCTTGCCCGGTATGGGCGCTTCGATGCGCACGCTGATGGCCCGCAGGGCCAGGGCCAGATCATCGGAGAGATTGACGATCTTATTAATCTTGATACCTGGCGCAGGCGCATACTCATAAGTGGTGATCACCGGGCCAGGGGTGACGGCCACCACCTGCCCCCGCACGCCAAAATCTTCCAATTTTTTTTCCAGCAATTTGGATTGGGCCAGCAGATTATCTTCATTGACCGATACCGGCCGTTGTTCCGGGTCTTCCAGGAAATCCACCGTCGGTAGTTGAAATCCACTGCCCTCGCGCATGAAGTCAAAGAGCTGCTGCTGGGGCGGAGCCGGCTTCTTAGCGGCCCTTACCAGGGGGGCTTTGATTTCAATTTCCTGGGGCGGTGCCTCGGCCTTGGCTTTGATGGTTTGGACCCGTTTCTGGGCCTTCACATGCCGTTCGCGCCGTTTGACTAAAGTGGTGTTGACGCGGTCCGCCACCACCGAGAAGTAGTACCGGCAACGCTGGTAGAAGGCCACCAGCGAAAAACCGGTGGTCATGATAAATCCGATCAGCCAGCACAAGCCGGCAATGATCAGGCCGCCGCCGAAATTGGCATAGCGCACCAACAAATCTTTCAAGGGCAGACCAATAATCCCGCCGGAAGAAAAACGGTTCCCAAACAACTCATAGGTGTCTTGTTTGAACGCCAGCAGGCAGCCGGTGGTAATTAACAGCAAAAATCCGCCGATGGCCAGACTGGCCATCTTTTGCCGTGACTGGGCGCTGAAAAAGTGAATGCTGGCCAAAAGCAGCAATATGGGCAGCCAAAATGCGCCCAATCCGAAAAGCCCCACAAGGATGCCGGCCGTGTGCGCGCCGATCTTGCCAAAGAGATTGAGCGTGGCGGTGTTCCCGCCCACGCTGTGGATGGAAGGGTCCGCGTGATGATAAGAGAGCAAGCTGATCAAAGTAAAGATGACCAGAAAGAAAAGAAGTATACCTATAATTTCCTTACGCATGGCCGTTTTACTCCTCACCCCGACCCTCTCCCCGAGGGGAGAGGGAGCACTTGCTCGTGAGACCGATGGTATAAACGGTATATTGGCATATTCCGCTGCCCTTAGGCCTTTAGTCTTCTACCTTCTACTTTATACTTCCAGAATAAACGGCATGATCACCGGCCGGCGTCCGATGGTGAAGAAAAAGTATTGCTTAAGAGCGGTTTGTATCCGGGTTCGGATCACTTCGGCGCGGTCCGGTGTCTCGGGCGGCACATCTTCCACGATCTCCAAAATTACACATTGGGCGTCATCGAGCAGATGCCCGGTTTCAGTTTCAAAGACAAAGCCCTTGGAGACTACATCAGGCCCGTAGATAATCACACCGGTCTCTTCATCAAAGGCCATATTCACCACCACCATGCCCTCTTCGGACAGCATGCGGCGCTCCTTGAGCACGCTTCGGCCCACGTCGCCAATGCCTTTGCCGTCGATCATCAATCGCCCGGTGAAGACCTGGTCGGCAATGCTAGCACCGTCCGGCCCGAAGGTGATGATCTGGCCGTTTTGGGCCAATAAGATATTCTCCTTGGCAATGCCTTCGGATTCGGCCAGGCGGGCGTGCTGCACCAGGTGCCGGTACTCGCCGTGGATGGGAATGAAGTATTTGGGCCGGGTCAGGCGCATCATTAATTTCAGTTCTTCCTGGAAGGCATGACCCGAGACGTGCACCTTGGCGATTTTTTCGTACACCACGTTGGCGCCATTGCGGAATAGATCATTGATGATGTTGGTGATGGCCTTTTCATTGCCGGGGATGAACTTGGAAGACAAGATGACGGTATCGTCGGCCTTGATTTTGATTTGACGATGGTTGCCGGCGGCCATGCGCGCCAGGGCCGACATGGGTTCGCCTTGACTGCCGGTGGTGACGATGATGATCTCGTCGTCCGAATACTGATTGACCTGGTCGATGTCGATCTCCATCATGGGTGGAATGTACAAATAGCCAAGCTGCCGGGCGATATTGACCGACACCTCGATGCTGTGGCCGTTGAAAAGAATCTTGCGATCGGCCTTGAGGGCGATATCCACGATCTGTTGAATGCGGCCGATATTGGATGCAAACAAGGCGATGATGATGCGCCCGTTGCACCGCTGGGAGATGGCGGAGAGCGATTCACCGATATCGCAATCCGAGATGGTATAGCCGCTGCTCTCCACGTTGGTGGAATCGGATAGCAAGGCCAGCACCCCTTCTTCGCCATAACGGGCAAAGCTGTTCACATCCGTGGCCATGCCAGCGATGCATGTATCGCTGAGTTTGAAATCGCCGGTATGGATAATCGTCCCGTAAGGCGTGCGCATGGCGATGCCGACACCGTCCACCACGCTGTGATTGACGCGGATGAACTCCAGATCAATGGCGCCGATTTTAAGGGTTTCCCGGGGATGGACCGCGTGCAGGGCGGTATTGGAGAGCAGATCGAACTCTTCCAGCTTGTGCTGGGCCAATCCCAGCGTAAACGGGGTGCCGAACACTGGCGCCCGCACATCCTTGAGCAGATACGGCAATGCACCGATGTGATCTTCGTGGGCATGGGTCAGGACGATGCCGGCGATTTTTTTAGCGTTCTGCTTGAGGTAGCTCATGTCCGGGATCACATAATCGACTCCCAGCATGTAATCCTCTGGGAACATCAGGCCCACATCGATGACGAACATGGTGTCCTGGTATTCCACGGCCATCATGTTCATCCCGATTTCGCCCAGTCCGCCCAAAGGAATCAGCTTAAGCACCGCCGCCCCCTTCCGGCCCCTGGGCCATGGCCGCCTCAATGGAGGCACGCACCCGTTCCATCAACTGTTCCTTTTCTTTACGGGTATATGCCGTGGGATCGATGGCGGGATACATGGTGAGCGTGACATGGCTGCGTCGGATCAGGCTGGTGCCTTTGGGCATAATGCCATAAGTACCCTGAACCGCCATGGGAATGATGGGGACCCCTGATTCCAACGCTAAAATGAAGCCACCGGACTTGAACGGCAACAGTGAGGCATCGCTGCTGCGCGTGCCCTCGGGGAAAATCAGCACCGATGTGCCGTTGCGAATGCTGGCCGCGGCCTTCTTAAGGCTTTTAATGGCGGATTTGGAATTGGAACGGTCGATGCTGATGTAGCCGGCCCCGCGCATGCCCCAGCCGAAAATGGGAATCTTGAACAATTCCGCTTTGGCCAGCCAGCGAAACTGAATGGGCAGGGCGCTGAAAAAAACCGGAATATCATAGTTGCTCTGGTGATTGGACATGTAGATGGCGGAACGGCTGGGGTCAATGTGTTCCATGCCCCGGACCTGGAACTTGATGCCGCTAACCCACAGGATGGATCTCCCCCACCACTGGCCAACGCGATGAACGCTGTTGCCGGTTTTGGAAAAGAACGACACCAAAACGGCCAATGATGCAAGCACGAAGGTCCCGAAGATGATCCAAAGGTAAATGATCACGGTGTGAAGTAAAACCCAAATAGAGTCTGAGGTGGCTTCTGATTTCATTCTATTCATGCGCGCTGTCTAAAATTTGGACTTTGTTTCAAGAGAAGCGGGTAGATGCTGTTATACTTCAAGCCATCTCAAAAAAAGGATTTTGGACCAAAAGGCTTTTTTGAGTCGGCTGGTAACTTCATTCCATCACACACTGATATTGAGCGCCTCAAGGACGTCGTCAATCCACTGGATCAGCCAATTGCGTTGGGCCAGACTGGCGTATTGGATGCAATTGCAACGGATCCTGTGCCGTGTGCGCACCAGCAGTTCACACGCCAGCCGGTTGGGGCTAAGGTCCAAGGCAAAGTAGTGGGGCCGGCAGGCGTCGTGCTCTTGCTGGATCGGCTCCAGCAGTTCATTGCCGATGGGCAGCCAATAGAGACCTTCAAACTGTGCCACGGCATAGCGTTCATCCAAATAGGCTTTAAGTTTGGCATGATCTTCGAGCCGCAGTTCATCCACCACATACTGTTTCATATGGCTCACTCACTAGCATAAAGCAGACAAATCCGCAAGATATATGTAGGTTAGGAGTCGCTGACAACAAGGGGTTGGGTTTTCGAGGTTGAATTCTGACTCCTGGCATCTGAATACTTTAAACAAAAAAAGCCCCGAGCGCCAAGGATCAGCACTCGGGGCATTATTGAAACGGTTGCGATTAGGTCTCTTGAATTTCGATGGCGCCGGCTTCGCAAACTTCGACGCAGCTTTCACATCCGAGACATTCATCGGCATTGACTGGCTTGGATTTGCCATCTTCCATTTCAAAAACTTCTACCGGGCAAACATCCACGCACTCTTCACAGCCAACGCATTTGTCTTCGTCCACAATGGGATTAAAAGCCATCTCTTTATTCTCCTTTCATATAGGGATTGCATTTAGTTGAGCAGGTCAACTTTCGTAGCGATACCGAAGTTCCGGCTTATACCACTTTCATGGAGTCCGTCAAGCCTTGTCACGGCTTTTTTTTAGAGGCACCCATAGTTGATTATTGATTTAAGATATCAATAGGATATAGCAGCGAAGAATTTTTTCCACCCCGTCTGGCCGTGCCTAAAATGAGACCAGGCCCAACACGGTCCTGGTTCCGGCAGTACCTTCCATACCCTGGGCGCTTTCCGTTGGTCTTTTAGGAAGCCATTTCGAAAGAAATTCTCGTGGCGGGCACCTTGGGATTACGAATAGAATTAACGCAGGACCCGCGGCCGCTGATGGTGCGAGATTCGAGGCCTCAGCCATTGGCGGGACTGGCGCTGGCGAGGCGGTTAATTGGAGCAAGGTCTGCCTTAATTCAGCCGAGGTTGAAGGCCCAGCCGCCGAATTGGGCACTGCGCTGGCGTTTGGGAGGCTGTATTGCCCGGCGGGGACCGCTTGGGGCCACTGCTCGAGCAGCTCATCCCACACAGCCCGGCTGGTGGTGACAAAGACGCTGGTTTCGTCCGCGCGATCCAGTGAAAGGCGGGCCCATGATTCCAGCCGCTGCTGGGTCATGTAATTTCCCAGGTCCTCATGACGGCCGGAGAGATGAGACGAGGACTCCAGCGCCAAATCCCCTTGATCTGGATCAGGTTCGCCTAAAATGCGCCCCAATTGTGCTTCCATGGATTGCACCCGGCCCAGATCGAGATCAACGGTCGCCTGCTGCTGATCATACGTATGAGCCAGACATAGAAAAAGGGCGGCCTCAAACCCGTGGTCAGTGCCGGCTGGCAAAACATTGTGTCCGGGCTTTTTTATTTGATCGCGGATCTGATGGGCATCGGCCTCCCCTTGGCCGGCGGCCTGCAATTGGCTGCCACGAAATTGGCCGATGAGATCAGCGCCACGCCCCTGATGCAGTTCGGCCCAGGTGGAAAAATTTGCCAGCACCTGCCGGAGCTGCATCGGGTCGATTCCTGGCGGCGGGACCAACTCCAACACCCCTTTTTCAGCGGCCGCGCGCATATGGGTCGGGGTCAAATCGGCCAAAGGCTCACACACCGCGACGGCCCCCAATGCGGAATAAAGCGGTTCTATCAATGCTTCGGGCAGATAGGTAAAAGGCAACAGGTGGATCATGGCCCCACCTTCCCATCCATGATATGAATTCCCATTTTCTCCAGCTCGTCGCGCAACTCATCCGCCAGTTTCCAGTTGCCCGCGGCCCGGGCTTGAGCCCGTTGGCGCAACAGTTTTTGCACAATGGGGTCCTCAAAGACCGGCTGGAATTGGAAAATCCCCAATACCGCGTCAATGCTTTTCAGTACGGTGACCACTTTGGACACCTGTTCAGGGGCAATATTGCGGCGAGCCACCCGACGGTTGAGTTCTTTAACCACCTTAAAAATCACGGCCAGGGCCACGGAAATATTCAGATCATCCTCCATGGCCTCATTAAAACCGCTCTTGAGATCATAAAGGAGCTGATCCAGTTCCTTGTACGGTTTGCCGGCCTGCAACTGTTGCAATGCCGCCACGCAACCGTCCAGGCGCTGCAGGGTGCGACGGGCATAGACCAGCCGTTCTTCCGAGAAGATCACTGGCTTTTGATAATGGCTGGAAAGCAGCCAGAAGCGGATCTCCCGGCCGCTCCAACCGCCGGTCAACAGGTCACGTACAGTCAGCCGACCGCCGCGCTCGTCAACCTTTTTGCCTTCCATCAGCACCCCATCGCAATGCAGCCAGACGCTGGCCAGGGGTTTTTTGTTGAGGGCCCCGGCAATGGCGATTTCATTTTCATGCAGCGGGAAAAGCAGTTCCCGGCCCGAAATGTGGATGTCGCAAGTTTCACCCAAATACTTCATGGCAAGGGTGGCGCATTGCAATGGCCAGGAGGGTTGTACCTTGCCCCAGGGAGTTTTTGTATAGAGCCCTTTTTTGAGCTCCGATAGTTTGACCCGCTTGAGCAGGGTGAAATCCCTGGGATTATCCTTTTCATAATCGTCCAGATCCACGGTGGCGCCGATCTTGATTTTATCCAGGTCGATGCCCGAGAGTTGGCCGTAGCTTTCAAAGCGCGAGATGTCAAAATACAGGGAGCGCAATTTTTCGTAAGCAAAGCCTTTGGCTACCAACTTCTGCACGACTTCGACCATGTCGTCGGCATGGGCGCTGGCTCTGGGATAGTGCTCCGCCTTGCGGATCCCCAAATTGTCGCGATCTTGTTCAAATGCCGCAATATTGCGGTCCGCGAAGGCCGTTGGCGCCATGCCGGCCGCATCGGCGCCGGCAAAGGTTTTTTCATCCAGGTCGGTGATGTTCATGACATGCTCGACCTTGAACCCGCGGTAGCTCAAATAGCGGTCCACCAGGTCGGCAAAGACAAAACGCCGGGCATCGCCCACATGGATGGGCGCATGGGCCGTGGGGCCGGTGGTATAAATGGTGACGCGGTCGGCCCGCTGGGGGGAGAAAATCTCCTTGTTGTGGACACGGGTATTAAAAAGCGCCAGGCCCACCTTTTGCCGCTCCACGAACAGCGAGGTGGAGAGATAGCGCTCGCCGCTGTCGGGCAGGATCACCACGATCAGCCCCTGCGGCATGCCAGCGGCCAGCCGCAGAGCCACGGCCATGGCGGCACCGCTGCTCATGCCCACGAAAATTCCCTCTTCCCTGGCCAGACGGCGGGCGGTTTCGAAGGCCTCCTCGTCATCGATGTTGACCTTTTGATCAACCCGCTCCTTTTCAAAAATTTCGGGGATGTAGGATTCTTTTAAATTCTTGAGCCCCTGGATTTTATGCCCCAAATAGGGTTCCACACCCACGATGCGCACCTGGGGCGCGATCTCCTTGAAACGGCGCGAGATGCCCATCAGTGTGCCGGTGGTGCCGATGGTAGCCACGATGGCGGTCACCTGGCCCTGGGTTTGCTCCCAGATCTCGTTGGCCGTGCCGTAATAGTGGGCCTGCCAGTTGGCCTCATTGTTGAATTGATCGGTGATGAAATACTCCCCTGGATATTCACGGGCCAGACGATAGGCCTCCTCGATGGCGCCGTCGGTGCCCAGGTGGCCGGGGGTCAACCGGATCTCCGCGCCCCTGGCGCGCAATATCTTCTGGCGTTCCAGGCTGGCGGTTTCGGACATGGTGAGCAGCAATTTGTAGCCTTTGATGGCGCACACCATGGCCAAACCGATGCCGGTATTGCCGCTGGTGGCCTCCACCACGGTCTTGTCACGGGTCAGCGCGCCAGAACGCTCGGCCGCTTCGATCATGGAGAGCGCGGCCCGGTCCTTAATGGAGCCGCCGGGATTCAGGTACTCCAGCTTGGCCAGGATCGAAACCTTGGGATTGGGATTCATCCGCCGGATTTCCACCAGCGGGGTGTGGCCAATTAAATCGAGGAGGGATGAATGTTTCATCGTTTTAAAGCATTCCCTGCAATTCTTCTTTAATTTTTAAGCATGGGTCTGTCTTGTGAGAGCAGCTATCGCTTTGCCGGCAGCAAAGCGCCCAGCGTTTTTTCTACGGTGCGGGTAATCTCCTGAATATCCCCCGACGCATCGATCACTCGGAACCGATGGGGTTCCAGGCGGGCCAGATCCAGATACCCATCTCGCACCTTTTGGTGAAAGGCCAGCTTCTCCTGTTCAAAGCGCGTCTCCTGGCGGCTGCGGCCGCCGGAGTTGATGGCCTGCCAGGCCCGGGACAAGCCCACCCTGGGTTCCAGGTCGAACAACAAAGTCACATCCGGCTTGAGATTGCCGCAAACTAGGCGATGCAATTCGGCGATGAGCGTTCGATCCAGGCCGCGAGCATAGCCTTGATACACAAGGGTGGCATCAAAAAACCGGTCGCACAATACTACCCGGCCGGCAGCCAGATGCGGTTCGATGAAGGTGCGGATATGCTGCACCCGGTCCGCCACATAAAGCAACAGTTCAGTGCCGGCATCCATCTCCTTGTTCGCGGGGTTGAGAAGTACCGCCCGAATTTGAGCGCCGATGGCCGTCCCGCCCGGCTCCCGGGAAGTGACGCACTCATAGCCCCGGCCCTCTAAAAATGCAACGATCTTTTGGAGTTGGGTGGTCTTGCCCGATCCTTCGATGCCTTCCAGGGTGATGAACATGGCTAAACGTTGCCCCTTAACACTTTGGTGAGTTCTTCAGGCCTGAAGCCTTTTTTGACCGTGCAGCTCTCTGAGAAGCCAAGGTCAATCTTTTTTGCTTTTCAAGCAGTGCCTGGGTTCGCTCAATTTCAGCGGCCAACTCCTTCTCATCGGGCAGCGCTGTCCGATACTCCGCCGCCATGACTTTGCTGGGGAGCCCCTCCAAAGCATAACGGGCCACAGCCTCGTCTTTGCGAGCGCAAAGAATCAGCCCCACGGGCGGATTTTCGTTTTCATGGACCCAGTTTTCACGGGCATAATTAAGGTAAAGATGTATCTGTCCCGCGTCCGCATGGGTGAATTTGCCGATTTTCAAATCGATGATCACAAGGCAACGCAAACGGCGGTGGAAAAAGACCAAGTCCACTCGATACCACTCGTCGCCAATGCGCAATCGTTTCTGCCGGCCAATGAAGCAAAAATCGTTACCCAACTCCAGCAAAAAGGCTTCCAAATGCCGGATCAGAGCGTTTTCCAAATCCGTTTCGGAATACTCGTCCTTGAGACCGAGAAACTCGAGTACAAACGGATCTTTGATCTCTTCTTCGGGCAGTAGTATGTCTTCCGGCAGAGCCTTTGCCCCTTTCCGCAGCATCGCCGCTTTGTCTCGGGATAGCGCCGTCCGCTCATAGAACTGGGAGTTTATCTGCCGGTCGAGCTGCCGCACTGACCAGCCGCCGCGCAATGCTTCTGTTTCGTAAAACTTACGCGCCAGTTCATTCTTTACCCCAAGCAAACGTACATAGGCGGACCAGGGGAGAGGAAAACAATTGGCGAGATCCTTAAGACACAAGCTTGAAGTCGAGATTTGTAATGCCAATTCAGATGAATGTACTTCGCTTTTAAAATTACGCGAAGATGTCGCGTAATTCCCTTTCTGATCTTCGTTGGATAATTTACGCGACGTTGTTGCGTATATTCGCGCTTCATTATACAAAAGATAAAAAGTGCGAAAGCGCTGGAGATTATCAACTCCGAATCCACGACCGAAACGTCTTTCAAGATCATCGGAAAGGCGCTTAAGCAACTCTTCTCCATAAGCAGCGCGCTTTTCGCCCTTTTGCTCACCCTCGACAATTCTTCTGCCCACCAGCCAGTAAGCAGCAGTCATGATGCAGTTAACAGAACGCGCGGTCGCGCTTCGGGCAGCATCGAGCACCTTGGCAATATCACCCAGGACGGAAGGATAGAAAGGATCAGTACCGGCAGCCGTTTTTTTTGATTGCTTTGCCATGGAAATCCTTCTGCCTTCACCCTTTAAAAAACTGCCGCTCCAGTAACCGGTGATACCCCGTCCAGGATGAATCGTTTTCTTCGGCGGCGATGAATTCGCGGATGGCGTTGACTCGGGAATCGATCTCGTCCACGTAGTTGAGCAAAACGGCTTCGATGGTCTTGGGCAGCTCGGGCGAGCCAAACTCCCGGGCGCCGTGATGACTGATGATCATGTGTTTAATCAGGGCGGCCGTGGCCGGTGGGAACCCTTCGATGGTCCTGATCTTGGCCTCCACCATCTCCACGCCGATGACGATATGGCTGAGCAGCCGTCCCTCGTCGGTGTAGTCGATGCGGTGATCGTAGGCAAACTCGCGCACCTTGCCAATATCGTGGACCACCGTGCCCACCAGGAGTAAATCCCGGTTGATGCCGCCGTAATGGGGGGCAATGCGTTCGGCCAAGAGCGCCATGGACAAGGTGTGCTCCAACAACCCGCCGATGTAGGCGTGGTGCATGTTTTTGGCGGCCGGCGCCTTTTTAAAGCGGCGCACGAACTCATCATCATTCCAGAAGGCATCCATCAAGGCTTTGAGATGGGGCGTGCTCATGCTTTCGGTCAAGGTGCGCAAGCGGGCAAACATCTGTTCAATATCCCGCGTGGTGACCGGAAGAAAATCGCCCGGCGAAACACTCTCCGCGGGCACGCGGGCCATGGATTTGACCACCATCTGCAGGGCGCCCTTATACTCGCCGGCCGAACCATTGACGGCCACGAAATCGCCGGCCGCGGCCGACGAGGCCTGCTCCACGTTGTCCCAGAGCACGCCCTTGATCTGGCCGGTGCGGTCTTCCAAGGTGACGGTCATAAAGGGCTTGCCATCCTTTTTATAGGCAATGTTCTTCTCCGCCAGGGCGAACAGATCCCGGATCACATCACCGGCCTTGATGTCGGCCACGAATTTCTTTTTTGCTTCGGTCATGAGCGGTTCCATTTCATAGGATTTTGACAGGCGCTTTACTTCTCATCCGGCGTATCCTCGACGGTCTTTTTAATATCGATGATATCCCGTTCACCGGCATACTTGAGGGTGCGCCAATGGGTGATTTCGGCCAGCTTGCGGGTGATGGCGCCCATTTGCTCCACCGATTGGCGGATGGACTCCAAGTGCTGATAGGTTTCATTTTCCGGCGGGATATCCATCAACAACAACTGCACCAGCCCCAGCACATACTGCAACGGCTGGTTCAGCTCGTGGCACACGCCGCCAGCCGTGGCCAGCACCCCTTTGAGCTTCTCCTCCTGGGCCATTTGAAAGGCCATGCGGCGTTGGGCCAGGGCCGCGCGCACCCTGGCCAGCAATTCCACCTGGCGCACCGGTTTGCGCACATAGTCATTGGCCCCGGCCTCAAAGGCAGCCTGCAGTGTCTGGTCGTCGGTGGTGCCGGTGATGAAGATCACCGGAATCTGGCGTGATGCCTCATCCGCTTTAAGCTGTTTACAGGCCTCGATGCCGTCCATGCCCGGCATGACCACATCCATAAGAACCAAATCCGGATTGACGGCCGCCACTTTGTCGATCCCCAGCAATCCGTTTTCTGCGGTCTGGACCCGATAGCCGGCATTGGCCAGCATGCTTTCGACAAACTTCTGGCTGATTTGATCATCGTCCACCACCAGAATGGTCGCCGGGGTCTCCTGCTGGACTTTTCTTTTTTCTGCCTTCAATCTCTACTCCGCCGTTGGTTACTTATTTGAGTTGATTTGTGGATTGGTTTATTGATTCATTGGTCGGGTAGTGGAAGCGTTCTACCAATCAACGAATCAACGAATTAACGACACTCAGCCAACCTCGACATCCCACTGCCGCAGCCGCTCCATGGTATCATAATCAGTCATGTCGCACTGCACCGGCGTGAGGGTGACATAGCCTTTCTCCATGAGGGCGCCGTCCGAATCGGGCCGGGCATAGACCGGCTGGGATTCATAGCCCTGCCAGTAGTAACTGCGGTTGCGCGGGTCGCTGCGCTTTTCAATATACTCGTCGTAGAGATCGCAGCCTTGCCTCGCGATGCGCACGCCGGCAATTTGATCCACGGCCCGATTGGGGAAGTTGATGTTGAGCAGCACGCCGGCCGGTAACCCTTGGGCCAGAACCTTAGGCGCCAGGCGGGCGATGAAACGGGCGGCCCCATCAAAATCAAAGGTATCCCCGCCCTGAATGGAGGTCGCCAAAGCCGGTACGCCGTAGAGCGTCGCCTCCTTGGCGGCCGCCACGGTACCCGAATAGTTCAGATTGACGCCGGTGTTGGCGCCGGCATTGATCCCGGAGATCACCAGTTGCGGTGGTTCATCGAGCAATTCCAGCATAGCCAGCTTGACGCAATCGGCCGGGGTTCCGGTCACAGCCCAGCCCTCGTTGCCCTCATTGAGCGTCACCTTAAAGGCCCGCAGCGGTTTGTGCAGAGTGATGGCATGGCTCACGGCGCTGCGCTCGCGTTCGGGCGCGACCACCACCGGCCGGTGCACGGATTTCAGAGCGCGATAGAGCGCCCATATTCCCGGCGCATGAATGCCGTCATCATTGGTTAGCAGTATATTCAATGGCTTGTTTTCCATCGTCTTGCCTCATATGCTGAGCTTGAAAAAAGCCGAAACACTGTCTTGTCGCTTATCAATGGATATTGCCAGGCTTCCATCTCACCCACAACGTCTTGAAGACTTCTTTCAAGAGTCATCATCTATTGATTTTTCAATATTTATAGCTCTATATTGAAAAATTTTAACGGAGGCAAGGAATTAACCCACCACCGCCCAAGGAGCTGAACGTCCGGCATGCACCAACCGCTGAGACCCAAGAGCCATCGCATCTTGAATATCCCTTTGCCGGCAGCCTGGCTGTTTTTGGTTTTAATGGCCATGAGCGTTTGGCGACATTCCGCCAATGCTGAAGCGCCGTCCGACCAGACCGATGCCCAATGGCAAATCGATGCGGACGCCATCCAGTACGATCCCCAAAGCAATGAATACACGGCCGAAGGCAACGTGCGCCTGACCCGGCAGGGGCGCCTGCTCACTGCCGACCACTTGACCCTCAACCAGACCAGTCGCACGGCCCAAGCCTTTGGCCATGTGCATCTAACGGCCGGCGGCGACTCCTTACAGGGCGAACGCCTCGAATGGCACCTGGACCAGGAGACCGGAACGCTGAGCGATGGCTCTCTTTTCTTCGCTCAGAACCATATGTACCTCAAGGGAGAAGAAATTAAGAAGACCGGCCCAGCTACTTACCACCTCAAAGACGCCCAGATCACCACCTGTGACGGTCCAGATCCGGCCTGGCACCTGAGCGGCAAAGAGCTGGATGTGACCGTCGAAGGCTACGGCACAGCCACCCATGCGGCCTTCTGGGCCAAGGAGGTACCCATCCTCTACAGCCCCTACTTGATCTTCCCCGTCAAAACCAAGCGCCAGTCCGGTTTGCTCATGCCTGAACCGTCCTTCTCGGACCGCAAGGGATTTGATTATCTGCAACCCTTTTTTTGGGCTATCAACGACCAAAGCGATGCCACTTTCATTGCCGATTATATGGAGCGGCGCGGCACCCGTTTGGGCGCGGAGTATCGGTACATGGCGAGCGAACGCAGTTACGGCACCTTAATGGCCGACGGCTTCGAGGACCGCCAGGTGGATGACGGCCAGCCCGAAAACACGGCCAAATGGGGCTATGCGGATGATGCTTATGATCGTCCCAACTCCGGCCGCTACTGGCTGCGCGGCAAAATCAACCAAGACCTGCCGGCCCAGGTGACCGCCAAGCTCGATGTGGATACGGTCAGCGACCAAGACTATCTCAAAGAGTTTCAGGACGGCGCCAGTGGCTTCAACTATACCCGCAATCTGTATCTGACCAGCTTCGGCCGTGACATTGATGACTACACCAATCCCGTGCGCATGAACCAGCTCAACCTCAACCGTCTTTGGTCCGGGTATACACTCAATGCCGACGCACGCTGGAATGATGACGTCATCAAACGCACCCAGCACTTGCCGGATGACACCCTGCAACAACTGCCCACGCTGACTCTGGACGGCACGAAGAAACGCATCGCCGGTTCGCCGGTCTATTTCGATCTGCTCACCAGCTATACCGATTTCTATCGTCAGGTAGGCACCCGGGGCCAGCGCGCCGATTTCTACCCGCGGCTATACTACCCAACCCGGCCGTTGTATGCGTTCTCCGTGGAGCCTTCGGTGGGGTTGCGCCAGACCTATTGGCAAGTGGACCAATGGGAACCGCCGGCCCCGGAAAATGATACGCGCTTCCAACGCACTATTTATGACCTGCGCCTGGATACCAATACCGAATTTTATCGCGTGTTCGATTTCACCACAGCGGGTTGCGACCGGCTCAAACACTCCCTCAAGCCCCAGGTGGTGTATGAATACACGCCTGATCAGGACCAGCAGGATCTGCCCCAATTCGACGAACTGGATCGTATCCCACCCCTGAATCGGATCACTTATGCCCTCACCAACAATTTGGTGGCCCGCAGGACCCCTAAGGCCATGAATGGTCAAGAACAACCGGCGCCGATCTACTTGCATTTTTTGCGGTTCAAGCTGGAAGAGAGCTTTGAGATCAACCAGTATAATCATGGCTATGACCGGCCCTTTTCACCCATTCTGGCTGAACTGGATCTGACGCCCGATGGCTATATCTTTTTAGACAGCGATGCCCAATGGTCGCCCTATGACAGCGAATTCTATGGTTATAACGCCGGTCTGCGGCTGTGGGACAAACGAGGGGACGTGGTGGGCATGGACTATCGTTTTACCCGGCAGCAGCCGGCCGATGAATATTACGCGGTGGTCACCGGCGTTAAAAGCATCAATCTCTGGGGCTCTTTGCTGGTTACCCCCCATTGGCGCTTGCGCGGCAGCTACGAACGCGATATCGAGAGCAACACGCTCATTCAGACGGGCACCGGAATCTCCTATCTCTCGCAGTGTTGGGGGATTGACGTGAATTACAAGGAGGAGATCGAAAACCGCAGCATTATGGTTATGGTGCACTTGATGGGATTGGGAAGTTTTGGGCAGTAATTCGTTGAATAGTTGATTCGTTGATTGGTTCAAAATGGCCGTTCAAATTTACGGCTCAACGAATTAACGAATCAACGAATAACGAAAGGACGTAACAATGATTATCGTCAGAACCCCGTTGCGCATCAGCTTTGTGGGCGGCGGATCGGATCTGAAGGCTTTTTACGGTCAGAGTGACGGCAAGGTGGTGTGCACGGCCATCGACAAATTTGTCTTCGCCATCGTCAAGGAACGTTTCGATGATCTGATTTATATCAACTATTCCAAGAAAGAGACCGTGAATTGCGTGGATGAGATCCAGCACGATCTGGTGCGCGAAGCCATGCGCATCACGGGCGTGGAGCGGGGCATCGAAATCACCACTCTGGCCGATATCCCCTCCAGCGGCTCGGGCCTGGGCAGTTCCAGTTCCATCACCGTGGCCCTGTTGCACGCCTTGCATGCCTACCAAAACGATCTGGTGACCGCCGAGCAGTTGGCCCAGGAAGCCTGCCACATTGAAATCAACATCCTGGGCAAACCCATCGGCCGCCAGGATCAATACGCCGCGGCCTATGGTGGCGTTAACCAGTTTACCTTCAAGGCAGACGACACCACCGTGCGCACCCCAGTGCGCATGAGCAGCGCCAGCCGCCGCAAGTTTGCCTCTTCTTTGCTGCTTTACTTCACCGGCATCACCCGCAGCGCTGATGAGATTCTCAGCAAACAAAAATCCAACATGAGTGCCCAGGAAAAACGGGCCAAAATGCAGAGCATGGTGGATCTGGTGGCGCCCTTCACCAAGGCCATGGAAATCGATGACCTGGAAACTTGCGCGCGCCTGCTGGATCAGAACTGGCGCTTAAAGCAGCAGTTGGCCGAAGGGATCTCCAACAGAGCCATTGACGATATGTATGAATTGGCCAAATCGGCCGGAGCCCAGGCCGGCAAAATCCTGGGAGCCGGTGGCGGCGGTTTTCTGCTGCTGCTCGTGCCCAGGGAGAACCAGAATAAAGTATTCAAGGCTATGAGTGCATATAGGGAGCTGCCCTTTATGATAGAAGAGAGCGGTAGCAAAGTAATCTTTGATGACCGAACCTACTCAAGTAAATAGTTGAATGGTTGATTGGTTTATTGGTTGATTCGGAAGACATTCTTCAACCAGGCAACCAATCAACGAATCAAAGAATCGACCAAACAATGCACATCCTCATCACCGGCGGCGCCGGATTCATCGGTTCCCACACCGCGGACGCCCTTATCAGCCAGGGGTACCGGGTACGCTTGCTGGACAATCTGCAAGCCACGGTTCACCCCAAGGGCAAACCAGACTATCTCAACCCCAAAGCCGAATTCATGCTGGGCGATGTCCGCGATCCAGCGGTTTGGCTAAAAGCCCTCACGGACATTGACGCTGTTTATCATCTGGCCGCCTATCAAGATTACCTGCCCGACTTTTCCACATTTTTCAGCGTCAACGCCGTCTCCACCGCACTGCTCTATGAGATCCTGGTGGCCCATGCCCAACGCTTCAAGGTGCGCAAAGTCATCGTGGCGGCCAGCCAGGCGGTCATGGGCGAAGGACGCTACCGCTGTGACTCATGCGCCCGCGGACCGCAAGATTTCGTCTATCCGGATATCCGTTTGGAAGCCCAGTTGGCCAAGGGCCAGTGGGAACATCTCTGCCCCCAATGCGGCCGGCCATTGCAGTGGCTGCCCTCGGATGAAAGCGTGATCCGGCCCTGCAATCAGTATGCGTTGTCCAAACACTCCCAGGAGCAGATCGCCATCCAGTTGGGCCGGCGCTACCAGATCCCTTCGGTGGTGATGCGTTACTCCATCGTCCAGGGGCCGCGCCAATCGTTTTACAATGCCTACTCGGGCGCCATGCGCATCTTCGCCCTGTCGCTGTTCTTCGACCGGCCGCCCCTGATTTACGAAGACGGCCGCCAGATCCGGGATTTTATCGATATCGAGGATGTGGTGGCGGCCAACCTGCTGGTGCTTCAAAAGGAGTCGGCCGACTTTCAGGTGTTCAACGTGGGCGGCGGCACGGCCTGGACGGTAAGCCAGTTCTACGACTGCATGCAACAGACCGTGGGCAAACAGCTCACTCCCAAGATGGAGGGGCTTTACCGCTATGGCGACACCCGCCACATCTTCTCCGACACCAGCCGCCTCAAAGCTCTGGGATGGACGCCCAAACGCAGCGTGCCGGACAGTATCCGGGCCTATTGGGACTATTTGACCTCGCGCCAGGACCGGGAAGACATTCTGGCCTATGCCGAAGCCCAGATGCGCAAGCTCAATGTGATCCGCAAGAGCGAGGTGCGGTGATGAAGGCATTTTTACTGGCCGCCGGCAAAGGCACCCGGCTCAAGCCGTACACCGATAGCCATCCCAAATGCATGATTCCCATCCACGGCACGCCGTTGCTGCAGATCTGGATAGAGCTCCTGGCCCGCCATGGAGTCAGCGAAGTATTGATCAACACCCATCACCATACCGAGCAGGTCGAAGCATTCTTAAATGCGCAACGCGCCAAAACTTCCTTGAAATTGATTACCTTTTATGAACCTCAGCTGCTGGGCTCCGGCGGCACCCTGTGGCAAAACCAGCAATGGGTGGCCGGCGAGACCGATTTCATCATTGCCTATGCCGATAACCTGACCAATGCCGATCTGAGCCAGATGGTTGCGGCCCACCGCGGCTTTGTGGCCCAGGGCGGTCTATTGACCATGGGGTTGATGCGGGCCCCCGATCCGCGGGCCTGCGGCATCGCCACGCTGGATCACTCCCAGCGCATTGTGCGCTTCATTGAAAAACCACAGGCCCCCGAAAGCGATCTGGCCAATGGTGGAATTTACATTGCCAACCCAGCCATCTTTGATTATTTTCCGGACCAAACCGACGATGATGCCCAGGTCATGGATATCGGCTATCATCTCTTGCCCCGCCTGGTGGGCAAAATGTTCGGAGTCGTGATACCAGGTTATTTAAGAGATATCGGCAATCCCAACGCCTATACCCAAGCCCTGGCCGAGTGGCACGGGCCATAGTGAATGGAGAGAGAACAAGCCATGGAATTCCAAACATCGGCAACCCAATACCTGACACGCTTGCGCGCGGTGCTCGACCAGTTCGACCTGGCGATGTATGAACGCATGGTCAATGAAATCCTGGACGCTTATGACCGGCAAGCCCAGATCTTTGTCATGGGAAACGGCGGCAGCGCGGCTACGGCTTCTCATTTGGCCTGCGATATCAACAAAGGTTGCTGCCTCGATTTGACCAAAAAATTCAAAATGATCTGCCTCAACGACAACATCCCCACCCTGCTGGCCTATGCCAACGACATTTCCTACGCGGCTGTGTTCGAGGAGCAGCTGAAGAATTTCTTCAACCCCGGCGATCTGGTGATCGGCATTTCGGGCAGCGGCAATTCGGAAAACGTGCTGCGGGCCGTTCGCTACGCGGCCGCCAACAATGGCCGCACCATTGGCTGGAGCGGATTCGGCGGCGGCAAACTGGCCACTCTGGTGGACCTGCCCTTCGTGATTCAGAGCCATGACATGCAGAAAGTGGAAGACCTCCACATTATCCTGTGCCACATGCTCATGCAGCATCTTTATAAGACATTGAATGGCAAAGAGGCCGCGGGGGCTTGCTGAACTTTGGGATTTCTCAACGTTCAATTTCGAGATCTCAAATCTTCTTTTTGCCCCCCAACAGCTCGAAGCATAGAAGCTGTGGTGAATGATCCGACCATCAGATAAAGAAGAGTATACCCATGACTGTCGATAAGCTAATTCCCGCCTGGTATGTCCTGCATACCAAAAGCCGTTTTGAAAGCGTGGTCAATGAAGGACTTCACAAGAAGAAGTTGGAGGTTTTCCTGCCGCTGGTGACCGTGGCCAGCCGGCGTAAGGACCGCAAGAAGATGATCCGCGTACCATTATTTCCCGGCTATGTATTTGTCAAAAGCGACTTGCACCCCCACCATCATCTGGATATTGTCAAAACCGCGGGCGCGGTCAAGCTGGTGGGCGACAAGAGCGGCCCGATTTCCGTACCTGAGGAGACCATCGCGTCTTTGCAGATCATGGTGGCCTCGGACAGCCCCATTACTACCGGCAGCGCCTTTAGCCAGGGAGACCGTGTGGTGGTAATCAACGGGCCGTTTACCGGGGTCATCGGTGTCTTTGAGCGCTACCATGGCGCAGACCGTATCGTGGTCTTCATTGAAGCCTTGGGCCAATTTGCCGCCGTGGAAGTCAATGTGGAGGATGTAGAACGAGTACCGGCGGTGGTTGTTTCGTAAAATTAAGGTGTCTGACGGGCCAACGGGCAAACAGGCTACGGGCAAACGCTCTCAAAAATCGCATAACTACTTGACTTTTTATATAGTTCCATTTTATAAAAAGGCTTTGGAGAGGATGCCTTGACCATGGGTGGAAGGAGGCCCTATGAACAAACTGGAACTTATCTCCGCGCTAAAGAATGAAGCGGGTATATCCAAAACCGAGGCTGCCAAGGTAGTGCAGATCTTTTTTGATAGCATGACCGATGCCATGGCCCGTGGCGAGCGAGTTGAGATCAGGGGTTTGTGCAGCTTCTTCGTAAAGAATTATAAAAGCTACGTAGGGCGAAATCCCAAAACCGGCGAAAAGGTGACCATCCGGCCCAAGCGGCTCCCATTTTTTAAATCCGGCAAAGAGCTTAAAGATCGTGTTGATGAGTAGTGCGTCCCAAGGCTCTGAGCGCTGTTTCCCACCCAAAGCGGCCTTATCCCACAGGGCATTAGATCTTCCTCTTTACCGGATGTATTCAAGAAGTGCCGATGCCCAGGACGCCCAAGGCTTTTTTCACACCACCCGGTCGTTCCGGCATCGCCTGGAAGGCAAAACAAAATTGAATGGCGGCAATGGGGATACCCCTTTGCTGCCGTGCCGATGCTGAGTGTTATGGCCGTGCCGGGTTTTGAATCCATCGTTGGGCAAGACCTTCCGCTGAGGATCTTGCAAGGCTTCCTCCACAAAGGGGCTGTCCCCCATGCTCTGTTGTTTACAGGCAGTGCGGGCATCGGCAAACGCACCACAGCCAGACATTTGGCCATGGCCCTGAACTGTCAGGCAACAGCCACGGCCATCCGCCCCTGCCAGCAATGCCGGGCATGCCACCAGATCGCCCATGGCAATCATCCCGATATCATTGAAGTCGCCCCGATCAAGGGGGTGCTGCGCATCGACCAGGTGCGCCGCCTGCTCTCCACCCTGGCCATGCGGCCATTCAGCGCAGGCCAGCGGGTGGTGATTCTCTCCGATGCCCAAACCCTGAACACCGAGGCCGGCAATGCCTTGCTGAAGGTGTTGGAGGAACCGCCGGCCGGCACCATCCTCATTTTGACGGCCCTGCAACGCAATGACCTGCTGCCCACCATTGCCTCGCGCTGCCGCCACATTCGATTCAACCCGCTGACGCCCGAAGACTTGGCCGGCTTACTGGTCAAAGAAAAAGGTTGGGCTCAAGACCAAGCCATGACCATTGCCGAAGCGGCCGGCGGCAGCTTCACCAAGGCGTTGGATCTGGTGCAAGCCCAGTGGCAAGCTCATCGCGATAGGCTGGTGCGCGCGGCAAGCTTGGACCAACCCGATGGGCTTAAAAAACGTTCTACCTCCATGACCTTGGCTTTTTCGGCCCTGGTCACTCTCCACAAAGGGGAAATCGATAGCAATTTAGAAATTTTAAGTACCTGGATCAGAGACTTGAGCCTTTTACCGTTTGCCCCCCGGCAGGTGATTCATCGCGATCGGCTGACAACTCTCCAAAAAGCACGCGCCGGTTTCAATGACCGGCAGTTGACCGCCCTTTGGGAAACAGTAGAAAAGGCCCAAAAAGACATTGCCGCCAATGGCAACTTGAGATTAACTTTGGATGTCATGACTCTGCGCATGACGGCCGCCATGGCGGCCTGAAACACATTTGGATGGATTTGAAACATGGCGAAAATAGTGGGTATCCGCTTTCATCAAGGCGGTAAAATATACGATTTCGACAGCGGGGCCTTTGTTTTTAAAACCGGGGACCCGGTGATCGTTGAAACTGAAAAAGGCCTGGGACTGGGCATGGTAGCACGCCTGCCCTATGATGAAGAGCCGACCGATCCGTCGGATGCCACCGCCGCACCGCCCAAGGAACTCAAAAAGGTTCACCGCAAGGCCACTCCGGAAGATTTCGAACAATTGGAAAAGAACCGGGCCCTTGAAAAAGAGGCGCATGCCTTCTGCGTCAATGCCATCAAGGAGCAGGCTTTGCAAATGTGTTTGTTTGCGGTGGAAGCCACCTTTGATGCCAGCCGGCTGACCTTTTTCTTCACCGCCGATGGCCGGGTGGATTTCCGCCAATTGGTCAAGGCCCTGGTCAAGCAGTTTCATGTGCGCATCGAAATGCGGCAAGTGGGCATACGCAACATGGCCAAAATGTGCGGCGGGCTGGGCCGGTGCGGCCGGGAGTTTTGCTGCGCCACTTTCATGGACAAGTTTGATCCGGTATCGATCCGCATGGCCAAGGATCAAGGGCTCTCCTTGAACCCTACCAAAATATCGGGCCAGTGCGGGCGCCTGATGTGTTGCCTGACCTTTGAAAACAAAGTGTACCAGGAACTCAAGGCCAAATTCCCCGCCATCGGCAAGACGGTTAAAACTAAAGATTATAGCGGCAAGGTAGTACGATTAAACTACTTGCAGCAACGCATCGCCCTGAAGGTGGAAGAAGATCGCGAGGTGGAAATTGGCCTGGATGAGATTATCCAGTAATTGCCGCCGATCAACCCGAAAGAACACCCCAAGCTCCAGGAGAAACATATGTCGCACCCATTTTATATAACCACCCCCATTTACTATGTGAATGCGCGGCCCCACCTGGGCCATGCCTACTCCACCATATGCGCGGACGTGATCCGACGCTTTTACACCATGGTCACTGATGAGACCTTTTTTCTCACCGGCACCGACGAGCATGGCGACAAAATTATGCGGGCCGCCAAAAAGGAGAATATGAGCCCCAGGGCCTATGTGGACCAGATTAGCGGTCTGTTCCGCAACCTGTGGCCCCAGCTGAACATCTCCAACGATCACTTCATCCGCACCACGGACCCCGAACACATCTCGGTGGTCAAAGCCGTACTGCAAAAGATTTACGACCATGGCGACATCTACTTCAGCGAATACGAAGGCAAGTACTGCTTCGGCTGCGAGCGGTTCTATACCGAGCGCGAATTGGTCAACGGCAAGTGCCCGGACCACGAAACCGAGCCGGAGATCATTAAAGAATCCAATTACTTCTTCAAAATGAGCCGATACCAGCAGTGGCTCATCGACCACATTCAATCCCATCCCCAGATGATCCGGCCCGAGCGCTACCGTAACGAAGTACTCTCTTTTTTGCGTGAGCCGTTGGACGATTTGTGTATTTCGCGGCCCAAATCGCGCATCCAGTGGGGCATCACCCTGCCCTTTGACAAGGACTATGTCACCTATGTGTGGTTCGACGCCCTGATCAACTACATCTCCGCCATCGGATATCCCGACGGCCCGCGCTTCACCAAATTCTGGCCCGTGGTCCAGCACATCGTGGCCAAGGATATCCTCAAACCGCACGGTATCTATTGGCCCATCATGCTCAAGGCGGCCGGCCTGCCCATCTACCAACACCTAAATGTGCACGGTTACTGGAATGTGGCCCACAGCAAGATGTCCAAAAGCTTGGGCAATGTGATTGATCCGCTGCAAATGCTTACGATTTATGGGCTGGATGCCTTCAGGTACTTTCTGATGCGTGAAATGACGTTCGGGCTGGATGCCGGCTTCAATGAAGAGGCTTTAGTGCAGCGCATCAATTCCGATCTGGCCAATGACCTGGGCAATCTCTTCTCGCGAGTGGTCACCATGGCTCACAAATACTTCCAGGGCATCGTGCCGGAAGCAGACCCGGTCATGGAACGCGAACTGGCCCTGGACATGGAAAGCAAAATCACCCGCACCATCGAAACCTATACCCAGGAGATGGAGAACTTTGCCTTTCAAAAGGCCCTGACCGCCGTCTGGGAACTGATCAACCAGATGAATAAAATCATCGATGTCACCGCTCCCTGGGAACTGGCCAAAAACAAATCCAGTCAGCCTCAACTGCAAGCCGTGATCTATAACCTGCTCGAAGGGTTGCGCGTCATTTCTGGCCTCATCTATCCGGTGATGCCAAGCACGGCCGCCACCATGCAGAAGCACCTGGGCTGCAACCCGGACTTGCCATTCTATAAAATGGATCAGGTCAGGGTGCGCAAGCAACTTGCCCCCGGTACGCGCCTGCCCAAATCGATCACCCTTTTTCCCAGGGTGGATCTCAAAAAAAATCATGAGGCGGACATGCCCAATCCTGAAGTCAAAAGTCTACAACCCGAGCTGAAACCGGAAATCACCATCGATGATTTCAGCCGCATCGATCTGCGGGTGGCCAAAGTGATCAAAGCTGAGCCCATACCCCGCGCCAAGAAGTTGCTTAAATTGGAGATCGACCTGGGGGAACCGGAATTGCGCACCCTTGTTGCCGGAATTGCCGGTTCCTATACACCCGACGAACTCATCGGGCGTCAAGTCATTGTGGTGGCCAACCTGAAGCCGGCAAAATTAATGGGCGTGCTTTCCAAAGGCATGCTTCTTGCTGCCAGTTCGGAAGAACAGAGTGTGGCCTTAACTGTGGATAAGGAAGTAAAACCAGGGACCCCGATCAAATAACGTGCCGAGGCCTGGGCAATCGGACCCACTGGGAGTAATAAGTATTCGACCACATTAAAAGATCAAAGGAACAGGGTTGACCTTGAACTACCGTACCCCCCACGGGCGCCCCAGCTGGCGCGATTATCAGAAACAGCTCCAACGGCCGGCCAAGAATAAGAAGGGCAAACGCTTGATTCTTCTTACCGTAGTGGTTGGCGCGATTATCAGCTCGCTCTACCTGGGGCTTTCCGCGCCCCAAGCCACTAAAAGTGCTTCACCACCAGTGTCGAAACCAGAATTGCCCAAACCCACCGCGGCGGAAGCGCGCATCAAGAAAAGCGATGCCCCGGCCGAACGCGCCAAGCCCGCCCCCACAAGGCCGGAACCAAATGAAGCCCCGGTCGAGCACGCCATGGTGATGACCACCAAACCGGAAACAAAGGAAGCACCAACCGAGCGTCCAAAAACCAGTGCAGCCAAGCCAGAACCAAGCCAAACCCAGGCCGAGCCACCCAAAGCCATGGCCGTCAAAAAAGGGGAGTCGGCCGAATCCAGGCTCAAAAAGAGCGAAATCCAGGCTTTGTTCAACAACGTGGATTTCGCCGAGTTGACCAACAGTAAAACCATTGTTTTGCCGTACAACAATCAACGGGTCAGTGTCGAAACCAGCCTGGACACGGATATGCAACAGCTGCTGCTCCAGAGCATGGATCGCAAAAATTCACGCTATATCGGCATCGTGGTCATGGATGCGGTTTCGGGCCGCATCCTGTCTCTGGCGGGTTTTGACAAGACCGACCCCCGGTCCAACCCTTGTCTGAGCAGCGAATTCCCAGCCGCCAGCCTATTCAAAATCGTCACGGCCACGGCCGCGGTGGACCAGTGCAATTACACCAGTGAAACCCCCCTAAGTTTCACTGGGTTCAAGCACACCCTCTACAAGAATCAACTAAAAGAAGCGGCAAGCAAATACACCACAACCATTTCATTTGCCGATGCGTTTGCCCAATCGGTCAACCCGGTTTTTGGAAAAATCGGCAGCCTGCGGCTGGGAAAAGAGGTGCTCCAAGAGTACGCCCAGGGGTTTGGCTTCAATCAGCCTCTGGATTTCGAGTTACCGGTAACCCCCAGCCACCTCCAAATGCGCGACACCCCCTATCAGTGGGCCGAAATTGCCAGCGGGTTCAACCATGATACTACCATTTCACCAGTGCACGCCGCTGAGATCGTCGCGACCGTGCTCAATGATGGCCGCATGGTGGCCCCCAGCCTGGTCGATCAAATCGTGGCCGCCGATGGGCAAGTGCTGTATCGCTCCCATCCCTCCTGGGAACAACGAGCCATGACCACCCGAGCCTCCAAAGTATTGACCGATTTGATGGAGCGAACGGTGAGCTCGGGCACGGCCCGCCGCATTTTCCGGATCAAGCGCAAAGGGGACGATGTCATGGGGAATCTGTGTATCGGCGGGAAGACCGGCTCGATTTACAACCGCGACCACGACATCAAGATCGACTGGTTCGTGGGGTTTGCCAAAGAGAAACACGGTCCAGGCAAGCTCGTGGTATCCGTCCTGGTGGCCCATGAAGAGTACATTGGAACCCGCGCCGGCACCTATGCCCGCATGGCCATGACCCATTACTTCGAAAACCGCATGGCCCAGCATACAACACACCGGCCTGAAAAATCGGATGGCTGAAATGTACCGGTTGAAGGCCAATGGTAGAAGGTGTAAGGTGTGAGGCGGTAGTGGCATGGGGCAGGAACGCAATTGAGGCCTCCCGAGCTCGATCATTGAGCTTATAAGCCATTTTAAAAAAGTCTTTTGGCCCAAACCTTTTTCTGAGATGGCTTGCAGCAACAACTAAACCCAATCCTAACAAATTATTCACCGCAAGGTGTTAAAAGCAGCCCACAGGAGAGCAAAAATGCCTGGATTTGAAATTTTTGGAGAGGAAGAACGCCGGCAGGTACAGGATGTGTTGGATACCGGCGTGCTGTTCCGCTATGGCTTCGACGCGGCCCGCAAGGGCCACTGGAAGGCCAGAACCTTTGAACAGGAGCTGGCCGCGCGCCTGGGTGCGGCCCACTGCCATCTTTGCGGCAGTGGCACGGCGGCCTTGAGCATTGCCCTGGCCGCTTGCGGCGTGGGCGCCGGCGATGAGGTGATCATTCCGCCCTTCACCTTCGTGGCCACTTTTGAAGCCATCCTGACGGCCGGCGCCGTGCCGGTATTTTCCGAAATCGACGAGACCCTTTGTCTTGATCCCCAGGCCATCGAGTCCCGCCTTACCCCCCGTACCAAAGCCGTGATGGTGGTGCATATGTGCGGGGCCATGGCCCGCATTGATGAACTCAAAGCCCTATGCGACCGCAAGGGGCTGATTCTCATCGAAGACACCTGCCAATCGGTGGGCGCCTCCTTTGAGGGCAAAGCCCTTGGCACCTTTGGCCACATGGGATGCTACTCTTTCGACCCGGTCAAAACCATCACCTGCGGCGAAGGTGGCGCCGTGGTGACCAATGACGCCAAACTTTATGATCGCGCCCACTCTTTCGCCGACCACGGTCACGATCATATTGGCAATGACCGCGGCGCCGAACAGCATCCCATCATCGGCTACAACTACCGCATTAGCGAGCTCAATGCGGCCGTGGGGGTGGCCCAACTGCGCAAGCTGGACGATATTTTAAAACGGCAACGGGCCAATAAAGCGATCCTCAAATCAGCCCTGGCCGAATTCAAGAGCATCAGCTTCCGCCACCTGCCCGACCCGGCCGGCGATTCAGCCACCTTTTTGAGTTTTATGTTGCCCAATGAGGAGAGCGCCCGCCGAATCGCCCATGAGTTCAACAGCTCGGGCGTGGATGGCTGCTTTTATTGGTATGACAACAACTGGCACTACCTGCGCAAATGGAACCACCTCAAACAAATGCAGGTGGCGGCCAAACTGCCGGCCCAGCTCAATCCCAACTGCCCGGACTTCAACCAGGTTACAATGCCCCGCTCGGACGCCATCATGGGCCGCACCATCTGCATGCAGATCAAGCTGGGCTGGACCCCGGCGCAGATCGAGCAGCGTATTGCCAAGATGAGGGAAATTCTTGTTCGTTAATTCGTTGATTCGTTGAGTGGTTGATTCGTTAATTGGTTAAATCACCCGGCAATCAAATATCATGGCCGAGCCTGTATAAACAGCGGCACAATTTAGCCATTCCGACAATCGACCACGCAACTCTTTAACGAATCAACGAATCAACCAATAAACGAATAACGAGAACCATCAACCAGCCAGGAGCAAATAGATGTTTCGCAACTTCAAAGTCGTCAATCGTATGGTCTTTGGCCGTGGCAGTTTCAATCAGCTCGATGACATTCTGGCGCCCAAGCGCAATAACAATAGCCCGGCAATGGTTTTTGTAGTGGATGACGTTTTTAAGGGCAAACCGTTGGAAGGCCTTATCCCGTTGCACGAAAACGATCTGCTGGTCTGGGTCAATGTCAGCCATGAGCCCAAGACCGTCTATGTGGACCAGCTCACCGATCAGGTGCGCCAAACCATGACCGACCGGGGGTTCAAGCATCCGGCAGGCGTGATCGGCATCGGCGGCGGCAGCACCATGGATCTGGCCAAAGCCATCTCCCTGATGTTGACCAACCCTGGTTCGTCGTCGGAATATCAAGGCTGGGATCTGATCAAAACTCCGGCGGTGTATCATGCCGCCGTGCCCACGCTGTCAGGCACGGGCGCCGAAGTGTCGCGCACCACGGTGCTCACCGGCCCAATCAAAAAGCTGGGCATCAACTCGGATTACACCGTCTTTGACCAGGTGGTGCTGGACCCTGAGCTGATTGCCGGAGCGCCTCGGGATCAACGTTTCTACACCGGCATGGATTGCTACATCCACTGCGTGGAATCGCTGACCGGCACCTACCTCAACGCCTTTTCCCAGGCCTACGGCGAAAAAGCGATGGAGATGTGCCGCGAAGTATTTCTACAGGCTCCGCCCGACAGCGACGACAAACTGATGATGGCCTCCTTTTTCGGCGGCATGAGCATCGCCTATTCCCAGGTGGGTGTGTGCCATGCCCTTTGTTACGGCTTGAGTTTTGTGCTGGGCATTCATCACGGCATCGGCAACTGCATTGTCTTTGACCAGATCGAAGAGTACTACCCCGAAGGCGTTGCCGAATTCCGCAAGATGATGGAGAAGCAAAAGATCTCCCTGCCGCGCGGCGTCACGGCCCAGATCACCGATGCCCAGATGGAAAAGATGGTGGATGTCTCCCTGGTGCTTGAGCCGTTGTGGGAAAACGCTCTGGGCAAAGAGTGGCGCAAGAAGATGACCCGCGAGCGGATCAAGGAGCTTTACCGGAAGATGTAAGTATCTTGCGACCGCGAGCTGCCAGCAACGCGAAGCATAGATCAATGATGGAGAGAGTAGCGACGATGAAGCCATATGACTCCTCAAAAAATATGACCCAGCGTACGTGGTTACGCCCCTTATTCCAGCGCGCCAAAGCGCACGGGTGGCGCTGCCTTGCCATGGCCAGCGAACTGGCCGCCGCTCCGATCTATTGGGGCCGCTGCCCGGCTATCCATGTGGGGCCGGCCTGGGTGTTGTTGCCCGGCCAATCCAATACCCTGCATTGCGGCTTGGCGGGATTGATCAGCATCCAGCATAAAAGCGCCGGTGACGCCACGGCGTTCCTGCCCTCTCTGGAATCTCCGATGCCGCAAATCGTTGCTCACCCGCTCCATCGTTGTCTGGAAACGAAATTGCCTCTCAAGGCTCAATATCTGGGAGGAAGTGAATCCCTGGACAAGCTCTACGCCGCGGCCTGTGCGCTGAAAAATGAAGCCGCTTTTCTGGCCCTGTACGCCGACCCGCGCCTGCAGCAAACCGTCGTGGAAATCGCGGGCCGCCTTTCGGTCCTGGTGGAGACCGAGGTCAGCGCCCTGCAGCGGCAGCTGGGCTACCTGGCCGCCGCCGACGCGGAAATTATTGACCAGCGCATTGAAAAGCTAAAGGACACCGCCTGGTGCCTTAAAGTTGAAGTACTGGAGAATATCCAGAAAATCCGCGGCCTGATCGGTAGCGGCCATCGACAGGCCGATCCCAGGGAAGTCAAAATCTTCCGCAATCTCAATACCGTGCTCAACAGCATCGATCGCCTGGAAGTACGTGGGCGGGATTCGGCCGGCATCTCCCTGCTGTTTCTCGTCTCCGCCGTGACCTTTGAGGCCCTCAATGATGAATGGAACCGGGCCGGACACGCCGACCTGATTCGCCAGCGTACCAGCCAAACCGTGCTGAGCAATAGTTCCATTGGCATCCATCCGCAATCCGGCAACGGCTTGACCGGTATCACCCTGACCTACAAAGTGGCCGCGGAAATCGGCAGCCTGGGTGATAATATCCGGTTCCTGCGCCAGGAGATCACCAACGACCCCATTTTGCACATTCTGGCGCGCCACCCCCATCAATTTCACACTGTATCCGCCCATACCCGCTGGGCTTCGGTGGGCGCCATCACCGTTCCCAACTGCCATCCTGTGGATAACGCCACAACCACCCAAAACTGTGCGGCCAAAGGCATGATCCACGCCTGCCTCAACGGCGATATTGACAACTACCTGGCCCTCAAACAGCAGTGGGAGCAGGCCCAGGATCCCATTCCGGCCGAAATCACCACCGACACCAAAATCATCCCGCTGCAAATCGAACACCATCTGCGCCAGGGCTGCACGGTGGAGGAAGCCTTCCGCCGCGCGGTGAGTGAGTTTGAAGGCTCCCATGCCATCACCATGCACACCGACTTGGCGCCCGGCAAATTCTTCCTGGCCCAACGGGGCAGCGGTCAGGCCATCTTCGTGGGACTGGGCGCCGATTACTACCTGCCGACCTCGGAAGTATACGGCTTTGTGGAGCAAACCCCCAGCTTCATCAAACTCAACGGCGAAAAGGTGGTCGAAGGCCTCAACGGCCCCACCCAGGGCCAGATCTTCATTCTTGACCAGAACAGCAAGGGCGGCCTGGAGGGCATCCAGGCCATGTACTATGACGGCACGCCAGTCACCCTTGAGCAGGAGACGGTCCAGCGCACCCAGATTACTTCCCGGGACATCGACCGCCAGGAGTTTCCCCATTACTTCCTCAAGGAGATCTCCGAAGCGCCGGTCTCCGTGGCCAAAACATTGCAAAACCGCTGGAAGATCTCCCAGGGAGAAGAGAGCCGTTACACCATCGCCCTGCCCCAGAGCAGCTTTCCCGATCATATTGCCCAGGCCCTGGCCGGCAATCAGATCCGGCGGGTGTACTTCATCGGCCAGGGCACGGCCGGCATTGCGGCCCAGGCCATCAGTACCATCCTGGATTACTACCTCAATGAGCCCGCCCTGAAGATCAGCGCCCTCAAAGCCTCGGAACTCAGCGGCTTCCAGATGGATGTCCAGGCCGAAGGCGCCAGTATGGCCGATGCCCTGGTGATCGCCATCAGCCAATCCGGCACCACCACCGATACCAACCGCGCCGTAGATATGGTGCGCGCCCGCGGCGCCTTGACCATGTGCATCGTCAACCGGCGCGACTCGGATCTGACTTTCAAGGTGGATGGCGTGGTCTACACCAGCAGCGGCCGCGACATCGAAATGTCGGTGGCCTCCACCAAGGCCTTTTACTCCCAGATCGTGGCCGGCGCCCTCATCAGCCTGAAAATCGCCGAAGTCAAAAAACGCCGCTCGTCCGCCTTCGTGGCCGAAGAGATCAAAGCACTGCTGGCGCTGCCCGACCAGATGCGCCAGGTGCTGGCCCTCAAAGAACGCATCCAACAATCGGCCCAGCGCCTGGCGCCCACGCGCACTTACTGGGCCGCGGTGGGCAGCGGCCCCAATAAGTCCGCGGCCGATGAAATCCGCATCAAGCTCAGCGAGCTGTGCTACAAGACCATCTCTTCGGATTATGTGGAAGACAAGAAGCACATCGATTTGTCTTCCGAGCCGCTCATCGTGGTCTGCGCCGCCGGCGCAAGCAACACGGTCGTCGGCGATATTGTCAAGGACACGGCCATCTTCAAAGCCCATAAGGCCGCGCCGGTCGTCATCGTGGACGAAGGCGAAACCCGCTTCGACCCCTATGCCGAAGATGTCATCGCCGTACCCGCCATCGCCTCCCACCTGGCGCCGATCTTAAACACCCTGGCCGGCCACCTGTGGGGCTACTTCGCGGCCCTGGCCATTAACAACGGCTCACGTTTTCTCTATCGTTTCAGGGAAGAGATCAAACGCACCGTGGATCAGTACGCCAGCGACGGCCTGGATGTTTATGAAGTCGTGCTGGAGAAGTCTTTCCGCGAAAGAGTGGCGGAGTTCTACACCGAATTCCGGCGCCATCTGACCACCGGCAAACTGCCCAGCACCATCAAACACAGCGCCGATCTCTCGCTGCTGCTCAAATATCTCTCCGGCCGGCTGCCGGTCTCCGATTTTGAGCTCGACTTCGGCAAGCGCGGCACGGCCCTGAACATGCTCAACGCGCTCTTCCAGTTTCTGGACGAAGCCATCAACGGCATGTCACGTCCGGTGGACGCCATCAAGCACCAGGCCAAGACCGTCACCGTGGGCACAAGCCGCATCAGCGAAAAATTGGAAGGCATCCTCTTCGACACTCTGGCCGCTTATCAGATCAGCGCGTCACAGCTCATCAACCGCAACATTCTGGTGCTGAAGAATTTGCAACATATCGTGTCCGAAATCAAAGGCGCCATTCTCTACCGCATCGGCGGCCTCAACCTGTTGGGCGAACCCACCGACGCCACCACCATCGAGATTATCCGCAAAGATGGGGTCCTCAAAGCCATTCCTTCCCGGGTGGAGACTGACCACAGCCTGAAAGGCACCAAGCGCATCGTGGCCAGCCAGGGCAATGTCTACATCGCCAAGGGCCGCAAGGATGAACGCAGCATCATCATTATCCCGGCCATCTCCGCCGATGCCACCACACCCAGCCGCATCGAGTTCCTGCTGCTGCTCCACATCGGATTCAAGCAGAATGTGGCGCTACCGTTGAAGATCAAGGCCCTGGGCGGCAAATATGAAAACATCAAAAACATTGTTCAGGAGAACAGTGTCGCCTGGCAAGATGAATTGCTTGAGAAAGTACCCATGGAAGAAATCTTCGGAGTTTCGGCCGAAAAAGTGGCTGAAATGATCGTAGCGAAAGTTGCCGCCAAGCGATAACGGCTGGTGTCACCGAGGCCGCGCGGACGCAGCAATGGCGCGGCCCCTATTGCCGGTAGCTCAGGCCGGTGCTTCCTTTGGAACAATGCCCAAGACTTCCCGCGCCGCACCCCGTAGAATTTCGATTTCCGCGGACCGCCCGATGGGCCATTCTGATAAGAAGCGGTGAAGATCATCCACACTCTGGACCGCCGCGCCGTTGACCGACACGATCAAATCCCCCCGACGCAAGCCCGCGCGCCCGGCTGGACCGTTGGCTTCCACGGACATCACCTCCACGGCATAATTGTTCTTCAACCCGTGAAACCGGACCAGGCGCCGATCCATCAATCGTTGTCGGGCCGCAATACCGAACGACCCCCGACGTACTCGGCCATGGGTCAAAATCTGGGAGACCACCCATTTGGCGGTGCTGGCCGGAATGGAAAAGCCGATACCCTGGGCCATGGCGATGATGGCCGTATTGATACCCACCACCTCGCCGGTTGAATCCACCAGGGCGCCTCCGGAATTGCCGGGATTCAGGGGCGCGGTGTGTTGAATGATGTTCTCGATGAGACGCCCCTGGGTGCTGCGCAACGCCCGCCCCAAGGCGCTGACTACCCCGGTGGTGACCGTGGATTGAAACCCAAATGGATTGCCCATGGCTATGACCAATTGGCCGACCCGCAGCCGCTCCGAGCTGCCCAGGGTGCATGAGGGCAAATAGGCGGCATTGGCCCGAATGACGGCCAGATCCGTGGCCGGATCACTGCCAATGGGCGTGGCCGTGAGACTGGTACCGTCCGTGAGGCTCACCACTAGATTTTTCGCCTGCTGGATCACATGATCATTGGTCAGAATATAGCCGTCCGGCGCGATCACCACCCCGGAGCCGGCGCCGACTTGTTCGTTGGCCTCCCGGCGGGGCTGGTTGCCCACGGAAATGCTGACCACTGCAGGCCCCACGGCCTCCACCACCGCCACCACCGCTCGCGAATACGCATCCAGCAACTCAAGGTCCCGGTCCCCGGCCGTTGGCTTGGCCATCGCGCCGCCCGGATCTACAGAATCGAATTGGTTTTGAAGCCATCTGAAATTCATTTATAAAAATATACCTCCGGACGCTTCAATGCGCTGTCCATTGATCCACCCGTTTTCATCGCTGAGCAGTGAAGCAATCAGACCGCCGATATCATCGGGCAGTCCCACACGCCCCAGGGATGTCTCGGAAGCGATCATGCGGTTTATGTCTTTGTTGTCCCGCACCATGCCTCCCCCGAAATCCGTTTCAATAGCGCCGGGCGCCACCGCGTTCACGGCGATTCGCCGCGGCCCCAGCTCCTTGGCCAGATAGCGGGTGAGCACCTCGACCGCGCCCTTCATGGCGGCATAAGCCGAATAGCCCGCCAAGGAAAAACGGGCCAGGCCGCTGGATAGATTGACGATGCGCCCGCCGTCGGCCATGAGCGGCAACAGGGCCTGGGTTAGGAAAAAGACCCCTTTGAAATGGATGTTCATCAACCGGTCGAACTGCTCTTCCGTGGTGTCGCTGAAGGTCGCATGCAGCCCGATGCCGGCGTTATTCACCAGGAAATCGAAGCGATCACGCTGCCAGTACTGCCGCAGGACACTCTTGACCTGCTCGGCAAAGGGCGCGAATCCCTTGCTGTTGCCCGTGTCCAGTTGCAAGGCCACCGCCTTGCGCCCCATTTGCTGAACCTCGGCCACCACATTGCGGGCCTCGTCCTGACGGCTGTGATAGGTCAAAATGCCATCCACGCCCTTTTGGGCCAGATTCAGGATGGTGCTCTTGCCCAATCCCCGGCTGCCGCCGGTCACCAATGCGATTTTATTTTCCATGGCGGGCTCTCCTTTTTCAGTAATGGGTGGCTGGGGCGCCTCAGCCTCCCGACCACCGTCGTGTTCATTTCGTCTGGACAAGGTAAGACGCGGATTTAAAGAATCCAGCCCATGTGCGGTTCATGTTGTCGCGATGACTCTTTAATAAAAATTTATGCTGTCCGTGCCATCCGAGTCATCCGTGGCAAAATTGACCACGGATGACACGAATGACACGGATGGGTGATTTGGGTTGGTGGTTTATTAAATTGCTCTCACGCAACGGCGCAACGCAATATCTGGAAGGAATTTACTGCTGGGGATAATGCTCCCGACGGAAGAAAAGCACCAGCTCACTGCGCCACCCATTCAGTGATCAGTCGCATGGCCTTGAGCACATTGAAACACCACAGATCCGTGAAGTTTTCAGGCAGCGGATATTCAGGTTCAGACTGACTTGCTTATGTAGATTCATCTTGAACCTCCTGTTTTGGTAATACCCAAATACGGCGGATGACATTACAACAAGCTATCGCAAAAAAAGTTTTTGGGCCAAGAGACTTATTGAGACGGCTTGCAATTTTCAATGAGCCACACCTGGCGGATGATTTCAAGGTTTGGCGCCGATAGAGTTTTGGCCTCTGGGCGGAAGCAGATCTAAAGATCATCTCAGCTATCGCGATATTCTTCGCATTTGACCGGCAGTAAGGCGCCGGAAATCCGTATCGTCGGCAACCCGAAAATTCCAAAGAAACGCAAGAGGGATACGGCGAAATTCTAAATGTCGGACAATTACCGACCCCCCAACGGGGAACGCACCTACCGCAACATCAGACGTTCGCCGATTTAGTCCGAGCGCTGGCATTATTAACGTAGCCATCAGAAATGACGAACCGCCATCATGAAAGGAATTTTCTTCATGGAAGATTCCACCAAAATTGCAAACCAACGATTTGAGAAAGGAAACTGACCATGAAAAATTTTAATAAAATACTAGTCGTAAGCCGTTCCACCAAACACTGCTACAAAGTGTTGAGCGTGGGGATTTCCCTGGCCCACCAATATAACGCCTCTCTTTACGTGATGCATGTCATCCATGATCCGTTTAACCTGGATGGCTGGAATCTGCCGGTGCCCGGCCTGGAGCGCGAGTACCAGAAGATGGTCTCCAGCGCCAATGAAGATCTGGAGCGCATGGTGCACGAAGAAAAGAAAAAGGGGCTGCCCATCACGGTCTGGGTGCGCGACGGTCGCCCGGACAAAGAGATCATTAAAGCGGTCCAGGAGGAGAAGATTGATTTGGTCCTCATGCTGGCCCACGAAGAGGGCCGCCTGGAACATTTTCTCTTTGGCAAAACCAACGACGCGCTGATCCGCGCGCTGCCGGCCTCAATCATGCTGATTAAAAAGTAGGAGGTCCGTCATGAATACGGAATCACTTAATGCCAACGATCTTCAGAACATTCCCATCGAAGAGTTGAAGATCCGTCTGGAATCCAACGAAAACGGCTTGACCGCCGCCGAGGCCCAAACCCGGATCGTCCGGTTTGGCTACAACGAACTTCCCGAGAAGAAAACCAACCCCGTGTTGACCTTCCTGGGATACTTGTGGGGGCCCATCCCCTGGATGATCGAAGTGGCCGCGGTGCTATCCATCATCGTGCGTCACTGGGTGGATGCCATCATTATTGCCGTCTTGCTGCTGTTCAATGCCGTGGTGGGGTTCTGGCGGGAGTTTCAGGCCGGCAACGCGGTGGCGGCCCTGAAGAAGAAGTTGGCCCTCACCAGCCGGGTTCTGCGCGACGGCCAATGGCGGACGCTCGACGCCCGCCAGCTGGTGCCGGGGGATATGATCCGGTTGCGGCCGGGGGACATCATCCCCGCTGACGCCAGGCTGATACAGGGCGATTACCTGAGCACCGACCAGTCCGCCCTTACCGGGGAATCGTTGCCGGTCAACAAGGTGGCCGGTGACATTGTCTACTCCGGGGCCATCGCCAAACAGGGCGAGATGACCGCCATGGTTACCGCCACCGGCCAGCGCACCTTCTTCGGCAAAACCGCCAGGCTGGTGGCCGACGCCAAAGCCGAATCCCATTTTCAGAAAGCGGTGCTCCAGATCGGCGACCACCTGATCTACCTGAGCCTGGCGCTGGTGGTGGTGCTGGTACTGGTACAGCTTTTCCGCGGGACCTCCCCCCTGGAGCTGGTGCAGTTCGCGTTGATCCTTACCGTGGCGTCCATTCCCGTGGCCATGCCGGCCGTGCTATCCGTTACCATGGCCGTGGGGGCCCTGGCCTTGTCCAAACTCAAAGCCATCGTATCGCGGCTGGAGTCCATCGAAGAGATGGCCGGCATGGATATTCTCTGCTCAGATAAAACCGGCACCCTGACCCAAAATCAGTTGACCCTCGGAACCCCCATGGCCTTTGCGGCCAAGAATCCCCAGGAATTGATCCTCGACGCCGCCCTGGCCTCCAAGGCCGAGAATAATGACGCCATCGACACCGCCGTGATCAACGGCGTAAGCGACTCGCAGAGCCTGCAGGCCTTCCGCCAGCTCAAATTTCTGCCGTTCGATCCCAAAGGCAAGCGCACCGAAGCGCAAATCGTGGATTCCCAAGGGCAGGCCTTCAAGGTGAGCAAGGGCGCACCCCAGGTGATCCTGGAGTTGGCCAGGGTCGATGCCGCCACCCGGGACAAGGCCGATATCACCATCAACACCCTGGCCGCCAAAGGCTTCCGCACCCTGGGCGTGGCCCGCACCGCGCCGGATGGGTCCTGGCGGTTTCAAGGTATTCTGCCACTGTACGACCCGCCCCGGCCGGACTCGGCCGACACCATCAACCAGGCCAAGGCCCATGGCATCCAGATCAAAATGATCACCGGCGACAACCTCGCCATCGCGCGCGAAACCGCCGCCCAATTAAACCTGGGCACATCGATCTACCCGGCCGATCGGCTCTTCGGCGGCAATCCCCCAGAAGGGCAAGCCACTGCCATTATGAGCCGGGAGGCCGAGTCGGCCGACGGTTTTGCCCAGGTGTTTCCCGAGCACAAATATGCCATTGTGAAAGCCTTACAGGCGCGCAACCACATCGTGGGCATGACCGGCGACGGCGTCAACGATGCGCCGGCCCTCAAGCAGGCGGACATGGGCATCGCCGTCAGCGGCGCCACCCATGCGGCTCAGGCGGCCGCCGACCTGGTGCTGACCGCGCCCGGCCTTTCCGTCATCATCAATGCCGTGGAAGAAGCCCGCCGCATCTTCCAGCGCATGAACAGCTACGCCGTCTACCGCATTACCGAAACCATCCACATCATGATCTTCGTGGTGCTGGCCATGATCGTGTTCAACTTCTACCCCATCACCGCCATCATGATCATCCTGCTGGCATTTCTTAACGACGTGCCCATCATGACCATCGCCTATGACCAGACCTGGCTGCCGCCCAAGCCGGTGCGCTGGAACATGCCGCGCCTCATCTCCGTATCCACGGTCATGGGGTTGACCGGCGTGGCCGGCAGCTTTCTGATGCTGATCCTGGCTCTGGACCGGCTCCATTTGGGGATTGACCAGGTGCAGACGTTCATATTCCTGAAAATGGCCGTGGCCGGACATTTGACCCTGTTCGTGGCCCGCACCCGCGAGCACTTCTGGAAAAAGCCCTATCCCGCGCCAGTGATGGTCTGGTCGGCCCTGCTGACCAAATTGGCTGGCACCCTGCTGGCCGCCTATGGCTTCGGCTTGATCACGCCCATCAGCTGGACGCAAATTGGTCTGATCTGGGCATATGCCATCACCTGGGCCTTTTTCACCGACTGGGCCAAAGTGTGGGTCTACAAATACTTCGAGCGGCACGCCAAGCCCCGGACCCGCCAATTGAGCCCTGGCCAGCCGAGGATCGCCGTGCATTGGCCCCGGTGAAGTACTACAAACGATTTCAAAATATAGGCAAATTTGTCAATGGGCCAAACGGCATTATAGTAGCGCTTATGAAGTTCACTTGAAAAAAGGATATTTAAATGAAAGCATCCGACCTGATGATCCGCTGCCTGGAGAGCGAAGGCATCGAGTATGTGTTCGGCGTTCCGGGCGAAGAGAATGCCGATTTTCTTCTATCGCTGGAGCAGTCCGATAAAATCCGCTTCATCCTTTGCCGCCACGAACAGGGAGCGGCCTTCATGGCCGAGGTGTACGGCCGCTTGACCGGCAATCCCGCCGTGTGTCTGAGCACCCTGGGCCCCGGCGCCACCAACCTGATCACCGGCGTGGCCGATGCCAACATGGATCGGGCCCCTATGCTGGCCATCACTGGTCAGGGCAATTCCATGCGGCGGCACAAGGAGTCCCACCAGATCATGGATGTGGTGGCCATGTACCGGCCGGTCACCAAGTTCGCCCAATCCGTGCTGCATCCCGACACGATCCCCGAACTGATCCGCAAAGCCGTGCGCCAGGCGCGCACTGAAAAACCGGGCGCCTGCCTGATCGAATTGCCCGAAGACATCGCCAAGCTGGAATCCGACGCCGAACCCCTGGAAGTGCGGCGCTTTCGCCGGCCTGTGCCGGACGACAAAATTGTGGACAAAGCCTGGGAAGTAATCGCCTCGGCCCGGCGGCCCATTATTCTGGCGGGCAACGGCGCCATCCGCAAACGGGCCAGCAAACAGTTGCGGCGGTTTGTGGAGCAAACCGGCATCGGCGTAATCAGCACCTTCATGGGCAAGGGCGCCGTGGACATGGACGATGAGCGCTGCTGCTTCACCATCGGCCTGCAAGACCGCGATTACACGGCCTTGGCCGTGGAAGAGTCCGATGTGATCATCACCCTGGGCTACGACATGGTGGAGTACCCGCCCCGGCTGTGGAACACCACCTGCTGCCATCGCATCGTGCATATCGATTTCATCCCGGCTGAAATCGACGATCGCTATCCCCTGGATGCCGAAGTGGTCGGCGATCTGGCCCACACGCTGTGGATGCTCAACGAGCGCGCCGCGGCTGACCCGCGGCCAGCGCAGAATTTCGATCACCGTCACACCCGCCAGGCCCGGCAGGCCATGCTGGCCGAATTTCGCGAGTATGCCGAAGATACTTCGGTCGGCACCATCAAGCCCCAGAAAGTGCTCTGGGATACCCGCCGCGTGCTGGGCCCCGAAGACATTTTACTCTCCGATGTGGGAGCTCACAAAATGTGGGTGGGCCGCTACTACCACAGCCATGAACCCAATACCTGCCTGATCCCCAATGGCTTCTGCGCCATGGGCTTTGCCCTGCCCGGCGCCATCGGCGCGTCCCTGGTCGCCCCCCTTCGCAAAGTCATGGCCGTGTGCGGCGACGGCGCGCTATTGATGAACGTGCAGGAGATGGAGACCGCCCGGCGGCTCAACAGCAACATCGTCGTGCAGGTATGGGTAGACAATGCTTACGGCCTGATCTCCTGGAAGCAGCAGAACCACTACGGACATCACACCGATCTGGGCTTCGGCAATCCGGACTTTGTCCAGATGGCGCGCGCCTTTGGATGGCAGGCCCATTACTGCGACCGCAGCGCGGAGCTGCAGACCGTGCTGCGCGAAGCATTGGCGGAAGAAGGGCCCAGCCTGGTAGTAATCCCCATTGACTACCGTGAAAATGCCAAACTGACCCAACGGCTGGGAAAGATCGGGATGAGGGTGTGACGGGTTTTGATCGCGTGCACCGCAGGCGTAATGGAATCATAGGGGGTGGCGGTGTTATGGGCTGTTGCCAGTAGGCGTTGAAAGATGAAACTTGTTTGGTAAAAGGCGCGTCCAGCGAATAAGAAAAACATGACGCACGATCTGCTCCCTCTCCCCGTTGGGGTGTACAGACCGGGGTCAAGGGTTACAACTGTTCAAGGACATAGGTAACACTTTATTAGTGACTGTTTTATGATTACGAATATCCAAATAAGCAATGATCTGATTGCAGAACACAACCTCAAGCAAGC
>JAKALP010000040.1 GCA_021824175.1 Deltaproteobacteria bacterium
CCATTTACTTTCATTGTGGAGGGTTGGATCTGTTCCCGCACCCCCCAATCCAACCAACTCTAAAATTCAAAACGGCTTGACCACTATATGTTGGGGGTACCCATTAAAAAGCCGGATGCGGCTAAACTAAAAAAAGGAGACATCCCATGAGTGCCCAAGAAAAACTGCTGGCCATTATCCGCAGCGGCGAGGCCTGTCCCGCCGACATCCTGATGCCCCTGTTCGAGCAGCTCGAACCCGCGTCGGCCGAGTCCATGATCGGCACCTGGCACGGCGGCAAATTCGACGGCGGCAAAGAGCCTGACCCCATTCACTGGTACGGCAAACGTTTTGTTTCGCGCACCCATGTGGAACCCATGCTGTGCCAAAAGGAAGACGGCACGGTCTACGCCTGGGACAAGTGGGGCGCGGCCCAATTGCGGGAAGTAGTCTTCGGCGGCAAGGTGCAAGCCTGCCTGATCTACGACAAACTGCCCATGATGGATTACTTCCGCAAAGTAACCGATAATCTGGTCATCGGCCTGGGCGACATCAAAGGCCGGCCCACTGAATTCTTCTTCTGGCTTGAGCGTGAAAAGTAGGCTTTTCCCTTTGACAGCCGATTAACAATAATATAAGCCGTAACCCATCTTTACACTCTCATCATTTTATACCCACATAAGGCTCCGGGAAGGGCTTCAATCGTTGGCAAAAGGAGGAGGGCGTATGAGGAAAGGGACGGCTTTTTGGATTCTAGTGTTTTTAATGGTCTTATGTACGGCTTCGGTCGCCTTTGGCAGAGCAGCCAAAACCACCTACCCGGTGGTATTCGCCCACGGCATGCTGGGTTTCGATGAATTGGTCGGCATCGATTATTTTGGCAATGACTACGGCGTATTCGTGGGCGACCCCTGTGATGAACCCTTGGAAATTTCCTGCAACCCCAGAATCGATCGCGGCCAGCAGGCCTTCGCCACGGCGGTGAACCCGCTGCAGTCTTCGGAGAACAGAGGTCTGGCTCTGGCTGATCAGGTGGAAAGCTACATGGCCACCGTGGGCGCCAGCGCCGTCAACATGGTGGGCCATTCCCAGGGCGGCATCGACGCCCGCAAGGCCGCCAAGATCCTGGCGGAACGCAAGGGCCGCCAGGTGGTCAAGGTATTGATCTCCATCTCCTCGCCCCATCGCGGCTCGCCCCTGGCCAAATCCATTCTGGACCAGGGCGACGAGGCTATCAACAAACTGCTGAACATCCTGGCCAACGCGGTATTGACGCCGATCATGTTCGGGGATAAGGGCGATATCGTGGCCAGCATGAAATCATTGATGTATGACGACTATGATGCCGATGACGGCGAAGTCACGGGCATGAAAGCGTTCAACCTCAAATACGGCATGGACAACCGCTATGTGGGGCACTATGCATCGGTTATCACGGCCGACCAGGAGAATATGAACCCCATCCTGCAAGCCTTAACCGCCCTCGGGGGCGGCGGCATTGACGGCGACGGCTGGTGCGGCCCGGAAAACGAGGATTGCGATCACGATGGCGCGGCCGGCGCGGGCAATGGCAATTTCGATGATGTGGATGACGACGGCCTGGTAGGTATCAATTCCCAGCAAATGGGGTATCGCCTGAGCTTTAAAACCAGTACGTTCCTCGGCGGTTCCCTGACCGTGGACAGCAGCACCGGCTATGTGGCCGACATCAACCGGCCCGACAAAACCCAATCCACTTCCCATAGCAGCGTGGTTAAAGCCGATCATCTGGATGTGCTCGGCCTGGGCGTGATTCCTTACCTCAAGCCCGATCCGTTTGATGAGTTCACCTTCTACGGCGCGGTGTTCGACTATGTGGCGCATAATGAAGGATGCCGCAGATAAACTTTCGTAAGAACGGCGATATTCAAGGGGAAGGGGCGGTGGCCGCCTTCCCCTTGTGCTTTGCCGCTACAAGCTATCTCAGAATAAAAATTTTGGGCCAAAAGATTATTTTGAGATAGATAGTAGTTATCTCAACAAAGGAGCATAAACTTAAGATGAATCGTTTTCGAATCAAAGGGCTGATCATCGCAGCGGTAGTACTTCTGCTCGCGGTCGGAGCCGGTCTTTTCGCCGCGTGGCACAAGGGCGCGGATCGCAAGGCGCCCGACGTTCAAACGAAATCCGATGATCGTGGCAACGCCGACGCCGAGCAGTCGCCGGAAGGGGCTCCCGACAAAACCCCAGGCCCAATCTCTATTTCAGACGCCAGTAAGGATCAGAATCTGCGCCAAGCCGTAACCAAGCAAATCATCACATCCAAATTGGTGGGGGAGTATGGCGCCACCATCCGCCACCCGCGCATTCAACTGCAGGCCATCCAGATGCTGATCAACGAGCTGAAACAGATCTACCCCGACACTTGGCGCGATCATCTCCAGGAGTTTCTGCTCGCCGCCTTTCCCGATTTGGCCGATGAGTTGTATGCCCGCTTTTTAAAGCTGGAAGAATATCAGCAATGGGTGGCAACGGAATATAAAACATTGCTCAATATGCCGGCCCGGGAAAGAAACCAATATTTGATGGAAAAACGCAAACAGTTCTTTGGCGAAGAGGCCGCCCTGATCTGGGCCAAGGAGCTGCAAGCCCAGCAAGTGGCCGATGCCCTGGAGGAGCTCAACCAGCTCAAACAAGCCCCGTTCGAAGACAAGCTGAAGTACTACCAGTCGCGTCTGGAAGATATCTACGCGGATCAGACCGAAGCCTATACGAAGAAAAATCCGCAAAAGGTCATGGATCAATTTTTATCCAGTGAAAGCGTTCAGGAAGATCTGGCCAATATGAGCGAGGAACAGCGCCGGCAGAGCCTGAATAACTTTCGGCGCTCCGTGGGCTTAGATGACACGGCCCTGCAGCGCTGGTCGGAACTGGATGCGGCCCGGGATGAGCGCTGGCGCGCCGGTCAGGCCTATATGCGCCAGCGCGAGCAAATCGTGACTGAATTCCAGGGCGACCAGCAGGCCGAAAAACTCGATGCTCTGCGCAAAGAACTCTTCGGGGCCGAAGCCGCCACCATCAAGGATGAAGAACAAGCGGGCTTTTTCCGGTTCAACACCAAGCGCATCTATGGTCAAAATTAAGAGCCATCGCTTCGTGATCGCATCAATCACGGGGGACAAGATAGGTTCATGTCATTGCACGAGCCGATATCCGTGCCGTTGATGGAAATACCATCGGCATTGAAGATCACAGCCATGCTCACGCCCCCGTCGCCCGTTACATCGATGCGTCCGGCGGTTGGGCACTCATCGTTGTCACCCAACGAAATAGGCGCGGGCGTGAACAAGGTGACCCAGCCCCCCAGGCAGGGACCATACAGGTTTCCGGAAACCTGGAGCGTGTTTGGGCTCACATCCTCCACATAGTCACTAAAGGCCAGGGCAGCGATCTGACCTTGCAGCGTGGCGATGGCTTGACCGTTCATGACAAAATGGCCCGCGGTGATCAAAGCATAGGGGGAGGGAAGGACTCCAGACCAGGTAAGATTGGTGGCGTTGACCCGCAGTTGCGCGGTCTGCATCTGGTCATCGCCATTTCTGATGGTGAAATTGGTAAAGGTATTGGTCAGGGCCGCGGGTTGACAAAATGCGCCGTTGTAATAGACGTTGACCGTGCCGTCCATGAAGACTCCGTCCGCATCCGTGCAGCCGGAAAAAGACAGGATTCCATTAAGGTTTTCGATTTGGCCACAGCCCGCTGGCACGTTAATGTCCGTCCATTGCAGGGATGCCGAGGCGCTGCCTCCGTTGGGGCAATTCAGCGGTTCGGATAAGGACCCGGCGGCGGCGTAATCACCGCTCATGTCCATTTGTTGCGCCAGGAACCGCGAGATGGACCCGATCAGTATGGAGGCCTCGGCCGCATCCGGACGCCCCCCTTCTTGGCCCATGGCCGAGAGAGTGTTCGATCCGGCAATACCGCCCACCTGATGGGCGACAAATGCCACCCCCGTGGCTTTGACCATGTGACTTTGATCGACGGTCATTTTCTGGCTCAAATCAGCGGGCTGAAAACTGGGGAAGGTGGGGCCGCCCCCTCCATCGCCACCGCCACCGCCGCCACCGCTCTCACCGCCACCGCCGCCACCGCATGAAAGCAACACAATCATGGTCATGCTGATGCAAAACCCCAAAATGATAAAAGCTACTTTTTTCATGCCATCCTCCTATCCTGTTTAGGGTTAAGGGGTGCGCCATCCGCTTCTGGCTTGATGCGAGGACCGCGTGAGCAAGAGACGAATTCGACAACGGCGGCAGGAATCGCTTGCCGAGTCAAGAGGCTGAGGGGCGCGGGAATTAGCGGCTTTTCCGATCAATGTTTGTAATGGCTGGTATGTATAAATCAGATAGCTTGATACATCTCAAAATGCAACCCATTTGATCGGCGGCAAATCAATGAAACAGCTTGCGTGGGGCAAACGCGAATACATGGCGGCGCTTGCTTGCAACCGGAAAAGCTTGCCGGGCGGCCCGTTCTGTGCGAAGAACCGGGCCGTAATTACTACCACCAAAAAGGAGGGCGCATGCCGTACACCAAAGCCGGTGACATCCAGCTCTATTATGAGGAACATGGTAAGGGCGAGCCTCTGGTGCTGATTGCCGGCGCCGGCATGGACAGCCGGGGCTGGGGCGCTCAAACCGAAGCCTTCGCCCAAAAATTTCGCGTCATTGTCTTTGACCACCGCGGCTCGGGGCGCAGCGAGGCGCCCAAGCAGCCCTATTCCATCGACATGCTGACCCATGACACCGCCAACCTGCTGAAGGCCATGGGCGTAGAGTCGGCCCATATCCTGGGACTTTCCATGGGCGGCATGATCGCCCAGCAATTGGCCATCGAACATCCCCAGGTAGTAAAGCGTTTGATCCTCGCGGCCTCCACGGCCCATGGCCGTTCAATCAATGCATATTTCGCCGGGGTAGTGAAACGCTGGGAAAGAGAGCGCACCCGCGTGGATCAGCGCATCAAGGAAATGCTGCCCCTGCAATTCACGCCAGGATTTTTGCGCAATAAGGCCACGGTGGGCATGCTGACCTTTTTGATCAAAAACGACCGCTATCCCCAGGCGGTGGATGCGCTGTCGCGCCAGGTGGATGCGGCCCTGGCTTTTGATTGCCGGGATCGCCTGGCGCAAATCACCGCGCCCACCTTGATCCTGGCGGCCAGGGAAGATATCAATGCGCCCGTGGCGTTGAGCGAAGAACTCCAACGGCTCATTCCCAAGGCCCGCTTGGCGGTCATCGATGGGGCCCATGGATTTAACCTGGAAAACCCTCGTCTGTTCAATCGGGAAGTACTTCAGTTTCTCGAAGCGCGATGAGTCACATAAAAACGGAGTGCAGTTATCTGCGGGGACTTGATTTTTGGTTGATTCGTTGATTGATTCATTGTTTTGATTTCTCCCTTCGGTCGAAATGACAAAAACCTTGTTCTTCAGTTTTTCTTCATCAAAATGAAATAGTAGAATATCCACCACAATAAACGAATCAACGAACCAACCAATCAACCAACCAGCGGCAAGGTCAATGAAAAGGTCGATCCCCGGCCGACTTCGCTGACCACCCAAAGGTTTCCCTGATGCCGATCCACGATTTGCTTGGCGATGGCCAGGCCCAGGCCGCTGCCCGACGGCCGCCGGTCCTTGCGGTTATGGGCCTGCCAGAAGCGTTCAAACACCAAAGGCTGATCTTCGGGCCGGATGCCGGGCCCATTGTCCTGCACATCGATGCGGGCCAGGCCGTCTTCCCGGTAGAGTTTGATGTCAATGGCGCCGGTTTCCGGCGGGCAGAATTTGATGCCGTTGGAGATCAGATTGAGCATGACCTGGATGAGCCGGTCGCGGTCGCCAGGGACCATGACCTTTTGCTCCTTGAGATACAAGAAGACATGCACTTTGCTCTCCGCGGCCATGAGTTTGGTGGAGTCCACGGCGTCGCGGATCACTTCGGCCAGATCCACGGGCGCCATCTGCATTTCTACCTTATCCAACTCCAGCCGTTGGAAGTCGAGTACTTGATTGATCAGACGGGTCAGCCGCTCGCCCTCCTGAATGATGATGCCGGTAAAACGCTGCCGCTGGGGCGCTTCCAGGTTGGGGTTGTCGTGTAGAATTCCGGTCAACGAACGAATGGAAGTTAACGGCGTGCGCAGCTCATGGGTCACGGTGGCGATGAACTCATCTTTCATGGTGTCTAAGGCTTTGAGTTTCTGGTTGGCGGCCTTGAGCTCGGCCGTCACCCGTTCGAGCTCTCTGCCATAGGCGATGGCCTGGCGGGTTTCATCCAGAATCTCCATGACCTCTTGAATGCCCAACGGCTCTTCCTTGACCACCGAGGCCACCAGCACATGGGCCGACACCGAGCCGATCACGCCACCCAGCACCTTTTCGGCATGGCTGACCAGACCGGGATCGGCATTGAGCTCGCCCATGATGTCGATCTCATGCTGCCGAGCATACCCGGCAAGAACGCTCTCGGCGCGCGCCTTGCCCAGCACCCCGGCCAGCAACGATTTGAGATCCGGGATATAGGCCGTAATGCGGCGGTAGGGTGAATCGTCGGCGCGTTCCGAGAATTTGAACACATCCACAAACAGCGCGGCCTGGGTGTGTTCCAGGGCCGTAGGTTTGGTCAGCACCGACACCCCCACATACATGCTCAGGTTGACCAGCGTGCTCCAGAACACGGCATGGGAAATCTGATTGAAGCCCTGCAAGCCGAAGAGATGATGGGGATTAAGCCAGCTCAGACCAAAGGGACCGCTGGTCATGAGCGACATCGGCAGTATTCCGGTTTGGCACAAGGCCGGCACGATCAACGTATAACTCCAAACCACGAATCCGGCCGCCAGGCCGCTGATGGCGCCGGCGCGCGTGCCTTCGCGCCAGAAAATACCGCCAATGATGGCCGGCGCGAATTGGGCAATGGCGGAGAACGACGTCAATCCAATGGACACCAGGGTGTAGAATTCGCCGACAAAACGAAAATAGGCGTAGCCCAGCAGGAGCACCAGCACAATGGCGGCCCGCCGCACCCGCAGGATCAGGCGGCTCATGTCGCCACGCGGCGCCTGGCGCTGAAGGGGCAACCGCAAAATTACCGGCATGACCAGTTCATTGCAGATCATGGTGGACATGGCCACGGTCTCCACCACCACCATGCCGGTGGCGGCCGAGGTGCCGCCGATAAAGACAAAGAGCGCCAGTGCTTCTTTATGAAACACCATGGGCAGAAGCAAAGAGAAGAAGTCGGGGTCCACCGCCTGATCCTGGAAATGAAGCCGGCCGCCGAAAGCAATGGGCAGCACAAAGATATTGATGGCCAGCAGATAGAGGGGAAAGAGCCAAATGGCCTTGCTCAGATGATGTTCATTGACATTCTCCACCACGGCCACCTGAAATTGCCGGGGCAGAAATACTACCGCCATCATGGAGATGAACAGATAGGTGCCCCAATCGGTGTAGGAGAGATTGCCCTGGGCCGGACTCATGACAAAGAGTTTGCGCAACATCTCCTGGCCATTGGCTTGGGCCGCGATATCGCCGAACCCATTAAAGACCATGTAGGTGACAAATACGCCCACCGCCAGAAAGGCGGCCAGCTTGACAATGGATTCAAAGGCAATGGCCGCCACCAGGCCCTCATGGCGCTCGGTGGCATCCAGGTGCCGCGTGCCGAATAAGATGGCAAACACGGCCAGCACAATGGTGATGTAAAACGCCATGTCCGCGAAGAAGGGGGCGGCGGCCACATGCGCGGGGCTGCTGATGGCGGGGTAGCCGCGCAAAATCATCAGGCTGTTGGAAATGGCCTTGAGCTGCAGGGAGATGTAGGGCACCACGCCCAGCACGGCGATGATGGTGGCAATCATGCCCAGAGCCATGCTCTTGCCGTAACGGGAAGCGATCCAGTCGGCGATGGATGTGATGTGGTGAATCTTGCTGATGCGGATGATCTTGCGCAACACCAGCCATCCCAGCATGGCCATCATGGTGGGCCCGAGATAGATGGGCAGAAAGCCGATGCCGCTGCGGGCCGCCATGCCCACGCTGCCGTAAAAGGTCCAGGCCGTGCAGTAGACCGCCAGCGAAAGCGCATAGATATAAGGATTGCTGATGATGCTGCGTCTCTGATCCGCGCGTTTGTCGCCGAAGTAAGCAATGGCAAAAAGCAAGCTCAGGTAGGCAAAGGAGATGAAGAGAATGGTGCCGGTGTTGAGCATGACGCGATGCTTTCGCTACTTTATTTCAATCGGTTCCCAATGATCCTTTTGGCATTTCAACGCCGAGACGCAGAGCACGCAAAGATATGCAGAGAAGACAAAAAGGCACGAGAATAAAATTGTTTCCAACCTCTGTGAATCTTCGCGGACTCTGCGCCTCTGCGTTGAGCAGCAATACTGCATTGCATAAGCAGTATCCGATGCGGCGCAATTATTTTACAGACTGCGCCCTTGAAATCAACGCAATCGCCACAATCAATACCGTCCAAAGAAGAAAAAGATAGACATAAAGCAATGGAAACCCGAACACCAGGAACTCCTGTGGTAACAGCGACATGATGGGATAACTGAACAAAACCACGCTGAACAGAAAAAGGGCGATCAAGCGCCGGCGCATCATTCTTTCAAACGTCATGGGGTTCACCTTCCCTGGCCCTGATCATGGCCGCAATCCAACCCCTTTGTCAAATGCCATATTCCTTGAGCTTGTTGTGCAGGGTCTTGCGGCTGATCCGCAAGCGGCGGGCGGTTTCGCTCTTGTTGCCGCCCGTGGCCTGGAGCGTGCTTAAAATGGCCTCTTTTTCAATCTCTCCCAGGGGCCGGTTGGCGGCTTCAGCCGTGAACAGGGGCGGCGCCATCCCCTGGGAAGCGCCTGGATACGAAACGGTCAGAGTCGAAGGCAACTCCTTTTCGGTGATGTACTCTCCGGATAGCAAAATCACCGCCCGTTCCAGAGTGTTTTCCAGCTCGCGCACATTGCCTGGCCAGGAGTATTTGCGCAGCATGTCCATGGCCAGGGGCGAAAAACCTTTGACTGATTTGCGGTTTTGGGCGGCATACCGGCTGAGGAAGTGATTGGCCAGCAGGGGAATGTCATCGCCGCGCTCGCGCAGCGGCGGCGCCTCCAGCGTGACCACATTGAGCCGGTAGTAGAGATCCTGGCGGAAACGCCCGGCAGCCACCTCCGCGCTGAGGTCGCGATGGGTGGCGGCCACGATGCGCACATCCACGGGCAGCGTCTCTTCGCCCCCGACCCTTTGAATCTCGCGCTCCTGGATCACCCGCAGCAGCTTGCTTTGCATGGCCGGCGAGGTCTCGCCCACCTCGTCTAAGAAAATGGTGCCCTGGCGGGCCTGCATGAAGCGGCCCTCGCGGCGCCGGTCTGCCCCCGTGAAGGCCCCTTTTTCGTGGCCGAACAGCTCGGATTCCAGCAAAGTCTCGGCCAGAGCCGCGCAGTTGACCACCACTAAAGGATGGGCTTTGCGGGGGCTGTTGAAATGGATCGATTTGGCAATCAGCTCCTTGCCGGTGCCGCTTTCACCCGTGATCAGGACCGTGGCTTCCGACGGCGCGATCATGGCCAGCATGTCCAGCATGGCTTTCATCTTCGGGCTTTTGCCGATGATGTTGTCCCAATGAAATCCCGCGCCCAACTTGTCTTTCAGATTCTGGTTCTCGGCTTTCAGATGCTGGTGCTCCAAGGCCCGTTCAAAGGCAATGCGCAGCACATCGAAATCCAGGGGCTTGGTCAAATAGTCATAGGCGCCGGCCTTGAGGGCTTCCACGGCCGAATCCACCGAAGAATAGGCGGTCATGATCAGGATGGGAATGGCCGGATTGTAGGCCTTGATCTGTCTGAGGGCTTCGATGCCGGTCATCTGCGCCATGCGCACATCCATGAGGATCAGATCAAAGGGGCCGGCCTTGACGCTGGCTACGGCCTGGGCGCCGTCCTCGGCCATGGAGACCTTGTAGCCCCAACTGGAGATGATGGTTTTCAGGGTCTTGAGATGGCCGGGGTCATCATCGACCACCAGAATATGAAATGGATTGGAATGGGCCATGCGGACCTCACATGCTTTGCCGGGTTGGGAAAATCAGGCTGACCTTTGTGCCCCGGCCGGCAGTGCTACTGATCTTGACATGGCCGTTGTGGGCCGTGACGATCTTGTGCACAATGGCCAGGCCCAGGCCAGTGCCTTTGGCTTTGGTGGTGAAATAGGGATCAAAGACTTTATCCAGATCCTGGGCCGCGATGCCTTCGCCGCTATCTTCCACATCGATGCGAACCGCGTCAGGGCCTAATGCTGTTAGGGTCACGGTCAGCTCCCCGCCTCGCGCCATGGCCTGCAGGGCATTGAGATACAGATTGAGCAGACACTGGGATAAGCGGTCGGCGTCGACTTCGGCCATTACAGGTTGGGGCGCTGGCTTCAGGCGAACGGCAATGTGTTGAGTGGCGGCTTCCTGCTGGATCAACCGCGCCGAATGGGCGATGAGCTCATTGAGATCCGTGGCTTTCCATTGCAGGTCCGTGGGACGGACAAAATCGAGCAGTTCGCTGATGACCCGGTTGAGGCGCTCCACCTCCTGGATCATCACCTCCGCGGCCTCTTTATCTTCGCTGCCGGTGGCAAATTTGCTCTTGAAGTAAGTGGCCATGCCCTTGATGGAACTCAACGGATTCCTGATTTCATGGGCCACGCCGGCGGCCAGCCCGCCGATGGCGGCCAGCTTTTCCTGACGCCGCAGGCTCTCCTGCAGTTGGCGCACTTCGCCGAGATCGCGCAGGATCATCACGTGGCCCACCAGCTGACCGGCTTCATTCATTATCTTGGAAGCGCTGATGCTCACCGGCACGATTTTGTTGGCCACAAACTCGCAGGTCATCTCCTTTTCAAAAACGGCCGCCCCCTGCTCCAGCGACTCCCGCAGGCCGCAGAAATTGGCCGGCAGGACCGCGGCCGGCTCTTGGCCCCGGGCCTGGGACAGATCAAGGCCCGTGATGCGCTCGGCGGCGCTGTTGAAAAAGGCGATTTTGCCGCTCTTGTCCGTGGCGATCAGACCCACCGGAAGGCTGGTCACGATTTCATCGGCAATGGCGCTGGTGTCCTGCAAGGCCCTTTGGGCGGAACGGAAGCTCTGCATCCAGTACATGGAGATAAAGCCGGCCAGCCCCAGGACCACCAGCACCGCGCAAAGCACCACCGTATTGCGAATATCGGTCTTGCGGGCGACCTCATAGGCGCTGGGGTCCAGCCCCACCAGAATGACCGCCCGACCGCCCGGCGGATCATCGCCGCCAAAGCACCAGTCCTTGCCCTTTGGACCCATTGGGCCCTGATTGGGCAGATGTGGGCGCTCGTCTCGCATCCCGCCGGGCCCGGGCCGGCCGCCCATGGGCCTGAATATTTTGTAGACCTCAAAGGAGCGCGCTTGATCCGCGGTTCTGACGAGTCGCCACTGCACCCGCTCCGACGGATCAAGATTTTTGAGATAGGGACGATCAACAGTCTGGGCGCCGATCAAGGCGCGATCGCTGGCCGCCAGGGCCCGTCCCTGGGGATCAAGGATCAGGATGTAGCGCACCTCGGGCACCAGGGCGCTCTCTTCGATCAAGGCCTGCACCTGATCGCCGCCCCACATCATGCGCATCATACCGGTGCGGGCGCCGGCCTCGATGGTTCGAATCAGCGCGGCCCCTTTCTCGCTCAGAATGCGAGCCATATACTGTTCGTCGCGCCGATAGCTTTGCAGGGCCAGCACCAGGATGGTGACCAGCAAAATGGCCGCGGACCCGACCACGATCCACGGCGATGTCCGCAGGCCATACTTAAAAAGGGGTGGGTCGTTCTTAAACATCACTGCACCGTCTATGGTTAGGCGACCCCCGGACCGCCCATTGGATAATTTTTATACACCCTGGGTGCGGATCCTGGGGCTGTTGTGTAATATAGAGCCAGTTTCCTCCAATTACCAGCCTTGCCTGAACTATATAACAATAGGCATGCCATGGCCGCGCCCAGTGAGAATCACGGCCGTTGCTTGCGGCACCAAAACAAGGCTGAGATTTTCATCCTCATCTTCATACTCGTACTCATGCACCAACTCGTACTCGTACTCGTACGCGTACTCGTACTCGAAATAATTTAAAAGCCTTTCGCGTACGCGTACGATCTAGTGGCGAAACACCTATTGGCAAACCGTGACTTACACTTGGCCGCGCCAGGACCATTTTCCTTCCAGGGGCGCCAACTCAGCCTAGCGTAAAATCGACACAGCGATCGATCCACTTCAGGTGCGGGCTGTATAGAACTTACCCACTTCTTGGGCCACTGCATCGGGTGGAGCGGCCCACGACCCATACCCGCACGGCCACCGACCATTCGCATTCATTGAAATAACAGGCAGATATGAAACCTACCAGCCCGTCCGGCGCCGCGCTGGCACACCCCTTGCCATGTAGGTTCTCAAACAGAAGGCGCAACCAACAACGGTTAAAGAAAGAAAGGAGCAGTAAAATGAAATCCAAACTCACCACCAAATCCATGATCATCGGCGCCGCCATTCTCTTGGTAGGGGCGGCCGTGGCCCTGGCCAATGGCGGGCCCTGGGGCAATTATGGCGGAAACATGATGGGCTATGGCTACGGCATGGGGCCTGGCATGATGGGTTATGGCATGGGCCCGGGCATGATGGGCTATGGTCAAGGTTACGGCATGGGGCCGGGCATGATGTACGGTTATGGGCCCCGCGGCTCTGGGGCCTGGGGCAATCTGACGGACGAGCAGCGCACCAAACTGGATGCAGCCCAGGAGAAATTCTTTAATGACACCCAGAAGCTGCGCGATCAAATTCAGGATAAACGCTTTGCCCTGCAGAATGAATTGACCAAGGATACGCCGGATGCGGCCAAGGTCGGCACCCTGCAAAAAGAGCTCTCCAGCCTGGAGGGAGAATTCGACCAGAAAGCCATCCAGCATCAACTGGAAATCCGCAAACTGCTTCCTGAAAACACGCGACGCGGTTTTGCCCGCGGGTATGGCGGCGGGTATTGCTGGCAGTAATCTCGGCCGGGCCGCGTTTTGACCGGAGGCGGATTCCCCCCCCCGCCGCCTCCGGAGAATTTTTTTGTAGAGCCATTAATGGGGAAGGCAATCATGGCCACCAGACACAAAATCAATATCGACCCGGTGTGCGGGTTGGTGGTGGAGCCGGCCACCGCGCCCGCCAAAACGAATTATAATCAAATTGAGTATTACTTCTGCACGCAAGGGTGCCACGATAAATTCCAGGCGGCGCCCCAGAACTATCTCCCCAAGAAACGCAAAGGTTTTTGGCAACACTATTTGGAACGGGTCAACAAAGCCACGGGCGGCCGGCCACCGGCCTGCTGCCATTAGTTTCAAAATAGCCCGGCCGTTGCTCGTCAAATCGTACTCGTACGCGTACGCGTACTCGAAACAGTTGAAGAAGCCCCTCTAGTAAGCGTGCGCGCACGCGAACGCGTACGAAAAGATCAACCGCGTTTCTGTGCTGGAACCAACAGCCGTTACTTATGCCCCTCGCGAAAATCACGTTTGACAATCTCCAGACAGACATATACATATTATCATATGTTAATATGTTTATAACCTACTTGCGCCGGGAGGAGATTTCAAATGGATGCCATCATCGACACCTGCACCACCAAGGGCATTCACCGCGAGTTGCTGCGCGAACTGCGCCAGCGCATGCCTGAGACCGTGTCATTGTATGATCTGGCCGATCTTTTCAAGCTTTTTGGCGACAGCACCCGCCTGGGCATTTTGTGGGCCCTGAGTGAATCGGAGATGTGCGTCTGCGACTTGTGCGCCCTGTTGAAAATGAAGCAGCCCGCGGTCTCTCATCAATTGAAGAACCTAAAGCTGGCCAGGGTGGTCAAGTCCCGCCGGGACGGCAAAATTGTGTACTACTCCCTGGATGACGAGCACATCCGGGATTTGCTCAATTTGGGCATGGCGCACGTTCAGGAGGCATGAGAGTTGACATCACAATGCAGCTGACCACAGAAAAATTCACACTCAAGAATCTGGATTGCGCCGCGTGCGCCCTGAAGCTAGAAAAAGAGTTGAACGCTCTGGAGGGGGTCGAGGAAGCGCTGGTGGATTTTGCTGGCCTGACCCTGCACATCAAGGCCAGGGATATGCAGGCCGTGGTCGCGGCCGCGCACCGCATCGCCCCCGAGGTGGAGCTGATCCCCAAATCCGGGCCCCAGGCAAAGCCCGGGGCGGACAAGACCGAACTGCGCACGCCGGTGCCTCGCCGGGAGATCGGATTTCTTCTGGCCGCCTTTGTTCTCTTTCTGATTCAACTTTTTTTCGAGAAGTATTTTCACCAACACCACCTGGGACTCCTGGAAGCCGCGCTGGTATTGGCCGCCTACCTGCTGGCGGGCGGCAATGTGCTCCTCAACGCGCTGCGCACCATTCGCAAGGGGCTCTTCTTTGACGAGCACGTGCTCATGATGATCGCCACGGCAGGGGCCTTGATCATCCATGCCTATGCCGAAGCGGTTGGGGTGATGCTCTTTTATAAAGTCGGCGAACTGCTCCAGAACAAGGCGGTCTCGCGCTCCCGCCGCGCCATCAACCGCCTGTTGGCGGTAAAGCCGGACCGGGCCTGGGTTCAGACCCCCTTTGGCTTTGAAGAGATCGCGCCGGAACAAGTCCGCGTGGGCGACCTGCTGCTGGTCAAGCCGGGCGAACGCGTGCCCCTGGATGGCGAGGTTATAACGGGCCGCTCCTGGCTCGACACCTCGGCCTTGACCGGCGAATCAAAGCCGCAAACGGTGCAGATCGGCGACCAGGCGCTGGCTGGACAGATCAACCAAAGTGGCGCCCTCACCTTGCGGGTGACCCGGCCTTTCAGGGAATCTTCCGTTGCCAAAATGCTCGATCTGGTAGAAAACGCCACGGCCCGCAAAGCCAAAACCGAGAAATTCATCACCACCTTTGCGCGCTGGTACACACCCGCCGTGGTCATACTGGCCGCGGCCGTGGCCGTGGCGCCGCCCCTGATTCTGGCCGGCGCCACATTCGAGGAGTGGATTTATCGCGCCCTGGTGATGCTGGTCATCTCCTGCCCCTGCGCCCTGGTGATCAGCATTCCCCTGGGCTATTTCGGCGGCATCGGTAAAGCTTCCAGGGAGGGGATTCTGATCAAAGGCTCCAATTTTCTGGATGTGCTCTCCCAGGTCGGCACCGTGGTCTTTGACAAAACCGGGACCCTGACCCAAGGGGTTTTCGAGGTCCGTGAAATCATCAGCTTGTACGGCTTTTCCCAGGAGCAGCTCTTTGAGTTCGCGGCCGCCGCGGAATACTACTCCAATCATCCCATCGCACGATCGATTCTTTCCGACTTTGCCAAACGCGGAAAGACTTTGGATGCCAGCCGGATTATGGATCACACGGAAATCTCCGGCAAAGGGGTCAAAGCCGGCTATGGCGAGCACACCATCTTTGTGGGCAATGACCAATTGCTGCACGCTGAAAAAATTCTTCATGACAAGTGCGATTTCGATGCCACTGTGGCCCACATCGTGGTGGACGGCCGCTATGCGGGCTACATCACCATCGGCGACGCCCTGCACCCCGACGCCGAGCAGGCGGTGCATGATCTGCGCGCCCAGGGTGTTCATCGCATTGCCATGTTGACCGGCGACAACTACTGCACGGCCCAGGCCGTGGGTAAACATCTGGGACTGGATCAAGTCTTCGCCGATTTGCTTCCCGAAGAAAAAGTGACCACCTTGGAACAACTTGGCGCGGGCGGCCCTCAGCGCAAGAAGATCGCCTTTGTGGGCGACGGCATCAACGATGCACCGGTGATTGCCCGCGCCGATGTGGGCATTGCCATGGGCGCCAGCGGTTCGGATGCGGCCATTGAAACCGCCGATGTGGTGTTGATGACCGGCTCACCAGCCAAAATCGTGGCGGCCATCGCCATTGCCCGGACCACCCGGACCATTGTGTGGCAGAACATTGTGCTGGCCTTCACCATCAAGGGGTTGTTTCTCTGCCTCGGCGCCATGGGCCTGGCCAGCATGTGGGAAGCGGTCTTCGCCGACATGGGCACGGCTTTGCTGGCGGTGGTTAATTCAACGCGGGTGTTGCGGGGGAAGTAATGGGGAAAGGCACAGAGGGACAAAGGCACAAAGGGGCAAAGGGACTGAGGGACTGAGGGAAGGGACTTACCCCAGGCTCAGCGTTGGAACGCATGGTAGTCAATACCATTCACGCGCGGAGCGCGGAAACGAAGATATTGGTCCGGAGGACAATGAAGTTTAGCAATTATTCAATAGGCCATGGAGACACGCGGAGAACTACCTCAACCCCCCGGCCTCTTTGTGCCTTTGTGCCTTTGTCCCTTAGTCCCTTTAGTTAAAGAATACTTTTTCTATAAAAAGCTTCTAACTTGGAAGAGAAGACAATGACCGATAAGACAATAACACTGCCTGTCACCGGCATGAGCTGCGCCAATTGCGCGGCCACCATCGAACGCGTCCTGGGCAAACTCGACGGTGTGGCCAAGGCCCAGGTCAATTTTGCCAGCGAGACGGCCGAAGTGGCCTATGACCCAACCCACGTCAGCCTCCAGGATCTGGTGCAGCGCATTCAAAAGAGCGGCTACGGCGTGCCCACGGCCCAGGTGGAACTGCCGATCACCGGCATGACTTGCGTCAACTGCGCGGCCAATGTGGAGCGCGCCCTGAAGAAAAAGACCGTTGGCGTTATCGATGCCAGCGTTAACTTTGCTTCCGAACGGGCCGCCATCAGCTATCTGCCCGGCGCCATCGGTATGGAAGAGATCATCGCGGCCATTGAAAAGGCAGGGTACGGCGCCATCGCGCCGGCCGAAGGCGATGGGGCCGAAGATGTGGAGCAAAAGGCGCGCCAGGCCGAAATCCACGACCAGGCCCGCAAATTCATCGTGGGCCTGATCTTTGCCCTGCCCCTCTTTGTCTTCAGCATGGCCCGGGACTTCGGCCTGCTGGGGCACTGGAGCCATGGCGCCTGGGTCAACTGGCTCTTCTTCGCCCTGGCCACGCCGGTGCAATTCTACACCGGATCGGATTACTACACCGGCGGTTATAAAAGCCTGCGCAACGGCAGCGCCAACATGGATGTGCTCATCGCCCTGGGCTCTTCGGTGGCCTATTTTTACTCCCTGGCGGTTTTGCTGCTGCCCGACCTGGGCAGCCATGTCTACTTTGAAACCTCGGCCGTGATCATCACCTTGATCAAAGTGGGCAAACTGCTGGAAGCGCGCACCAAGGGCCAGACTGGCAACGCCATCCGCAAGCTCATCGGCCTGCAGCCCAAAACGGCCGTGATCATCGAACAGGGTGAAGAGCGTGAAATCCCGCTGGCCCAGGTTCAAAAGGAGGCCGTGGTGGTGGTGCGGCCCGGCGAGCGCATTGCGGTGGATGGCGTGGTGCTGGAAGGAAACTCCGCGGTGGATGAATCCATGCTCAGCGGCGAGCCCCTTCCCGTGGATAAAAAACCGGGTGATGCCGTGGCGGCCGGAACCATCAACGGCCAGGGCCGGCTTAAATTCAAAGCGACCCGGGTGGGACGAGAAACCGCTCTGGCCCAGATCATCCGCCTGGTGCAGGCGGCCCAGGGAAGCAAAGCACCCATCCAGGCCCTGGCGGACCGCGTGGCCGCGGTCTTTGTGCCCGGCGTGATCCTGATCGCCGTGATCACTTTCATTGTCTGGTGGGCGCTGAGCGGTGATTTCGTGGCCGCCATGATCCGCCTGGTGGCCGTGCTAGTCATTGCCTGCCCGTGTGCCCTGGGACTGGCCACGCCCACGGCCATCATGGCGGGCACCGGCAAGGGCGCGGAGAAAGGGGTCTTGTTCAAAAAGGCCGAAGCCCTGGAAAAGGCCACCCGGATAGATGCCGTGGTGCTGGACAAAACCGGCACCATCACGGCTGGCAAACCCGCGGTGGTGGCGGTCCAACCCTTAAACAGCGCGGTATCTAACGCCGATGAATTGCTGCAATGGGCCGCCTCGGCCGAGCTGGGCTCCGAACATCCCCTGGGCAAGGCCATTGTGCGCGCGGCCCAAGAAAAAGAGCTGAGTCTGCATGATCCCGTGGAATTCATGGCCCACGGCGGGTTTGGTGTGGCGGCCGTGGTCCAGGGCAAACACGTGCGCGTGGGCCAGCCCAAGTGGTTTGACGGTCAAACCATCCACCTGGATCAAGGCCGGAACGAGATCGACCGGCTGCAGTCCCAGGGCGCCACGGCCATGGTGGTGGTCCTGGAAGACCAGGCCATTGGTCTGATCGCCGTGGCCGATCCCTTGAAAGATGATTCCAAGCAGGCGGTTGAGGCTCTGCACCAGCAACACCTGAAGGTGGTCATGCTCACGGGGGACAATCCCCAGACCGCCAGATCCATCGCGGCCCAGGTGGGCATTGACGAAGTATTTGCCGAAGTACGGCCCGAAGAGAAATCCATCAAAGTAAAAGAGATCCAGGCCCAGGGGCTGCAGGTGGCCATGGTGGGCGATGGCATCAACGATGCGCCGGCCCTGGCCCAGGCCGATGTGGGCATGGCCATCGGCACCGGCACCGACGTGGCCATCGAGAGCGCCGACGTGATTCTGGCCAGCGGCCGGTTGAGCGGCATTGCCAGGGCCATTGCCATCAGTCGCAATACTATGGCCACCATCCGCCAGAATCTCTTCCTGGCCTTTATCTATAACATCATCCTGATTCCCGTGGCTGCCGGCGTGCTGGCGCCAGCGGCCCAACTGCCCATCTTCCTGCGCCAGCTGCACCCCATTCTGGCCGCTCTGGCCATGGCCATGAGCAGTATTTCGGTGGTCTCCAACAGCCTGCGGCTCTATCGGGCCAAGGTGGAGTAAATTGCTGAGGGTTCGGCGTGTTTTTCGTTCAATGGCCCGTCAATCCCGCGAAGAAGGGAACCCAGCACAGGATGCTTTCACACTGGATGCCCGCCTGTGCGGGCATGACGGAAGCAAATCCTCGATACCTGTAATAACCAGCACTCCCTGATTCTGATTGCTACTCATCCGTGCCATCCGTGTCATCCGTGGTAAAAAAATTGACCACGGATGACACGGATGACACGGATGGCACTGATAGAATGCTCGGAAGTATTCAGGCGGACGCCGCGCTGGACGGCAAAGTGAAGATAAACTTGATCCACGAATCGCCCTGGCACTCGGCGTGGATGTCGCCGCCGTGTTTGCGCACGATATCGCGGGTGATGAAGAGCCCCAGGCCGGTACCCTGCACCAGACCTTCGGCGCGCCGCAGGCGCACGAATTTGTCGAAGACCTGGGAGAGCTGGACCTGGGAAAGATTTTCGCCCTGGTTCCAGACCTCAAAGCGCCGCCGGATTCCTTCGTCGCTGAAACACAAGCGGATGGCGCCGCCGGATCGGCCATACTTGAGCGCATTGTCCAGCAGATTCTTGTAGACCACCTGCAACAGGTCGCGGTCGCCGGTCAAGGGAATGCTCGGCGGCAGCTCGTTGCGCAGCTCGATCCGGTTGGCGGCCATGGCATCGCCAAACTCCGCCAGCAGGGGCGCCACCACATCAGCGATCATGTCCATGGGCCGCGGGTTGACCTTGAGCTCGCCTTTTTCGATGCGGGACAAGTCCAAATACTTGCGCGTCATGCCCACGGCTTTTTCAATGCTTTTCACGACATTGGCTACCAACCCGGCCTGGGCCTCGGTTAGCGGCCCGATGGCCGCCATGCCTAATGCTTTGGCGGAAGTATAGATTACGCCCAAGGTATTTTTCAATTCATGGGAGACAAACCCCAGCATGTCCATGTAATTGCGGTTGGCCACCTGCAACGAACGATTGGTCTGGTCCAGTTCGGCGTTGGTGGCCTTGAGCCGCTCTTCGCGCTCCTTGAGCCGGCCCGCCATGAAGTTGAAGGCCCTGGTCAGGTCGCGCACCTCGTCATCGGTGGCTGGTTCGGCGACCTGCATGTCCAGTCGCCCGCCCGCGATATCCGCGGCCCCCTGGGCCAAACGGCTAATCGAGCCGGTGAGTCGTCGACTAAAGACAAACCCCAGCACCAGCACAATGACCACGGCGCCCAAAGAAAGCAGGCCATACAATTTCCACAAGTCGTGCTTGAAATCGTCGTATTGCCGGGCCAGAACGCCCACGTAGAGGATGCCGATCACCTGGCCCTGGAGATCGTGGATGGGATCATAGGCGCTCAAGTACCAGTCGTTGACCACAAAGGCCCGGTCATAATAGGAACGATTGTTCTCCAGGACCGAGTCATAGACCGTTTCGCTGACCCTGGTGCCGGTGGCGCGATTGCCGCTGGCGTTTTTGACATTGGTGGCGATGCGGCTGTCCCATTGGAAGATGGTCACCGTGCCCGCCGGCCGTCCTTCGTAGAGCTGCTCTTCGAAGACAATGGCGTTGATCTTGTCCACCAGGGCGTGGTTGCGGTTGAGCAGGATGCCCGCATAGAGCACGCCTTTGCGCGCGCCGGTTTCATCCTCCACCGGCGTGGCGGCCACCAGGGCCATGCCGGCGCTCTCAGCCTCCTTGGCTCGGAGTTTGGCCCGGGCCGTGGGCTCAAACACCATGAAGGCCTTTTCTTCCAGATCACCGCCCTCGGCCCGCAAGCGGCCGGCTTCGAGCAGCACAAAGCCGCTCACCGTCTCGCCTTTGAGGGCCCGGCCCACCACCGGGTCCTGGGCGAGGTAATCACCGGTGGCATACGGCGCCAGGGTGCGCAAAATTACCTGGCCGCGGGCATCGGTCAGGCCCAGAAAATCGCAGCGGCCCTGGCGTCGAGCCAGCTCCAGCAGCACGCGGTTGGCCTGATCCGCGGGTTGATGAAATGCTTCCTGCACGCGCTTGCCGCCGCTTAAAGCCCCCAGAAACAGCTCCAGGCCATCCAGCTCACCCTGCACCACGCTCCAGGCCGAGCGCAGATCGAGCCGCACCCGGCGCTGGGCTTCGTTGACCGTGGTGCGGTTGATCAGATACGCCCCCACGCCCGCGGCCAACAGCCCAAAAAGGGCGATCACCAGCACGAAATTTAAAAAGATCCGCTTGTAGAGCTGGATGCGCATGGGTGACACCTCGGTTTTGCAAATCTTCCGACAGGTACCTAATGCAAAAAGCAGGCAATTGCCGCTTTCAACCTAGATTCAATACTTAAGGGGGTTTTCAAACGACGGAACGCTGTAGAATTTGCAGTTGATGGAGCGCTGCGCTTTGCGGGTTGTAAAAACTGCTGACACGCAAGGTGATTTTAAATCTTGAAGCGCCCCACCATGGCTTTAAGCTCGTCGGCCAGTTGAATCATCTGCTGGGCCCTGGAGCTGACGGCGGCGGCCTGATTGGACATGCCGTCGGCGGCGGCATTGATGTCGGTGATCTCCTGGGAGATCTTGTGGGCGGAAGTATTGCTGTTGGCCGTGTCTTGATTGATCGTCTCGATGCCGCCCGCGGTCCGGACCAGGTTGCCGGCAATGTCCTTGGTGGTGGCGGATTGTTCCTCCACGGCGGCGGCAATGGAGGCCACCACCTCGTTGACCTGGTGGATGATTTTGAGGATATCGTCGCTGTCGGCCAGCGCTTCCTTGCTGACCCCTTGAATGCCCTCGATTTTTTCTTTGATATCCAAGGTGGCGCCCGCGGTCTGCTTGGCCAGCTCTTTGATTTCATTGGCCACCACGGCAAAGCCCTTGCCCGCCTCACCGGCCCGGGCCGCTTCGATGGTGGCATTCAAGGCCAGCAGGTTGGTCTGTTCGGAGATGTTGGTGATCAGCTCGGTCACCTTGGAGATGTCCTGGGCCGCGCCGCCCAAATGCCCAAGCCGCTCGGCGCTATGGCTGACTTTGGAAACCGCGTCGATGGTGATCTGGCGCGCGGTTTCCGAATTTTGGGCAATGGCATGGATCGTCGTGGTCATGCCCTCCACGGCGTCGGCCACCATATGCACATTGGCCGCGGTTTTGGCCATGGCCCCGGCCACCGTGGAAATCGCGGCGCTCATGGCCTGGGCCGAGTCCGCCACATTGTTCATGTTGGTGGAAATCCGGCCGCTGCCGCCCGACATTTGGTCCGAAAGTGCGCAGAACTCCCCAACGGATGCGTCTATGGTCTGAGCCTTGCCGGCAATATCGCGCATCATGATTTGCAATTTTTCGATAAAAGCGTTGAACCAGTGGGCCAGTTCGCCCACCTCGTCCTGGGTTTTGATGTTGAGCCGGGAAGTCAAATCCCCTTCACCCTGGGCAATGTCCCTGAGCCGGGCCACCACCAGCAACATGGGCCCGATCAGTTTTTTGGTAAAGAAAGCGGTCACCGGCCACACCAAAATCAGACAGGCCAATGAAACCAGGCAAAGCAGCCGGATCATCTGAAAGGTATAGGCCCGGACCGTTTGTTTGGATTCCAGAACCGTCAGCATGGCGATCTGCTCGATGCCGGAAAATAACGGCAACCCGCCCTGGAAAAAGGCGCCCGAAGCCAGCGCGATGTCATTGTGCAGCACGGCCTGGTCGGCCAGACCATTGTTCGTGACGGCTTTGGATTGCGGCTCGATCAACTGGCCATACTCCGGCAGCGTTCCAACGTTGAGACGCCCCTGGCTGAAAATATTGACCTGCATCTCGGTCAGCCGGGCCATGCGCTCGATGAATGGGGTGTCCAGACTTCGCACGGCCATGGCGAAACCGAACTGTTTCTTTTCAATATTGCCGGTCTCGCTGTTGATCTGGTCGCCCATCACGGGCGCAAAGGAGATCAAACAGATGCGGCCGCCAATGGAATCGAACCTGACCCGCTCCTGATCCGGCGCCGGGGTTTTGAATTTAAGGTTGAGGGGCAAGTTGCCCAGATCCTTGGTCTCCGTATAGGTCAGCTTTTCGATGGCCTGATCCGGCGCGATTTCGCCCTTTTTATAGGTCCCCGTTGCACGGTCCTGGGAAAAGGCCACCAAATGGCTGCCGGCCTCGCCAAAGATCGCAAACGCCACCACATCGCCCTCATTGTCGTACACCGCGGCTTGCCAGAGCCGGCCGGCGCTGCCGATGTGGTAGAGGTCGACCCCGATCTCGCGATGCACATTTTCGGTCATATCGTTGCCGGCCATGCGCTTGTATTTGGTCAGCAACTTGACCTTGGAGCCCATGGTGTTGATGGTGGCCATCTGGCGGGCGTCCGCCTGCAGTTTGGCCTGCATCCCCAGCAGCTCTTGGCGCACGATGTTGATGGATTTGGTGAGATTCCGGTTGGATGCATCGCGAAACTGCCGATTGAGCACCAGGGTGACCATCACCGTGGATACCACCATGACCAGCACCACCATGGCCAGCAACCCCAGAGTGATTTTGCTCTTGAGCTTCCAGGAATTCATGAAAATGATATCGGTTAGGCTGTGGCAAACTTTAACGTGCGTGGAGGAAAAGCCCCTATTTTCCCAATTTCGGCGTTGGGGCAAAATTTTAATCCTCGAAATACTTCGAGTATTCCCGCGGTTAAAATTTTACCTCCGCCTTGAACTTGGAAAAATAGGGGCTTTTCCTCCACGCTCTTTTATTGAGTTCGCTCTCAACCACGTGATGGCCCCAGCACCAGGGCCGCCCGGCTGGGCAGATAGAGGCTGAGGCGATGGGAGGGGTGGTGCGGTTCGGCCGTTGGCAGGGTGAGGTGCGCCAGATCGCGGTCAATGCGGTTGTGTCCGCCAAATTCGGGCGCGTCGGAATCCAGCAGGATCGCGTATTTTCCGGGCGCGGCTGAAAATTGATAATCGGCAAAGGATTGGGTGGGATGGAAATTGAAGGCCCAGACCAGTCCCGCGCGTTCGAAGATCAAAATCTTGTCATCATTATGCTCCCAAATGTGATGGGGCTGGGCCGAGAGCACTTCGTGCTTACGCGCTAAAGCGATCATGGCCTGGTCAAAGCGGTTCAATTGCTGGTAGCGCAGGCGGGCGTTATCCACCAAAGACCACTGGCGCCGGGCGTAATGATAAGACCAGTTGTTACCCTGGCGGGGAAAATCGATCCATTCGGGATGGCCGAACTCATTGCCCATGAAGTTGAGATAGCCATTGCCGGCCGTGGCCAGGGTGATGAGGCGAATCATCTTGTGCAGGGCCATGCCGCGATCCACCCGTAAATTGGGATCGTCGATGTTCATGTGATGATACATCTCGGCATCGATCATGCGGAAGATCAAGGTTTTGTCGCCCACCAGGGCCTGGTCATGGGACTCGGTATAGGAGATGGTCTTCTCGTCGTGGCGCCGGTTGTTGAGCTCGAACCACAACCCGCCCATATGCCAATCCTCATCGCGGGTGTCCTTGGTGAGTTTGATCCAGTAGTCGGGCACGCCCATGGCAAAGCGATAATCAAAGCCGATGCCGCCCTCGCGCCAGGGCCGGGCCAGGCCGGGCATGCCGCTGACATCCTCGGCAATGGTCAAGGCATCGGGCCGCACCGCGTGAATCAGCTGATTGGCCAGCGCCAGGTAGCACAAGGCATCTTCATCCACGTTACCGGAGAAGTAATCGTCATAGGAAGTAAATGCTTTTTCCAGGCCGTGATCCAGGTAAAGCATGCTGGTGATGCCGTCAAAGCGAAAGCCGTCCACGCGGAACTCATCGAGCCAGTACCGGCAGTTGGAGAGCAGGAAATGCAGCACCTGGGGTTTGGCATAGTCAAACAGCCGCGAATCCCAGGCGTGATGGCGGCCCCGACCACCCACATGGAAGAATTGGTATTCGCTGCCGTCAAAGCGGCTGATGCCCTCGACTTCATTGTTGACCGCATGGGAGTGCACCAGATCAATAAGCACGCGCAGACCGGCGGCGTGGGCCGCGTCGACCAGCGCTTTGAAGTCTTCGGGCGGGCCAAAACGTGACGAGGCCGCGAAGAAATTGGACACATGATAGCCGAAACTGCCGTAATACGGGTGCTCGGGAATGGCCATGATCTGTAAGGTGTTGTAACCGGAAACAATCACCCTGGGCAAGACATTGGCCGTGAACTCGGCATAGGTACCGACCCTTCCCTCTTCCTGGGCCATGCCGATGTGGACCTCGTAGATCAGGGGCGCGCCTTTGGGCGCTTTGAATTTCTCCACCCGCCATTGGTAGGGTGTATCCGGTCGCCACACCTGGGCGTTGAAGATCAATGTCGCGGGGTCCTGGACCACCCGCCGGGCCCAGGCCGGAATGCGGTCGCCGCTGCCGTCGGGCCACTGCACATGCAGACGGTAGAGGTCGCCGTGCTTTATTTGCTTGGCGGACAGGCGGATCTCCCAGGTGCCGTTGTTGTCGAGGCGCTTGAGGGCCCAGCGCTCTTCTATCCGCCAGCCGCTGAATTCTCCAACCAGATAAACGGCCGTGGCGTTGGGCGCCCACTCCCGCAGCACCCATTCGGCGTCGCGGAAATGCAGGCCGTAGTATTCGTGCCCGGAAGCAAAGTCACCCAGGCTGCGGCTTTTGGAAATCAGTTGTCGGGCCGTCTTGGATATTAGCTCAATGCGCCGCGCAACCACTTCTTTATGCGATTCCAAATAAGGATCAGAGGAGAGAAATCGCTCCAGGCGCTGGTGATCTTGTTTGTTCATAATGAAATTCCGTCAGATGTATTTCAACGCAGAGGCGCAGAGGACGCTGAGAAACGCAGAGGAATCATTTTTTTCTCTAACCCTCTGCGACTCTCCGCGCCCTCTGCGCCTCTGCGTTGAATACACCCATCTACAAAACTACTATCCATCTCCTACGGCAAGAGCGGCCGCTCGAGCATTTTTTCATACAAATCGATATAACTGCGGGCATTCACTGCATGGGTGAAAGTCTCCAAAGCCTGCCGCATGATACGGGCCACCTGTCGCTCTTTGACTTCCGCCGGCAATGCGTAATACTCCATGGCCTGATCGATGGCCCACATCAAACCATTGGAATCGTAGATGTCGAAGAGAAAACCACTGCCTGCGTCACGGCTCGGATCCAACGGCAAAACCGTGTCGTATATTCCACCGGTGTTGTGGGCCACGGGCAACGCACCGTAGATTTGCGCGATCATCTGGGGCAGGCCGCAGGGTTCGAACAACGAGGGCATCAAGATGAAATCCGATGCGCCATAGGCCAGGTGTTCCAGATGTTCGCTGAAATCGCACACCGCCACGCGCTCGTGAAACTGGTGGTGATTGACGATGTTACGGAATACATGCTGGTAAGGGCCATCGGCCACGAAGACCACCTGCAGGTTCTTGCTCCAGTATTTTGAGACGAGGTGATAGAAAATATCGGCCAACAGCTGGCACCCTTTTTGGACCGGGTCCAGGCGTGACGGCCACAGGAACATGGGGGCCTTCTCATCTTCAACCAGTCCGAGCAATTTTTGCAGGGCCCGCTTGTTGTGGCGTTTGCTGGCCCGATGTTTGTCCGGCCCATAGGTTTTGGTGAGCAAGCCGTCCTTGGCGGGATTGAAACCCGGATCGGGCGCGTTGAGCACGCCCGCGGCGCAGCCGGCGTTGACCTTGTTGATCAGTTCCCGGCGCAGATGGCCCTCTACAAAATCGTGCCGGCCTTGGACGATCTCATCCAGAAAATGCTGACTGACCGTATTGACGAAGTGTGAGGCGAATACGCCACTGACCAAAAAGTCCACGGGGATATTGCTCCGGGCCGCCTCGTAACTTTCAGCATAATCGGTGTAGTAAAGATGATCCCAGAAATAGGCCGCGTCGATGCCGCGATCTTCAATGTGGGCCAGAGTGGTCTTGACGGTATGAATGTTGTGGATCGTAAAGAGGCAGGGCACCCCCATCTCGCGCGCCACCGGAGGGATCAGACCGGTCATCCAGTCGTTGCAGTGGATCAGATCCGGCCGTACCCGGGGGATGATATTGTTGATCACTTCGCGCTGGAACGCCAGAGCGATGTGGACATTTTCACCGCCATAATTGGAGTACACGCGGTTGAGGTAGAAAAAGGCGCGGTCTTCGGCCAGGTGCACGCGGTCGTTGGGCATGACGCGGCGCAGCGTGCGCCGCTCCTTGCGCAGAAATGGCGCCAATCGATCTTCAAATATGGCGCGGTAGTCGGGCAGGGCCACATGCACGTCAGCGCCTTGCTCAAATAAGGCGCTGACCAACGCGGCCGACACATCGGCCAGACCGCCGGCCTTGGCAGTCAAAGTATTGGCCAGGCTGCCCATGCGATCGGGAAGATAGGTGACTTCGGGGGTGACGATCAGTACGCGTGGTTTTTTCTTCCGCTGTTTAAGTGCCATTCGATATTCTACCTTCCTACTTGAACCTTTTACTTTCTACCATTTCCCTTTTACTTTGCTCCACCCATTTACGCCCAGGAGATCAACCCCGGCGAGAACCTGATCCAGTCGTCGGCTCTGGGCAGCACGCGCACGGTAAACCCATAGCGGCCCGAATCCCGGCAAGTGACGGTGCAACGGTAGAGATATTTGCCGTTGCCACGATCTTCCAACATGTTCATCTGCTGGGTGAAGCCTTTATCCAGTTCGGCCGTCCGGCGCATGGGACCGTAGTAAAGCTCCACATCCACTTCTTCGGGTTTGAGGCTGCCCAAATGCACCATGGTGCTGACGTTGAAGGCGTCTTCCACCTGGAAGGGTCCTTCATGGTCGCGTTCGGGAACCTCCACTCGAATTTCTTTCCACAGGTCTTTCAAGCGTTTGTGCAGCACGGCCAGCCGCTTGGCTTCCGCGGCCTCATTGGCCAGCAGTTCGCGCTGGCGCTGGACCGCTTGCAGGTAGTAGCGCAACTGGTATTCGCCCACCATGCGGTGGCTGCAAAATTCGGCCATGGCCATTTTCATGGAGGCCTTCATTTTGGCGATCCAATCCACCGGCATGTTGCCGGAGCCGCGATTGTAAAAGCACGGGATCACATCGTTTTCCAACACATTGTAAAGGGCCTGGACTTCCACCGCATCCTGGTAAGGCGCGTCGGAATACTCCTCGCCGCTGCCGATGCTCCAGCCGCGCTCGGGTGTGTACCCTTCGTCCCACCAGCCATCCAGTATGCTCAGGTTGAGTACGCCGTTGACCGCGGCTTTCATGCCCGAAGTACCGCAGGCTTCCATCGGGCGCCGCGGCGTGTTGAGCCACACATCCACGCCCTGCACCAGATGGCGGGCGATGCCCATATCATAATTCTCCAGAAAGGCGATATGGTTGCGCACATCATGCTGCCGCGCAAATTGAATGATATTGCGGATCAGCTCCTTGCCCTCGTTGTCCTGGGGATGAGCCTTGCCGGCGAAGATAATTTGCACCGGGCGATCTTTGGAAGTCAAGATGGCCTTGAGTCTTTCCGGATCGCGCAAGATCAGATTGGCGCGCTTGTAGGTAGCAAAGCGGCGCGCAAAGCCGATGGTCAGCACTTCGGGGTCCAAGGCGTTTTCCGCGGCCTTGACCACCGCGATGGGCGCATTGCGCCGGGTATACTGCTTGACCAGCAGTTCACGCACCTTGCTGACCAAGCGGGTGCGGGTCATTTCGCGCGACCGCCACAACTCTTCATCGTAGATCTCATCAATGCGCTCGATATTCTCCACCTTGCGGCTGCTGTAATGCCACTCCGGCCCGAGGTAACGCTCGAAGAGCATCACCACCTCCGGCGCGATGAAGCTGGAGACATGAATCCCGTTGGTGATGTGGCTGATGGGCGTATCTTCTTCGGCGTGTTCGGGCCACACGTGGGACCACATGCGCCTGGCCACCCGGCCGTGCAACCGGCTGACGCCGTTGCAGCTTTGCGACAGCCGCAACCCTAATATGAACATGGAGAAATGGCCATGGGGGTGGCTGTTGGCGGTGCGTCCCCAGGAGAGAAGTTCATCGTCCGTGATCTTCATGCGCTTGGCCACTGCTTTGATATAGGGCCGCACCAGATCGGGGTGAAATTCATCATGCCCGGCGGCCACGGGGGTATGGGTGGTGAAGACCGAGGTGCGCGCCACGATTTCCATGCCGGTCGCGGGGTCCAGATCATACCGCAGCATCATCTGGGCCAGACGCTCCACGTTGGCAAAGGTGCTGTGGCCCTCGTTCATGTGGCAGATGGTCGGCTCGATGCCCATGGCCGCCAGGGCCTGCATGCCGCCGATACCCAGAAGTACTTCCTGGGCCAAACGGATGCCAGGGTCGCTGTTGTACAGGCGCGCCGTGATGTCGCGGATGGAGGGCGGGTTCTCCGGCACATTGGTATCCAACAGCACCAGCGGGATACGGCCGATCATGATCTTCCACACATCGGCCAGAATGTCGCCATTGGGGCCAGGGACGGTAATGCGCAAATCTTCGCCTTTACTGCCTTTGACCCTTACCAGCGGAATGGTGTAGAGATCGGTTTCCGGATAGCTCTCCTGTTGCCAGCCGTTGGGATCGAGGAATTGTTGGAAATAGCCTTGGCGATAGAGCAACCCGACAGCCACCATGGGCAACCCCATGTGGGAAGAGGACTTGAGATGGTCGCCCGCCAGTACGCCCAGGCCGCCGGCAAACAGCGGCAGGCTTTCATGGATGCCGAACTCCATGGAGAAGTAGGCGATACGGGCCGTGGGGCCGTAGGGATTCTGGATCATGTCGGGTGACGCCAGCACCCGTTCCTTGAACTGCTGCCGCACCCGATCCAGGTGGGCCAGGAAGCTGTCATCCTTGGCCAATTTCTTCAATCGTTCCTGGGAGACTTGGGTGGCAAAGACAATGGGGTTGCGCCCGGAGGCCTCCCAAAGGCGCGGATCAACCCGCCGGAAGAGTTCGATGGCGTCCGGTTTCCAGGACCACCACATGTTGCGGGAAAGAACACCTAAAAAACTCAGTGAGGCGGGAAGCCTGGGGAATACTTGAAAAGCGAGTATATGCTTCATAAAGCTGCTCCTGTCGGATTGATCAGCGTGGTTTCAGCGAATCAACAAGGGCCTAGGTTAATCACGGAAGAGAAATAGTCCACGTCTTGTGCGTCAATGCAACGCACTGCGCTCAATGGCAACGAGGAGCACAAGGTCTTTTCAACGCAAACCTGGGGCGCTGTGGGGTATTTTACAAGCCATCTCAAAAAAGCCTTTTGTCCTCCCGCCGAACTAAGGCGGGATTGGAGGCAAAATTTAAATCCTCGAAATACTCCAGTATGTCTGCGGTTTAAATTTTGCCTCCGCCGCGATCTTGGGCCAAAAATCATTTTTTAGATGGCTTGTCACGATGGAGTAAAGAATCAAACCACCACCACTGAGTTTTGGGCATTGTCCACGCCGGTTTCGACAAATTTGTCGGCCGCTTCGTCGGTGATCCAATGCTTGCCGTCCACCACATAGCGGTATTGGTATTCGCGCCCTTTATCCAGGGTGATGGTCGCGGTGAAATCGCCGTTTTTGAGGGCCTTCATGGGGGTTTTGTCCGCCCTCCAGTTATTGAATTCGCCAGCTACGGCCACTTTATTGGCCTGCCCAACACTTTTCTTTTCTAATCGGAAAGTCACTTTGCATACGGGTTGATCCTTGAGGTACTGTTTTTTAAGACTCATCATTGTCCTCCCGGCTCTAAGCGGTTCATAACGGATGAGTAAAACCAAGACATTCGTCCCCAAATAATTGATGGGGATTATTTCGGTGCATATTTACCGGCCATCCCTGCGGATTCGAGATCAAGATGAGAAGTGCGGTTTGCGGTTCCAGAAGGATGCTTTCTGAGTATAGGTGGATGGCACTGGCATAAGGCGACAAACTAAAACATTCTTCAATGCCGTCAATAGGTTCATAATTATGGCCGGCCGGGGGGTTTTGTCAATATCTCTTAAGTTTGCGGGGAGTCACGGCTGTTGCTTGCAGCTTAGAAACGAGGCCGATATTTTCGTACGCGTACTCAGCGAAGCGGTACTCGTACGCGTACTCGAAGGGCTTTTATCTATCATTTCGAGTACGAGTACGCGTACGAGTGCGATTTGGACAAACATCGACGTGCAATAGTCGCGACTTGCACACTACTTTTGCTTTATATCAACTTCTTCCACACCCGAAGCAATTCGCTCACACCCCACGCCTGGGCATCACAACCCCGCTGGCGGTGCGGGGCGTCGCCATCTACGATCTCCGGCACCTGTCCGACGCACAAGCTGTTGATCCATCCAATACTGCTGGAAAGCCAGGCCAGGGCGGTCTCTTTACTATCGGGTCCGTAGCACATGGCCCAGGCTTCGCAAAAGGATGGAAAGGGCCAGGTCCAGGCCGTGCCATTATGGTAGGCGGGTTTGCGCCGGGTGTCTTCATCGCCCTGATAGTGGCCCCAATAGGGGTGCAGCGGGTCGTTGAGCAGTTGGCCCTCCCGGCGCACCTCCAGCGGCATCGTGACCGGCTGGTCGGCCAGCGAGCGGATGGCGCCGGGCACCAGCAATGTCAGACAGGCTCGCAAGATGGAACGAATCATGGCCGGGTCATCCACGGCGCCCAGGGTGATGGCCAGGAGCTGATTGGGACGCAGGGCATCGTCGGCCAGGGCCTGGGTGGCGCCTTGGCCCGGCTGGGCATGGCGGCAATCGCTTAGATAGCCGCTCTCGGGCAGCCAGAAGAGCGCGCGAATACTCTCCTTAACCATTTTGGCCATTTTGCCCCACGGCCCCTTTTTAGAGGCGTCTATGTGCGAAAGAAAATTCAAGGCCGCATACCACAGGGCCTGGATCTCGATGGGATAGCCCTGGCGCGGCGTGCCGGCCGGGAAATTGGTATCCATCCAGGTGAAATGGGAGGGGCTGTAGAGCAGGCCCGAGGCCGGGTCCATGACAATGCCGTTGGGCGTGCCGGCCATGATCGCCGTGGCCATATCCATGAGAATCCGCCGGATGGTGCGGCCATTGCACTCCTGCTCCAGAAAATCCTCCTGTCCGGCCACGGCATGCAGATCCGCGCAGGCCGTGAAAAACCACAAGGGCGCGTCCGAGGTGTCGCGGTTGCTGGCGTCATTGCCCCGGATCATATTGGGCAGCGTGCCGTGCTGCTCGAATTGGGCGAACTGCATCAGGATCGCCCGGCTGGTTTCCAAGCGTCCGGCGGCGATCAGGCCACGCACCACGATCAAAGTGTCGCGGCCCCAATCCAGGAACCAGGGAAAACCGGCGAGCACGGTGTGAAAAGTTCCCCGGCGAACTACGTATTGATCCAAAGCGGCCGTCATGGCCGTTTCCAGGGGCAGATCCTCGTGAAACGGTGGCTGCGATAACGGAGTTTTTAGCTTGGGCGTTTCGGTGTCGGCTCCCGCCGCCTGGGCGGTAAACACCACCCGGTCACCACCCAGCAGCTTGCAGGAGAAATAGCCCGGCCCGAAAAGATCGGAATCGGGGTCCAGGCCGCGCTCGGCTTCCAGAGGCCGATAGACCATGTAGTACCACTCCGGCGCCACATGGAACTGGCCGCGATCGGCTTGCATCACCAGACCGTAACCGGGCGTGGGGGCGAACCGGAAACCGGTCTTAAAAGCTTTGACCGCCGCCGGCCACTGATGTTCCGGCCCGGTGAAGGCCTTGGTGCAGTGGTGAAAGTTGCGGTCTTCCACATCCGGCCGCACGATGAGGGTCACGGCCTTTGGGTCGTCGAGTTCGGCCTGGCCCGAGAGCCGCAAGAGGCGCTCAAAATCAAGAATGAAGGTGTTGGGCCGCTCCGAGTCCATGCGGGCGTTGACCTGCAGCACGACGTGCTCACCCTGGCCGGTGTGGATCTGGTAGCGCCACATGGCGCCGCCGGTATAATCAAAAGCAAACTGCTCCAGGCAGTCCAGTTTGATCTCCTGGGAGTAACCCTGGTAGACCACCCAGGCCCGGCAACGGGCCAGCAGCACCCGCCGGTCTTCGGGGAAATCGGGGTTCAAGTTGGCGGCCAGCCAGGCGTCGTAGCGGCTCTGCAGGCCCCAATCGGCATGCACCCGCATCATGGCCCCGCGGCCGTTGGTGCCCAGCACCAGCAGCGGCATGGCGTGGCAGTCGTTGCGTGAGAAAGTGGTGCGCACGCGTGCCAGGCGGCCATGGGCCAGGTAAAGTAGCTGGCTTTTAAAATGACGTGCTCCTTGGGGGTCGAACAACGAGATTTCTATCTGCAGCATTTGATGGGCCTTGGGCGTGAGCCATGGGGTGAACAAGATGAAATGACCGCCCTGGACATCGCCAAGACTCTGTTCGGTTGCCAGAATTCGATCTTCACTCACAATGCGCGCCCGGAAGGCGTGCGGCGCGCGCACCAATAGCAGATGGCCGGGGGGCACCATGACCTGCCGCCGCAGATCGGCGGGAAAGTGCCAGGGGATTACCCAGCAGGCATTGCCGCTGGGATGACATTGACGGCAGAGGTCTTCGGGATCTCTTTGCAGCAACGCCACGGCAGGTTCCATGTCCGGCACCAGGCCGGGCTGCAGCGCATTGGCCACTTCCAGAACCTTGGCGCGCAGCCGCTGCCGGATGGCGGCCGGAGGCGCGGCGCCGGCATGGTGATGGTCCGTGGCTAACCATGGATCAAGGGCGTCGGCCAGGCACACCACCTGCCCTGGCGCCAGATCCAGCCGGCCGATTCTTTTGCCTAGATGAGCGGCCGCGTTTTGGCCGGTCAGCAGGTCCACCACGCCGTTTTTTAAAAATGGACTCTGCTTGGCATCCCAGCTTGCGGTCACCGGCTTGCCCGCATCCAGATTGGCGATCACCACCAGGCCGTGGCCCGAGGGCCGGTGCAGCCGCGCCAGGGTCGCAAAATTGCCGTCTCCCTGGCTGATCAAACTCAGGATGACCTCCGCGCCAAAGGCGGGATGGGTTTTGAGCAGCAGGCTCAGGCGGGCGATGGCCTCCACCTGATTTTCAGCCGCGCCCCAGTTGAGGGCGCAGGCTTCGTGCACATTGATTTTTTCAGTGGCCAGCCATTCCGCACCGTTGGCGAAACCGAAAGCCCCATGGGGCGCAAAGAGCGCGCACAGGGCCATGCGCATGCGGGCATAGGTGGAAGACGTGGCGGCCAGACGGTTGTTGTCGTGGGTTTCGGCAAAATGGATGTTGATGCCGTCGGTGGCGCTCATTTCGTTGGCGCCGGGCAGATACCATTCGATCTGGCCGCGGTCATAGTTCTGGAACAGCTCCGAATAGGCCCAGTTGAAATTGGCCTTGTTGAGCAGATCGCGGGTCACCGAAATCTTGCCGCCCAATCCTTCTAGCAGAAAAAGGGTGTCGGGGAACTGCTCGCGCACCTTGGCAATGATGTAAGTCCAGGCCGGCGATGGGATCATGTAGCCGGCATCGCAGCGGAAACCGTTCACGCCCCGGCGGCACCAGGTCAAAAACACATCGGCCATGTAGGTCCACATGTCCTTGTGGCCATAATCCAGGCGGGTCAGATCAGCCCACACCACGCCCCAGGCGCCGGGGTTTTCAATCTCGCCGTTCTCCTTGCGGGCCAGCCACTGGGGGTGGGTTTCGTGCAGGCTGGCGGCCCAGCCGGTGTGGTTGATGGCGATGTCGATGATCATCTTGCCGCCCCGGGCATGCACTGCGTCCACCAGCTCGATGAACTGCTCCAGGGGTGTGGCCTTGGGGTCAAAGACCGCCAGGGCCGGGTCCACGGCCGTAAAACTCAGGGCTGCGTACGGACTGCCGTAGCGGCCCATGCGGGCAAAGGTGGTGGGCGTGGGGTGAATGGGCAGCAACTGCAGCAGGCGGCAGCCCAGCCGGCCCATGATAAAATCCAGCTCGGCGATTAAGTCCCGGAAGGTGCCCGAAGGCGGAATGACCGTGAATCCAGCCTGGTCCAGCGTTTTGACGCACTCGGCCGCGGCCGCGGTGTCGCTGCGGGGGCAATTCTTGTGTGGACCGAACTGGCGCACGAAGGCATTGTAGGTGATGTTGCCGCACACCGTGTCGGCCGGTTCCACATTGATGGCGCTGTTGGGGCCTTCGGGCCATAAGGGTTCATTCTGGCCCTCGGGCAAAAACAGGCACTTGGCCTCGAAGTGGCCCACTTCGGTCAGAGCGATGACCGTTTCGAACTCACCCGGCGCCACGGGATGCATGGGCACATCGTACCAATCCCGGGCCAGAGGCGCCTCGTTCAACTCCACCCAGCGGATGATTTCGCGCCGCACCGAGCGCGCATGCCCCAGGTTGGTGCGCACGAAAGCCGCGCCGGACAAGCCAGGATCGACATGCAGGCGGAACAGGACCAGATCGCCTTTAAAATGCAACAAATGCTGACCTGGCGGCGGTTCTTGAATCACGTGGCTTTTGCGAGCGATCTTAGCGGACATTAAAGCTCCTCTTTGTTGCATCCATAAAGTGTGAGTTAGGATCGCTGGTCGCTGTGTGCGCGGCATCGGTATTTGAATCGGAACGCCATGATCCCGATACCGATGCTGCTACCGAATTTTACCACGGATATACGCGATGGGTCATTGTACGCTTCATGCTCCCTTGAAAGACAAAGGGCCAAAGAAGCGATCCAACGCCCATTTGGCCCATTGCATACAATAGCTGCAACTTTTCCTAATTCTCAATGGCACACACCTTCAACATCTGCCGCAGGAAAGGCATCAGCCGCTCGCGCATGTCGGGCCGGTCAAAGGCATACGAGAGGTTGGCCATCTGGAACCCCACCTTGGTGCCGCAATCAAAGCGCTGTCCTTCGTAGCGATAGCCGTAAATTGATTGCTGGGCCAGCAAGCGGGCCATGGCATCCGTAATTTGAATTTCGCCCCCAGCGCCGGTTTCCTTGAGCTCCAGAATCGAAAAAATTTCGGGTGTCAGAATATAACGGCCGATGATGGCCAGATTGGAAGGGGCTTTCTCGGGCTTGGGCTTTTCCACTAAGCCTCGAACTTTGGTCAAACGATCCTTGGGCGGATCAGCATCCAGAATACCATAGCTGGCCGTGGCCATGGGGTCCACCTCTTCCACGCACACAATGGAGGACTGTAGTTTGTCAAACTGCTCGATCATCTGGCCCAAGACCGGCTTCTTTGACTTCATCAAGTCATCAGCCAGCAGCACGGCAAAGGGTTCATTGCCCACAATGTGGCGCGCGCACCAGATGGCGTGGCCCAGTCCCAGGGGTTCGTTTTGACGCGTGTAAATAAAAGTGCCGGATTCAGGCACCAGCAGCGCAATCCCCTTGAGCAAGGCCTCCTTGCTCCGAGCAATCAGAGTCTGCTCCAGCTCGCAGAAATGGTCGAAATGATCTTCGATGGCCTGCTTGCTGCTCCCGGTGACGAAGACGATCTCCTTGATTCCAGCATATAAAGCCTCTTCCACGGCGTATTGGATCAACGGCTTGTCCACCACCGGCAACATCTCCTTGGGCACGGCCTTGGTGGCCGGTAAAAAACGGGTCCCCAACCCCGCCACCGGGAAAACAGCTTTGCTGACTTTCATGGAGCACTCCTTATGGCACGAAAAAACTGATTACCACGAGGGGTACCTAAGAATACCAGGGTTCATTAAAAATTCTATCTGTACGCCAATCAATCCACTGGTTCGATCCACCCCATGGGGGCTGCAACACGGCCGTATTGAATGTCGGTGATGGTATCGTATAACCGCTGGGCCAGGGGGCCGGACTGGCCCTGGCCCACCTTGATGGTTTTATCTTCGTACTTGAGCTCGCCCACGGGGGATATGACCGCCGCGGTGCCCGAGCCGAAAATCTCAGTTAAGGCCCCGGCCTGGTGGGCCGCGAAAACTTCATCGATGCTGATGCGGCGCTCGATGGTTTTAATGCCCCACGATCGGGCCAAGGCCAGTACTGAATCCCGGGTGATGCCCGGCAAAATACTACCGTTGAGCATGGGGGTCACCAGTTCATTGCCGATGACGAACAAAATGTTCATGGAGCCCACTTCTTCCACATACTTCTGCTCCACGCCGTCGAGCCACAGCACTTGGGTGAAGCCGGCTTGGTGGGCTTTCTCGCCGGCCAGCAGACTGGCGGCATAGTTGCCCATGGTCTTGGTGTCGCCCAGGCCGCCGCGCACGGCGCGGACATGCTCGCGGGTGACCATGATTTTGACCGGATTGAACCCTTCGGGGTAGTAAGCGCCCACCGGGCACAAAATGATAAAGAAGCGATAGGTGTGGGAGGCCCGCACGCCCAGGAACGGATCGGTGGCAATGATGGTAGGCCGGATATATAAGGAGGTGCCCGGCGCATCGGGCACCCAGTCGCGTTCGATTTTCACCAACTCTTTGAGCGCATGGAGCGCAAAGGCCTCATCAATGGGCGGGATGCACAGCTTGCGCGCGGAATAATTGAAGCGCTTGAAATTCTCTTTGGGTCGGAAGAGCTGGATCTGGCCCTTGCCCGTTCGGTAGGCCTTGAGCCCCTCGAAAATCCCCTGGCCATAATGGAACACCATGACTGACGGTGCCACAACAAAAGGCGCATACGGTTCGATGCGCGGGTTGTGCCATCCTTTTTCCACGCTGTAATCCATATTGAACATATGGTCGGTGAAAATAGTGCCGAATCCGAGTTTGTTGGCGGCGGGTTTGGGTTTCAATTGATTGCTGCGGGTAATGGTCAACTGCATGGCGATCTCCTCGCACCGTGGGAAATTGAATTTCATTGTAATTAAGGAAAGTTCCCACTAGTGCCTAATAAAAAAAGTTTCAAAACCATAGCACTGACCAATGTCATGATGCAAGCCTGAGCTTAGTCATCTCTGATACAAAATTGTGAACCATTACCCCAATCAAGACTACACGTTCAGATTGCATTGCATCTAATGCCAAACTCACATTGCATAGTATTCCGATAAGAATGCAATTGCGATGAGAGCCAACAATTAAATGCTATTCTACAAAATTTTCGTCTTAATGCTTCGCAAGTATAGGCAGAGAAATGGCATCGACCTGGCAATATTCTCAAAAAACAAGCCGACTTTCCCGGAAACAAAAGGCTTCCGACCCGTTAATCGACCCAGTCAGCAATGGTAAAAAGCAAGCCCCTGGGGGACAGAAGATGTCAATTCAATTTGCCCATAAATGATTAGGCCTGTCTGTTAATTTGGTTGCAATTGTCTCACAATTTGCTATGAATAACAGTATGATTAGTGGTTTGGCTCATTGAATTTATAACCGATATGCCCGTTTAAATAGACGATGCAATTGTTATTGGTCTCTAATGTTACGCATTGATACTTTGCATGACAGCTGAAAAGATACCAACAACTTAACTACACTAATTACAACAGGTGCGCACCATGCCAAAAATCACAAAAGCAGTAGTCGCGGTTGCCGGAACCGGAACCAGATTTCTTCCCGCAACAAAATCAATGCCCAAAGAGATGTTACCGATTGTTGACAAACCAATTATTCATTTAGTCGCTGAGGAATTGGTTGAGGCTGGAATTACAGATATAATCTTAGTGACCAATTCTGATAAAAAATCCCTGGAAGATCATTTTGATCACAACCGATTGCTTGAGCATTCATTAGAAAAAACCGGCAAAATTAAATATCGCGACGAGATATCAAAAATTGCGGAGATGTGTAACTATATATTTATTAGACAGAAAGGGCCCTATGGCAATGGAACCCCCGTCCTCTCTGCAGCCAATATCGTCGGCAATGATCCCTTTATCTATGTGTGGGGCGATGATTTGGTGAAATCAAAAGTGTCGTTCACTAAACAGATGATCAATGATTATACAAAAAGCGGACATCTGATGATTGGTGTTCAAGAGGTACCTTTAGAAGAAGTTAACAAATATGGCATAGTCGAGTTGAAGCATGGCACAATGGAAATTATAGACATTATTGAGAAACCTCCCATTCATGAGGCCCCATCGAGGTTGGCGGATTTTGGGCGCATGATCCTAAATAAAGAGATCGTTGATATCTTAAAAGAAACCCCTCTAGGAAAAAGCGATGAGCTTTGGATTGTCGATGCTATTCGTACATACGTGAAAAGGGGAGGGGTCTTCCTCGCGAAACAAGTCGAAGACGGTGAGTGGCTTACAACTGGTGACCCTTTAAATTATCTTAAAGCCGTTATTAAATATGCTCTTGAACGTGAAGACATCGCTAAAGAATTGAGACAATTTATTGAATCAGTCAATTTGTGTAATATATAATTCAAGCACTTTCTTTGGATAATTGCTTATAGGAGGGTTTTAACCTCGCGCTGAAGATTCGTTTAGACCTAAAGACAATTGACTTTGGTGGGGCCACATAGATCAATTCCGTCAGGACGTTGAATGTTTTGACTTGAAACATTCTTCACGATGAATGATCTGGAAAATCTACAGCAGATCTCGGATCCCTCATTGGGGTAGAAGAGGCACAATAAGAATTGCTTTATCACGTCGAAAATTAGATTATTCAAAGGCAAAACGATTCAACGTTAGCTCTATCAAGTCTTGCCGCACAAGTTTCCTTTGGCATTTCCCTGATGTCCCATAGCAAATCGGAATCTTTCCATATGCTTTTCAGTCCTGCTTCATGTGTCAAAATGCCCGCAGGGCTGGCGCTAAAAGGGCATGCCTTAACTGTGCCGTTTGGAGATATAACAGCACTTGATCTGCCGCAGGTACACCTCCTGCCGAGGATGACTGCCTCAAATCTTGGAATCTCCCGCGAGAGGCGGTCGATCCATTCATTGCATTTTTCTGAAAGAATATCCTCCTGCTGGAGGCTTAATTCTCCTAGATTTCCTGAAGTACTCCGATAGAACTTAGAGAAATAGACCTTATGGATGCCATGGGTCAACACGAAGTCTTCCAAGCCCTTTGTAACGATATCAAAATTGTCATTACGAATTGTTACAGATATCCCTATGATCGGAATAGCTTCTTTTTTTAAGAGTCTTATCGCCTGAATACTCTTATCAAACGTTTCTTTCCCACGGAAGCGATCATTATTTTTGGCGTCGAATCCGTCGAAACTAATCTCTATCTTATTTATACGGGATCGAGAGAGAAGAGCAGCGTTCTTGTTGTCCACCAGAGTGCCGTTGGTAATAAGCTTGACGTAAATATCCGCGTCACGAAGCATCGTTATTGCCTCTACCACCTGAGGTAGGTCTAAAAGAACCTCCCCCCCAAGCAATGTGACGTAGCTTATACCAGATTCAACGACCTGTCTTAGGATGCGTTGCTTGAATTCAGGCCATATGAGGGGCTTTATCGAAGGAAAAGCATTACAATAACAGTCGCTGCAACGGAGATTGCATTGGTAGGTCATTTCGATAGCAGTGTAAAGGGGGAGTTCCGTGTAAGAAAATTGATCTTGGATAGTGGTTATGTTGGCGTCCCACCTGTTAGATAAAACCGCATCAAAAGTAGTGAGTTTGGGCCTGCCGCCCCAGTAGATAAATCCGCCATCTTCAAGGTGATCAAGAAAAGCCAGAAAGATATAAGGGTCAATTTCATGACCATATTCATGGATAATCTGGTCGTAAATTTCTTTTGTCGTCTTAGCCCCATCGATCAGTTCGAACACTCTGGCGTAAGGCCGGATAAGGGCTAACATAGGATTATCCTTCATTTTACCCGATGGATCGAGCTGATTCAGGCTGGTTGTGTTATGAAGTAAAGTGATGTCGCCAAAGATCGGAATCCTCTTAACCCCGGATAATTTTTTAGGAGTCGTGTTATGGTGGGCTTGTGGAAGCGGCAGCGCAGCGATGGGGTTCGGGCAATAGAAATGCCTGATATTGAATTTGCTCCCCTGTTCAAAAGCTGGGAATGGCTCCCTGCTCAGATAAGCAGCTATCCCGGGGCCTTTCACCTCAAAGACCTTACTTGTTCTATTAAAGACCTCGACTCGGGTCATATCTCTGTTCGCAGGTGCAGAGTAAAAGGCTGGATTCTTCTGTAGCTTTTTCTGTTGGCCTGATGACATCGCATTCTCCAAAATTAAATCTTAAGACGATGGTTCCATAGGTCTTCAATCAATCAGGCATTGTCTAAAGGAATGTTACCGAGCGGAGTGAATACTTCAGAGAATGCTATTGAAAAATTCAAGGATTCGCCTAGATGATAGATGAAATCCAACAGTGTTGAAAGTTGCCGATCATCCAATAGATTGATCAGATGCCCGAGTTTGATATGGGCCGTTTGGGGAGCCTTTTCCTTGAATTTCTCCACTTGGTCTTCCAAGCATTGTCTTACATGAAAAAGACACTCTCCTTTGGGATATCCTGGGACCAGGAGGGTACCAGTCGGAGCCAATATCATCCCATTATAATCAATGATTATGGGCCCGCGTTGATAAGGAAGCAGCACCCTTTCGGCCGTTTGAAATTCGACCGGGGAAAGATACTCAATGCAGTCTGAGTTTTCGTAATGAGTCCGGTTTACAATCGTAGTATGGTATCCTGATTTGGGAACAAACGCCAGTCCGCCCTTGTCTCTTCCCTTGCCAATGATTTTTTGAATATGAGAGCGCACTGCAATGGCCGTTTCCCACAGCATTTCTTCAACCCCTCGCTGGGGAAGAGGACATCCGAGGGCCAGCCCTGTAGGGTAGCAAGCACACTTTTTAAGGTAGATCGTTCCCTTATCTTCTATCTGGCTCAGATCTGCTGATGATCTACCTACCGCCTTCTCATCCAGCCCGCAATTCAAAATCTTTGTTTTGATTTCTTCATAATTATCCCGGCAAGCGGATATTGAGTGATGGCTCATTGGAGCGAGATCTCCTTTTCTATCTCCCATGAAGCGCTTAGATTTTGTCTCGTCATGATTGCGATCTTGCTAACACAAACGGACTTGCTATGCCATCCTTTGATGAATTGTTCCTGCAGGTCCTTGCTTATTTGAATCATCTTATCTTCGGGCACCTCAGTTAGGAGGGTAAAGTGGGGGGCGAACTTGGATAGAATATAAGGGGCCCGATAGCGATTCATTACCAGTAGGTTCCTAGGATCACTATCATCGTTTTTATCTCGTTTCATTTCCGCGCGGCTGAAGGTGTAATCCGAACCGACAGCCCTCCGGTATACCCTTTGAACCATTTCGTGATGAATGGCTTCCAAATTTCCAGTGCGGTCTACTGGGACAATGGAAATACTGGATTTGTCTGGAAACTGCGATCTGACTTCCATGTTTTCGATCTCGAATTGTTTGAAATCCTTCAGCACGAATTCGATTTCTTTACAGGCACGTTCACATTCAGAGGCAGTCTGGAAGTAGAGCACATCGCAAATGGTTAGATGGAAACCAAACCATCGAGCGCCGCCAACAAGAGATTGCCAAACGGATTCTTTATTCACTTTTTTTCGCACATCATAGCCTAATATTTCTGATCCGAATTGATAGAAACCTGTATTTTCTTGAGGAATAAAATACAAAGCAATGGCTGGCATCCCCTCTATATTGACTGTTTTCTTGTCATGAAGGTCCATCGTGTCTTTGAGGTTCTGGGCAGATTTTCGTACCATGTCATATTGTGCATCCAGAAATCGAATCATACTTTCATTGGCCGGCTCGGTCTTAGTAAATTGAATGACAGGGCTGAAATTTCCAAGTTTGGCATACCCATAAGGATAGACAAAATAATTATCATCGACGATGATAAGGGCGAATGTGGGATAATGATTAAATAGACGCAGGCTGATCTTATCTGGGCTGCTCACCTTCTCCCATAGATCTAAAAATGTTCTTAAGCGGCTTAAAAGACCTAATTTACCAACAGGAGGGCGGTAGCTTCCCAATTCTTCCTCTATGAGTCGCCCCTCAATATCCGGGCTGAAAGGATTCGCCAAAAAGATTTCCAAACTTTTATTTTCACGATTATCTCGAACGTTCTTCATGATCTCGCGAGCAAAGGCATCATTTTGTAATACGTTGAGCCCTGTGCCGATGAGCACAATTCGTCGACCCATTCGCATTTTTTTCTTGATGAGGTCGTGAAATTCATCACATTGGCTTTCCTTGTAAATCTTGATGCCGAAGGTTAATTCTGGCCCAGAACATGTGGTTGATGTAATGCTAGCTGAACCTAGTGGGCGCCAAGGTTGATATCCTGGCATAATAAAAGTCATTACGCCATCTTTCCCCAGTTTGCAGTGGGCGTGCCATTTGTTTTTTTCAGAGTCCCATTTGCGGTAGTCAACTCGAACCTCGGAGTTGATCCAATCCAGAGTGATGTAATGAAACTGGGTGCCCGGTGCTGCTACATCTTGATAAGTTGCGCCTGCTTGTAAACTCAAATAGTCAATATCCTCATCTTTTTTCCCGTAAGTCCGAGTCTTGTGTGTGTGGCCGCTTAGCAAAACTGAATGATGAAAGAAGCGACGACACCGCTTAACGTCTTTGGTCCATAGCCAATCCATTGGATGATGAAACATAAATAATGTAAGATCAGATGGCTTATTGCTTCTTTTCTCTTTTGCTGCAATCGAAACCTGGTGTTCACCAATGGCAAGTTCAAATTTTTTTTCGTCTTTTCTATCTTGTTCTGACTTTTTTCGATATAGCCAGGCCGAATTCAGCCCCAAGATATCAAGTTGTTTTCCACATTTAGTTTGGTAGCGGCATACAAATGGCACTAGTCTCTGTTCTAAATCTTTGAGGTGCGCGCAATATTCGTTGGCAAAATCAAAATAGGCTTTCTGCCCTTTCATAAGTTCTTCTCTATATTCCCTTCGTTCAAGTTCTCTATTGAGCTTTTCCACGGTATCGTACGTAGGGGCGTCGGAGTCTCTGTACGCATCTAAATCCACATCATGATTCCCTGGCACAATGAAAAGGCTGCGACGTTCGCAACCTACCGCAGATAGAAGATCATTCAGAAATGGTTTCACATGCTGGTTATACTCCTCTTCCTTCCCGCTAAAAGCCAGGTCACCTGTAATAGCAATAATTTCGGGTGAAAATCCCCTAACCCTATCTTCCTTGACTCTATCCAGCAGACTTTCAAGCTTCGAGCTCTGATCTTGCTTAGTTTTTGACGATAGATGAAGATCCGAAATATGGAGAATCTGAGTTTTCTGGCTCATATTCGTTATGTCAGCCTCCTTTTTTATGCCCTACAATTCATAAGTGCATCCCGTTAAGCTTGCATCCTTCTCAAGGACTTGTTGATAGAGTGACAGGTAACGTCTTCCCAGGCTAAATTTCAATTGCCTTTCAAGGGCTTGATCCATAATTCTCTGAATTTGTAGTCGTTTAACTTCATCTGAGATACAATAAAAAGCCAAAGCCGATTCAACAGCACTTAAAAAATCGCTCCGAGAAAAAACCTTAAATGGGAATCCGCAACCACTATTTTTTAATGTTAACAAAGGATCAATGGTATCATGAAGTCCGCCAGTGTCGTGTGCTATGGGAATAGATCCATAGATTGGACCAATAAGCTGTGGATATCCGCAAGGTTCGTATTTAGAAGGCATTAGGATAAAATCTGAGGCTCCATAGGATAAGCGAGATAGATCTTCGTCAAAATCAAGGACGGCCAAGCAGTTTTGAAGCCCTAAAGCCATTTTTTTAAGATGCCCTTGGGCATCCCCATCAGCTATCACCACAATCTCAGGCCGCTTTCCACGAAAATTTTTTGTCAGCTCCGGTAGAATGTCTATAAAAAGATCGCATCCTTTTTGTTGAGAATCCAGACGGGAAGGCCAATAAAAGAGAGGTGCTTCGGCATCTGGTTTCAAGCCGAGGGCCTTCTGAAGGAAGAGCTTATTCTCCTTCTTCCCCATAGGATGCGTGGATGAATCATAGTTACAGACCAGTGATGGATCATGGGCAGGATTGAATGAAAAATCTGGTGTGTTTAGAATAGCTGAGAGCTGACCGACTTCTTCCTTTATTTTTAGACATTCCAGGACTTCTTGGCTGACTAAGTGCTTATATGACATCAGTTCTTTAAGGAAAGTGGGACTTACGGTGTTGACATGAGTGGCTGACAAAATAGCCAAGGCAAGCAAATTCCTGAGCTTCCCAGAGATATGTCCATGTTTTATGGTGGCGTGTTGGTTTAAAATGAAATTGTTCCATCCTAACGCTAAAGAAACGTGTTCCGGGACCTTCATGGAGTGAACGCTATGCATTGTAAAGAGGGTAGGTATGTTTTGGCGCATGGCTTCGGCAACGATCAGGCCTGTCATGTAATCATTGCAGTGAACGATATCAGGCTTGATTCGAGGCAAAACATCCTGAATGACTTCTTTTTGGAATTGAAAAATGCTCTCAGAACTACGAGTGTAACATGTTTTTGTAATCCATTCTTTCCCGCCTTTCGCGCCTTTTGTGAAATGGATGTGGTTGGTAGAGCGAATAGGCGGCGGAGAGCCGGGGCCTGGCCAAGGCATTACAAGGTGAAGGTCTATGCCGACACGCCACAGGTCGCCAATGAGAGCCGCCGAGAATTCCGCCAACCCTCCTGTTTTGATCTGGGCATACACAGCATGTGGCCCCATATTCTCGGGAACGCGGGCGACTTCTGGTGAAACAAACAAAACTCTAGAGGAATTATTAATAGCGACCATAAGAAGCACTGCCTTATTGCATAGGAATACGCCTTTATATGAAAAGTTGTGGGGATTGGTCGAAAAAGTGGTCTATAGCCATCAAATAATGCTGAAATTCTATAATTGAATTTTTTGACACCCTCAACACAAAAGTTGAATCCTTATATAGAAAATCATTAAAATCTAGTAACCGTTCACAGGGATAGAAGATAAAATCATACTATCCAAGCCAAATTTGGCTTTTGATCTTTGAAATAAGCCTTCACCAAATCGGCAAGAACAAGAAAAGAAGATGAAGATTTAGATTTCATACGGCACGTTTCTTTTAATGACAGGATACGTTCCACCCAACG
>JAKALP010000055.1 GCA_021824175.1 Deltaproteobacteria bacterium
GATCTGAGAACAAGACCGATGATCCCGACAATAACATCACCATTCATGACAAGGATACAATGTACACGTGGCAAGACGCCCAGGACAAATTCATTGCCCAGCTCAATGCCCAGACTTTCGGCGGGTACAATGATTGGCGGCTGCCGACTGAGAAGGAGCTTTCCTTCATTGTCAATGCTGGCCTGTATAATCCGAGCATTAATACCAGTTACTTTGGGAATACTGTCTCGTCTCACTATTGGTCCTCTACTGTCTTTATATATTATCCGGACCGCATGTGGGGCCTATTTTTCGATTTCGGCTCTGACTCCTTCTATCCTAAGTCCGATAGTTACTTAGTGCGTGCCGTGCGCGGCGGACCATTGTCGACGGGGCCCTTGGTCGACAATGGTGATGGCACCATCAGTGATAGAGCCACAGGGCTGATGTGGCAAAAGGACAACCCCCATCAAATGACCTGGGAGCAGGCCCTGAACTATTGTGAGACCCTGCAATTGGCCGGACGCGATGACTGGCGCTTGCCCAATCGTAATGAACTGCTGTCGATTGTAGATTACACTCGGACCAAGCCAGCTATCGATGCGGTTTTTCCTAATACTATGCCGTCCGAGTATTGGTCCTCTACAACCTATGTCTATAGTACGGGCGACGCGTGGTTCGTGGATTTCGGCTACGGCGCGTTCCGCCACAGTAATAAGTCCTGGACTTACAATGTGCGTGCCGTGCGCTCTGGACAGTGATGGATGCTTTGGGCCTTAGGATATTTGGCGGGTGGAACTCTGGCGGATGAAGGCCGAAGGCTCAAGGAGAAAGACTGAAGGCTGAAGTCCGAAGGCTGATGAGCTTCAAATCAACTAATCGAAAAACTCCCCTACCCCTCAGTCAATCGAGTTCCAACTCCTTCAAACCGGCGAAGTACTCCAACACCTCGGGATTGCTCAGAGCATCCTTGTTGAGCACGGGTTGGCCTTCGATGATTTTTTTAACGGCCAGTTCCACCTTCTTCATATTGAGGGTGTAAGGGATGGCCGGCACGGCGATGATCTTGGCGGGCACATGCCGGGGCGAAGCATTGGTGCGCAGCAGGGTTTTGATCTTCTGCTTCAGGGCGTCATTCAATTCCACGCCAGGCGCGGTTTTGACGAACAGCACCACTCGCACATCCCCTTTCCAGTTTTGGCCGATCACCAGGCTGTCGGCGATCTCCGGCAGACTTTCCATTTGACGGTAGATTTCAGCAGTGCCGATACGCACGCCGCCGGGATTCAAGGTGGCGTCGGAGCGGCCGTAAATGACCACGCCGCCGTGGTCGTTGATTTCAATGAAATCTCCGTGGCGCCATACGTTTGGGAAGTGATCGAAGTAGGCGGATTTATACTTCTTGCCGTCAGGGTCATCCCAGAAGTAGATGGGCATGGAGGGTGAGGCGGCCGCGCACACCAATTCCCCCTGCTGGTTCGTCACGGGTTGGCCATTTTCATCATATGCCAGAACCTTCATGCCCAGGCCGCGGCACTGCAATTCGCCGGCGTAGACCGGTCCGATGGGATTGCCTCCGGCAAAACAGCCGTTGATGTCCGATCCGCCGGAAATGGAAGCCAGTTGCAGGTCCGATTTGATGTGATCGTAGACGAACTCGAACCCTTCGACCGAAAGGGGCGAGCCCGTGGAGAGAATGGTTCGCAGCGCCACGAGTTCACATACTTCTTTGGGCTTCAAACCTGAATTCTGTAGGGCCGCGATATACCCCGCGCTGGTGCCGAAGATGGAGATTTTCTCTTCTTGGGCCATCTTCCACAGCGCGTCGGGGCCGGGGTGGAAGGGGTTGCCATCGTAGAGCACCACCGTGGCACCCACGGCCAGGGAGCTGATCAGCCAGTTCCACATCATCCAGCCGCAGGTGGTGAAGTAAAAGATGGTGTCGCCGCGCTTGAGATCCGCGTGCAGCAGCAACTCTTTCATGTGGTTGATTAAGATGCCGCCGGCGCTTTGCACCATGCATTTGGGCAGGCCGGTGGTGCCGGAGGTAAACATGATGTAGAGCGGGTGCTCAAAGGGCAGTTGGGCGAACTCAATGAACAGATTATCCTCCTTGGCCCGAAAATTATCCCAAAGCACTGCATTGGGAATGGTGTCCAGCGCGGGCTTGGGGTCGGTGTAGGGCACAACCACCACCTGGCGCAGATCGGGCAAGGCTTTGCGGATCTCCGCGATACGGCCCAGGCAATCCACCCGTTGACCCTTGAACCAGTAGCCGTTGGCGGCAAACAGGATGGTGGGTTTGATCTGGCCGAAGCGGTCCAGAACCCCTTTAATGCCGAAATCGGGCGAACACGAGGACCACACCGCGCCCATGCTGGCGGCCGCCAGCATGGCGATCACCGTGTGGGGCAGGTTGGGCATGAAACCGGCCACGCGGTCGCCGGCTTGAATGCCGGCGGTTTTGAGAGCGCGGGCCAACCGGGCCACTTCATCGTAAAGCTGGGCATAGCTTACTTTTAGCACCACCCGATCTTCGCCCCGGAAGATCAGCGCCGTCTTTTGATCGCGATGGCGCAGCAGGTTTTCGGCGAAATTGAGGCGCGCACCCGAAAACCAGCAGGCTCCGGGCAGACGGGCGGGGTTGTCCACCACTTGGGTGTAGGGCTGGGAGGCCTTGATGGCGGCAAACTTCCACATGGCATCCCAAAATTCGGGGATGTGGTCAATGGACCACTGGTAGAGTGGTCCGTAACTGGAGAATTGGATTCCCGACCATTGCTGGATGGTTTGCATGAATCGGCGCAGGTTGCTGCTTTCGATACGCTCCTTGGACGGTTGCCACAAGAGTCTGGCCATTTGATCCTCCATTAATTCGCTAAATTGTCTGCATAGATCATCGAAAACACGGATAAAGCGGCGCGTCAATGCCTAATCCCCAAGGATGACCTCCGCCACCTAATTAAGGTCGCTATCAAAGTGATGGTAGAGGATCAGACAAGCAAAAGCGGGGAACAAAAAAGGCGTCCTGCCGGAGCAGGACGCCTTTTAAGGGTTTTGGTAAGGTTAAACCTTGGACCCGGTTTCAGCGCCAGTGGTCATTTCAGCTTGCAAATCTTTTTGATATTTCAATACTTTTTTGATGTAGTCGCGGGTCGCTTTGAAGGGCGGAATGCCGCCGTATTTTTTTACATAGCGGGCGCCAGCATTGTAGGCCGCCAGGGCCAGGCGCACATCGCCATCAAAGCGATCAAGCAAGTATTTCAGATAGCGCGCGCCGCCATCGATATTCATGGCAGGGTCAAAGCTGTCCTCAATTCCTAATGATTTAGCAGTGTTGGGCATTAATTGCATCAGTCCCTGGGCGCCGCGTTTGGAAACGGCCTGGGGATTGTTGCTGGATTCCGCCATGATGACGGCCTGGAGCAGCGTCGGGTCCACTTCATAGGCCTGGGCCGCTTGCATGATGTGGACCTGATAGGGGGGGGCGTCCTTGTTTGAAGCGGTCGCGTCCACCATGGGAGCCTGCATGGCTTCATCAATTAAATCCTCTGCATCCAGATTGTTGCCGATTTCAGAGGCTCCACTGGCGATTTCATCAATTGAAATCTTGTAGGAAATGACCCGATGCTGCTGATTGCAGAGCGCCGAAGGTACGGCCAGCATGGCTACCGCCATGTAGAGGATAAAGCCGTGCCGAATGGTTTGGCGCATATCAGTTTTGCAGAGGTAATCGATCCAGGTCATCTTATAATACGTCTTTGTTTGAGTGTTGTTTTCCACCTTCTGACGATCAATTTTCTCAAGATTCATGCCAAAAATGCCAAAAAAGCGGATTAGCGATGATATCAGGCAGATAAACAGCTTATGAGCATTGAGCGTTAGGAAGTTAAAGTTAGAGTTTTTGTGGTTTTTCTCTAATTTTTGTGTATTTGGTTTCATATTTCCCTCCTCGCAATGATCACGTTTGGCATCCTAACTGAGCAACAGGCATACCAAGGCGCTTGTGGAGGTCCCATGAGGTGCTTAACTGCTTGTGAATTCGTAAGATCCGCGCAAGGCAGGAGCGGCCGAGGGCAGAAGGCAGTGGCGCGCCGCTATCAAAGTGAGAGCGGTGGACGTTTGAAGGCACAATCGTGCGCTTTCAAACTGATAGGTGCCCAGTATGGAGATAGGGGCCGAATCGATTAAGGGCCGTAGGCACGGCCGGCGCTATTGCGGTTTGGCGGGTGCAGCCAGGAAGAAATACTTTTTATCTTCGATGATCCGTATTTTAATAATTTACTTTACTTCCACCTTTATTGACTTTTTTCAAATCTAAAGGCGATCCTTCCCAGGCATTGGATAGAACGGTGAGCGCATCGGTGGGAAGAAATTCTTCCGGATTGGTCAACCGGGCGCCATCGAGCATGATGGCCTCGGCAATGGCTGGTAGCATGGACTGGGAGACGAGTTGGGCGCCGTTGCGGTCAACGACTTCTTTCAGACAGCGAGGGTGCTTGCCGGTCGTGGCCGTGTGCAGGTCTTGATTCATCTGGCGGATGAAGGTCACGACTTTTTCCGGCCGTTCGCTTTTAGGTGTGGCGGCGAAGATTTCAGGGCCGGCCAGGGCAAAGAGCAATTCTCCGATAATATCCGCGCAACGGTGAAGGTTATACTCTAACCCATATGGAAGAAAAATGCTCATGGCCACCCCATGGGGTACGTGGCACAGCGCGCCCACGGTATGACCCAGGTTGTGAACCATGCCCACCATGGAGTTGGAAAAAGCGATCCCGGCCATGGCCGAAGCATTGGCCAAGGCCAGACGGCCCTGGAGATCAGCGGGATTTTGCAGGACCTTGAGCAGATGTTGGCTGATCAGTTGGATGGCCCGGAAGGCGAAGGAATCGCTCAAGGGGTTTTTCTCAAGGCAGTAATAGGCTTCGCAGGCGTGGGTCATGGCGTCCATGGCCGTGGAGGCCGTCAAGGCGGCCGGCAAGGTCTTGGTCATGCGCGGATCAATGACGGCCAGGTCGGGCAGAATAAAATAGGAGGGGAAAAGCATTTTGATCTTGCGATCCGGGTCGGCGATCACGGCCACCAGGGTCATCTCCGAGCCGGTGCCGGCGGTGGTGGGCACCACCACCAGGGGCTTGAGCTTGCGTTTGACGGTGCCCAAACCTTCATAATCCAGCAGGGTGTCGCCCCCCAGGGAGGCCACGATATTTACGCCTTTGGCCGTATCGATCACCGAGCCGCCCCCCACCGCGATGATGGCGTCGCACCCTTTGGTTCGGTAGATTTTCGCGGCATCGTCCACGACGCGGTAGTCGGAGTCCACCGGAACTTGGTCGTATACTTCTCCGATTTGCAGTTGATCCCCCAGGGCCTGGATTACCACCTGGATCAGGCCTGTGGCCGCAACTCCTTTATCGCTGATGATCATGGGCCGGCCGGCCTTCATATTGGCCAACTGGGAAGGGATCTGTTCAAGGGTATTGATGCCCGAGATGGTCTTCACCCGGCAGCAGAAATCGTAAAAGCTTGGCAGCGGCATTTGGTTTTTCCTTATAATTATGTACAAAGTCACAAAGATGCAAAGGCACAAAGAAAAATATTCTATTCGTGGCTTTGTGCGAGGTGAAATTTCATTATCATCGATGATATGCTCCCTCTATCCGGGATTGCCCTGCAAATTTAGAAAGTAAAGGCCCGCAGATAAATGATGATCCGATTGATGTGCTTGCGCCAGGGCGGCATTTCAAACCATTTGGGGTAGCGCTTGACGGCCCGTTTGGCGATGATCTTCGGCAGTAAATAAACCTGCACGATATCCAATACCCGCATGAAGGTGGTGGCGCAGGGAAGATAGCCTTCCACCACGAAACGGTCATGGGCATAGCCAGTGGGGGTCGATTCCCGGAAGGAGAAGATCATCATGGCCGCTTCCAGGTTTTTGAAGGCCATGCTCAAATCGAACTTCTTGCCACGCGGGTCCGCGCCCTGATAGTGAACTTTGCCTTGGGCGTCGATATGCAGAATCATCTGCAACCCGTAAGGCAGCATGCCGTTTTTGACGACAAAGCCAGGTAACATCTTGGTGTAGAAAAAAAGAGGGAAGGCCCGCTCGGGCTGGACCATCAGGCGCAGAGTAAAATTCTTGGGAAGCTTTTCAAACTCTTTTTTGATCTCCGGGTCCACTTTGGCCGCCACAGGTATGGCCTTGCCTACGGTCCACAGCATGATGGCCAGATATATCCGCTTCAGCGGTTTGCGGCCCGGTTTTACTTCTGGGTATTTATTGATGTTCATATGATTTCCCTCGTGGGTGCGCGTTGGGAATTCAGCTGGCCGGTTCCTGGATGGCTTGGGTCAGCACAGTCAGACATTGCGGAACTGTAAAGCGCCCCGCGCTATTTCCGGCGGCCTCATGGGCCACCTGGTCCAGCAAGTGGCGTTGAATCTGAAATGCTTCCCGCAAGGCCGGAAGCGTTTTCTTCAGCGAGTCAACGAGCGTCAGCATGATTCTCAGACTACTGCGCCCGCGGTCCGGACCCGCTGAGGTCGCGAACTGCTCCAAGCCCGCCAATGCCAGCAGCACGTCATCTTTGATCGGCGTCCTTTGTTCCTGGAGCATGTCGATGACCGCCGGCAGAATAATGGCCATGAGTTTGCCCGGTGCAATCCCGGTGGCACGCCCCAGGGCTTCGGTAAGCAGGTGCGCCATGCCGGGCGGTGCATTGCAGAAAGCCGCGGCCGCCATGGTAGCCGCATTGGCCAGGGCCATGCAAGCCGAACTGTCCGACGGTCGAGGCGCGCCATTCGCCAGATGCTGGGCCAGCAGGTTGAGGGCCGGGTGGGCCAAGGCATCGATCATGGGGTTATGGCCATCGGCGGTCATGGCTTCAAAGGCCTGGGCCAGGGCTATGATGCCTGTTTCGGCCAGACACTCCGGGCAGCAACCAATGGTTATGCGTTCATCGATAAACACCGCGGCCGGATAGAGAGCATCGGCCACGAGCCTGCGGTTGTCCACGGTCATGGCATGAGTGGCTTCCCATCCATTGAAACTGCAGGCCGGCACCACGATCAATGGTTTTAAGGGCCGCGCCGGCGCGGCGCCATCGAAATGGGGGCCCAGGTGGTCTAAATTTTCGGAAACCAGGATGTTGACGGCTTTGGCCAGATCCACCACAGGGCCATTGCCCAAGGCGATCAGGGCGTCACAGCCGCGGGCTTTGTAGAGTTGGGCCGCCTCGCGCGCCTGGGAGATGCCGGCGTAATCGCGGACCTCATCATAGATTCCCCCCAACACCACGGTTGAATCGTAAAAGGCTTTGACGAATTGCTTGGTCAAGCCGCGCTGCACAATGCTCTTGCTGGTGATCACCAGGGGCTTTTGGGCATGGTAGCCATCCAGCTCAGAGGGGATGTTCTCCAGGGCGAATTGGCCGGAGACAATTTTGGGGTAATTGAGGAACTCATAATAATCAGGCATCGGCATCATTTTTTCTTTCGGCGGAGGTTTTTGGGGATGATGATTTCATTTTATCTCAATTCCCAGACGTTTCAGAGTCTTCTTCGTGGGAATCCCATTGGCGTCGAAACCGCGCAGCTTGTAGTACTTTTCGAGCATGGGCTCCAGTGGGACGGTGCGCTCCTTGGCGTCGCACTTGCGTCCTTCATACAGCAGGCGCCGCGGCAGGGTGTCGTCTTTTTTGGAGATGCCCTCGCGGGTATTCATGTAACGTTCCAGCACGTGCACGCGCTCGCCAGCTTTTCTGAATTTGAGCATGCTCAGGTAAGGAATGTAGCGCTTGCCCAGAATGGAGTGCCACAATTCCGGCCACAAACTCAGGTCCATCAGGTTCAAGGCCAGGGGCGACAGATTCTGGTTGAGCAGTTTGATCACGAAATCGGCCGTCAGCTTGATCAGCGGCGGCTCCAGCTGCACGGCAAAGGCGGTGAACTGGCAGATGTGCAGGGAATTCATGGCGGCAAAGGCATCTTCGAAGTATTTGACCATGTAATGCTTCCAGCGCGTGGCATGGGGGCTGGCCATGCCGAAATAGGCTTCCAGGGCCAGCACATAACCCGACAGGTGGCAGGCGCCGCGGTTGGCCGTGGCATAGGAAAGTCCCTGACCCACCGCGCCCCGTGGATCGTAGGCCGCCAGCTCCAGACCTTTGACATGCATGGCGAAATCTTCGCCACCATACTTCTTGGACGCCCAGCGCGAACCCATGGCCAGGTCTTTGCCAATGCCGTTGCCCAGGGCGATATCGCGGATCATTTCCGCTACGCCTTCGGTGGCGCCGAATTTGAGCTGGGTCTGAATCAGTCCCTTTTCAGTGGCCTCCATGGCCCATGCGAGGGTGCCGCCCAAGGTGATCGTGTCCATGCCGTAATAGGAGCACAGCTCGTTCCAGTCCGAGATTACTTCCGGGTCGAAGATTTCCAGATTAGGTCCCAAAAGACCCATGGTTTCATATTCGGGGATGTGCCGCTTCTGCCCCTTGATGGTGCCCTTGTGGCCGCACTTGATTACGCAGGGCTTGCAGGTGTCCCACTCCGTCTTGAAGCGCTCGGCCATGGTTTCGCCCGAGATCTTGTGGGCTTCGCCGTGGGAGCCGCCGGTGAAATTGCGCACCGGCAGGATGCCGGCGGCATTGGATGGGTTGACATTGGCATTGGTGCCAAAGTAGCGAAAAGAACCGGAGGTCATTGGGTTTTGCTCGATCGCTTTGAAGAACTTACGGTTGGTTTTGACGAATTTCTTCTTATCAACCGGCACGATCTTGACTTCTCCGCCCTTGGCCACGATCCCCTTGATCTTCTTGGCGCCCAGGACCGCGCCCATGCCGCCGCGTCCCAGAAACCGGTGACCGGAGCGGATATTGGCAAAACGCACCAGGTTCTCGCCGGCCTGGCCGATGACCAGGGCGCCGTTTCCCTCCTTGAGCAGTTCGTCTTGGGCGCTGTCAGTATCTTTGCCCCAGAGCCCATCAGCCGCTTTGAATTGCACGCCTTCGCTGTTGATAACCAGATAAGTTGGCGCTTCCGCTTTGCCGTTGAGGATGAGTGCGTCCCAACCCGAGGTTTTCAACGCCATGCCAAATGGACCGCCGCAGGAGGCGCTGGCCATGATACCGGTCAAGGGTGATTTGGTCACGGCTTCGAAGCGGCCCGAGCAGGGCGCGCCCGTGCCCAATAGCACGCCGGTGCTGAAGACAATTTTGTTGTCCGGGCCCAGCGGGTCGACCCCTGGAGTAAGACGGTCGTAGAGCAGCTTGAGGCCCAGCCCTTTGCCGCCTAGGTAAAGTTCGAGATCGGTTTCGTTGATCCGGACCTCGCGAAATGTCCGGCTGGTTAGATCGATTTCTAGTGCCCGGTTGCTGGTGCCGGTGATGGTTTTGGCCTGCATGTGCACCTCTGATCATAGACTGCGTTGTAAGAGTAATTAAACGAGCGAAGTGTATCACAAGGTTGACACGCATGAAAAGTGAAAACATCTGTGCCGGAAATGAAATAGGGAAGGCCCGATCGTGGCGACCAGATCGGACGACCAGACTCCTTCCCATAGAATTCTTTGTGCTCCAAGGCGCTTACAATCTAATCATTGAAAATAAGATCAAACAAGAATTTCTTGGCACGTTTCTGGGTCAGATCCACATGGATGTGCTTGGCATGGGTGAACTCCAACAGGCCGTGGAGCCCCAGTTCTCGGCCCACACCGGACTGCTTGTAGTCGCCGAAAGGCGCCAGGGTATTGAGCAGGTGGTCGACCGTGCCGGTGCGCAACCGTTTGGCCAGCGCGATGGCATGGGGCACGTCCCGGGAAAATATGGCGCCGCCCAGACTTTAAATGCTGTTGTTGGCCATGCTCACGGCGTCGATGACGCTTTGATATTTGATCACCGAGAGCACTGGCCCGAAAATTTCTTGGCCGGCAATGGTCATGGTATTGGAACGCCTTCGAAGATCGTGGGTTCAATGAAGAAGCCTTTGTCCAAATACCTGGGCCACCGACCGTCGATGGTGCCCTGGGCGCCCTTTTATTTTGCCGATTCACTGCTGTCCGGTTAACCATTGTTTAATTTCAATTAGTTATAATTATACTACCGTTCCAACTTGTAATTTTAGCAAAAAATGTACTTCTAAAAAATCTTCGTACGCAATTAGGAATAATCAGTTA
>JAKALP010000056.1 GCA_021824175.1 Deltaproteobacteria bacterium
CAGAATGCCGGTGAGTTGTTCCTGGCTGCCGCCGATCAACATTCCTTGGTGGGAAACCACGTCGCCGTCTCGGGTAACCACGGTTTGCACCCGGCCATTGCGGTTGAACAGAGCCAAGGCCTCGACCATACTCGGCACCACCGCCACGTGGCCCAACAACGCCTCGGCGATGGCGCTGAATTCGGGTTTGATCACCACATGATTCAACAGGCGGTGTTCAGGCGCCACCGTGGTCTGTTCGGGGGTGACCAGTGGTTTGATGGCCGCGATGGGGATAAATCCGCTGCGTCCTGCGCCGGTCTGTTGTAAGTAGTCGATGGCCGCGGTCCCCGCCTGCTGGTGATCTACCAATATATATTGCAGGGACTCTCCCAGGACAGCTTCCACCGCGCTTTCATACCCCGGTTCAGGTTCCAAGGCGTCGGCCATCAGGCCCACGATGCCATTCAAGGCGGCGGCGGAATCATTCTCTTCACTTCGGCGGGCTTGCATGACGGCTTTGACGCCGTCGCGGTACCATTCAAAATTGGCGGCCATCTTCTTCAGGGTGGCCAAGTGGGAGCGCGTCTTGTTGCGCTCGAGTTCCAGGGTCTGGGAGTGTTTGACCTGTTTGCCCAGTTCAGCCGCCTGGGTAGTTAATTCTTGCTTCAATTCGTTGATGCGTTTTTCAAAATCGGCAATGGCCGTCTTAATTTCGTCCAGCCGGCTCTGGGCCTCGGCCTGTTCTTTTTCGGCCTTAGCAGTCTTCTGGGCGGCCAGAGCCACATCTTCATCAATGCGTTTAAGTCGTCGTTTCAGGTTTTCTTTGTTGTTGGATGCGGTCTGGTAAATATTTTTATACCGGGCCTCATCAGCCACCAATTGCATTAACGAATTTTTATTGGATTCGGCCGATTGATTCAGCCGGCTGAGCTCTTCCTGCAGCCCTTGGGCACCTGATTTTTCTTCCTCTATGAGAGTGCGGATGATGCCGGTCTCTTCCTGCAGTCGTTGATTCTGGCCCTGCACCTGGGCCACCTCCACCTCTATATTGCCTGTTTTGGAAGTCAGCTCTTTCTGGGCCTGAAGCAAAGAATCGGTTTCAAACCCGAGCCGTTCAGCCTCTTTGCTGAGGTGGCTGCGCTCGCTTTCGATGCGGTCGATATTGCGTTGAGCTTCGAAACGGTGGGATTTCTGTTTTGAGATTTCCTGATCCTTCTGCGACCGTTTCAGCTTGATTTCTTCGACGGCCGCATCGATCTTCTTGAGCTGGGTCACATGGGCGATGTCCGCGTCTTTCAGTTCGCGGATCAAGCCTTCGGTTTCCTGAATTTGCTGCGTGAAATCGTCGAATTGACTCAACAGCAGTCGCGTGTCGATGGTTTTGGCGCGCTCCTGGTACAGCCGGTAACGCTCTGCTTTTTTGGCTTGGCGGTGCAGGGCGGCCATCTGTCGATTGACCTCCGCGATGATATCGTTGAGGCGCAACAGATTTTGTTCGGTGGATTTAACCTTGCGCAGGGCTTCGTTTTTTCTGAACTTGTAACGCGTGACACCCGCGGCCTCTTCTAGAAACAGCCGCCGCTCATCAGGACCGGCGTCAATGATGGCGCCGATGTTGCCTTGCTGGATGATGGCAAAGGTGCGCGTGCCCACCCCGCTGCCCATGAAGAGGTTGTAGATATCTTTTAGCCGGCATGGCTGGCGGTTGATGAAATAAGCGCTTTCACCGGAGCGATAGAGTCGGCGGGTGACGGCGATTTCGGCGTAGTCGCGAAACTCTTCGGGGGCATTGCCGTTATCATTGGCGAGGGTGAGCGTCACTTCAGCCATATTGAGCGGCGGTTTGCCATTGGCACCGGAAAAGATGATATCTTCCATGCTTTTGCCGCGCAGCTGTTTGACGCTTTGTTCGCCCATCACCCAGCGCATTGCGTCGATGACATTGCTCTTCCCGCATCCATTGGGCCCCACGATGGCTGAGATGCCCGCGGGGAAGTGAATGCTGGCTTTGTCCAAAAAGGATTTAAAACCGAGAATTTCCAGCTTTTTAAGCTTCATGGCAGCGGCCTCCGGAAGGACCCGGTCCTTATGTTTGGGGGTGTTGGTACATCACAAAAGGCAAATTGAATCCATTGAGACCAATCAGGTACGATCTGAAATGAGACGATTGCGCACGCAACGTGATTTTCATATCAGGGCATCGGCTGCTTGTAAAGGGGAAAAGCCCAAGGGAGGGTGTAAAATTATCGCGGGACACACAATATCTAGTGTTTTCCTGCCGGCTTAGGATTGGCAGCAGGTAATCCTATGCGCTTGATGAGCTTACCTGTTAGCATGCCTTGTTCGGTATGTTAAGTTTTAAAACACTCATTTATAGATCCACCTTCTTGTCTGGAGACGTGAGCGTTCGATCAATTTCTATTTTTATATTATTTGCAAACGTGGATAAGTGCGATTGTTTCAAGATGTCTCCATACCAGCCCCCCAAATCACTTGACTTGTATACGTAGGGGCCGGTATTAAAAAACATCTTGCGTTACGCGCCCTGATTGGTGTGGCGCGTGTTTGGCTCACATCTTATTTCATCGATCTAAATCTGGGAGGTATTTGTGACGCATACTACACCTGTCGATATTCATACCCTGTTAAAGAGTCCTGAAGTTCAGAACGTGACATCAGCCATTAGCGAGGCGGTCAAGGAGCGGCGCTCTTTTCGGCCGGCGGTTTGTCCGGTATTTCTTTCCGATTATACCCGTGCGGTGGGTGTGGATAAATTTCGTTTTGACATCGATCCCGAGGCCGCCCGGCAGCTGCCGGATATCATTCATAACAAGGTGCAAACCATTGTCACCGAAAAAAAACCGAGCACCGAATTTATCCAGTCATATTCCCGTGCCAGACGGATCGGTATTGTCTTTTCCGGCGGGCCAGCACCCGGCGGCCATAATGTAATCGCGGGTTTGTACGATGCGGCCAAGCGGGTAAACTCGGATAATCGTATCTTCGGCTTTCTGGTTGGGCCCGAAGGAATCATCGAAGGCGAATATGTTGAGCTGACCGACGAGATAGTAGATGCCTACCGCAATCTCGGCGGCTTTACCATGATCAAGACTGGCCGCACCAAGATTGATACGCCCAAAAAGATGGCCTTGGCCAAGGAAACAGTTTTATCTCTGAAATTGGACGCCCTAGTAGTGGTGGGTGGCGACGATTCCAATACAAACGCGGCCTTTTTGTCCCAGGCCTTATATAAAGAGAAAGTGCAGATCATTGGCGTGCCTAAGACCATTGATGGCGATATACAAGTCCGGGATGCGGACGGCAATGTGCTTTGCGCCATGTCTTTTGGCTTCCACTCCGCTGCACGCGCCTTTGCTTCTTCCATCAGCAATTTGAGCAACGATAGCAGTTCGGATATCAAGTATTGGCACATTTGCCGTGTCATGGGACGCGTGGCCAGCCATTTGGCCCTGGAAGTGGCTTTGCAGACCCACGCCAACCTTACCTTAATCGGTGAAGATATGGCCGACTATGTGGATCAGCAGCGCCTGGCCAAGGCTAAAGCGGAAGGGGCCGTGGATTATACGGCTTATGGTATGACCTTGAGGCATTTGTCGCGCGTGATTTGTAATGCCATCGTACGGCGGGCCGAAGTGGGAAAAAATTACGGTACAGTCGTGATCCCGGAAGGTATTTTGGAGTTCATCAACGAAATTGAGGTGTTTATCATCAAACTGAACACCATCATCGCCCATTACAATTCTACCCATGATCGCGACTTTCATACCAGTTTGCCTACGTTGGAGCAAAAGCTGGATTACTTGGGCCATTTGGTCAGAGATGTTCCCCAGGGACTGAATACCAATATTTGGAATGCTCGCGATGATGAAGTGTTCAATGACTTGCCGGCCTTTTTTCAAGAAGGGCTGCTCACGGAACGCGACAGCCATGGCAATTTCCAATTCTCCCAGGTACCCACTGAAAAGGTACTTCTCAATTTAGTGAAAGACTACCTGAAAATATTACGGGATCAAGGCAAATACGTGGTGGGCATTGAAAAGGATTATTTCTCTAAGGTGTTGAAGCAGGCGGGCTTGGACCCGGAATATTACGGGCCGATACTGTTCCGAAATCACGGACGAGGGCAACACTTGCTTGTCAAAGAGAATATCATCTCTTTGCGTACTTTGAAAAACGCCTTGATTCAAGCGCGGGCCATGAGCGCCGAAGACAATGTTCCACCGGCCATTGAGAAGATCTACAAGCTTTCCGTACCTTCATTTAAAACCCAGTCCCATTTTTATGGCTACGACGGCCGGGGCAGCGATCCCACGGTTTTCGATTGCACTTACACTTACAATCTAGGACTGACGGTCTTCAGCCTCATCGCCAATGGGGCCACCGGCCAGATGGCCGCGATTCGCAATCTGGAGCATGGTTTTAATCACTGGGAGCCGCTGGGGGTGCCCATTGCTCCCCTGATGCGGCTTGAAGAACGTAAAGGGCGGTTGACCTTGGTGCTGGAGAAGAGCCTGGTGGATGTTTCCTCACCAGCCTTTTTGGTGGTTAAAGAGTTCCGGGAGAAATGGCTGGCCGCCACGGCCGGTGATGACCAGTACCGCCGGCCGGCGCCGATCCAATTGCTCTGCGGTACCGAGGAAGATCGTCCCATCACCCTGATGCTCAATGCCATTGGCCAGGGGGAGGGGCGCAAAGCATAGCCCTCATCTATATCTTATCCCCATGGGATTGCAGCATTTGAAGCTGGATACCGCAAAGTGCAAAAATAATGGTCCGGAGCCTCAGAACGCTGGGGCTCCAGGCTACTCACCCAATCTGAATAAGGCATATCAAGACCGAATCCTCGCCGATACACGCCAGGCGCTGGTGGTGACCACACGGCAACTTCGCCAAGCTGAAGCCGAATTGCGCCGCTTCAAGCTGGCCCGCAGGGAACGCTCCCTCTGTAATCAGATCCGTCAAATGCTGGAAACCATTCGGCAATTAAAACATGAATTGGCGGTGCAATCTGAAATCAACGCGGACCTGCGCAATAGTGAAGCCCAGTTTCGCGCCCTTGTGCACTCTTCGGTGGATCATATTTTCATGCTTGATGAGAAGGGGACCTTTATCTCCAGCAATGATCAGGTGCGGCGATTCGGGATGAAGAGCGGCAAAGAGTTGGTCGGGCGGCGACTGCAAGATGTGTACGCTCATGATATTTGCAAGGTTTACCGGGAACGCCTGAAAACGGTATTCGCCAAGGGAAATGTGGAGACTTTTGCCCATGAACGTGAGACTGAAAATGGGGTAGAGTATCACCAGGATACACTCTTCCCGATCCATCAAGATGAGCGCGTCTGGGCGGCAGGGGGCATTTGCCGAGACATTTCCGATCAGAAGCAAATCGAACGGCAACTTTTTCAAGCCCAGAAGATGGAGGCCCTGGGAACACTGGTGGCCGGGGCGGCCCATGAAATCAACAACCCCATCAATCTGATGCTGTTTAATCTGCCGCTGTTCGAGAAGATCTGGCACGATTTATTACCGTTGCTTGATTCGCTTCCTGAACATTATAAGGAGCAGAAATTTGGTGGTCTGAAGTATTCTTTTCTCAGTCAAAACATGTTGCGGTTGATCTCCGACATGCGAATGGCCGCCCATCGGGTGGCCCGTATTGTGACGGGGCTTAAACAGTTCGCACGCAAAAGCACTCCCGCCGATAAATCCAACGTTCAGGTTAATAACGCCGTGGAAAATGCGGTTCGCCTGGCCACCTCGACCCTGTCCAAATCTACGATTCAGTTGAAAATGATTTTGGCGCCAGATCTGCCTCTGCTTTATGCCAATCTGCAAAATCTGGAGCAGATCGTGCTCAACCTATTGATCAATGCCATTCAATCCATTGAACACTCAAAGGGACTTGTGCAGATCAAAACCGGTTTTCGAACCGAAGACCAGGCCGTTACCATTGAGGTTACTGATAACGGCCGTGGTATCAATCCGGCGGTGGGAGAGAAGATCTTCGATCCCTTTGTGACTGACCGTCAAGCTGAAGGCGGAACGGGCTTGGGGCTTTCAGTGACCTATAATCTGGTCAAATCCCATAATGGGGATATCTTTTTTGAGTCCAAAGCTGGGCAGGGAACAACATTTACGGTTGTGTTGCCCACTAGTGAGCGTCAAAAGCCCCATCGCATCATGGTCGTGGATGATGATGCGGCCTTCCGCGCCTTGATTATTCAAGTCCTTTCCAGAAAAATGTACTGCGAAGTGGAAGGGTTCTCCAACGGGGCCGAGGCATTGATCCGCCTGGGCAGTGATCCTCCTGATTTGTTAGTGCTGGACATGTTCATGCCCGAGATTGATGGCCTTGGGGTTTGCCGGGCCATCAAAAACGAGCTGGGGCTTGAACTAATGAAGGTAATCATCGTTACCGGTTTCCCGGATCATCCTAATGTGTTTGCGGCCAGGCGGCTCGGTTTTAAACAGATTTTAGTCAAACCAATCAATATTGAAAATTTTCTCCATAACATCCATGAGTGTCTGAATGCAACATCTGCCGGATAAATCGCCTGTCTTGATCGTCGATGATGATGAGGGGTTGTTGTTCTCAATTCGGGCAGCCCTGATGAGCGCGGGATTGCCAGACCCAGCATTGATTTCCGACAGCCGCAAAGTCGCGGAGCTGATCAGCCGCCATCGCTATAGTCTTGTGCTTATAGACTTGATCATGCCCCATATTGACGGGATAGAAGTACTCAAGAAAGTAAAACAGGATTCGCCGGCCACGGAATGCATCATTATTACCGCAGTGGATGAGGTGGAAATGGCCGTAAAGGCCATGCGCTTCGGAGCCTATGATTACCTGGTCAAGCCGCTCAATCTGGAGCGGACGACCATTGCGATCACGCATGCCCTGGAACGCTATCAGCTCAAACAGGGGATGGCCTTATTTGAGCGCCCCCAGAGTTTTGAAGAACTCAAACACCCAGATGCGTTCTTATCCATGGTCGCTAAAGATGAGGCGATGGCCCTCGTTTTTCGGCAAGCTGAAATTTGCGCCGAGAGCGAGTACAACGTTATGATTACTGGAGAGACCGGTGTCGGCAAAGGTATGTTGGCGCGGATCATTCATCAGCTCAGCAAGCGCAGCAACGGGCCTTTCGTGGCGGTGAACATGCCGGCTTTCAGCCAGAGCCTCTTTGAAGACGATATCTTCGGTCACATCCGTGGCGCCTATACCGGTGCTGTCTCTGACAAGCGTGGTTTTTTTGAGACCGCCCGTGGCGGCACTCTATTTCTTGATGAAATTACGGAATTGGCCCCGGCCATGCAAAGCAAGCTGTTGCGCGTTATCGAAGAAAAGGAATTTTACCGATTGGGCAGCACCGATATCACCAATGTGGATCTACGCATTTTATCGGCATCCAACCGCGATATTGGCGAATCGATGGCATCCGGTCAATTGAGGCGGGATCTATATTTTCGCCTCAACGAATATCATATCCATATTCCTCCATTACGCCGGAGACCAAAGGATATTGTATATCTTGCGGAATATTTTTTTAAGGTTCACACCGCGAAGAATAAAAAGCAGATTAAAAAGATCTCTTCCGCTGTAATGGAGTTACTTGAACAATATACTTTTCCGGGCAATGTGCGTGAGCTGGAAAATATCATTGCATCAGCGGTTCTGGCAGAAAGTGGCCAAGAGCTTGGCTTGGCTTCCATGCAGCATCTAATTGGCTACCAGGAGATTCCTCGGGGCACCACCAGTTCTTTTTTTCCCTTAGAAGAGATGGAAAAGCGGCATATCGCCAAAGCGTTAGCGATGACCGGAGGAAATCGAACCCATGCCGCGCGTTTGCTCGGGATTGGTTTGAGAACCTTGCAACGCAAAATAAAGACTCTTGAGAGCCAATTGGATATGTCAAAATGACATGATGCTGTGGCAAGTTGGCGCGTCATTACAACATATTGAATTTTATGTTTATTTAAATATTCATGGCGGTGGCCACGCCAAAAAGGCGCGGCAGCTGGGTGCCCTAAGTGACGGTGATTGGATACTCTTGGTGCCGAGGGTGAGGGCGACTTTTATCTAATGCTTTGGCAAGCGATCCACAATAATCGACCATCGAGTCTAATAGAAATATTAAACTAAATAATTTCAAAGTGTTATTTTCTTATTAAGAATAAGCGAAGGTAGACCGAGGCGCATTCGTTTGAAATGGATGTGAAGTCAGCTATGAAGCCAACCGAAGCCACCTGATGGCACACAATATGCTTTGTCTTTCTATGACCTATGCAACTTTTTATGTTGTCTGATTGGAAGTTGAAGCGGTTAGATCCTTATAAAGCATGATACCAAGTTTGCCCGTGGGTTCGGTTGCCGGTCGTTTATAAAGTATGGATGGGTGTGAAGTAAGGGTGCGCTTTTTAATTGCTGGTGAACGATCCCACGGGTTATTTTTTTTAAACTTCTCTTCTTTCGGCCGCGGACTGCCCCAAAAGGGTCCGGGGATATAAGGCCTCAAATCATTTCTTAGACTTCCCGCCAAGAGTTAAACAGAGTATCGTTGCATCAAATGGTTTTCGTTGGTATGTATTAGGAGCGCTGCACCGCCAGTAAGGTCATATCTTATGGCAAGGGCCGGTAAGTGTCTCCATAATGCTGATGCTCGGTTCATGCCAGGACAAACATTGGAAGGTGACATGAGCTTTACAGAAGCCGTTTTTAAAGTCGTAGAAGTTTCAGGATGTCCTTTCTATAAAAAAGGTGATGAATTTAAGGTTTCAGGCAATGCCCTTTTGCTTCATCACAACAAAGGTAGTAAATTCATTTCCACCGCCATTATTGATCTGCCTAGTCAAAGGCGAGAATGCAGGACGCTTATCGCCGAATTGACAAAGATGCTGATTGAGCATGAGCGGGTCGATCGGATTCCAGACAGTATCATCTCATGCGGTGAATGCCATAGTGAAATCCGGCTGGAACATAAAAAAGGGTCAACCATTGCCTTGGTTGAGGATATTAAGCAGCACAGCGCCGATGTGCAGACTATCGCCAGTTTATTAAGCAATTTTTCGATTTTCAGAACACTGGATGAAGCCAGCCTGAAGGATTTTGTATCCTTATTGCGGCTTAGAAAATACGCACCGGAAGAATATATTATCAATAAGGGCGAGCCGGGAAAGAATTTATACATTATTCTTTCAGGGCTCGTGAATGTAATGGATGAGGAAGGTATCAGCATCACGAAGTTGCGAAGCGGAGAAGTCTTCGGCGAAATGAGTCTGATTAGTGGCGACCCTGTCGGCGCCTCCATCCGGGTGATCGAAGCAACGACCGTGCTTTATATCCGGGGGCAAGACTTTCTAAAAGTACTCAACCGCTTTCCTTCCCTGCAAATGTATTTTGCCCGCTTGCTCTCGCGGCGATTGGCCAAATCCAATGTCATGATTGCAAAGGAGTTTTCTTCCGGGATGACGGGCACCCTGTCACAAATGCCGCCCGTAGAATTGTTCCAGACCCTCAATTACAACCTCAAAACCGGCACCTTGAAGCTTAACCTATCCAAGGGGCCGGCGACGATGTTATTTCGCAATGGCACGATTGTACAGGCCAAGTATGGCCGCCGGATCGGCAAGCCGGCCTTTTTTGCGATGCTGGCCGAAAAGAAGGGCCGTTTTCAATTCATTCCCGGGCTTGCCGAAAAGGAGATGGAAATGCCCGAACTGGGGATGTTTATGGAGCTGCTCATGGAAGGCCTGAGGAAGCTGGACGAAAAGATCGATGCCTGATTAATTTCTATCTATCATTTGGTTGTATTCCAAGCCACCACAAAAAAAGATCTTGTTCCAAAATCGCGACGGAGGCACATTTTAAGCTGCAAACATGCTGCCGTATTTCGGGGATTTAAAATTTGTCTCCAACAAAGAGTTTGGCCCAAAAGATTATTTAAGATCACTGCTGTCCGGTTAACCATTGTTTAATTTCAATTAGTTATAATTATACTACCGTTCCAACTTGTAATTTTAGCAAAAAATGTACTTCTAAAAAATCTTCGTACGCAATTAG
>JAKALP010000012.1 GCA_021824175.1 Deltaproteobacteria bacterium
GACCCATAAAAAATCCCCCCAGACCATCATCCCGGGTCAAATGGCACAGGGGCTGTAAAAGCCCTCTATCAATATACTTGAACCACAATATCTTGGGTAGGCCCATTAAAATGTCGGATGAGCCATAGTTTTTAACTCAGAGGCGCAGAGTTCGCAGAGATACGCAGAGATCTTTTATAAAAAATTCTCCTCAGCGTTCCTCCGCGAACTCTGTGCGTTAAATAAATGACTCCAAAGAAGCATCAATTTTTCGCCCGCATTTTGGCACGATGCATCACATACTGGATGGAAAGCTCCGTGGCGGTCTCCCGGCCCAACGCTTCGGCTGGTGCGAAGCGGCGCACGAATTCAATTTCTTCATCTGTGGGCCGTTGAGTCTGGGTCAGGTTTGGCGAAATCATCAACTCCCAGGGTACGCGCCTGCGAATTTGATCCACGGTGACACCAGGATGGATCTGGGCCAGGTAGATTTCCTTCGTTTTTTCATCAAAGCGAAAAACGCCCTGGGTGGTCAGCAGCATGGAGGGGCCGGTGCCTTTGGGGAAGAGGCCTGACATGTCCCGGCTGTCGCCGCCATCCAGGTAACCGGGCGAAGTAAAGTAGTCGAGTTTTTCCACGAACTGGCCGCCGCGCAATGTCAAGACGGTCTTTTTGGCATAGGAGATAAAGTCGGCGGCGCCGCCCGAGCCGGGCAGCCGTAGCTCGGGTTGGTAGTAATCGCCGATGCAGGTGGTGTTGACGTTGCCGTATTTGTCGATCTGACCCACTCCGAGAAAGCAGACATCCACAAAACCCCGGTAGGTCATGGTGAAAGCGGTAAAAAGGTCGGTAGCATAGGAAAAGCCGCGGCAGGCGTGAGCGTCGGCAATGTGGTTGAGCGGTACCAGAGGTGTGAAATCAATGATGCCCGATTCCATCATTAAATTGGCATGGGGCGCGTAGAGCGCCTTGGCCAGGGCGCCGGCCGTGGTGGGCAGACCCACGCCCAGAATCACGTTCTGATAATCCTCGATCTCCTTGGCGCAGGTGATGATCAACAGTTCATTGAGCGTGTAGCGTTTACTCATAGAGCAACCCCTTTTTCTCCATCACCTCTTCGACTTCTTCAAGCGTCAGGCCAAAGACCCGATTACGCCCCGCCTCGTCCCAGACCGAAGTAAAGGCGGCCCCATAGTTGGCTGGCGCCGAGTAGTAGGCCTTGGCCCGCAACCGGTCCAACATGTCGATGCCAAAACGGGCTGAATAGTGATCAAGATAGGCTTCGCGATCCGGGCAGCCGTAGACCCATTCCTCCAGCCAGGCCTTGGCATTGTCCGCTGTGGTGTTGGATTGGCGAAAGAGACCGTAGAAAAAACGATCCTGATTATAATGCCCCAATACTTCAGTGGGATGGGCGCCCCAAGGAACCTGTACCACGGCGTTGACGCGGAAAGCCGGAATGATGGTGAAGTGTGGGCTGGACTGGATGATGTCGTGCTCCACAATCTCTTCACAGGAGACAATGATCTGTTTGCTGCACAGGGCCGCGGCGGCCACGCTGCCCATGGAGCCCCAGTATTGGGCGTTGCCGAGACGGTCGGCGCGCTGCACGTGAATGATGCATACATCGGGATTGGCGGCTGGCACGGTCAGGATCTTTTTGCCGGTATAAGGGCAATCGATGACACGGTACTTGTCTTCACCCATGAAACCACGCTTTCTGAACAGATCGGTGGCCATGACTCCTTCCAGCACCGGGATAAAAGTAAAACCGTGCATGCCGGCCATCAAGCGCGCATTGTAGTTGAAATTGGTGTAGTCTTCCATTTCAAGGGTGCCGGCCTGCAAGGCCCGCTCCACAGCGCCGCCGCCTTTTTTACCGCCGGAGCGCATCACATAGGTGGAGACCAGTCGCTTGACACAGCCAGCGTTGACCAGCACATCTACATCCAGAATACCGGATTGGGAGTAAACCGTGAGACCTTGTTTTTTTTGGCGGCATACTTCAAAGACCAATTCCACGCAGGTGCCTACGGTGTAGTTGCCGATGATCAGCTCATCACCGTCGTTCACAAAACGGCTGACGGCTTCTCTGGCGCTCATGACTTTATTATCGTTGTTGTGGGACATGAAGTGCCTTGGTTGATTGGTTAACGAATTTTGCGCAATTGCTGCCATGTGTGTCGATAGATGAACGAGTCCGGCACATTGGCTTCCATTTCCTGAAATAGCTTGTAGGGCACGGCAAAGCTCATGAAGTCTTTCTTCAAAAGCCGCTTGAGGGCCAGCCGGGCTGAAATGTCGTTTAATCCGAGCACGGCGCGTGGTTGGTCGCGTTTGGCTTCGGCAAAGGCATAGATGCCCATGGATTGACAGCCGGCGGCAAAGGGGAAGATGACATTATCATTGGTGGGACGGTGAAAGTTGGCCAGGATGCTCATGGCGGAGATTTGATCCATATCGCCTAAAAAGACCACTGTGGCCGGCGGCGGCTCTTGTTCGGTCACGGCGCTCAGCGGTTTGAAGACCACATAGGTTTCCGGGATATCCACGATGGGCAGGTTCGCGATAAACGATTGCACCAGCTCGGGGGATTTGATGTAGCGTTCACCTTTAACAAAATCTTCATAGGCGTCGGGCTGCAGGAAGGGTTTGACCTGGGCGCTGACCTGACGGCCCTGCTCCCATTGATCGTTGCCGATGGAGAGAAAATAGCAGAAGCAATCCTGACCGCCGGCAAACACCTGGTACTGGTTGCCGAAGCCAAGCCCTACGCCGCCGCCCTGACATCCATAGGTGTTGCGGTCAAAGACCGCGGTCTCGCCCTTGGCCGCGGCCGCGAACATGAACATGACACAACCCCAGCGCTTCTCCTTGAACTGCTTGGCGCCTTCGGGTTTTTCATTGGTAGGCACGATGGCCACTGGTTCTAAGTCGAGTCCGAGTGCTTCTTTGATTTGGCTTTTCATGGATCAAACCCCTATATTTTCTATCTTATGCCTAAGAGTTATATTGCTTTCTCAGTTCTTTCTTATTCATTTTGCCCACGCTGGTTTTGGCAATGGCATCCACAATCAGGACACGCTTGGGGATGCCGTATTTGGGGATGACCCCTTCATCCACAAAGCGTTTAAAGAAATCAATGAGTTCTTCTTCCGTAATTTTCTCTTTATAGGCATCCTTGGGTACTACCAGCGCCATGGGGCTTTCGCCCCATTTTTCATCCGGCGTGCCGATTACGGCCGCTTCGCTGATGGCTGGATGCTGGCTGATGATGTCTTCCAGGGTCAGGGAGGAGACCCACTCACCGCCGGTTTTAATCACATCCTTGAGCCGGTCGGTGACTTGCAGATATCCTTCCTTGTCAAAGAAGCCGATGTCCCCCGTGTGCAGCCAACCGCCGGCCCAGAGGCTTTCGCTCTTCTCCGGGTCTTTCAAATACCCTTGAGTCAGCCAGGGCGTGCGTACGACCACCTCGCCGGTGCTGACACCATCATGGGGCAAGGGTTTGCCGTTGGGGTCCACGACGGTGACATAGGCTCCAGGGACCGGCAATCCGGTGCGGCAGCGCACGTTCAATTGTTTTTCCGCGTCCCATTTGAGCATCTCGGGTTTGAGGTTGGCCACCGTGAGCACCGGGCAGGTTTCCGACATACCGTAACCGGCATAGACATTGATGCCGCGATTCAGCGCTTCCCTGGCCAAGCCCCGCGGCAGGGCGGAACCGCCGATTATAATCTTCCAGCCTTTAAGATTGGCGTCCTTGACGGCGGGAGAAGTCAAGAGCATATGCAAAATGGTCGGTACGCAGTGAGAAAAGGTGACCTTCTCCTTTTGATGCAATTTGAGTAGAACATCCGGCTCATAGCGTCCCGGATAGACTTGTTTGGCGCCGATTAATGTCACCATGTAAGGCACCCCCCAGGCATGCACATGGAACATGGGCGTAATGGGCATGTAGACGTCGGTGGAGGTTAAATTGGCCTGGGATTTAAACGCACAGTAGGTAGCCGAGATGGCATAGGTATGGAGCACCAACTGGCGATGGCTGAAATAGACCCCTTTGGGCAAGCCAGTGGTGCCGGTGGTGTAAAAGGTGGTGGCCACGCTGTTTTCATCGAAATCGGGGAAGTTGTAGTAGTCCGCGCTTTGGGCCAGCAGGTTTTCGTACTCGTCAGCTATGTTAAGAGTGGATTTGGGTTTGATCCCCTCGTCGGAGAGTACGATGATCTTCTTCACGGTTTCGAAACGATCCTTGACGGCTTCCAACATGGGCAGAAAATCCTGGTTGACCAGGATGACATCATCTTCGGCGTGGTTGATAGTATAAATCAGCTGCTCGGAGGTGAGCCGGATGTTGATGGTGTGCAGTACGGCCCCCATCATGGGGATGGCGAAAAAGCACTCTAGATAGCGATGACTGTCCCAATCCATCACCGCCACGGTTTGGCCGGGCTTGATGCCGATTCCTTCCAGGGCATTGGCCAATCGCGCCACGCGGCGGACAAAATCGGTATAAGAATAACGGAGCTTATCGCGGTAAACGATCTCCTGATTGGGTGAGTAGGTCAAGGGTGTGGTGAGCAGGTGTTTAATTAAAAGTTGATACGAATAGGCCGACGGTGTGGGTGGAATGATTTTGGTGGCGATAGGCATTGCCCCTCCTGACGGTGATAAGTTGTATGTGCTCATCGGATCATGACGCTTCCATACATTATACGAAATATCGTGGATTGCGCAATATGGTGGCGGGTGCCTGCTTGAGGGCACGCCGTCACTGTAGGGTCGCTCTGGGCAGCCATGTCGGCCCCTGGCTGGAAGGTCGTCTGCGAGGGGTCCAATTGGCTGAACCAGTCCAATTTCGAATGAGCAGAGGGAAGGTCAAAGATTTTTCGCAAGTTTTAACAGGTTTTTGGCAATGGCTAAGTTCATGACGGGTCTGATGAATTCATGGGGGCTCTCCTCAAAAGGCAGATAAACCAGCAGGGCGCTGCGGGCCTGGATGCGGATATTTTTTAAAATCTCTTCCATGTGCTGCTTGGGGCGGGCGAAACCGGCGAAGGTTAAGATGAGGCTCTCTACCGCTTCCTGGAGCGGCAGGTTGACGCTATGCAATTGACCGGGCGGCGGACCGGTCAATATCTCTTCGCGCACCTGGCATGTAGTGGCCTGGGCGGCAAAGGTCAAGAAATTTTGTGGTCTCACCTTGAAGGCCGGGCACCAGAAGTAAAAGGGGCGTTGTTGATCTCCAGGTTGGGCCACGCGGGGAAGGTTGGCCAATCGAATCAAGTCGGCATAGTTATCGAGGGTCACCCCAGCGATATCGCACTGGATACGCCAGAAAGGCAGATAAAGACCCTCGGGACCGGGTGCGGGCACATGGGCCGATTTGAGTGCTTCGAGTTTGCCGCCTTTGGGTCTCCATGTGCTCCGGCAGTTGGCGCAGTTCAGAACTAAGGCATTTTTATCCGCCTCTAGATCCCAGCCGCATTGAGGGCACAGGGTGGATAGAAAGGTCAGGGACCATTGGGGCGCCTGGGCCTTGGTGAGAAGCGGCGCTATGGCTTCGGCTGTTATGTTGCCCACTGGCCGGTTCAGAATGGCATCCACCAAGCGGGTGTCGAGATAAAAAGGGGCATACAAGATGCTGATAGTCTCGCCGATTTGGGCTTGGTGGAGGATTGGCTTCGGGATTTCCGCGCTAAAGCGTTCATGAAGATCCGCAATCAACTCCGCTTTGGGCAGCTCGGGCGGTAGAAAAAGGCCTTCGCATTCTTTGATTGCAAAGCGTAATTTCTGAGTTTGAGTTCGCAGCCCTAAGGAGAATGGAAAGTCGGGCGAAGCGATGGCCTGCATGCTGAAATCCACAAAGCGGTTCTTGATTTCTCCAGGCAAGCAATAGAAGAGCATCCCCTTGAAACGCCAATAGGGGAAGTAGATCAGCTCCTTGCCGCTCGGCGCCCGATGGGGCAGGATATATTGCAACGGCCCCGGCACATCCAGACACGACTTCACCCGACAATACCCACACTGAAAGAGGCGGTCAGTCTCTTCCAATTCCGCGGGCGCGCCGCACTGGGGGCACTGATGTTCGATAATAAAGGCGGTCAATCTATTCCTTTATTCATACTTCTCGCCACACTGGGTGCAGTATTTCGCGTCCCCCAAATTCTCGGCCCCGCAGCCGCTGCATTTTTTGGGTTGTGGTTTTTCTTCGGCCGGCTGGCCGCAGCGGGAGCAGAATTTGGCGCCGGCGGTAAGGTTTTTGCCGCAGCGGGTGCATTGCCGAAAAACCAGTTGTTGATGGCCGCACATCGGGCAGAACTTGGCATGCACGGGGATGGGGTTTTTACAATCCGGGCAGGTAAAATCCGTTTCCGGAACTCCGGCAGGTCCTTGAGCCGGTGGGGCTGGCGCTGCGCCGGGCGCCCGGCCTGAAGCGAGTGGATTGGCGAAGTATTGGGCCAGCATGGCCGGCATCATCAGCCCCAATCCGGCGCCCATGCCTTGACCGCTGGACTCGCTCTCCGCCGCCTTTTCCATGGCCATGGCCGTCTTCATCTGCATCAGTTTGTTCATGTCGTTGAATACGCCCAAGCGGCTGCGGTCATCCATGGCTTGTTGTACTTCGGGGGGCGGCGTCACCGAATTAATATAAAGCTGCGCCAAGCCCAGACCAAAATGAGAGAAATCTTCCTGCAGTCGTTTGGATAGACCAGCGGAGAGTTCATCATACTTGGCCGGTAGGTTGAGAATGGAGTCGATGACTTCGCCCATGAAATCATTGAAACGGGAGACGATCACCCGATTGAGATACTCTTCGACCGCCTCGGTAGTAAAGACGCCCTGGGTGCCCACCATGCGATTAATGAACAACACGGGTTGTACCACCTGCATGTTAAAGATGCCAAATGCGCGCAAGCGAATGAGCCCCATCTCGGAATCCTTGAATGCTACTGGGTCTCGGGTGCCCCATTTGAGATTGGTGAATGTCTTCATATTGACGAAGTACATTTCCGCGCGCAGGGGACTGCTCAGGCCCCAGGGGACACTGGCGATTTTAGTGAGAATTGGGATGTTGCCAGTGGTCAGGGTGTGACGACCCGGGCCAAATGCTTCCACGGCCTTGCCTTTGTAAAAGAAGACACCCACCTGGCTTTCGCGCACGGTCAGCTGGGCCCCGTACTTGATCTCAGCCGAGCCCTCCGGTGGCAAACGGTGGACCAGCTCCTTGCCGGTTTCGTCGAACCACTCCAGGTTTTCTAAAAATATCAAATTATTGATTCCCATCGTGGTGCTCCTTAGCATTGAAGGGGGAAAGCCACCCGATCTCCCCAAATTAGAAATAATATTTTGAGCGCGAGGATAGCATGTGATTATCATGAATAAAACAAAACATGGAGGTGATCAACAAGCGAATCAGAGAGTCCCGTGCCAATTACCCATCGACATCGCCGCGGCGCTGTTTTTTTACGCCTTTGTAAACTGTAGCTATTATTATTGCGTCTGAATGATCAAATCGGCTCTGGAAGATCATAGGTCCACCTGAAACTGGATCATAATAAAGGAGGTGATTATCGATGGTGTTTTATTCAATACCAAATTGCTTAGATGAATTGCGGTGAGGCATTTTTAGAAAACTCTTGAATTCAGATCCACCCTGGGGTAAAAGGAAAATGCTCATGGTAAGTGCCTTACCAACTTAATGGAGAGAGAAAATACTTTTTTATTTTGTATGGATGCCAATCTTCCTTGTCCGATTACATTGATCGACACTTCATGGGAATCGATTCAGGCGCCATCGTTCCATCATGGCAAATTCATACCATCAAGTTGTTAAACGCGGCAATTTTTGCTGCAAACAGCCGATGCATCTGCATGCGGTAAATTAAGAAATGGAGGGAAGTATGAGAAGGACTGTGAAACTTGGTTTGGTAGCGGTTGCATTTTTGGGTTTGTTGATGAGTGCTGGAATGGTTGTCGCGGCTGATGCGCCCAATATGACCGGCACCTGGAATCTGGATGTCCAAACCCCCAGCGGCAGCGGCACTCCGGTGATGGTGCTGAAGCAAGAGGGCGAAAAGTTGAGCGGCACCTATTCTGGCCAGTTGGGTGAAACCGAGGTAACCGGTTCCATTAAGGACAACAAATGGACCATTAAATTCGACTCCGCCGGCGTTGAGATCGTTTACAAAGGCACGGTTGATGGCGACGCCTGCAAAGGCAACGTGGATCTGGGCGCCTACGGCATGGGCACCTTCACTGGCAAAAGAACCAAAAAGTAATCCTGTAAAATCGACTTGACATTACCGGGCTGTCGCGGAAAGCAACCAGATGGTTGAAGAGCGCAGCCCGGTTTTTTTTGCCGCTATGGGATCTCATTTGGATTATATTGAGTGGCAGTGACACTATTTTGAATTTAACGGTTTTCCTCCATACGAAAGTGCCGGGTTATGCTTCGACGGATCGTACGCTGGGCAATGGTGGTGCTGGTCGTACTCATCGGAATCGTTATGCTTGTGCGCGCCACGCGTCCAAAGCCAGTACAGGTATCCGTCAAGGCCGTAACCCGCGGCACGGTGGAACGTACTGTTTCCAACACCCGGGCTGGAACCGTCAAAGCCTGCCGCTGGGCCAAACTGTCTCCCAGCGCAGGGGGGCAGATCTATAACTTACCCATCAAGGAAGGCGATGCGGTCAAGGCGGGACAATTGTTGCTGGAGCTTTGGAATGATGATCTCAAAGCCCAGCTTTTATTGGTCCAGCGGGAGATGGCCGCGGCCCGCAACCGTTCCAGGGCCGCTTGCTTGAAATCGGAGGCGGCCCGGCGCAGTGCGGAGCGGCTGGTCGCCCTGCGCAAAAAAGATGTGGTGCCCGAAGATCGCACCGAAAATGCCGTGGCCGAGGCCACGGCCCTGGAAGCTGAGTGCCGGGCCGGCCAGACTGAGGTCAGCGTCTTGGAAGCCAAGGTGGCCCTTACTCAAGCCAACATCGAGCGCACGCGTTTACTGGCGCCCTTTGATGGCGTGATTGCCCAGATCAACAACAAGCTATATGAGTTCGTCACGCCTTCTCCCGTAGGCATCCCCACGCCGCCGGCCGTGGAGATTATCGATAACTCCTGCTTCTATGTGACAGCCCCCATTGATGAAGTGGATGCTTCCGAGATTCGGGACCAGATGCCGGCTCGTATCACCATGGATGCCTTCAGAGATCGGCACTTCGACGGTCGGGTGCGCCGAATCGCCGATTTTGTGCTCGATCTCGAAAAGCAGGCCCGTACCGTGGATGTCGAGGTGGCCTTCAACCGGTCCGAAGACCTCAAAGATCTGCTGGCCGGATATAGCGCCGATATCGAAGTCATTCTGGATGCTCGACAGGATGTGGTCCGGGTGCCCACCGAAGCCGTGATGGAAGGAAAGAAGGTCTATGTGTATCTGCCCGATCGCCACAAATTAAGTTTGCGGACCATTCGCGCCGGCCTGAGCAATTGGGATTGGACGGAAGTTATCGATGGGCTGACTCCCGGCGATTGGGTGGTGACCAATACAGATGCTCCCGGAATCCAGGATGGGGCTGCCGCTGAACGAATGGCGGAGGCGCCATGATCATTCGCCTGGAGCGCATCGAGCGCACCTTTCAGGTCGGCGATGAACAGGTGCGCGCCTTGCGCCAGATCAGTTTGGGAGTGCAAGCAGGTGAGTACCTTTCCATCATGGGGCCTTCAGGATCCGGAAAATCTACCCTTCTTAACATTTTGGGGTTGTTGGACCGTCCGGATCAAGGCACCTACTGGCTGGAAGAGCGCAACACCACCGACTTGAACGATCGCCAACAAGCCGAAATTCGGCGCCATCGCATCGGTTTCATCTTTCAGTTTTTTCATCTCATCCCACGTTTGAGCGCAGCGGAAAATGTCGAGCTGCCCCTTACCTTGGCCGGCATTGATCCAACCCTTCGCAAGCAACGCGTGGATCAGGCCTTGGATCGGCTGGGTCTGGCTGATCGCGCCAAACATCGACCCGATCAGCTTTCGGGTGGTCAACGGCAGCGGGTGGCTATCGCCCGCGCCACCATCATGCACCCCTCCATCATCCTGGCGGACGAACCTACCGGTAATCTTGATCGCAGCTCGGGCAACGAGGTGATCCAGGTTGTTGAATCCCTGCACCGGGAAGGAATGACCGTGGTGATGGTCACCCACGACCCCGAACTGGGCCAACGCGCCCGTCGACGAGTTAAGATGATGGATGGGCTCATCGTCGAAGATCGTGAGGGTTGAGATGAAAATCAAGGATGTGGTCCTTTTCTGTGTCCGATCCCTGGCTGGATACCCTCTGCGCACTGGGTTGATGCTGCTGGCCATGGCCATCGGCGTGGCCGCGGTGGTGTTATTAACCTCTTTGGGTGAGGGGGCGCGACGATATGTTACCGATCAATTCTCTTCCCTGGGTACCCATCTGCTGATTGTGTTACCGGGCCGCTCTGAAACTGTGGGCGGTCCTCCGCCCCTGTTGGGGCAGACGCCTCGTGACTTGACGCTGTCCGACGCCATGTCGTTGAAGAGCAGCAGTGCCATTCACCATGTGGCCCCCCTTATGGTAGGCGCGGCGCCGGTGGGACATGGTCATTTGATCCGGGAAGTCATCGTATTAGGCTCCACCGCTGAATTGTATATAGTGCGCGGCCTTACCATGGCCCAGGGCCGTTTTATCCCCACTGGCGATGTCAACCGGGCCGAGGCGCTGTGTGTATTGGGATATAAACTCAAATCCGAGTTGTTTGGCAGCGATTCTCCGCTGGGGCAGTTTGTACGCATTGCGGATCGGCGGTACCGTGTTGTCGGCGTGTTGTCCAAAAAAGGCCAATCCCTGGGCTTTGATATGAGTGATGTGGCCATCATTCCGGTGGCATCGGCATCGGCGCTCTTTAACCGCTCTTCGCTATTTCGGATCATGGTCCAAGCCAGCGGACGGGAAGCCATCCCAAAAGCCAAAGCGGCGATACTTAAGATTATCCGCGAGCGTCACGACGATGAAGACGATGTGACGGTTATCACCCAAGACGCCCTGTTGGCCACCTTTGACCGGATCTTCAAGTCTCTGACATTGGCCGTGGCCGGGATCGCTTCCATCAGTCTGGCCGTGGCTGGGATTTTAATCATGAATGTAATGCTCATTGCCGTGTCCCAGCGCACCGCGGAGGTCGGGCTGCTCAAGGCGGTGGGCACCCCTGGCCGGCAGATCCAGCGTCTCTTTTTATCGGAAGCGGCCATGCTCTCTTTGATCGGCGCTGGTGCCGGTCTGCTGTTGGCCATGGGCGGAAAAATGGTGTTAATCAGAATCTTTCCCGCCTTTCCGGTCACCATTCCCTATTGGGCACCGGCGGCCGCGGTGGGCCTGGCATTGGTAAGCGGCTTGATCTTCGGAGTACTGCCAGCCCGCCGGGCTGCGCGGTTGGACCCGGTGGCGGCACTGTCGCGGCGTTGACTGGACCCGGCCAATTTTGGCTGGTCGTGACATGAAACGCTATTGGGGCACCAGGATTCCTGCCACACAGAGGCCGTGGGATTCGCGGTTGAGAACAGCTGGCCTGGGGAAAGTGAAAATCCGATGAGCATTGGTTTCTGTACCCCAATATAGCGTTGCTGCCTCTGATTAGATCATCAGTATCCATGAACCCTATGCCTTGAAAGAGGACGCGTTTTATCAATGAATCTGGGTGATGCCGTAAACCTCTCTTTGCAAGCGGTGATTAGTCACCGGTTGCGCAGCTTTCTCACCGCTTTAGGAATTGCCGTGGGCGTGGCTGCCGTGGTGTTGCTCACATCCGTAGGCGAGGGAATTCACCGCTTTGTGTTGGCCGAATTCACGCAATTCGGCACCAATCTGATCGGCATTACCCCTGGCAAAGCCACCACGATCGGCATATCCGGTGGGATCATCAGCAATGTCCGGCCCCTGAGCATTGCCGATGCCCTGGCCTTGCAGGCTCTGCCGCGGGTCATTGCCACGGTGCCGGTGGTACAGGGCAATGCCGCGGTGGAATACGAGCGCCACAGTCGCCGCACCTATGTGTTCGGGGTGGGCCCGGCCGCCCCCCAGGTCTGGTCCATGCGGGTGGCCCAAGGTCGGTTCCTGCCGGATGATGATCCACGCACGGCCCGGGCCTTCGCGGTTTTGGGCAGCAAGGTCAAACAGGAACTGTTTGGCTCCGACAATCCATTGGGCCGGCGCATCCGCATCGGCGGCGAGCACTATCGCATTACGGGAGTAATGGAGTCCAAAGGGCAGATGCTTGGATTTGATCTTGACGATGCGGTTTACATTCCAGCCGGCCGATCGCTGGCTCTTTATAACCGTGAAAGTCTCATGGAGATCGACTTGCTTTACGCGGCGGGCAGCAACTCCGCCGATGTGGCCAAGGCGGCCAAGGAATTGCTCACCGCGCGGCACGGCAGCGATGACACGACGATCGTCACCCAGGATCAGATGCTCGATGTGCTCGGCTCGGTACTCAATATATTAACTTTGGCGGTGGGCGCCTTGGGCGGGATCTCGCTTCTGGTGGGTGGTGTGGGAATACTTACAATCATGACCATTGCCGTCCAGGAACGCACCGCTGAAATCGGGCTGCTCCGGGCCATGGGGGCAGACCACCGGCAGGTGCTTTTTCTTTTCCTGGGCGAAGCCATTGTGTTGGCCAGCCTGGGCGGATTGGCCGGTTTGACGCTGGGTGTTGGCGGCGCCTGGCTGCTGGGCAAGCTCCTACCCGCCTTGCCGACCCATACACCCTGGAGTTATGTGCTTTTCTCTGAATTGTTGGCCGCCCTGATCGGATTGCTGGCTGGCATATTGCCTGCCCAGCATGCGGCTCACCTCGATCCCATCGAAGCCTTGCGGGCAGAATAGAAATGTATGTTAGTCGCTGCCCTTTGATTTGACTGGCCGATGGGCGGCAATCCGTTTGATCACCGCATCTTCCCCGGATCACCTTCTACTATCATCCTGCCACCGTTTACCATTTTTGTAATACGTCACTCATTTTGACGAATATCGTCAGTAAATTGGATCAGGGTTGACGTGTATTTGGTTATATATTTGAAATAGCTTAATAATATTTCAAAGTTAAATTGTGGTGCAATAATTGCAAAAGATAGGGGTGTCCCTGAATGTGATTCAATCACTGAGGGAAAAGAAAGCGGTAGATGACGGAGGTCGAGGATTTCGAAAAAGTACCCCAACCGAAAAGGAGATCCCATGATATCCTCTCCCTGCAAACAGTGTTACAGACTCTTTCTACCCAAGGACGAATGTATAGAGACTTGCGAAATGATCCGGGCGATCCAAAGCTTTCAATTCACCATGCCGACCATGCCATACTCTTCCATCGACAGCACTGACTCCAATCGATACCACCTAGCCTTGCCGGTTGGAACGCAGATGTACGATTGATTTTGGGTTGGCTCGGAGGCGCAACCTCGCTCCAGGGCGTATTTGGCTGTGTCGCTCTGGAGCGCTGGAATCTATTAAGCCCTAATCCCATATGTTGCTGCTTCCAGCCTGGCTCCCCGTTCCCATCGGGGGTGCCGGGTGGGGATCACCGTCGGAACTGGCTATACCTGTTGCAACACCTTTTTCACCAGATTGCCATCGGCGCCGGCGCCAAAATGGGCCATTATCGGTTTCATGGCCTGCATCTTATTGTTAAATTTTGAAAAATCGATATTGGCCTTGATCCATGCGAGTATTTCGGCCTCAGTGGCCATCTTGGGCAGGTAGCTTTCAGCCACTACGATAAAACGGTTGCTCTCGCCGCCGCCGGTCTGAGCCAACACCTCTTTTTCCGATTTGATTAATTTCTTGACGACTTGAACCACTTCATCATCGGTTAGGCTTTTTTGGGCCTGCCGGCCGAATTCACCCATGATCACCCTTAGGATGCTTTTTTTCTCTTCATCTTTGGCCTTCATGGCCTGCGCTAAATCCTGCTTGATCCGATCTTGTAAACCCATATGGCCTCCTGCCCTTTATAAATCGTTGTCTATTTGCTTCTTTTACTGTGGTGAGGGGATAATTGCAATGCCACCGCTCCCTTGGGGATTGATCGAATGGTCTAATGGCTGAGTGGTTTTATAACCGATTCGGTCCAAAATTCGATGGTCTCGGTGTTTGATGAATCAATTGTTCTCCTTTTTAACGAATTGACATTTAAAAGAAAATTACAGATAAAATTCAAAGTATTTGACGTATACGGACAAAGGACCACAGACAAAGGAAAACACCATGCGTCTGCTTTTCATCGAGGATGATCCCAAAATCGCCTCATTTGTCATCAAGGGGTTTGAATCGGCCGGATTTGCCGTGGACCATGCGCCTGACGGCGAAAGTGGGTTGGATTTGGCTCTGGTGGAGCCTTATGATGTCATTATTATCGATTTAATGCTTCCCAAAAGGGATGGCTTGTCGGTCATCCGGCATCTGCGTCGCGAAAAAGTCAAAACACCGGTCATCATTCTGAGCGCCAAGGACTCTGTGGATGATCGTGTCCGAGGCCTTGAAATCGGCAGCGATGACTATCTGCCCAAGCCATTTGCCTTTGCCGAGCTGCTGGCCAGAGTACAAGCGCTGGTACGCCGGGCCAGCGGGGCAGCCGAACCCACCCGTCTGACAGTGGGCGATCTGAGTCTTGACCTGGTCACTCGGGAAGTATTTCGGGGCGGCCGCCGTATCGACCTGCAACCGCTGGAATTTTCTTTACTGGCTTACCTTATGCGCAATGCTGATAAAGTTGTTTCAAAGACCATGATTATGGAGCATGTGTGGCATTACAATTTTGACCCCCAGACCAATGTGGTCGAGGCGCGCATCTGCCGGTTGCGGGACAAAATCGATAAAGGCTTGGAAGATAAACTGCTGCATACGGTGCGCGGGGTCGGTTATGTTCTTCGCCAGGATCAATAGGCTTCGCCATTCGTTGGCTTTCCGTTTGACCCTATGGTACGTTTTTGTCTTCGTGCTGTCGGCCACGGTGGCCTTTGCGCTGTTTTATCTTCTCATCCTGCGTTTGATTTCCCAACGCACCGACGAGGACCTGATAACCAACGCCAACCGACTGGCCCAGGTGTATGCCCTGGAAGGCGGTGAAATGCTGCGCCGGGCTGCGTTGTTGCAAGTCCAGACGACTGGCGAGCAGAAGATGTTCTTTCGCCTTTTTTATCCCAGCGGCGTTTTTTTCTCCTCCTCAAATATGACTTACTGGAAAAACATCGGCATCGATCGCAAGGCTGTGGATGCGGTATTGGAAGAGGGACGGTTGTTCAGCCTGGTCACCCAGCCCATTCCCAGAAGACCTTATAACGCCCGTATCATCTACAAGCGCATTGGTATTAACGTGGTGCTACAATTGGGCGTTTCACTGCAGAATGAAAGCCACTTGGTGGAAACATTTAAACGCACTTTTGTCATCACCATGAGCGTTTTGCTTCTGATTGCCGTGGGGCTGGGATGGATTATGGCGCGCAGCGCCCTTGCGGGAGTAGCGTCAGTGACCCAGACCGCGCAGAAGATATCGGAAGAAGATTTGGATACTCGGGTGCCGGTACTGCACCGACATGATGAAATCGACCAATTGGCGGTTACCTTTAACCAAATGCTTGACCGCATCAAGCAGCTGATCAGTGGTATCCGTCAAATGAACGATAACATCGCCCACGACTTACGTAGCCCCATCGCCCGAATCCGAGGCCTGGCCGAAGTGACCCTGACCAGTGACGGCGGCATGGAAGAATATGCTCAGATGGCGGCCAGCACCATCGAAGAGTGCGACCGCTTGCTACAGATGATCAATACGATGTTGACCATCTCGCGTACCGAAGCCGGTGTTGATCCCATCACGCTGGAAAATGTGGATTTGGCCAAAGTGGCTCGCGAAGCGTGTGTCCTCTTCCAACCGTTGGCGGAAGATAAACAGATCAGTCTGCACTGCAGCGCCGATTCTCCATGTAGCGTGCGAGGCAATGAACAAATGCTGCAACGTTTGATAGCCAACCTGGTGGACAATGCCATCAAATACACCGATATGAACGGGTCGGTGTGGGTCACGGTGAACTCCGCCGACGGCAATGTTGTAATGGAGGTTAGGGATAATGGCCCCGGCATCCCGCCGGAGGATCACAGACGCATCTTCCAACGCTTTTTCCGCGGTGATCAAAGTCGCTCCGTGGGCGGCGCAGGCCTTGGCCTCAGTCTGGCTCAAGCTATTGTTCGGGCCCATGGCGGCTCCATCATCCTGCAAAGCATGCCAGGGCAGGGCAGTACTTTCACCATTGCTCTTCCGCGGCAAGATTCACATTAGATACTACAAGCCATCTCAAAATAGTTTTTTGGTCCAAACTCTTTGTTGGAGGCAAATTTTAAATCCTCGAAATACTTCAGTATGTCTGCGGTTTAAAATTTGCCTCCGCCGCGATTTTGGCCCAAAACCCTTATTTTGAGATGGCTTGTAATTGTCGCCAAAAAGAAATCCCCCTGAGCAGGGGGATTTCAGTAAAGTCTGCAATTGGGTCTTTTACATGATAGCTTCAACCTTCCGCTACTTCATCTACTGATCAATCATCAAAATTCCCCGCCGGACCCTTACTCGAATTAATGTTTTTGGTCCGTTCGACTATTTTCTCCGGGGTCCAATCGGCCGCTTTTTCGATTTGTTTGCCTTTGGGGCCTGGGTCATGACTGCCGGCTTTAAGAATAGCGGCCACGGCCAAGGGGGCGGTGTCCTGGGCGTTAAAGACATTGATCAGCATATTGTAGACAAACTCTTCCACGCGCTTGGCCATGCGCTCGCGAATATCCTTGGGCTGGGCCAACAGTTTGCTTTCAAAGGGCAGGTTGAGTTTTTTGTAGTCGCCGCTTTTATAGCTCTTGCCTTGGGCATAGGTTTTCATCTGGGTCCACATCTCTTCGGTGGCCCCCTGGTTCTTTACTTTAATGAACTCTTTGTTGCTGTCCAGAATGGCATTGCCGTAGTCGTTGACCTCCAAACCCCAGGAGATCATCTGCAGAGCCGTGGCCACATTGGCTTTGGTGGTGCGGGTCTGTTGGGCGATCTGGCGCAAGCGTTCAGAGCTATTGCCCGATGTGCCGTGCTGGGCACCGGAGACATTGTAAGGTTTCAAGGCATTGTGGATATCAGCGGTCAAATCCACCTGAATGCCCTGGGCGCTCTCTTCGATACCGTGGGTGGTGCCATTATTCAAAGCAATCCAATTGGGGAAGATGCTGTGGGCATTCAACCCTTGGATCAAAAAGAGGGCTTCCGGTTTAGTGGAGAGCCCTTCCTTGCCCTTGATTTCGCCGACTTCAGTTTCAAGGCCGGCCCACTTGGGCACATAGGGATTCAAGGCGATACTGGCCAGCAGGTTTTGATCATCCGGCATGTGGGAAGCATCGATGGCAATGGAGGTGATGCCGGCATCGAACATGGAAGGAATTTCGGTTTTGGCAATATTGATGTCTTTCTCTCCTTTGATGCCGTAATGGTCGGCATGAATGGCCACGGGGATGGTGATATTCATTTCATTGCACAAGGCATCGACGGTGCGCGCCATGTTCCAATAGTTGATCGCACAATACGCATCCGTACCACCCTCGGATTTGGCGATTTCGATGATCAGCGTAGAATTGGCCCGCTGGGCGGCCCGCAAAGCCCCCTGGATCACGAAGATATTACGGCCGTTGGCGGCCATGCAAATGCTTTTGCCTTTGGCCAGCATGGCCAGATCGATATATTTGCCGCTAACGATCAGCGCTTTGGAGTTTGGGAAAAGGGCCTTGATGTTGGGGGGACGGCCTACCGCCAGGGCCTGGTTGAACTCTTTTTGGTCGATACTGGGCATTTTTCTTCCTCCTTGTTAAAGTGAAATAAACCTGCTTCACCCTCAATTCAAGAATTTCGGGTGATGGGTTTCATGAGTATGTTTATGGATTTACTTTTTTTCAGGTTGTTCCGGTTTTGATTTTACTTTTTCATTATAGGCTTTGACCTTTTCTCCATGGGCATCGAACTTATCCTGAAGTGCCGTGGCGCGGGTATTATATTCAACAATTTGATCGTTGTATTGCTTGATCTGTTCAGGGGTGACGGCGCTTTTTTTGGCCTCATCCAGCGCATCCCGCTGCTTCTTCAAATCATTGTATTCGCGATCCAATCCTTTTTTTTCATCTTCCAGTTGCTGACGCTCTTTTTCGATTTCCTCTCCCGATTTCTCCCCGGCGATTTTTTTCTTCTCAGGTTTTACAACCGGAGCGGCCGTGCTGCGGGATTCTTCATAAGGCTGCGCGGTTTTCCGCTGATCAGCTGGGATTTTGCTGACATCATCGGTGTAAAGCACATTGCCGTGCTTGTCCACGTAACGATAAAATTCCGCTGCCGCCGGCGGCCCAAAAATCAGCAGCAGCATAAGAGCCAAGACAATCGAGGGTAATCTCATTTTTCTTCCACCTTTGGTTGCTCTCCACCCAAGCCGGGTGAATGGTTGAGTTGGTTGCGATGTACGCTCTGAATGGCCGGCATATCGAGTGTAAACTCGCTTTACTATATGGTTTTACAAAGTATTCTGTCAAGTTCCGCAGTCGGGGCATCCAGACCTTCAAGAACGGTTTGACAATATTTAGCAATCGTGTAGATATGGGGCCTTAGGGCGCCTTTGGCGCGTTATTGTTTTACCTCGGAAGAGCGTTAGGAATCGCAAGTTGTTTAAGTACATTCAGGCTTTAACCAGGCACGCCGGTCGTATTTGGCTGTTGGTCACTTTTTTGGTGATAGGTGCCTGCGTCAGCCAACCGCAGAAACCCGCGGAGACCGCGCGGTCAATCATAGATGCCGATGATGCCGCTTTTCAGCAAGCCGAGGATTTGCTTGGGCGCGGACAAAGCAAGGAAGCTCTGGGGTATTACAGCCGTTATCTTTCTCAATACGCGAATGGCCGTCACGCCCCACAGGCGTTTTTGCGCATTGGGACAATCTACCAGCAGCATGGTGAACTCGGCGCGGCTGAGGCTTTCTACCGCGGCGCCATTGAGAAATTTCCTCAAAGCCATGAAGCTTCCCAAGCTCACCTGGCCCTCATCGACTTGTTAATCCAGGCCAATCGCTCGGCCGAAGCTGGCGAGGTGGCCACCGCTATGTTGGGGCAACCGTTGGACCAAACATTGCGGCATGATCTGCTGCAGCGCTTGGTCAAACTTTCCAGTTCCACCAAGGACTCAGCCCACACGGCTTTATATTCCTATCTGTTATACACCTCCCTGCCGTCCCCCGAAAACGCCTCTTGGCATAAACTGCTCATAGAAACCATAGCCTCATTGGATGAAAAAGACATCATCTCCTTGTGGGATCGGCTGGAAGCTCCGGAGATCCGGGGTTATATGATGTATCGATATGCGGAGGTCCAGGCAATTGCTGAAAATGACGATGATGCCTTGGACGTGCTCAGCGTATTTCGTGCCCGATTTCCAGACCATCCTTATAGCGTCCAGGCCCAGCAGCTTTTGGAAATCCTTGAACAACGGCTCTCCTTTGAGCCCCGTACCATTGGTTGTTTGTTGCCGCTGAGTGGTGCCTACGAGGCCTATGGTCAGCGCGCATTGAATGCCATCCAAATGGCCTTGAGTCAGCAAAAAGGCACCGAAAACCAACAAATAATCAAATTGGTGGTTAAGGATAGCGCTTCCAACGATGAACGTGCGGTGGCAGCCGTGCGCGAGTTAAGTCAAGCCCGGGTGGGTGCTATTATTGGTCCCATGGTGACTGCTCCGGCCGCAACCCGCGAGGCTCAGCAGTTGCACATTCCCATGGTGACCTTCACCCAGAAGCCGGAGATCACCACCGGTGACTTTATTTTTCGCCACTTTATTACCCCCCACAATCAAGTAAAAACTCTGGTGCAGTACTTTGTACATGATTTGGGATTGCGCGATTTTGCCGTGATGTACCCCAAGGAAGCCTATGGCAAAACCTTTATGATGCTCTTTTGGGATGAGATCATCCGTCAAGGCGGGCGAATGATGGGCGTGGAGTCCTATTCCCCGGAGCAGACCGATTTTGCCGAGACCATCAAGCGCCTGACCGGCAATTACTACCCAATTCCGTCGGATTTAAAGGCGCGGCCCGTGGTCCAGGTCAAGGAGCCTTCTTATTTCTTTGGCAACCGTCCTTCCGCTGATTCGCTGGAAGGCCTGATACCTGATCCGGTGCCGCGGCTGACCGGGCTATATTTTGAGGACTCGGATCAAGAACGCAACAGGGCCGCTAATCTTGGCCGTCGTATCTCTCAGGAAGTTAAAGAGCCAATTGTCGACTTCGATGTGCTATTTATCCCCGATGCGCCTAAAACCTCTGGTTTGATTCTTCCACAACTTGCTTACTACGATGTAAAGAATATCTATCTGGCGGGCACCAATTTATGGCATTCACAACAGCTGATCGATATGACAGGTGACTATGCCCAGAGTGCAATCATGGTGGATGGTTTCTATAAAGACAGCCAATCCGATACGGTACGCCGTTTCGTTGAGGGGTATCGGTCAATCTATGGCACTGATCCGGGATTGATGGAAGCATTTGCTTTTGACACGGCCAATTTTTTGTTCGAATTGATCATGCGTCCTGAAATTCAAAAGCGAAATGAACTGCGCGATGCCATGAAACAGCTTTGCTTTATTGACGGTGTAACCGGCGCCACCGCTTTTGCTCCTGACGGCGAGGCCATTAAACGGCTCAGCCTACTGCGCATCAAGGGGAATCGATTCGTTGAAATCGAACATCCATGAATCTCTTTCATCTCTTCTACAACTTGATCGGCACGACGGCTGGGGCCCTGGCAATTCCTACTTACTGGTTCTCCCAACGTAAAAATACAGAAACACTGGACCGGCTCCATCAACGTTTGGGCTGGTATCCTCCCTCCATATCCAATCAATTACAGACTCGGCATCATGTTTGGCTGCACGCGGTCTCCGTGGGCGAAGTGGGTGTGGCTTGCGCTATTACTGAGGCTTTGGGCCGATTGTTACCCCGTTGCCAGATGGCTGTATCAACCACTACCCGGCAAGGCTTGGCCAGAGCAAATGCTTTATTTAAAAACAGAGCAGCGTGTTTTTATGCACCCATAGACCTTCTGGGACCTACTGATCGCGCCCTGAAACTGGTTCGGCCCAAGGCTCTAGTTCTTTTGGAAACGGAATTATGGCCCAATCTCATTGTCCGAGCCCAGCGCCGTGGGATTCGGACGGTTATTTTGAACGGACGAATTTCCGTGCGAGCCATTAAACGTTACCGAAAAATACGCCCGTTAATGCGCCATGTCCTGGAACATGTCGATGTCTTCAGCATGATTTCTCAGGCTGACGCCGAACGCATTCACTCGTTAGGGGCCAGTGAAGATCGAATTGTAGTGAATGGAAACGCAAAGTTTGATGGGCCAGATCCCATTGTCGGAGGCCAGCAGGCCATTCAATGGGCCATGGAGCTTTTTGGCCTCACGGGAGATACGCCGGTCTTTGTCGCCGGTAGCACTCGGGAGCCTGAAGAGCGTACGGTCCTGGATGCCTATCTGCGTGTGCGCTCTAGTTTTCCAGAATTGGTGTTGATAATCGCGCCCCGGCATATCGAACGCGTGGCGCAAATCGAGTACTGGGTTAAAGAGAGAGGGTTGCAATGCCAGCGGCGTAGTACTTTGGATCGCCTAACCAATCCAAGACGCGCTCCAGTGGTTTTATTAGACACGATTGGAGAGTTGTCCGACACTTACAGCGTGGCGCGCTTTGTTTTTTGCGGGGGCAGTCTGGTTCCCAAAGGCGGTCAGAACCTGCTGGAAGCCGCGGCTTGGGCCAAACCCATCATGTATGGCCCTTCCATGGAGGATTTTGCCGACGCCCAACAGCTCATTGAAGCTGCGGGTGGCTCAATTATGGTGCAAAATGCGGATCAAATGGCGGCCGTGGCGGCCAATTGGCTCCGAAGGCCCCATTTGGCGCTCTATACGGGCAATGCCGGTCGTCGGGCGATTTTGGCTCATCGCGGCGCCGCTAAAAAGCATGCCGAAGTGGCGATGGGGTTGTTGATGGATTGAGGTCGTGGGTGGAAGGTATAAAATTTAGGATTGAAGGTAAAAGGTCGGTGTCGTTAGCTTAGGAAAAACCTTTGAATATTGACCTTTGAATATGGTTGTCGCTGCTCTTTTTTCCTTCGTTCCTACATTCTGTGTGCTAACGGCGTTGGAAAGAGGGAGCGAGATTAAGGGCCGTTAGCGGCCTCTTTCCTTCGGGCGGTTGAATTCTGACTTCTGAATGCCTGATGGCGGGCAATTCAAACTCCGGTCCCTCACCAAGGCTTTCGATCCGCTCACTCCTGGTGCTATACAGGATTCCGTAACGATCCCTGGCCGGTAGCTTCCAACACCGCTGACCACAACTCGCCGTCTGGTGTAACTTGTTTGCGTTTGCTGGTGGTTGCTTCCATGGGGATATGGACAAAGTGGTTGTTCCAGCTGCCGATCACCATCTTGGTCTTACCGGCCATGCCGGCGTGCACGGCATTGCGTCCAAGAAAACCACAGAAAACGCTGTCATTGGCATTGGCCGGCAGGCTGCGGATCATGTAGCTGGGATCGATGTACTTCATATTGATTTCAATGTTCTTCGACTTGAAGTGATTGCTAATGGCGTTGCGTAAGAAAATTCCGATGTCTTTGAGTCGAATATTGCCGGAATCATCCCGTTCCTCCGGAGCGTCTTTGAAGTACTTTTGGCCCGCGCCCTCGGCCACCACGATCACCGCATGGCTGCGGTGGGCCAGGCGTTTTTCAAGGGCGGCAAAGAGTCCATGGTGCCCCTCCAGGTCAAAATCCACTTCCGGGATTAGTACAAAATTCACATCCTGCTGGGCCAGGGCTGCCGTGGCGGCGATAAAGCCGGCATTGCGCCCCATCAGTTTGATCAAACCAACACCGTTGGGATAGCCTTCTGCTTCGTTATGGGCCCCAATGATGGCCTGTGTGGAAACATCCACGGCAGTGTCGAAACCAAAGGATCGCGATATGAGGTGAATGTCGTTATCAATGGTCTTGGGGATGCCCACCACGCTGATTTTTAGCTTGCGCTTCAGGATTTCGTCAGCGATTTTCAACGCGGCTCGCAGTGTGCCGTCACCGCCGATCATGAACAGCAGACTGATATTCATACGTTCCAGGCAATCAATGATCTGATCGATCTCCTGGGGGCCGCGGGAAGATCCCAGGATCGATCCGCCTCGATCCAGGATATTGGCGACGGAAGACGGACCCAGGTCCATCACTTCATGGCCATACTGGGGTATGAAACCTTGGAGGCCATAGCGTATGCCGTAGATATTGCGTACGCCATAATGGTGATAGAGCTCCAGTACAATGGAGCGAATGATATCGTTGAGTCCCGGGCACAGGCCACCGCAGGTCACCAACGCGCAGCGCAGCTTGCTGGGGTCGAAATAAATGTTCTTGCGAGGGCCGGCTAATTCAAATGATGGCAGGGCTTTCTTTTTTTTTATATCACCCTCCAAATCCGCCATGCGGATATGGACCAGGACGCGATCCTTGTCTTCTACAAAAATTTTATGGCTTATGCTGTCTCCATTGAGCAGCGGGGAAGAGATATTCGCCTTTCCCAGATTGGTGATGGTGGTAAAGTTAGTTCCGTTAGCCATAGCTTTTCTCCCTTGGAATCACAGCCAAGCGCCATGATCTGGCGCAATTCTCATTTCGGAGCCTATAGTAGGTTCGGTCAGGCCAAAAAAAGAGTCAGCGGCCGTTAAATTTAAATTCACCTTTACCTAAAATATCGTGCAGATGCAGGATACCTTGAATTTTTTTCTGGTTATCCACGATAGGTAGGATCGTGATCTGATAATGTTCCATGGTGTTGAGTGCATCATAGGCTGGGGTTTCTGGAAAGGCATGATGGGGGGTGGCCACCATGGCTTGCTCTACTGTCATGGAAAGCAAGGGCAGGCCTTTGGCTATACCGCGCCGGATGTCGCCATCCGTGATGATGCCGGCAAGCCGGCCTTCTTTGTCATTTATGAGAATGACCCCCAGACTGTGGTGATTCATGATCTCCAGGGCGACTTTCATTTGGGCGCCGGTGTGGATGCTCGGTACGGCAGCTCCGGTAAGCATGATGTCACCCACTTTTTGAGCCAGCCGTTGGCCTAAGGAGCCGCCGGGGTGAATCCTTCGAAAGTCATCGCTCTTAAACTGTTTGCGGTTGATTAACGCCACCGCCAAGGCATCCCCCATCGCCAACATGGCGGTGGTGGAGCTGGTGGGCGCCAACCCCAGAGGGCAGGCCTCTTTTTTCACTCCCACATCGACAATGATATCGCTTTGCTTGGCCAGGGTTGAGTATACATTGCCGGTAAAAGCGATGATAGTGCAGCCTACGGACCGGATGCGCGGCAGTAGGATATTGAGCTCATCGGTTTCGCCGCTGGCGGACAACGCCAGAAAAACATCGTCTGGAGACACAACCCCCAGGTCGCCGTGCATGGCTTCCACAGGGTGTAAAAAGAGCGAGCGTGTGCCTGTGCTGTTAAGGGTAGCGGTAATTTTACGGGCAATGATTCCCGATTTACCGATGCCGCTGATAATAAGCCGTCCCTGGGATTGGCAAATGAACTGGATCATACGCACAAAATTCTCATCGAGCCGCTGGCTCATTTGCAGGATGCTCTCGGCTTCCAACTTGAGCACCTCGGCGGCTTCATTGAGAATTTGTCGATCATCATCAGTAAGGTTGTTTTTCATTCAGACTCCTCATGCGATCAAAACCCTCTGGCATCTGGTGAAATGCTTTTTTGAGAGTAGCTGCCAAAGGGAATTAAGATCGGTCGTTGAGCCCTGGTGCTTCCCTCGACGGCGGCCACCATCGCCCGAGTACGGCCCCATGACCGGCTCAAAGGGAAAAACCGTTCCACAATAGATCAACTCCATCTTACATGCAAGGGGGCGATCCATTTGACTTGACAACTAAAAATTTGCTGGTATTTTGGCGGCAACAAAAAAGAACGGCCAGTGGTCCGCCGGGCCAGAAACTCCACCTGCATTCTCATCTGATTCCTGAATCTGGTAACGCCCGCAACAACTTTTAGGACCTTTAGGAGATAAAATGGACTTCAAAGCATTGTTGCCAAAAGTTTGGGAACTCATCACGTTTTATGGCCTCAAGGTCTTAGCGGCCGCCGCCATTTTGGTTATCGGGCGCTGGGTTGCACAGCTTATCAGCAATGTGATTCGGCGCATCATCCGCAAAACGGAACTCGACCCGACGGTTGCCAGTTTCATTGGTAATTTGACCTATGTGGCATTATTGGTTTTCGTGGTATTGGCCGCACTGAGTCAGCTGGGAATCCAAACCACATCGTTCATTGCGGTTTTGGGCGCGGCGGGTTTAGCCATCGGTCTGGCCCTGCAAGGGTCCTTGGCCAATTTTGCCGCTGGTTTTCTCATGATCATTTTCAAGCCGTTTCGGGTCGGTGATTATATCGAAGGCGCCGGAGTCGGCGGCACGGTCGAAGAGATTCAAATATTTACCACTACCTTAAAGACGCCTGACAATAAAACCGTAATCATCCCCAATGCCAAGCTGACCAGTGATAACATAATCAACTGGACCGTAAAGGGCATCCGCCGGGTGGATATGGTCTTTGGCATTGGTTACAAAGACGATGTGGACAAAGCCAAAAAAGTCATGGGGCAGGTCTTAGCCCAAGACAGTCGGATTCTTAAAGATCCTCCCCCCCAAATCGCCCTGATGCAGTTGGGGGACAGCAGTGTCAATTTCGTAGTGCGGCCCTGGGTGAAATCCGACGATTATTGGAGCGTCTACTTTGATACGACTGAAAATGTCAAGAAAGCCTTTGATGTCAATGGGATCAATATCCCTTATCCCCAAAGGGATGTGCATATCTATCAGCACACCACCGCTTCTTAAAAAAATCCTCATGCGTCGCTATGGAATGGCGATATTCTTGCATGTAATTTAGAGTTGGGGCAAACGGGCTAAGATCGGGCCATAAAATTGACATGGCCCAGTGAGATCCCTAAATTGCCTTGACAATATTTTGGGCCTTGATTATAGGGCGTGCGAGCATAAAATTGAACAAATGGCCGGATTTTTAGTTCCGGCCTTTTTATCGTAATCTGAAGGGAGCTTTACCATGATTTGTCAAACCATTCGTAAGGGCAGAGAGTGCGCGTTCATGAGTGCCAAGGGCTGCACCTATAATGGCGGGCTTTGCCATGAAATCGTCGAGGCTTGCCAAGGATGTAACCGTGCCACCCAAGTCGAGTCCGGTTGGTACTGTGGTTCTTGCCCAGAGCCAGCTGTAAAGTGGAAAAATGGCAACTGTAATTTGGCCACCCATATCGTGGCCGCGCCGGTCGCGCCCAAAACCAAGGTCAACCCCTTGAAAGCCTCCAAACGCGCCATGCAATAGAAGTAATTGTCGCCAGACATCAAACCCCATCCCGGTGTCCGGGATGGGGTTTTTGTGTTGTTCAAGCTGTCTTTTTGCGGGACTGGTGCAGTGTCCTTGCGCGCCAAGGTAAGCGAGTTTCACGCGGCCATTCGGCTTGACAGGAAATGCACCGACTTGTAAGAGAAAATTTCGCTGGCTTAGGTGCTAATGCAGCAACATCGGTTTACCACATTAAAAAAATCGGGAGATAATTGTCATATGAATTCGCTATCCCAGGAATTGAATCAAATCATCGGCCAATCCAATGGACAGATTATGGCTATGTTATCCAAGGTGGGGCAGCAGCTCTTTTTTCCTAAAGGCATCCTGAGCCAAAGTGCTGAAGCCAAGGAAAAGGCCCATCGCATCAATGCCACCATCGGCATTGCGAAGGAAGAAGGTCACACCATGTGTTTTGGCAGCATCATGGACAATTTGCAGGGCATTCGCCCGAGCGCCTCCCTGACATATGCCCCTTCTTTTGGTCTGCCGGCCCTGCGCCAACGTTGGCAGGAAGAGTTGTATGTCAAGAATCCGTCCTTGGCGGGCAAATCCATCAGTCTACCGGTGGTAACCTGCGGCATCACGCACGCCATCAGCATCTTTTCCGATGTGTGGGTCGATCCCGGCGATGTAGTCCTGCTGCCAGATATGATGTGGGGTAATTACAATATGATTTTAGGGGTGCGCAAAGGCGCAACCGTTCAGACCTATTCCTTCTTGAATGCCCAAAACGGGTTTAACCTGGAGGCCTTGGAAGCCGCCGTGGCCAAGGTGGCCAAAGAGAAGAAAAAGGTCATTGCATTGCTGAATTTCCCCCAAAACCCGACCGGCTACACTGTTTCAAAGAAGGAGGCGGAGGGCATCGTTCGCATCTTGACCCAAGCAGCTGTCAATGGCAGCCATGTGCTGGCGGTGCTGGACGACGCCTATTTCGGTCTTTTCTATGAGGAAGAAACGCTCAAAGAATCTTTGTTCGCCAAGCTTTGCGGCCAACACTCCAATCTGCTGGCTATCAAACTCGATGGCGCCACAAAGGAGAATTTTGTATGGGGCTTGCGCGTTGGGTTTATTACCTATGGATTCGCGTGCAACGGAGATCCCAAACCGGTTTACGAAGCCCTGGAGAAGAAAACGGCTGGGTGTGTGCGCGGCAACATTTCCAATGCTGCTCATTTGTCCCAGACCATTGTGCTGCAATCTATGCGAGATCCACGTTATGAATCGGAGAAAAAGGAGAAGTTCGAGATCCTCAAGTCCAGGGCCGTGAAAGTAAAAGCGGTTTTGGCCGATAAGAAATACAACTCGGCCTGGGATGTCTATCCCTTTAACTCGGGCTACTTCATGTGTCTGAAGCTTAAGACCGTGGAGGCTGAACCATTGCGGGTTCATCTGTTGAATCGCTATGGGGTGGGCTTGATCGCCCTGGGTAAGCATGATTTACGTGTGGCCTTTTCTTGCATCGATGAAGATCAGGTCCAGGAACTTTTCGATACGATTCTGAAAGGTGTGCACGACTTGGAAGCCGGCGCATAGGTTGGTCTCTGAGCCAATGGGGGATGCATTTCTTTTTAGAAATGTTGGCTGGTTATGTTCCCCCCTTACCGGCTGGCGAGCACCATCCACTGGCCAAAACCGTCACATCTTTCAATCGTTGGATATTGTTGCTTCTGCCTGCCGTGGGTGGGTTGGTCAGCGGCTGGCTGGTCTATACCTTCGCGCCCGAGGCCGAAGGACATGGCACGGATGCGGCCATCGATGCCTATCACAACAAGGGCGGATTTATCCGGGGCCGTGTGCCGTTCATCAAGACTTTCGCATCGGTTATCACCCTGACAACGGGTGGGTCGGGCGGCCGCGAAGGCCCGATTGCCCAGATCGGTGCCGGGTTCGGGTCGTTCATCGCCACGCGTTTGAAGCTTTCCGTTCGGGAACGCCGGATCATGATGGCCGCCGGGGTTGGCGCGGGCATAGGCAGTATCTTCCGCGCTCCCCTTGCTGGCGCATTGTTTGCGGCTGAGGTGCTCTATCGCGACCCCGAGTTTGAATCCGAAGTGATCATGCCTGCCGGGATCGCTTCCGTCATCGCGTACTGTGTCTTTTGTCTGGTGTTCGGTTGGGGTTCGCTTTTCGATTCTCCTCCCTTTAAATTTCAAAATCCGTTGGAGTTGGGGCCCTATCTGGTTCTGGCCTCCGTGGTGATCGGCGGCGCTTTGGGCGGGGTGGTAGGGCGTGTGTTCAACCATCTCATGCCCACGGTGGTCCTCCAGCCAGGGGCCTTTGTGGTTGTGGGCATGGCCGGTTTTTTTACCGCGGTTTCAAATGCACCCATCTCCACCATCATTTTTGTTTCGGAAATGACCAACTCTTATCATTTGCTGCTGCCCAGCTTGCTGGTTTGTTCGGTGTGTTACTTGGGGGCGCGGCGATGGACCCTTTATCATTGTCAAGTCAAGAGCAAGATCGATTCCGCTGCCCACGCCGGTGAATTCTTCATGGATGTACTCCAGTCTTTCCGTGTCAAAGATCTTTTATCCAGCCTTCAAAAGGTGCCGGTGATCTCTCAGGATATGCCTTTTCTGAAATTCAAGGAATATTTCTCACGGACCACCCAGCATTACTTTCCAGTGGTGGATGCCGAGGGAAGATTGGCCAATATCTTTTCCATCAACGATGTGCGCGGCGTGCTATTCGCGCCGGAGATTGAGCATCTGGTGGTGATGAGAGATATCGGGACCTCGGACATTATCGCCATCAAGCCTTCGGAGGATCTCAATTCAGTATTGAAAAAATTTACCACCAAAAATATTGACAGCCTGCCCGTAGTCTCTGAAGAAGACCACACCCGTTTAATTGGGATGCTTAATCGGCGGGACGTAATTGCTTTCTATAACCGCAAAGTCGCGGAGATGAAGACTACCAGAACTTGAGATTGATGCGTCCTTTGGCTTTGACCAATGCTTCAGTGGTCTGCCGGAGACGCCGTGAGAGAATTTCGGTCATCAAGCGGTAAAAGACATAACCAAAAGCCAGCTTTTCGTTGCCGGTCAGTTTTTCAAGGTAGAAAATATCGGTGGCCAGACAGACGACATCGGTCAGGGCGAAGGCAGATGCCGAGCGGCGGGAACTGTCCAGGGCGCCCATCTCGCCAAACACTTCGCCTTTATTTGAGAGCACCGTCACCTCTTTGCCTTTTTTGGTGATCTGGATTTGGCCGTACATTAAAAAGTAAATCCATGTATCCGAGCGGCCCTCCTCCACGATGCACTCGCCGGGCTTGTACTTTCTGATTTTGCTCATTTCCAATAGTTTGACCAGTTCCTGGTCATCGAACGGTTCCAGCACCGGCAAATTCTTCAAGTTGGCCAACATCTGGCTTTTATTGTCTAAAAAGGAAGATTCCTGCATGGCATGTCCTCACTTTGTATTGGATTGGAGCGTACTTCGATTATTTGTTACCCTATCATGAGCTATTTGTTGCGGAACACTGGAAAAATAATTCAATCAAAACACCAAGCTTTCTTTTAAATGCTCCAGCAATTTTAGTGCCATATGTGGGGTAGGGTCAATATTTGACTTGAACCAGGCATAACCCATGGGCCGGTGCAGTGGCGCTGGCCTGGCAACGTTGCCGAGAGGTCAGGATGGCCTCGATATTCTCGGGCGGCATGAGGCCCTTGCCTATGTCCACCAAAGTCCCTACGATATTGCGTACCATATACCGCAGAAAACCTTCGGCCTCGATTTCAAACACAATGCGCCCTTGTGAATCTCGGTCCAGCTCCGCGCGCATCACATGGCGCACTGTGCTGGATCGCGGGCTTCCGGCGGCTTCAAAGGCTTTGAAGTCCCTTTGTCCGACGACATGGGCCGCGGCCGCGGACATGGCAGCCACATTCAGGGGCGCCCGCACCCACCACTCGTACTGCCGGCCGATGGCGGTTGGCAGCGGCCCCGAGCGGATAGTGTAACGGTAGGATTTGCTTCTCACATTGTAGCGCGCGTGAAAACCATGGTCCACCTCCAGGCACTCCCGGATCACGATATCCTCAGGGAGTAAACTGTTGAGCCCTTTTTGGAATGCATCGGGGGTAATGGCGGTATCGCAAAGGAAATTGGCGGTCTGACCCAGGGCATGTACGCCGGCATCCGTGCGGCCGGATCCAATCAAGGTGATGGGCTGGCGCGTCATGGACCGGAGCACGGTTTCAATCTCCTGTTGGATGGAGCGGCCATTGGGCTGACGTTGCCAGCCACAATAGTGGGTGCCGTCATATTCCATGGTGAGCTTAAAATTTTTTATCATTCAAATAGCATGATGGCCGCAGCCCGGACCTGGAGAGAACTGCGGGGGAAAAACAATGGCTGAGAATCCTAAAAGCGATTGCATATCAGGCGGCCCAAAGCCGCCTCCGCGCGATCGTCCAGTTGGTCCAGCAAATCGGTCATTTCATAAATTTTGCCGCAGTCCCTGCAGCGCCATTGCACCTGCCGTCAGGAGCGGTGCTGGGCCAACGGTGTTTGACATTGCGGGCATTGAAACAAAGGGGATTCTAATCGCATAGGACCTTCACTTGATGACGCTCCAAATCGGGCCAATGTTCTTTTTGCGCAGGCATGTATTATCTATTGGAATTCCCATCGCTTGGCAATCGAAAAGGTAAAAAGGTAAATTGACTTTTGTTCCCTTTTGGATCATGAAGGGCCTTTCCAGACAACTCACTTTTGTGTGCCTAAACGGAGGTTCACGTGACCCACGCCATTCAATGTCAAGGATTTCAAGCCGCCGGATTGGCCGCCGGAATCAAGAAGAAGGCCGGTCTTCTTGACTTGGGGCTGATCTATTCCCAGGTGCCGGCCAATGTGGCCGGCATGTTCACTCGCAATCGCGTCATGGCCGCGCCCGTGGTGCTTACCAAAGAGCGCGTGGCTGGTGGCACGGCCCGCTTGATCGTGGCCAATGCGGGTTGCGCCAACTGCTGCACCGGCGCCCAAGGAATGGCCCACGCCCTTCAGACCACGCGCTTGGCCGCCGAGGGGCTCAAGCTGGAAGAGTCCCAGGTGCTGACAGCCTCCACTGGCGTTATCGGCGCTCCCTTGCCCTTGGATAAGATCCAAACCGCCATGCCCAAGCTGATCAGCCAGCTTCGGCCCGATGGGTTTGAGGATTTTTCCCAAGCCATTATGACCACCGATACGGTCCCCAAGCTGATCCAGCGCCAGGGTGCGTTGGATGGTCGCCCTTTTACCATGCTGGCCGTGGCCAAGGGGGCTGGCATGATCCGGCCGGATCTGGCCACCATGTTTTGTTTTGTCTGTACTGATGCGGCCATCCCGACGCCGGTGTTGCAAACCATGTTGCGTCAGTCCGTGGACCGTACCTTGAATTGCATCACCATTGATGGCGATACCAGCACCAACGATACCGTACTGCTGCTGGCCAACGGCATGTCGGGCGCCGAAGTGCGCACCCAGGCCCATCAGTCGATTTTTCAAACTATTCTGGATGATCTGTTGATGGAGATCAGCCGGCGGCTGGTGAAGGACGGCGAAGGGGTCACCAAGCTGGTGGAGATCAAGGTGCAAGGCGCGCCATCGGATGCCGAAGCCTATCGCATCGCCGACACCGTGGCCCACTCGCCTTTGGTCAAGACCGCCTTTTTCGGTGAAGATGCCAACTGGGGGCGCATCATGGGGGCAGTGGGCCGAGCCGGTGTGGCCATTGATCCAGAACGCATCGATATCTTCTTTGAAGGCGTCCAGATGGTGCGCAATGGCGTGGGCTGCGGCTTGGATCAAGAAAAACAGGTGACCGCCGTGATGAAGCGGGCGGAATTCAGCGTCACCATCGATCTGCATCTGGGAGCGGGCCGGGCCTCCATGCTGACCTGTGATTACTCCATTGACTACATCAAGATCAATGCGGATTATCGGTCGTAGTTCGTTGAGTCTTTCATTCGTTGACTCGCTGAGTGGTTGAATGGTTGTGCTTGGAAGTAATCTTGCAGGTCGCCACTTAACTGCTCCGCAAATCAACAATACTACGACTCAACGAATGAACAGCTCAATGAATCAACCCCATGACGAATCAACGAATCAACCAATCAACGAATCAACCAAGCCAAAAGCTCCGACTCCAGAAATGGCTCGCCGAAGCGGGAGTGTGCTCCCGACGCCAGGGCGAAGCATATATTCAGGCTGGACGGGTGCGGGTCAACGGCAGGATCGTCACGGAGCTGGGAAGTAAAATCGATCCGGCCAAAGATCAGGTGAGCGTCGATGGGCAGCCGGTGCGGCGGCCGGCCCAGGAGCATATCTATATAGTACTGCACAAGCCCAAAGGGTATGTCACTAGTTGCCGACATGCCGGCCATAAGGTGGTGCTGGATCTGATCGAATTGCCCGAACGCATCTACCCCATCGGCCGGCTCGACCAGGAATCCACCGGTTTGCTGCTGCTCACCAACGACGGCCCCTTGCACCATCGTTTATCCCATCCCTCCTTTGATCACGAAAAAGAGTATGAGGTGGCCGTAGAAAATCCGATCTCGGACCAGGAGCTGAAACAATTGGCCGAAGGAATGCCCGTGCTGGGAAGTAAAACCCGGCCGGCCCAGGTCAGCCGGCTTTCGGGGCGCAGATTCCGCATAATTCTTCAAGAGGGCCGCAACCGTCAGATTCGTCGCATGGTGCGGCAGGTGGGCAACCGGGTCAAACGGCTTAAACGCATCCGCATGGCCAACATCCGCCTGGGCGATTTGCCCGAAGGGGCTTGGCGCTATCTTACCGCCGCCGAGAAGAAAAAATTGTTAAAGGGTTTGGAAGAATGAGGCCGTTAGCCCGTTAGCCCGTTTGCCCGTTAGTCCGTTGGCCCGTTGGCCCGTTGGCCCGTTAGCCCAATCGCTATGTGGCAAGGGATTATAAAAGAAAATACATGACTCCTGGTGGGGCTATAGTTGGGCTTGGTCTTTTGGATTTTGAGATACAGAAGTAAAAACCCAAACTGTACAGATCCCCTCTTATCGAAATTGCAGATAGTCAAGAATGAATTCCACCCGTTCCCTGACGCTCATTACCGGCACCCGAATGATCGCATATCCCAGGCTGGCGTAGCTTTCCTCCAGAAGAGTTTCCAGGCGGAAGGCAAGTGCTTCATCTTCGGTGCGCACATCATCCTTTTCAAAGCACAAACGCTCCATCAAAAAGATGGTTTGATAGCGTACCTCGCGGCTGAATCGGATTGGCTCGGCCGGGTCCAACCCTTCAATCTGGTAGTAGGCAATACTGTCGGGAACAGCCCGGTCCATGAAGATCCGTTCATTTTTGGGCAAAGACAGCTCTGAGCGAACCTTGGCCATGAGAATATGCCGTTCAAAAGCCAAGGGATTGGCTTTGATTTCAGACAGTGAGCGCTCCTCGGCCAGCTGCTGCTCGATGTAGGCTCGGGCCGTTTCAGGCACTACCCGGAACCCCTGCCGGCCCAAGGTATCGATGACCGCGGTTTTGCCCGAACAGGGGGCGCCAGTGATCACTTGCCAATGGGTTGGAATGTCCAGCGAGGTCAAGGTCATGGCGGATATCCTTTGAAAAAGCGTCGTCCCAGCCGAGACTATCACATTGATAGCGCGCGTGTGCGCTTTTCTATCAAAAGAAGATCAGACCATCGCGATCATTTGATTTGAATTATCCATATTGCAATAATAAATACAAGATGTTAGATGTACAAACAGACGATTGGCACAACCGTTGCTTTTATGGTCTTCAGTCAGGGCAAATGCCTTGCAACTGTTTGATTGAAAAGGTTATTCGGAAAGGAAACATGCAATGATCGTCGAAACGCCCAAACTGCTGCCCGAGAACGTCAGTATGCCATGCTACGCCTGCGGGAATGAATCCGCCACTCATTTATGCAAATACAAGATGGGCGAACTTTCCATCCAGGTGTGCCTGTGCAAAGCATGTATGCAAATGGATACCGCGCAGCTACTCAAAAACACCATTGGCATCCAGGAAGTGAGTTTCCCTCAAGTGGATCGCTATTTGCCTAGCAAAAAAGCGGTAGCGGTTGCCGGTTGAGGCCCAATTCTTTTTGAAGCTGCCAACCTCTGGGGACTTTATTGGTTGTGGTGTGACCCCGTCTATCGAGTCCGCCATCGATAGGTCTTGAGAACTGAAAATTCCAAAAGAAAAGGGCTTGGTGATTGCCCAAGCCCTTGATGACGAATTTGGTAGCGGGGCCTGGATTCGAACCAGGGACCTTCGGGTTATGAGCCCGAAAAAGTAGCCGTTGATCCGCATTGAAGCCCATTCTTATATTTATATAAAATCTTTTAAAAACAGTATGTTTTAAAAGGGCAAATTTTATGCCGCATTGATTTGCGTTGACATAAATTGTTCAAAAATGCTTACATGGTGCTTACACGGAAAACTTCGCGGGAACCTTCGGGGCAATAAATAGCCTTCGGTCTTTTGTAAGCGCTATGTAAACAGGGGGCAATGTGGCAAGGCAAAAATTAACAGCCGGCAGAGTGCGAGACTTTGAATGTCCACATGGAACCGCTCAGGCCTTCTTGTGGGATTCGGAAGTTCCGGGCCTGGGTGTAAGGGCCACCATGGGGGCCAAGGTCTATATTTTCCAGGGGCGGCTGGTCGGCAAGACCATCCGCGTGAAGATCGGTGACGTTCGCACCTGGGCCATTGATTCAACCGATACGGCCAAGCCTGGGGCGCGACAAGAGGCCCGGCGACTGCAAGCCATGATCGATCAAGGCATTGATCCTCGTATTGAAAAAAAAGAGCGCATGGCCGAACAGGAGGCCAAGAGGGTTGAAGTCCAGCGACAGGAAGCCACCCTGGGGGAGGTCTGGCCGATTTATATTGAAGCCCATGAGCATCGATGGAGCCCCCGCCATCTTGCCGACCATGCGCGCATTGCGCAGGCAGGGGGCGAGAAGGTTAAACGCGGTAAGGGCAAGACCAGGCCCGGTCCTTTGGCAGCGCTGTTGGGCCTGAAATTGAGTGAGTTGACAACCGTGAGGGTCAAGGCCTGGGCCAATGAGGAAGCAGGCAAGCGCGGGACGCAGACCCGTATAGCCTTTGACGCCTTGCGGGCTTTCCTCAATTGGTGTGACGATCAACCAGGGTACAAGGGCCTTGCTTCCATCGAGGCGTGTTCAAGCCGGATCAAGCGGGAAGTCTTGCCCAGGAAGCGGGCCAAAGATGATTGCCTTCAACGTGAGCAGTTGCCGGCTTGGTTCAAAGCGGTCCGTGGCCTTTATAACCCTGTCATTGCCGCCTACCTTCAATCCCTGCTTTTAACCGGCGCCCGGCGTGAAGAATTGACCCATTTGAAATGGGCCGATGTTGACTTCAAATGGAACAGCATGACCATTCACGATAAGGTGGAGGGTGAGCGAACTATCCCCCTGACGCCGTATGTTGCCTCTCTTCTTTCCCAATTGCCACGACGCAATCAATGGGTGTTCTCAAGTCCAAGGGCCGAAACCGGCCGCCTTCAAGAGCCCCGCATACCTCATAACCGGGCCTTGGCCGTTGCGGGCATTGAGGGGCTAACCCTTCATGGCCTTCGGCGATCCTTCGGAACCCTCAGCGAATGGGTGGAAGTCCCGGCCGGGGTGGTCGCTCAGATTATGGGCCACAAACCATCGGCAACGGCAGAGAAGCACTACCGGCGGCGCCCGCTTGACCTTCTGCGCATGTGGCACGTCAAGATTGAAGCTTGGATGCTCGAACAGGCCGGCATTGCGCAACCGGAAGCGGACGATACCGGAATTCGTTTGGTAAAGTAGGTTGATTCCAATCTTGATAATATACTAAAAATGGAATATTGTGCATGTGGCAAGTGATCTTGAGCAGGAAGGCGAGAAAGCAGGTCGACGAGCTGCCCCGAATAGTGAAAGAAAATCTTTACGCTTTGCTTCGTGACATTGAAGAACATGGCCCAATTCGGGGTGACTGGCCAAATTATAGTAAACTGAAGCCCGGCCAACACCACTGCCACATTAAGAAGGGCAAGCCTTGTTATGTGGCCGTATGGGAAGAACGTGACCGGACAATAAGGTTGATCGAGGTAATTTATGTTGGAACCCATGAAAAAGCACCATACTAAAACCATTGAACTTCACCTGCGCGGCCCGGCGGAAAACGCGGAAAAAGCTACGCAGATCCTTAAAAAGCTCGGTTTCGTGGACACCACGGACAGTGTGCCGTGGCGGGATGCTTTCCTGGAATTCACTGAAGAAGAAGGGCCGGCGGTCTGCCTGCGTGCCATGCGTCGTCGGGAAGGTCTGACCCAAAAGGAACTATCTGCCCGCGCCGACATTCCCCAGGCTCACATTTCATTGATGGAGCGAGGCAAGATGCCCATCGGTGTGACCCGAGCCCGGCGGCTTGGGAAGGCCCTGAATGCCGGTTACAAAATTTTTCTGTAAATAGTTCGTAGTTCGGGGATAGGTGGACGCACCGAAAAGCCGGTATCCTGGCCGGCCTGCCCCGATCACCAAACCAGGAGGCGCGGCAGGAGGCGCTGAATATGCCGGATGATTCCCCCGATTTTTTCCCCGAGTTGAATTTTTCAGTTCTGGCGAGATGGGCCGAAATTAGCTTCACAAAGCACTGCAAAGCAATTCGAAAAATAATATTATACAAGGTGCCAACTCTTCCCAGTGGCGGATTCATGCACCGAAGGATGGTGCACGGGCAAACCATTATTGATGTGGACTACAGACCGGACACCACAAGCGGCTGCTATATAGACCTTCATCCCGAGCAGCCGGATGATCCTACCGTTGACGAAGTTCAAGAAAGAGAATCAATGCGGTTTGTACCGGGTAGGGTGAAGAGTGGTACTCACAGGTATACCAACTACATACTCTTTTTTGATTTTGAAGAGATTGAACCTGATGATTTAGCGAGTCGGGCTTTGCGCGTCCATATTCAAAACTCGTCGGATGATTCACAATTCAAGATCGGCCTTTTTTCCGGCCGAGATAATTTTTTTAGACATGGGGCGCCAGCGAATTTCTATAGTGAATGGGAGCTGACAACAGAACTTCCGCCGGGTGTCAGTGAAAAATATAAGTGGATACTGTTTCAGAAAGAAGGCCACATAGCTAAAGGAAAAAAGATTAATAAACTCAGCAGACCACAAACAATAATGGAAGAGTGCCGGAAAATAGCAATAAATATTTGGGAAAATGATAAAACAATCACTATAAAGCAAATGCATGAAAGACCTGAAATACGGGAGGACTGTGGAGATCGTTATCCCAGTTTAAAGAGATTCCGCGAATGGATGAGACCATGCAACCCTAATCCAAAACGTGGAAGGCGAAAAGGTACATAAGGCCCCCAAACCCGCCCCCATTCATCCATTTTACCTCAATAAATACCCCAAAAATTTTGGGGTATTTATTTTTTTCTCGCATACTTCTTCACGCCAGCATTGAAAAAGAAATACCCCACTTTTCTTTTGGGGTATTTGTTTGTTTTTCTGGGGTATTTTCTTTCAATAAACTTCATGTGAGAGAGCAGAAAAACAACGCAAGCCAAACGAACCACACAAGGAGGTAAAACGCCATGAGTCGAGAATTTCTTACCACTGAACAGCTTGCAGCATATCTTAAAATTAAGGCTGCCAGCGTGCGCCGCGCTCTATGCTTGAACGGCCATTATTTAGGAATTGTGCCGGTCAGACCGGGTAATAATCGTTTGCTTTGGCCGAAAGACGAGGTCGATGAGAAGTTAACGACCACTGATTACGTGAAATAGTTGGAAACCTACATGGTTGAAGTGAATCATTGGCGGCGGCTCATCGCTTCAGAGAATGGCCCGAAATCACCAACAACGCGGTTAATTCTTCACACCCTGGGGGTTCACATGAATCAGGCGGGCGGGTCTTGTTTCCCATCGACAAGGACCTTGGCAGTTGAATGCGGCCTATCTGAGCGTGTTGTGTGTCGCCATTTGGCAATTGCCGTATGTGAAGGGTGGTTGCTGAGGTCGTCAGCTGGTAAGAGTGGTCAAGCCTGGAAGCGAAATCAGTACCAAGCTGCGATGCCAAAGGCACTTACCCAAAGTCAGCACCTTACCCAAAAAGGCACTGACGCAAAGTCAGCACCTCACAATGAAGGCACTGACTTTGAGTGCAAAAAGGCACTTACCCAGAGTCAGTCTAACTATACAATAGAACTATCCAGTAATAAGCCGCGAACCTTTCTTCTGAAAGATCAAACCGAGTTCATAATAGATGACCATTTCCTTGGCATACTAAAGAAGACCTATCCCACTTTGAACATCGATGCCGAAATTCAAAAAATTTCCGCTTGGTCCTACTCTAATCCGGCTAAGCGTAAGAGCAGGGCAGGCGCGATGCGTTTTGTCAACGGCTGGATGCAAAGGGCAGTAAATGACAACGCCAACCGACAACAAGCGCCAACCGTGCCGCGAGGTTTCGAAATATGATGGGCTTACCCCCGCATTCTGAAGAAGTCGAACAGGCTACCCTGGGGGCCGTGCTCCTTGGCGCCGATATGGATGATGCCGAAGGTTTGACTTCCCGCGACTTCTACAGGTCCGTTCATCAGCATATCTTTACTGCCGTCGAAGAGCTACATCGAAAACGCCAGATCATCAACCAATTCACTGTGGCAGAGCAGCTACAGGCCATGGGGAAACTGGAAGAGGTAGGCGGGCGCGCTTACCTGGCACAATTGCTTGACTATGTAACCGGTGAGGCCTTCACCGAATTGGTTAAGAAAGTATTGGCCTACTCCATCAAGCGGCAGATGATTATTACCCTTGCCAAACACACGGACAAGGTCCACAGTGGCGGCGACGCGAATGAACTGCTGGACAATGCCCAACGCGATCTTATGGCCATCGGAGCAGACCGGGCGACAGCAGCACCCGAAACCATAGCGGCAACTTGCGATGGCCTTATAGACGACTTGGAATCGATCCAGGCCGGACGCCGTGGCCTTGGCCTGCAAACCGGATTCGCAAAGCTGGATGAAGTGACCGGCGGTCTTCAGCCCGGCGAACTCATTTTACTTGCGGCACGGCCCAGCATGGGCAAGACCGCCCTGGCTTTAATTATAGGCCAGAATGCTGCGGTTGGTGGCAAGCGAGTGCTCTTTTTCTCCCTAGAGCAGCCCCGAAAACAGCTTGCTTTGCGGTTGCTGGCCCGAGCAACCGGCATTTCTGTTTCGGCATTGCGATCCGGCAAACTATCGCCAGAAGAATGGGAGAAGATAAACGACGCCCGCGCACAAATAGTAGGCTTGCCCCTTACCATCGATGACCGGTCCGGTTTGCACATCCGCGACATTCAGCGCACAGCGCGGCGCATGGCGCGTGATGGGCTTGGCCTTTTGGTGGTTGATTACATTCAGTTGTGCCATGGAGACAGGGCCGAACGTAAAGATCTTGAGGTGGGTCAGATTTCAGCCGGTTTAAAGTCTCTGGCCAAGGATTTAAATATCCCGGTTTTGGCTCTGTCACAGCTCTCCCGCGAAGTTGAGCGCCGAACAGACAAATGGCCTCAGCTTTCCGACCTGCGCGAATCCGGCGCTTTAGAGCAAGACGCCGATGTGGTTTGCTTCCTTTACAATCCGAACCGCTACACGAAAGCGGTGCAGGAGCACACTCAAGCGGCCGAGGTTGAGCTTTTGGTTGAGAAGAACAGGCAGGGCCGCATTGGACACTTCAAGCTGCTGTGGCGAGCTTGGTTGACTTCTTTCGATAACATTTAAGGGGGGATTTGGGACATGTTTGACAGAAAAGCAAATAATAACAAGCGATGCGCCAGCGGTGCCTTCATTGCCATTGATGACTGCGGCTACATTCGGGAAGTGTTCATCATGGCAGGCGACGACCGGCAGGCCATAGTTGTTCAGGGTGCGCTTGCCAGAATAACACAACCCCAGGCTTGGGGCTGGCTTAGGCGGTTGCTTGGACGGGGGGCGCCGCATTGAAGATTTTTTTACCGTGGAAGTTTGAGGTCGCCAAATTTGGCGGGCTCAAAAAGCGGCCGCGTGGTTTTTCCCGAATATGGGAAAAACCAATTCAGAGGCCAGCCGACCAAGGACTACGTTATAGTTTTCGCCCAAAAGGGCGAAAACCCAAAAGGTGGACGGGCAACCATCGAATACCACATCACCATAGACGCGGCCAACGCCAGAGACCTGCATTCCTTCTTGGAGGTCCGAAAGGATTTCTCAGATTGGATTAAATATCAGATCGAGAGGGCAAGACTTGTGGAAAACCGCGACTTTTTAAAGCTCGCCCAAAAAGGCGAGCTTTCAACCACCGGTCAAACGGGCATAGAATACGTACCTACCAGGGCGATTTGGAGGAGTTTGGAGGGGTCGCGTTTGAAACGGAACCCTTTGAGGCCGGGACCCTCAGGGGGAGGGGGTCAATGGGTCCCCCGGTAATACCCTTCAGCGGTCCGAGCACAGGCAATTTTTGATTTTTAGGGGGGTGTCAATGACGGTAAAAAGTGAAAATCGCGGTGGCAGCCGGAATGGGGCCGGGAGAAAAGCGAAACAGATCGACTTTGATGCAAAATTCAAAAAAGAAGTTCTGGCGTCCGTTCGGCGCCTTGAGAAAAAGTATCAGCGCAAGTTTTTAGATGCCATTCTTGAGCGCGTCTTCAAGAATAATGTGATAGACACGGCGGTTGCTTCTATCTTCAAGCAGTACAGCGAAATTTTTATGGAGAAGAAAACCCAGCCGGCCGGAGATGATCAACGCTTACCCTTCACAGGCCCGGCCATCGGACTTCCACCCATGAGGCCGGACCCGGCGCTTGAAATTGTGAAAATCGGGGACAATAGGAAATGAGCAACGTGATCGGCCACCTTGCCGGCGTGCTTCGGGGTTATGTGCCATCGCATGAAAGCGAAGGCTATGGCTTTTGCTTTACCTTCACACCCAAAGACTCAAGAGTCTTATACATATCGTCGTTAATGCACTCTGAATATGTGTTAAATGAAGCAAGAACTTCATTTGAGTCCTTTTTAAAAATACGCACCCTTATGCTTTCTATATATGGCCCGCCATAGTACTTGATTGTGCCATTTGTGGTAACAATATAATCAGCGCTTATTTCCCCATACCCCTGATATGCTTCAACTTTGGTTTCAAAAGCGCGTGCTGCCTCTAAAGAGGCGGTACTATCGCTTTTCCCTGAATATTGTACTTGGCCTGCTTCTAAAGATAGGTTTTTCTGGCCAGCGTCTACCCCTTTCGTTATCTCTACATTTTTCCTTGGTGGTGGTGCTATTACTTTAACGCCCGCAGCTATCAATGCAGATTCGGCTTGTTCCGCGCATAATATTTGAGGTTGATATTGATTAAATGGAAGTACGACAAATTCAGGGGAAGTTGGAACGTCTCTATAAACAACAAAATCTCTTACCAAAGTAGTCCGACATCCAAAGAGCCCAGGCAAAATCAAAAAGCATAAAATAAGTCTCTTTTTCATGTTATCCCCTCACCTCCATAATCATGCCCATCGTTTTGCATACCAGAAGAAGGGCTTTTTCCAAATCCTCTAAACCGGCGAAAATTTATATCTCAAATCGATTTTCTAATATAGCACATAAATCTTGATGAGATTTTTCATAGGGGCTAAAAATTAATACCATTTTAGCAGCCAATTCAAAAAACAACGGTCATGCCTGATGCCGTGCGAAAAGGTGTACTGGCCCCCGATCTATGTTGTTCCCCGTGCCTTGGGCCTTTGTCTCCCGTAGTGATCAAAACTGCTTACATAGCGCTTACACAAAGCCAAAAAATGCCCAAAATGGGCAAAAAAAGAGGGCTTAGAATCGCTTCTAAGCCCTTGTTTTTACTATTGGTAGCGGGGCCTGGATTCGAACCAGGGACCTTCGGGTTATGAGCCCGACGAGCTACCAGACTGCTCCACCCCGCAGCAAGAAAGACGACTTATAACTTTTCTGTTCAAACCGGTCAAGGTGTTTTTTGGTCGCTGTTCCCCAGTCTGAACAATTCTTCTTTCAGTTGCTCCCGCTCTTCGATAGACATGGCGCCGGCCTTGGCGCGCACGAGGATCTGTTTGTGGCGGGAAGTATCGCCGCTGATGATCTCCAAGGTGGATTTGGGCCGGCCCAGGGCCTTGGATAGCAATTCGATACATTGCTTGTTGGCCGCACCCTCCACGGGTGGCGCGGTCAGCTTGATTTTGAGGGCTTTGTCATGGCTGCCCACGATGGCGGCTTTGGAGGCCCGAAGTTGCACGATCACGGAGAAGGTCACCCCTTGGGCCGTGGCTTTGACTTCAATCATCGGCCGCACCGCTCTGGCGCTGGATCAGCTCACGGAAAAAATCAGGCGGGCGAATCACCCGGCCTTCGCGATTAATAAAAGCATGGCGGGTGTAGCCCGTGGCGTGCAAGGTCTGGCCGTCTTCGCTGGTCACACGGTAGTCAATTTTGAGGCCGGCTTTTACTTCGGCATCCAGGGTCGACTCAATACGCAGTACATCATCATACCGGGCCGCAGTCATGTATTTGCAGTGGGCCTCGGAAACCGGCAGAAGAATACCGCGCGCCTCGATTTCCCGGTAGGCCAGACCCCAGGAACGCAACAACTCCGTGCGGCCGATTTCAAACCAGCGCAAGTAATTGGCGTAATAGGCGATGCCCATGTTGTCGGTGTCGCCATAAATGACGCGATATGTACTTTGATGGGAAAGCATAGGGCGCGGTATTATTCCAGGACCCGCTCGATGGCTGCTTTGATTTCCGCATATTCACGGGTGACCGGAAACTGCGGGTATTCGTCGATGACATTCCGCGGCGGCCGGAAGAGAAATCCATGCTGGGCGGCCTTGAGCATATTGATGTCGTTGTAAGAGTCGCCCATGGCGATGACGCTGAAATTCAGGCTTTGCAGGGCCTCCACCACGTGACGTTTGCCGTCGGGCTGGCGCAGGTGATAATCGGCGATGGCCCCATCGCCGTCGATGCTCAACGAATTGCAGAACAGGGTCGGCCATCCCAGTTTGGCCATCAGAGGCTTGGCAAACTCGATGTAGGTGTCCGATACAATGATCACCTGGGTTTTGGCTCGCAATTCATCCAGAAATTCTACCGCGCCCGGCAAAGGCGCCATGGTGGCGATCACATCGGTGATGTCTTTGAGCTTCAATCCGTGGGTTTTTAGAATAGCCAGGCGCTTGCGCATCAAGACATCATAATCGGAGATATCGCGGGTGGTCAGGCGCAACTCGCTGATGCTGGTCTTCTGGGCCACATGGATCCAGATTTCGGGAACCAGTACGCCTTCCAAATCAGTACATACAATCTGCATCTTCTCTCTCAGCTATCACTTCTATAAGTGACGTTTTACGGTTGATGGGAAATGAGTTTAGGATTCCTGGTTTTCATCTTCGATGCGGATCACCATGGGCTTGGCCCCCACTACATCCAGGCGGCCGATGACATCGAGCGCTTTTTGTACATTGGCTTCCTTGGCCCGGTGGGTCAGCATCACGATGGGCACATGGCCATCGGTCTTGCGGCCCTTTTGCTGCACCGATTTGATGCTGATGCCGTTATCGCCCAATACGCCGGCAATGGCGGCCAGCACCCCCGGCCGGTCCTGCACTGCAAAGCGGAAATAGTAATGGGTGACGATCTCGGTCACTGGCATGACCGGTTTGGTCTGGACCTTGTCTGGCTGCCATCCAAGCAGCGGCACGCGTCCCACGGCGCGCTGACGCAGATTGCGCGCCAGATCCACCACATCGCTCAATACGGCGCTGGCCGTGGGCATCATGCCGGCGCCGCGGCCGGACAGGAACAGATCCTGGACCGCATGGCCGCTGATAGTCACGGCATTCAGCGAGCCGTTTACATTGGACAAGATATTGTCCATGGGGATCATGGTGGGATGAACCCGGGCCTCCACGGCTTGGCCGCGATTTTTACAGATGGCCAGCAACTTGATGCGGTAGCCAAAGTCATTGGCAAACTGAATATCCAGGGGCGTGATGGCCGAGATCCCTTCAGTATAGACATCTTTGTAATTGATATGCATGCCATACGCCAGGGCCGTGATAATGGCCAGCTTGTGGGCCGCGTCCATCCCTTCCACATCCAGCGTGGGATCAGCTTCGGCAAAACCGTTCTCCTGGGCCTGGGCCAGGGCTTCGGCAAAGGGAAGTCCTTCTTCGGTGATTCTGGTGAGAATATAATTGCAGGTGCCGTTGAGAATGCCCACCATGGCCTGGATTTCGTTACCCACCAGGGCCTCACGAAGCGATTTGATGATGGGCATGCATCCGCCCACGCTGGCTTCGAAGGCCAGATCCACGCCCGCGGCGGTGGCGGCCTGGAAAATTTCATTACCGCTGGTGGCTAGCAACGCCTTATTAGCCGTCACCACCTGCTTGCCCTTGGCGATGGCGGCCAGGATCAGCTCTTTGGCAATGGTAGTGCCGCCGATCATTTCAATCACAATGTCCACCTGGGGATCATTAATGATTTGATGCGCATCCCGGATGAACACCCCGGGGGCAAAGGTGATGCCCCGGTCCGTGGTGTGATCCAGATCAGCTACGTATTTGAGTTCCAACGGTATGCCGGTGTGGCTTTCAATCAGTTGCCGCTGTTGAAGCAGCAGCTTTGCCACTCCCGTTCCCACTGTGCCACATCCCATCAGGCCCAATTGAACCGCTTGCATGGCATATGCTCCTATGCGTGAGTAATGTCGGGGCAATTTCGTATAACCGGACCGCCAAAGTCAATAAAAAAAGGAACCTGCGAAGAGGTGATAATTTGCTTAAAAACAGCGCTGTTAAAACCAGCGGAAAAAATCACTTGTGGGCTTTTTGGGGTTTCGAATACACTTCCAAGGATATTAGCTATCCAGTCGATCATTTACAGCGCGGCGAAGCAGTCATCGCAAATCGAAACTCCTTCTCACCCTCCAGGGTCGACTGAAGCGATACCAAGAGAGGAAGCAATGATGCCTAAGCACTCATCAGTGGTGTTGGTCAGTGGCGCGAGCAGCGGTATCGGCCGGGCGACCGTGGAATACCTGGCATCGCATGGGTTCCATGTCTTCGCGGGCGCCAGGGACCGCCGCGCCTTGGAAGAACTCAGCCGAATCCCCAACACCACCGCCCTGCGGTTGGATGTGACCCGCCCCGAAGAGATCCGCGCCGCCCGAAAGATGATCGAAGACAAAGGCATGGGGCTGTTCGGCTTGGTGAACAATGCCGGCATTGTCGAAGTCGGGCCGTTGATGGACCTGGAGAGCGCGTCGCTGCGGGCCCAGTTTGAGGTCAATTTCTTCGGCATCCATGAACTCACCAAAACCTTCTTCCCCTTGCTGTTGCAAAGTCAGGGCCGGGTGGTCATGATCAGCAGCGACAGCGGTTTTTTCGCCACGCCCTTTGCCGGCCCTTATTGCGCCAGCAAATTCGCCCTGGAGGGTTATTCCGATTCCTTGCGGCGGGAGATCACCCATCATGGCGTGAAAGTAATTCTCATCGAGCCCGGACCAGTAGCGACCGCCATCTGGGGCAAGGCCGAGAAAAGCATTGACCCAGACAAGTTTCCGCACTCCATTTTTATTAAAGAAGCCAAAGCTCTGGGGGAGTACTCCATTGCCCAGGGCCAGCGGGATGCCTTGCCGCCCAGCGCGGTGGCAGAAGCAATTTATTGGGCGCTGACTTCAGCCAAACCGCGCCTGCGCTATCTCGTCGCCAAAAAAAGTTGGGAATATCGATTGATAAAGATCCTGCCAGCATACTTCGTGGACCGGCTGGTGCGCAAAAAGATACAGCAGACCATTCGAATAGCGAAGAAAATGGCCGCAGAATAGGTGTCAGGCGGGCAACGTTGGGTTTGACACTTACCAGGGGCTCGTATGAAAGTCAGGCAGGAAGTTAAACATGCGCTTTCCACTTAATATTTCCGCGCCCGGCCCGCTAAAAGGCAGATCAACTTTGTCTCCAACAAAGAGTTTGGGACACAGGCTATTTTGATACGGCTTGCAACACGATGTCCCCATAGTAGGCGACGGCCGCTTCACCCGTATTGTCCGTATCGGTCATCAGCGCAATGCCGATAATCTCGGGGGGTGCCCGCTTGAAGGCCTGCCGGTAATCTTCCACCAGGTTTCGCTTCTCGGTGAGCCATTGCCCGCAACGCTCAGGCCCGCTCTGCACGGCAATCATCATGGTCTCTTCGGCATAGGCATTGGGCGCGATGGTGCCGATGGGCGCCTGGTTGGCCCAGATATAATTCAGAGCGGTACCGGGAAGTTCTTGGCCGGCAAGCAGAGAAGCACTTTTGTGCCTGAGTTGTTGCCACCAGGTAGCTTTATCCGGTTCAAAGGCGAAGGCGACATATATGCGGGCCGCGTAATCGTCGCCCTGTTTGCTGCGCAGATCTCCTTTTTTCAACACATGGTCCACTTTCCATTGCCACTGGAGAATCGCAAACCGATCAGGATCGATGCGTTGCCGGTAAATCAACCCAGAGGCCGCATTTTCACTGACCGCTCGGATGACGGTGCCGACCGAAGGGTCATTGATCAATGAATATTCCGTATGGCGCTCAATTTTGGGAAACAGCAGCGGCTGCCACTTTGGCGGCAAGCCTTTAGTGACGTCCTGTTTTGAAAAATCACCAATAAGTAATTCATCGGCGCACAGCCGGTGGTTGGGTATCGACAAAAACTGAACGCAGAAGAAAACGATGATGAACACCATGAAACGAGGAGGATTTTTTGGCACAATTCGGTTTGGCATGAGACATCTCCGGCAAATTTTGTGAGACATTATAAGTAAATCAAGCGCCGGGAATTTTCTTCCGTCATGCCCGCGCAAGCCGGCACTCAGCGGGATAGAATTCTGTGGACCTGGATTCCCGCCTTCTCGGGTATGACGGACCGTTGAACGAAAAACTCCTCGCCCCCTCAAATAGTTCAGGCCTTGACTGATTCTATAATAGCACTCACCGTATGTTGAAAAAAGACATTTATCAATAGGGGTGAATTCGGGCAGCGGATACTCTCCTTCAAAGGAATTGCCTATCCCCTTCGCGGCTCAGTCTGAAAGCGCCGACAGCAACCTTCGATAGTCGAACTATTATGGCACTATTCATTCCCTTCACAGCCCTTAGTATTGGCCGTCAACCATTGGCCGAGGTGTGTGGATGGGAAAATGAAGAACAAGCTGAATGTCACCATCGTGGTATTGCTCCAGGCCGCCGGCGTCTCCTGCTTCACGAGGCGCCTGGAGCTCATGCTTTCAATGGCCTTTCCAGGCCGCGCCCTGCGGGATTAAGTACCGAGCAACTCTTCGCGGATGCGACGAAAATGGCCGTTATGGGCCATGAAGGCATCCACCACGTCCGGATCGAAATGGGAGCCGCGATCGCTTAAAATGATCTCCACGGCTTTCTGGTGGGAAAAGGCGTCTTTATAAACGCGTTTGGAGGTCAGGGCATCATAGACATCGGCCAGGGCCACGATGCGCGCCGAAAGGGGAATCGCTTCGCCCCGCAAGCCTTTGGGATAGCCGGAGCCGTTCCACTTCTCATGATGATAATAGGCGATCTCCTTGCTCAAGGTGAGGAAGGTCTGGCCCTCGATCTTCTTTTCAATATCCCGCAGGGCATTGCCGCCCAGCGAGGAGTGGGTCTTGATGATGTCGAACTCTTCTTTGGTGAGCTTGCCGGGCTTGCGCAGGATGGCGTCGGGCACGCCCACCTTGCCGATGTCGTGCAGAATCGCCGAGATATAAATGTCTTCGATATATTCCGAAGTGATGTAGTCGCGGTATTTGGGCTTCGTGGCAAGTTCCTGGGTAATGATGCGGGCATACTCGCAAATGCGCTCCAGATGCGCGCCCGTATCCTCGTCGCGGTATTCCGCCAGTTTGGCCAGCCCTAGAATAGTGGCGGCCCTGGCTGTCTTCACATTTTTGTAGGATTCCAGCAAATCACGTTCCAGGCGCTTGCGTTCGCCCACATCGCGGCCCACCGCGCGGAAACCGATGACCGCGCCGGATGGGTCACGCATCGGCGATGCCACAATTTCCAGGTCTAGAACCGCTTTATTCTTGGCCAACAGCTTGAAGCTCAGGGGTTTGCCGGGCCGGCCGGTCACGTAGATTTCGTGGAAGTACTTCTCGACGGCATTGTGTTCTTCGGCCAGCAGCCGGCCGCGGATATTCAAGCCGATGAGTTCGTCCGGCGCGAAACCGGTTTGGACGCTCACGATGGGGTTGACAAAGGTCAAACTGCCTCTCAAATCCATTTCGCAGTAGATATCCTGCATCTCTTCGAGGATGGTGCGGTATTTGGCTTCACTGGCGCGCATGGATTCTTCGGCCTGTTTGCGAATGGCCACCTCGGCGGTAATCTCCTCGTACAGCCGGGCATTTTGCAAGGAGATGGCCGCCTGGGAGGAGATGACCCGCAGAATTTCGAGCCGCTCGGGTGTGAAGGCATCGGCGGTCAAATTGTTCTCCAGATAGAGCAGACATTTGAGTCTGCCGTGATTCGAGATGGGCATGCACAGAATCGATTTGCACTGCCGTTGGCGCACATGCGGGTCGTTGATGAAATCCCCTTCCTGAACGGCATTTCCCAGGATCAAAGGTTCACCACTGTGAAGCACATAGTTCACGATGGCCGGGCTGAGATCCGCGCAAGCGTCGAGGGGGGTGGCTTGCAGGACCTGTTTGTTCCCGGTATCCACGGTCTCGCTGGCCTGGACCAGGAGACGCCCGTCGGATTCCATGATCAGAAAGCCGTACTGGGCCCCGGCGTTGGCCATACACATATGCATCGTTTTTTGCAGCAGCCGGTCCAGCTTGATTTCTTTTGAAATGACCTGGGAGACCTGCATGACGGTGGACAAATCCAGGTTGTCGGTGGTGTGCGAAACCGTGCTGCCTTCTTGCGACAGGGCCGCCGCATGTTTCTCCGTGCCCGTCAGTTCCGGGAAACTGGTCCGCAGCATGTTGACCTTGGCCGTAGCGCCCCAGGTAGCATAGCAGCGATGTGCGCGTTGCCTGTATGCGGCCGCTTCGCCGGTGATTCCGCCAGCCTGGTAGAATTGCGCCAGGCGCTCGCAGGCAATGGCTTCTTCGTGGAGGTAGCCATTCTTGCGGGCGCCTTCTATGGCTTCATGATAACATCGCAGGGCCTCCCGGTGCTGTTTCTTGATGGCCATGTCCTCGGCGCGGACCAGATCATACTTGTGCTGAAAGTTGGCGGGACACAACCTGGCCAGGCGACGCAGCTTGCGCAGATTGCGGCGAATTACGCCGCCATGGCCCTTGGCGCCGAAGTCCAGGATCAGGGCCGTCCCCACCAGGGCATCATAGAAATAGTACTCCGCGCTTTGCAGGGTGCCCAATTGGCTCTTGATATACTGCCGCAATTCAACGGCCACGCCACGCGCTTGCTTGAGAGCGCCTTGAAGGTAGAGGATTTTGACTTTATACAACAGCGTGTAGCTCAGACCGAAGAAGTTCTTCTCTTCCTTAAGCTTGGCAATGTGGAGAGCTTCATCATAGCCCGGACCGGTGAGGGTCTCGCTGCTCGGCGTTTCTCCCTTGAGGTTGAAGATAAGCTGCGTGTTCTCCCGGTGGCGCGCGGCGATAAAGGGATCTTTGACGACCTTCATCAAGTCCAGGTACTTTTCATTTTCCGCCAGGATGTCATCCAGCGGTTCGCCGATGGATAGTCGGCAATCTATGGCGGCATTGATGCTGTGTCCGGCATACATGAAATCGCCGGCGTTGATGGAAAGCTGATAGGCCTTGCGGTAGATATCGAGATCGCGCCGGGCGTGGTGTTGCCAGTGGTGCAGGAAGAAAGCGAAAATGTGATGAACCACCCCGGCGACCTTGCGATCATCAAAGCGTTCATTGATTTTTATCGCCATCTCACCCAGGCGGTAGCCCAGGGTATAATTGCCGAACACGGTTTGCATGATAGTGGCCAGGGCGATCAGGCCGCTGGCCGCATAGCGCATGGTGCTGCGGCGTTTGAGCGTCATATTGAGCGCTTTGAGAACCAGCTTGGCGAACAAATGGGGGTTGAAGTAATACGCCGGTGTGCCCAGGGCAAACACGATATCCAGGCAGGCATTCAGATCCGCGTCCTCGATGACGGGCAGATCCGCCATGGAGGAGAGTCCGATTTTCTTCAGCCGCCGCATTAACGGCAGAAGTTCCATCAGCACCCCAGGCACACCGACCTCGGCGGAGATATTAATGCCGAAAAGAGAAAGAGCCTTAAGGCCGAGGGCCACGGCTTCCGCGGGACTGCGCAAAGTAGTATAAAGTACTATCAGGACATAATACGCCCTGGCCTGGTCGCGCCGGTTGGCGCAATTGGCGATGATGATCTCGAACAGCCGTTCAGCTTCCCCGAAGTCGCGATTGAGATATCGGCACTCCATCAGTTCGATATACAGGGCATATGTCAGCTCATAATCCGCCCGCCAGGCATCCTTGTTCAGCAGGGCGCTGCCTTTGACCAGATAGTTTACGGCGGCGGCATACGCGGCGGACTCCTTGGCCTTGATGCCGGCCTCCAAGTTGAGCTGCGCCAAACGGGTGCGCTCGCTGGGGCCGGCCACGCGGGCACCGGCCAGGTTAAGCTGGTCACACATGTAAAAAATGCGGTTGAAGCGCGTTTCGGCCGGCGTGCGTTCGACATCCAGGTTGCCGATGCGATAATGGATGCCTTGCCGCTCCTCGGGGTCCAGCAGCGAATAGGCCGCCTCCTGGATACGGTCATGCGAAAAGCGGTAGAGATTTCCCGCCCGGTGGATCAAGCCATCTTGTGTCAGGCGGTCGATGCCGGCCAGGAGCTTATTCATGGCGCGTCCGGTGATAAGCGCCAGGGTTTCCAGATCAAAACGGTTGCCGATACAGGCGCACACCTTGATGGTTTCCTGAATATCCCCAGGCAAATCGTGAAGTTTGGCGGCCATGAAGGCGACCACATTCTCAGTGGCCTCAAGCTCGCGGATTTTCTCAAGGTCCCAGGTCCAGCCCGCAACCGGATCGATGCGCAGGTGCTTTTGGTCATACAGGGTCTTGAGAAACTGATGGATGAAAAAGGGACTGCCCTTGGTCTTGGCATGGATGGCCTGGGCCAGGGGTTGGGCCGTTTCGGCGGTGCAACTCAGCAAAACGGTGATGAACTGATTGATTTGGGCGCTGTTCAGCGGCCCCAATCGAATAGTGTGAATCGGCACCCTGGCCGCCTGAATGGTATCGCGGATCTGGGTGAATAGGTGGTGGGAGGCGGCGTCCGTATCGCGGTAGGCGCCAATATAAAACACATGCCGCAGATGGCGATCCGTGGCAAGGGTCTGAATCAGGGTGAAGCTGGCGATGTCGGCCCACTGCAGGTCATCCAGAAAAAGAACCAGCGGATGGTCATCGGCGGCGAACACGCGCACGAAATTCTTGAAAAACAGGTGAAAACGGTTCTGGGTCTCCTCGGGCCCCAATTCCGTAAGATCGGGTTGGTTACCGATAATCAGCGCCACCTCCGGGATTACATCCGTGATCACTTTGCCGTTAGGGCCCAAAGCCGCCAGCAGCTTCCGCCGCCACTGTTGCAGCTTCGTGTCGCTTTCGGCCAGCAGTTGCCGCACCAGCCCTTGAAAGGCTTGAATGATGGCGCTGTAAGGCACGGCGCGGTGAAACCGGTCAAATTTACCCGCGATAAAATAGCCCCGCTTGGCCGCAATGGGCTTATAAAGCTCATGGACCAGGGCCGATTTCCCGATGCCCGGCTCACCGCTGACCAATACGATCTCCGCGGCGCCTTGGCTAGCCCTTTCAAAGGCCGCGTGCAACACGGCGAGTTCTTCGTCGCGTCCCACCAGATGGTTGGGAATGATAAAGCGCAGCGAAATATCTTTGGTGCCCAAGGTGAAAGGCGTGATGCGGCCAGTGGTCTGCCACTGCCGCCGGCACTCCCGCAGGTCGGCCGCCAGCCCGAAGCCGTTCTGATAGCGCTCGGCCGCTGATTTGGCCAGAAGTTTCATGACGATATCCGACACAGCGGCCGGTATTTCGCGTTTGAATTCCCTTGGCGGTGGCGGCATTTTGGCGATATGGGCGTGAATGATTTCCAAGGGATCTTTGGATTGAAACGGCACCGTGCCCGTGAGCATCTCGTAGAAGGTCACCCCCAGGGAATACAGGTCAGTCCGGTAATCCACGCCGCAATTCATGCGGCCGGTCTGTTCCGGCGAGATGTAGGCCAGGGTTCCCTCCACAAGGGCCGGGTGGGAAACGCTCCTACCGAGTTCGGACATCTGGCTGGAAATGCCGAAGTCGGCGATTTTCAGTACGTCCGAATCAGGGTTCAACAAAATATTGAAGGGGTTGACATCCCGGTGGAATATGTTGCTTTGGTGGAGCTGCCCCAGGATTTGCGCCAGGCGAATGGCCAGATCGAGAAATCGTTCCAGCGTAAAGCCCTGCGTCAGAACCTGTTTGAGCGCCACGCCGCCGAAGTCCTCCAGGACAAGCGCCAGGCGGCCATCACCGTCAATGATGTCCAGAACGCGGATAATTCCTTGAATGTCAATGGCGCTGATCAGCGTGTATTCATGCCTGAACCTGGCAATCTCCGCGGCCGAAGGCGCCCCGTTGTTCAAGGCCTTGAGGACGACTGTGCGGCTATGGTCCTGTGTTTGGGCCCGATAGACCACCGAATGGGGTGTCTCGCCCAGCTGTTCAAGAATCTGGTACCCTGGAAACTCCCTCACCATCTCAATTTCCCTCACTCGATCAATATCGGCGAAACGCCTGGGATCTTTAGATGAAAACCTTTTTGCCGGGCCGCGTGGACAGGCGTACCTACTCGCGCGCCGTTAAATGGGTAATTTACTGCATTGCCAATAATGGTAGCTCCCCTTACTATCCATTCCAACAAACAACTAAGGACGTCGATCATGCTACGCGTTTAAACTTCACTTCAGATCTCGCATCGTTGCCCAGCGCACCCAGCGCCAATCATCATTTTATTCTCAGAAATGTGGTTCGATGGGACAATAAGTACAGTGGAATCATTTCCCTGAAAGCAAATGGGTGATCGACATTTCGTTTGACCCCTATTTTAAGGCTGAACGAAAAGAAAAACGCTTCAATAATTAGGAGGAATGTCATGAAGAGTTCAATGAAAAATATCAAAATAACAAGCACCATTTTTGCCGTCATGCTGATCATCGGTCTATTGACCGTCCCGGCCGCAATGGCCGCCGAAAATGAGGTCCAAGGTGTTCTTTTCAAATCGGACAACGGCGGCATCTCCCTGCTGGAGGATCAGACCGCAACAAGATATTCGCTTGAATCCGGCAAGAGTCTCTCCAATATGGTGGGTGATCATGTCACCGTCACCGGTAACCTGGAAGAGAAATCAAACGGCAAGTCGATTAAAGTAGTATCAATTGAACGAAGCGACCGGCCGACCGGCGCTGGCGGAGCCGACTAAATCTGGCCGGATAAATAAAAAAATGGTGGCGGATCTTGATTCACAAACCAGCCACTATTTTCATTTACCCTCGGCGGCTAATGGAGAGGTAGTTTCTCTTTTGGCCGCCGTTTTTATTGCGCGGGTCATTCCTCCCTCCTCTTTGACATAATCGCATTTAAAAATTCGAGTCCCGATCTTCTCTAAAATATAGTCAGGAGTGCTTTTGCTACTTTGCGCGAAGCAAGAGCCAGAAGCCAGTTTGGCCGGAAGAACGTGCCATAACATAAAGATTATCGGAATTCTTTCCATCTGATTTTTGGAAAATCTTCGCTCATAATGAATTCAGTCATAGCTGGCCTCCTTTTGGTATTATTGAAGCCAGCTTAGCATGCGGGGGTGACAGATACGGTCACACCCGGAAAAATTCACTGGAGCGAACTGCATAACCAAGAACCGCAATTACATTTACAAGTTCGTATAGTTTCGTTCTTAAATTCGATCGGGATAAGGGATATCCGGCCCGCGCCAGGGGTCGGGCGGCCCGATCAGCACGAACGGCATGGGGTTGAACTTGCCGAAGATAATGGTCAGACGGCCGATGCCGAGAAAGAGATGGTCATTCACTTTGCGTACTTCGTCGGTCATGGTGTTGGTGAAGAAAGAATTATACTCCCGGTAGCTGAGCTGAAATGACGGCCGGCCGTCGAAAACCGAACTTACGATGGCGGTCTTGTTGAGCATGAGGCGGGCCAGCCGCTGGGGGTTGCTGGGCCGGAAAAACGATAGCGCCAGGCTGGCGAGCTTCATGAACAAAGCCTTGAAGTAATTCTCGTGCAGCCGGGGCTGGGTCGTGATGAAGGCATTGTAGCCGTGGCCGTGATCGTCTCCCAGGGGCTCGAAGGCCTTGTGCTGCCAGGTGCCCCAGAGGAAGTAGAGAAAGGGCCAGGCCAGAAGCGTATTGATGACATGACCGCAGTCCAGGAGCGCGGCGCGATATTCACCCCGCATCTCGGCCATGGCCGGCGCGTCCAGCCGGCGGAACAGCTCCATGAGTTCTGCGCGCCGCAGATGCATGAGGTCCTCGTACCTAAAATCCTGCAAATTCTTTCCATTATACTGCGCCGCCAAAGTCATATCCTGCTCCACTCTATTTGAGATGGGCTTGAAGAAAATCCGCCATCTTCACCACCAGTTGATCAAAAGGCTCCCCGACGTACGGTTCGAAATGGGTCATGGGCAGACTGATGTAGGTGGCGTTGTTCATCTTTTTGGCCGCTTTGCGCGGGCCGTCCGGAGGAAACAGCGAATCCTTCTCAGCGCCGATCACCAGGGCCGGGCAGGTGATCTTTTTGGCGTGTCGCACCGGCCGGTAGAAGGTGAGGGTAAAAGCAATATCGGCCGGGCAGAAGTTATGCTGCTCATACTCCGATGCATCTGTGACGCCCATCACCTTGAGCATGCCGTCGAAAGCGTCCGGCGTACTCATCATGCCGAAGGCGCCATCCGGTTTGCCGGCAATGAGCACATGATGGCGCTTACCGGTAAAAAAGGCGGCCAACAAGTCGCGCAGCCCATGATAGATGCACTTGAGCTGAAAGGGCAGGCTGTAGTTCAGGGCCGTGGTGGCGCCGTCGGTGAAGGGCACCTGCAGGACAATGGCGGACATATCGGGGTCGCGGGCCGCAATGACCATCACGTGCCCGGCGCTGAAAGAGGTGCCCCATAATGCGATGCGCCGGGTATCCACCATCTCCAGGGTGCGGACATGGGCCACGGCCGCGGTCCAGTCCTTGATATGCCGGGTAGGGTTGACGTAATTGCGCGGCTGGCCCTGGCTGTCATTGAAGCCCCGATAATCGAACACAAAAACCGCCAGGCCCCGCTGGGCAAAGCGTTCGGCATAGGCCGGCAGCCGCATCCAGCGCTGGCCGCCGAAGCCATGGGCCATGACCACCACCGGCGGCCGCACAACGCCCTCAGGCAGATAGAGCCAGGCCCCGCAGCGGGTGCCCTGGCTCACGAAACTCTGGTCATGCCGGGTGAAGCGCAAGCCGTTTTGGGCGGGCCGGGTTTGGGTGTCCGGTAATTCCAAGGCGCTATCAGTCTGTCCAGTCATGGTGGGCCTCCTTATCAGCTATGGCCAAAGCGATGGGTGCATCAACATGTGATCAGCGGATCTCAAGACTTATATATGAAACATATTTCATGTTTTCAAACAAAATCTTTATGTGCTACAAACTCGACGCATCGATGATCCCAAGGAGGCGGGTTTTGGCCAAAACAATCAAGGCGCGTACGCCGGTGCAAAAACGCGGCATTGAAACCAAAGCCAAGGTGGTGGAGGCTGCCAAGGCCCTGTTCATCGAAAAAGGGTATTACAAGACCCATGCTCTTGAAATCGCGGCCCAGGCCGGCGTGGCCACAGGCACCTTCTACATGTACTTCAACGATAAAAAGGAAGTACTGCTGGAAGTAATCCGGCAATTCTACCGCCAGGCCCTGGAAAAGGCGATGTCCGTGCTGGATCAGGACATGCTGCGCTCGGGCGACGGCCGCAAGATCATCCACACTCTCATCCAGGCCCTCTACGAGATTCATGCGTCGCAGTACGACCTGCACCGCGCCCTGTTTCCCCTGACCTTCCTCATCGAAGACGGCATGGAGATCAGCCGCGAAGAAGAGCGGGCCGTCATTCAAACCATTGCCCTGTACTTCAAGCAGTACCAGCACCTGCTGCGCGTGACCAACCTGCAGGCCGCCGCCGAAATCGCCTTCAAGACTAGCGACGAAATCATCCACCGCGTGCTGTTCTGGGGTTCCGAATCCAATGGTAAGGAGTTGATGGGTGAGTTGGAGGAGATGCTGTTTCGGTATCTTATGGATTCGAAGTAGTTGGGGCACGGAAGGCGTAGTATAGCTCAAAAGTATTGCTTAAATCGGCATCGGTATCGTAATCGAAATCGTGGCGGTTTGATCCCGATCGCGTTACCGAGCACAGATCTTTGCAACAGTCGTGACTCACCTCCCAAAAGGCATTGATACGGACCTTCTATGGGTAGGCTGGACCTGTAAGCTCCCTCTCCTCAGCGTTCTTCAGTTAATTCCGTACTCGTACTCAGCGAAGCGGTGCTTGTACGCGCACTCGAAGGGTCTTTTACGTTCATTTCGAGTACGAGTGCACGTACGAGTACTATTTGAATAACCATTAGTGTGCAAACAACATGTTTTACGAGGCGATGTCTAACCTATTGACATATAGTAAAATTTTAAATACTTTGTTGAAAGTTTCAACAAAGATTGGGAGGTGTTCTCATGGCCACGGTCAATTACAGTGTTCCGGACGAGGTCAAAAATTCGTTTAATGCCGTCTTTGCCGGGCGTAACAAGAGCGCCGTTATCACTGCACTCATGTTGCGGGGCATTGAAGAGGAGCTGGACCGCCAAAAAAGAAGCAAAGCCATTGATCGGTTATTGGCGCGCCGCAAGACAAAGCAGCCGGTAAATCGTCTGAGCATTCAAAAAGCCAGGGAAAGTTTGCGTTCATGAACCATTTGGTAGTGGATGCCAGTGTCGTAGTAAAATGGGTGCTGCCGGAGCGTGGCGAAGAGGCGGATGTGGATAAGGCTTTGGGGATTCTGGAAGGAATCAAGGCCTCGAACATCGTGATCCATCAACCGCTCCACTGGCTGGCCGAAACCGCGGCGGTGATAGAGCGGCTCAGCCCTGATACCGCCGCCGCGGACATCCAGGACCTCTACGATCTTAATTTCGAGATTGTGGATGGACGGGAGCTCTATTTGAAGGCTTGTGAAATATCGACCAAGCTGAATCACCACCTGTTCGATACCCTTTACCACGCCGCGGCGCTCCTTTTGGGGGATGCTGTTCTGGTGACCGCTGATCGGAAATATTTCAAGAAAGCCCAAGCGTATGGAAACATCGCCCTGCTTGAGAATGCCGAGTTCTAAATTTTGCGGGATATGATGCTTGATTCGCGCTTGATGTTAAAATCGATTGCAAATGGTGCATGGAATGCGCCTTACAGGTGGGCGCTCGGAGGCAGGATGCATTCCATGCATCATTTGCAAGGGCTGAACGGATTTTGATTGAATGCTTTTTGCCAAGCTTTGCGGGGCAAAGCAAAGGAGACCTCTTCATGACCCAATACGATCAATCCAAGAAAGATGTACTTGCGGCCTGTCTTTGGCTTTCGGAGCATGGCTATTTCGGCTCCCAGCGCGGTTCGGGGGGCAATGTATCGGTGCGCGGCGATGGCGCTGCCATGGTGATTACGCCTTCATCGTTGCCGTATCATCAGATGTCGCCCAATGATCTTTTCGTGCTGGGCCTGGATCTGGCGATGATCGAGGGTCAGAGCTCGCTCAAGCCTTCGGTGGAAGCTGGCATGCACAGTGTCATCTACCGCCACCGGCCCGATGTCAACGCGGTGGTTCATACCCATCAGACCTTTGGCAGTGTCTTTGCTCTGCTCAATGCGCCCATTCCCGCGCTTTTCGACGAGGTGGCTTTTGCCCTGGGAAGCATGGTGGAGATCATTCCTTATGCGCTGTCGGGCAGCCAGGAGCTGGTCAACAATGTGGAGACCAAGCTGGCCAACCATGCCAATGCCTATGTGATCCAGAACCATGGCATTCTGGCGCTGGGCAAGAATTTGGAGAAGGCGATCTTGCACGCCGAGCTTTTGGAAAAGATCGCCCAGGTGTACTGCCTGGCGCTTTCCACCGGCAAACCGGTCTCGCAGCTGCCCCAGGCCGTGGTGGACTTGGTGAAAGCCATGCGAGACCACGAAGTCAAGCAGGCGGGCGGGGGAAAGGCTTGAATCGGTGAGGTATGGAGAATTCAGAAGGCAGTAGTCAGTAGTCAGAATATGGTTGCCTAATTCGTGGGCAATTTCATAAGACACTGGTGCGAAGGTGGTTTGCAGAAGTGATAGAAATTATAACCACAAGGGCACAGAGAACACAGAGATTAATCGGTTCTTCTTCTCTGAGATCTCTGTGCCCTGTGGTAGAAAAATCCCCCCTCGTTCTATTGCAAGGCGTAGGGGCCAGGATTCAGTCGCTTCTGGATACCTGCCGCAGGATATCCCGTATCCATGCAGGGCAGTAACAGCACCCATATGGACTTCTAACGAATCCGTCGGGAATAGATAATTCTGACTTCTGAGTTCTATCTCCTGACTTCTGCCTCCTGAACCCTTTTTTAAATAATCCCCACTTCTTTTCCCGCTTTTTTAAATATCTCCAGGGCCGCGTCCAGGTCGTCTCTGGTGTGGGTGGCCATGACTCCCAGGCGGATTCTGCATTTGGAAGGGGCCACGGCCGGGTAGACCACGGGCGAGGCATAGACGCCCGCTTCGAAGATTGAGCGGTTGAAGAAGATAGATTTCTCCACGTCCCGGATCATGATGGGGATGATGGGGGTTTCGGAGAGGCCGGTATCAAATCCCTGGGATTTAAGCCCGGAGAGAAAATAGCGGGTGTTGGCCCACAGCAGTTCGCGCCATTGGGGCTCTTCTTCCAGCAGTTCAAAGGCTTTGAGCACGGTGGCGCACATCACGGGCGGCAGGGAGGCGGAGAAGATATAGGCCGACGCCGAGTGGCGCAAATGCAGGATAAAATCCTTGGGGCCGGTGACAAAGCCACCCACGGCGCCGGCGAATTTGGAAAAGGTGCCGGCAATGACATCCGCGCCGTCGGGCAGATCGAAATGCTCCAGAATTCCCCGGCCGTTTCTTCCCAAGACTCCTAAAGAGTGGGCTTCATCGATTAATACCAGGGCGCCGTGTTGGTCCCTGACCTTTTTGATCGCGGGCAGGGGGGCGATGTCGCCATCCATGCTGTAGACCGAATCCACGATGATCAGCTTGCGGCCATATTTGCTTTGCACGCGGGTCAGCAGGGATGAAAGATCTTCCATATTATTGTGAACCCACACCCTCCGGGTGCTGCCGCTGAGCGTGACGCCATCCACAATACTGCGATGGACAAGACCGTCGACCATGGCGGCATCGCCTTTGCCGATGGTGGCCTGGATGGCGCCGATCAGGGCCTGGTAGCCGCTGGCGAACAAAGCGGTATCCTGCTGGCCATAGACTGCGGCGATCTTCTCCTTGAGCCGGTTGTGGATTTCGGTGGTGCCGCACATCAAGGGCGAACCGCCCATGCCCACGCCGTATTGGCGGACGGCGGCCTCGGCGGCCTCCTGCAGTTTGGGATGGCCGGCAAAGCCCAGATAGTTATTGGAGATGAAGTTAATGCATTCGCGATTGGCCACCACGATGCGGTGGTTGCAAGGCGAAGTGACTTCAAAGCAAAATGGGTAGAGATTTTGGCTCTGCAAGAGGGAGATGTATTCAGAGTGCTGCCGATGTTCATCGCTGACGAGTGCGGGCATGGTGTAGTGGATCCTTTGATTGCTTTGGTTTGTTGTGATAACTCTCCGGCCCTTAAGAAAGATGCTTTACAAGTTGCTCAATTACTTCTCCAACTGTTTGCATCTTCAACATGCGTTCAATATCGGGTTCGATACCGAAAGCGTCGGTGATGCGCGCCAATGCTTCCATGCTTTTCAAGCTATCGAAACCCAGATCACCGATAAAACGGTCTTGTGGCCCGATCTTATCCGGCGTGGTCTCGGCCAGTCGGGCGAAGATGGCCACGACGGTTTGCTGTATTTGGTATACTTGTGATCGATCCAAGCATCTCTCCTTGCGGTGTAATGTGCCGCTACACCGCTGCCGCGGGGGGGCTGGCGGACATGCGCTCAGGGAGAGTTTCAAAAGAAGCAAAGAGGCCGTCCAGGTACATTTTTTTACAGATCACGCGTTGGACTTTTCCACTGGTGGTTTTGGGTACAGCGCCCTTGGCGGCCACCACGATACGGTCAGGCGCAAAGCCCAGGGTGGCCAGCATGTGGTTGGCAATCTCTTTTTTCAGGGCGGTGATGGCTTCGGTTCCCGAATAATTGGATTCGCAGACCAGCACCAGGTCTTCGGTGCCGCTATCTTTGTTCTCCACCGCAAAGGCCACGCAGGAGCCTAATCGCACGCCGTTTACGGCGGTAGCGGCCCGTTCCACATCGTAGGGGTAGATATTCTTGCCTCTCTTGATGATCATCTCCTTGATGCGTCCGGAGATGAAGAGTTGGCTGTCCAGCATGAAGCCCAAGTCGCCGGTGTGCAGCCAGCCATCCTGGATGGCTTCGCGGGTGGCGTCGCTATTCTTGTAATAGCCCTGGGTCAGGCTGGGGCCTTTGATCAGGATTTGCCCGATATGGCGCTCCAGCATGGTGGCGCCCTGGTCATCAATGATCTTGACTTCCTGCCCCAGCAGGGGATGGCCCACCGCCACCAGGTCAATGTAGATCTTGGGATCTTCGGAATCACAATCTACCGCGATCAGCTCTTCCTGCATCCGCCCGCGGTGGAAGCGCCGCACCACCGTGGGTTTATCCAGGGCTGGAAAGGTCGCCGCCAGGCTGTTTTCCGCCATGCCATAGACCGGCAGGAAGATATTGGAGCGCAGTCCGTAGCGTTCAAATCGGTCATGGAATTTCTTCAGCGTGACGCGATCGATGGGTTCGGCGCCGTTCAAGGCCAGGCGCCAGGAGCTTAAGTCAAGGCCCTCCAGCTCTTTTTCTTCGATGCGGCTCAAGCAGTAATGGTAGCCGAAATTGGGCGCCACGCTGATGGTGGCCTTAAAGCGGCTGATGTTTTGCAGCCACCATTGGGGTTTGAAGATAAATGCTTCGGGGCGCATGAGGATCAGCATCGTATTCCAGTAGAAAACGGTCAGCAGGGCGCCGGTCAGGCCCATGTCATGGTAGAGCGGCAGCCAGCTCACGGTCACCTCGTCCGGCGTCGTGTCCACGGCAATGCCCATGGTGTGGATGTTGTGAATGATGTTCGCATGGGTGAGCACGACGCCCTTAGGTCGGCTGGTGGTCCCGGAGGTGTATTGGATCAAGGCCACGTCGCTGGCGGCCAAGGACGGGGGGGATTCGGTCCCGCGAGCCGCGGCGGCATGGCGCAGGATTTCATCGGCAAACAGGAATTGGGTGGTGAGCGGCTTTAACTGCTCCGAAGCGCCGACGATCATCTCCATGCGGTCGTAGGTGATGAAGAATTTGGCCTCGCAGTCACGGATAATGTGGCTCACATGCGCCAAATGCTTTTCCTGGTGACCTGGCCCCGTGGCCTGGCTGACCGGCACGGGGATGCCGCCGGCCAGCAGAATGCCGAAAAAGAGATACAGAAATTCGACGCTGGTGGGCAGCATCAGGACGACGGTGTCGCCTTTTTTTAGTTCCTTGGCCATGAGGAATTGGGCCGCTTTCCGGGCCTTGGCCAAAATGTCGCCTGCCATGACCGGATGGGCTTCGTTGCGCAAATCCATCAGAATCAGGGCTTCTCTCTGGGGTCGACTGCGCTGGCTTAATAAATCGAGCAGTGTTTCGGCTCTGACGGTATAGGGTTGGAGATTTTGCTGGTGGGCAAAACGCCGCGGGGTGTCAAAAGAATCCATGGCACCTTCTTTCATTAAGGCCAAACCAATGCATGATAGAGCCCGGCAAAGGGGGTGGATACTCAGCAATGGATGATTTGAGGATGGGGGGGATGGGATGGATAGGCGGTGAGCATGCGCATTTACGGAAGTGGTTTAACAGCGGCAACTCCCACTCCCGCCAGGGCAAAAATATGCGCAAACTTTTATTACAGGCTCTTATACTTCAGTTCGGTTGTGCTTTATCTTGTATGGATCTCCAGCCGCCACTTTTTCTCGCTCCCGCTCCCAGCCTAAAATCAAAGCTCATTCCGTAAAGCAGTACCTGTTTGCCTGTGACACCCCCTCATACCATCTTTATTGGTGATATGGAAGCGGTGGTTTTTAACTCATAACGATATTGGCATCCACTGCCACTGGGGTGCCCTGGCACACCACCACGGGGTTGATGTCGATCTGCTCGATCTGGGCATAGGCAGCGCCCAGATCTCCCAGGCGCACCAATATTTGGGCCATTGCCGATTCATCCAGGGCCGGCTTGCCGCGGAAACCCCGCAGCAGCTTGCGGTTGCGCAAACTGTGGATCAGGTCCAGGGCGGCGGACGGAGTTAGAGGCGCCAGGGCGAAGACCACGTCCGGCTCCAGTTCCGCGAAGATTCCGCCCAGGCCGAACATCACGCAGGGCCCGAATTGAGGATCGCGCACCAAGCCGGCGATCAGCTCATAGTCAAAGGAGAGTTGCCGTTGCACCAGAACCCGGCCCTGGCCGTTGAGCATGCGCTGGAGATTTTCAAAGGCTTGCTGAAGTTGGCTCTGGTCCGCGATGCCCAGTTGCACCAGGCCGTGCTCGCTCTTGTGGGCTTGGCCCGGCGCCAGACCTTTGAGTACTACCGGCAAACCCTGGGCCTGGGCAAAGTTCCAGGCCTGGGAGGTGTCGGCGACAATCTGTTCCTTCACCACCGGAATGCCCCATTGGCCCAGGAGCTGTTTGCTGTCAAATTCATCCCAGACCTTGTCCGAGCAGGTGAGGGCCGGGGGAGTGGTGGCCGCGGTCGCCGGGGAAGAGTCCTGGACTGTGGCGCGATGGGCATTGAAGCGGGCCACGGCGCTGAGGCATTCGGCCAGCCGGGCGCCGTCCGAGTGCACGGCGAAACCGGCCTTGCGCGCAGCGTCGCTGAACTGGCGCTTGCCTTCGGCCAGACCCATCAGCCAGAAGACAATGGTTTTGCCCAATTGATCGGCAGTCTTTCTCAGGTTGGACAAGTCAGTGACCGACTCTTCCAGCCCGGCCACCACATGGATCACCACGGCGTCTACGCCCGGATCGGTCAAGGCCGCTTCCAGGGCTCCCATGAAGGCGACCATCCGGCCGCGCAGGGCCACGGCCGGGAAGAGATCAATGGGATTGCTGGGCGGCATCCAGGGCGGAAAGATTTGCGCCAGCTTCACCCTGGTCTGCTCGGCCAGCGTGGCGATGGTCAAGCCGTTGCGCTCCAGGGCATCGCACGCCAGAATGCCGGCCCCGCCGCTCAAGGTCATGACCGCTATGCGGCAGGCCGGGTTGAGGCGCGGAATCAAAGCAAGGGTGTTGGCCATATCCATCATCTGGAAGATGCTGTCGGCCATGGTGATGCCGGTTTGGGTCAGAATACTTCTCAACAGCCGCGAGTTGCCGGCCAGGCTGCTGGTATGGCTCATGGCCGCCAGGGCCCCGGCCTGGCTCTGACCGCCTTTGAGCAAGACGATGGGTTTGGCGCAGCGTTGGGCCAGCTCGGCAAAGCGCCGGCCTCTGAGAATTGACTCCAGGTAGAGGGCAATGACTTCGGTCTGGGGATCTTTTTCCAGGTATTGGATCAGGTCGCACTCATCCACATCGGCCCGGTTGCCTATGGAGCAAGCCTTGGCCACGCCGATGCCCAGGCGCGCCAGCTCGGCCAGAAAGATGGCCGACATCATACCGCTTTGGACAATGAGCGAAATGCGGCCGGGCAGCAAGCCCTCGCCGCGGATGCGGGGGTGCATGAAGGTGAAGAAGTGCTGCCGGTGCACATCCACGATGCCCATGCAGTTGGGGCCCCACAAGCGGATGTGGCCCTGGGCCGCGATCGCATCGCACTGTTGTTGCAGGGCGCGCCCCTCTTCGCCGGTTTCGGCAAAGCCCGCGCTTTCGATGATCACCCGGCGCGTGCCCTTGGCCGCGCACACTTCGAGCACCTTGGGGATGATGCGGGCCGGCACCAGCACAATGGCCAGCTCCACCGGCGCTTCAACGGAATCCAGCGAGGGAAAGCATTTGAGCCCTTCGATTTCCGGATAGTTGGGATTGACGGGGTAGATGGCCCCCTTGAATCCAGCCTTCAGATTCAAAACCACATGGTGGCCCAGCCCCTTGCCGCTGGCCCCCACGACCGCAACCGATCTCGGATTGAAAAAAGTCTCCATGGCGCTCCATTCTTGGGTTTGCAATGCAAATCCCGATCATCTCCATCTCACGCGAAGCCGCTTCTGGAGATAGATGATTCTAACGGCAAATGCAAGAATAGCAAAGGCATGATGCTGGTCAATCGATAGGGGCGGCGGATCATCGCTTTTACGCAGTCTCCATACACTTTGCTCCAGCAGATTCGGTCTAAAAAGCGGCCCTCCCCGGTGAGCAATCCGTTCAGTCCAGTGCAGTTGTTGACATATGTATATATTCATGATGTACGATTCGCATGGTTAAACCAACAAAAATATTGGCGAATTGCACTGGCTTTGAATGGGATCAAGGAAGCGACACGAAGAATTGGGAGCGACATAATGCGTCAACTGTTGAATGCGAACATTTTTTTAATAAGCCAATAGTTGGAAAACGTGACAAAGAGCATTCACAGTCTGAAAATCGCTATAATACCCTTGGTCGTACCAAATTGATTGGTCCGATTCTGAAGAAGCAGTTTTTTCACGGTTAAAGCCTTCAACTCGTACAATTTCTATCCGTCTTCCGGAATCAATGATCGAAGAATTGAAAGTACTAGCTAATAAACGTGATGTCCCCTATCAATCTCTATTGAAGATTTTTCTGTCTGAAAGAATCGACTCAGAATTGCACCATTAATAGAAAGTGAACTGAAGCTCTATACGGCCGCGGAAAGTCAAGAGAAAATAATATCCCCGCAGAATCGGATTGTAGTATGATTGACTTCCGTTACTTGGACGGCCCGGAACACCCCTCTTTACTTTGAAACCTGGGCCAAAAGAAACTACGGCATCATTAATGGCTGATTTACTTTGTCCTGATTATGAAATACGATCACTTCAAATGTCCAGCCAATCCCCTTATCTTAAATAGGAGATGAAACTATGATCAGAAAAACGGTTATGCTTGTATCGCTGTTGATGTCCCTCGCACTGCCCCTTTTGGCAGGAACCCTTCAGGTGAACCCGGAGGTAAAAAAAGACCTCCCGATTCAGGCGCCCCCCCTTAAGGAAATAAAGCCCATGATCAAAGTGACACATCCCGCACCCGGCATCACCATAAAGCATGCATGTATGGGTAAGACCCAAGAGATCAGCTGGGATTACGTCGGCGATATCGGTGCAACGGTTAATATTCTAATAAAAGGGAGCAGCAGTGGTCTTGTAACGATAAATGGGGTACCGGCCGGAGCAAACATGCACGGCAGCTATAGCTGGCTTCTCCCCGAAAATCTTACCGATGGAAAAGGTGAGGGCGGCATGTTTACGGTCACTGTTCAGGCAGGCAACGGCAGTGCTACTGCGACAGGCGGCAAGATTCAGGTCGATGACCCAAGGTTAGGTCCCTGTTCCGGAAAATAGGATGACCAATTTTCATTTCTGTGGGCCCCATATTAAAATGTATCAGGCCTTCCTGCCTTATGATTGTGTTAAACAGGTTTTGAAATGGCTTCTAAGCAAATCTACCGAAGTTGCTCCCAACGGACGATTCGGGGGACACCGTACTTAATTACTGACAATAGTCAGTAAGTTTAATTCTTGTTGGTGATGGCACAAATAGCAAGAGCGGTTGCACCTGGAATACCACACAAAAAAAGCGGGAAAGCGGGGGGAAAACCTTGATTTGTGATTCACAACTTCAAACCATTTAATTAATGGCGGTTTGCGAAGAATCGATTATTTTTTTAACTGCCGCCTTTGTCGCTATCCGATCAAATATGATGCTTTAATGATTTCCATTGTTAGATAAACGACCGTTGATCTTCCTAATTTCTACCCACCTCAATAATCCCGATTATCGCCATGAAAGCGGTCCGGTAATCAGGTTAAGCAATCTTAATCAATTCGTTCTCACTCTCAAAAGTGTTTCTTTGCCATTGGTGCAGCCGATAAGCACTTGCGATGACGTCCGGTGTTAGGAAGTATTCGATCACTACATTTCGAATTCTTCGCAGTTGAATTCATAGCACGATTCAATAATTCTCCCAAAACTTGGTGACATCGACTTCTTCGCGTCGGTTGTCCATTCCCGGAGATTCGACCGGCAGCGTGTCTATGAGAAATAGATAACGGGCCACCCGACCAAGCCATTGTGAAGCATCTGATACTTTCGGCTGCCCCTCGGGTGTGAAATAGATAAACGGCATGCGTGTATCGGGGCCTGCAAACCGGTCCGGGTTTCGCAGGAATTCCCGCACCCACTCATATCTCAAGCGCGTCTTGGTCAATGTCAGATTGATGGCCAAGTCATCGATGGCGACGCCATTGGGCAGCGCCTGATTTAAGTTGGTTGGATGGCATTGGATGCAGCGGTCGTGATGAAACCGGTAACGCCCCAGTTCTTGTTCTTCGGCGCTGATCGGCCGGACATCAATGGGCAGGCGGTAGGTCAGCGCGCCATCCGCCGCTAAACCCGATCCCGCTTGAAAAAAGCGCGCCAGCGTCTCGGCCTCGTCATACCCGAGATAGAAGTAAGGCATGCGCATGCTCATCCAGATTCGCATGAAGAAGGGTTTTTTCAGGTATTTGACCAGCCATTGGGGCTGAACCTTCATTCCTTCTTCCACGAGTCTGGGCGGGAGTAAATGGGCGCGGTCGATGAGGGTCGATATATGGGGCGGGGTACCGGGTCGAAGCATATGGCAGTGGCGGCAATTGTATGCGGCCAGAAGATCTTCGCCGGCCTCCGTAAAACGCTGAGTTTTGCTTTGCTGAACGTGGCGACCTTCTGGGGCGTCGGCCTGGGTTTTCATGAGAAAGGTGACCAGGGCCTGGATCTCTTTTTCGGACAAATGGAATAGTGGCATTCTGAGCAGATTTGCTTCTTCGGATGTGCGCCTGGCGGGCAGCATTTGGCGGCGCAGGGTTTGCCAGGGCTTTTGCCCAGAACCGGCTTTCCATAATCCGCGAGCACCCAAAGGCGCGCCGGGGGGCGCGGCCTCCGCGAAACCGTCGATTGAGTGGCAGGCATGGCATCCGTAGTATTCTACGCGGTGCCGGCCCTGGGCGAGGCCGCGCGTGCTGCCGTCCGGGCATTCAGCCGAGAAGTAGTTCTCGCCCATGCCCAGGGTGTTGAGGTAGGCGATTATATCGACCGTGTCCTCTTTGGTAACATCGAGCAGCGGTATGCGGGCATCGGGGTTGTAGGCCCGCGGCTGTTCAAGTTCCAGCAGAGTCCAATCCGGACGCAGTTTGATCCCGGCATCATTGAGTGATGGTATACGGCTGATTTCCGCATCCTTGTCATAGTTCGTGAGGTGGCAGGCCCGGCAGCCGCGATAGGTAAACAGATGTTGACCTTTCGCGGCCGACCCTGTGGAAAGATTCAGCGCGGCATAACTATGCGGAGCGTTGAGCGACCATAAAAAGGCGCTGATGTCGCACGCCACCGAAGGCGTCATTTGAAAATCGGGCATCATGGTGCCCGGTCGAATCCGGCGTGGCGCCAGCAGCCATGACGGCAGCCAACGCTGGCTCTTTAATTTCCCGTGGATTCCTTTCAAGGGCGGCGCGAATTTTCTCCGCACTGGCGCGGTATTGCGATGATCCTTCGTCTTATCGGTCGTTTCCATTGGATGACAGGCCACACAGCCGCGCGTCCTGAACAGCCTTTCCCCGCTGTTGAACACTTCGGCGCCGGATAGCGCATGGGTGCTTTCATGGCAGTTGCCGCAGGATGCCTGGGCATAGTTGCGATTGAGAAAATGGCCTTGCTTGACAGGGCAGGTGTCGGGCGTGCTGGGGCGCTCAAGGCTGGCCACCGGAACATGACAATCGATGCAAGAAAAAGCATCCATGGGATGATAGGCCAGCATCTTCAAAGGATGTGCCCTGGTTTTGGCTTTAGGATCAATGAATCCCGCGTGGCACTTTACACAATTCTTTGACGGATAGGAGGCGGTTGTGGAATTCCGGGCCGCAACGCTTTCCGAGCAAGGCAGCATGCAGGCCGAAGCACACAACAGGAAAGAAAATACAATGGATGGCCAATCTCTTTTCACGCTTTGACCCGTGGATGGATTTTTATCCCCAGCCTGGCTTTTGCGATTGTGTATCGTTACGGTGTCTGCCTGTGCTCGAAGTGAATTGCGCTTTTCCCTTTGAGCTTTCAGCCGCGCCAGCCCAAATGTCAAATCAAAAATGGTCGGCGCAACCATGATAACCGCTTGAATTATTTTTTGCGGCTATGCAATTAAACCAAGTGAGAGGTATTCTGCAAACTCTCTATGCTGGCAGTGTAAGATAATCTGATTTGCATAAAATCAATCCCGCAAAGGACGCCAAGCACGCCAAGAGGTGAAGATTTATTGATTATCTTTGCGATCTTGGTGTGCTTTACGAGAAGATTATTCAAAGGAGTTCTGGCGCCAGAAGACTTTGCCCCATACCTCTCCGTCGAACGCCTGTTTGTAGATGCCACCGGCGGGGTCGCCATACAGGATCAGGTCCTGGGTGGGATGGTTGGGATCTTTCAGGATCAGGGGTTGATCGCCGATGCGGTCGGTAAACCGCCTTGCCAGGAAGGCGGACTCCTGGCCCTGGGGCGGCGGGCTGTTTTGGCCGCAGGCGTTCATCAGGTAGAGCCACGATGCACCACCGCATTGGCACGGGCCGCTCAGGGGCGCAAAGGAGACGATGACCGCCGATCCGGCGCGAATGGTCGCCGGGCCCGTGACCCGTTCGCCGGGCTCCGCGGCAGGATCGGGAGGCTGGGGAAAATCAAAAAACCAGCCCGCGAATTGTTGGGGGTTGGCTTCCTGGTTCTTGCGGTCGTTATTTTTGGAAATGCCGTCGCCATCTTCAAGATCGGGCGTGGTTCCATAGTCGGCCTTCCATTCGCCGAATTGGCGGACGGTCCGGCCATCCTGTGTTGTTTGCAAGGAGACTGAGATGGGAGACAGCATCAGGCCGGAGGAGAGACGGCCGCTGGCGCGGTCGATCAGTGATCCCAGGTATTCGCTGTCATCGCCGTCGTCGCCGTAGTCCCAGAGGCCGTAGATGCTTTGCGGGCTTAGATCGTCGCGATCCGCCTCGGCCAGGTATTTGCCCGTGCCGAAGATCACCATGAAACCAGGCGCCTGGGGGGTGCAGGCATTGGCCATGAACATGACATCCGGGCGCCCGGTGATGGGCTGACCCGTGGCCTGGAAGACCGGGCGGGGCAGATCCCCTTGGGAGGCATCGATGATCCCGTTGCCGTCACGATCTTCGCCATAGGCCACGCCCCAGAGCGCAGGCTCCGTGGCGCGCAAATCGAACTTCCACAGGTTGCCTTTCAGGTCGCCGGCATAGACATAATCCACGCAGCGATCCAGGTTCACATCAATCAGGGCCGGTGTGGAGAGCCCATTGTCTTCGGCCGCGCCGGTATCGATTTTGCGGAGCGGCATCCCCGTGCGCAGATCCAGAATATAGAGCACCGCATGACCGTTGGGGCTGTTGTAGCCGTTGCCGAAGATGGCCACGGGCCGAAAGGTCCCATCGAGTGCATTGGCGTTGACCACATAGCCTTGACCAAAGCTGAATCCCATGTCCGAATCGATTTCATCCGGTTCATCGCGGAGGCCGTCGTCGTCATTGTCCATATCGTCTTTACTGCTGTCGGGGCGGGGGTACTCCCACAGGACCAGGCGGCTGAAATCATCTTCGGAAGCGCCTTGGCCCATATCGTCCATACTGAAGAGAGACTGGTAAGCGCCAAAGGAGGTTCCGGACTGGGTGCGACGCCGGCCGGCCAATTGCAGGCAGTAATACCCCTTGCCGCCTTTTCCCAGTCCGCCCAGAAGGTAAGTTTTGCGCTGGTAGAGTTCTTCCAATACTTCTCCGATATAAGGCGTGGCATCCACGAAGTAGCGGTGATGGTTGATATATTCGGTGGAGCAGAGTTGTTTTAAGTGATCGAAGACCAGACCTGGCACATAGGCGAACTTCTCCTTGCCATTGTGCGCATCGAAGGCGTGCAGCATCCCATCATTGGCGCCGACGAAGACCGTGTCACCCCAAACCGCTGGCGCGCTGTGGACAATATCGCCCAGCAGGACAGAGCGTTGGCGAAATTGAGGAAACTCTTTGCCGCGGATAAAGTCCAGGACATCACGGTCCTCCTTATCGGACCCGGCGCCGGCGGCCGCATGAAGACGCAATTGCTGCTTCTGCTGCTCCGAAAGCGCGTCGTACCGCAAAGGAATGCCCTGGGGGTTCTGCCACGGCCCGCCATAGGTCACGATGCGGCGGGTATCCGGGTTGATGCGGGCGCGCCGGAGTTGATCGGCGGCGCTCCACAAGGCGTTTCCGCTATTTAACTCATTGGCGGAGTTCTGGGCGCTGACGCTGAAGGCCAGAAGGTCACCGGTCCACTCCCGGCTGTCATAGCGCGCCTGGTAGATCACCGTTTGGTCCGACAGGCTTTCGCCGCTGATCGTCATGGCCGAGGCCGCCGCTGATGTGCCGGCCAAACCAAAGAGATGGTCCAGGGCGTCAAGAAGTGATGATTCATCTTCGGCATAGTAGTAGAGACCATGACCATTGATGGCCGCATGCCAGAGATCGTCCACGGTGGATGGCTGACCGGCCATGGGTTGGGGCCAGATGGGCCGCGGCGTCTGGGAGGAGAGAAAACAGGGGTCCTGGCGGTAGCCGGGATTGTCCGTGATACCGTTATTATCCAGGTCATCGACCTTAAGCGTGCCGTGCGCGCCAAAGGAAATAGCGTGGGTCACCATATGCTGATGTCCAAACGTATCGCAGGCATTGGCCGGCACCAGGTCGGGCAGGTCGGGCGCCAAATCATGGCTAAAGTAATACATGGCCACATCGGCCAGCGTATCTGGCCAGGTATCGCGAAACGGCGGCGGCCAGTTGCCGTCGGCGTTGCCCACGCCCGCGAATTCATCATTCCAGAACCCGTCGCTGATGATCACGGCATAGTTCCTTTGGCATTGCCCGCCTTGTTTTTCCGGCAGCACGGGCGAAGCGCCCAGGGAAGATGTACTTCTTTGGTCGAAATACTTCCCGACCTGGTCCAAGGCCGTGCGCAATGGCTTTTTGCCCTTGGATTCGGATTTGTAAAGAGCATTGAGCAAAGTTTCAACCCCATCCGCGGAAGTCGTGCGGCTGGTGTCGGCCGGCCGTGATGCAGCGCCGCCGGGTTGCGTCGGGCTCAAATGGACCGGCTGAACGCCCAGGCGCGGCGCTCTGTTCAGGGCGTAAATGCCGATATACTTCTGGCCGGCATGGGCGATGAATTGGGCCACCGCCGATTTGGCGGCGAATTCGCGCCGGCGGTGATAGGAGATCCAGTTGGCGAAGTTTTGGAGATCTTCTCTATCGGTTTTGAAGCGAACGAACCGGCGGTTTTCGTCATGGATCGCCGGCCGGATGGCATTCTTTTCTATTTCCGAAAGCACCGGCGCCAGCTCGTTGTCTCCCACCCGGCCATCGCCATTGTCGGAAAATCGAAAGTAGAGCCGCTGGTCGGCGATGTTTTGATTGGAAATCTCCAACCGGCCGTCCTGGTTGGCGTCCTGCCAGGTCACCAGGTAGATGGGTTCGCCTGGGTCCAGGGTCCCATTGGCGTTTTGATCCCTATGAACAAAATAGTGGGCATTGGGGATGCTGATCAGATGGTTGCCGTTGCGAACTTGAAAAAAGGTTTCGCTCAAATCGATGCGGGGTGCGCCGGCGCCCAATTGTACCGGCTCTGACCAGGGCCGGTTCAAATCCGCTTCGGCCAGGCGATAACGGCTGGTGGCGGGCCAGGGTCGGTACTCCACGCTGGGATTGTAGTAGAGGTGGTTATAGCCCCACCACTGGGAACGCCACAAGCGGCGTTGGTTTTCGTCCAGGGTCGGCTGATCCGGATTGATTTGGCCTTGGCCGGGTTGATCGGCGGGCGGCCGGAAAAGATAGAAGCAATGGGCAAATAGTCCATCGGGCGCATTGGTCATAAACTCCGCTTGCATGCTGCTGGAGTCGTCCCAGACCAGCATCACATTGGGGGCCGGGGCATTGACGACCGCATCAAGGGGGGTGTCGCTGATATCGATGGCAAAAGCGGGCAATGCCCACCAGAAGCAAAGCAAGAAGAAAATCAGCGGAAAAAAGCTGAGACGATGACGGCGTAATGGGCGCATTTTTTTCTTTTCAGCGGCCATGGATTGCACTCCACGAATTAATAACGGATATAGTAGCCCATTTCGATGATCTGTCCATTGCCGGTCTTATGGCAATAACCGTAAACCCGATTTTGATACAGGCGCGAGCCGGTCTGGACCAGAGACCCGCCGGTGGCGACTTTCCATTCGACGGCGGCGATGTAGGTCTTGGCGTTTAGAGCGCTTTCCATGGCATTGTCTTCACTTTTTCCATCCACTTTCCAGCGCTGAGGATTGCGAAAGTCGATCAGGCCCGTGTCCATCTCTTTGCGGGAGTGATGCCAAAACTGAATTTGTTCGTTCAAATCGATCGTCTGCGTGTCGATGAGGCGTTGCACGCCCTCCATGCACGCGCCTTCAGCCGAGTAGAAAACCTCGCGAATCTCTTTTTCGTTTTGCGCGATCTTCAGCTCGACCACGCTTTGGTTGATGCTGGCGACGCCGAGAATGGTCACCGCCATTAGCACCAAAAGGGTGATGAGCAAGACCGAGCCGGATTGATTGCAAGCTATCTCAAGATAATCTTTTGGCCCAAACTCTTTGTTGGAGGAAAATTCCAAATCCTCGAAATACTTGAGTATGTCTCCGGTTTGAAATTTTCCTCCGCCGCGATTTTGAGCCAAAATCTTTATCTTGAGATAGCTTGTAGAAATCATTGCAAATGAGCCTTTCTAAGTGCGTGAGCGAAAAGCCCATATTTTTCCAAGTTCAAGGCGGAGGCAAAATTTTAACCGCAGACATACACGTAGTATTTCGAGGATTAAAATTTTGCCCCAACGCAGAAATTGGGAAAATAGGGGGTTTTCAGTCATGCACGATCTACCTGAAATCTCTGGATTTGACATACTCATAAGTAAATTGCCCACCGCTGGCACCACCGCTATATAGCCGGCGCACCGTCACGCTGACGCGCTTGGTCCCGACGGTCGGGTAATCGTCGGCCACCTCCCATTCAATGGTGGAGCGGCTGTGGTCGATGGGAAATGGGCCATGATCGGGCGTTTCCAGGGAAAAGCCCTGGTCAGTGTCGGCCAACAGCGCATCGTCGTAGGGTGCCATCAAAAGCTGCTCGATCCGTTCTCCGGCGGCCACGGTATTGATCATTCCAGTCTGCGCCAGGGTCACACTCTTGATGCCCACCACCTGCATATTGGCCACGGCCAGAATGCCGACACTGAACACCGTCAAGGCAATCATGACTTCCACCAAGGTCAGACCGGTTGTCTTTGGAAGTAATCGCAAGAATTTTTTGAAGCTTCTGCTCATAGATTCCGCCCATCGATGGTGGTAACCAGCAACCGGCGCACGAAACCGTCACCGTTGGGTTTGATAATTTTATCTCCCACCACATAGACCCCCTGGTCGACATGATCCTTGACCGGCCGGGTGCTTTTGGCCAGCAGCCAAACCCGCACCGCTTTAATGCTTCCCACCGCAATCGGCGGGTTGAGGACACCCCCGTCCATGGGCGTGATGCGCCCATCCTGGTCGCGATCGTCGCCGGCGTCCACCAGCCCGTCATCGGTTGGGTCGATATGGGTATCCAGCCGGTTGTCGTTGTCCGAATCCACGGCCCAGATAAGATTGGCGCCATTGCCCCAATGATCCAGGCGGCCATCGCGGTTTACATCGACGCCATAGGCAAAGCCAATGGCCTCGATATCTTCGGCCATGATCTGCCGGCCTTGACCAAAGTCCCAGGCCAGGTATTGACGGCCGGAAGTCTCTTCCTGACGAATGCGAAAATTGCAATGTTCGTTATTTCGGTAGTGATTTCTGGGGGAGAGCAGTCCGTCTTCGTCCGCATCAATGGTGTAGAATAGGGCCGGCGAGCCATCGGGATTGGGCGCATTGGCGACCAGGTCGAACCGACGCACATCGGTAATGCCGAATTGGTTGCTGTCTTCGGGATCAAACCCCGCCATGCGGATCTCTTGTTCCAGGATCACCATGGCGCTGCGGAGATTTTGCTGCAGGGCCAGATGCGCTCTTTGACTGCCGTGGGCCTTCATCTGCGAAATATAGACCGAATAGATCGAGCCCAGGGCGATCAACCCGGTGACCATGGCTATCAATACTTCCACCAGAGTGAACCCGGTTGAGCGGCCGAGACTGTTATCAAAGAACGTTTTTTTCTCTTTTCGCCATAACATCTACAGCTGCTCCCATCGCTGGCCGTTCCAGCGCGAGGCTGAAATACCGCCAGGAACCAGAACTTTGATTTGAAAGATGTTCTCTCCCTTTTGATCGGCAAGAAACACCGAACCAGCCGGCGTGGCCATTCCCCGACGCACGAAATTGATTTGACGCGCTGCTTTCGATCCGTCCGGGCCACTGGCCAGAAAATGAACACCGCCGCGGTAACTCGCCAAATCCACAACGTTGCGGCTCAGGGCATTCATATATTGATTGGGCGCCGGGCTGTTGAATACTACCGAGCAGGTCTTGTCTTGCCGGATGGCCATCATACGCGCCAACTGCAAGTCCGCGCAGAGTTGATCCGCCGAGAGGCGAACACCTTGTTTTGCGAAGAAGGCGTAGAAGGTTGGCACGGCGATCATGACCGATGAGAGCAGAACAATTACGATCATGACTTCAATTAACGTGAATCCCGAAATTCTTTTCACTGATTGGTCCTACTCTTTCTGAAAGCATCCATTGATCGCAAGCCACCACCGCCGAATGGGGGGAGAATTACTTCGAAATGGTCTTACCCCTGCCGCGGCAGGTATGTATTGTAGTATTCGAAACCTAAGAGAAATTTCATCACACGAATGTGTGGGGGAGGTCGCAGGGTTGCTCGAACCAATGATGAATTCTCATTGGGTCGGTATTCGCGTCAGTAGCAAAATCCGTATTCGGTAATTGAAAGTAGAATTTTGAATACCAGGTGGCAATCCCAAGGACAGGCTAATAATTAGAGGCGGCAGTCAAGTCAAGGGAAATTTTCCTTTTAGCCAACGTTTGTTGCCCTCCGACCTATTCCAAACCATCTCAACCATTGGATTTTTAAGGAGCACTTATTAAAGGGTTTATTATTTAGGCTCGCAATCGAGTATAGTTCGTCCCCATATTGACTTCCAGACAGTGTGATAGGATACTGATTATTAACGATAACGGCCGGATATCGTTGCACATGGAGCACCTTGGCCGGCGGCCTGGTTCAAGCGGGGGAGCAATGCATGGTATCCAATGCGATTATCAAGAAAAACGAGTTCAAGGCCAGGGCGCTGCTGCTGGGTGAACGCATCGACCTGCGCGCTTTAGAAACCACCGACCGTTTGGCCGCCAATCCGCTGGCCGTGGCGCTGCAAGACGGCGGCGTGGCCGTGCTCTTCCGCTACGGCGTGGCGGTGCTGTTCGATGTGGCGCCCATGGAGGAGGCCGGCTTCCTGTCGCACCTCGCAACCTTTATTATCAATGCTTATCCCAAACCTGAAACGGAGATCATCAACGTGCGCGTGGCGCCGGAGATGCGCGACACCATGCAAGGCGATACTTTTTTTCTGGACCGGGCCAGTACCGAGCGCCTGCAGATCATTGCGGATATCCTGGCCAAAAGCGTGATGCTCTCTCTCTATGAATCCAAGGTGTCGCAGAATTTCGACCGGGTCGAACCCTTGGCCGTGGCCCTGGGACGCGACGGCCGCGTGGGGCGGCCGGCCAAAGAGCTGTTGCAGCACATCGGCAATGCCCTGCTCAGCGAGCACACCATGGTGGGCCGTGTAGAAGTCAGTGAAAAACCGGAGATTCTCTGGGCGTACCCCGAGCTGGAAAAGCTTTACACCCGCCTGGAATATGAGTTCGAGGTGCGCGAGCGGCATCTGGCCCTGGAGCGCAAATTGGGCCTGATTTCGCGCACCGCCGAAACCCTGCTGGAACTGCTGCAAAACCGGCGCGCGCTGCGGGTGGAGTGGTATATCGTGGTGCTGATCGTGGCTGAAATACTTCTGACCCTTTACGAGCTTTTTGTGCGGACGCATGGCGGGTAGAAGGTATAGGGTGGGAGGTCCATGCCATTTACCTGAGGGGTCAGGAAGTTTCTCAAACAAAGTCGTGTCATTCCCGTCCCGCACAAGGTACGGGATAAACTGCTGCGGGAATCCAGTTTTCTCGAATGCAATCCCGCTGGATGCCCGCCTGCGCGGGCATGACGGAAGAAACACCCCGAGTCCTGATTTACCTAAGAACTGATGACGGGAAAAATGAATTTTGAACATCGAATGTCCAACATCGAACTTCGAATATGGTCCGCCTTCGGTATGGGAGCCAGATGTCCGATAAAAATCCGAAGAGCGGAGCGAACTCCTTTTTCGATGTTCGGCGTTTTGGTCTTTGGTTGCTCACGCCTTAAGTAACGACATTGAATTGAAAAGTATAATTTGCTTCTTCGTCTCAATCAGCGCACTTCAATGGTCACCGGAAAGCCAAGATAGAAGGGGTCGCGCATGGCCGTCTGGAAGGCGGTCAATGCTTCGGGAGAAGAATTCACTCTGAGATTGCTGTAGCTTTCATCGTTATTTTGCCAGCGCTCGTGCCAGAAGACCGCGGCTTTGATGCGGGGGTATTTGGTTTTGAATGCATTGAATGCTTCCGTAATCCATTGGGCCTTATTGCCGGAATCTGGAAATTCGCCCACGCCCCATTCGGCCACAATCACCGGTTTGCCGGGGTCCAGCCGGCACAGTTCGTTGTAAGCGTTCTCCATGACTTGGGGAAAGCCGAGCCACGTCGCATCATGGAATTGCTTGCCATAAGCGCTCAGCCCCAGCCAATCCACATACTCCGGTCCTGGATAGTAATGGGCCATCTGGTTCCAGGAGACCTCCGGAAAAGTGGCATTATTGACATGGAAGACCCACTGGATGCGGTTGGCGCCCCGCGCCCGCACCCGGTCCACCACATAACGGTAAGTCCGGCGATAATATTCCGGACCGGGGTGTTGAGTTTTGGGCCAATCCGGGTGGACCGGCAGACGGTCATAAAAGATACCTGACCATGGAAACCAGTCGCCGTTCATCTCCAGGCCCCATGAAACCAGGATGGTGCGGTTGTACGCCTTGGCCGCATCGGCCCAGCGATCAATGTATGCATCCCATTTGCCGGCTAGGATATTGTCCAGGCGGGTGTTGTCCGGACCGCGCTTCTCCTCATAGGGCCGGCTCCATGGCGACCAATAGATCAGCGGCAGGGCATTGTGCCGGGCGATGATTTCCAGATTGCGCGTCGGGAAGCTGTTCTCGCCCCAAAAGCTGGACGAAGCGATGATGGCCTGGTGTTTGCCCACCAGCTCCTCGAAACCCTCAATGCCCTCCAGGGTGAGCTGGTCCTCGGTCCGGCCGGCTTCGATATAAGCACCGGTATAAATTCCCTGATCAGGCACCACCAGCCGGCTTGCGGTTGGCACCCCTTCGGGCAGCGGCGGGATGTTCACGGCTGAATTGTTACATCCCGCCAGCAAAGTCCAAACCATCAGGACCCCTAAAAAAGTCGGCTTCCCAATTACTTTAAAGGCTGTCATGGCCGTTTTCCTCCTGCCGTGGCGTCCACCGAGGCCGTGCGCTCCAATTTGCCCCAGCCCACCCAGGCCCCCTTGATGGCTTTCATAATCGATTTCCAAATGACCCAGCTCAGCAGCGGCCGGAAAAGCAGGCGCATGGGCAGGATGATCCAGGCCCGGCGCAAGGGTTCCCCTTCCAGGAGGCAGGCCAGCAGCGCCAGGGCCAGATCCATGAGCAAAAAAACAACGAAAAAGAGCCAGACGGCGCCACCACCGCCAAACAGCAGCGACAGAATCAGCAAACCGTCCACCACCGGCACCATGGCCACCAACATGATCTGGAAGAACCAGGCGCTGGGCAGGCTAAAGAGGCTCAAAGCGCCATAGCGCGGTTGAAAGAGCAGATCGCGATGTTTCCACAGGCATTGCAGCGTACCAAAGGCCCAGCGAAATCGTTGCCGCAGCAGGGTGCTGATGGACTCGGGCGCTTCCGTCCAGACTGGGGCTTGTGGTTCATAGGCCACGCGCCACCCCAGGCGGTGGAAGGTTAAGGTCATATCCGTATCTTCGGCGATGGTGTCGTCGCTGAAGCCGCCGGCGGCCAATAAGGCATCCCTTCTCAACGCGCTGGCCGCTCCGGGCACCACGGTGATGCAATCGAGCTGGTGGTAGGCGCGTCGATCCAGATTGAATCCGCAGATATACTCCAGCTCCTGGCACCGGGCGATGAAGGTGCGCAGATTGCCGACCTTGACATGGCCGGATACGGCGGCCACGTTGTTATCCTGAAAATGGGCGACCAATTTGCCGATGGTTTTGGGTGAAAATTGCGTGTCGGCATCCAAAGTCACGATGATGTCATACTGGAGGGCTTTTAATCCGTTTTGCAGAGCTGCGGCCTTGCCTTGATTGGGCTGGCGGATGAGCCGGACCCTATGATCCTGGGCCGCGTATTGCTCCACGACCTCGGCTGTATTGTCCGTGGAGCCATCATCCACCACCGTGACCTCTAACGTTCCGGGATACTCCGTGGCCAACAGCGCGGATAAGGTGGCGCCAATGACTTTGCCTTCGTTGTAAGCGGGCAGCAGGACGCTGACCGCCGGATGGGGAAAAAGGTGGCCCAGTGTCACGCCGCCCCGCGGTTTGCGCCGATGGCTGGCCGCTAAAAATGCCACGAAGAGGGAACGCAGCACCACCAGAAAGGTGGCCACGATGGAAAAAGCCCAAATCAGCTCCTCGGTGACATGAAGTACCCCGAACCCTCCACCGGTCACGGCGCGCGCCATTTCCTGGTCCTGGGAGGCCAGGGCCGGCATCAACTGCTCTTCTGGCACATCGAGCAGGGTGCTCAGGGGGACAACCGTGTCGGTGCGGACATAGAGCCAATTGAGAATCAGCGGCAAAGCTTCCACGGTCTGGCTGCGATCGCCGCCGGCATCGTGCAGTAAAATGATGTTGCCGTCCCGGCGCGCGTTTTTCACGGCACGCAAGATGCCCTCCGCGCCAGGCCGGGTCCAGTCCCGGGAGTCGATGGCATTGGTCACGGTCAGATAGCCCAGGCGCTGAGCCGCCAGGATCGGTATGATCTCCTCCATGGTGGTGGGGCGCGTATCGGCCTTATAGGGCGGACGGAACAGCACTGTGGAATGGCCGGTGAGTTTTTCGATCAGCCGCTGGGTGGCATTGAGTTCCAGGCGCACCCGTTCGTCCGAGACCTCAGCCAGGTTGGGATGGGAGTAGGTATGCACGCCGATTTCATGCCCCTCGGCATACATGCGCCGCACAAGGCCGGGGTTCTCTTCTATCTTTTTACCCACTAAAAAGAAGGCCGCTTTAACCCCTCGCGCCTTGAGAATATCCAGAATGCGAGGGGTCCAGCGAGCGTCAGGGCCATCGTCGAAGGAGAGGGCGATTTGATGGTCGGTGCCCTGACCCTGGTGCCATACCGTCAGGTAGCGCGGAAAAGATTTATATTGGAAAATAACATGTCCATCCTTATCCAAACGCGCTTCGCGCAGCCCATTTCTTTGGTCTTCATCCACGGAGAGAAATTCGCCTTCGCCGATATGGGTCGCCGTGGCCTGGTTGGGGATCACCTGCAGGGCCGCCAGGTCTTCCTGCTTGAGATTGTCTTTGCCCGCCAGATCAAGCTCCTGCCAGATTCCAGGGTCTTCCGTGCCCAGGCGCGACAAGGCAAAACCACCCACTTCGTTATCTTTGGCGGACCGCAGCTGGGTTAGGAATGTGGCGGCATCCAGGAACCAGACGGTGTGCGCCCGTCCATTCTCTTCATAGGCAAAGTGGGGATTGATGAGCGGCGGTTGGCAAGTGACCTGGCGCACCCCCGAGCGGCCGGCGCGGCTCATGATGTCCGCGAAACTGACGGTATCGGCCTGGGCACTGCCTTCGGTCCAGTCGTAGCCGTATGAACCGAGGGCCGCGATCCATTGCGAAGACTCGCCATAATCGCTGACCGTATCCAGCCAGCCATCGAACCACGGCTGGGACGCCAATGGTCCGGGGGGATCATCCTCGCCGGTTTCGTCCAGCAGCATGGCGATGAAGCGATCCACCGACGGCGATAGTTGTTCCAAATCATAGACCTTGAACTCCAGGCCCATGGGAATGGAGAGCCACATTTCCAACCCTTGGGCGTGCAGGGCCTGGGCCAGGGCTTGGAGCCAGGCATTGATCTGGGGGCCATAGGCCGGGTCCAGGTGACCCCATTCAATGACCACGCCGGCGGCGCCGGCTTTGCGCAACCCGTTGATCAGGTTTTGGGCAAAAAGCTTCTGGCGGTCGGACGGCCCGTTTGCCAGGGACTCCACGGCCTCGGGCCGCCAGGTATCGTTGGTGAGATTGCGCAACAGGGGCAGCAACGCCAGGCCATGATCCGCGGCGATCTCCTGGACATCCAGGGCGGGATCGCTCTGGAGCGTGCCCAGACCGTCTTTCAGGGTGAACCACTCCGGGCAGACATGGGTGAATTGAGCGGCGTGCTGTTCCAAGGAGCGTAAGCTGTTGGCATCCCAGTTGACGACAAAAGCCAGGCGGACTTCGGATTGAACCTTTTTTGGGGGGCGCACCACCGGTTTGCCAGGAGTGCGCGAAAAACGTTTCCAGAGTTGCTTGGAGGCTTTGGGCTCAAGCGCGGACTCTTTCTCGATCCCCTTAAGCTGTTCCCGGAACTGCTGCAAAGCGCTCAAAGGGGAGAGGCGTGGCGTGACCAGCAGGGCGCGCACGAAGAAGATGGCGGCGATGAACAGAATCGCCGCTACAATTGGAAACAAGAGCCGCAGGCGTTGCCAGCGCTTACCCACCGGATCCGAGAAAATAAAGCGACGATCGCTGTTCATATAACGATTGGAGCATCTCAAAGCATGGCAGCCTGGGAAGAGCTATTCCCAGGCCGCAGCCAATTTGTTTGCCCGCCCCCAAGGGCAGCCAAAACGCTCATACCATATGACTTTCCATGGGGGGGTGTCAATTAGTTGCTGGAGCGGCAGCGGAAGCCATGACGGCTGCAAATTCTTAAGAGACGGAAAGGTCGTAAACAAGCCCAGGCGCGTACACCGTCAGAAACCCCTTCACCGTGGCGGTGAATTTCAGGTCAAGGCTCATGAGCGGTGCGGCGGCCTCCGGGGCGGCCAGCATCGAGCTTATCGCGGCGGCTAAATCGTCGGCATCAGTTTGCAGGCGACCGTTGGGCAACGGGGCCAAGCGCACCACCCGGCCGCCCACGTTGAGGGTGACAGGCACGTCGGCGGTCGTGGAGGCGGTGCGGGCAAAAAGACAGTGGTAGCCGCGGACGCCATTCACGGCTGCCAGGGTGGCCGAGACTCCGCCGGAAGCAGTGGCTTGATGAAGGACGATGGCGCTTTGGGCGTCGGTACTGGTCAGCCAGACAGCCGATCCGCTAAGGGTTTTGGCCATGATCCAATATTTTTGGGCACTCAAGAAGACTGTCTGGTCCAGCGGCAGGCGCGCGTAACCGCGTCGGCCCAGCCCGTCGAGGCTCACCTGCTGCTCGAAAACCACCGCGCCATCCGGCATTCCTGCATGATCGAGCCGCAGCGTCACCAGCAGTTCAGTGCCTTTTCCCAGAGCCATGACCCCCAGAGCGATTTCGTTCAATGCCAGGGCGTTGTTGAGGCACACCGGCTGGGCTGCCCAGCGATTAGTCTCCAGGCGCACGCCATGGTTCAATCCCTGGGGGATCGGTTCGAGTCCTGGGCCCACCGGCGTGGCCGGCGGAATGCCGAAACTGGCGTCCATTTCCACCACGGCGTGAATCAATCGCGCCGCGGCCGGCAGTGAAATGGATAAAGAGTGGCAAGGCGAGTCTTGGCCTTGAAAACGCAGCACTTGTTTGTCCCGGATGCCTTGCACTGTTCCCGGCAAGGCAAAAGAAGCGCGAAGCAAATCATATCCGACACTCAAATCAATGGTGCTTTGGCAAGGGGCATCTGAATCCACCACCAGGGCGACTTCCAGATACTCCGGCACGGCATAAGGCGCTTGGGCTTGCTGGGCTGCTTTGGCCATCACTTCCAGACGGGCGTCGAAATGACGCTGCAAGGCGCCGGCAAAGGCGGTGGCGGCTTCGGTATTGGGCGCGTTGAAGGCGGTTGCATCCCGGATCTCTCCCGGCAATTGCCAGAAGTAAATCTCGGGCGCGGTCGGCGCCGGAAGAGATGCCGGATCGCACAAGCCGACGCGGGGGCCAGTGGGAAAGGTTTCAATCTCAATGGCGCTTATGTCGGAAAGATTAAGCGTCATGGGATTGTTGCTTGCGTCAACGGCCCGGATGGCGAAAGCGGCGGTGATAAAATCGTCGGTGATGGAAGCCCCGCAGGCGACACTCGCCGTGGGCGCCGCGGCCACGGCTTGGCCGTCCACCCGGAAAAGCTGGAGCGTCACCATCTGCTGCCAGCTCATCTGCGCTTCGGTCTCATATTCATAAGCATCGGCTTCAATTTCCACATCCACATGATCCGGAGCAGCGGCGCAAGCCCAGTAGTACTCAGCCGAATACTCCGATGTCAGGAAGCGATTGCCGTAGCTGGATTTGAGCCGGATGCGCGCAATGCGCCAGGGGCGATCCAGTTCAATCGCCACGGTGTTGGCATCCAGTTGGCGGGTCTGAGCCGGAACAGGGCCGGCGGCATCCAGCGCATTGTAGATCTTGGAAGTAAAGGCGGCCTCGAAACCGGCAGCGCCGGGATCGATCCGCAGGGCCTCCGGCGAACCGCCGGTTTGAAAGCGCATCAGGAAAGCGCGCCTGAAAAAGGGACCGGCCGGACCCTGGAGGCGCTGATCAATGGCCGCGGAAGATAGCTGATTGATATCGGTGGTGGAAATTTGCATGGTTTAGATAACTACCGGATTAATGGTTTTGGAGGTTTCTTGAAATTGCTTCTTCGGATTTTTTGCCTAAACCTCTGAAAAGTTAATTCAACGCAGGCGCAGAGGGCGCCGAGGATCGCAGAGGAAGCATAAAATGAAAAATTTTTATTCTAAACCTCTGCGCCTCTCTGCGGCCTCCGCGTCTTGTTGAATTTAATCATAGCAAAAACGCCAATGGATCTGTTCCTATACCATTCAAAATCAACGGATCACCGGCCGCGAATCAAAATCTGCCCGGAACTTGGTGTAATCGGTCCTGAACTTCTGATAATCGGTGGAGAATTCGGTCAAGCGGTTCTCCAGCGAAGCGGCCCTGGTGGTGAAGACGCTGTAGCTGGCGGCGAAATTCTTCTGCTTCTCGGTGAAATCTTTATAATTGGCATCGAGTTGGTTGTAGTTCGCGTTGAAATTGTCATACCGGGTATTGAACTGGGTCATATCCTGGGAAAAGCGACCGTAGTCTTGCCTGAACTGAGTATACTCCTGGGAGAAGGATTGATAGCTTTCGGCAAAGCGGCTGTAATCGGTTTGAAATTGAGTAAGGCCGGTTTTGATCTGGTCCACCTGCCGCATAAAAGCGCCCAGGTCGCCCAAGGGGGCCAGCTCCACGGCCACGTCGGTCTTGATATCCTTGCGCATGCGGGTCGATACGGCCAGGGTTCCCATGGTGTCGGCTTGAATGCTTTTGGCCGCAATGCTCAGGGCCGGAGAGAGCGATTGTCGCGCGTCCAGAGGCAGGGCATCAAAACCGGTGGCCATGAAGTGGTTCACCGCTTTTTGGGCGATCTTCTGCCCGATGCTTTCGCCCACACGCCCGCTTTGCACGCCGATGAAACCATAGACGCTGTTTAAGATGCCGTCGAGCAACTGCTGGTCGTCTTTGATTTCGGCGCTGAGGGTTTCGATGTCGCCGCGCAAACTGCTCTCGCGTTCGCAGAGTTGCAGATAGGCTTGGAACCAGGGCCGCAGCCAATCCTTTAAAATCAAATCCAGCACCGCCTGGCTGTCTACGCTGGAAGTGGCCCGATCCTCATGGGCGCAGACCGTGATCGGGGCGTGGCAGCAAATCCAGTTGCCCATGGGAGTACTCGGATTCACGCTACGGGTGAGCTGCTCCTGGCGTTCGCTGAAGTAAATGTCGATGGCGGCTCGCAGCTCCGGATCATTGTCGGCCTGGTAACGCCGCACCATTTTCTCCAACTGGGGCATGACTTCCAGCGGCCCCTGGGCTTGGGGATTCAATTCTCCCAAGGCGGTTTCCAGGGCCGCTTGCTGGCCTGGCGTCAAGGTTTCGGCAACGGGGGGGTAGAAGAATAATTCGACTTGGCCTTTGAGATCGGAATACACCGTGGCCGCGCGCCCCGCTTTTTCTTCAAACCCCACAAAGGTCCGCACCACTCCCCAGCCGGCGCAAACCGTTAGCCGTACGTTGGGCTGGGGTTGGCCCGAGATGCGGTCCCGGACCTCCACAATCAAAGGGATGGGCTGGCCCACAAATCCATCTTCCAGCGCGGATTTGATCTGAACCGAGAAGTGCGGGCCGCCGCCCCCGGCCCGCAAGGCCGCCACCATGGCGCGCAAGGTTTGCAGTTCGCCCAGCACCTGGGAGCGCCAATCGTCGTCCGGAAGTGGACTAGGAGGAAAAAGACCGGTCAGCGCCGTTACAATTTCCGTGAAACGCTCCGGTCCCACATAGGGCACGGCGGCGATCTGGGCCAGGGAAGTAAAACCCTCCAAGGCCGCCCGGCGGTCCAGGATGCGCTGCGCCACGCGCAAACCCACATCCAGCTCACCGGGGATCTCGATGGTGTCGGCGATCTGTTGCGCGCTTTGGGCGTTATTGAAGAAGTCAAGTATGGTTTGGGCCTCTTGGGGGCCGACTTCTTCGGGGCGGATATATCGCTCGGCCATGTTCTTCATCCTTCAATCTACTCCCCCTACCGATCCGGCACCAAATTGCGCGCCACCCCGATCTTGGCCTTGATTTCATTGACCGAGGTCTGCAGCGCCGCGCTATCAAAGGCATTGATGTTGACCACTTTGTGCTCGATGTCCTGCAAGGCGCCCATGACATTTTTACCGATGGCGGTGGTGGAGTTCTGCAGCGTGCCCACGGCCTGGCGCAGGTTGCCGAATTCGGCGCTGGCCAATACTTCGTTTTTGGCCTGGGCCGCCCGCTGATCGGCCGCATTGACCTGCCGGCTCTGGGCGAACACCACTTTCATGGCCTGGCCGCCGGCGCCCTGGGCCGCGTTCGGGCCGGGGATATCCTGGAAGATATTCATCATGCGCTGGGTGCCGGCCGCATACTGCACCACATCCATGATCCACTCATCAGGATCATCCACGATCTTTTCATTGATTTTTTCGGCGGCCCGGCCCATCGCTCTGAGTCCTCTTTCTCGCTCGATGGGCCCGCGGTGGAGGAGATCGTCCACCTCTTCTTCCACATGGTCCAGGAAATCATAGCGGTTCATTTCAACCCATCGGCCCAGGTTGCCTTCCCAAATACCGACCTGGGGATCATCTTCGGCGATATCCAGATATCCATCCACCCAGGGCCCGATCCAGTCCTGGAAGAGCAGTTGGATGGAACTGGCCCCGCGGCTATAGTCTGGGGTGGTGGGGTCGGCATCGTTTTTGGCGAACCCGATCACCGTGGCGCGGTACTTCTTCCAGCGGTTTTCGGGCTGGGCCTGGGTCCAGTAACTGCCGACCATGCTCTCCCGGTAGTAATCGTCGGTCAGCTTTTGGACCGCCTTGCGGTTGCTTTGGTATTCAATGGAGACCGTCTTGTAGCACTTGTCCATGTATTCGCTTTGGGTGGTGGGAGCCTTTTTGACCGCCTCCTTGAAGCGAATCGGCTCGCCGGGAAGCTCCATCTGGAAGAATTGGGAGACTTCGGCTTCTTCTTCCAGACTCAACCCCTTGTTTTGTTCGGCGGTCACCAGCACCCGCGCCACGCCCTGGGCATTGGCGCGCACCGCCATGCTGCGCAGGCCCGTGCCCTCGCGCACTTCAAAACCCGGTGCGGCCTTGAGCCGTCCCCAGGTGGCGATGAAATCAATCCACGGCTGTCCCTGGGGCACGGCGCCGGTGAGGGTGCGCACCGTGGCCGTAACAGTGGCCGTATCGCCGAGCAGATAATCGGCCTCGTCGGATTGGAACTTCACAATATACTGCTCCAGCAGCGGGTGGATGGAGTTCTCCAGGGTGTCGAATTCGGTCTGGGTCACATTGTCGGCCGCTTCGAGGGCCGCCACCCGCGCGCTCAAGGTGGCGCTGCCGGGCCCGGCGCCGGCCTGCCCGACATAGCCGGCCAGGGCCTCGAGGCGCTGGGTGAGATTGTCGCCCGAATAGCCGGCCTGGTACCCCACATAGGTTTCAACCTGGGTCACGCGGGTGGCCAAATCCTGCAAATCGGCGCCGATGCGGAGCACGCCGTTGACCAGATCGTTCCACTCCTGGGCCTTGATCAGGTCACCGTCCGATTTTTCAATCAAGCCATTCAGGGCTGTCATGGCCTGGGTCAGGGTTGTAAAACTCATATCTCTCCTCCTCGTACGATTTCGCGTTCCACGGCCAGCGCCACGCGCACGCCGGCCGGCCGCACGGATTGAATGCCTTGCCAAACGCGGTCGAGAATGGCCGGCGCGATGGCTTCGTCAACGCCGCGTTTATGCAGGCGCACCAGGGTGGTCAACAAACGTCGCGGCGCCCACTCCAGCCAGAGTTTGGCCGCCGGCTTATATGCGAACACCACCTCGCCGAACCAATGGCTGTCGGCCGTGGGGAATCTCACGCCGTGGCGCGCGGGAAAAGGGGCATTGCGCGGGGTGTCGCTAAACAGGCGTCCTTCCCTGGACCACCAGGGCCGGTGGGGTGACACCATCATGCCCTCTTCTTCCATGGAAAGATAACGCCAGGTGGAGGCGCCTCTGGGCATGCGCGGCACGGCCGGCAGGCCGCCGCTGACAATGCGTTCTTCACTGGGCTTGACGCGCATCACGAATTGATCCAGGCCGGGATGACCGCCGGCGTCGGGAGTAAAACTCCGCGCTTCCGCGCTGAGAACTCCCAGCTCAGCCACAAGTGAATCGGTCCAGGCCAGGCAATGCACCGCGGCATCTTCACCGGCACGGACCGGGGCGGTATATGAACGCCACTGGTTCAGATAGCGGTCGAAGCGCTGCCAGGTTGCACCGCCGCGGCTGAAGCGCCAGGCATCCCGATTGGTCGCCTTCTCATCATCGTACAGGGCATCGGCCCGTCCCAGCCCGACCCATCGCTGCGATGCCGCCTGATACTGCGCCAGATCACGACCGTCGTAACGAAATAGACCGTTTGCGGTGAGAAACCAGATCAACCCTAAGTCATCTTCGCGGATGGCGCACACCCGGTCCATGGTTAAATCCGGGTAGGCCGCCAAAATGGTTTTATAGGTGGCGCCGCTGACCCGCTGGGCATAATAACGCGCAAAGCCGGTCTCAGTGCCGATCCACACCGAGGTGTCCGGGCTCACATGGATGCTGCGCACCGGCGGCAGAAAAATATCTTCTTCGCGCGGCAACTCTCCCGGCCGCAATACTTCCCAGTCCCTGGCCTGATCGGATTCCTCTTCGCCATGATACCAGGCCCAGCGCTCGGCGCAGGGCTGATATTGAAAGAGGCCCAAGTCTCCGCCGAAGTAAAAGACGCCGCCGACATCCTGGTGAATGGCGCGAATGGCCGTGCCGGAAAGTGCTGCCACGGCGGTGATACTGTTATCCGGGTTGAGGCGTTGCAGGCCGCTTTGCGTGCCGACCCACCACCCTCCTTGACGGTCCTCATACAGGCAGTACACGGCCGTTACGGACAGATCGCCATGGGCAACGGCGGCAAAAGGATCATCGGCCACCGGATAGAGAGCAATCATCAGCAAGCCCTCATCGGTGCCAACCAAAAGCTGATGGTCTCTTTCGGCCAGGCAATGGACGGCCGGGATCGTTGTCTCCGCGATGACCCGTTGCCACTGGATGCCGTCATAACGCCAGAGTTGATGTTCTTCTTCTTCGGTCTTCACCGCCGCCCACAAGACCCGGTCATAGGTTTGCCGCAGCGCCGTGATGGCCGCGGCCGGCGCGCCCGCGGCGGCGGTCCAAGGTCCGGGCGCGGTGGGGTCGGCGGCAAGCGTATCGACCGGGTTGGATCTGGCCGTCAGCAATCCGGCATCGGAACCTATCCAGGAAGAAAATGCCGGGCGCAGCCGCAAGGTTTGTCCCGGAGATAGCACGCCGGAAAAGGCCACGGCCAGGGGCAGACCGCCATCGGCCGATTGATAGCACTCCACGCAGGGGGTGCGGGTCGGGTCCGTAAGGCCGGCCACTTGCGGGATGGCTTGGATATAGAGCGTGGTCGGGCAGGGGCTGATGCCGTCATTGGAAAATTGCCAGCGCATGAGCGGGCCGACCGCATCCGCCACATTGTCGGGCGCGCTTTTGCGTGATTCAAAGGCCCGCGGCATTGTAACGAGGGGAGAAAATTCTTCAATGTTGAAAGATCTTTCTCTCTGAGCAAGGGGCGCCGCGGGATCAGCGGGCAGCTCCATCTCCACCACCGATCGGATGGCCTGGACCGTACCCAATCCATTGCGGTACAGGCGCATGTAGCGGTCCAGGCGCGTGCGAAATGCTTCCACCGACTCGCTCAAATGCTTCGGGTCGCGATAGGGCCGCAGGCAGAGCAGGGCGCCGATGCGGGCCAGGTCATGGAGATGGGGAAAGGTCTCCCAGCTCATCCAATCTTCTTCCTGGGTGAGATTGAGCGGCGGCAGTCCGCGTTTCAGACGATCCAGCGACACGTAGACATTGAAACGGGCATCATCGGCATATCCGGCCCAGTGGGCCTGCATCACCACCCCCAGGTCGCGGCCCAGATCATCCATCAGGGCGCCCACCGACCGGATAAAAGCGCTCAGGACCGTGGTGTCCATCGGTTCGGGGCGAAACAACAAGGGGATGTTGCTTCGAATGCTTTCGTATTTAGCCATCGGCGGCCTCGATTTGGATTTCAACGCCCGCCAATCGCAGGCGTTCCTTGCTTTCTAAGTCAAACGCAACAGCGCCCGGCTCCACAATCTGGCTGACCCCGCTTTGACGGCTGAAGACAAACCGGATGGCGTAGGGTTGCGCGTGGCTTTCCGGCGGCAGGGCCGGCGGCGAGGGCACCAGCAGATCATTGAAGCTGCCGGTATCGCCCTCGGCATCGTGCGGCAAGGGCAGCACATAGAGCAGCTTGGCAAAGCTCAGCGAGCGCCACGATTCATCGGCCAGGGATTCACTTTGGTTCATGGTGTTGATCTGGTCCACAGCCAGTGAGAGGGCCGAAGTAATGGCTTGCTGGACCGGCGCGGTTTCGCCCTCGGGCACGCCGATCACCACCTGCAGCAGCGTGGGCAGATTGGAATCGATGATCTCCAGGCTCCCCAGAACCGTGGTCTCACCGGCCAAGGAGAACTTGCCGTCCGTGATGGGCTGGCTGGAGTCGAGGATCTCCACATCTTCGATCTCCGGCACGCTGAGCACCAGACCAATGAGGCGGTTGGCGCTGCCTGGTTCGCTGGCCGGCAGGTTGGCGAAGTAATCGGAGATCTTCTTACGGACATTTTCTTGGGCGGCCCGCAGATCGGTTTCCAGCAGATCTGCGGAGGTGCGCACGCGCAGGGTCAGATCCACGCGGATGGGCGCGACTTTATCTTCCAGTGTCACCTGCACTCCCGCCGGACGGACATCGTAGATGGCGGCCAGGATACGCTGGCGCATATCTTCGTCCATGTCGGCCGCGTGGGGGATCACCTTGACCGCGCCGGTCAGGCGCCCGCAGGACTTTTCTTCCACCACTTCGGCCTTGATGCCCTGCCGCGTGACGGCTTCCAGAATGGCGCCCACCGTGGCCTTTTCACTGCCGTGCAAAAAGCTTTTGGCCCGGGTGCGCAGTTCGTTGTCACTCTCATCGGCATTGGACCGCGTGGCCGGGATGGGATTGCTCACGCCGGAGATGCCGGCAATGGGTTTGGCCAGCACGGTCAAAGTGTCGGCATCGGCCCCTTGGCTGTTCTGCTCCACATCGCGGGCCACGGCCTTGGCAGATCCCTGACCTTCCAGCAAAATGGTGTCTTTGGTGATTTCGTACTCCAGTTTGCCGTCGGCCGTCAGGATGCGCGTGCCGGCCGGGATATAGATTTCGCCGTGCCCGCCCTGGGTGCGCTTGAACACCACTTCGGCCGTAAAGCGGCCGGCCTGGATGCGGGCGATGCTCAGCAGGGCCACCATATTGTCCAGGGCCTTGTCCGAGGCCGTGTCGATGAAGGCCGATTTGTACACCCCTTCCATCTGGGCGTACATGCGCGCGATCTCCAGGCCGATGGATTCCGTCAAAGTGCGCAAGACGCTGCCGACCTGCAGATCGGTGGCCACCGCCTCGATGCCGGCGGGCATGTAGTCCACCTCAAACACCGTGCCTTCATCCGGGATCTGGCCGCTGGTGAGCCACTCCAGGGATTGCCCATTGGAAGACAACCCATAATCGGTGTCTTTGATGAATTCATAAGATTGACCGTTACGCAGCCCATTGACGGCCAGAATCTGCTTGACCGGCGTCTTTTCCAGAGCGTGGCTGTATGGCGCGGCCGTTGCCCCCGGCGGCGGGAAGGGATGACTTTCGGCGCTCACCCCGCCCAGAATGCCGGTCAGCAGATGATTTAATACTTCCGGATAACTTCTTCTGCGAAAAGTCATTTTACGTTAGCTCCAATGCAAAAGGTCCAATAAAAAGGCTTTTGGCGTCGCCGGACGGCACGACTTGCAGGCTGATTTCAATGGCCGAGCGCCGGCCCTGGGCCGGTTTGACGGTCACGGCCACCACCTTTTGGATGCGCCGCTCGTGCTGCAAACTCTCCAGAATGTAGAGCCGGGCCAGATTGCGTTTGGTTTCGGTATTCTCCTGGCCCACCAACTCATGCAGCCGCGAACCGAAATCCGGATGGCCCAGATGGGAGAGATCGCCCCTGGGCGTGAGCAGGCGGATCACTACGGCCTGGGCCAGGTTATCGCGTTCGTCACAAGTGCCCAGGTCGACGGTAAAACCTTTGCCGCCCGGCTGCCGCAGCTTGTCTTCCACCACCTGGTAGACCGGCCTGAAATCCTTGTGACGCACTTCCAGGCGGATATCGGTCAGTAAATTGGATGTGCTGGTCATAGGCTATAGGGCCTTTCCTATCTCTACGCTGAAACTCGTACTCGTACTCGAAAATGATGACGAGTACGAGTACGCGTACGAGTACGAACTGAGGGCAATGATGAATAGATCAGCCATACTCTTCTATCCCCCGATCATCACCGTGCCCACCGCCATGACCGTGCCGGCCGGCAGATCGGCCGGATCATTGCAGGTCGTGGCCATGTCGCCGTTGCGGGCCGCGGGCTTGCCGTTAATAAAGACCGAAGTACTTCCCATCTGGATCGTGGCCTGATTGGAGGGCGGTGTTTGAAACGGTCCGCCCTGGGGAATGTGGGACGGCATGTTGGTGGCTTTACTTCCCTGCACGGCCGCCGGCTTGCCTTGGATATTGACATCACTGCTCAAACCGTCGTTGATCTGGCCGGTAAACGGGTGGGGCAGGGGCGTGGGCACCGGCCCGCCCGGCGACGGAATCATGATGATGTGCGTGTCGGTGGCGATGATTTGGTCACCTTGTTTGGCGGCGGGTTGGCCCATGGGTTACCTCACTTAAGGGTTATAGGCTGAAGACTGAAGGTTGAAGGCCCCTCTCCCCAAGGGGAGAGGGAGTAGTGCTGCCTGTTTGTCAGGTCTAAAACGATAGTATTCATTTTCCCTTCAGCCTTCAGTCTTCAGCCTTCTTTTTTAGTTGATATTGACGACGCTGCCCTTCAACTTCAACTCACTCTGCGCTTCCACGGCAATCGTCTGCCCCTCGATCTTTACTTCACCGCCCTTGAACTTCATGTTGCCATTGCTTTCGATGGTCACGGCGCCGTCGCGTTCGATCTTTACTTTGGCCTTGCCGCCGTCCACGCTGAGTTCAATGACCGGATCATCGTCCTTGGCCGTGACTTCCAGGGCGTCGCCGAGTTTAAACAGCAGTTGCCGGGTGTCACCGCTTTGCAGCTCCAGGTGGACGGCATCGCTGTCGGCCGCGCCCAGGGGCAGATGCATGACCGCCTGCTGATCGGCGTTGACCGGCGGCCGGTCTTCATCATTGTAGAGGCGGCCCGTGATGACGGGCGCATTGATATCGCCACCCACGAACTGCACCAGCACCAGCTCGCCCACCGCCGGAATGCTGGCCGTGCCGATGCGCTGGGTGGCCACCGGCACCTTTTTGAGCACAATGCCCGAATCGCGCAGGGCCACGGTGCAGGCGAAGTTATCTTTATCGCCGCCGTCGGCGTGGGGATGCTGATCCTGCACCACGGCCAGTTCGGCCGTACGCACCCGTCCCAGCTCTTCTCGCACAATCTTGCGGATGGTGTCGAAAAGTGAATAGGTCACGGCACACCTCCGCCGCCGTTGCCGGGTTTGTAGAAATCGATGCGGCTGATAAACCCGCTCGTCTTGGAAAATTCATGAATCACCCGCGTGACCAGGCCCACGCCGTTTAATTCATCGGCGGGCAGATCCGCCACTTCAATGGTACTGCCCACCACCACGGCCGGCGCGCCGGGCGTGATGATCCGGCCAATATTTACTTTTTGTTGCGTTTCGGCCGCCAACCCGTCGGCGGCCGTTTGCGCGCTTTGGGAGCTGCGCAGCGCTGGCGAAGAGATTACTTTTCGTATCGGACCGCCGCCGGCCTCGGCCGTCACCGAAGAAGGATCTTTTATCAGCCAACTCCAGGCCTCTTCCCCCTGGCTGCCGGCCGCGCCTTCACCCACCACGGCAAAGGTCAGGGCCGGACCAGGGCTCTGGCTGGCTTGAAAGGCCAGAATGTCCAGCCCGTAAGTAAAGGTCTGCGCCGGCTGCCCCTGGGCCAATGCTTTGAAGCACAGTTTGTCTTCGACGGTGAAGTAGGCCGCGAAACCGCTCATCCGCGCCAACTGCGCGATCTGCTCCCAGGCGCTGCGCCGGTCATCCACCACATAAAAAGGCAGATCCACGCCGCTTTCCACCGCGTCGGTCTGCACGCCGGCCTGGGACGCCAGGTCCGACACAATGTCCCCCGCGCTTTGCTTCTCATAGCTTTGGTTGATTCGAAACCGGCCAAGGGCGCTGGAGCCGTTGGCGGTCTCGATGCACTGGAAGCCGTGGATGGTGAGGTAAATCTTGTCCACCGTGGCGGTAAAAACCAAGGTGGTTTCAGCATCTTCGTATCCCAAGGCGATTTCACCCGCATCATCCACTGCCACGGCCGGGGCTTGAGCATCATTGGAAAGCGCAATTAAAGCCAGATCCACATGGGGCGCCAGGGCGCAGCGCGACATGATGGACCGCGTGCTTCTCTGCCATGGGTCTTCGCCCGCCGCGCTTGCGGTCGGCCCCAAGCCGCCCCCCATGCGGATGGAAAGCGCCGGCCGGCGGACTGCATCGGGGTAGCTTTGACTGAGCGGTGCCATTGTTTATTCCTTATAAAATCAGATCAATTTCATTATCGGTGCACCCACCGTTTTCCAGCCGCGCCCTCAATTGTTCCGCTTCGCCCTCGGCGTGCGTCTTCAAAGGCAAACCACCTTTGTCAACCAGACGCTTTAAATACTCCAGGCGCTTTTCTTTCACGATGTAATTGAGCATCACAATGATTTCATCGGCAATGGCCGCGTTATCCATGCCATCGAACTGTTCGGGCACTTTAAATTCGCTCAGCCATTTGAGCATATCGCGTTGCAGGGCTTCCAGGAACGCTTTGATGGCCGGATCGGTTCCCGGCGGGATATCGCTGGGCCGGTTCATCACCAGCTTCAGGTAATTGACCAAGGGCGTGACCACGGACCAGCGGATGATCTCTTTGACCTGGGCATCGCGCTGCATCAAATCCACGATCAGCGGGCTGAACTTGTAGTAGTGCTCCCAGTAGTCTTTGAAGAATTGATGACCGGCGCGTGTTTTACGCAAAATATTATCCCGCACAAATCGTAAAAAGCAGACATCGGGATGCAGTACCGAGCCATAACCGGCCGTGGCGATGAAACAGCCTTCGCCCGTGCCTTCCTTGAAGAATTCTTCGGCATTCAATCGTCCATAGCCCCAAAGGTTGCGCCAGAGCTCATCGTTCATGCCGGTCAGCGTGCCGGGGTGGGCTTCGGCCGATTCTTTTAAAGCTTCCAGGATTTCGGAATAGGTGATGAGCTTGCGCGAGAAGACCAGGGCAACGGCGCCGGCCACATGGGGCGAGGCCATGCTGGTGCCGGGCATCTTGATGAAATCGGGATCAGTAAAACCGTTGCTATCTTCGGCCAAGCGATCACGATTGGTCTCCGCCGGTAAACAAAAGCTGGAGCGGGCCGAAGCAATAAACCAGCCGGGGGCCGCGATATCGGGCTTCGGCCGCCCCGGCAGCAAATCTGGTGAAGTAGTGGAGGCCGCGCGTCTTGGTCCAATGCTGGAGAAGAGAACCCGCTGATCGGTCCCGCCGGTCTTGCAGGCGGCCACGGCAATGGTAAACTTGGCGGCCGCTTCCGGCCCGATGGTGATCCAATTGTCTTCATCCGTATAAATCAGGGTATCGTCCAATTGGGTGGCCTGATCATAATAGGCATCGGCAAATACTGCTTCATCGGTCTCCCAAAAATCTTCGTTGAAATCATAGCCAAAGGTGGTTTCAGCGCGGCCGCCGGCCGTATACACACGGATCAGACGGTTCAAAGGGCTGGTGAGTTCATTGAGTCCGGGGCTTTCGGTGGCGGAATGGGGCCTGATCTCTACCCATTTTTCCGGTCCGGGCGGGGAGATGACAACGACCTGACTGGGCAAACCCGAAGTATCCACGATCTTTGCTTCCCTGGGGCCGAAGAAGACACGCATATCCGCTGTAAAATGGCCGCCGTCCAGCGTGACGCGCTCCCAGCCGATCACCGGCCCGTGGTTGGGCGTCGCCATCAGCAGCGACGGCGCGTCACCCGTGGTTTGCATTTGCAATGGAGCCGAATGGACCGCGCTGCCGTTGGGAGTAATTACGTGAATCTGAACACTGCCCGCGGGTCCCACCGGCACTTTTGCCCGGATTTGGGTGGCTGACACAAAGGTGACTCGGGCGGAAGCAAAATGGTCCCTGATGATATTATCCGTATTGGCGCCAAAGGGATCATTGCCGAATACTACCTTGGTCCGGTTGGCGATGAAATTGGTGCCGGTGATGGTGAATTCGCGCTGTTGCAACATGCCGCATTGCAGGGCCGGCGTGATATTGGTGATGGTGGGAGCGGGCCCCGACGCGCCTGGGTTTTCAAAGCGCAGGCCGCGGTAGAGTACGCCGGTATCAATGCCGCTGTTGGTGACATAGACATCATACTCTCCGTCCGCGGGCACGGGCGGCAAAGTGGCGATCAGGCGCTTGGAATTAATGACTTTGACGGTCAAGGCCTGGCGGCGGACATCTTCCACCTGCCAACTGCCTCCGCCGAGCAGGGCAGTGCTGGAGAAGGTCGTGGTGACAAAGGCCACGCTGGTGGCTTGGTCCACAAAGTTATCGCCCGTGATCTCTACATCGATCCACCCCTGGGTGGAGCACACCGCGGGGGTAACGGCGTTCACCTCGGGACGGCCGGCCGAGCCGCCCCAGGACCAGGCGTCGAAGAGTACTTCGTTGTTGGCTTTGGCGGCATAGTTTTGAACATTGAGACATACTTGCCAGGTGCCGGGAATGATGGGTTTGGTGGGGATGCGCACCAGTTCTTCGATGGCATCGCCATTGAGTCCGGCGCGCGAAATGGTCTGGGCGCCGGATTCGGTCCAGTACATTTTGCCACCGGCTTTATCCAGGGCGATATCCTTGGGATAGCTCAAAGCCGACGGGACCAGCAGCTCCACATTGGTGCCGTCCAGATCGGCGCGCTGTATCTTTTCCGTGCCTGAATCGATCCAGTAGATTTTGCCGCCGGCCTTATCAATGGCGATGCCTTTGGGATTGACCAGGTCCTGGGACACCAGCGTTTGAATGCCAGCGCCATCCAGGCCGGCCCGGCGGATGCTGTGGGAGCCTGATTCGGTCCAGTACATTTTGTTGCCGGCTTTATCCAGGACGATTCCCTTGGGCGCATTTAAGCCGGAAGCAATTATATCTTCAACATTGCTGCCGTCCAGGTTGGCGCGTTGAATTTTTTGCGAACCGCTGTCGGTCCAATAGATTTTGCCGCCGGCCACATCCAGATCGATCCCCCGGGGCGCATTGAGGCCCGTGGTCACTAAATCTTGCACATTGGCGCCGTTGAGATCCGCCCGTTGAATCTTCTTCGCGCCGCCGTCGATCCAGTAGATTTTACTATGGGTCGTATCCAGGGCGATACCGTTGGGAGCCTTGAGATTGCTGGAGACCAGGTCTTCGATGCCCGTTCCGTCCAGATTGGATCGCTGAATTTTGTGCAGTCCCAGATCGATCCAGTACATCTTACCGGCCGTTGGGTGCACGGCCAAGCCATAGAGAAAAGGCGTGCCGCTGCCCACATTGACGATCAATTGTTTGTCGCCGTTATAGGGACTGGGCTGGGAATAAGAGACCTGGATGGTGTTGTCCAAATTGGCTGCGCCGGTATCGGTGCGGAAGATCTTCACCCGGTTGTCAAAAATAGAGGCGGGTTGGCTCTCCGGATTGAATCGGCCCGTGGTGCCGGAAGCGTTGATTCCAGCTTCGGGATAGGCGGGCCACTTGACTTCCACCTCGAAGGTGTCGCTGCCCTTGTACCAGATCTCTATGTGATCATTGTAGCGATTGCTTTTGCGCAAAATCCAGTCGATTACGCAGGGATTGACGGCGCCCGGATTGCCGCCGGCGCCTTTTCTGGCGCGCACATGGGTTTTTTCATCGGCGCTGTTGCCGGCGGAAGTGACCAGAGCCTGGCCTTTATAATTGTTGTTAAACAGATGGTTGATCTGGCGCGAATCAGCACCACTGCCGTCATGGGGGCCGGATGAGCTGCCCATGCTGTAGTTGATCACGAAGGGTTTGTTATGGGCCGCCGCAATGCCGCGGATGTATTGAATACCGTCATACAGGGCCGTATCGGTATAGTCTGAAACCACCACCACAATGTCTGCTTCGGGGGCCACCCCCATGAATTCAGTGTGATTGCCGGCGGCGATGCCGGCCACATGGGTGCCGTGGCCCACCATATCGCGATGGCGCACAAAGCGCGGGGTATTGGGCGGCGTCACCGCCGCGGCCAGTGGCGGCGGCGGCAAGTATTTGCGGTCATTGCCGTGGCTCTGGATCTCGGCGATGGTGTATTCAATATCTTCTTTGGTATACTCCACGCCCCGCACCGTCTCAATCAGTGAACGGATGCGGTTCCATTCAATGAGGTCCGTGTCTCCGGATTGAAGCGTTTCTTCCACCAGATCGCTCAGATCGCGCGTGCGGGTGTGGCTGGCGATGGTGGGAGAAGTTTCGTAACGGGCATCCTCGGGCTCCAGATTGAGATCCCATATGCATAAAATCCGGCTTTGATTGCCGTTGCGGAAAGCCGGGTGCATGAAATCAATGCCCGTATCAATAATGCCGACAATGGCGCCGCGGCCTTTGACCGGTCCGCCGTTGCCGCTGCGCTGGTGGAGCTGGTCAGCTTTGATGAACGGAACACTGTCGCGCAGTTCCGTCCGGTGAAAACGGGCAATGCGGATGTGGCGGATGCGCTCGGCATCGCACAAGCGCGGCACCTGCTCCAGCGGCAGGCGGATGTTGCCCTGATATTCATCCCCATCCGATCCAAGGTAATCAATCATCAGATCCACCAGAAAGTCGCCGGAGGGGTATTGATGCACACTGAGGCTCTTGCGCAACTCCACCCGGCTGCGTTCTTCGGGGGTCATATCCAGCAGCAGAGTGATATAGGGATCTAGTTTGTCTTCTATGTTGCCCATTAATAGTTAACCTTTATTATACCGGCACGGCGCGCACCATCTCTTCAAAGGCCTGACCGACCTTGGTTAATTCTTCATCCAGTTCATCGCGCAGTTCGTCCAGTTTGTCCGTCAACGGTTGCAGCACCACGCGCACATCGATCTCATCGATGATGCGTTTGATTTCATCGAAAATCGAATTCAGCGGCGCGGCAAAGCCGGCTGGATCAAAGGCGTTGATACCGTCCTTTAGCGGTTCGATGATCACCGCCAGCGGTGCGAGCAAGGCCTGGGGATCGATCTGCGCCAACACCGACACGACATTGTTCCATAATGCTTCCAGGGGCGCGGCCAGGGCTCCGGGATCAAGGGCGGCCAGAAGGGCCCGGACATCCTGCGTCATGTGATCCAGTTCATCGGCAATAATCTGCAAATCAATATCCGCCACCGCTTCCTTGATTTCATCGAATACTCCGTTTACTTCTTGTGCAATGGCGCTGAGATCGAGTTGGGCAAAAGTGTTTTGGATGGTATCAAACGATGTTTGCAAATTGTCCGCGAGCCGTTGCGGGTTCAGCGCGCCCAATTGGGATTGCAGCGTTTCATAAAGCGTGGTCAAGCCGCCTAAAAAAGAGGAAGGCTTGTTTTCTTCCAAAAAGGTAGTGATGAAGTCAAAGGTTAGCGCGCCGGGATCGCTCAGGGGCAAGAACTCTTGCAGCTTGGGCCGCAAATTATCATGCAACGCCGTGAGATCTCCGGCTTCAAAGCCGGCTTGCCAGGCCTGCCAGTTGTCTTCCAACGCCTGGAAGCCGACATTGAGCTCCGCCAGCAAGGTCAGCGGATTCAACGATTCGATCAAGGCGTCCGCTGGCGTGTCGCTGATGCCGGCATCGCGGTAGGCACTCTTCATCTCTTGGTAGGAGTCATACAGATCGGCCACCAACTGCTGGGGGTTGAGTTGGGTCAACAAGCCGTGCACATAGGCGCAATCGCCGGTGAGCCGTTCAAAGATATGGGCCGGGCTGATGCGCTCAATGCGCGCGGCGAAAGAGGAGAGGGCGCCTTGCAAAATGGCGAGCAGGTTCTGGGGCAGATCTTCTATTCTCTCCAAGATCGAATCCACGATGGCATCCACCGGCGCCAGTAACACAGCGGGATTGTAGCGGTTCATCTGCTCCTGGATGGCTTGGAACCCTTCAACCAGGGGATTCAAAAGATTGGATGGATTCAGAGCGGCGACTTGCGTCTGGATCGTTTGCAGCGATTGCGTCAATGGAGCCGTGACAGTGGAAAGATCAACGCCCTCGAAAAACGACACGACTTCTTCCATGGCGGACTGGATGGGAGCGATCAACTGGGAAGGATTGACCCGATCAAAGCCTGAAAAAATATCTTCATAGATCGTGACCAGTGGTTGCAGCAGTTGCGTCGGCGCGAAGCGCTCCAACTGGGCCGAAAGGGCTGTTTGCCAGTCGCTTAAGGGCGCGGCGATCTCTTCGATGGAGATTGCCTCCAGGCTGTCGCGCACGGGCGCGTAAAGATCGGATAGAGGCTTCAAAATCAGATCCGGCGTGATGACATCCAGCTTGCCTTTGATGGTTTCAACCTGATCCACCAGTTCGGCCATGGCCTCCTTGGGGTAATTGAGGATGGTATCCATGCCGTCCATCAGCGCGCTTTTGATCTGGCCGTCAAAGTCAATGGCCGCGAATACTTCCACCGCCACTTGCAACGCGGCGCGCGTCAATTCGTTCAAGGAGGAGACATCGATCTGGCGAAGCTCTTCTTCCATGTTTTCGATCTCGGCAATCACCGGCGCGGTGATCGGATCGAATTCAATGGGCGCCAGGCGGTCCAGCATGGCGTCCAGCTCCTCCTGGGCGGTGGTCAGCGCGCTGGTGATATCCAGGCCGCCCAGCGCGTCCAGCAGGCTTTGAAGCAGGCCAGCAAGCTCATTGCGAACGCCCTCAACGGCCTCGGCGGCCGGCGTCAGCAGGGTTTGAAGCTGATTGAAGACACCGCCAAGGGTGGTGTTGCTGAACTCGGAGATCGCCGGTTGAACCGTGTCGGTCAAATTAGTCGACAGCGTGTTGAGCAGCTCATTGAGGGAGGCTTCGAAGGCATAGTGAAATCTTCCCTCGGCATCGAACTGGCCCAACTGGGATGTCAGGCCGGATACCGCATCGCGAAATTGGGTCAATACATTGGTGACATCCACCACCACATAGAGAACCTGGTCTTTTAGGCTCTGAATACTCTCCTTGATACGGTTCAGGGGATCCACCAGCGTCTGTCTGAGTTGATGCAGATTCAGCGCGTTGATGGAACTGTTGAGCGTTTCAAAGAGCGAAGTAATCGATGCGCCGATCTCATCCAACTGAATGGACTCCACCTGGCCGGCGATATCTTCGAAAAGGCGGTTAAACCGTTCCTTGAAACCGGAGATCTCCAGCAAAGCGTTTTGGAGCACCTGGTTGTAAGCTTCGGTGAGTCCGGACTTAAAGTGGTCTGCGCCAAGCTGTTCACGTCCCAGTGCCGTTTGAACCGAAGCAATACGGTTGGCGAGATGATTTCGCAGATAGACGAGAGTGTTATGGCCTTTGGCCAGTTCTTCTTGAAGGCCGGTTTCGCCAGCGGCTATTTTTGTTTTGACACTAACGTAAGAAGCAATGCATTTGTCTCTGAGGGTTTGAATTTGGCGGATCGCGGCCGGATCCAAAATGTTTTGGCATTGAAGCTGAAATTTTTCAAACAACTGCGAAATATCACGCCCAAAATAGCTTTCGATGCCGCTGATGAAACTATAGGCATAACTGGTAAACCAGGTCTCAACATTGTAGCCGCCCAAATCAATTTCAAGAAATCCGCCGCTTAATTCTTCCGCTTTCTCCTTGATGCGCGATAGAAATTCAAGAATCGTGGTGGCGGTGTCGTCCAGAATCGAGCCAGGATCAAATGGAATTAATTCTTCCGGCGATTGTCCGGCCAGATTCTGGATGTTTGTAAGACTTTCAAGAAGTTGATTGATCCCGCCCAGGAGATCCCCGGAAAAGGTTTGCCGCAGTTGGGCAAAGCCATCGACCATGCCGCCGGTGATCTCCGAAGAGTCCGCGGGGATGGAGGACAGCAGTTGCGGCAGCGCGGTCAGAGGCGCCTGAATAAGGGCCGTGGTATCCTCCGGCAATTCAACGCCGAGCAGGCCGGTCAGTTGGGACAAGAAGAGTTCGGAGAGATTGGAAAGATCGTTGGTTTCCAGGGTCGATAACATCCCCGCCAATCCATTGTGCTCATCACCGATAAGCCCGGTTAAAAGGTCGGTGAATGAACCGGCCTCGGGAATTTGATCCGCTAATGCCATGGGTGCTCTTCTCTTTATTCGGTCGCGGCCGGCCTGGGTTGGGCAGCCGCCCCGATGATTAAGATCAGCCCTCTACAGAAAGAGGGTTCTTAGACCGTCGATTACGCCGGATACGCCCTCCGTGGCGCCGCTGACCTGGTTTAAACTCTCCTGCAAGGGGGTGGTGGGATCGCCGAAATTCGGAATACTTCCCAGAGTATCAATGATACCCAGAGCGCCGGTGACCGAATCGAGCAATCCGCCGGCCTCGTCCAGCAGGCCGGCATCGATATCGGCCAGGCCCGCCGGCGGCGGGGGCGGCGGCGGGCTCTCCTTCAAGACAAAGGAGTAATCCATCTGGTCCGGATGGGCCGCGTTCTGGGTCATCTCCATGGTTTGGATGACCACATACTGGACTTCGGTGGCGGTGGTGATGTCGGCCACGAAGGTCACCGGTTCGCCGGCATTGAACTTCTCGCGCAAGGTTTCCAGAAACTCATTGCGCGCCTCATCGCCGAACAGGCTGCCCCAGATGCCGATGTGGATGGGGGCCGCGTTCATGTCCTGAAAGAGACTGCCGGCGCGCCCCGGGATCTGCAGCTCCACAAAGGAGCGGTTTTCCAGGGACTGGATGGCTTCAATGTGCGGGATTTCCCAATCCCCCAATACGGGTTTGACGTTCATTACACATCCACTCCGTGGCGGCGCGCCTGGGCCACCAGCACATCGTTGATCATATCGGTTAACTGCTCGGCCGCCAGGCGGGCATCAGCGCCTGGCGGCGGTATTGTGATGGAGTTCTCCAGCGCGGGCGCTGGGCTGTTTTGGCTGGTTTGGAGCAAGGCCGGCCTATGCTGCGGTCCGCGGCTGGGGAGTTTGACCACCGGCGGCGCCGAAACCGCGGTATTCGTGGATATCGGCGCGGCCGGGGATGTTTGCAGCGCAGTCGCCGGGTCCGTTTCAACCATCAGGCGGCCGCGGATCTCCGCGCTGAGTTGATCCAGCAGGGCCACGGTGTGAAGGGCGCGGTGGCGGGGCGATGACATCGCCGCGGTCCCTGGGATGTGGGTGGCCGCGACCGGTGGTTTTTCTTCCGGCGCGGCGGAAGAAGAAGCTCGCAGAGCATCGCCGCCGGAAGAAGTAAAAGTAAAAGAAGGGGTCGATGCGGGCAGCGGCGGCGCCGCCGCCGGACTTCCCTGGGAGAAGGCGCGTGCTATGGTCGGTCGACCTCCAGCGATGTCCGGGGGCGCGACCGGCACTGCTTGGGAAGGCGAAGGCTTCGGTCCGGCCTGGGACTTGAGCGCCAGCAGGCGTTGGGTCACTTCATCCAGTTGCTTGAGAGTGGCGGTCAAGACCGGGCTGCGCTCGATGACCGGCGCAATGGCGCTGGCCGCGAAAAGATCTTTTTGGGTTTGAGCCGACGGCGGCGCAACCATCGGCGGATCGGCCTTAGCCGAAGAAGAGGGCGAGGCTACAGTCCTAGTAAATTGATCGGTTCGCTCCGGGCTCTTCGCCACCCGGTTTAAAACAGGTTCGGCGCTCGCGGCCTTGTCCCGGTCGGGCTCTAGATGAGGTGGGGACGGCTTGGCTCGGTCCTGGTGGATTTCATGGGGAAGAAGATCCGCGCCGGCGCTACGAATAGTTCTTGGAACAGCGTTGCCTGGCTTCCGATGGGTAGCCTTATCCTGTCGCGCGGGTGCGACCCCCGCGTGATGGCTGGATGCCGTCGCCGGCAAAGGCCCCGCACTGCCGGAAGTGTTTACTTCCAGGGAAGCAGCATCAAAGGGATCAAAATCCACTATCGGCAAACGCAGCCGGGTCAGGGCCGGCAGGGATTCCATCCGGGCCAGCCGCTCCAAGTTGCCAATTGGCCCCTTGAGTCGGGCCGCGGCCCGTTTGAATCCTTCAACACCGCTTCTGTGCGCTTTATTTTGCTCTTCGAGCCTCATGGTGCCGTGCATTTCTTTCATCTAGAAAAATCATCGAAGCCAGAACCTCATCCACCCGTGGACTAAAAGGAATAAATTGCATTGCCTTTGCTTCTCTGTGCCTTTGCGTCTTCGCAACTCTGACCCTTTGCAACTTTGTGCCTTTGTGCCTTGTGCCTGTGATGAAACAATACATCATCGTAATTACGATCGTGTGTACTTAGGTTAAGGACATTGTTTCATCATTTGCAGATGAAGCAGTATTTGCCCCAAGGTCAACTCATTGACCTGCTGGGGGGTCCAGCCGAATTCTTTGGCCAGCAAAAAGGTCGCCTTGACCATGGGCGCTTCCAAGGAGGAAGAAAAATCATCCACCTCCGTGGTGATGCCACTGATGCGGTTAACCTCCAGCAGCAGATGCTGCATCAGGCCGATGGGCATGGCGGCGGCCTCGGCCACGCTGAGGGCCGGCTCCACCAGACTGCGTTGGACCATCAGGGCCGCGATGAGCTGATCGCTCTCCTTGGCGGCCCTGGAGATGATCTGCAAATCGCTGACCGTCAACGGCTTCAAACGCACCGCTTGGGGCGCGTTCTTCAGGCTGCCGTTGCCACCGGGCGACAATACTTCCGGCGGCAGATCGATGGTGAAGGTCAACTGACTGCCGGCCAGTAATTCTTCAGCTGTGAGCATCATGCTTAATATTCCAATCCGTGAAATGGACGACTTTGTAAAAAGCTCCAAGATCAAGGCGCGCTTTGTTTCGTGGAGTGAGGCGTACTGGGTTGTACGCCGCAACGCTCACGGAATAAAGCGCAACGCCGATATTGGGCTTTTTACGAAGTCGTCATGCTTCATCCGCCACGGTCATGTACAGCGCCTGAAAGCCCACCGACTCCATCACGAAATCGTCTTCGGGCATATTGTAGTTCCAACTGTTGAGCTTGACGCCGTGCAGGGTCACATTGTTGGTGATGTTGGGCGTGGCCGCGTTCTTCAGTAGTAAAGTGATGTTGAAGGTGGGCTGGGCCCAACTGGCGGCCGGCCGGCTGTCGGCGGCTTCACCGAGCAGTAATTTCAGCATGGCGCCGTTGACATAGGCCCGGCCGATGCTGCCGCAGATGTTGATGTTGCCGGGGCGCAATTCGGTGGCGTAGCGTTGCCCGATTTCATGGAAGGCCTTGACATCGGAGGTCACCTGGACCGTGACATTGTTGACGCGCCCCACGGTGATGGTTTCATAGGCATCGATGACCGCCTGGGCCTTTTCGCCTTCACTGCCTTCGGGCGTGGAAAGGGTCAATGAGCCGTCGGCTCCCGTAAATACACTCATGTTGGCCATGATTTTCTCCTCCTACTGTAGTGAAAGCGTGACACGGATATAGTCGATGCTGAAGGTGGGTTGCAGGGTGGCGTTGACAAGGGCCCGGCCCGCGATCTCATCCTGGCGCGTGGCGGTCACTTCCAACTGGTAGGCCGTCAGGGCCTCATCCTGCAACATGGTGGTCAGGAACCCATCGATGGCCCCCTGCATGGCCTTGCGCACGCGCTCATTGTTGAGGCGGCCGATAAAGGGGTTGCACACCTGGCGGATGCCTTTTTTGGCATAGTCGGTGATGCGCCGGGTCGTAATCTGGCCAAAGGCCCCGTCGTCGGTGGTCACGCCGCGCACCACGCGCACGCCCCGGCGCTCTTCCAGGGCCAGCACGCCGCCGTCCACCAAAGAGACCATCTCGCCGTAATTGAAACGCCGGGTCAGGCCCTTGACCCCTGGGATCGCTTTGTTGGTGGGGCTGGATTGCACGGCCAGACTGCTGATCAGGCCCGCCACGGCGGCGGCGCTGTAGGTGCCACTGAGATTGGCGTCGGCCGAGGCCGCGGCGTCATAGGCCACCAGGCCCGGCGTGGTCATGATGAAGCGCTTGTTGGAAGTGACCTGATCCACGATGTCGGAGGCCTCGGTCTCATCGGCGCCGATCACCGCCATCAGATCCTTGCCGTTGCCCTCGGCCGTGTCCACCAGGCCGAACACCGCCTTGGCCGTGTCCGTGTCCAACTCGGGCGCCACCAGAATGTTGACTTCATCCTTGAGCAGTTCGTCAAAGGCTTCGGCATAATCGTCCTGGCCCGCGCCGGCCGCCAGACCATAGGCGTAAACGGTCTTGGCGCCCGTGCGGAAAAGAAGTTCCAGCCCGCGGGTCAGATTCAAGGTGCCCGCGGAGTAGGCATCATACATGCCGAAGGTGGTGCGGGCCGTATCGTAGTCCGTCAGCACCCGGGTCTGGCCATTGCCCTGGGCGGCCGTGCCCACAATGCCAATATTGCCCGAAGATATCCCGCCGGCGCTGATCAGGGCCTCGGCTTGCACCCGGATATAGGTGCCGGGAATGATTTGCTCCCCAAATTGGTCTTCAGCCATTTTACTCCTCCTAGTTATTCGGTTATTCAGCTACTCGGTTGTTCAGTTATCAGGTTAATCGGCTTGCCAGGGCGTAGCCCAAGGCGAAGCCTGGTTGATTGGTTGAATGGTTAGATGGAGGTCCCACCGCTGATGTTGTGCTTTGATTTCCAACGATTCGACGAATCAACCACTCAACGTATGAACGAGACTAACCTCCGTTTGTATCCAACGTAAGATTGACTGGAATCTCTTCGATGATCTCTTCGCTCTCCTCGGGCAGTTGCTGGTATTCGTAGACCATGTCGAAGGTCAGCCGGATTTCCCGGCTGGCACCGGCCAGGGCTTGGAAATCGGAGCCGGACTGAGCGATTTTCAGGATGCCGTTTTCGCGCAAAAATTTCTGGTCGGCGCCCATAAACGCCTCGATGATCCGATCGGCCGAGGTTTGCAGGTTGAGCGCATTGTTGCCCCGCAGGATCAGCGAGTAGCGGGCCTCCAGACGCCGGCCGTGGATATAGGCATTGTTTCCCGGCGTTAATTCAATAAAGCCGCCGAGTCCGGTGGGCGCGATGGAGCGGATGGACAGGGTCGTGAACACCTCGACTCCGGCCTCCAAAGACGCGGGTTTGATGAGATCCAGCACCACATTGAGTTCTTGAATTGCTTCCTGGTTGATGGCGGCCATGAATTTCTCGATTGCTGGGGTCTATTATCTTCTTCCGGGTCCTGCCGGTGGTTGGGGGGTATTGCCCATTGCGCGGCCCATGGGCATCCGCGGCCCGGCTAGTCGTCCCGTTGGGCATCATGAATCAGCCCGTGGTGCCGCTCGTAGGCGGCGATGGAGGCTTCGAGCTGTTTGAGCAGCTGTTTGGCGTCCATGGGGCTGGTGATGGTGCGGTAACGCGGACAGCGCCGGATATGCTCCTCGGTCAGATCGGGCCGATCGCCGCCGAATACCTGAAATTGATCAAAGACGAACACGTCGGCGGTATAGCCCACCTTGAAGTAATTCACATATGTCCCCTCGATGGGGTCCGCGGGGGCGGTCTCTTTGATCTTTTTCGGCATCCTTTCCTCTCATGATTGATTCAAGCGCCGGGCGGCCAAGACACCCAATCTGCCATAGCTGTTCTTATTCATGGCAAGAAGAATACCAAGCGGGGCGTGCTCCAAAGATCTGGTTCAATTTCCGATGGTTGCGTCTTGGAAGAAAAATGCCCGCTCTGACGGCGGCGGGCCGGATGTAACGGCCGGGTGTAACACCCTCGGCAATTCCTCATGCCGCGGCGCATATGATCATTATCGATGGATGGTAGTACTTCTTATAGGTAGGGCATGGTCGACGGGTGTAACATGTGATGTCACGGCAGGCTGGAGGATGTAACAGCGATCTTACAGCAAGATGCGCATTCCCACGCAGAGCGCGGGAACGAGGAATACGCGACCCACCGTCGAATAGAATCATTGAGTATATCCGTGTCATCAGTGCCATCCGTGGTCAATTTTTTACCACGGATCACACTAATTACACGGATAGGTAGGATCGAAGGAGTAATTCTGAAAACAAAAAATCTGACGATTACGGCATCGACCCCGGCGTCACAATATTATACCGCTTCATCGAACGATAGATGCGCATGCGGCTCCAGTGCAGCGTGCGGGCCGCTTTGGCTTTATTCCAATCCGCGTGGGCCAGGGCCAGCACCAGGCGGTCTTTTTCGCTCGAAATACTGCCGGCGGCGTAATTGATCTTTTTGACGAAGGTTTTGGGAAAGTCGCAAAATTCGATGCGCCGGGACTCGCACTGGATAAAGGCCGATTCCAGCAAGTTGTTCAGCTCCCGCACATTACCGGGCCAGGCGTAGTGCACCAGCGAGGTCAGGGCCTCGTCGGAAATGGCCTGAATGCGCCGCCCCATCTGCCGGTTCAAATGATCGATGCCCATGGCCACCAGGTCGGGGATATCCTCCTTGCGCTCCCGCAGCGGCGGCAGGTGGATATGGGCCACATTGAGCCGGTAGTAAAGGTCGGAACGGAAGATGCCCTGGTCCACCAGGGCTTCGGGATCGCGGTTGGTGGCCGCGATGACGCGCACATCCACCGAAGTGCCGCGCGCGGCGCCTAAAGGGAAGATCTCGTTGCTTTCCATACAGCGCAGGATCTTGGCCTGGGCACAAAGGCTCATTTCCCCGATCTCATCCATGAACAGCGTGCCCTGGTGCGCCAAGCTGAATTTGCCTTTTTGGGTGGCCGCGGCGCCCGTGAAGGCGCCCTTCTGGTATCCGAACAGTTCGCTCTCCACCAGGTTTTCCGGAATGGCGGCACAGTTCACGCAAATCATGGGATGCGCGGCCCTGGGGCTGTTATTGTGAATGGCGCGGGCGACCAACTCTTTGCCGGTGCCGGTTTCGCCGGTGATCAGCACCGTGCTGCCGGCGCCGGCCACGCGCAGCAAAAATCGCTTGATCTGCTTCATGGTTTGGCCATGCCCGATGATCCCATCGTCCATGTCTCCCCTCACTTTCACCGCTGAAAAAGCGTGTTGTGTGCAATGAGCGGCGGTTACCTCACCAACAGGGCGTTTTATGAATGAATGATTTTGACGAAGCCTAAAACGGTAAGTGATTTTACATCGGGCGAGGGTAGCTGCGGCACTATCCGGATCAAGTTCAACGCATCTGAGATTTCATACCACACCAATTGAGCCTGTCAACCATCAAGCGGGCTTCAGGGAAGTCTGGAACTCCACCCCCTTTTCATCAGAATAGCCGGCCGTGTCATTCGTCGCACCCTTACCGCGCTCTTCCAGCACCGTATGTGATCCATGTCACACTCAGCCGGATTTCGTTCGAGGAGCCAGCCTGTCCCCCACCGGCGCTATCATTCGAATGGTAGTTGCCTTTTTCGGTATCGGCGTCGGAATCGGTATCGAAAAAAATTAAATGAGCCAAAAAAAGATCGTTGGGTGTGACCGGATCTGTCACACCCCCCTGGTAGGGTGTCTTTACAATAGGCTGAAGATGGAAGGCATCGAGCACTAAAAGTCTCCCCTTCAGCCGGACCACGGCAACAAAATCATTTACCGAAGGAGGCAACCATGACCAGCTATTATGCCCATCAGGATGTCCAGGAAGTTTACGAATATCACGGCAACACCGCCATCGAACGCATCCGCCGCCAGCGGGGCCGCATTTGGCGCGAATGGCTCTATTTCGATTCCGCCGAGGAGGCCGAGGCCTTTTTTCACGAACAATGCGCCTGCCATGAGGTGGACTGATGAATACCGAGATGAACTGGCCGCGCCTGAGTTGGAGCATCGGGCTCAGCGGCCTGATTGACTGCGTGGTGATGGCCCTGTTTGTGGCCATGAGCGCGGGGGTCACTTGGCTCATCTGGCAGTAAAGAGCGCAAGAGCGGATCTGGCCATATGCGGGAGGGGCGTGTAACAGTTTTCCCATTCAAGATGGCTTGCGGGGAAAGCGTGCATTGGGCGAACCATTGGCTTGGGCACCAACTCCATTTGCCATTTGGTTTGACGCCATTATGTTTTCGCAGTTAGCAAAGGATGGCCGAAGCATCGGAAAGTTTCCCCGTTGGAGTCTGGAAATGACTTCCCCCGATGCTCATAAGTGGAGGTGCCCAATGACCATAAACACATTTCTCCAGAATGTTCGCAATAGCTTCAATGCCCGCATGCTTGATCTGGCTGATGGCATGATGGACCGCATCTACGGTTCACGCAAACGGGAAATCTTCAGCCGGCTGCCGTCGACCGTAGTGGAAATCGGGCCGGGTGCCGGCGCCAATCTGCGCTATTATGCACCGGGCACAAAAGTCATCGCCATTGAACCTAATCCCGCGGTTCATCCCCACCTGGCGGCCCGCGCGGGCAGAAACCGCGTCGACCTGGAAATCAAACCCATCAAAGGCGAGAAAATCGATTTGCCGGACAACAGTGTTGAAGCCGTGGTGGGATCGCTGGTTTTGTGTTCCGTTCAAGACCCGCGGCAGGTCATGGTCGAAGTCCACCGCATTCTCAAACCCGGCGGCCGCTATATCTTCGTAGAGCATGTGGCCGCATTGACCGGCACGCGTCTGCGCTGGGTCCAGGAGCGCCTCTTATCGTTCTGGCGCCGGGTGTTTGAAGGGTGCCATCTCAATCGCAATACCCACGAGACAATCCAGCACGCCGGCTTTAGCCGGGTGGATATGAATTGCTTCGGCCTGTCCAGACGCTGGCTGCCATTTGCACCCCATATCTTCGGACGGGCGGTCAAGTGATCGGACGATGGTTATAACTCTTTCCTTCTCCATTTTGATAGTCTGCGAAGTCAAATGGGTGGCCGTGGCAATGCCGGAATACTACTTCGTCGTAAAAGGATTATACCTGCCCGGAAACGAATCTTCCTGATCAGCCGAACCGCCGTATACGCGATCCGTACGTACGGTGGTGTGGGAGGGCTCCCCAGTGATGGGGAGTCCTATCCCGTTAGGCAACAATTGATAGATACTCATGCTCTTTAAGTTCCTTGAGGTTTTTCCTCAGCATATTCAGTCCAGTACCATGAAAGTGAAGCCCCGCTGTATGTCCACCTGGAACAACTTCAATCGGTTTATACCAATCAATTTTTTCAAGCACTAGATTAATGGAGCCTACATTGCCAAGTTCTATTGTTTTATATTCATCATCTATCCCTATAATTTTACATTTAGTTAGTGATTGATGTAAAAACAGTGCCAAGAGGAATATCCTGGTCGTAATTTCTTCCAACAACGACATCACCTTCTCGTATTGAATCAATGAGAAATTTCATTATTCTCTGTGCCTAACATTATAATTATGTGGATGGCCACTTTTCGCGGAAAAAGCGGACGGCCGGTGGCTGAAATTTTTGTTATATCTTTGTAACCATTTAAAATCACATCTGATATTGTTTCAACCGCTGCCTTGCCCATTTTGTTGTTGGAGACATCGGGCTAGTTTTTGTGATTTGGTGGTTCATGTGGCTGTCTTATCAATTATTCTAAATTATATTCTCGTTAAAAATCACATTGTTTTAACAGTTACTCATACCTGATGCCTTCTATAATCGCTTGTTAAAAGACTATCAGGGCGTCTGCTTTTCGCCGTTTTTATCAGTATTATATGGACGTCCACATAATACAGGAATTGTTTTATAACCGGATTGCACGAATTCCATAAATCATTAAAATTACTAACTAATGTTGACAGCAGTGATCTCCTTTCATTATTATTCGCGGAATTAACTCAATATTTTTGTTTTTTGTCTAAAATCAGCCTGGGGAGGCCACGCTGGAATGCCGGTCTGTCCATTCTCACCATCCGCTGTTTCCGCGGGCCTAAGCTAAAGGACCAAGATAGGGAGCCTGTAAGCCATCCCATAAGGACTTTTGGCCAAGGTTCTTTTTTAAGATGGCTTAAAATCATATCCATACACATTTCTAACCAAAATCTAACACAATCTCTTCTTGACCCCGGCGCGCCGCCGCTTAGTTTAATCACAAGCTGCCATAGCTTACTACTTTATGGTTATTGACTGGTGTCACAGGGATTTGGCGGCTCATGGTGATGAAGTATTCGTGAAGTTGGCTGCTCATCTTTTTTCTTTATATGTCCACTTTTCATAAAGCCATAACCCCCGAAGAACATAAACAAGGAGGAGAACAATGAGGAGATCGTTCAATTTGATTTTGCTGGGAACAGCGTTCGCTTTGATGATCGTTAGTGCGGCCTTTGCCGGCGAAATCACTGGTGCCGGCGCCACCTTTCCATATCCGGTCTATGCCAAGTGGGCCGAAGCCTATAAGGCCAAAACAGGCATCGGCATGAATTACCAGAGCATTGGATCTGGCGGCGGCATCAAACAAATCACGGCCGGCACGGTTCAGTTCGGCGCCAGCGACAAACCGCTGACGCCTGAAGAGCTGGAAAAGGACGGCCTGGTTCAGTTTCCAACAGTGATGGGCGGAGTTGTACCCGTGCTTAACGTGAAAGAAGTAGCAGCTGGAAAACTCAAGCTGACCGGTGCGGTCCTGGCCAAAATCTATCTGGGCCAGATCACCAAATGGGATGCCCCTGAAATCGCCCAACTCAATCCAGACCTGAAGCTTCCGGCGGATGACATCACCGTGGTGCATCGTTCCGATGGTTCGGGCACCACCTTCATTTTTACCAATTACTTGTCGAAAACCAGCCCGGACTGGAAGGAGAAGATCGGCAACGACGCGTCAGTCGCATGGCCGGTGGGCGTGGGCGGAAAAGGCAATGAAGGGGTGGCTTCTTATGTCCAACGGATTGTGGGCTCCATCGGTTACGTTGAGTATGCGTATGCCCTGCAGAACAAGATGAGTTATGCCTTGCTGCAAAACCAGGCCGGCGAATTCGTCAAACCCGAAGCCAAGAACTTCCAGGCCGCGGCCGCTTTTGCGGATTGGGCCAAGGCGCCGGGATTTTATCAGATTCTCACCGATCAGCCGGGCAAGGAAAGCTGGCCGATCACAGGCGCGACCTTTATCCTGATGCATAAAATGGAGAAGGACCCCAAAGCCGCCAAACAGGTCCTGGAGTTCTTCAAATGGGCGTATGCCAACGGCGGCAAGATGGCCGAAGAGCTGGACTACATTCCCATGCCGGACAATGTGGTCAAACTCATCTTTGAGGAGTGGAAGAAGATCAAAGGCCCGGATGACAAGGCGGTAATCTGATCGACTACTACATGCCCTCTCAAAAAAGTCTTCTGGTCCAATTTGCGAATGCTTGTAGAAATACTTCTCATGGTCATATGGGAGGCGTAAAAAAGAAAAGGGCGGCGCGCATGGCGCTTGGCGAGGCAGATAACGGCGGCAGGAAGACTTCAGCCGGACGGTCGTGGGGCGACTTCGTATTTGAAAATATCAGCAAGTTGTCCGCCTGGCTGGTACTGGGGATTTTATTGGGTATCATTGTTTCCCTGATCGTAGGTAGTTATCCCGCCATTCGGCGGTTTCATTTGGGGTTTTTGGTCAGCGGTCAATGGAACCCCGTCACCCAGCAATTTGGCGCCTTGGTGCCCATCGTCGGTACCCTGGTGACTTCCGCGGTGGCCATGTTGATCGGTATACCGGTCAGCTTTGGCATCGCTCTTTTTTTAACCGAACTTTCTCCGGTCTGGTTGAAACGACCGCTGGGCACGGCCATCGAACTGCTGGCCGCCATCCCAAGCATCATTTACGGTATGTGGGGATTGTTTGTATTCGCCCCGATCTTTGCCGATACACTGCAGCCCTGGTTGAAGTCCCGTTTAAGCGGCCTGTGGGTGTTTGGGCCGCTCTTCCAGGGACCGCCCATGGGAATCGGTGTGTTGACCGCCGGATTGATTCTGGCCATCATGGTAATTCCTTTCATTGCTTCGGTCATGCGGGATGTATTTGAAGTGGTGCCACCCGCCCTGAAGGAATCGGCGTACGCCCTGGGCGCGACTACCTGGGAAGTCGTGTGGCGGGTGGTTCTGCCATATACCAAAGCCGGCGTTTTGGCCGGCATCATGCTGGGTTTGGGAAGAGCGCTGGGCGAAACCATGGCGGTCACCTTTGTCATTGGCAATGCCCATAATCTGAATGTCTCCCTGTTCATGCCTGGCAATAGTATTGCTTCCACCCTGGCCAATGAATTTACCGAGGCGATCGGTGCCATGTATACTTCGTCGCTGATCTACCTGGGGCTGCTTTTATTCTTTATCACGTTCATCGTGTTGGCTTTTTCGCGGCTGCTGCTTGCGCGCATGAAGCAATCCGAGGGGCGCTGACGGATGAAGAAATCATGTTGATCACATCACCCTATCGCCGCAGGCGCTTCATCAATTTTTTAGGGTTGGCCTTTGCCATGGCCGCCATGGGCTTCGGCCTTTTCTGGCTGGCGTGGATTCTTGCGACCCTGCTGCACTATGGCTTGCAGGGTATCAGTTTTAAGCTTATTACATTGATGACGCCGCCGCCGGGGAGCAGCGGTGGGCTCCTCAATGCTATTTACGGCAGTCTCGCCATGTCGGCCGCGGCCGCGGGCATTGGCACGCCCATTGGCATTTTGGCGGCCACCTATCTTTGCGAATATGGCCGTGGCCGATGGCTGGCCGGCACCACCCGATTTATCAATGACATTTTGCTCAGCGCTCCTTCGATCATCATTGGTCTGTTCATCTATTCGATCTATGTGGCCCAGGTCGGGCATTTTTCAGGATGGGCCGGAGCATTCGCGCTTGCCCTGATTGTCATACCCGTGGTCGTGCGCACCACCGAAGATATGCTCAAGCTGGTGCCGGACCGGTTGCGCGAAGCGGCCGCGGCTTTGGGGGCGCCGCGCTGGAAAGTGACCATCTTTGTCGTGTACCGTGCTGCCAGGGCCGGCATCCTCACTGGTATTCTGCTGGCTCTGGCCCGAATCAGCGGTGAGACCGCTCCGCTGCTTTTTACTGCCCTGAACAATCAATTCTGGAATCCGAACCTGAACGCCCCCATGGCCAATCTGCCGGTGGTGATATTTCAATTCGCCATGAGCCCCTACCGGGATTGGCATGAGCTGGCCTGGACCGGTGCGTTGTTGATCACTCTCGGCGTTTTGGGATTCACCATTCTTGCTCGTTTTCTCTTGAGGCCAAAGCGCCATGATTGATCTTCTCCATACAGAAGCAAAGACAGCGAAACACTTGCGCGATCCTTCCGACCACCGTAAGAACCCGGTTAAACTTTCGGTACGGAACCTCGATTTTTATTACGGCGAGTACCGCGCGCTCAAATCCATCTCCCTGGATATCATGGAAAACAAGGTCACCGCGATTATCGGGCCATCGGGGTGCGGCAAATCGACTCTGCTGCGGAGCATGAACCGGATCTATGAGCTATATCCCGGTCTCAGGGCCACCGGCGAAATACTTCTTGATGGGCGCAATATTCTCTCCAGAAAGCAGGATCTTAATCTGCTGCGCGTCAAGGTGGGCATGGTCTTCCAGGCGCCGACGCCATTTCCCATGACGATCTTCGACAACATTGCTTTCGGCATCAAACTCTATGAAAGACTAAACAACTCGGAACTGGCCGATCGAGTGGAATGGGCCCTGCGCAAGGCCGGCGTATGGGATGAGGTAAAAGACAAACTTCATTACAAAGGCACCAGCCTTTCCGGCGGCCAGCAGCAGCGACTGTGCATTGCGAGGGCCATCGCCGTCAAACCGGAATTGATTCTTCTGGACGAGCCCTGTTCAGCCCTGGACCCCATCTCCACCTCGCGCATAGAAGATTTGATCGTCGAACTGAAAAGCGACTACACCATTGCCATGGTCACGCACAATATGCAGCAGGCCGCCCGGGTATCGGACTACACGGCTTACATGTATTTAGGTGAATTGATCGAGTTCGGCGACACGGATACCATTTTCACACGACCAACGAAAAAAGCGACGGAAGATTACATCACGGGAAAATTTGGTTGAGCCCGGTCGAAACCGATTACAATTGATCCCAGTGGCCCAGCAAAGGGTTAAAATTAGACCATCAAATGGGAGTTGACCGCAGAAGAAAATTAATGCTAATTGAAAATAATTCTCATTTGGACAGAGGGACTTCAATTGGCGGATCCTAAAGAAAGATTTGAGATCATCATCCAGAAATTGAGGGATGCTGGCCAAAAGATTACGCCACAGCGGATGGCCATCGTTAAAATTCTGGCTAAAAGCGAAGGCCATCCCAGTGTTGAGAACATTTACAATCAAATCAAAAATGATTTTCCAACCATGAGTCTGGCCACGGTGTACCGAACGCCGTTTTTCTTCAGGCCCTTGACCTCTCACAACCGCGCCGAATGCTGTGGTTCGCCAAAAAGAGGTGTTGTCGGGCCAAGCAGATGGGCTGTTTGGCCGATCTGAGGCATTTTATAGTGGACGAATACGAATCCATTGTCCTGCCAGACATAGAATTCCAGCCCATCATCTTCCAAGCGACGGTCGCAGGTGAACCGCACGCGCAAGGGGCGCTGGTCCGCGGTCAGGGTCAGTACTTCCACGCGCATGCCGTTTAGATTGACTATTTGCCCGGCGCGCATGGGATAGTCCACTCCTCGAAAGAGTTGATCCAAGTCCTTGGCAATGAAGCCTTGGGATTCGATTTCAAAGGAGACTTCGTCGATCCGTTTCATGATGAGATCGGTCCCGAGCCCGGATAACAGCCCAAATGATGAGACCGGCGCTCCCATGTGATGCTCTTCGCAAAGCAATGGCACAAAGGAGATGCCGAAAGTAATGGGCGGATTGATGAAGACGGCGGTTTTGCCGCTCAAATCTTCATGCTGGACCAACTCCATCAGGGGGTCGCCGATGATCGTGTCTTCAAACCGTTTCATCGATTTGCAGGTCAGGGGCAGCATCATGGGGGCATGAACAAAGTGGACCATGATCAAAATGACCACGAATGCCTTTGCCAAGCCGCGCCATACGCGAAGGCGCGGCAGCCAAGGCGATTGATCCAGCCAGGCGGCCAGAAATTGGGCCAGCAGCCCCATGGCGCCCAGTCCCACGAAAAGCAGATTTCGGTTGAGGGGTTCGGTAGTACAAATGGGAAGCAGTGACAGAATCATGCCTAAGGCCCAAAATCGCGCCACGGCGTCTCTCTTTAATAAGGGCCGTAATAGAAGAAAGAGGCCACCTAAAAGCAGGTAGATCATACCCAAAACTAAATAAGAATAAGGCTTGGGCACATATTGATAGAAAGCCCCGTCGGGCAGGAGCCACTGCCCGTTGAGCAGCACGGGCACGCGTACTATCAGAGCCAATAAAAAGGCCATGGGATCTTCGCCGGGCTCACTATAAAAGCCACTGCCAAAGGTACCGTAGCCCAAGCGCAGGTATAGGATCAACCAAGTGCCGGCCACCAGGGTATAAGGGGCGATACCCGTTGCTTTCCCGGATAGTTTGTGCGGCCCCAGAAATACTTCGTATGCCAGAAGATAAGCGCCCATGGCCAGACCGGCTTCACCGCAAAGAAGACTCAATAAAAAGAAAATCGTTCCAAGATACCTTCCTGGCCGCCAATGGTCGCGACGCCACCGGTCATGGCAATAGAGGGAAATAAAGCCAAATACGGCCGCAATCAGAACATACCGATTGGCGAGCCATCCGGCCGGAACGCCATGAGTGTCATCAATGGCAAACAGCAATGCCGCCAGCCCGGCGATCCAGGTGGTCGTCATAAAGCGCCGGTAGAGGATGGCCGCGGTCCATATCATCAACCAGAACCATATCAGGCTATGCACATGCATCCATGAAGGTTTTTCGGGCCATAGTTGATAGTCCAGCCATAAGCTGAAGGCCGCCAGGGGTCTGAAAAAAGAGACGCGCAATTGCGGCAGGGTCCACCACGGCGCTTCGCCGACTTCAATCAATTTTTGATTCTCCTCCGGAATTCCGGAAGTAAAAGTATATAAGTCCATCATCGCCGAGGGCAGGCCGGCGATGGAACCGCGTTGTTTCAATTTATAGCGATGGATGTAGTCATCGGACTGCAATCCCGTGGTAATGGAACCAGAGGTCAGCAGTACAGCCAAAAAAGCGACTACAAGCGGCAAGTATTTGCCGGCCAGGCGATGGCGCAGATATTCTTTTAGCTTTTGATATATTGGCATCTATTGGGATTCCTTCTATGTAGTCCGGGCCGCGGCCCTGTGGGACGCTTGAAAATTGGGAATGAAAAATGGCTCGCCTTTAACTGTGTATTAAATTTACTTCATAATGGAGGGGGCGCCGGGAATAACTTTCTAGGGGGAGTGGAACGGGCGCTAACATACCCAAGGCAGTGGGTTGATGTCAATGCTTTTAGACTGAAAGCGCTTTTAGATTACAAGAATGTTAGGAACGGCTCATCCAACATTTTGAAGGGGCAGCCAAAGTGTAATGGTGCAGCCGGGACCGTCGTTATTGGCGGCCTGCACCCGGCCGCCCATGGCCAGGACCAGCTTTTTGACCAGGGCCAGGCCGATGCCTGTGCCGGGCGTGGCCTGGGTCAGGGCATTGTCGGCGCGGTAGAAATCGTCAAAGACTTTGTTCAAGGCATGGCGGGGGATGCCCGGTCCGGTGTCGGACACAATGACGCGCACAGTGCCATCCTGGGCCAGGGCCGAGAGGGTGATGCGGCGTTGGGGGGCGTTGCGGCCGAACTTGATGCTGTTTTCGATCAGGTTGATCAAAATCTGGATCATGGCCTCGCGGTCATAATTGAATTGCGGTACCTGCTCGACCTGGACGACCAATTCAAACCCCTCCTGGGTCAGTTTGGGCGCCATGACGGCCTTTACTTCGGCGATCACTTCTTCCAGCCGGCCCGGCGTCATTTGCACTCGCCGTTGCTTTTTCTCCAGCTTGGACAGCTCCAGCACATTATTGATCAGTCGGGAGAGCCGGCCGCTCTCCGAGCCGATGATGCCCAAATACTCTTGCTCGCGCTCGGGCGTGGCGGCAATGCCCTGCTCCAGCATCTCCACATACATGCGGATGTTGGTCAACGGTGTTTTCAGCTCGTGGGTCACCGAGGAGACAAATTGTGAGCGCCGTTCGGACAGCGCCACCACGGCGCGCACGCTCTGGTAGATGGTCAACAGCCCCAGCAGCATCACCGCGCCCAAAGCAATCAAGGCCATATTTAGGGTGCGGCGGGTGGCCGACGATGGCAGCCGATCCCCCAGCACCTCGGCGCTGATGAAGTTAAAGGGCGCTGGAAAAAGCCGGGCCGCCACTTTGCGGCCGTTGGCCCTGGTCACTCCGGCGGTGACCGATTCACCGCGGCCCTCCGGGTTAATGACCATCAGGCGCAGGCGGGTGAAGCCGGCCATGGGCTGGGGGCTGAAGTAGACCTGGGCCAGGTGGCTCAGAAAAGGCTGCAACTTGAGCACGAAACCCTGGCGAAACACCTGGTTGTTGATGGCCACCCGGCGGAAGATAAAGACTTGCGCCGCATCGATGAACACCGATTGCAGGGGCGCCACCTCCACTTCGAAGCGCTGGAGCGTCGGAGCGGTAGCCACTGGGGGGGCCGCGCCAGCGGCCGGAGCGGGTGCTTGCTCCCTTTGGCGCCGTGACGCCTGGGTCAAGGACTTCAATAGATCGCTTCCAGTGCCTTTATCTTCTTCTGAAACGGCTTGGGCCTTGGCGGCGCTATCGGCGCCGGCCGATGAACCGGGCGTTTCGCTGGCGGCAATGTTAGCGGCCTGGCGGGGCGAGATCTCTTCGACCCGCACGCTCTTTTGGCCCAGATAGCTTTTCTTCTCGGCCTTCAGCTTGGAGGGGGCCAGGTAGCGCTCGGAAAACTCCTTCTCATCTTTTTTTTCTGCTTGCGGCGGCTGCCTCTGCTCGGCCAGAACCGAGGCAGGGTTGAAAGACTCGGTGCTCGTCGGCAGCGCGAATTTCTTCTGATTGAAAACCTGATTGATCTGTTGAAGCTGATCGATTAAGGGCCGGTAAGATGTCGGACCTTGGACCGAGCCGTCAGATAGCGGGGTCTGCATGGCGCCGTCCGGGTTGTTTTGGAAGTAGCCCAAAATGTACTCTTCTTTGGGCATCCCCGCCAGGGGCGAATTCACCGAACGGTTGCCCGTGGAAACCATGGTGGGGTTATATTCATCCACGGCGCGGTTTTCTTCGCGTTGCACTAGTTGGGCCAACTCCTTCTCCATTTCATCGAACAGGGTTTCGGAGAAGAAACGCAACTGGGCCCACTCCTCCTGCTCCAATCCTTTATAGGTGCGCCAGATCACGAAGGAGAGGGGCACGGAGAGGGCCAGGCAGAAGAGCAGGATGTAGAGTTTCAAGCGGTTCATATGGACCACCGATACCCTTCCCCCCGCACGGTTTCAATTAATGTACTCGTTGCATCCAGGGCGCTGATCTTCTTGCGCAGCTTGAGCATGTGAATGTCTACCGTGCGGGTTTCGATTTCGGCATCGGCATAGTGCCATACCTGGGTGAGCAGTTCTTTTCTGCTGACGATGCGCTCCTGGTGGCGGTGCAGGTAGACCAGAATATCCATCTCCCGGCGGGTGAGTTCCTGAATCTGGTCACCGCGCTGGGCGCGCAGATTTTTGCCGTCAAAGGTCATGTCTTTGTATTGGATCTGTTCTTCGCCCAACGATTTGCCGCTGCGCCGCAGCACGGCCTCCACCCGCACCATCAGTTCGCGCAATGAAAAGGGCTTGCACACGTAGTCGTCGGCGCCGGCCTTGAAACCGGTGATCACATCATCTTCCGACCCTTTGGCCGTGAGCATGATGATGGCCTGGGCCGGCTTGTCGCGGCGCAACTGCTTGCAGATGGCAAAGCCGTCCATGGTGGGCAGCATGACATCCAGCAGCACCAGATCGTAGCCGCCGGCCAGGGCCTCGCGCAAGCCCTGGCCGCCGTCAGTCACGCCCTGGGTGGCGTAGCCGTTGAAAATCAGCACGTCGCAAAGCCCTTTTTGGATGGCGGCATCGTCTTCCACCACCAGGATGCGCGCTTTGGGGGTTTTCATGGGGTGCTCCGCAGGGCGTTGATTGGTTGATTAGTTGATTGGTTTATTCGTACTCGTACTCGTACGCGTACTCGAAAATACTCTGCGAGTACACGTACGATAAGCCAACGAAGTGATCTACACAACCCAAGTAGGTACACAAGCTAATCAGTTGAATGGTCAAACAGCGCGAAGATGCCAACGACTCAACCAATCAACGAATCAACGCGCCAAAGCTTAAGCCTTAGCGACCAGATAATGATAGTAATCGACTTGGGGTTTGTGCATTGCCGCATAAGCCGATAGCATTACCTTCCACCTTACTCCTTCTACCTTCTACCCCTGCACCCCTCCTCTTGCCAAGTAAAACTTTTGTAAAAAATCGCCCCTAACCTTTTGCAATGCTTTGAATTGTCTTTTCTTTGGGTCGCAATAGAATCGCTTCCAGAACAGACCAAAACCCTCTTGAAACGGAAAGGAGAAAATCAATGAAGACGTATAAGAAAAGCTTGATTGCGATTATCGGTTTGATTGCTTTGACCATTTCAGCTTTGGCGCTGATCGGGCCGGGCGTATCCACCTCCGGTCCCACCACGGTCCCGGTCAAAGCCGGCGACGGTCTCCTCACCCTCAACACCCAGCTCGTGCAAGACAAGGTGCTGCAAGGCTCCCAGGGCCAGGTGGGCGTGGCCGTGACCCTGGCGGCCGCGGACCTGCCCCAGGCCGCCGACCGCCCCAAGCAGGCCATGGACCTGGTAATTGTGCTGGATCGCAGCGGCTCCATGCAAGGCGCCAAATTGGAATCGGCCCGGCAGGCGGTGCATCAATTGTTGCAACGCCTGGGGCCCAGCGACCGTCTGGCCCTGGTGACCTATGAGACCAGCGTGCAGTTAATGGCTCCTTTGACGGCGGTCAGTGAAGTCAACCGGGGGCGCCTGGCCGCCATTATCAACCAAGTGTACGTGGATGGCAGCACCAACCTGGGCGGTGGCTTGCAGCAAGGGATCGATCTGCTGCTCCGGGCGGCCGATGAAGGCCGGCAGCGCAAACTGATCCTGATCTCCGACGGCCTGGCCAACCAGGGCATTACCGATCCCCAGACATTGGGTCGCATGGCGGCCGCGGCCACCGACCACCATTTCGCGGTGAGCACCGTGGGCGTGGGGCTGGATTTCAATGAATTGCTGATGACCACCATCGCCGACCAGGGCACCGGGCGCTATTACTTCCTGGAAAACCCCGTGGCTTTTGCTCAGGTGTTTGAAAAAGAGTTTCAGAATGCGCGCCAGGTGGCGGCCAGCGAGGTGCAGATCCGCATCCCCCTGGCCAAGGGCGTACGCTTGGTGGAAGCCGGCGGCTACCCCATCAAAATGGAGGGCGAACAGGCCGTGATCTTCCCCGGCAGCCTGGTGTCGGGCGGCCAGCGCAAACTCTTTCTGACCTTTCAAGTGCCCACCGATGCCGAGCGCAGTATTTCCCTGGGGCAGATTCAGGTGCGCTATCAACATGACGGACTGAATCAAACCCTGCAAAGTCAGGATATGCTCACCGTGGCCTGCATCCGTGATGAAAAGGCGGTGGTGGCCAGCATGGATAAGGAGACCTGGGGCCAGCAAGTGATTCAAGACGAATACAGCCGTCTCAAGGAAGAAGTCGCCGATGCGGTGCGCAAAGGCGATGCCCAGGCGGCCCAGGCCACCATCCAGGCCTATGAAACCAAAAATCGCGCCCTTAATGCCGGCGTGGGTTCCGCGGCCGTCAGCGAGCATCTGGAAAAAGATGTGAAGGTGCTGCGCCAAAGCGTTTCCGACACCTTTGCCGGACCGCCGGCGGCCGTGGCCGAGAAGCAGAAGAAGCAATCCAAGGCATTGCAGTATGAAGGCTATGAGCAGCGCCGGGGGAAGTAGGAGTTATTGGTTGAATGGTTGATTTGTTGATTGGGTGAGTCGGCGGATAAAAGAATCATCCAATCAACAACATCACCACTTAACTACTTCAGGTAGGGGGCTCTTCGTCATGCCCGCCTGCGCGGATGACGTGCCTTGAGTCGAGAAACTTCCGACCAATCAACCAATCAACCAATCAACGAATAAACGAATAAACGAATCAACGAATCAACCAAAGGAAGGAACACGCCATGGCAATCATGTCACGAATGCTTCGCTTATGGAAAGCCGATATGCACGGCGTCATGGACCAGCTCGAAGACAAGGCCCTGCTGCTCAAGCAGTACTTGCGGGAGATGGAAACCAGCCTGCAGCAAAAGCAGGCCCATCTGGCGCAGTTGCGCAGGGGGCGCGAACAATTGCAGAAGAGTCAACTCCTGCGAGTCCAGGAGCGCCAAAAAGTAGAACAGGATATCCAACTGGCCGTGCGCAAGGAGAAGGACGATATCGCCAAGATGCTGATTCGCAAACGCCTGGCGTTACAGGCGGCCCAAGAGCGCGCCACCATCGAGCTTCAGCGTCTGGAGGAAGACGAGCAGCGCCTCAGCCACCTGTTCAATGAACAGCAGGGGCAATACGAGCGCCTCAAGATTAAGGCCGCGGCTTATTGCCACCAGGCCGAGCAGCACGCCATGGCCGGCGCGGATTCCGTCTGGAATGAATCGGTCGGCATGGGCGTCGCCACCGATGAAGAAGTGGAACTGGAGTTGATGCGCTGCAAGGAGGCTGTTGCCCAGGGAGGTGCCCAATGAATCGGCCCGTGCGTACCACGATCGTCTTTGGCCTGGTCAGTGCCGTGCTGATCTTCCCCGTGGTGGAGGTGTTTACGAATCGCTGGGGATGGTCATTGTCCTTTAAAGTGACCCTGTGGGCCGATCTGGCCGTATACGCGGCGTTGCTGGCGCGTTGGAGCGGCCGGTCACCGTCCGCCATCGTGTTTCCCTTGCTCATTTTGCTGGGCACGGCGCTTTGGCCGTGGAGTTATGCTGGTTTCTTTTTGTTGGGTCTGGGCACCTTGAGTTGGATTCGCAGCGGTATCTGCTTCAAAGCGCCGCCTTTGCGCCTGATTTTCGCCGAGACCGTCACCATGGCCGGCGGGGCTGGTTTGGTGGCGGCCATGGGGCCCTCCGCGCCACTCTCCTGGTCCCTGGCCTTGTGGCTCTTCTTCCTGGTGCAAACGCTTTACTTCTTTATCATGCCGGGGCTGGCGGAGAAGTCCAATACCGGTGCATGTGGGGATGCATTTGAAGCGGCTTCGCGGGAAGCGGAGAAGATTTTGGGATGAGAATAAGTGGTGCGCGCAACGCTAATAATCCTCGTTCCCATGCTCTGCTTGGGAACGAGGGGGAAACTTCTTCGCAGGGCCCCGTTGACAGCGCGGCGGGCTTCTGACATTCTGGCGGGGAAGCGGATTCGACCCCATCCCTCGGAGCGGTTCGCTTGTGTTTTTGGGCAGGGCTGAGGCGCTGGCGCCTTGGATGCCTTGCCGGTCATCGTTCTTCTCCTGCCACTCTTCGCGCCAGACCGGGGATGGAATTCAGCGGCCCATTTTAACCCCTTTAATCGGATCACAAGGAGGAACAATGAAAAAGGTATTGAAAGGCACTGTTTGCGCCCTGTTGGTGGCGGGATTGGTGGGTGTGGCCTATGCCCAGTTCGCCAAAACCGAAGATGCCATCGAGTATCGGCAGTCGGTCATGGTATTGATCGGCCACCATTTTGGCCAGATTGCGGCCATGGTTCAGGGGAAAAAACCCTTTGACGCTAAAGAGCTACAGCAAAACGCCGCGCTGGTGGAAACCCTTTCCAAATTGCCGCTGGCGGCATTTTTAATGGATGGTTCAGACAAGGGCAAGACTCATATGAAACCCGCGGCGTTAAAGGACAAGGAAGATTTCAAGGCCCACCTTGAGGCCTTTGACACAGAGGCCGCCAAACTGGCCCAGGTTGCGGCCGGTGGCGATTTAGAGGCCATCAAAGCCCAGTTCGGCAACGTGGGGAAATCCTGCAAGGCATGTCACGATAAGTACCGCAGCCATTAAAAATCTGCTGCAACAGTGTACCTAAGGTCGCCGGTAATATTGCACGGCGGCCTTTTGTTTTGCGACAGCCGGCCAATGATGCCCCATCCTGATGGCGTCCGCCGGTCAACATCATTTCTCTCCCGCGCATGGCATGCGGCGAAAGGGTTTGAGACTGATTAGAGGTCAGAGGTAGTTGTCGCGATAGATCTTTTCCTGTTCATCCAGGATTTCATTGAGGATCTTGAGGGTGGTCAAAGGATTCATGATGACCGAGCGCAGCACCACGATGGGATCTTCCAGGGAGTTTTTCTCGTAAAGCGTGGTGCGCGAAACGAAGCTGACACCGCCTTCGCGTTGCAGCACCTGGATGCCGCGGTTCATGTCGTTGAGATATGCATTGAGGCGCCGCCGCTGGAGCGTATCAGCGCTCTCGAGCTCCGCTTTAATCTCCGGCGGGCAGACGCGATAGGTCAGGATATTAAGCCTCGGCTCAGTGACCAGCTGGAACAGGGGGCGCTTTTTGATCTGGGCCGCAAAAGATTTGGCGGTGGCGATGCCATGCTCGATGAGCAGGGAGTAGCCGCGCGAGCCCATGATCTGCAAGGCGCTGGCCAGCACCAGGGAGTTGGCTTCGCGCGAGCCCGAAAGGGTGCGGATGCCCAAGTCCACGCTGCCCTGCCGGGCAATATAGCGGGCATGGTAGGCGATGCGTTCCAGGATATGGGGGTTCTTGAAATAGACCATGCCGCAGCCCATGGGCATATAGAGTTGTTTGTGGCCGTCAACAGTGACCGAGTCGGCCAGGTGGATGCCCTCCAGCAGGTGGCCATATTTCTCGCTCAGCAAGGTAGGGCCGCCCCAGGCCGCGTCCACATGATAGTAAATGCCGTGTTCGGCGCAGATTTCGGCCAACTGTGGCAGGGGATCGATACTGCCGGTTTCGGTGGCGCCGGCAATGCCCACGATGGCGATGACGCGCGTGCGCCCCTGGGTGGCCTGGATGTCGCGCAGGCATTGTTTCAGGGCCGACAGTTTGATGCGGTTGCCGGCATCCACATCGATGCTGAGCACATTGCGGTTGCCGATGCCCAACAGTCCGGCGGCTTTGCGCAAGGAGAAGTGCCCGAGGCGCGACACCAGGATCACGCAGCGCTCGATGCCGTGGGCCTGCAATCCGGCCACCACGCCATCTTGTTCGCATCCATTAAAATCGCCTTTGGGCGCCAGCAGGCTGTTGCGGGCCACCCACAGAGCCGTGATGTTGGCCAGGGTGCCGCCTTCGGTAAAACATCCCAGGGCCGTGGCGGGGTTTTGCACATGTTCGTCATAGAAGGCGGTCGGCATTTTAAATATCAAACGGTGAATTTTGGCCAGCACCTGCTTTTCGATAATGGAGAGCACCTTGGAGGTTTCGGCCTTGTTGACGTTCTGGTTCAGGGCCGCGGTGATGGTCTTGAGGTGCACCATGAAATAGGGGATGGCCGAAGTCATGTGGCCGATGAAGTAAGGTGAAGCCACATTGACCGCATGGGGGGCGATTTGATGCACCAGGTCCGAAATGACCTCGGAGAGTCGCTTTTCCGGATGGGGCTGGATCAAAGTGTCGGTGAACCGATCAGCCAGCTCCTTGAGGCTGGCCTCTTCGGTAATGCCCACGTGCTTTTGCAGGAAATCGTGCAGACCGAAAAGGATCTGCTCCATGTGCTTGAAAAGGGCCCGGCGGTTATCGTCGTCTTCGGGCCGGATGAAGATGCGATTGAGCGTCTTCCAGTCGGCGATGAGCTTTTTCTTGGCGGGGGGTGTGCTTGCTTCCATCTCAGTATCGTGTCGGCTTGAAATCAGATTCAGTGAATTCACAAGTAATCTTCCGGCGCTTGCCGCCTCCGCGGTACAAACTTGTTGCCATCTTCAATATATTGTACACCCCGCCACGCTTTTAGCCAAGCCGGCTTCTATATCGACCGGTTGAGGTCGGCTCTTTATATCCATACGACCCCAGCCATGCCCGCGGTGCCGGATGTAATGGTTTTTAGACTACAACCGCATTGGGAGAGGTGCACACCAGATCATTGATGCTGATGGCATCCAGTTTCTCGAACAAAGCGGCATTGGCCTGGGTCCAGGCCGCGCGTACCGGGCAGGTGCCGGCCATGTCGCATTTATCCGGCGAGTCGACGCACTCCACCAGATCCGCTTGGCCTTCAAAGATCCGCACAATGTCCCCCAGGCTGATCTCCTTGGCCGGCTTGGCCAGGGTGTAGCCGCCTTTGGGTCCGCGGCTGCTGAGAATTAAGCGACTGCTTTTCAGGGTGCGGATCAATTGTTCGACATACTTGGGGGGTATTTTCTGGCGCCTGGAGATTTCGCTCACCTGCACGGGTTGCGTGCCGGTGTTGCGCGCCAGCTCCAACAATATGCGAACGCTATACCTGCTACGTGTGGATAATTTCATTGGGGCACTCCGGTTTCCGTCCAGTTAATGGATATATATCCCCGTATCATATCATTTTGCTCAGCAAAATAGTCATCTTTGCGAAGGGCCGCCACCAACTCCGCCTCATTTTCAATGGGGCCTGGAAAACAGGTATATGCGCTGCCCAAAGCCTGGATGCCGTGGGCATCCGACCCGCCGATGCCTCTGACTCCCATTTGGCGCGCGGCTTGGCCCGCCAAGCGGTTTTCTTCGGCATTCAGACTGCCATTGACGGTCTCCACCGCCACCAGCTCCTTGAGCTGAAGCAACCGATCTCCCAAAGGGCTGCCAACGATCCCGGCCCGGTAGGGGTGGGCCGGAATGGCCACGCCGCCGCGCCGATGGACCCATTCCACGACGGTCTGCATGGGAAGGCCCGGCAGAAAATCGCCTTTGCCCGCCCGTACCCCGTAGATCAGCAGATGCCCTTCAGCCGCCCGATACTCCAGGCCGCGAAGAATTGGAAAATTCTCCCGGCGGGCGATCTGGTCAAAGGGCCGGCTCAGATCGTAGGAGTGGTGCTCGGTGATGCACACGCCATCCAATCCCGCCCGGCGAGCCTGGGCCACCACGGTTTCAGGCTGGATGGATGAATCGCCGCCAAGGGCGCTGTGTACGTGGAGGTCGATTTTAAACATGCACGTTGTTGCCGTCTCTCAGCTTTTACTACTCTCGGAACGCGCTACACCATCGCTGGGCAGACAATCGCCCAAGGCCTTTTTTTCTTTCTGCTTTTCTAGTTTGCGCATTTTGTTGCGCTCGATGGCTTCCCGGTTGCGACGGCACTCTCCCTCGGTCTGAAACAGCAACTGCGGCACCTCCTTGGGCCGATGTTTTTCATCCAGGCTGACAAAGGTCAGATAGGCCGAGGCAATGTGGCGCACTTCGCCGCTGAGCAGATTTTCAGCCTCTACGCGTACACCGATCTCCATGGAGGAGCGGCCCACATAGTTCAGGCAGGCCTTGAGGGTCAGCAGCTCCCCCACAAAGGCTGGATTGTGAAAATCGAGCCGGTCGATGGAAGCGGTCACCACGTTGGCCCTGGCGTGGCGATAAGCCACAATGCCCGCGGTATTGTCGATATGTTTCATGATCACGCCGCCATGCACATTGCCCGCGGGGTTGGTGTCGGCTGGCATCACCAGATAGGATACGACCAAGCTGGATTCGGTGGCGGTTCGGGTGGTCAAAGGGATGCCTCCTGTTAATGTCAATGAAGGGTGTCGGCCTGGGGCCGAAGGCCCTATTGATTTGTTTAATGGAAAACGCACCGAAATTAGCGGAGGCCGAATTTATTGTCAACGCCGCGATTTAAACCTTAATTCTTTCCAACCGGGTGCCGATACCTTCATTGCAGCACCCCCGGCGCCCTGCTTGTCCTTCGACATCGAATTGCAGCCAACCGGCACTGGGGCCAATCAAGGGAGGAGCGCAAGCTCAAATGACCGAAAAAAAGACCGACAATCAGAGCCGTCTGCTCATTGATCTCATCATGGATATTCCCTTTTTCGCCATGCTGGACAGCCTGGAACTGGCTGTGGTTGCCAAGCACATGAACTATTTTGAAATTAAAACCGGGGAGGTCCTGTTCACGGAAGGAGAAGCAGGCGATTCGGTCTGCTTTGTCATCAAAGGAACCCTGGATGTCTACAAATCCTCCTCCACGGTGGGCAAGGCGGTACGTATCGCCACCGTGACCAAAAATCGCTCCATCGGCGAAATGGCGGTCATCGACGAATATCCGCGCTCAGCAACGGTGCGAGCCCGCAGTGACGCCATCATCGTTTCCCTGACCAAAAGGGGGTTTGATGCCATATTGAAAGAAAACCCGGCCGTTGGGGCCGCCATTTTAAAGAAGATCGCCTCCCTGGTGAGCATGAATCTGCGGCGGGCCTCATCCCAACTGGCCGATTTCATCGATATGCCGACGTCACCACCTCCCCAAAGCCCCAACGAGGCAATGAATGGCTGAAAAAATTGAGATTGATCCCATTACCCGCATCGAGGGTCATTTGGCCGTTTCCGTGGAAGTCGAGGAGGGCCGGGTGGCCCGCGCCTTTTGCAAAGGCGAGATGTTTCGCGGGTTCGAGCTGATTTTAAAAGGCCGGGACCCCCTGGATGCCCAACAGATTACCCAGCGCATTTGCGGCGTCTGCCCCGTTTCCCACGGTATGGCCTCGGTGCTGGCCCAGGAGCAGGCTTACGGGATCACACCCAACGAAAACGGCCGGCTGGTGCGTAACCTGATCCTGGGGGCCAACTACCTTCAATCCCACATCATCCATTTTTATCACCTCTCCGCCGTGGATTTTATCGATCTGGAGGCCATAGCCCAGTACCAGGGCAAGGATGCGGCCCTCAATGAATTCAAAGCCTGGGTGGGAACCCAGAAAGCCTCATCGGTGGTGGCGCCCGGCGCCCCTTTTCTGCCGCGCTATGCCGGCGATTATTTGGATGGCACCGACGCCAATATCACGGCCATCAAACACTATCTGGAAGGATTGCGCATGCGTGCCCTGGCCCACCAGATGGCGGCCCTGTTCGCGGGCAAGCTGCCCCATGTGGCTTCTTTGGTGCCCGGCGGCGTCACCGAACGGGTGACCACTCAGAAGATCGCGGCCTACGGCGCCATGCTGCAGGAGCTGCGCTCGTTTATCAACCGCAGTTATTTGCCCGACGTGATGTCGGTGGCGGCCGGGTTCCCCAGCTATTTCAAGCTGGGCAAGGGGTGCGGCAACTTTCTGGCCTATGGCGCTTTCGCCGAAAGCGCCGACAACTCCCGCAAATACCTGCCGGCTGGTGTAGTGATTGGCGGTCGGCTGGCTGAATTTGATCCGCGTCAGATCACCGAGGATGTAAAATACTCCTATTATCAATCCGCCTCAGGGTTGGCGCCCGCCGCCGGCCAGACCGTTCCGCGCCCTGGCAAGCCGGATGCCTACACCTGGCTCAAAGCGCCGCGCTATAAAGGCATGGCAATGGAAGTCGGGCCTCTATCGCGCATCCTGATAGCGTATCTCAGCGGCACCGACCCTGAGGTGCGCCAGGCGGTGGATCATGGATTGAATCAGTTGAATCGTTCCACCGAAGATTTGGACTCGGCCATGGGACGACACGCCGCCCGGGCCATCGAGTGCAAGCTGGTGGCAGACCAGTGCGCCCGTTGGCTGGATCAGCTCAAGCCGGGTGAACCGGCCTGTGTCGACTTCACCATCCCCAGAAGCGGCCAAGGCGTGGGGCTGTGTGAAGCGCCCCGCGGCGCCCTGGGACACTGGTTGGCCATCGACGATTACAAAATTGCTTCCTATCAGTGCGTGGTGCCCACCACTTGGAACTGCTCTCCCAAAGATGATCAGGGCCATCCAGGACCGGTGGAGCAGGCTCTGATCGGTACTCCCATTGCCAATGCCGCCCAGCCCATCGAGGCCGCGCGTGTGGTGCGCTCGTTTGACCCCTGCCTCGCTTGCGCAGTTCATTAAGGAGTGGACCCCATGTTTTCAATGACTCGCCGCCAATTTATGACTTACAGCGCCAGGCTGGCCGCAATGACCGGGCTGGGCGCTTCGGCCGTGCCCAAAATCGGGCTGGCCCTGCAATCCCTGGCCTCCGGCCAAGCACCGCTGGTGTGGTTGCAAGGGCAGAGCTGCTCGGGTTGCTCAGTCTCTCTGCTCAATGCCGCACACCCGGACCCGGCGTCGATCTTGATGCGTTACATCTCGCTTCAATTTCACGGCACCCTGTCCACCGCCACCGGCGATCTGGGCATGGCGGTATTGAATGCCAACATCAAGCAGGGCAATTATCTGCTGGCGGTGGAAGGTAGTGTGCCCGCGGCCATGCCCGAGGCGTGTGTGATCGGCGCCGAGCCTTATAACAAACTGCTGCTGCGCGCGGCCAGCGCGGCCCAGGCCGTAGTGGCCGTGGGCGCCTGCGCCGGCTTCGGCGGCATCCCCGGCGCTGAAAACAATCCCACCGGCGCCCTGAGCGTCAAAGAGTTCTTGAACAAAAACCAGGTCGGCAAGCCGATTATTGTCCTGCCCGGGTGTCCGGTGCATCCGGATTGGTTGGTAGGCACCCTGGTGCATGTGCTCAAGTTCGGCGTGCCATCCTTGAACGCCGACGGCGCGCCGCTGATGTTCTATGAACGCCTGGTCCACGACCAGTGCCCGCGCTTTTCGGATTACGAACGGGAACATTTTGCCCGTTTCTTCTCCGATGAGGGCTGTCTGTTCAAATTGGGATGCCTGGGGCCGGTCACCCATGCCGACTGTCCCAAACGGCTTTGGAATTCGGGCACCAATTTCTGCATCAACGCCGGCGCGCCCTGTATCGGATGCAGTGCCAAAACCTTCGCCCAGAAAGCATCCCTGCCCTTTTTCAGGAAAGTAGAACAGATCAAAGACAAGGCGGCCGGCGCATGAAACTCTACACCAAATTACTTCTCTCGCTGTTGGCTGGCGTGGCGGCGGTGGCGGCCTGCGCCCAGATGCTTCAATACTTATCCATCCGCGCCCAAGTGAAGAGGTTTTCCGAAGCGAACTTGACCCTGCTCTCCCAAAGCCAGGAAGCCTTTGTCAAAAATATCTTTGAGTCCATCGAATATGCCGTGGCCGGCTCGCTGGAGCGCGGCGAGATGGATAAGTTCAACCGGATTCTGGCGGAACAGCGAAAAATCGACGGCCTGACGGAGTTCTCCTTGCATAACCGTGAAGGTATGGTCACTTACTCCTCCGATGCCGCTTATCTCTCCACAACCCTGGCGCCGGAGACCAAGGCCAAGCTGGAAACGGCGCCGCAAATGCTGATGCAGTGGACAGTCGACGCCGTGGAGATCGTCCAGCCTCAGATGGTCAAAGGAGATTGCGTGCGCTGTCATCTGAATTGGCGGCCGGGTGAAATTGGTGGTTACACCCATTTCCGGTTTTCAAAATCCAGGTTGGATCAGGCTCAGATCACGGCCTCGAATATCCAGCGCAGTCTGGGCCGCTCCGTGCTGAAGAACGCCATCTTGTCGATATTGGGCATAATGGCGGTACTGGTGCTGGTGATGCATTGGATCGTGAAGAAGTTCGTGGCCCTGCCCTTGCAACGTATGAATGAGCGCGTGCATGACATCGCCGAGGGGGAAGGAGATTTGACCGCGCGGGTGACGGTTTTCAGCCAGGATGAAATCGGCCGACTCTCCAGCGCTTTCAATCAATTCATTGAAAAATTGCAGCATATGATCCGGGATATCGCCGCCAAGGCCGGCGCCCTGAGCGACTCCTCGGTTCATCTGGCCAGTTTGTCGGAGAACATCTCCTCCGACTCTTCCGGCATGCAGTCCCGATCCAATACCGTGGCCGCCTCAGCCGAGCAGATGAGTCAAGGCATGCGCACCGTGGCCGCCTCAATGGACCAGTCGGCCGGCAGTATCAGCATGGTGGCGGCCGCCACCGAGCAGATGAGCAGCGTGATTACCGAAATCGTCCAGAGCGCGGCCGAGGCCCGGCGCATCAGTGATGCGGCCGTGGCCGAGGCCCAGGCCGCGGTGGCCCTGATGGGCGAATTGGGCAAGTCGGCCCAGGATATCGGCAAAGCCACCCAGAGCATAACGGATATTTCCGAGCAGACCAATCTGCTGGCCCTCAATGCCACCATCGAGGCGGCCCGGGCTGGAGAAGCGGGTAAAGGATTTGCCGTGGTGGCCAACGAGATCAAAGAGCTCGCCCGTCAGACAGCGGCATCGAGCGTGGAGATCAAGGACAAGAATAACGGAATCCAAGAGACCATCTCCGCGGCCATCGAAAAAATAAACGAGATCGGCAAAACCATTTCTAAAACCAACGCTTTTGTGGCCGACATGACCGGCGCCATGGAAGAACAGGCGTCTACTACCCGCGACATCGCGGCCAGTGTAAGCCAAGTTTCCAGCGGCATCCAGGATGTCAATCAGACCGTGACCCAAAGCTCCACCGTCACGGCTCAGATCGCCCAGGAGATTTCGGCCGTTAACGCGGCGGTGGACGGCATGTCCCACAGTAACGCCCAAATCAATCAAAACGCCGCCGAGCTCTCCCGCTTGGCGGTCCAGCTTAAATCATTGGTAGAGCGGTTTACGGTGTAGTAGAAAACCGTTGATGAATACGATCGCTTCGGAATCCTGCCGCGGTGGACTCTCATCGCGCGATGGTCTTCAATTGATTTTGTACTATTCGTTGCAGGGCCGCGGCATGATTGGAGAAGATCCAGTCCACGCCGCGGTTTATTTCACGGAACAGGCAGTTGCGCGACGATGGATAAGCCGTGCCGATGCTTTGGCCCTGACGGTGATGTTTCGCAATCACGGCGCGGCTCATCATGCCGTAGTGGGCGCACAAACCGCCCCACTGATTCCGCATGACCCATTGGCTGTATTGGTAGGGCAGATAGTAGGCAATGCAGACCAGGCATGCGCCGGGGAAGCCGCGCAGGTGATCCAGGGTCATGGGGTGCAGGGCCATGAAATGGTAATGGGTCACCGCTCGCAGCGATGCCAGGTGTTCGCGCAGGCTTTGGATTTGGCCACTGGGGTCTGGCCATGGATTTTGCTTGATCTCGATCATCAGATGCAATCGCGCCCCGAACCGCGCCACCACCTCGCGCAACGAGGGAATCTCGGGCTCCATGCGCTTTAATTGCTCCCGGCTGAGGTCGACGATCGCGGCGTCGTGGCCCCACACCCGGCGCAGGTCGGGATCATGGGCCACCACCGGCACCATGTCCCTGGTCCAGCGCACATCCAGTTCAACGCCCCAAAGCCCCGCGCCGGCCGCCTGGTCAAAAGCGGCCAACGTATTTTCTTTGACTCTGACAGTGTCATGTTCGCCGCGATGGGCGATGATTTTGCAGCGCTTCAACGCCTCGGCCGAAGGTGTGGGCTGCCGGAGCCGGTTGAAGATCAAATCCAACAGGCCGATGTATGAATGCTCGATGAAAGAAGCGATGGGCATGATGATAAATGTGCGCGTGACCGCTCCCTCTCCCCGTTGGAGAGAGGGTCGGGTTGCGGGGGAAACCGCGTTTTAATTGACGATCAGTACCGACGCCTCTTTGGCGCCATGGAGCACTTTGTTGGAAGTACTTCCCATGAAGAACTCCTTGATGCCCGACAGTCCGCGCCGGCCCATGACGATAAGGCTATACCCCTTTTCAGCTTCGGCCAGAATGTCCCGCGCCACACCGTGCTTTTTGACTTCGATTTTGATCTCGATGTTTTGGGGAGCAAATCCGGCGGCCTGCAATATTTCTTTGGCCTTTTGCATGGAGGAGTTGATCAGCTCGCGTTTTTTGTCTTCCAGAACACAAAAGCTGGCCTGCTGGGCCTTGAACAAAGGGGTCAGTTCAGGACTGTCCATTTTGCACAATGTGGCCGTGTCCAGAATCACGCTGAGCAGGGTGACCTGGGTGTCCTTGGAAAAGCGTTTGGCCACGAAAGCCACTGCCCGTTGGGCATTTTCAGAGTCGTCGACGGCGATCAGTATTTTCTGCGTCATGGGCCCCTCCTTCATCTAATTGTTCTAATATTTTTGTATTTTCATTGCGATATTTGAGGCGTATTCCATACTTTGATATGACTTACATAACATGGTCGGTTGAAGAATAAAATTGAAATGAACCCTGTGAGCCGAATGACCAACGACCCCATTAAAGCTGTACTGTTCGATTTCGACGGCACCTTGACCTTGCCGGGGGCCCTGGATTTCCCAATCATAAAAACGGCCATTGGTTGCCCCGTGGATCAGGCCCTGCTGGAGTATATCCAATCCCTGCCGGATCCCCGGCGCCGCCAGGAGGCCTTTGCCCAATTGGATAACTTTGAAATCCGGGCCGCCCAACAATCGCGGCCCAACCACGGCGCCATGGAGATTCTGCGCTGGCTTAAAAAACAGGGGTTGCCCATGGGGATCATCACCCGCAACAGCCGTGCTTCGGTGCTGACCGCCCTGGAGCACTTCGCGCCCATGGAGCCGGGCGATTTCGTGGTCTTGATCACGCGCGATGATCCGCCGGCGCCCAAGCCCAGCGCGGAAGGCGTGCTGTGGGCGGCGCAGGCCTTCAAAACCGCACCGAGCGAGCTTTTGATGGTGGGAGATTATCTCTTTGATTGTCAGGCCGGACGGGCCGCGGGCGCCCCCACGGCCTTGCTCGATCCCAACCACGACCCGCGACTGCAGGCCGCGCAATGTGATTTTCGTATTCAGCGGCTGGAAGAGTTGAAGGAGATTGTGGGCGCTGGGGGCGGGGCGGTTGGGGACTGAGGGACAGAGGGGCTGAGGGACTAAGGGACTGAGGGAGTTAGGGAGCAGAGAAGTATTTTTCGTGGATTTACTTTTTCAGTGAAGCATTCCAACCCTTGCTTGAATTGGATTGAACTTTTTCTTCTTCTACTTTTTGCTTTCACCTGTATGCCATTCACTTAAGCATTATGGAATGCGGCAATTCCATGAATCTATTCGTACTCGTACGCGTACCCATACCGTTCCGCGGAGTATGTGTACGATTTAAACCCTTATCGATAATTCTTAAGATAATGACCTCGCCGGCTACTCAGCCAACGCCTCAATAAAGCAGCCTCCGCCGCCCCCGCTGCCAGGTCCGCCGGAAGAAGCCGACGGCGAGCGGTAGTTGGGATCATCCTGCAGCATCATGGCGCTATAGGCATTGATGCGGCCGCCCGAGGCGATCTTCCCGCTAAAATGGTCATTGGCGTCGACGCTTTGCATCAGGATACTCTTGAGATCCATCGGCGTCAGGGCGCCATTTTGCGACAGGAGTCCAGCCGCCGCGCCGGAAACAAATCCCGCGGCCATGGAGGTGCCGCTCATGAACTGGTAGGCCTCCTGGTCCGAAGTGGCGCTCAAGGTGATGCCGTCGATGAAAAAGCCGGCCGCATTGACCTGATCATTGCTTTTGAAACGCCAGCGGATGAAAAGTTGCGGCACGCCGTCGAAGGGGCCCAGATCCAGGCTGGCCGTGGTCCAGTAGGGGTAAACCCCGGAGATGCCGTTAGTGGCCACGCTGCCGGCCACTTTGACCGGGCGATTGGACCAGCTGGCCCCGTCGGTGGAAAGCTCTACATAGAGATAATCGCGGTTGGCTTCCGTGGACCCAATCAACTGAAAAGAGAGTTTGCAGCCTGAAGCATTGCTGAGGTCCAGCCTTGGCGCCATGGCCCAAGTGTCGGCATTGTCGGCATAGGTGTCGTTGGGGGTCAGGCGCAGGGCCACGCTGTCCGAGCTATAGGGTGTTGTCCCCGCGCTCCAGGTGGCGGGCGCGCCGCCAAGGGTCCACCCCGTCAGGCCGTCCAGGCTGAAGTCTTCGGACCACAGCGCGCGGCGGTCCAGCCCCAGGCTGTAGATCCTTACCCCCGGCGCCGCCACGTGGACCTTTTGCTTTCCGTAATTTGAAAACCACGTCAGATCATCCATCTGATCCCCGGCTGCCACGGAGATCACATTGTCCAGATTGTAGCTGGCCGGATAAAAGCCGCTTTGGTCATTATCCGTGCCATTGTTGCCCGCGGCGCAGACAAACAAAGCATCGGAGGTGGCCATGATGCCATATAGGGAAGAACTGAACCCCGAGCTGCCCCAACTGCAATTGATGATCCGCGCGCCATTGTTGATCGCATATTCGATGGCCCGGATGGCGTCCGCCACCGTGCCGGTGTCAAAGGCGTTCATGAAACGCAACGGCATAATGCGTACGTGCCGGGCCGTACCTGAGATTCCGATCCCATTATCATGGCTGGCGGCAATGATGCCTGCCACGTGGGTGCCATGGCCCGAAGCATCCTGGGGGGCGTTGTCGCCATCGGCAAAGTCCCAGCCATGAATATCATCAACATAGCCATTGCCGTCGTCATCCGAACCATTGTTGGCGACCTCATTTGGGTTGGTCCAGACATTGGCGGCCAGATCGGGGTGAGACATGTTGCAGCCGGTATCCACTACCGCCACTACGGTCGCGCTGTCGCTGATCATCAGTTCCCAGGCGCTCACCGCATCGATATCCGCGCCCGCTGTACCGACGTATCCGCTGACGGCCTGCCCGGAATTCTGTAGCCCCCACTGCTGGGTAAAATAAGGATCATCGGGGGCGTCCGGCTGGGACTGGGTGTAAAGCAAGTAGTTAGGCTCGGCAAACTCCACGTCGGGGTCATTTTGAAAAACCGTCAGGGCCTCTTCCACGCTCATCTCGTCCGGCAGCAACAATTGCTGCACCCGACCTTGGTCCAAAGACCTTAAGGGGCGAATCCCCAACGTGCTCGCGGAGCGCGCCAGAGCTGCATTGCTTCGGTTGGGTTTGAAGCGCACCAGCAGTTCACCGGATCGATACTCCGGTGGCTGGGCCAAGGTTAAAGAGGTTGCGAACAAGACAATTCCCACAGTCACCAACAGGGCGGCGATGGCTTTTGACATGGCAGATAGGATCCCTTTCAGCGTTGATAATCTCTCTCCGGTCCAAAGGCATGACCATTTCTGCTATCGGCTTTTGGGGTGTAAAACTTGAGCGGTCTAATTGGAGGGCTTCAATTGCGAGATTGAGGCGGTAGTGGCAGAAATTAATAATAATATCATTGACATGGCTATGGGTGCGGGATTAAGCTAAAAGCAATTTTTTGACGCGTTGGACAAAAAACAGGATGGGCCCCAATTACGATGGAACACTACCGTATCCTGAAGCTGCTGGGTAAAGGCGCCATGGGAGAAGTATATCTGGCCGAGGATACCCGGCTGAAGCGTTCGGTCGCGCTCAAGGTGCTGGCGGCCGAGTTGCGGCGGGAAGAGGAAATTTTCCGCCGTTTCAAGATCGAAGCCGAGGCGGCGGCGCGCCTCAATCACCCCAATATCGCTACGCTGTACACCATCGAAGAGATCGACGAGCACTGGGTCATTGCCATGGAGTATATCGATGGCGTGCCCCTGAAGGAGCGAATTTCTGAAGCGGGTCTCGATCTGGAGACTTTCTTCGAGTGGTTTTTGCCTTTGGCCGAAGCATTGGCCCATGCCCACGAGAGAAATGTCATTCACCGGGATATCAAGCCCGGCAATATCATGATCAGCCGGGAGAATGGGCCTAAAATCCTCGATTTCGGTCTAGCCCGCATCCATCGGGAGAAAGAGGGTGACCCGAGCAATCCGGCCGGCGAGCAGAGTTTGACCCAGATCGGCACCATCATGGGCTCGCCGGCCTACATGTCGCCCGAGCAGGCCGCGGGCGCCAAGATGGATCAGCGCACTGATATCTTCAGCTTCGGCATCGTGATGTACGAGGCCCTGACCGGCAAAAAGCCTTTCAAGGGCCGGAGCTTTCAGGAAATCATCACCAGCGTGTTACGCGACGAGCCGGTGGCCATTACTTCTTTGAGACCCGACATTCCTTATTTGCTGGCGCACATCATTGCCAAAGCCCTGCAAAAAGATCTTCGCAAACGCTACCAGACGGTTCAGGATATCGTGAACGATCTTCGGGCCGCCAAGAAAGACCGAGCGCTTCAGATAAATAGAGAAGAATTCCCGGCAGAGGTTGTGGCCGGCACTGCCGGCTCGATTCAGCCGGTTAATAGAAAATCGAGTTGGCATTGGCTGCTAATCATCGGTCTGCTGCTGGCCGCAGGGGTGCTGGGCGGATTGCTTTGGCGGACAAACACGGCACCCACCGCTCCATCGGGCCAGCGCATTTTCAAGATCCCCATGGAGGGTGCTTCCAGCTCGGTTGCGGGTGGCGGGCCGGCCATTTCTCCCGACGGTCAAATGATCGCCTATGTCCAGGGCGATCGGCTGCGGCTCATGAACCTCACCAGCGGGCAATGGTCGCTGGTTCAGGATACTTCTTCCGTAGAAGGGCAACCCTTCTGGTCTCCGGACAGCCGGTATCTTTGCTATTTCACCAATATGGGCCGCACCATCCGCAAGCTAACCATCAAAGATAGTCAGAGCGTGACCTTGTGCGATATCTCGGCCCAAGGATATGCCGGTGCCGGGAGCTGGAGCGGCCGCGGCGAAATCATCTTCGACCTTTGGGGCGGCGATTGGACCAGGGGCCTGGGGTTGCTGAAAGTCTCCCAGGAGGGCGGCTCGCCCCAGACACTTCTCCCGCCGGACCCGGAAAAGGGGGAGACCTATCAAGCACCGTGGTTTTTGCCTGAGAGCCGGGGCCTCTTGTATGTGAAGGTTTTTGCCAACGGCCAGTCGGAGTTGATGGTCAAATCCGATGGGATCGACCGCAGCCTCGTTAAACGCACGGAGGGCCTCATTTTCTACCCCATCTACTGCCCGCCGGGTTATCTTCTCTACCAAGCCGGAGTGGCGGATCACAACAGTATTTGGGCCGTGCCGTTCTCCCTGATACGCCTGGAGACCACGGGCGAACCCTTCCTGGTGGCTGAAAACGCGGCCTGGCCCAGCGTATCGGCCGATGGCACCCTGGCCTTCATGTCCGATCCGCCTTTCGAGCAGCAGTTGGTCTGGCTGAGCCGCAACGGTCAACTGCTTTCGACGGTCGGACCGGCCTTGAGCGGCACCCAGATCGGCGGGTTGGCTCTGCGCGCCGATCAAGCCAAGGTGGCCATGGATGGTTTCGATACCGGCTTCGAGGAGATCTGGCTGGTGGACATCGCGCGCGGCGCGCGAAGCCGGCTGACTTATTCCGGGGCCAGGGATGCCGAGGCCACCTGGTCGCCCGATGGAAAACAATTGGTCTATGCTTCCGAAAGGGACGGCCTGAGCGATCTGTTCATCCAAAACGCTGATCCGGGCGCCCAGGCGGAAAAGATCGTCGGAGGCGGTGGAGATAAATACAACCCCAGTTGGTCTTCGGACGGACGTTTTCTGGCCTACGAGCAGCTCAGCGCAAAGACCAAACGGGATTTGTGGTATTTGCCGTTGAATCCCGGAAGTAAATCGGCGGGAGCGAGCGCGGCCGGGCAGCCCGTGCTATTTCTACAGACCCCGTTTGATGAAACCATGCCGCAAATTTCTCCCGATGGCCGCTGGATCGCCTTCATGTCCGATATCTCGGGCCGTTGGGAGGTCTACGTGCGGCCCTTCCCGGAAGGCTCGGGAGAGTGGCAGATTTCGGTGCGCGGTGGCGGATATCCGTGCTGGAGCGGTCGGGGCGATGAACTGTTCTTCGTGGAAGGCGATCTGCTGATGAGCGCCAAAGTGCACACCAGGCCCGAAATCAAGGTTGATCTGCCGGTTAAGCTTTTCAAATGGAAACACCTCGGGCTTTACTTCAGCCGTCGTTTCCAGCCCAATACGGATGGGGCTCGTTTCCTGGTGGTGCAGGAGAACTCCCAGGATACACCGCTGTTGAATATCGTGGAGAATTGGCGGAAAGGTATCACCGCGAAATGAATCTGCTCGGCACCATTATCCTCGCCTTTATCTGTGGCAGTATCGGCGGCAGTTTTGCCGCGGATTACAGGACAACGCGCAGCGCCTTTTCAGCAGTGGTGGCTTTGGTGGTCATTGCCGGCGCACTCTTCTGGTCAGTGGCCGGCGGCCTGGCGGTGCTAATCCCGGAGTTGGCCGGATTTTTATTTATCTTCAATTATGCGCGCAAATTTCGCGGTTGAAGAAGTAATACATTGCAGCCATCAGGCCCATATTCGGCGTGGCGCCGCAGCGGTTGATCTCGCAGGTCCCCACATCGTACTCGTACGCGTCGCGAATGCTTTTCAAATTTTTTCGAGTACGAGTACGCGTACGAGTACGATGTGGGTGATGCTGAAACCAAAAACATAACCCCGCCATCGTCGACACGCCCCAATAGATCCACACCACATATAGCGCTGCCGAATTTCTTGACACACAACGATTAACGCGTGTATGCTCCGCTTTAACAGCTCGGTATTATTGTTTCTTCTCTCTTTGGCGGTTCGGCGTAGCCACGGCGTTGGGGTGGAAATGGGCAAGGCGTTGATAATTTCCGGCGATCAGAAGCTCATCGAATCCGTATCATCCCTGCTTGCACCGATTGGGCACACCCTTTTCAATGCATCGGACCTCTGCCGGGGATGGGCCCTGGCCATTGAACATCGGGTGGATGTGGTGACCCTGGCGACCGAGCTTTCCGACGGCGACGGACTGGTTCTGCTGCCCCGCCTCAAACAGCTTCCCGAAAATCCCGAAGTAGTGGTGGTCAGCGACGCGGTTGACCCGCGCGCGGCTGATTTCGCCTTGCGCAATTGCGCCTGGGACTACCTGATCACCCAGGGTGACGGCCGCACACTGGCCATGAGCATGGATCAGGCCATGCAATACCGGCAGGAGCAAGTGACGGAAGAGGCGCCGGTGGCCATCAAGCGGGAACGCATCGTCGGCAACAGCCCCCAGATGAAGTCCTGTTTTGCCTTGCTGGGTCAAGCCGCGGGCAGCAACGCCAATGTCTTGATCGTGGGCGAAACCGGCACCGGCAAAGAGCTTTTTGCACGCGCCATACACTCCAACAGTCCCCGCGCCCGAGCGCGATCATTGTCGCCGGAAGTACGGAGCGGCAATCCCCGCGCGGATAAGAATTTCGTGGTGGTGGACTGCACGGCCTTGCCCGAAACGCTGGTGGAAAGCGTTCTCTTCGGGCATGCCAAGGGCGCCTTTACCGGCGCGGATCGCGACCATGACGGTCTGATCGCCCAGGCCGACGGCGGCACCCTCTTTCTCGATGAGATCGGCGAATTGCCATTGAACACCCAAAAAGCCTTTTTGCGGGTGCTGCAGGAGCGCCATTACCGGCCAGTGGGCGGCAAGACCGAGCATCAGAGCGACTTTCGCCTCATAGCCGCCACCAACCGTGATTTGGACCAGATGGTGGACCAGGGCACCTTTCGCAAGGATCTGCTTTTCCGGCTCCGGGGGCTGACCATCGCGTTGCCGCCCTTGCGCGGCCGGCCGGATGATATCAAGGATCTGGTGCGCTATCACACCCAGCGCATGTGCGATTCCTACGACATTGCACCCAAGGGGTTTGCCTTGGAGCTGTTGGACACCATGGCCGCTTACTCCTGGCCCGGCAATGTGCGCGAACTGGTGCACACCATCGACGCCATGCTGGCTGTGGCCGGCAACGATGCCACCCTCTATCCCAAACACCTGCCGGCCCACATTCGTCTGCAGGTAGTCTGCCAGGCCCATGAGGAGCCCAAGGTCACGGTGATTGGCAGGCAAGACTCCGATGCCTTGGGCGACTTTAAAACCTACCGCAACCACTCCGAGCGCCGCTACCTCGAAGATCTACTGCGCATCAGCGAACGCAATATCCCCAAGGCCTGCCAAATATCGGGCATCTCCCGCTCCCGCCTCTATGAAATGCTGGCCAAGCATGCGTTGAGTGCATAGGGAACCCTTCCACGATCTCGGATCTTGTCCGTAAAACCGGACGACTTCGCTGTTGATTTTACTTCTTTATGGTCCCTTATAACTGAAATCCCATTGAAATCATTGTCTATTTTAGGCGAATGACCTATCGGCACACCTATTGCTACGGGCTCTGTTTAGAAGCCTTCAAGGCTTTGTTATCCAACAGAAAGGAGTCCAAGGCATGATCCTGTTCTACGCTGCCGAGAACAACCCCGTGGTAGAAGCATTAGAACAGATTGTGGCTGGTGAGATCCCAACCCGACCCTTGATTCGCTGTCGTTCGCTCAATGTGCTGGAGCAGCGCCTGCGGCGGCCCCGCAACGATATCGATGTCATCCTGATATCGGTCAATGATGCCATCGAAATGCGCCAACTCAACGCCATGCGGGCCCTGCTCATCGATTTGCGTCTGGTGATGGTGCTGCCCTGGCGCGATGAGGACATCATCGCCTGGGCCCATAAACTGGGGCCGCGCTTCATCGCCTTTGCCGACAACGGCTATGAACAGGTGGGGCCGGTGCTGAGGAAGATGTTCGGCGCGGCCAAAGTGATCCATCTGTGCTTACACAGATAGATGAAAAAGTATTCGGAGTTCAACCAGGAATGACCTTGATCCGACCCTCACAAAGAAGCATTGCGCGCCTGGGACGAAGAGCACTTTACTTCGGCGCAGTATTGCTGGTGGTACTGGGGGTTTCCGCGGCGCGGGCGGACTGGGTTCTTAACGGCAACGCCTCGCTCTCGGGCGGCATGGTGACCATCACGCCGGCAGCCACCAATCAGGTGGGCTCGGCCTGGCTCAACAGCCGCATGGATCTGGCTTATGACTTTGACATCACCTTGCAAGTCTACCTCGGCACCAACGATAGCACCGGCGCCGATGGTATGTCTGTTGTCTTTCAAAACGACTCCAGGGGTACGGCCGCGATGGGCGATACGGCCGGCGGCGGCGAGTGGGTCGGCATGCACACCATCCGGCCGGCTCTTGCGGTGGAGATCGACACTTACCAAAACAGCCAGTGGAACGACCCGGCCGCCGACCATATCGCCATCAATGAATTCATAAATGCGGCTTCCGGTCCCAATCATGCCGGCGCCGCGCCTGTATCGTTGGGCAACATCGAAGACAGCGCCAACCACTTGCTGCGCCTCGTCTGGAGCAGCGCCACGCGCACATTGACTGTTTACTTCGATGGCGTCCTGCGAATCACCTACAATCGCGACTTCATCACCAATGTCTTCGGCGGCAACACCCAGCTCTGGTTCGGGGTGGTGGGTTCCACCGGTGGGTCCTACAATCTGCAACGGTTTCAACCGCTCATCACCAACACCAACTTGAGCGCGGCAAAATCGGTCAACCCTTCGTCCGTGAATCCAGGCGAAGCAGTCGCGTATACCGTGACGATTCAAAACAGCGGCGGTATTCCGGCGGCCGTAACCCAAATCACAGACACGCTGCCCGCGGGCTTCGCTTATACACCCGGTACCAGCAGCGGTGTGACCAGCGCCAACCCGGCCGTCAGCGGCCAGACCCTGACCTGGTCGGGCAATTGGGTCATTCCCCCGGCCCAGACTCGCACCTTGACCTTTTACGTCCAGAGTACTTCTTCGCCAGGAGTTTATTATAACAGCGCCGTGGTGAACGGGTCCGACTTCGCGGCATTGAGCATTGGCCCCATCGCGCCGGTGCTGGTCAACGGAACGCCACCGCCGGCCCAGGGCAGTAAACCGCTTTATCTCTACTCCAATCCCTCCAATCTGCTATCTCGCACTCCCCCGGCCAGCAGTCAGCCATCCGTGAATATCAACGGTGGCAATGCCAGCGCCACCTGGATACTCTCCTCAGCATTGAGGGAGGCCGTTGTTATTAATGGCAGCTCCGGTCGCATCCCGCTGGAGATCTTTTTGCAGCGCTCTTCCAATACCAATCGAGCGATGACGGTGGCCCTCTACTCCGCCAGTCTTGGGCTGATCGGCACTACGGGTGTTCAAAGCTATAACGGTCTGCCAATTGCTCCGGCCGCGCCCGTGCTTTACACCATCAATATCCCCATCAGCGGTGACATCACTTTGCCGACGGGCGATACTCTTTCACTGACCATCACCAACAACAGCTCCAACGGCCGAACTATCACGGTATTTCCGGTCTACGGAAGTACTTATTCGCGTCTGGTGCTGGATGCCAGAAGCGTCATCCATGTAGACAGCGTGGCATTTTACAGCGCGAGGTATATCGACGGCGGCAACATTATTACTTCGGCCCGGCCCGGCCAGACCGTATACGTCCGGGCCGTGGTAGGTGACCCCTTCGGCAGCTTTGATATCAGCGGCGCCAGCCTGCAAGTCATCAATCCTCTCAATCAGGTGGTCATCAACAACGCCATGAACCAGGTCTACGATTCGGGCATGGCCCTGAGAATCTATGAGTACTCTTTCGAAGTCACCTCCGAAGGCACTTGGACCGCCCAGGTGACGGCCGAAGAGGGCACCGAGGGTCTGGTGCGCCACTCGGGAGTGGCGACTTTGCTGGCGGCTTCGCCCAATCTACTACTCATTAAATCGGTCATCACCCTGTCTGATCCCGTTCATGGAACGACCAATCCCAAGGCCATTCCGGGTGCGGTCATGACGTACACGATTACGGCCAGCAACCAGGGCAGCGGCCCCGTGGATAATAACTCCACGGTGGTCATCGATGCCATGGCGCCCCACACCGCCTTGTACGTGGGCGATCTGGGGCAGCCTTCCGGACCGGTTGTCTTTGTAAACGGTTCCACGTCCAGTGGCCTGAGCTACGCCTTTTCCAGCTTGAACAATACTACCGATGATTTGTCATTTTCCAATAACAATGGAGCGACTTTTGATTATACGCCCGTGCCGGATGCCTTGGGCTTCGACCCCCAGGTGACCGATCTGCGGGTCAATCCCAAGGGCGTCTTCAATGGCATGTCCGGCGGCAATGCGCCCTCGTTCACCCTGCGATTCAGGGTGAGGGTGGAGTAGGGGGAAGGTAGAAGGTGGAAAGGAATGCAATCAACTTATCGTTCTCGTACTCGTACTCAGCGAAGCGGTACTCGTACTCGGAAATTCGAGTACGAGTACGCGTACGAGTACGAGTACGAATAATAAGTTGAAGGTAAGGAAGACGACACTCTGAAATAGCTTAATGCTAATGAAATAATGCGCCCCGCTCCGCGTCCCCCGCCGCGGAGTGGAATCAGCGCAAAGAGAAGTAAAGGAAGTAAAGTGTTCAGGCTAAAGGAAGATCAAGCGATTTCTCCGCTCGTGCTCGCCATTGGGTTGGTGATGCTGGTGGCGTGCCTGGCGGCCCTGGCCTGCGGTCAGGCCTGGGCCCTGGGCACGCCCGCCGGTACCGTCATCACCAATACGGCGCAAGCGAGTTATACCCTGGGCAGTGATCCCACGCTGCACACGGTTTCCGCCTCCCACAACTTCAGGGTGCTGGAAGTCATTGATGCCGTGGTGGTTTGGCGCGACAGTGCCAATGTGTCCGTCAACTCTCCCCAGACCGGCGCACCCCTCACCTTTTTGCTGACCAACACTGGCAATGGCCCGGAACGTTACACGCTGGCATTTGACGACGCCGTGGCCGGCGATCAGTTCGACCCCGCGACGCAGCAGATCTGGCTGGAGAGCAACGGGGTGGCGGGTTTGCAAACCACTGGCGCTGTGCCTGATACTCTTTATCAACCGGGCGTGAACGACCCTGCCCTGGCCTCGGATGGCGCCGCGACCATTTACTTGTTCAGCAATATCCCGGCCGGACAAAACAACGGCAGCATCGGCCAGGCGCGCGCAATCGCGCGATCCGCCACCTCGGGCGCGGCCGGGGCGACGCCAGGCACTGTTTTGGCGGGTGCAGGGCAGGGGGGCGTGGATGCCATTGTCGGCCATACGGGAGCGGCCGGTCAAGCGACCGGTGCCTACCTCATTGCTTCCACTTCCGTGCAAGTGGTGAAAACCATTCAACGCATTTTAGACCCCAGCGGCGGCAATCAGCCGTATCCCGGCGCGCGGGTGACCTATCGCTTGTCGGTGTCTGTGTCCGGCAGCGGCACGGCCACGGGGTTGGTGATTACCGATCCAATCCCGGCCAACACGACTTACGCGGCCGGCACTATTCTTCTGGACAGCGTACCTCAAACCGATGCCGCCGATGGCCCGGCGGATCGCAGCGACTTCAATGTCACCAACGCCAATGCGGTGACCGTGAATATTGGAGACATGGCGGCCCCGGCCGGCCATACCATCGAATTTACAACCATCATCAACTAGCAAAAGGAGAGAACCATGAACGCACCAAAAGTCAGCATCCTCGCAACGGCTTTACTACTGATCACGCTCACGGCCGGATGGGCCTTGGCCGATGGCCAGGTACAGTTACGAAGCGTGGCTGAAGTGGAGACCAGTTCCACCAACACCGAGGGGCAGAAAGTGGTCCAACGGGTCCCGGCCGCCAAAGTACTGCCCGGACAGGAAGTACTCTTTACGACCTATTATGAGAACACCAGCGCCAAAGCCGCTGAAAACGCGGTGATCACCAATCCCATTCCCGAGCACATGCTCTACAAGGCGGACTCGGCCAGCGGGGCGGGCACCCGGATCACCTTTTCGGTAGACGGCGGTAAAACCTATAACACCCCCGCCAAGCTCATGATCAAGGATGCGGCCGGAAGAGAATTTCCGGTCCGCCCCAAGGATTACACCCACATCCGCTGGACGTTCGAACATCCCCTGCCGCCCGGCGCCAAGGGTGAAGTGAGCTTTCGGGCCATTTTAAAGTAGTAGTTGAGCGCTTATTCCAACGGTACGTTAACGGTTAAAGGAGGTCAACATGAAGAGACAGTTGAAGAGAACCACATCATTGGGATTACTTCTATTGGCAATGGCCGCGGCGTTTTGCTTCTTGTGCCAGTCTGCTCTGGCAGCGCCCACGGACACCGGCGCCGGCACGGCCATCACCAACCAGGCCACCATCAATTACCAGGTGGGCGGCATCAGCCAGACGCCCGTGCTCTCCGACAATGACAACAATCCGGCCAACGGTGTCAATCCCACCACCTTCGTGGTGGATCAAAAGGTGCGTGTAGTGGTGACCGCCGGCGCCAATGCCACGGTCACGCCGGGCGCGGTGGGGTATCTGACCTTCTCCGTGCTCAATGACGGCAACTCCGCGGCTCCCGGTCTGGCCATCCGGCTGGCCCCCCAGGCCGGCGCCAACGGCACCGAGGACCAATTCGATATGACCGGAGTCGCCGTTTACTATGACGACAATGGCAACGGCACCTATGACGGCACCGAGCCGGGCGGCGCCAACTATGTGCTGACGCTGCCGCGGGACACGGCCGCCACGATTTTCGTGGTGGCCACCACGCCCTTGAGCACGGCCGATAGTCAAACCGCCTTGTACCATCTGATCGCCACAGCCTGGAATACCGGCGCCGGCGCGCCCTTGGTAGAGGATAGCGACGGCGATGACCCGGCGCTGTCGGAAGTGGTTTTTGCCGACGCCGCGGGCACGGTCCCGGCTCCGGCCGGACCGGATGTGGCCTTTGACGGCCGCCATTCCGCCAGCCGCCTGTTCACAGCGGCCGCCGCCACGCTGTCCGTACAGAAAAACTCCAGCGTGATCTCCGATCCTTTCGGCAGCACCTATCGGGTCCCTGGCGCCCGCGTGCGCTACAGCGTCGGTCTTGCCAACAGCAGCGCCGCCACCGCGGCCAATACGGTAGTACTCACCGATGCCATTCCGACCAACACCCATTTTGTGGTGGGCTCCGTAGCCGGCGGAACGCTCTCCGAATACTCCAATGACAACGGCGCCACCTGGACCTATGTGCCTTCGGGCAGTCCCACGGACCCGGCGGTGACCAATCTTCGCGTGACCGTGGGCAATATCGCCGCGGGCGGCAATGCCCAGGTCACCTTTGATGTCATGATCCAGTAGCCAGCAGGGGCAGGCGACCGTGAGAAGAACAGCGCTTCGCATAGAATCGACCACCGCGGCGGCGTCGTTGCAACGCCGCACGGCCGGGATGTTGATCGAGTGGGCGCTGCTTTTTGTCTTCTGCATCTATCGCCTTGCCAGATATGCACGCCGGCACTTTTGGCCGGCGTGCATTTTACTTTCGGTAGTACTTTTTGGTATTCCAATTTCGGCCCAGGCCGTGCCGCCGGGAACCGTGATCAGCAATACGGCCCGGGCCTCGTTCCAGATTCAGGGCACGCCCATCACGGCGGCCTCCAATACAGTGGCTCTCACCACCACCTGGAAAAGAACGCCGTCCCACATCGAATTGCTCCAGTACGCGCCGGCCGTGGGTAACGCCGAAAGCATTCAGCTGCCGGCGACCCAATACAGCCCGGACGGCACCACTGGCAGTACTACTCAGTCCATCGCGGCCGTTCATCCGGCCGGCAGCACTATCGCCATTGATCTGAGCAGCCCCGTGCCGCTATCGGCCGCGGCCCTCTATCACCAGGGCGAGCCCATCTTCTTCCGGGTGATCGATCCGGACCAGAACATCGATCCCCAGCGCGCCGAAACCATCTGGGTGCTGCTGACTTCTTCGGAAACCCATGATACCGAATTGCTGCTGCTCACCGAAACCGGGCCCGACACCGGCATCTTCATCGGCTATCTGCAATCTTCGGGTCTGGGACCAGCCCAGACTTACAATGGGCTGCTGGATGTCACCGAAGGCGGCCACATCAGCGCCCAGTATACGGATGTGGCCGACCCCTCCGATTCGGTCAATCTCTCCGTGCTGGTCGATCCTTATGGCCTGGTGTTTGACAGCGCCACGGGCCAAGCCGTGGATCAGGCCGGCCTGACCCTGATCAATGTGGCCACCGGCCAGCCCGCCGTGATCTATGGCGACGACGGGGTCAGCACATTCCCAGCCACGATTACTTCCGGCGGCACCTTTACGGACAGCAGCGGCAAAGTCTATGCGTTTCCCAGGGGCGCCTTCCGGTTCCCCTTCGTGGCGCCGGGCCAATACCGGCTGGCGGTTACACCGCCCGGCGGCTACGCGGCGCCTTCCACCGTGTCTACTTCTCAGTTGCAGACCTTGCCCGGCGCGCCCTTTGCCATTGCCGAGCCGGGCTCGCGGGGCGAACCGTTTATCCTCAATCCCGGTCCGGCCCTGCGCATCGATATTCCCATGGACCCCACCACCAACGGCCTGTGGGTGCGCAAGCTGGCCAACGTGGAGATCGCGGCGGTGGGCGATTTCATCCAGTACACGGTGAGCATTCAAAATAGTTCCACCTTGGCCGCCGAAGGGGTGACCCTCAACGACCGGCTCCCCCTGGGATTCCGCTACCGCGCTGGCTCGGCGCGCTTGGACGGCCAGCCCACGAGCGACCCCGTTATCTTTTCCGACGGCCGGAGTTTGGCATTTGCCGCGGGCCGCTTGGCGGCCGGAAGTACGATACAGATTCGCTACGTGGCTGAAGTCGGCGCCGGCACCAAACCCGGCAAGGCCCTCAACCGCGCCCAGGCCGTCAGCGCCAATGGCTTGAGCTCCAATACGGCCGCGGCCCTGGTGCGGATCAAAGAAGAACTCTTCCGAAGTAAAAGCTTTATCGCCGGCCGCGTGATCGCCGACAATTGCGCCGATGAGCCAAAGGAAGCAGACGGCGTGGCCGGGGTTCGGATCTACCTGGAAAACGGCACCTACGTGGTTACTGACTCAGAGGGCAAGTACCATTTTGAAGGCGTCAAACCCGGCACCCATGTGGTCCAGCTCGATCTCGCCAGCCTGCCCCTGGCCTACGAAATGGCCGACTGTGACGCCAATTCCCGCATGGCCGGCACTCCCTATTCCCACTTCGTGGATCTGCAGGGCGGCACCCTGTGGCGCGAGGATTTTCATGTTAAATCCAAACCCGCGCCCACGGGTGAGGCTGGTCTGAAGATCGCCTGCGATCTCCAGGATAAGCGCGCCGCCTATCAGGCAGGCATTGATGTGCGCCAGGTGGCTTTGGATAATGTGCGCCTGACCGTGGTGCTGCCCGAGGGCAGCCAATACAGCGCCGGCACCAGCCGACTGGGCGGCCAGTCCATCGGCGATCCCGAGGGGGGCACGGGCGTGCTGGTCTACCGTTTGGGCGCCATCCAGGCCGGGCAGCGTCAGGAACTGGCCTTTGAGGTGGATTTGAACGGGGCCTTGAAACCCGGTCGTCTGCACACCAAGGCCATGTTGAGCTTTGATACGCCCAGCGCCCGGAATCAGCGCAGCGAAGCCATTGACACCATCCTCGATCTGGTCGAGCGCAAGGTGCGCGAGACCCAGCCCACCATCGTGGTGCGGCCGCTCTTTGAGACGTACAGCGACCGGCTCTTGCCGGCCGGCAAAGAGCTGCTGGATAACCTGGCCGAGCGGCTGCAATCCCTGGAAATCGAGCAGGCCACCGTCGTGGGCCATACGGACAACCTGCCGGTGCGGACTCTCTCCCATGGCGTATTCCCCGATAACCAGACCTTGTCCGAAGCCCGGGCCCGGCGAGTCTCCGAATATCTGGCCGCCAAACTTAATTTGCAGTCCCGGCCCTGGAGCGTCAGCGGCAAAGGCGACAGCCAACCGCTGCGGTCCAATGATACCGAAGAGGGCCGGGCCTATAACCGGCGGGTGGAAGTGACGGTCCTGACGGTCAAAGTCAAGGTGGCGCAGGATATCGCCGCCGTGAAATGCGAAGATCAAAATACGACCGCCACCCAGGGCGCCAAGATCAGCCCGCCGTCCCATGAGGCCCCGGTGGTGGAGGAGAAGCCGCCGATCCAGGATTTCAGCCACATCCAACCTGAAGCGCTGTCTCCCGGCTTTGGCTGGCTCATGCCCGAAGCGGATTTCAATCCCGCCATCCCCAGCCTGAAAGTGGCCATCCAGCATGCGGCCGCTGAAATGGTGGAATTGATGGTCAATGGCCGGCCGGCCAGTGCCATAAGCTTTGAGGGCCGCCAGGTGAACAAGGCCGGCACCGTGGTCGTCAGCATGTGGCGCGGCCTGGATCTGGCCGATGGAGCCAACCAGTTCGTGGCCGTGCGCAAGGATCGAGCGGGAACCGAGTTGGAGCGCATCGAACGCACCATTTACTACGCCGGCTTCCCCGTGCGCGCGGCCCTGGACAAGGCTGCCTCGCGCCTCATCGCCAATGGCAAGGATGAGCCGGTCATCGCCGTGCAACTGTTCGATGGCCAGGGCCGCCCGGCGCGACCCGGTCTATCCGGCGAATTCTCCGTGGAGCCGCCCTTTGAAGCCCAGCAGCTCACAGACGAGATCCAGCGCAGTCTGCCGCAGCTCAGAAGTCAGAACATCCGCTATACCATCGGCGTTGACGGCATCGCCCGCATCCGCCTCAAACCCACCACCCACAGCGGCCAGGCCGTGATCCGCCTGCAACTGGAAGGCCACGAAGAAGAGATCCGCGCCTGGCTGCAACCCGAAGCCAGGGAGTGGATTCTGGTGGGCCTGGCCGAAGGCACGGCCGGTTACAATACAGTCAGCGGCAACATGGAGCAGTTGGAAGCATCCGATGCCAAGGAAGATTACTACCAGGACGGCCGAATAGCATTTTTCGCCAAAGGCAAGATCAAAGGCAATTGGCTGCTCACGGCGGCCTTTGACTCCACCAAGGACCACAAGGACCCGGACAACCCGCTCTTCCAGACCATCGACCCCGGCACCTACTACACTCTCTACGGCGATGCGGCCCAGCAGCAGTATGAGGCCGCCAGCATTCGCAAACTCTACCTGAAGATCGAACGCGACCAGTTCTACGCCCTGTTCGGCGACTTTGATACCGGCCTGACAGTTACCGAGCTGTCGCGCTACAGCCGGCGCTTGAACGGTTTGAAATCAGAGTATGACGGCCAACACTTCGGCTATAATCTTTTTGCCGCTGACACCAGCCAGGCCTATGTGCGCGACGAGATTCAAGGCCAGGGCATCTCCGGTCTCTACCATCTGTCGCGCCAGCATATCGTGATCAACTCCGATAAAATCAACATCCAGACCCGGGATCGCTTCCGCAGCGAAGTGATCATCTCTTCCCAGAATTTAATGCGCTTCGTGGATTACAGCATCGATTACGAAGCCGGCACGCTCTTCTTCAAAAATCCGATTTACAGCCGCGATGAAAACTTCAACCCCATCTTCATCGTGGCCGAGTATGAGTCCGAAGACAGCGGCGATGAAGCCCATACCTATGGCGGTCGCGGCGCGGCGAAGTTCTTTGACAACCGCCTGGAGGTGGGCACCACAGCCATCCACCAGGGGCCGGATCAGACCAAAAGCGAACTGGGCGGCCTGGATGCCCGCCTGGATCTGGGCCAGGGCCTGACCCTGAAAGCCGAAGCGGCGGCCACGCGCAACCAGCAAACAAGCGACGAAGAGCAAGGCGAAGCCTATCTGGCGGAACTCCACAAAACCAATGATACCATCGACAGTAAAATTTACTACCGGGAGATGGGGGAAGGATTCGGGCTGGGGCAGCAAAACGGCAGTGAGGGGCAGACCCGCAAAGTTGGCGCTGACGCGGCCTGGCGCCTGAAGAAGGAGTGGACGGTTAACGGCGAAATCTACCGCTACGACAATCTGGCCACCAGCGCCCAGCGTGATTTTGTCGAATCGGATGCGGTGTACCGCGATCTGCGCAACTCCTTGCGCCTGGGTGGCCGGGTGGTGCGCGACCAATACAATGACGGCACCGAAAATCGTTCGACCCAGGTGATTGTCGGCGCTTCGAGGACCTATTTGGAAGATCGCCTGCAACTGCGCGTCACACGCGAGCAGTCCCTGGGCGGTGAAGACGCCAGCGTGGATTTTCCCACCCGCACCCTGTTTGGCGCCGATTACAAACTCTCCAAACTCACGACGCTGTTTGCCGAACATGAGATCACCCAGGGCCAGGATCTGGACTCCCAGAGCAGCCGCGTGGGTTTCAAGGCCACGCCCTGGACCGGCGGACAACTCGGCTCGTCCATCGGAAACCAGACCAGCACCGATGGCCAGCGCCTGTTCGCCAACCTGGGCCTCTTCCAGAGCTGGCGGATTAACTCCCGCTGGAACATGGACGGCGGCCTGGACCGCTCCCAGAGCATTGAGTCGCAACGCTACCGGCCCTTTAATCCCAATGTGCCCACGGCCGCCGGCGCGGCCGAAGACTTCAGCGCCGCCACCCTGGGGCTGGGCTATAAAGCCGAGTACTGGTCCTGGACCGGCCGGGTAGAAGAGCGCTGGGCCGAAACCGAAGACAAACTCGGCCTGGTCACCGGCATTGCCGGCGAAGTAAAAAAGGGCTTGGGGCTGTCAGCCGGACTCAAGGCCTTTGATACCCAAAGCCATATCGGCAACGACAGCCGGGACGGGGATCTGCGCCTGAGCCTGGCCTGGCGGCCAGCCCAAACCCGCTGGATCATCTATGACCGGCTGGATTATATCATCAAGGAAGTAGAAGTAATCGAAGGCAGAAACGCCGCCCGCCGCATCGTCAACAACTTCAACGCCAACTACCGGCCCATTCACCGCCTGCAGATCGCCCTGCAGTACGGCGCCAAATATGTCTTCGACACCATCAGCAATGAAAGTTATTCCGGATACACCGATCTGCCCGGCCTGGAAGCGCGCTACGACCTGACGAAGCGCTGGGATATCGGCGTGCACGCCAGCATGCTGCACTCCTGGCAGGCCGAGCAAATGGACTATCGCACGGGCCTTTCCGTGGGCTACAATGTGATCAAAAACGCCTGGATCAGCCTGGGTTATAACTTAACCGGCTTCCATGACGAAGACTTCTCCGCGGCCGACTACACCGCCCAAGGCCCCTTCATCAAATTCCGCCTGAAGTTCGACCAGCAAACCGTGCGCGAAATGGTAGATTGGTTTAGCCAGAAATAATAAAAGCCGCGGCCTGCAGATTTTATGGGTTTGCCATAGAGGCCTTGAAGGGCAGAAGAATTATGGAGATCTACACCTTGACTCCCGAGCAGGTATTCGAAGGGATCGCCCGCGCCAAGGCCGAGCAGCGCCACCAATTTTACTGCTACCGTCGCCTGGCCAAATGCGAAGCCTGGTTGGTGACGGTACATAGCAGCCCAATCTTGATAGAGGGCACCCGATTTGCTCTATTCGATCGTTCGTGATATCAGCGAACGTAAAATGGCGGAGGAGGAGAAGGAAAGGCACATTATTGAATAGAGCGATGTCCTGGCAAAGATCAGGATACTGAGTGTGTTTGCTGCCTATTTGTGCTTCGTGCAAGAAGAACCGGGATGACAAAGGCTATTGGTGGCAAATCGAATCCGACATCCGGGAGCACTCACAGGCGGATTTCAGCCACGGCCTCTACCCTGACAATCTGAAAAGACTCAACCCGATATTGCCGGTAAGCTTTGATATCTTATGAAAAACAGCCGACTTGTATACTCCACTGAAACTGGCCGGATTTGCGGCCAATGCGGTCAATCCACTTCCCAGTGTAGATGCAAAAAGCAACCATCTCTTAAACCATCCAATCAATCGATCCCATTTCCAACCGATGGCACCGTGCGTATCCGCCGCGAAACCGCCGGACGCGGCGGCAAAATCGTCACTGTCGTTTATGGCTTGCCTGTATCCGCCGACCTTAACCATATAGCCCGCCTTCTCAAACAACGCTGCGGCAGCGGCGGCAGCGTCAAAGATGCGACCATCATCATTCAGGGTGATCACCGCGAAGCAGTGCAGACTGAAGTCATCAAAATAGGATTCAAGGTGAAGCTGGCGGGCGGGTAGGGACCATCTGAGATGACAGTGGTAAGGGACGGTGGTAAGGGACGTACATAAACGGTGGTAAGGGACGTGGTAAGGGACGTACATAAATATATAAAAAGTTATTCTTCCATCATCGTCCAGCCGTTTTTGTCCGCCAGCAACCTGCCCCTGCGGACCGCCTGGCTGATGGCCGGCTGGGTCTGTTTGAGCATCTGGGCTAACTCCATTTGGGATATTCCCAACTGGTCCGTAGCCCAGTAGCACAGTATACTCCTTGCTTGGGTTCGCAGCCTGTCCCGCTGCCCGTCCAACAACTGCCGTGGGCTGATGTTGGTTATCTCCGAAATACGCTTGCATAGCTTTGTAATATCATAGCCTTCGGCGACCATCCGATATCTATTTTGCAGGCGCTCATCAGCTTGCTTTAAAACCTCTTTGACAAAATCCCCATCGCCCAAGATACGCTCGTCACCTTTTTGATAATTGCCGGCCCTACGGTTGGCTTTTAACGACGCCCACCCTCCTTGGCTGCGCAACAGACCGCCGCCGGTCAATTCCGGTCGCGGGCCCAATTCTATTCCCTTGCGGACAAATTCGCTGTAATTGCTTTTTGCTTCCGTCTTTTTTTTTCCGAACAAGCGCAGCACATATTGTCTATTCTGCCAGTCATTTTTAATCTGGCCCAATATGACGCCATGACCGGAAAAAGGATGCTTGGACAAGCGCTTGTACTCTTGAACGATCTTCGCGCGTAAGGGGTTGAGGTGGATATAGCGCACCAGTTCAAGCAAATATGAATCTTCCTGACACAAAATCGATTTATATCGGTTCTGAAATAGATGCCCGACACGGCGGTGACGCCGGTTGTAGTGAATGGCATAAGCGGTCAGCAGCCGTTTCATCAGCACTGAAATCGGGATGTTTCCGGTTCTGAGCAGCAGATGAAAATGGTTGGGTAGTAAAGCCCAGGCAAAACACTGGGTGTCGGACTCAATCAATAAGTCGCGCAATCGTTCGATGAAAAAAGTATAATCATCGGGATCATCAAATATGGCGGTCCGATCAATGCCGCGAGCAATAATGTGATGCAATGCGCCGGGGGCATCTATGCGGGCTTGTCTGGGCATAAATATCGCGTAGCAAAACTGCGATATAAAATCAACTTATATTTTTATGTACGTCCCCAATTTTTCCGTCCCCAATTTTTCATTTTTCACAATTTTTCAAGCTTTGAGGATATTGAGATGGCTTGTGAAAAGCACAAAACGGAAACCGCGTCGGCGGTTCCCGTTTTGTCTTCTCGTATTTGTAATCCCAAATCTTGAAAGAACCGGGGAGCTCACTCAGCTTTCTCTCAAATTCGATACAGCCAGATTCATTTATTGGGCGGCCGGTCGCCAGTATGGCCCCATGCCTTTGAGGATCTCAACCAGTTCCACAAAGTAAGATTGCAGTTTCGAGGCATAGTCAGGGTCCAGTCGCCTAGTGAAAAGGTTTCCGGAAAAAAGTTCCGCCATTGCGGATAATTTGTTGATGCCCGCTTCGGTTTGCGGTTTGAATCCGCGCCACTTGCGTGCATGCTCCTCCGACCGGAAGAGATTCATGTTGCTTCAGGAAAACGGCAGGTTATTGAACCAGTCCCTGAACGGCACGGATGTATATCCGACAATACTATCCGGATCGCTTTCCAGAACCTTTCCGTCTCTCATCACTACTGTGACTTTGGCGCCGCAATCCAGACAGGGCGCCTCGATGCGTACTGATTTTCCTGGAAACAGCCAGCTGACCGCCAGCGATTCGAAGCCTCACTGGGCTGTCCACTTCTGCTGGCCGTCCACTGTGATGCGATATTGGGTGGGAAGGTTGCTGAAAGGCGGGAACGAGCCGATATAATCGGTGTTGGGAAACAACCACGCGGGGAAACCAGGGGAGAAGAGTTCGTGCACCGCTAGGCGCCCCTCCTCCATGGGTACACCCATTTCAGTGGCGATTTCGGTGAAGTGGGGGGCCTGGCCCGTTTCGATCATCTTTTTCATGATGATCTGGAAAACATGATCGAGCTGTTTGGATTCACTCATAAGTCCTCCTCTCATGTTGATGTGGCAGGGACGATGATCCCCTGTCTGGTGAGGGCCCGATTTTCGATTCGTCGAGATAGTATTGGAGAGCTTTATGACAATTGGCTTCAGCGTGACGAGTGGATGGTAAAAGGAAACCGATGACAATTGAAGCGTCGGGCCGAAAATTAAAGCCGCCCATGCAGAACTGCGAGCCAGGATACCGCAGAGGCTTAGCCGATGCAGGAGGCAAAAAGAGAAGCATGAGATCGGAAATGTCAGGCTGGTACCGTGGTGTCCACGTCCAAAAATCGAGGCCTTTGCTGTTCGGTGACGTTATCGCTATCCCGGCTCAGGCTGGCATCGTCTACAAGTAAAACGAATCCGGGAAAATGGGAATGGGGTAAACTATGTATCAATGTAACATTGAGTCCCCATCATCATCCGGGGTTTGCCGGCGTTTCCCATCACTTGCGTTGCCAAATCCGAATGTGATGGCGGCGGTCTGCCTGGCAGTTTCAGGCTTGGGTCAGCAGATAAACGCCCACGATGCATATAGCGGCGATTATAAGGGCGATCCAGGACGATTTCATGGCGCTGGCTGGGGGCGCAACGGGCTCCTTCCAGGCTTTGCGGCCGGTGATCATGGGCAGGATCAAATTTTCCTTTTTGACCAGAAGATAGAAGAGAATGGCAGCCAGATGCAGGCAGACCAGGGCGATAATGACGCCTTGGTTGAAGAGGTGAATGCTGGTAAGCCAGCTGCTGGTTTTATCACTGACAAACGGATAGAGCGGTCCCTGCGTGGCGATTTCATCATTGGCGAATAACCCGGTGACGGCCTGGAGAAGCAATGCCAGCAGCATGGCCACTACCGACCAGCCGCCCAGCGGGTTGTGTCCCAGCAATGGCGTCTGCTTCTTCTCCATGAGGTGACGGGCATAGTGCCATGCTGCCGCCGGGCCGCGCACAAACGAAGCAAAGCGGGCGCTGTGGCTGCCGGTCACGCCCCAGATCAAACGAAAGAGCAGCAATGTTAGCACCGCATACCCGCTCAATTTGTGGTAGGTCATGGCATTGCCGCCGATTTCACCGGTAGTAAAAGAAACAATGACCAGCGCCACTAATACCCAATGAAACAGACGCGTGGGCAGATCCCAGATTTTGATAAAACCGTTATTCTTCATCCTGCAATCGCTCTTTGGCCGTTGCTTCCAGCAACGCTGAAACCAGTTCACTGCAAAAGGCCGGAATATCGGCCACCACGCGACCCCAAACCTGATTGCCGTCCCGCAGGGCCGGAACATCTTCCCAGGTGGCGCCGGCATTGATCAGATCGTCTTTGATGCCAAGGGAGCCCGTGGCCCGGCGGCCGTTCACGATTTTGGCGGAGATAGCCACCAGCCCGCCGTGGCAGATAATCCCAATGGGTTTTTCCTGACGATGCAGGTCGGCCACCAGTCGATTGACGAACTCGTACCGACGCAGCTTGTCCGGAGCCCAGCCGCCTGGGATCACAATTCCCAGCAGGTCGCGGCTGTTCAAGGATTCAATGGCCGCCGTGGGCGTGATTTCCAAACCATTTTTACCCCGCACGGGTTTGAGGTTCAACCCCGCGGCAATGACTTCGGCGCCTTCTTCCTGCAAACGCATGTATGGTACATAAAACTCCAGATCCTCAACCCCTTCAGCCAGGAGAATGGCGATTTTTTTTCCTTGTAAGCGCATGGAACACCTTCTTTCTTTGCCCGTTGGCCCTTTGATGGTCGCGGGCACGTGGGCTAACCTAATCACCATGAAGGATATTGCAACCTGGGAGATCACTGGATTGTTTGGGCAAGCGCCTGTTCCAGAACATCACGGAGCTTTTCAATGGTATAGGGCTTTTGCAGAAAATCGACAAACTCGCGCCCCTTGAAGGATTGAACCACCTCTTTTTCCGCGTAACCGCTGGAGAGGATCACTCGCACCTTGCGGATGTTATGAAGCTCATCAAAGGTTTCCATGCCGTTTAATTCCGGCATGGTGTAGTCGAGGATCACCACATCGATGGCCTCTTTGTGCTTCCTGTACAAGGCGATGCCCTGGGGGCCATTGGGGGCCGTCAGAACGCTATAACCAAGCAGTTTCAACATCTCCGAGCTGACATCGCGCACATTGGGATCATCATCAATCAGCAGCACCTGAATATTGGCGGATGCAGACTTGTCTTTTGAACTTTTTGATTTGGCTTTTTCATCTTCTGCGGGCATGGCCGGCAGCAAAACCCGAATGGTGGTTCCCCGGCCCGGTTCGCTGTCGACCCGGATGGTGCCGCCATGGCTGCGCACAATGCCCAGTACGGCCGCCAGGCCCAAACCACGCCCCACAAATTTGGTCGTGAAAAAGGGATCGAAGATCTTTTCACGAGTCTGTGCATCCATGCCCTGGCCGGTATCCGCCACTTCCAGGAAGACATACTGACCTTCAGGCAGATGGTTGTTAAAGTGGCACTGACTTAGATAATCCCGGTCGCAGAACATGACGCCGATGGTGATCGAAATTTCTCCTTTGCGGTCGCTGATGGATTCCGCGGCATTGGAGACCAGATTGATGACAATCTGCTTCATCTGGCTGGCATCGGCCATGACGGGTGGGATGTCGGCATCGAAAATGTAGCGAAGAATTATCTTCTTGGAAACGCTTGCTTCGAGCATTTGTGTCATTTCACCTACGATCGTGGGCAGATCATAGCGCGCCACCATCATGCTGCCCTTGCCGGAGTAGGCCAGCATCTGGCGGCAAAGCTCGGCCGCGCGCTTGGAGGCGAGCGCGATCTCTTCTACATAACGCCGCACCGGCGAATTGGGAGGCAGCGAAATCATGGTCAGATCAGCGTTTCCCAGGATGGCCATCAGAAGATTGTTAAAGTCGTGGGCGATGCCGCCGGCCAGGACCCCGAGGCTTTCCAATTTCTGAACCTCTTGCATTTGGGCTTCCATCCGGTTGCGTTCTGCTTCCCGGCGCCGGTGCTCTGTTAAATCGCGGGTAAAGGCGCAGTGATACTCTTTGCCTTCGAAATGGACGTGGTTCACCCGGATCTCCACTGGGAAGATTCGGCCGTCCTTGGTCTTGTGAGAAGACTCGTAGGTGTGGCTGCCCTTGATTTGGATCGAGGCCCAGTGGTCCAACCAGCGTTCCTGGGTCAATTCCGGCTGGATGTCATGTATTGTCATGTCCAGCAGTTCCTTGCCGCTGAATCCCAACGAACGGCAAGCCGCGTAGTTGACATAGATCAGCCGGCCATCCGCCCCGATCCAAAAAGCGGGCTCGGCGCTGTGATCAATGGTGTAGCGGATTAATTCGATGCGTTTGAGGTCGCTCTCGCCCTGTTTGGATTTGGTCATACCTTGGCCTTCTGTATCACCTTTGTCCAGGGCCGCGGCCGGCTCGACCTATTGAGCGGTAGGGAGAAGCCTTGGCCCTAACTGTTTGGTTTTGCAATTATATCTGTGGGATGGGCAAAACAACGGGAATTTTGGACGCCAAGGCATCTTGAGCAATACAAATCCACATAAGCATAATTTGCCTTTAAAATCAAGATATCAGGAGGCAGTGTGTGCGAGTCAAGAGTGTTGCACACCGGTGTCTTCCCAAATCGTACTCGTACGCGTACTCGTACTCGAATGATTTTAAAAATTTTTCGAGTACGCGTACGAACACCTGTACGATGCAACACTCCTGACTTACACACGGTGGCAGTCGGAGATTGGCGATCCCCATCGGGAATAATTGTCGCCGGCAAAAAAAATGGCTTGACGCGAACGAAAAAGAGAGTATAGTTCACATCATGAACAAAAAAAACGAAAATGCCAGCCCGGTCGTTCCCGCCAATCAGGTCGAACAGTTCCGACGCCTCATTCTCAGGCTTTTTCAATGTTGCCAGGAGCGCATGCAATATCAGTGCGAGCGCTTCGGACTGCCCGACGCTGAAATTCGTTGCCTGCTGCTCTTTGGGGAGGAGCGCTATTTGACCGCCAAGGGCATTGCCCACAAGCTCAACGTGGTCAAAAGCCGGGTTACGAAACTCGTTGATGGCTTGATCCGCAAGGGGATCATCCAGAAAGTACAGGATCCGGGGGATTCCCGCGTGGTCCTGCTCAGTCTCACGCCCAAGGGGCAGGCGACTCTCAAGGAAATAAATGGATTCATGCTGGACATGCATTCCCAGGTGCTGACCATGATTCATCCGGATCAGCGCAGCGGAATGATGAATCATCTCGAGTTGCTCAGAATTTCCATGGAAGCGGTGAATGAGCGCATCGATCAAACCTAGTGCGGTGAGGGCTCCTTGCTTTGGTTTCTTTGATGGTGTGGCATGCATGAACAGGCAAAAAAATTTGCGGTAATGGTACATAGCATAAACTTTATTGTTGTTAGTTTTTATTTAAATGGCTAATATTATATAATTAATAATGTACAGAGCATCAAACACGGAGGGATTCATGGAAAACCTGGAGAAACAACTCGTCGAATTGCAGACACGCCTGCAAGCCCTGGAAACCAAGGCGCCATCCAATAAATTATCCATGGTGGTTTTCAGCGGCGACATGGACAAAGTATTGGCCTCTTTTGTGATCGCCACGGGCGCGGCAGCCATGGGCATGGAGGTGGTGATGTTTTTCACCTTCTGGGGCACGCCCATTTTGCGGGACAAAGGCAAATCGGTCGGCGGCAAGGATACCATGGGCAAGATGTTCGGCGCCATGCTGCCCAAGGGGACCTGTGAAGTCAAACTGTCCAAAATGAACATGGGCGGTCTGGGCACGGCCATGATGAAATCCCTGATGAAGAAAAAAAATGTGGCCAGCCTGGAGCAGATGTTGGAGATGTCCGATGAACTGGGCGTGCGCATCTTTGTGTGTGAGATGTCCATGGATCTGATGGGATTCAAGCGCGAAGAAATCATCAACTACCAGAATCTGAGCTACTGCGGGGTGGCCAAGTTCCTGGAAGAGGCCAATGACAGCCGCATTCAGCTGTTCATTTGATGCTGATCGGTTTTAAATGCAGCCAGAGGGTTATAGACGATTGCTTGGAAGAAATGAGCAACTATTTCAGTTAACCAATTAACCGAGGAGTCGGGGAGTTTCTCGAACAAATGGGCGTCATTCCCGCGAAAGCGGGAATCCAGTTTTCTTGAATGCTATCCCGCTGGATGCCCGCCTGCGCGGGCATGACGGAAGAAACACCCCGGGCTCTGAATTAACCAATCAACCAATCAACGAACACCCCAAACAGGAGGATACCATGAGCGAAGAAATCAAAGCCGACAAAGTGATGGATTTAAAAGGCCTGGCCTGCCCCATGCCCATCGTCAAAATCAGCAAAGGCATCAAAGAAGTCCAAGTAGGACAAGTGGTGGAAGCAATTACCACCGATCCCGGTTCCCTGGCCGATTTTCCCGCCTGGGCGCGCACCAGCGGCAACGAAATTCTCAAGACCGAGCAGAACGGCAAGGAAATCAAATTTTTTGTACGGCGCAAAGCCTGATTACGATTCAATGGCGGTTCACTCCCGGGAGCCATCTAAATTCAACGGGAGTGGACCGCAACCTTGGAGGTGTGCGTGGAAACCGTATACTACATTGTCTTCGTCCCCATGGTTTACCTGGCCGCGGCCGTGTTCTTCTTCGGCATCGCCGTTCGCCTGGCGGGGATATTGAGGGCGCCGCGAAATGCGACCTCACTGCAAATCTACCCGGAGAAAAAGCCTCGCTGGCTGCTGGCGCTGTATGACACCTTCTTCTTCCCCACGGTCCGCCGTCACAAGCCGCTTTTATGGGTCTTTCTGATCGTGTTCCATATTGGTCTTCTATTGCTGCTCATCGGACACATCGAGCTTTTGGGCGATTTCGCGATATTTCAAATCATTCCCCACGAGGTGTTTATCGGTAAAGGATTGGTGGGCGTCGCAGTAATTATCTGCCTGCTCTATTTTCTCTTTCGCCGGTTCCATGGCGCGGTCCGCGAGTTGTCCGTTCCCGAAGATTATTTGCTGCTGATCTTGTTGCTGTTGACCGCCCTGTTTGGCAGCCAGATGGATTGGGCGCGGACCTGGTATGGTTACCAGGAATTGATGCCGTCGGATTACCGTGAATATCTGCTCAGCCTGATCGCCTTGCACCCCAAAGTCCCCTATACCATGATGTCGACCGGCCACGCTTTCATGATGGTGCTGCATGTGTTCTGCGCCAATCTGTTTCTGATGGTCTTCCCCTTCAGCCAGTTGATGCACGCCATATTCGCATTGCCAATGAATAAATTGAGAAGAGGTTAGCCATGGATGAAACCACACGAAACGATCTGCTTAAACTTTTCAAAGGCAAACTCAACCGGGCCATGCGGTACTATTTGGAGACGTGCACCCGTTGCGGCGTCTGTACCGAGGCATGCCATGTGCATGCTTCCATGGGCCAAACCCGCTACATCTCGGCCTACCGCCATGAATTTGTGCGGCGGTTGTATAAGAAGTACTTCAAGGCCCGCGGCAAATTCTGGCCTTCGGTGGGCGAAGCCAAGGAGCTCAACGATGTCACGATGCAGGAGCTGGCCGAAGTGGCCTATTCATGCACCGGCTGCCGGCGCTGCGTGGTGTACTGCCCATTCGGCATCGATACCCAGATGATCATGTCCATTGCCAAACTGTTACTGGTGGGCGCTGGCACCGAGCCTGAAATTCTCACCCTGCTGGCCGATACTTCCATTGAAAAGGGCAAATCCCTGGAGATCTTTAAAGATAACTTCCTCGAAGGGATCAAACGGCTGGAAGATGAAGTAGTCCAGAAATGGCAAGCCGAGGCCGGCAAAACCGTGATCCCGGTGGATCGCCAGGGAGCTGACCTGCTCTACGTGGCCCTGGCCGGCGCCCATTCCATCATCCCGGCCGCCGCCGTATTCAATGCGGCTGGCGAAAATTGGACCCTGAGTTTCTTTGAGGCCGTCAATTTTGGCGCCTTCGTAGGCGACCCCACCCGGACCCAGCTCATTCTGGATCGCATCATCAATGAAGCCAAACGGCTCAAAGTCAAAGAAGTGTGCATCTGCGAATGCGGCACCGCCTTCCGGGTAATGAAGCAGCTTAGCGGCAAACAGCCTTTCAAAGTCTCCTCGATAACCGAAGTGCATGCCCGCTATCTGCGCGAAGGCCGCATCCGGCTGGATAAATCAAAGGTGACGCAATCGGTGACCTATCACGATCCCTGCCAGATTGCCCGCAACGGCGGCGTCATCGACGAGGCACGCTATATCCTGCGGCACCTGGTGAGCGACTTCCGGGAAATGACCAAGGAACCGCGCTATAACTGGTGCTGCGGCGGAGGTGGCGGGCTGGTGGCCCTGGGAGAAGAGACTTTGGATTTCCGCATGAAGTCTTCGCGGGTCAAGGCCGACCAGGTCAAGGCCACAGGGGCCACCTTGCTGGCCACGGCCTGTGAGAATTGCCATACCCAATTGAGCAACCTCAACGACCATTACAAGATGGGGGTGGATGTAAGATTTCTTTCTTCCATGGTGGCCGATGCACTGATCCCGGTGGCTTGACATAGTACACTCGCCCATAAATTTACTACAAGCTATCTGAGGGGTCAGGGAGTTTTTTGGTAGCGTCTGATGCGATTTTTGGCACGGCCAAAGGCGTTGGGCCTCAGCGGCGGTTGGACCCAATTGCATCGGAATGTTTAGCGCCGCTTTTGCGCGCGGAGGAATGGCTGCCCACACTGTTTGAGCCGCAGGCGAGTTTGTGGGCAGCCCGCAGCGCACAATTAGCGGCGCTTGACATGCAGATGCAGGGGCCAACCGCCGCTGAGGCCCAACGCCGGCAGGCAGCACTGCGAGCTGTTAGGGGAGTCTTGAAAAAACTCCCCGACCCCTCAGATAGCTTGTAGATGTTGGCCAACACGACATTGAAAAAGCTTCCGGCTGATCGTCCAAAGATTGGAACAGAGCCCGTCGGCTCTATTTTAATACCGCATAGTTAGGCTGAAGAAATTCAACAAAGAAAAAAGGAGGAGTCTATGAGGAGAATTGTAATTGGTTTGTCTTCGGTCGTCTTGATGTTGTGCTTGGCAGCCCCACTCTATGCGACCAATGGGGATAATCTCATCGGAGTGGGGCCGGTCTCACGATCCATGGGCGGCGTGGGCATCGCCAGCCCCCAAGATGCCATCAGCGCGGTCTTTGCCAATCCATCGGCCATGTGCTTTGCGCCCTATTGCCCATCGTCCCAGTTTGATTTCGCGGGCACTTTGTTCATGCCAAAAGTCAAAGCCAGCGTCACCAATGGGGCCAACACGGCCTCGGCCGACAGCGAAGAGAATGTGTATGCCATACCGGCCATTGGCTTTTCGGTGCCCATCGAATCAGGCCCCCAGAGCTGGCGCTTCGGCCTGTCGGCCTATGGCGTCACCGGTCTGGGCGTGGACTACCGCGGCACGGCCATTGACGATGCCACCATCGCGGGTATTCTCCCAGGCGTCAGCGGTGAGTATACTTCCCTGCAGATCATGAAATTCGCGCCGGCCGTGGCTTTCCAGCCCAATTCCAAGTGGTCGGTGGGCGCGGCCGTGCATGTGGATTACGGCATTCTGGACCTGCGCTCCGGTTCCTCGGCCGGCTATGCCTTGGGATTTCAACCGGGCGTGACCTATACACCGACCGCCAACTGGACTTTTGGCGCGGTCTATGTAACTCCCCAGAAGATTACTCACAAAAATATCAGCGATTTTGACCAGGACGGTCATCTGGACGACCTGGATCTGGAATCGCCCCAGCAACTGGGCCTGGGCGCGGCCTACACCTTTACTCCGCTCCATTTACAAGTGGAAGCGGACCTCAAGTGGATCAATTGGTCCAACGCGGCCGGCTACCGGGATTTTGACTGGTCGGATCAATGGGTCTATGCCCTGGGTGCCCAATACAGCGCCACCCAAAACCTCAAGGTGCGCGTCGGGTATAATTATGCCGCCAACCCGGTCAAGGAACACAATGGATTTACCGGATATCAATTAACCTCGGTGCAGGGCAAGAACATGCCCAGGTACTACTATGAAACATTCAGAATCATCGGCTTTCCGGCCGTGGCCGAGCAACACATCACCCTGGGGGTCGGATACCAATTCGGCCAGAATCTGATTCTGGATCTGGGTTACATGTACGCCTTTGAAAACACCATCCGCGAAACCGGCACCAATGTGATCGGCCAGCAGAGCAGCCTGCAGTCCACCTTGAGCGAGTCGAGCATTGATTTTGGATTGACCTGGCGGTTTTAATCGCGGGTAGTAATTTCTACACATTTTTGCGGTCCACAAGCATTGCCGGGGTGAGGGGGCCTGTATCCAAGACAGCCTCCTCACCCCGCCTTTGCAAAGAGTTGATAATCCTTTCTTGTTTTCATTGATCACCTCCAGGGTGCTGTCCAAATGCATTATCGGTGACGACAAATTACGACTGCGCGTTGCTTACATGTTTCGCATAGCGATGTTTATGATTGTCTCCGTAGGGTTTTTAGGATTTTCCAACAGTAGCAGATTTTCAACCCTTAAACGAATAGCTTGTATATATTCTTCGTCCGTGAGGATGTAGAACTTATCACTTTGAATGGCCTCAAACACTTGATCGGCCACATGGGAAGGGGATAGACCTGCCTTAACCGCGGCTTCCGCAAACTCTTTGACTGCCTTTTCCTTGGCAGATAGTTCCCTGGGGGCGTTTTGCAACTCTGCGGGCCGGTGTCGCTCTGTATAAATAATATTCGTGTTGACCAAACCAGGGCACAGTACAGCTACTTTGACAAGGGCGCCGCTTTGTTGGAGAGATAAATAGAGGCCTTCTGAGAGTGCGACCACGGCATGTTTGCTAACATAATAAGGCGTATTCGACCCATGATTCGCTATTAGGCCAGCAATGGAAGCGGTATTAACGATATAACATTCAGTATTTTGAGCCAACATAATAGGTGTAAAGACCTTGACCCCATGTATCACCCCCCACAAGTTGACACCAATCACCCACTCCCAATCATTGTATGTGGCCTGCCAAGGCGTGCTCCCGGCAGCGACTCCCGCGTTATTGAAAAGTAGATGTACCGAGCCAAACTCATGAATTGTCTTTTCGGCAAGTCGCTCAATTTCGTGCCGCTTTGACACATCCGTCTTAATTGCAGTTACGGTACCGCCGGCCTTCGCTAAAACACCGCTTGTCTTTGAAAGTTCTTCTTCATCAATATCCGCGAGCACAACTTTCATGCCTTCAAGCAAGCATCTTTCGGCTATTCCCCTGCCAATACCGCTTGCCGCGCCCGTTATTACTGCTACTTTGTTCTTAAACTCTTTCACTCGATCCTCCTCATATGACACTGTTCGGGTTAAATCTATTTGTCTCCAACAAAGAGTTTGGGTCAAAAGATTATGTTGAGATAGCTTGTAGTCTATCTCATTGATGCAGTGCTTTGATCATATGGGGGACCAGGATCATAACCAATAGCAATGCCATAACCGGCCGCATTAGATTGACGGGCTTCATATTGCCTTCAATAAAGGAAGTGGCGGCATGGTTTACAGCCGAGAAAACAAAAAACAGCAACATTGAGGTTACGATGGCAGCATCCGCATATCGCCCCCAATCCAGCAGATAAACAATCAAAGCGGTTATGGCCGTGGCGGCATTTGAAAGACCTGATTGAACTTGATAAGCACGACTGTGGCGATAACCGATTTTCTCAGCGGCCACTTCCCCCAGGATAAGAGATTCAAAGGCCACGGTACCGGACATGAGCATTGCAATGAAAGGCCCCATGATATGAAAGCGTGATATCTCGTCCTTTCCCCAATAATACGCGAAGAAGATGGCCAATCCTATCCCCACCGGCCGGATCCATTCCATCATCGCCGCCAACATCTTCTTATTCATTATGGCTCACTTTCCCTTCAGGTTGTCATTCGAACGGGCTCTCCAACGGCCGCGCTTTTTTGGCTCCGCTGCAAAAGCAAGATTATGCGCTCCCCTGGTTGTCGTGCTTTCCCGCCGCTTAGCCCATTGCCATCCGCAAGCCATGGTCGCGCTCATCATCGAGGCTGATCCGCCAGACAATTTCGCCTCAAGGCGCCATCGTTTCCGGTGTGATATCCCATCCCGCTTCAGTACCCCCTGGTAACATCTGGCCGCGATCCTCGCCGACCTCTTTATCGATGAGCCCATTGAGCTTATCATTGATGGCGACGAGGATGTTGTAGGGACCTTTGTTCTTCGCCCTGCCCGGTGCCGGTTGGCTTGTACCCGTCGCCGCCGATGCGACATGGGCAGCACCGTCGACAGCACCAAGACCCAAAACCGTAGCGCCAGCGCCGGCAAGCCGCAGAAACTCCCGGCGCGAAATTGAGAAAATAGAATCGTCGTGATTCTTCATGCCATATCCTGATAGTAAATGGTTATGCGTAGATGTTGTATGCTGCATTGCGTATGCCTGAGGGGCGCGTGTGGAGCGGCAGCAGAACACGCGCCCCTCTCAAAGCAGAGATTGGGTGCACTTCATAACTTTCAGTGAATGCTTTTTGCCAATCCTATAAAAAAACAACACCTATTATAGAAAAAATTATTGCGGCTACAAAAACCTTAATCGCAATCTTAGTCAAATCCGATGCGGTTGGATTTGTGGACTTTACCGTTTTCTCAGTCGCCTGGTAATCCCCTCATCACCGCGCCATAAGCGCGAACACACCCCAGCCCATGTATTCACGCGTGTAAGCGGCGTAGCGCTCGGGTTCCGAGGTGAGTTTGGCCCGAACATCTTTCGCGAACTCGTCGTCGGGATTGGCTTCAAGCCATCGGCGCATGGTGAGCCATTTGGCTGCCTCGTATCTGTCCCAGCCGTCTTGGTCAGCCAAAACCATTTCAACGAGGTCGTAGCCAAGGTGGCCGAAAGACGCGAGAAGTTCTGGAAGCATGAGAAAGTCGGAGACTGAGTTGGCAAGACACCCCTTGGCAACATCTTCTGTCGGCGGTAACTGCCGCCAGTATGGCTCGCCAATGAGGATGATCCCTCCCGTGCGGAGGCTCTGCGCCAGAAGCTCGATCGTGCCCATGACTCCACCGCCGATCCAAGTCGCACCGACACAGGCTGCCACATTGACCTTTTTGTCAGAGACATGACCGGCCGCATCGCCATGGACGAATTTGACCTGATCTGCGACGCCGAGTTCTTCAGCACGGAGTTTCGCCTGCTCGGTGAACAACTGGCTCATGTCGATGCCGGTGCCGATGACTCCGTAATCGCGTGCCCAGGTGCACAGCATCTCCCCCGAACCGCTGCCGAGGTCAAGTACTCGGGTTCCCCTTTCCAAACGCAGCGCAGCACCGAGAGTGGCGAGCTTTTCGGGTGTGAACGGGTTATGGATGCGGTGAGCACTTTCGGTGATGCTGAAGATCCGTGGAATGTCCAATGCTGAAAAACTCCTTACTGGCGTTAATAGATTCGGTCACTGCATAGATAGGCTTCAGCGAGTGCGTCCCCTTTTTTGTCGAAGTCAGTAAGGCCAACGGATGCATCAGGGAGTTGCATGGAGCGCAGCGCAATACAATCCTCTGGATGCAGTGGCTATAATTTTTCTATGAAGAATACCAAGGCCTTTTCCGACAGAACCCTACCTTTGTGTCTATGTTCCGGACCATCTGGAATAAGGATACCATCACCTTCGCTGTAAACGATTTCGGTATCTGGGTACTCGATTGCCATTTGGCCACTCAAAAGAAATCCGCAATGTCCTTTTTCACACCAATGCGGTGGCAGATCTTGTGAATACTCAACGAGCCGAATGCGTTGACCATTATAATCAACGAATTTGTGCTTAACACCAGCTATCGGTGATTCCCATGGGATTTTATCAAATTGTATTTGGTATGGAATGTTCATTACGATCGCCTGTAGAGTATAACGTACTGCTTTGGGGCGGCATGCTCCTCGCCGCACCAACAGCAGATGGTTAGCTCATGCCATTCATTACTTTCAACGGCCACTCCAAATGCGACAGGTTTCTCTTTGAATAGCTGTCGATGGATAATCTCGACACGTCACCGATCGCGCTTCATATACGCTGCATGAATAGGCACCATCTATCATTTTAAGGAAAACACAATCCCCGTTCTCTCTAAATTGCAGAAAGCGCTTCACGCCGCTTTTATCAATATTGTTTGTAAATTCTTCCGAGGTCAGTCCCGTGAATGTTTCAAGCCTTTTGATATCCTCTTGAGACAGTTGGATGAATGCGAAATTCCGGCAACATAGTCCACAACTGTTGCATATATGCACTTTAGGCACTATGGCTATTTTATCAAATTTCAATAGAATCTACTTTCTTTGAGCTAACGAGTCTGTAGAAAAAGTCCTTCATCAGTAGGCTTCTGTTCAATTTTTCTTCCTTAAATCGCCAATAATAAAGGCAGCCAATTTTTTCCCCTGCTCGATAAAGCATTTGGCTAACCTTGTATATGCATCTGCGGCACGATCATCCAACTCAATCATTTTAGTATTGATGTCGATGGCCTCATCACCCCAATTGCCAGATAAAGCAAGCTTCTTTGCTCTTTCACGAAGAACAGAAACATCGTCCATTTTGACTCTCCACTCAGAGGCCCAACGCTCCGGCTGTGCGGCGCCGGGGTAAAAATGTTTCGTTCAAATGAGTACGTTGCTCCCGGCGTCCGCACGAGCCGGTTGTTGTGTGCCGGGCACGGCACACGTTCTTAAAAGTGAGCCAAGCATATCAAACGGTTAGAAGGCTTGGCAAGTCTTAGACCCAGCCGGATGGAGGCGAAAGGTGTAGCGGTAGCGCAACCTGGTACCGGCGACGGTGCTGGGGAAAGAGGCCGCCCTGCCGCGGCAGGGTACCGCGAAGGCACGGGGTGACGACACAGAAACCGGGTGAGGCGTGCATTGTGGGACGAGCCTGCAACACAAGGCGAAGTCCTCTATCCATTATAAACAATGCCCGTATACTCGGCGCCCACGTACCAAAAGACGTGTGTTTACCCCGGGAGGTGTTGATTTCCAAAATAAATGGAACCAAATTTTCAGTTTAGATTGAAGAGCGCGCAATATTTTCAAAGCAATTGGAAGCAGTCGCCGCGCTTCATTTTATTGTATGGGTTTTAAAGGCATCGGC
>JAKALP010000041.1 GCA_021824175.1 Deltaproteobacteria bacterium
CCTGCAGCACGCGTAGCAGTTTAAGTTGGATCAGGGGTGAGAGGTCGCCGATTTCGTCCAGCAAAATCGTGCCGCCGTCGGCCATCTGGAAACGGCCGGGCCGGTCCTTGATCGCTCCGGTAAAGGCGCCCTTAACATGGCCGAACAGCTCGCTTTCCAGCAGGCTTTCCGTCAAGGCCGAGCAGTTGACCTTCACAAAGGGTTTGTGGGCCCGCTCGCCGGCATAGTGCAGGGCCTTGGCCACCAGCTCCTTGCCCGTACCGCTCTCGCCGGTGATCAAAATGGTGGTTTCAAGGTTGGCCAGGTTTTCCAGCAGGTCATATATTTCCAGCATTTTCCGGCTTTTACCGATGAGATTTTGGAACTTGTATTGTTCCCTGACCTCCTTTTCAAGCCCCAGCAGTTCGGTGATGTCGCGGATCACCAGCACCGCGCCCATGGATCGACCTTCGGCATCGAGGAGCGGCGAGCTGTTGAATACGACCACCTGCTGTGGCCGATCGGAGCGATGGCATCTGATTTGACGCTCCTTGACCATCGTTTCATTGGATAAAGTTTCGTGCAGGCTGATGTGGCATGAGCAGCCACAGCGCGATTCGATCTCGGCAAAAGGTCTGCCGATGCTGCTGTCAACAGAGATGCCGCAGATGGTTCCAATGGCGGGATTGGCGTCGGTCACAAGCCCCTGGGCGTTCACGGCGATGATGCCTTCTTTGACGCTGCCGAAGATGGCTTCCAGACGGCCGCGATGATTGGCCAGATCCGCCTCTGTCTTTTTACGGGCGGTTATGTCGCGCCAGATCCCTCGAAAACCGACTGTTTGGCCATTGACTTTCTTAAGCGAAATGAACCCTTCGAGGGTTATGCGGTGCCCATCCTTACAGATGACATCATTCACAAATCCTCTTTTGGGGACACCGGTTCGATACACCTCGCTGTAGGCTTGAAAGACCCGCTCAGCCGTCTCCTGATCCATGTATTTTCTAAAAGATAGATTCTTCAGCTCATCTTCATCCCGGCCGCCCATTTCAACGATGACCTTGTTAAAACTAACGAGATTGCCCTTAAGGTCATACTCCGCATAGCCCTCGGGCAGTTCGTCGATCAGCTGCTGATATTGGCCTTGGGCCTCCCTGAGGGCTGCTTCGATATTTTGGCGATCATTTGATTCACTGGTCAGAGGGCTGGTTTTGATCTTTTTTTCTTTGGTCATTGATTCATCTTCTTGAAAACGAAAGTTGGCACCACCGCGCGCGTTGGATCATTCGTGAGCATTGCTTGAATGCTGTAATAGAAAGAGATGAATGTTGCAACTTTTTCATTCGCCCAAGCCCGTGGTTGGATCATTACATCTCTTTTCATAAAAAGGTTTTTTGGCCAAAAAATTTTTTGAGATGGTTTGTAGCGGCTATCTGCTTCCGTAACTTCGGGAGTAATACCACGCCCATCAAAAAAGCAACTGACGGAGCCGTTGGGAAAACGGTGTCGTCAGTTGCTTTTTCGAGGGCTGGGCCGAGGAGAAGAACGGGAGAGGGTGGCGAAGTGGGGACTCTCGCGCCGCCCCTCTCCCGTTTTAGGAGAGAGACTTCCCTGTATAAAGGTTTGGTCCCAACAGGTTTCTTTTAAATGATCAGTAATCCTTTGTGTTTCTTCAACATACCCTTTCCCTCCTGATGGTTCGAATGGTTTGATTGCTGGCGCCCATGCTTCCCAACAGTGGGCGCCAGCCATATCACAAGGACCTTTTCGGAGGTGTCCCGAAGCCCCAACAAACCCTGTCTCGGCCGCCGGTCATGTCCTGGGAACGCGTTCATCCGCCCCTGCCGCTGCGCGTGGAGGCGTTGTTCCGGAGTTTAGTTACACCCGCCACTGCTGCTCGAAGAAGAGCTGCCGGGGTTGTACTGATACTCCACGCCCGAGAATTTGCTGCTGATGGTGCTGATCTGGGACGCCGCGGTGCTGGAACAGGTCAAAGTCTCTTCATAGACCGCCGTTGAAGCGAAATTGACGATCTGGGTGCTCTGGGCCGGGTCCATGTACTGACTGCCGCAACCATCATTGGCCACGGTGGACAAGGCGCCAAGGTCCTCGTCCGTATACAGGACGATGGGGCAAACGCTGGTGAAGGCCATATGGCCGGAGTTGGGGATCATGACCAGGCGCTTCTTAAGGCTGGTGGGGGTGCTGTTGTATCCAGAGCGCACGATGGCGGGCGTGGCGGTATTGTCTTTCAAGCCGCCCATGACCAGTGCGGACTTCACATAGGTGCCGGATTGAACACCACCCGAGGCCATGGGAATGATCACCTGCACGCCGCGTTCGCCGCCCAGGCTGCCAATGGCCGCGCCGCCGGCGCTGTGACCGCCCAGACCAATACGGTCCGTGGCCAGCCGGCCGCTGAGGAAGGAGAGGTCGCCCGATTGAGCGCGGACAGCGGTCAGGATCTTCTGGGTGTCACCCTTTTGATCCGCCGACATCAAGGCGCCGCAGCCGCCGCTCATGATGTCGCCCATGTTGATGCCAGGGTTATCGGCGCACAGCACCACGAACCCGCGGCTGGCCCAATGAGTGAAAAGGCCATGGGAGGCCGTGCGGAAGGAGCCGGTGCCATGCACATAAACGATGACCGGGTAGGGGCCGTAAGCCGTATCCAATGGCAATCCCTTGTATGAATTGATCTGAAAAATGGGATTGTTGGGATCTGGATTGGAGTCGGGCATATACTGCCGCGTGTCGATCCAATCCTTGGATTTGCCGGCTTCGCTGCCAGGCACGGCCGGATACCAGACTTCGGTTTTGAGGCCGCTAATGGTGACGGTGCGTGAACCCACCGGCCAAGGCCCCCGGACGCTGGTATCAACCGGAATACTGCGCAGTTTGGTGGTGCCGCAGGCCGTGGACCCGCTGCTACTGCTGCTCGTACTAGTGCTGCTTGTACTGCTAGTACTGCTACTGCTGCTGCCGCCGTCGCACGCGATAAAGAGCGCGAAAAAGGCGGCCAAAGTGATCAGAACGCCAAGTGCCAGATGTAACGGTGAACGGTGTTTCATTGTCTCCCCTCCATAGTTGGTTGGTTAAAACGGCCTGGCCGAACAATGTCTTGCGGCGCAAAAGAATGGCGGTGCCCCTGTCCGGAGCCTGACAGCCATTTCAAAACGCCGCTGGCATCAGCAACCAGGGCTGATTTTATTGGGGGGGGCTTTACAGATACCTCGTGAAACGGGTGTTCTCTCTATAGCCGCGCTGTTGGGCGTAAGAGGGAGAGGCTGGTAAGGGTTCGATAGTTCCCTTTGCCAGCCTCTCTCCCATTGGGAGGGAGATTAAATAGTGGAGCTATTTAGTCTCCATGAAGGGCTTTGGTGCGCCAACAGCATATGTTCCGTCGCCCATTTTTAGCTATTCGCTATAAAGGGCACTTCGTGTTCATCCGGGAGCATTTCCTTGGATTGAACCGGCGCAGAACATTGTGCCCAATTGAGCAACGGGCATGCCAATCTGTCGATGGGGATAACTTATTGAAATTGTGTTTAGAAAACAGGTGATCGGGCAAGGATTGGTTGCGACATGTCACTGTTCGCGCTGTCGCACGGTGCGACATGTCGCGCTATTAGGGTCTGGCCTTGCATTTTTTACATTGGCCGGGGCAGCTCACTTCCTCCCTCAACAGCTAAGTTTGATGCCCGCCTTCGGGGACGGTTCGGAAGGACGCCTATGTTTCGAGCAATTGAAATTGCTTGATTTTACGATGAATCGTGCGCCGGTCAACGCCCAAGAGAAGCGCGGCCTTGGTTTTGTTCCAGCGGCATTTTTCCAAGGCGGCCAGAACCTCCTGGGCCGCATAGGCTTGTTTCGGGCGCCCGCCTTGGGCGCTGGGATGTTCCCGGCCGTCAACATCCCTGATTTCAGCGGGCAGATGCTCCATGGCGATTACCCGCCCATTGCAAAGCACGAAGGCGTGCTCCAGCACATGCTCCAGCTCCCGGACATTGCCCGGCCAGGCGTAGTTCATGAAGCGCGCAAGCACTTCGCTGGAAACGCCGTCGATCTTCTTTTTGAAGCGCACATTGAATAATTGACAAAAATGGTCGATGAGCAGCGGCAAATCCTCCAGCCGTTCGCGCAGACACGGCAAGGTGATCTCCATGACCTTGAGTCGGTAGTATAAGTCTTCGCGGAACTCTCCTCTTTGCACCTTCTCCTTGAGATCCTTGTTGGTGGAAGTAATGACCCGCACGTCCACCTTCTGGGTGATGGATTCGCCTACGCGCTCAAACTCTTTTTCCTGCAGCACGCGTAGCAGTTTAAGTTGGATCAGGGGTGAGAGGTCGCCGATTTCGTCCAGCAAAATCGTGCCGCCGTCGGCCATCTGGAAACGGCCGGGCCGGTCCTTGATCGCTCCGGTAAAGGCCCCTTTGACATGGCCGAACAGCTCGCTTTCCAGCAGGCTTTCCGTCAAGGCCGAGCAGTTGACCTTCACAAAGGGTTTGTGGGCCCGCTCGCCGGCATAGTGCAGGGCTTTGGCCACCAGCTCCTTGCCCGTACCGCTTTTTCCGGTGATCAACACCGTCGTTTCGTGGTTGGCCAGGTTTTCCAGCAGGTCGTACACCTCCTGCATCCTTTTACACTTGCCGATGAGGTTCTGGAATTTGTAGCGGCCTCGCAACTCCTTCTCGAGGCCCAACAGTTCGGTGATATCCCGGATCACCAGCACCGCGCCCATGGACTGGCCGTTTGCACCCACCAGTGGTGAACTGTTGATCACGATGGTCTGTTGGGGCCGATCGTTGCGATGGCAACCGATTTGACACTCCCTGATCTCGGTTTCCTTGGAAAGGGTTTGCGTTAAAATCGTATGACACGTTTTGCCGCACAGGGCTTGGGTTTCGGCAAAAGCTTTGCCAATGATGTTTCCCGCGGGCACACCGCAAATCGTTTCAACGGCGCGATTGACATCAGTGATGCGGCCGTTGGCATCCACGGCAATGATCCCTTCCTTGACGCTGCCAAAGATTGCTTCCAGTCGCCCGCGGTGGTTGGCCAGTTCATCTTCGGTCTTCTTGCGGGCGGTGATATCCTGCCAGATCCCCCGGAACCCAACCACTTTGCCGTTTACTTTTTTTAGAAGGATGGAACCCTCGAAGGTCTTTCTGGAGCCATCTTTGCGAATCACATCATGAACAAAGCCTCTTTTAGGGATGCCTGTGCGATAGACCTCATTGTAGGCTTGCGCGGTCCGCGCGGCGGTTTCCGGATCCATGAACTCTTTATAGGGCAGGTTCTTCAATTCCTCCATGGTTCGCGTGCACATCGCCAGCATGGCCTTATTAAACCCGATCAGATTGCCCTTTAAGTCATATTCAGTATATCCCTCGGGCAGCTCGTCAATCAGCTGTTGGTATTGGTTCTGAGATTCTCTGAGGGCTGATTCGATGTTTTCACGATCTTTAAATTCATCTTCCGGTGCTTTGAGCGCGGAAATGAGCATGGTAGCATTTTTCATGATTAGGCCTCCTTATGAAAACCGATGCCTTAGATGCCAGACCAACTCCTTGGCCTTGCAACGGTGGGCAAAACCTAATTTGTAGCGGGTTGGGGGGGTACAAAATTATTGTTTTACTATCCATCTCAGAAAAGTCTTTTGGCCCAAAATCCTATTTTTGAGATGGCTTGTAGCAACGGTGGCAATCCAAAAAACTTCACGCCCGAAAACCTTGGACACCCACCTCAGCATAGGGCTGATACGCCACGATGCCTTAAATATTTATAATCGGGGCCATGGATGGGCGCAATTAAAAAATCGCTGTAAATTCAGATGGGCTGGAACAGCGAGGTAATGGTGCTGCTTTGGGGCATGACCGGTTCCATGCCTTTGGTTTCGATCTCTTGGATCATCAGGGCCACCAGATCCGGGTCCAGGCAGGTGACCCCCATCTCTTCGAGAATGACCAGGGCGTGGGGCAGAGTTTTGCGGCGCTGATAGGGGCGGTCCGTGGTAATGGCGTCGAAGCAATCGGCCACGGCGACAATTTTGGCGCTTAAGGGAATTTCAGCGCCTTTGAGACCAAAGGGGTAGCCACTGCCGTCGATGCGTTCATGGTGGTAAAGTACGGTTTCAAGGATGGCGGGGCTGCAGTTGATCTGGCGCAGCAGCTCGGCGCCGATCAGGGGATGGGTATGGACTTCGCCCAGCATCTCTTTGGACAGACAAGCCTGTTTATTGCTGAAGATACGGTCACTCATGGCCAGCTTGCCCACATCGTGCAGCATGCCGCCCATGGTGATATCCAACAGTGTGTCACCGTTAACTTTGGCTCGTGAGGCTAAGCGATGGCTGTAGGCGCAGACGCGGTGGGCGTGGGCATGGGTATAGGTGTCGCGTTGCCCCAGCGCGGCCGCCAGCATGAAGAGCACTCGGGTGTTGTTCCGATGGTACGTGGCAGGAACGGTTCGTATCTCAGCAGCAATTGCCACAATAATATCCTGGTCCAGATCCGATCGATGCGGCGCATCATTTTTGTGATACAGAAGCCAATTTCGGCATCCAAAGCCAGCCTCGATCAATAACCAATATTAATAGCCAAGTCAAATTTAAATTCAGTGGCGGGAAAGTCAACGCAAGATCTGGGGGCCACAGCCGGCGCGGCCACGCGGGGTTGCGGGGAGGTGGTGGAATGGTTGATTCGTTGAGTGGGCCGAAGACCCAACCGCCTCACTGGGCCATCAGCCGGGCCACGGCCTTTTCAAGGCCGTCGATGGTCAGCTCGAACATGGGGAAGATCTGACCGATGAGGCTGATGGTGCGGGTGTAGGGCCAGCGCTGGCTGGAGACCGGATTGAGCCAAATGGCGTGGCGGAAGGTCTTGGCCAGAAACTGCAGGCAAGCGATGCTGGGCCGGCCGCTGCGGTCCGTAATATAGATCGAGCCGTCCTGGGCCATGAGTTCGTAAGGGGCCATGCTGGCGTCGCCCACGAAAATTACGCGGGTTTCGGGATCACGACGGGCCAGCTCGGTGAGGGTCACGGGCTTTTTGTAGCGTGAAGAATCGCCCCAGATGGTTTCATAGATGGTGTTGTGGAAAAAGTAGGTTTTGAGCTCCTTGAACTGGGCCCGGGCGTAATCGAACAAGGTCTGCACCAGGGGGATGTAAGGGTCCATGGACCAGCCGCCGTTGTCGATGGCCAGGATCACCTTGAGCCGGTCTTTGAGGGCGCTGTCAAAAACGATTTCAATTTCGCCGGCGTTTTTCATGGTCTGGTAGATGGTCTTGTCCACATTGACCTGATCCTTGGGACCGGCCGGCCGCAGGTGGCGCAGGCGCTTGAGGGCTTCGCCCATCATGGAGCGCGTCAGCGGGCCTTCCAGGGAGTAGTCTTTGTAGCGCCGCTCCAGGGCCACCTTGACGGCCGATTTGTTGCGCGATTCACCACCCACCCGCATGCCCTCGGGGTGAAAGCCCGAGTGGCCCACGGGCGAGGTGCCGCCGGTGCCGATCCAGCGTTTGCCGCCGTCATGGCGCTCGGTCTGGTCCTTGAGCCGTTCCTTGAAATATTCGATCAACTGTTCGGGGGTGAGTTTCTGCAGCTCGGCCTCGTCAATGCCCAGGGCATTGGCCAGCTCCTTGGGGTTTTGCAGCCACTGCTCCAGCATGGCCCGCACCATCTCTTCCATGGCCAGGCCCTGGGCGTCGGGCAGTTCGGCGCCTTTGAAGTAGTGGGCAAAGACCTGGTCAAAGAGATCGAAGTAGCGCTCGCTCTTGACCAGGACCGCGCGGGACACGGTGTAGAAATCATCCAGACTCTGCACCAGGCCCTGGTTCAAGGCCTTGTGCAGCGTCAGAAAGGCCGTGGGCGATACTGGCACGCCGTGGTCTTTGAGTTGGTAGAAGTAATCGATGAACATGTTCGTTTGCCCGTTCGCCCGTTAGCCCGTTTGCCCGTGCCCCCGTGGGGCCGTGTGCCCGTGATCCTTGAATTGCCCGGTGGATGAGTCTCTGCACGGGCGAACGGGTTAACGGGCAAACGGGCTAACGATTTTATTAATACCGTGCCCGCCGTTGCGTCACCCGCGTGGCCTGCTCAAAATCCTGGCTCTTCTTGAACAGCACGCCCAGGAAGGGCAGGTCTTCTTTCAGCAGCCGTTTGGGGCTGAAGTCCGGATCGCTTTGCAGGGCCCTGATCCAGTTGATCAGCTCGCGGGTGGCCGGCCGCTTTTCAATGCCTTCCAACTGGCGCAGTTTATAAAACGCATCGATGGCCGCCTCGGCCAGGGCGCCGCTCAGGCCGGGAAAGTGCACATCGATGATCTTGCGCATCATCTTGGGGTCGGGAAAGGCGATATGGTGGAAATTGCAGCGGCCCAGGAAGGGGTCGGAGAGATCCTTTTTGGCATTGGAGGTGATGATGATCACCGGCCGGTGCTTGGTGCGGATGGTCTTATCGATCTCGATGATATCGAACTCCATCTGGTCGAGCACATCGAGCATGTCGTCCTGGAAATCGGTGTCGGCCTTGTCGATCTCATCGATGAGCAGCACTGTGCGCCGCTCGGCCACGAAGGCCTGGCCGATCTTGCCCATTTTGATGTAGGCCTCGATATTGCTCACGTCGCGCTTGGAGTCGCCAAAGCGGCTGTCGTTCAAGCGGGTCAGGGTATCGTACTGGTAGAGGGCTTCCACCAGCTTCATGCTCGACTTGACGTTGAGCACCAGCAAGGGCATGCCCAGGCTCTCGGCAATGGCATGGGCCAGCATGGTCTTGCCAGTGCCCGGCTCGCCCTTGAGCAGCAGGGGCATCTCCAGGGCCATGGAGACATTGACGATCTGGGCCAGTTCGGCATCCAGCACATAGCGGGAAGCACCGCTGAAGGATTGTCCGCTCATTGTTTGTGTTCGCTCCTGGTTGATTCGTTGATTGGTTTATTGGTTGATTCGTTTAATATCCATTGCAGAGTCTGATAGGTTTTCGAATCGCCTGCGCGTAGGGTGCGTTTCACGCACCACGCACCACGATTAGGTGCATAGAATGCACCCTACTTCACCATCGCCCGGCGGGAGAGATCCCGCGTCAATTGCAGCACCTTCAGGCTCAACTCCGGCGGCAGCGAACCGGTACCGCAACTTGGGGTGATGAACGACTGGCGCCGCACCACCTCCAGATCCAAGCCCCGTTCCCGCAACTGCCGCAATTGGTGCTGCCACAGGGCCCACAGGCTTTCCAGATCCGCGGCCGCCACCTGGTCAGGCCGCAAGGTCGGCACCAGGCCCCAGGCCAGGCAGCCGCCCGCCTTCAAAAACTCTTTGATGGCCTCGGCGTACAGCACCACTTTGTCAAAATAGCCAAAGGTATCGAAATTCACAATATCCACGCCCGGCCGCAACAGCAACGTCCAGTCGGTGTTGGCGCACACATGCACGCCGGTCAGGCCGCCCTGAGCGCGGATGGCGGCGATCACCTCATCCAGGCACTGAGTGATGTCCGCCTGGGAGATGCTGATGAACTCGGACGACCCATAGCCGGCCAGGGCCGGTTCGTCGATGAAGCAAATCACCGGCGCACCGAACCGCTTGAGCTGCCGCACCTGCCACGCGGCCTTGAGGGCCAGCAACTTGATGGCCGCGTCGCGGAGCGTGTCATTGTAAAAAATAGCGCGCCGGTTCTCATCGGTCAGGCCGGTGCAAAAGGTGATCGGCCCGGTGATCTGGCCTTTGACGGCAAACGGTTTTTCAGCGCGGCCGGATAACGTCTCCAGCAAGGTGAAAAAGCCCTGGGCCCGTTCGCGGTTCAGCACAAAGCGGCTCTTGTCCCAGTCCTGGCCGTTCTCGCTGACCGTCAAATACTCCTCGAAAAAAGCCACCACGGCTTCATCAAAACCAGCTGCGGCCGTATCGACGTAAGTGCGCTCGGCTCCTTCGGTCAGTCCGGGCAAGCCTGGGGCGCACTGGGGTATCATGCCTTCTTGTTTAAAGCACGGCAACTGCACCCAGTTGGGGATTTCGGGCACATGGGCCAAGACCAGCTCCATGGCCTGGCCATGGTCTGAAAGGGGTTGGCTGCCGATTAACATGGCCCGGCCGGCGGGCTGGAGCGAAGTGGACATAATTTAGATCCTTGTACTGTTTCGTTTGGAATAAGGGCGGACCTTAACATAGGCCATCCGCAGGCACAAGATTACAATGGAAAGGGCTTTTCAGTAAAAGAGTTCGCTAAAAACGCGGGAGCCATCAAAGCGGGCGTCGATGATCTGGATGGCCTCCCGGATCATGTCGCCGGGGCCGCAGAGATAGAAATCGTAAATTCCGGCCGGAAGCGCTTGGGCGAGATATTGGGTCACATGACCGTGAAAGGTCAGGGGATAGGTCCTGGCAGACGGTTCGGCGCTCAGACAAGGCACATAGCGCCGGGCAGCCGGGGCCAGCTCCCGGCTGTAATAGAGCTCGGCGGCGGCGCGGGCGCCGTGGAGCAGCTCAAAGCCTCGCACGCCGGCGCGCGTAAAGGCCACAAAGGGCGTGATGCCCGTGCCACTGGCGATGAACACCGCCGGCCGCGACGCGCTTTGGAAAGTAAAATAGCCCGAGGGCGCGGAGACCTCGAAGCGATCGCCGGGCCGGGCCGCGGCCAGAAGCGGCGTGAACCGGCCCTGATCCAACCGGCGCGCGCAGATGGCCAGCTCAGGGGCCTGGGGCGGTCCCAGCAGGGTGTAGTCACGGTAAACGTCCTGGTGCCGGAAACCGATTTTTTGCCCCGGCTCATAAGAAAAGCCCTCGGGGCGATCGAAGCGCAGTTCAAAGGTATCGGCGCTCAGCCACTGCAGCGCGGTCACGGTCAATTGGTAATGGCTCGGGGTGATGCTCATGCCGCCCTCAACTGTTCCAACTGGTGTCGGGCACACCGGCTTTTTTGTTGAGATAGCGCGCCAGCACAAAGAAGTAATCGGAAAGACGGTTGAGAAACATCACCACGGCGCTCAAGGAGGGGTCTGCCTGAGCCGTCTCTTCTTGGCGAACCAGGGCGATCACCGCGCGCTCGGCCCGGCGGCCCACTGTGCGGGCGACATGGGCCTGGGCCGCGCCGGGATGGCCGCCCGGCAGGATAAACACCTTGAGCTCGGGCAGGTGGTTTTGCATGGCGTCAATCCAGGTTTCGATGCGGCCGCTGAACTCCGGCGTGATGGCCGTCAGCCGCTGGCGGGCCTCGGAACCGGGCACAGCCGCCAACCAGCCGCCCACGTGGAAGAGATCGGATTGAATGCGCGCCAGCTGCCGCGCGGTTTCATCACAGCCAGCGGGTAAAACGGCCGCCAGCAAACCAACCACGGCATTGAGCTCATCCACCTCGCCGTAGGCCCGCACGCGGATATTGTCTTTATAAAGCCGTTCGCCGCTGAACAAGCTGGTTTTGCCCTGGTCGCCGGTGCGGGTATAGATGCTCATGGCTGGACCTCGGATGAGCCTTCCGGCGCCGGAACTTTTTCAAACATCTTGGCCGGGGCCCCGCAAACCGGGCATTGGTGGGGCGGTTGCGGGCCGTCGTGCAGATAACCGCACACCATGCAGCGCCATCGGATCATATTGCTCCTCCTGGGTTTGAACCTCTCTTTTAGCAATGCCGGTGGCGGGTTGGCAAGGCGATCCTAATACTTCGACCCACAGTTGCCGACATCAAGCCTATGCTTTTGCGCTCAACTAGTGATATATATTGCAACAACACAGGACTGCGCATGAACCGTGAAGTCAAACCCAAAATTGCCATCATCGGCGCCGGGGCCATCGGCAGCCTGATCGGCGGCATCTGGTCCCGCGACGGATACGACGTGACCCTGGTGGCCCGCCAGGCCCACGTGGCGGCCATTCAGCGCGACGGTTTGCGCATTAACGGGGTCGCGGGCAACTTCATTGCATGGCCCAGGGCCAGGGAAGCTTTGGATTTCGCGCCGGACATGGCCGTCATCAGCGTCAAAAACCAGGATGTAGGGACCGCCTGCCAGGCCATCAAGCCCTTTATCGGCAACATCCCGGTGGTCATGGCCCAAAACGGCGTGGCCGGCGCCGAGATGGCGGCCGCGCATTTCAACAAAGCCAACCTGATCAGCTGCACCCTGGTGCTCAACGCCCGCTTCATGTCGCCCGGCCAAGTGACCTTTGTGAACAAAAGTCCCATCGTGATCGGCAAAGCCTTTGCGGCCAATGATGCCTCGGTAACGCAATTGCAATCGCTTTTCAAGCGGGTGGCGCCGACTTCCATCAGCGACAACATCCTGGGCGTCCAATGGGCCAAACTGCTGGTCAATGCCATGACCAATGGCCTGGACGGCCTGACCGGGCAGAATATGGGACAATACCTGCAATCGCCCAAGGCGCGGCGCGTCGGCATCATGATTTTAAAAGAAGCATTTCAACTGACCCGGCGCGCGGGCTTGTGCCTGCAACCGCTGCCCGGCCTGCCGTTGTGGTTTTTTAAATTCGTCAGCGTGATGCCCGCGCCCATCTCCAGCCCCTGTTTGAAGCTGGTGGCTAAAGCCAAAGGCGATAAGAATATCATTACTTCCACTTTGCAAAGTCTTCTCAAGGGCCAGCTCACGGAGATCGATTTTCTCAACGGCGAATTTGTGCGCCTGGGCCAGCGCATTGGCGTGCCCGCGCCGGTCAATGCCAAAGTGGTGAGCCTGATCCATGCAATCGAGAAGACAAAACAGTTTTATACTCCGGAAGCACTGTTTGAACACTTCTCCCATCTTGATGAAGGCGATCGTATATGAGCCGTTTCCTGATGATCGATATTGGCGCCGGCACCATGGATATTTTGTGGTATGACGACCGGCGCGACGAACACTTCAAAGCCGTAGCGCCCTCGCCCGTACGCCAGGTGGCCCGCCGGATCGAGCAGACCCAAGGCCCGCTGGTGGTCAGCGGCGTGGAGATGGGCGGCGGTCCGGTGACCGCGGCCCTGCAGCAGCGCGCGGCCCAGGCCGAAGTGGTGATCTCCCACGACGCGGCCGCCACCCTGCATCATGATTTGGAGAAAGTGCGCCAGTGGGGCCTGAAGCCGGTGGATAATGCCGTCATCGAGCGCTTGCGCAATAATCCGAAGTATACGCAAGTGGTGTTGGGCGATATCCAGCCCCGGCAAATTCATCAGATTCTGGAAGGGCTGGGACTGCCTATGGAAGTGGAGGTGGTAGTCGTGTGCGGCCAGGATCACGGCCTGGCGCCCCAGGGGGTCTCCCATCTGGATTTCCGCCACCGTCTCTACCAGCAGATGCTCGACCCTCGGCCCTGTCCGGCCACGCTGCTCTTCCCCGGCGACCAGGTGCCGGCCGCATTCAACCGCCTGCGCTGCATGGCCCGGGACGCGCGGCCACTGGGACCGGAAGTATTTGTCATGGACAGCGGCATGGCAGCCATGTGCGGTGCTTCCCAGGATTTACAGGCTTTGGGCCGCGCGCCCATCGTGGTTCTGGATGTGGCCACCTCCCACACCGTAATCGCCGCCCTGGAAGGGGACCAGGTGGCCGGCTTTGTGGAGTATCACACCAAGGACATCAGCCTGGCGCGCATCGAGACCCTGATTGAAGAGCTGGCCGACGGCCGGGTGCGCCATGAGCAGATACTGGCCGAAGGGGGTCACGGCGCCTATTTGCGAAAGGCCGTGGGCTTCAAGAATCTTCAGGCCATCATCGCCACCGGCCCCAAGCGGCGTCTGATGGCCAAAAGCAAGCTGCCCATCATCTGGGGCGCACCCTGGGGCGACAACATGATGACCGGCACGGTGGGATTGCTTGAGGCTGTGCGGCAACGCAAGGGCCTGGAGGCAATTCAGTATCTTTAACGGTTTCAACCGTCCCAGTGGAGAAGAATTGAATGCAAAACTTCTGGCTATGTTTCGTGCCGCTCTTCGTGGCCCTGGATGTCCTCGGGGTGCTGCCGGTCTATGTGTCCCTGACCGAAGGGCTGTCGCCGGCAGGCCGCCGCTCGGTGCTGATGCAGTCCATTCTCACGGCCGGCCTGGTGGCCCTGACCTTTCTGATCTTCGGACCGGTGCTGCTGGAATTTTTAGGGATCACGGTGGCTGATTTCATGATCGCCGGCGGCAGTCTTCTCTTTGCCATCTCCTTGAGCGATCTGCTCACCGGAGAAAAAAAGCGCAGCGAAGTAGATAAAGAGGAAGCATTGGGAGCCGTGCCCCTGGGCATTCCCTTGCTGGCCGGGCCGGCGCTTTTCACCACTTCCATTTTATTGGCCAATGCCTATGGCACATGGCTGACCGCGGCTGCCCTGGCGGCCAATTTGCTGCTGGCCGCCGGCGTTTTCGTGATCGCCAATACCATTACGCGTTGGGTGGGGCGCAACGGCACGCGCACTCTCTCCAAAATCGCCAGTCTGCTGCTGGCCGCCATTGCCGTCATGCTGGTGCGCAAAGGGCTGCTGGCGGCCATTGCCGCGGTTGGTCAATAGGTCCCTTGGCGTGCCAACCGTTTACTCCCCGCGTCCACCTGCCGGCCGCCGGCCGAAAATTCGCGTTTTGCTTTATACTGCGCGAAATAGGACTTTGCGCATATTGCTTTGCTTTTATAAGGTTTGGATGGTTGTTTAAACCACAAGGCACAATAGGACTGAGGGACAATGGGACTAAGGGAAGGGACTTACCCCACGCTCTGGGTTGGAATGCATCGTTGTCAATACCATTCCCACGCTGAACGTGGGAACGAGGATACTGGTCCGGAGGACAATGAAGTAGGCAGTAATTCCAAAGGCCGCGGAGGCGCCCGGAGAAATCCCTCGGCCCCCCGGCCTCTTGGTGCCTTTAGGACTTAGTCCCTTAGTCCCTCAGTCCCTTTATGTGTGCTTGTAGTGAATTATACTATCTATAAATCTATTTTTTGCTTTTCAGGGCCTTGAGAATCGCCATGGTGGAACCCGCGCGGTTCATGGTGTAGAAGTGCAGCCCGGCCACGCCCGCTTTCAACAGTCCTTTGCACTGAGCCAAAGAATATTCGATCCCCAGATTGAGCACGGCCTCTTTGTCGGTCGCGTTCACGGCGTCGAGCTTGCTTTGCAGTTCGGCGGTGATGGTGGAGCCGCAGATCTTGGAGAGCATCTGGGTCATCTTCAGGGTGTAGACCGGCATGATGCCGGGGATGACGGGCACGGTGATGCCCGCGGCCCGGCACTTCTCCACGTATTTGAAGAAGTAATTGTTGTCGTAGAAATACTGGCTCACGATGTACTCGGCGCCGTTATCCACCTTGCGCTTGAGGAACTCGATGTCTTTGGCCAGGCTCTGGGCTTCGATGTGGCCTTCGGGATAACCGGCGCAGCCGATAGTGAAGTCATAGTGTTTTTTGATGAACGCGATCAGCTCCGAGGCATAGCCGAAGCTTTTGGGGTGGGGTTTGAAGTCGTCACCCTGGGGCTTGTCCCCGCGCACCGCGAAAATGGTCTGCACGCCCAGCTTTTTGTAGTTGTCCAGCACGGTACGGAGGTCTTCGGGTCCCAGGCCATAGCCGGCAATGTAGGCCACCGTGGGCTGACGCTGCTCCTTCATCAACAACCGCACCGTTTGATAAGAGCCATCCCTGGTGGAGCCGCCGGCCCCAAAGGTGACGGTCATGTAGTCCGGCCCGGCGGCGGCCAGTTCCTGAATGGTCGTAGTAAAAGCGGCTACTCCTTTTTCATCCCGCGGCGGAAAGAACTCCATGGAGATAACGGGCCTTTTGCTTTGGTACAAATCGGTGACGCGCATGATTTTCTCCTTTGTGAAGCATTTTGGTGGCTGATGCCGGCCAAGCCGGATTAAAGGGGCGAAGTATGTCAGCGGGGGGCTGGTCTGTCAATATGCCATCCGGAAGAACTTTCTGTGGGCCGGTCCCGGGCTCCCGCGAATATGGTGAATAGAAGCCAATTGGTTCGCCGGTCACTTCAGCAGGCCGAAGAGCATGCGCGTGCCGACCACGTAGAGCAGCACCGCGAAGACCCGTTTGAGCCGCTCCACCGGCAAATAGTGGGCCAGCCGCACGCCCAACGGGGCGGTCAGAATACTGGCTACCACGATGCCGGCCAGGGCCGGCAAATAGATGAATCCCAGGGAATAGGGGGGCACACCGCTGGCCTTCAGGCCGTTGATAACGTAGCCCAGGGTGCCGGCAATGGCGATGGGAAACCCGATGGCGGCCGAGGTGCCGATGGCGCGGTGCACCGGCACGTTGTGAAACATCATGAACGGCACCGAGAGGGTGCCGCCGCCGATGCCCACCAGGCTGGAAAAGATGCCGATGATGCCGCCGGCGGCCGACATGCCGGCCAGGCCAGGCAGCTCGCGGCTCGGCTTGGGCTTCTTGCCCAGCAGCATCTGGGTGGCTACGAAATAGAGAAACAGCACGAAAAAGCCCTTGAGAAACCCAGTGGGCATGCGGGCCGCAATCCACGAACCGCCGAAGGTGCCCAGCAGCACGCCCGGCGTGATGCGTCGCACGATGGACCACTGCACGGCCCCGCGCCGGTGATGGGCCATGAAGCTGGAGACCGCCGTAAAGACAATGCTGGCCATGGAGGTGCCCAGGGCCGCCTGCATGATGATTGCCTGATCGATGCCCTGCCAGGTAAAGGCGCAGACCAGCATGGGCACGATCACCAATCCGCCACCGATGCCCAACAGCCCGGCCAGAACCCCGGCCACCGCGCCGACCCCGGCATATGCCAATAGTAAAGTCACCATATCCGCCTTCACCTCCTGTTTAACCATCTCCATTCGGGCGGCTGTTAAGTATTTGAAGCCAAGAAAAACAGCAAGGGGAGTTTGGTAAGCGTGAGTCATGACTATTGCGCATCGACGTTTTGCCAAATCGTACTCGTGCTCGAAATGGCTGGTAAAAGCCCTTCAAGTGCGCTTATGAGTATCGCTTCGCTGAGCACGACCTAAACGAAAATCTTTAGCAAGCAATAGTCGTAACCAACACTCCGCAGGAAAACTATCTATTGACACACCGGATGCCATTGCGTAAAGGAAGCGAATACTTACTAAAGCGCCATGAAGGCGCTGGATCGCAATATTGGCGGCGGCTCAAGTCACTTCGCCGCAACCACATCACAACCAAGGCCGGGAAGGTCGCATTGGGAAGAATCCCAAGAGTCGATCTCTCGGCCTTTTCATTTTGGCTGTTTGCCGGAGTGAGGAACCCATTATGGAAGGATTGCACCAACTCATTGACTACGGCGTGCTCGGGCTGCTGCTGGCGCTCAGCGTGGTGGCCGTGGCAATCGCCTTGGAGCGGTTTCTGGTCCACCGCACCACCAATGTCGCCGGCTATGCCGATCGCAAAGAGCTCGAACTGCATCTGACGAAAAAGCTGCATTTGATCGCCACCATCGGCACCAATGCCCCCTATATTGGGCTGCTCGGCACCGTGCTCGGCATCATGTTGACCTTTTATGACATCGGCGCTGTGGGCTTTGACACCACCAAGATCATGACCGGCCTGGCGCTGGCCCTCAAGGCCACGGCCATGGGATTGCTGGTGGCTATCCCGGGGGTCACCCTTTACAATCTGCTGCTGCGCAAATGCAAGGTATTACTTCTTCAATGGGATATCCATCATGGACGAAAAGGAATTTGATTATCTCAACGTTATCCCTTTGGTGGATGTGATGCTCGTGCTGCTCACCATCGTGCTCACCACCTCCACCTTCATTGCCACCGGCGGCATCCAGGTGCAGTTGCCCAGGGCCGCCGCTGACCCAGCGGCGACTGTTCCCCATCCCCGGACCATCGTCATCGACAAGGAGGGCAAGATCTGGCTGGATTCAACGCCGGTGGTGATCGACGGCCTGAGTGCGACCCTGGATTCCGTGGACCGGAGCACGCCGCTTATGGTTCGCGCCGATAAAGGTCTTGCGCTTCAATTGTTCGTGGATCTCTATCAAGCGGTGAAACGCCTGGGTTTCACAACCTTGAGTTTGCAGACGGAGCAGATGCATGAACCGGCAGACTAAGACCCTATGCTTCTCTTTGCTGCTGCATGCCGCGGCCGTTTTATGCGCTTGGGCTTTGCTTCGCCCGTCGGGGCCAGTCCAGCCGCCGGTAATCCTCGACTTTTCGATCCGCTCGGCATCGGCCGGTCCATTGGCCCAGTCCGCCGCGCCCACTGCCCCCCCCGCGATCCGGGCACCTAAGGAGAAGACGGCCACCAAGGAGAAGAAAAAGGTATTGCCTTCGTTGCCCAAACCTGTGCCGGCGCCGCTTCCGGAGACCGCCCCGGAGGCCGAAATCGTGCCGGTAACATCCATCGCACCCCCTGTGCCGGCGGCAAGCGATACGAGTTCTTCCCTATCCGCCGCGGTCGGCCCCACGGCCTTTGCCGGAGAAGCATCGGCCGTGGGCGCAGGAGGCGGAGGCAATGGTGTGTACACGGTCGGAGAGTTGGAGGGGGCGTTGGTCGCTTTGCGCAAGAGCGTGCCGGAGTATCCTCAGGCCGCCAGGCGCCAGCGCGTTGAAGGGTGGATCAAGATCCAATTCGTGGTTGATGAGCAGGGGCGGGTGGGACAGATCGAGGTGCTGGCAGCCCAACCCCAAGGCATGTTCGAACCCAGCGTGCGGCGCTGCGTGGTCGGCTGGCGCTTCAAAGCGGGGACCATCGACGGCAGGCCGGTCAAGGCCCTGGTGCATCAAACCATTTACTTCCGATTGGATTGATTTCTAATATTTCTGTCTCTATTTATGGCTACAGGAAAGGTGAGCAAAACCTATGCCGGCAAAACGGATTTGCGTCATAGACGGCCAAGGGGGCGGCATCGGCGCCACCGTGATCAAGTATCTTAAAGCGGCCTACGGTGATTCCATTGAAGTCATCGCCTTGGGCACCAATGCCATTGCGGCAGCCAACATGCTCAGGGCCGGGGCCAACAAGGGGGCCTCGGGAGAAAACGCCATCTGCTTCTCCGTGACCCAGGTCGAAGTCATTGTGGGGACCATTGCCATCACCTGGGCCAACGCCATGTTGGGAGAGGTGACGCCGGCCATGGCCGCGGCCATCACTTCGAGCCTGGCAATCAAATTACTACTGCCTTTGTCCCAGGAGCAGATCCGCATCGTCGGCATTATCAACGAACCGCTGCCCCACTTTGTGCAGCGCCTGGTGGAACGCGAGATCAAGGAGGTATTGAACCATGTGTGAAGCCAATGTCTATATGGAAAAAAACGGGGTGGAAGAATTGGTCATGGAGTCGGTGGACCTTTTGGAGCCCGAAGCGGACGGCGTCTGGCGACTGGTGGGCATCTTCGGCGACCAGAAGATCATTCGCGGCAGGCTTAAGGCCATGAAGCTGGTGGATCACCGGATCGTTTTTATCCCCGAGCGATAGGATGCATGTCATGGGGAGAAAAACTCTTTTACTTGAGGTCCTGCGCAAATGGTACCTTTGGCCTGTATTGCTGCTGTGGGTTTCCGTCGCTTGGTGCCATGGGGTGGATGGCGCGATCACCCCGGCCAATGGCTATATGGTCACGGTGCGCTACGATGACGGCGAGCCCATGAGCTATGCGGAGGTCAAGATCCAGGCGCCGGACAACAACCTTGCTTTTCAAACCGGACGCACGGACCGCAACGGCCGCTGGATGTTCCAGCCGGACCGGCCGGGTCGCTGGGAGGTTGAAGTCAAAGACGGCATGGGTCACCGGACGAAGCTCACCGTGGCGGTGAGTGAAGAAAACCTGGAGACCGCATCCGTCGCACCCACCGCGACTGCTCCCCCCCACAGCCGGGGTTTCGCTACGGTTACTGGTTTAGCCGTTCTCTTCGGCTTGGCCGGATGGTCTTATGGTTGGCGCGTCCGGCGCCGTTCCGCCCGGATAGCGAAGGCGACCGACCGTTCGAATTTTTCCGAAACCACATGAGGAGCGGCGCCACTGTCTTCGACGCGCGCTTTTCAAACAACGGGTGCGGGAGATCCAGCGACGTTAGGTGAATTGGGGCGGTGCCCTCAGCCGGGAGAAAAGTCAAAAGATTCGGAATGTGTTTTCCCATTGGAAATATCTTCAGCCGAAGCCGTTGGGGGTAAAAGAAAAGATGGGGCATGGCCGCGACAGCCACGCCCCGTCGGGTTAAAACGATAATTTTACTTCTAGAAATCCACCGTGAAGGTGGCGTAGAGCGACAGCGGCAGGGCCGGGGAATAGGTCCTGCTGGTCGTGCCACTGGTGTAGTCGGCATACTTTTTGTTCAAGAGATTGACCGCATCCAGAGCCAGCAAGTAGTTTGCCGTTTGGCCGAATCGGTAGGAGAGCTGGGCATCAAAACGGTCCCAGGCATCGCTTTTGTAGAGATTGGGGTCGTCCAGGTAGTAGCCGTCTTCATAATGGTAGCGCAGGCGGCCGCCGTATCCTCGTTGCGGCATATATCCGATCTCGGCGTTGCAGATGTTTTGGGGCGCGCCCATGATGGTTTTGCCGGCCAGGTCGACGCCGTTGACCACGTATTTGTCATATTTGGGGTTCACATAGCCGTAATCGGCATGCAGGTAGCCAAAGGTGAGCAGCGTGTAGTCCAGGCTCAGCTCAATGCCGTCCCGGGTGGTTTCGCCCACGTTTTCGTAATCGTCGGTCACTGAATTGTAGATGAAGTCCTTGGTGGTCAACAACTTATATGCCACCAGTTCCGCGGAGAGATTCTTGTTGGGACGTCCGCGCAGACCAACCTCATATTGATCCCGCTCCTGGGGTTGCCAGTTCTGTTCTTTGAAAGCGGCTTGCTCGGAAAAACCAGGCAGCAGAGCAAACCCCTTGCCGTAATTGGCGAAGATATCCAGGCGCTTGTCCAGCACGGTCATGATCAGACCAGCCTTGGGGCTGAAGACATTCTGGTCTTTCATGTAGAATTTGGCGTCGTCGTCCAAATGGTCCACCAGATGGCCCACGAAGGTGTCGTAACGGGCGCCCACAATGATCCGCAGGGGATCGAACACCTGATAGCCCCCTTGGCCGTAAAAGGAGAGCGTCTGCATTTTGATCACATAGTCCCAATACTTCGGCCCCTTTTCACGGCCCGTGCCGGCCAGCAGATACCAGCGTTGCCGGCCGTCGTCTTCGAGCATATAGTCGGCGCCGGCCACCAGGTTGAGCTCGCGGCCGGCCAGGGAGCCGAGAAAGTTATAGCTGGCGCCCGATCCCCAGACATCGCGCTTGAAGTCGCGCAGGTTGCCCACGTTGGCCGTGGGCGCCAGCCCGGTCGGATCGCTGGCGTACCAGCGCCAGAATTCCTGATTGTAGGACCAAACATTGAAGAGCAGTTTGGATTGGGCGCTGAGTTTGTAATCGGCATCCACGCGCCCCTCGGTCCGGTCCTTGCCGCCGCCGTTGGTCTCGCTCACGGCTTGGGTGGGGTCCTGGTCGAATTGGGCCTGGCTGATGTATCCAGGGGCGTCCCAATCGGAGTTGAAGCCCCGCAGGCTCAAGCGCACATCCAGGCGATCCGTGAAATGGCGGGTGAGCCGCGCCGCGCCGTTGAGTTTGTCCCAGTCCGAATTCTTCTGGTACCCGTCGGTGTGATAGTTCTGGATGGCATACACCTGATCCCATTTTTCGTCGGAGAGGCCGCCCACGAAATTGGTTTCATGGGTATCGTAAAACCCGTATTGCAGCTTGAGATGGTTGTGGTCCACCTGCTTCAGCGTATAGAAGGCCAAGGTTCCGGCCGAGGCATAGTTGCCATACAGGGCCGACGAAGGCCCTTTGATGAGTTCCACCCGTTCGATCTCTTCGGGGTTGATGAGGTTGGTGTCGGCATAGCCGTCGCCTTCATTGAGAGGAATTCCGTCAAGAAAAATGGCGGCGTTCGGCCCATGGGAGTTGCCGGTGAAGCCGCGCATGACGAAATTGGAGGCCGTGCCGCCTTGTTGGTACTGGGTGATGCTGACACCCGGCGACAGGGAGACAATGTCCAGGGGCGTGATATAGACCCGGTTGATGATTTTTTCGTTGTCCAGCACCGTGGCCGAGGTAGCCTCCAGGTCCGGGTCAGCGGCCTGGCCGCGCACCACCACATCCTCGATGGTGACGGCGGTCTCTTTTTTACTTCCGGTTTTGGGTGTCTGTTCGGTCCCGGCCTTTTCTTCGGCCTTTGATAGGGCCGCGGCGCCCAACAACAGAAACAGGGTCAGCAGCAGGGTTAACATAGAACATCTGAATTTGCATTTCATGTGAATTCTCCTCATGGTGATTCGGATCTACTGGATTTCGAAGGTCAGGATGGCGGCGAAGCTGCTTTCGTCGCACACTTTGGGGTCTGGATACGGTTCCTTCTGATGGGCCGCCACGAGCCAGGCCCCTGGAGTGGCAATGCGGATTTTGGCCACACCGTCGGCACCGCTTTTGGTGGCATAGGCAAAGGTATTCTTCTCCCTGGAAAATCCCACATAGGTGGCTACCACATCGGCGCCGGATAAGGGTTGCCCCTTGAAGAGCACTTTGACCGGTAGAAAATCGCCAGCGCGCAAACCGCCCGGATCAGCCAGGGAAACAATCTCCAGGTCGTGGCCCAAGGGCTTGCTCGGCACCGTACCGGCCGGCGCGCCGATGTTGATGATGGCTTTGGCTGACTTGGCTGAGTAGGTGCAAGCGATGGGCTCTTTGACCTCTTTTTTGGACTTGCCCGATTGGTAGCCCTCGGTGGTTTTGGTCCAGAAACGGCCCTTCTGGGTGGCGACGATCAGATGGGTTCCCGTGCCGGCGGGCGCTGCTTCGGCTTTGTACTCCACCTCCGAATAGCTCTGGATCGGCGTTCGCGACCCGTCCGGCCGCAGCATATAGATTTCGTGCAAATACTCCTTGGAAAGAAATTCCCGGCCCGGCAGGTGGTGGTCATAGGTCAGGGTCATGGTGATCTCTTCGCCCGGCGCCGGCGTATAATCCCGGACTTCGATCCACATGTCATGGGCCGCGGCCGCGCGCGCCCAGCAAAAACCAAACAGTAGCATCAGGATAATGGTCAGGGTACATTTTTGTTTCATTTCATCTCCTCCTTGTTGTGTATTTTGGGCAATAAAAAAGCCATGAACGCCTCGGCCCCCGACGGGCCGCGCCTTCATGGCTAATTCTTCGGTAGAAATTCTTTAAGGGGTCGGCTTCATCCGACCATTCGATCGCTCTACAGCCAACAGGTGTTTACGAGTCAAGTGTTTAATCCGGAAGCAGGTGACATTTTCAACCGCATGGCCCGCTCATTCAGCGGGCTTTCTGAACGAGGGTTGCAATAAGGCCGGTTTGACTTTGGCCAGAAATCCGATGGTGAAGGCACTCATCGCACCTTCGATCAGAATGACCGGAACGTGGGCTGCCAGGGCGATTTTGGCCACACCGAAGAATTCTTCTCCGCCCGTGGCCAGCAGGGCGGCCAAAATCAGGGCAGACAAGGTGGTGCCCAAGGCCCCGGCCACGGCGCCCATCACCATCTGCCGTTTGCGGGTGGTTCCCTTGAAGCGCTGAAAAAGCCAGCCGCAAACCACGGCCGGCAGCCCCATCATCAAGGCGTTGGCGCCCAGCGCTGTCAGGCCACCGAACTGAAAGAGAAGACTTTGCAGCAGCAAGCCCAGTCCAATGGAGAGAAACGCCGAGGGGCCCAGCAGTGCTCCGGTCAAGCCCGGGATCAGTAGATGGACGCTGGTGGGACCGAAGGGCACATGAATCAGCGAGGCCACGAAGAAGGCGGCCGTCATCACGGCCAGCTTGGGCAGATCTTCGTTGCGGGTGCAGCGGGCGCTCCAGGCCGTCAATGCCGCGCTGGCCGCATAACCGCCGATGGTTATGGAAACGGGCAGTACGCCGTCGGAGATATGCATTATTTCTCCTTGCGGCGCGCGGCAACAAAGGCCGCCGCGCCGAAAAAACCAACGATGTAACCAATACCGGAGAAGATCTCCTTGAGGCCTGGTTTGCCCAGGTCCGCGCGCAAGGCCGCGATTTCGCGCTGAATGCGGCGCAGTTCTTCGGAGAGTTTGCGATTTTCCTCCTTGAAGGAAGCAACGAGTTCCCGGCAATCTTCTTCCGGGGGTGTTTGGGCGGGAAGTACTGCCGGCCACCCCCAAAGACAGAGCCACAGCAGCGCGGCCAAAAGCGTTTTGCGGATCAGTCTCATTTTCCAGCCTCCACTTCCGCTTTTTTCAGCTTGAAACTGTTCTTATGCCCCATGCTGGCTTCAACTATAATGGTCAAATCATCTGCTTTAGGAATGGTAAAATTGAACCGGCCCTCTGGGTCCGTAACTCCTTCCAGCAGCAGTTGGTTGGCGCTGTCATAGACTTTAATTTTGCCGCTCACCACGGGCCTGCCGTCCGGAAAATAGCTTTCGGTGTAGATTTTTCCAGACTCCACATAGGCAAAGAGGTTGACTTTGTGGGCCAAAGCCTGGCCGCAGAAGAACAATGTGAGCGCCGCGGCCATCAGTAAATACTTATATGTTTTCATGATCGCCCCCTGATTTACTTCATGTCAACGGTTCGCACCCAAAAGACCGCGCCAATCTCTACGCCTTTGTCCTGGCCGTCGTGCTGGAGTTTCCAGCCCGCTTGGCTCAGAGCGGCAAATCCCCACCAGCCGGACCTAGGCATGGCATAGCTGAAGATCCCGTTGCCATCGGCTTTGACCACCTGGGTCACGAATGGGTCGGAAGGGGCATGCACAATGGAGCGATTGTCCGGCGACTCATTCAGGTACTCCACTTCCACCTCGGCGCCCGGCACGGGCCTGCCCTTGAGCAGCACTTGCCCGGTAAACAGGTTGCCGGTCCACAACCCATAGGGCCTTGTGAGGGGCACGATCTCGGTTTCCAGCCCGACTGGCTGGTCCCAGCCCGCCTCCAACCCCAGGGCGTGGACACACACCTTCGTGTAGTGCACGATGAAAAGATCTTCGGCCGGTTCCCAGTACGGGGCAGGCTCGACAAAGAAGGTATAATCGCCCGGTCTGTGAATCGTGTATTCGGCGCTCCAAAAGGTAAAAGACTCTTGTTGATCGGCGGCTTTACCCTTGGTGCTTTTCAGCGTCGCCAGCAGATCTTGGGCTTTGCCGCCCTGAATGACGCCGAACCGTTTGGGTTTGGCCATCTCCATATATTGCATTTCCATCGGGTGAATAAATTTAATCTGAAGATTCAAATGTTTATCATCATACTGGGTGATAATATCATGAGAGGGAATGATAGTGCCGAAGTGGGCCCAAACCGGGCCAGCGTTTAAGGATAGCAAGGACGCGAAGAGGCAAACGAGAATAAAAGGTGATTTTTGCATGTCGGAATCCTCCTTTGTTTGGTCGGGCAAATTCGCAAATGAAATAAAAAAGCCAAAAAGGCGGTGTTGCCTCGCGGGAGCCAGCCTTCTTGGCTTGTTTTATAACAATTTTGGTAAGTTAGGAGGAAACTTCAGTTTCCGAATGGGGTCACTATATAAATATGGGTAGGTCGAGTCAATAGGTTTTTCGACATATCAGATTTAGTAAATCACCCAATTGACGGTTTTGGTCGGTCTGAAGACAATGAATTTAAGCGCGGTAGAAAACCAGCCCTATGTCAGATGTGCTTCCAGGCCGCGCCGGAGAAGAGGGAGAAGTTCATTGAGGTTGAATGGTGTGAGAATAGTCAAAGAGGGTTGCCAAAAGGAGACGAGGTGAAGAGCAAGCGCATGAAAGGCGGTGCATTCGCGACTTACCTTGAATCAATCACTATGGGCAACAAGTTCTACTATGCAGCACACCACACTTCTTATGCGAAGGAAGGGAGGAAAAACCACAATGAAAAGCTCTCTGATGATCCTGTTGATCCTGTGTCTGGTCGGCGTTGTTAATAGCAATTGTGAGGGCGCTACTCTTTGCTCTGAAAATGTTTACGGCGTAAGCAATACTTTGGAAGCGGTTTTATACTATCCCTGCACTATATCAGGTTCAGTTGGCGCCACGACCATGACCAGCGGCTATACCGGCACCCTGGATCAAATGGAGTGGTTGTCCGAAATACTCGCCAACAACGGCTATGTGGTACTGGCGTTTACGCCCACCAATATTTACGGCATGGTCAGCGGCTGGCGCGATGCCCACAAATCCTGCATCGCCAAGCTCAAAGAGCTCAACAACACCCACAGTGTTTTAAAAGGTAAAATCAACACGGCCAAACTCTCCACCTGCGGTCACTCCAAGGGCGGCGGTGGTTCCTTGTGGGCTTCGGCCCAGTTGGGCAGCCAGTTGAAAACCACCGTGGGATTGGCCCCGTGGAAAGAGGAGTTTACCAGCAGCACGCTCTCCACCATCAAAGCGGCCACGCTGATTCAGGCCGGCAGTTTTGACACCTTGGCCACCTATCGCATGACCAAGGGCGAATACAATGCGCTGCCCGCCATTAAGAAAGGCTATTTTCTCTATTCGGCGATGAACCATATGTCCTGGGCTTCAGCCTACGGCACAACCGCCGCGACTCTTTCCGGCAGCATTATCGCCTGGATGAAGTACTACCTCGACGGCCAGACCTCTTATGCCACCACGCTTTCCAGCACCGCCGGACAGTCAGAGCATATTTGGGTTAAATAAGGCGGTATCAGTCTAGTACTACAATAGGTCAACGCTTGTGCATCAAAATCCCGGATCGCGGTCCAACGCGATTCGGGATTGTTTTGTAATGTCCAAGCTATCTCAAAATCATCTTTTGGCCCAAACTGTCTATTTTGAGATAGCTTGGTCGTTATTGCGAAACAGATTTAGTCACTGCTTTTCTGCCCCGGTAATTTCTTAACGGGGAGAATTTGAAAAAATAGGGGTTTTCGGTCGGGCGCTATTTAACGATCCCCAAGCGTTGGCCCGCCCGTTCAAAAATATCCAGCGCATGGAGAATGTCCGATTCGGTGTGGGCCGCCGTGACACATGCCCGCAGGCGGGCCAGGCCGGCCGGCACGGCGGGCGAGACCACCGGCAAGGCGAAGATGCCCAATTCCTGGCATACCCCAGCCATCTGGAAGGCCTGCTGGTCTTCACCGCAGATGATGGGCACAATGGGGGTCTCGCTGTGCAGAGTGCTAAAACCCCGGGCCTTGAGGCCTCCAAGGAAGAGTTCCGTGTTGCGCCGCAGGGTTCTGACCCGCGCCGGTTCCTCCGCCATAACTTCGAAGGCGGCCTTGGCCGCGGCCGACTGGGCCGGAGGAAGGGCGGCTGAAAAGACAAACGCGCGCGCCACGTGTTTCAGATAGGTGATCAGTTCGCGGTTGCCCGCCACATATCCGCCCACGCTGGGGATGGTTTTGGACAAGGTGCCCATCTGGATGTCGATGGCCCCTTGCAGACCGAAGTGCTCTTCAATCCCATGCCCCGTGGCCCCCAACACACCCAAGCTATGCGCTTCATCCACCATTAACAGGGCGCCATAAGCGCGGCACAGGCGGCTGACTTCAGGCAGGTTGATGATATCACCATCCATGCTGAAGACGGCATCCACAATCACCAACTTGCCTTTGTCTGGTCCGGCCTGTTGCAGCCGTCGCTCCAGGTCGGGCATATCGTTGTGGCGGAAACGAAGAAACTGGGCGCCGCTCAACAGGCAGCCATCCACAATGCTGGCGTGGTTGAATTTATCACAAATCACCACATCGTTGCGGCCCACCAGGGTGGATACGGTGGTCAGGTTGGTAACATAACCGCTGGAATACACGATGGCGTCTTCGGCCTTTTTAAATCGCGCGATGGTTTGCTCCAGTTCAGTGTGCAGCGGCAGCGAACCTGCCAGGATGCGCACGCCGTGGGTGCCGGTGCCATAGCGCGTGATGGCCTCACGCGCGGCGTTTTCAATCCAGGGATGGCCCAGCAGGCCCAGGTAACTATAGGAGGCGAGGTTGAGCATGCGCCGGCCGTTGCTCGACACCCAGGCGCCCTCCAATCCTTCCAGGGGCTGAAGATAGAAATAGAGCCCTGCCTCCTTGACCTCTTCATAACGTAGATTAATCTCCGAGATGCGTTTTAATATCGAGTCCATTTTCTTCTCCCCTTTCAGAACTGCCCAATTTCAGATTCAATGGCCATAACCATTGGCCGACTGCCCAAAGCGATTCCGTGTACAGATAGAACATCTGAACACCTCAATTTTCATCTCATGCTCCCGCCGCCGGCGGGAAGGTAGTTGCTTGGAAGCGTGTTTGAGATATAACATATTTACACTCTGGGCTGGCAAAGGATTTTAACCTGCGACAATTTACCATGGGTGCTGGTATTAACCCCCCTTGAACCCGAAGGAGTTGTGCCTGATGAATCTGAAAGGCAAAGTGGCCCTGGTCCTGGGCAGCGTCAAAGGCATTGGCAAGGCCATCGGCCTGGATTTGGCCCGGCAGGGGGTCAAAGTGATCTACACCTATTTTGATTGGCCCGAAAGTGTGGAGGCCCTGCGCCGGGACGCGGCCGACACCGGCCGGCCCCATCTGATCGCCCAGATTGATCTGCGGGACACGAATGGCGTTGATGGCTTGATGCGCCAAATCCTGAGCCGTTTCGGGCGGCTGGACATTTTAATCAATAACATTGAGCGCGGCGGCATGCCGGTGGTTCATGGTGCTTACACCCAGGAGCAATGGGATCTGGAGCTGGAGACCACGCTGCGCGCCAAGCAGTGGGTGTTTGCGGCCGCACTGCCCCACTTGAAGCAATCGGGCGACGGCGTGGTGATCAATATTTCTTCCATCGCCGGCCTGGTGGGACGCAGCGGTCCGGCCAGCCTGCTTTTCAACGAGGGTTACGCCGCGGCCAACCGGGCAATCTCTTTGCTGACCGAAACCTGGGCCCGTCTTGGCGCGCCCGAGGTGCGCGTCAATGAAATCATGCTGGGAATATTTGACACCCGGCATGCCGAGGGCACCCGGGGCTGGGGATTGCTCACCGATGAGCAGAAGGCAGTCATTTTGGATCACACCCTGCTGGGCCGCACCGGCCAAATGGATGATGTGGTCCAGCTGGTGCGCTTCCTCATCACGGAGGCGCCCTTCATGACCGGCAGCGTGGTACGACTAGACGGGGGCTATGTGCTGGGTGGAGAAAAAGTGATGCCCATGCCTAAGGGCGTGGTGTAACTCGATGTTCAAGTTTTTGTTAATTTGCCCAACTTCTGCGTTGGAAAAGAATTTTGATCCTCGACATACTCCATGTATGCCTGCGGTCAAAATTTTTTTCCGCCTTGAATTTGAACAAATTCCCTAAAAACTTGAGCATCGAGTGTAACGCAACTTACGCCATTGACTTATTCCAGGAGAGACTGAATGCAACGCGAAGAGTTCACTTTTTTCTACTCCTTACGGGTCCGCTATGCTGAGGTGGATGCCCAGGCAGTGGTGTTCAACGCCCATTATTTGACCTATTTCGACACCGCCATCACCGAGTTTTTCCGTGCGACTGGGTATAGCTATGCTGACTTTTTCACGGCCAAGGGCCTTGACTTTCACCTGATTAAGGCTACCGTGGAGTATTTAAAGCCCATCGGCTTTGACACGATTCTCGACATCGGCGTGCGCGTGGGGCGCATTGGCACCTCCAGCGTCACCTTTGTTTTGGGGGTCTTTGCCAAGGATCAAAGCGAGCTGCTATCCACGGGTGAAATCATCTGGGTGTGCGCCAAACCAGGCACCCACAAATCCCATCCCTTGCCGGAAGAGTTTGTGGCCCTGTTCAAAGAGAAGTGAAATGAAGAAGATCGGTATCATCGGCGGCATTGGTCCGGAATCCACGGTGGACTATTACAAGCAGATCATCGCGGCCTTTCAAAAACGTGGCGCCGGGCTGACCTACCCGGAGATCATCATTTACAGCGCGGACCTGTCTGAACTGTTGGCCATCATCGAAAATCAACAGTGGGAGCGCATGACCGATTGGTTATCGGCGCGGGTGGAGGCCCTGCACCGGGCCGGCGCCGAGTTCGGCGCCATCGCCTCCAACACGCCCCATGCGGTCTTTGATGCGGTGCAGGCGCGATCCCCCATTCCGCTGGTGAGCATTGTGCATGCTGCTTGTGAAGCGGCCCAACAAATGGAACTCAAACGCCCCGGTCTGCTTGGCACCGCTTTTACCATGGGGGCTGACTTCTATCCCCGCGCCTTTGCCCAGGCGGGGATGCGGATCATGGTGCCAGATCAGGCGGCCCAGGTGCTGATCCAGCAGCGGCTATTTTCCGAAATCGAGTTGGGCGTGATCAAGGAGAGCACCCGCGGCGAACTTGTGGCCATCGTGAAACAAATGATCCAAGCCCAGGCCATCGACAGCCTCATTCTGGGCTGCACCGAACTGCCGTTGGTCTTAGACCAAAGCCATTTCACCATCCCCGTGCTCAACACCACGGCCCTTCATGCCCAGAGCATTGTGCGCCATTGCCTGGCGGCTGATTGATCTAAATCAATTCTTTGGTGAATTGTTTGTTTTATGATGCAATCATCCTGGCAATCGGCCAGGGCAAATTGAATGACGCTACCAAAGGAGCTTTGCCATGACATCCTTCACCCAATTAAAGGAGCGCCTCGGGCAGATTGAAGTGGAGATCGAGGAAGCCAAAAAGCGCCTGGGCGCGCATTCCATCAAACCGGTCTTGATGGCGGCCCTGTTTGCGCTGGAAGATGAGCGCGATATGATTTTGCAACAGCTCAAGGCCCAATCCCAGTGCTGCTGTGCCGGGCAGGGCGCATGCTGATCGGAATCGATCAGGAGTATCAGGAGGCGCGCAGCGCGCTGGCGGACATGGATTGGGCGGCGCTATCGCGGCGAATTGGCTGCCAGCCGATGGATAACGGATTGGCGCTGCCGTTTTTCCAGCAGATTCATCAAGTGAGCCCCGACGGTTGCGTAGGCCCGGATAGTCAGCCCGCCACGGCTGCTGTTGGGTTGGTGCTCTGTCGCTATGTACTGCGCTTCCCACCCCAGCCCCTGCCGCAAGGGCCGCGCATCACCTTTCGCGAGCTTACGGATAGCGGCCCCCTGGTGGCCCGTTTTGCCGACAACACCCTCAAAATCATCACCACCACCTTCGGCCGCCGCGGCGAAGATCTGCTGGCCGCCGCAATCCGTTTGGGCGGCAGGCGTGAAGCCAACGGCGCGTTCGATCTTTTTCTACGCTTCGAAGCCCTACCCCACGTCCCGCTCTTTCTGCAATTCAATGCCGCCGACGATCTGTTCCCGGCCCAGGCCGCGCTGCTCTTCCATTGTTCGGCGGAAACCTATCTGGATCTTCGCTCCCTATTTATCCTGGGGACCTATCTGACGGGCCGGTTGATCACCGCATAGAACTCTTTTGGCCTGCGACAGAATTTGTGGTAAGCAACATCGCGCGCGATGGAACCACGTCGCGACCGTAATGATTAATCTCCACCAACCGAAGATGGATCTATGCCCCCGACGATTCTCGTTGTTTTGGGTCACCCCGATTCCGGCAGTTTTAACCACGCCATTGCCAGGGTCGTTTGTCATGCCTTGCAAAGCCAGGGTTGGCGGGTCGTTTTTCATGACCTTTACGCCGAAGGGTTTGATCCGCTGCTGCCCTCGGCCGAGATTGCCGAGCACGGCCCGGTGCCCGATGATGTCCGGCGGCACTGCCGGGAGCTGGCCGAGGCTGATGGCATTGTGATCATCCATCCCAACTGGTGGGGTCAACCGCCGGCCATTCTCAAGGGCTGGATCGATCGGGTCTTTCGGCCGGGCCTCGCTTATCGCTTTGAAGAGGGCGACGGCGGCGAAGGGGTGCCCATGGGGTTGCTCAAGGCCAAGGCTGCGCTGATTTTCAATACATCCAACACGCCTGATCCACGTGAGCAGGCTGTTTTCGGCGATCCCCTGGAAGCCCTTTGGAAAAGATGCATTTTGGATCTTTGCGGCGTCAAAAATGTGCGGCGGCGCATGTTCAGCGTGGTCTGCACCAGTACGCCGGCGCAGCGCGAAAACTGGTTGCACGAAGTCAATCAGATGACAGTAGAACTTTTCGCTAACCCCGAGAACGGCTAAAGGTCAGGGTTCATTGCGCTGTGGGAAGATAAACAGGTAGATAAAGTCGATAAGGACGATAACCGATTTTTTAGCCCGAGCTCCGCTATATCCCCGCCATTTAGGTTCAAGAATTGTATGCCATCCACAGAATCAAATGTAGATAAGAAAATCCAGGGTTGGGTGGTGGAGACTACTTTGTCCACCCCATCGCTAAAGGATAACACGGCCGATACGGACCGGCTGCTTAACGCCCTGAAGCGGGAGTTGGGTTTGACCCATATCCGAGCTGATCTGGGCTTGATTAAAGCCCTGCCCCAGCAGTTGCGGGAGGCAGAATATGCCGTGCGCTGCGTGCTGTTCCAGGAGGGCCGAGACCGTGGGGTGCTGGTGCACGTGACGGCGTGCGCGTCCGAAGAGATTTTAGCCGGTCTGGCCGTGGACCTGGGCACCACCCGGGTCGTATTGCGCCTGGTGGACCTGGCCCGGCAAATGGTGCTGGCTGAAACCAGCTTTGACAACCCCCAGATCGCCATCGGCCCGGATGTCCTGGGCCGCGTTCATCATGCCGACCAGCCCGGCGGCCTGGACCATCTGCAGGAGCTGATCGTTAACGGCCTGAACCATCACCTGGCGGCGCTCTGCCGGGCCCACGGGCTCAAGCCCCAAGCTATTCACTTAGTCACCGTGGCAGGCAACACCACCATGAGCCACCTGCTGGCCGGCCTGCCCGTGCACTGGATGATCCGCGAACCGTACATTCCCGCGGCCAATCATTTTGGTCTGATCCCGGCCGCCCAAATCGGCCTGGCCGTCCATCCCCTGGCCCAGCTGATGATCTTTCCCAATGTGGGCTCGTATTTTGGTGGGGATCTGATCGCCGGCATTCTCTACACCGGCCTGCACCAGCGCGAGGAGACCGCCATTCTGGTGGATGTGGGCACCAATGCCGAAGTGGTGCTGGGCAACCGCGACTGGCTCATGGCCTGCGCGGGCGCGGCCGGCCCGGCCCTGGAGGGTGGCATGTCGCGCATGGGCGCCATGGCCGCGCCCGGCGTGATCGACCGGGTGCGCATCGATCAAGTGACCGGGCGCTTTGAGCTGCATACCATTGAAGCGCTGCCCCCCAGAGGCATTTGCGGCTCGGGTGTAATTGATTTAGCAGCTCAACTTTTCTTGGCCGGCATGATCGACATTCGCGGCAAACTCAAGCCCAAGGCCTGCGGTCCGCGCCTGGAAGTAATTGACGGCCTGGCCCAACTGACCATCGTGCCGGCTGACCAGGCCGCCGAAGGCCGGCCCCTGCGCATCAGCCAGGCCGATTTGGACAGCCTGGTGCGCTCCAAGGCCGCCATGTACACCATTCTGGAAACCATCACGATGAATATGGGCCTGACTTTGGAAGAGCTGCCCGCCTTCCTGGTGGCCGGCACCTTTGGCTGTTTCATCGACCCGCGCTCGGCCATCACCATCGGCATGCTGCCCGATTTGCCCCTGGCGCGTTTTCTTCCCATGGGCAATACTTCCCTGGGCGGCGCCACCCAAGCCTTATTGGACCGCCGCGCCCCGGCCGAAGCCGAAGCCATCCGCGACCGTATCACCTACATGGAACTCAACGTCAACCAGGAGTTCATGAACCGCTTCTCGGCGGCCAAGTTCATCCCGCATACCGATGCCAGGCGGTTTCCGTCGGTGGGACGATAGGGGCAGAAACACTTCTGACGACGCTACAAAAAGTCCGACATGAGAAAACTCGACGATCATTGCATCAAATTAAGGGATCGGAGAGTGGTGGGAACTGTTCGGTGACCCGGTGCTCGCAACAGACATTTTGGACAGGCGGATGCACCACTGCAAGAAAGAATTGTTCCCGACGCGCGGTTTTGGGATCTTTATAAAAAAACAATAATATGGAAGATAAGGTATGCGGAAAATCGGAGTTTACGTGGATACTTCGGTTTTTGGCGGAACGCAGGACGAAGAATTTTCCGAGGCGAGCCAGCGCTTTTTCAACCAGGTTCGAGCTGGAACTTTAAACACATTGTAAACTTCAACCGCATCCGGGGTTTCAATAGCGTTAATATCCGCATGGGCTATCGGGCCATGACCATCTTAAGTCCGAAGGAGGTGGGCGATGAAAACGGTAACAACCAAGGCATTTGATTGTGTGGAGATGAAACAACGCATTCAGACCGATTTGATGGCCGAATATGAAAGCCGCAAAGATCAGTTTTCATCTTTTGCGGACTTCATCCATAAAACCATGGCCTCGGATCTTAAGATCCGGGCTTTTCAAGAAAAAATCTCTAAAGCGGGACGGCAAGGGTTGGTTTTAGCCTCAACGGCATTTGATCCAGAGACATTGGCTTGTAGCAACGTATAACCCTTTTTCCCCAGAGAGGTTTTTATCCATCCATTTCCAGAAGACCCGATCCAAATCACTACAAATATTTCAATGATGAAGAGACATAAGTGCCCAGCAACAGATGAATCATGAAGCGAGATAGCCACGTTACAAATATATAAAAAACAGAGAGAAAAAAAAGACCAAGGAAAACCCCCATTCCGTTTACCAAAGCCCAAAGAGGACCAAAAAAGAAAGCAGGCCAACAAAAACCATTCTTTACTGTAGCAATCATTCCATGGTCGAGTTTGCCTTTCTTATTTTTGAAAATAGGTCAAATTTCTTCACCTGGGCACCTTCTTTCTGTTAAGCAAAGTACTGTCTAAAAAAGCCGCCCACAATCAATGTGAGCGGCCGTCGAAGCATTCGTGAAACATCAAACCTTGAATGGCTGATGTAGCGATGGGTAGGAGCTATTACTTCTCTTTTTCTTTCCCAATCAACGAATCAACAAACTATCCTCATTGCACGATGGCCTGGTAGATCAAATTCTTGATCTGCCAGCGGCAGTACTCGCGGGCGCCGGGGTTGTTGACCATGAAGGCCGCCACCAGCTCTTGTTTGGGATCGACCCAATAGATGGTGCCGGCGATGCCCTGCTTGTAGAATTCTCCCACGCTGCCCAGGCCATAGGCGCCACCCGCATCCCGGCGTACATAGAAGTCAAAGCCCCCGCCATGGCCCGGTCCAGGCTGGTACTGGGAATCGGTACGGCGACCCAGCTCACCCAGCGAATCCGCAGTCATCAGTTGCACCGTGGCGGGGCTGAGCACGCGCACACCGTCCAATTCGCCGCCGTTGAGCAGCATTTGGCCGAAGCGCGCAAAGTCCATGGCCGTGCCCACCATGCCGCCGCCGCCACCGGCAAATTTGATTTCCGTAGCCAGCACGGGCGTCAGGAAGGGCGAAGTGGGCGGCATGAAGACCAGCCGGTCCGCCGCATCGGGGGGCACCAGAAAGCCCGAATCCTTCATGCCCAAGGGTTTGGCGATGCGCTCGGCCACATACTGATCCAGGGTTTGACCTGAGATGACTTCCACAATGCAGCCCAGCACATCATAGGAGACGCTGTAATTGTATTGGGTGCCGGGATCAGCCACCAGGGGCAGGGAGGCGATTTTGTCCGCCACCTCTTTGCTGGTCAGGTCGCTCAAATTGCGCATGCCAGCTTTGTTATATTCAGCTTGGATGAGTTTGGGGGCCATGAACCAGTAGCTCAAGCCCGAGGTGTGGCACAGCAGATCCAGGATATTCATGTGGCGTTTGGGCGGCCGCAGGGTCAACTCCTCCTTACCGTCGGCGGAAGTCTTGATTTCACCCACCTGAACATCCCGGAAGGCCGGCAGGTATTTGAACACGGGATCGGAAAGCAGTAGTTTACCCTCTTCCATCAACTGCATGACAGCCACGGCCGTAACGCTTTTGGTCATGGAGTGCACCCGAAAAATGGCGTCATCGGTCATGGGCAGATCTTTTTCCGGATTGCGTTTGCCGAAGCTTTTGAAATAGGCGACTTTGCCTTTGCGCGCGATGATCAGCACGGCGCCGTCATAGGCCTTTTTCTCCACGTCGGCCTTGATGGCGGCGTCAATCCGGCTGAGCCGTTCAGGAGAAAACCCCAACTCCTCCGGGGCGGCCGGAGTCAGGGACTTGGCCGGAGCGGTAGGGGCGGCCGGCGCAGCGACCTGCGCGGGTGGCGTCTCCTTGGGAGTGGACGAGGCGCATGCGCTGGCCAAGGAAAGCAGTAGCATAATGGAAATCAGCGTGGTTACCAGCCGAAATGTCTGCCATCTTTTCATTGAACACCTCATTGGTTTTATCAGGGTTGGATGGTCAATCCTCGGCGAATTGTTCTGCCGCCGAAACAACTTCGAAGTTGTCAAATTAGCGATCGCCGTTTCCATATACGGCTTCGGGGTAAATGGCAAGAAGTTCCGGATCAGTCCAGCGGTTCAATACCGCACAACCGTTTGGCCAATATCTGCTTGGCTTTCATGTTCACCAGGCGCGCGATCATGATGCGCTGGGCCTGGGGCGAGCCGGCGCCGTGCATGGATTCAGTCAGATAGCCCACGGCCTGGGCGCCCAATGTCATGGCCTCGATGAGCCGGAGCATGCGCATGCGGTGCTCGGTGTCCACACCCTTGACGCCCTGGTAGTATTTGGTCATTAAGGGGCCGGTTTCCGGCGATCTGAAATCCGCTTCCGAGGGCAGGGTCACCATCAGACCGCCGGCGATGTCCTGGGCCAGGCGCGCCAGGATATAGGGATACTGGGTGATGTTGTGCTTGAAGACATTGGCCATCAGCGAATCCACGATAAAAGTGCCGCTGGCTTCGGCGCGGCCTTCGTAGGCACAGGCCAGGGTGCCGCAAAAGAGCGATTCGTTGAGATGATTCATTTCAACGATCTTATCTTTGACATGGGAAGCTTTTTCTACCCCGTTATACTCCGCAATGGTCTGGGTGGCGCCGATGAGCACGTCGCCCACGCCCACTTTGCAGGCATAACTTTGTCGGTGGTAGGCGGTGAATTTCTCCACCAGGGGGCCGCTGAATTCGTACTCCCCTTTCATGAAGACCCGCTCCCAGGGCACGAACACGTCGTCAAAGATCATCAGGGCTTCGTGGCCGCCGTAGTAGAGATTGCCGTTGTCCATGGCATTTTCTTCCAGCTTGCGGGTGTCACAGGACTGGCGGCCCAGGATGTAGGTGATGCCGGGCGTGTCGGCCGGTGTGGCGAAGGAGACCGCGTAGGCTTTATCCGCTTCACGCATCGTTAAGGTGGGCATGACCAGGATCTGATGGGAGTTGAGCGGGCCGGTCTGATGGGCTTTGGCGCCGCGTACCACGATGCCGTCTTTGCGTTCCTGAACCACATGCAGGAAGAGATCGGGGTCGGCCTGCTGGTGGGGGGGCAGGGAGCGGTCTCCCTTGGGATCGGTCATGGCGCCGTCCACCACCCAGTCATTTTCCTGCACCTGGGACACAAACTTCAGAAAGCGCGGGTTGTACGAGCTACCCTTGGCCCGGTCGATGTCATAGGTGATAATGGACATCACGTTGAGGGCATCCATGCCCACGCAGCGCTGGAAGCAGCAGCCCGTATGGCCGCCCAGCAGCCGACCCATCTTGGACTTGAGCACCAGATCCCGGCTGTTTTGAAAGACATGCGTAAAACGGTTGATGCGCCGGCCGGAGAGATGGGAGACGGCGGTCATGAGCTCTTCATGCTCGGGGCGCTGGGCCATTTCGTAGGTTTTGGCCACGGCATTGCGCGAGGGCCGAAGAATGGGGTTCGACGCAACATGAGAGATCTTCTTGCCGAGCATATAGACGCAGTAATTGAGCTTTTCCAAACTTTCTTCGTACTGCTGGGGTGTCATCATGGCTTTACTCCTTTTCTCCTGCCACCTCGGAGAAGAACTCCAACAAGGTGCGGTTGAAACGATCTTCCTGCTCGATGTTTTGCAGATGGGCCGCTTCGGCGATGACCACCAGCTTGGAGAGCAAAATGGCTTCATGAATCATGCGGGCCGCCGCCACAGGGGTGCCCTGGTCATGCTCGCCCACCATAATCAGGGTGGGCCGATCAATGGTGCGGATACCGGGCCGCAGGTCCATATCCCGGATGGCGGCGCAACAGCCGGCAAATCCCTGGGGCGTGGTTTTAAGATAGATGGCCCGAATTTTTTGGACCTGGCTGGCCAGGCGCTGCTGGCCGGCCTTGGTGAACCAACGGTCCATGGTGGCATCCACCAGGGCGCCCAAGCCTTTGCTGGTCACGGTTTGGATGCGTTCCTCCCAAATTTCTCTGGGCGGCATATGGGCTGAAGTGGAGCAAAGAACCAAAGAGAGAAGCCGCTGGGGGAATTTAAACCCCAGCATCTGGCCGATCATACCGCCTAAAGAAAGTCCGATGAAATGCACCTTGGGCAGGCCCAAGGCGTCCATCAATCCTACGGCATCGGCGCTCAACTGCTCCAGGGTGTATGGCCCCGCGGGCACCGCTGATGCGCCGTGGCCGCGCAGGTCGTAGCGCAACAGCCGCAAACCCGCGCCGGTCAAAGCTTTCACCTGCGGATCCCACATGGTCAGGTCCGCGCCCAGGGAGTGGGCCATCATCACCACCGGCCCGTGGTCCGGTCCATCCCAGCGATAGTTGACGGTCAATCCATTGGCTTGGGTTAAGGACATGGTAGTTCTCCTTTGTGATGGTGTTGCGGCGTTGTCCTATTTCTTCTTTTCAACGCCGATGCGCAGCGTTCGCGGAGGCGCGCAGAGGAAAAAGAGGAGATCATGGCAGCATTTGCATAAAAGCATATGCTTTCTGATACTGAAGTATATGTTGTGCAACCTCTGCGCATCTTTGCGACCTCCGCGTCTTGCGTTAAAGAAGAATTAGCCATAGATTCCACACTCTGCATAGGAACAAGACATAACCGTCGCAACCTCTTTACTCCAAATTTTGCGCATCGGCCAGATCTTGTGGGCGGCCGGTGGCGCGCTTATTGTGCTTCAGATTTTCAAGATCAATAAAACTGATTTTAATCCCTTGAATTTCAACGTCTACCCTTGCTTTATAGCACTCTTCAAATTTTACTTGTTTCAATGTCGTCAGGATATCAATTCTATTAGGCGGAGATCCCAGAGGAAAAACATATGCTTTCCGATGCCGAAAATGCAGTTGCTTATCCTCTGCGCATCTTTGCGTTCTCTGCGTCTCTACGTTGAAAAAGAGTGAGTGTCATTGGTAGCGCCATCAAGCTGGAGGTAAAGCGCCTTTTTTGAGAATTCGACCCGCAATAACCGCCTGCCCCAGCGAAATCCCTCCGTCATTGGTCGGCACCAGAGCATGACTATATACATCGAACCCTTGTTGTTGCAAGGCGCCGGTCAAGCCGGTGAGCAGCAGGGCGTTCTGGAAACAGCCGCCGCTGAGCACCACGCGGGTCAGGCCGGTTTGGGCGCGGATCTGGCCGCACAGATCGGCGAACAGGGCCGCCAAGGTATCGTGAAAACGGCGGCTGATGATAAAGGCCGGCACGCCGTGCAGCAAGTCATCCACCACCGCGCGGATGATGGGCGCGGCTTGAATCCGCGCCACCGGCTCTTTGCTCCAGGCATAGGCATAACTGCCCTGGGCCTGGCCGTCGGCCATCATCTCCAGCTCCATGGCGGCCTGGCCTTCGAAGGCCACATCGCGGCGCAAACCGATGATGGCGGCCACGGCATCAAATAGCCGCCCCAGGCTGGAGGTCAGGGGCGCGTTGATGTGCTTCTCGATCATCTGCAGAATCACGCTGGCCTTGTCCCTGGAAGTATCATTGATGAAAGGCAGCGCCAGATCCCACAAGTCCAGCCCGAAGGCCTGGTGCAGCCAGGCCAGGCCCATGCGCCAGGGCTCCTTGATGGCCGCGGCGCTGCCGGGCATGGCCACCTGTTCGATGTGCGCCAGGCGCTCGAAGTTCGCCAGATCCGCCTTTAATACTTCACTGCCCCACACGGTGTGGTCCGGGCCAAAGCCCGTACCGTCAAAGGCCAGGCCGATGACCGGGCCGTCGATTTGATGTTCGGCCATGCAGGCCGCGATGTGGGCATGGTGATGCTGCACTTGGATCACCGGCAGGCCGGAGCTCTCCCTGGCCCAGCGGGTGTTGAGATAATCGGGGTGCAGATCGCAGGCCACGGCCTGGGGGGTGATGTCGAGGATGCGCTGCAGATGGGTGCGGGTCAGAAGGAAGAACTCTTCGGTGGCCTGGTTTTCCAGATCGCCGATATGCTGGCTGACAAAGGCTTGGTTGCCCTTGGTCAAACAGAGGGTGTTCTTCAGCTCCGCGCCGCAGGCCAGCACCATGGGAAGTTCTTCTTTCAGGAAGACCGGCACGGGCACGAACCCGCGCGAGCGCCGCACCAGGCGCGTGCGGCCCGCCACGGTGCGCGCGATGCTGTCGTCCGAGCGCAAGCGAATGGGACGATTATGGATCAGGAAGTAATCGGCGATTTGATCCAGACGGGTGAAGGCTTCGTCATTGTCAATGGCAATGGGTTCTTCGCTTAAGTTGGCGCTGGTCATCACCAGGGCGACAAATCCGTGGGCCATGAGAAGAAAATGCAGCGGCGTGTAGGGCAGCATCACGCCGTAGTAATGGTTGCGCGGGGCCACGGCAAAGGCCAGCTTTTCGGGCAAGAGCTTGGGCAGCAGCACAATGGGGCGCTGGATGGTGGCCAGCAGTTGGGCCTCTTCTTGGCCCACATGGGCAAAGGTCCGGATGGTTTCCAGATCCGGCGCCATGACCGCCAGGGGTTTTTCTTCGCGGTGCTTGCGTTGCCGCAGCCGGGTCACGGCGTCATCATTAAAAGCATCCACGGCCAGATGAAAACCGCCCAAGCCTTTGACGGCCAGGATGTGGCCGGCCTGGAGCAATTGGGCCGCCTGGGCAATGGCATCGCCATTGGTGAGCGGGCGGCGCCGGGCATCGTAAAGGGCCACGCTCGGGCCGCACTCGGCGCAGGCATTGGGCTGGGCGTGGTAGCGCCGGTCAACGGGATCATCGTACTCGGCCTGGCAAAGAGCGCACATGGTAAAACCGGCCATGGCGGTATTGGGCCGGTCATAGGGAATGTCATCGATAATGGTGTAGCGCGGGCCGCAGTTGGTGCAATTGATAAAGGGGTAGTGAAAGCGGCGGTCGTCGGGATCGAACAGCTCGCGCAAGCAATCGTGGCAGATGGCCACATCGGGCGAGATCAGGGCCGTGCGGCTGGGTGCGGCCTGGCTGTGTTCGATGGTGAATGCTTCGTAACCGGTCACCGGGCAGTCTTGGATCTGGATAGCAGTGATGTGGGCCAGGGGCGGCTTCTGCGCGGGCAGGGCTTTGAAAAAGGCTTCCACACTTTGGGCCGGGCCTTCCACCTCAATGGTGACACCGGCGGCCGTATTGTTGACCCACCCGTGCAATTGAAATTGATGGGCCAGGCGATGCACAAAGGGCCGAAAGCCCACGCCTTGAACAATGCCGCTGATTTGGGCCCGTTGGGCCACGATCGCATGGCCGGAAGAAGGCGGGCGAAGATTCATGGGGTTGTCTATGGCAGGGGATCGCCGCTGGCCGCGGCTGCTTGGCGGAGCAGTTCCAGGGTCTCCAGGGCGGCCGCGGCATCCAGTTTTTGGATGGCGAAGCCGGCATGCACAATGACGTAATCGCCCACCTGGACATCCTCCAGCAACATCAGGCTGGTTTCGCGCTGCACGCCAGCCACGTCAATGGTGGCGTTCTGACCATCGATGCGGGTGATCCGCGAAGGCACGGCAAGGCACATGGTTTGAATTTCTCCCTTCCCGTGGAGCGGTGAGATGCTCCAGTTGTGAAGTCAAAAGTAGCATCAAAGGGGCTGGGGTGCAAGCGACGAACAGTGACCAACAGCTTTGGGGGTAGGGGAAGTTTCCTAAATAGATTTTGTAACCGTTCACAGGGCAAACAACCCATAGATTTAACAAGAAATCCGGTTATATTGTAACTACTTGAAAATATTATAAAAACCGCTAGATTTTTTATTCTAGCCATGCTATATTCTCGGTATGGGATTCAAAAGACCATTTACCGAGATTGAATGGGCGGCAACCCCACCGACAGTGCGGCAGTACATAGAGATGCTGGAAAAAAGCATTCTTCATCTGACACAAAGCATTGCCGATCTTAAGGGACGCACGGAAAAACTGGAGTGCCGGGTTAATCGCAATTCCCAAAATTCCAGTCAGCCGCCTTCCGTCGATGGGCCGTTTGCCAAACCGCAGCGCAAGAAGAAAAGCTCCAAGAAGAACAAAGGCGGTCAAAAAGGTCACCATGGGCACCGGCAACAAATGCTCAAACCAACCAAAACAGTTGTGGTGCCACCGACGCATTGCAACTGTGGGTGTAAAACCATAAAGAAAATGAAACCTTTCTACACCCATCAGCAGATCGAATTGCCGGAAATTGAGCTTGATGTCACCCATTATGTGCTGCACAAAGGCACCTGCGGTGATTGTGGTAAAATGGTATCGGCAAAGCTTTTAAAAGAGCAGGCTTTCGGATACGGTCCTCGGATGAGCGCCCTGATTGCCGAACTGAGCGGCATACAAGGAGCAAGCCGCAAGTCGGTGCAGCAGTTTTTAAATTCGGTTCTGGGTGTTGCCATCTCAACCGGAAGCATTCAAAAAGTCATTGACCGGGCTTGCGAGGCCACCAAACCGGCTTATGATAAAATGGCTGAAATGGCGCGATGCGACAAAGTCGGCTACATTGATGAAACCAGTTGGTTTAAAGCCGGCAAATTGCAATGGCTTTGGGTGATGGTTACCTCTTCGGTGGCCTTCTACCTTGTGCATCCGCGCAGATCCCGTGAAGCATTCAACGAGTTGGTAAAGCATTGGCAAGGAATTTTGGTCAGCGACAATTTCAGGGTCTATCAAAATTGGATCAACCACAATCAACAATGTCTTGCCCATTTTATCCGCAAAGCCCGCGCGCTTTCCGAAAGCGGCAACAAACAGATGGGTGCTTTTGGCGAGCTAATGCTATCTTTACTCCAACAGCTATGTCATTTTGCCAAGGCACCACCGGCAAAGCCAGAGTGGAGCGACTTCTATACCCGATTCTTACAGTTGCTGATGCTCCATGATGATTTGAAAAATGAAGCGGGCAAACTGGCTCGGTCTCTTATATCCGTTATGGAT
>JAKALP010000057.1 GCA_021824175.1 Deltaproteobacteria bacterium
ATCAAAGTTTCGGATGAGCAGTTGCGCCAGCTCAACATCATCCGTGATGAATTCCATGGAGAGTGGAACTATTCGATGCATCCACAACCTGCATGAAATGTAAAATTTATTTTGTGACGATTACTAAGGGTTGGCCAGACCGTTTGAGGAAAGCCATGTATATAAGAAGACCAGCATTTATGCTTTCAGGCGTATTTGCCCTACTATTGCTTCTGTATTTGATCTTCGGGACTGGAAATATTATGGCAGCCGAATCCCCTCTGGCCTCGGTGAACGGGAGCATCATCTCTTCCAAGGAACTGGAGTGGGAGACGAAACAGCTTGCCATTGAAATGCGATTACGCAACCAGCCTCTCAATGAACAGCAAATCCGGCAACTGCGCAATGATCTGATTGAAAATCTCATCGACCGCGAGCTGCTGTATCAACATGCACAGTCGAAACAGATCCAGATCCGCCCCCAATGGGTTGACGCTGCATTGTCTGAATTCAAAGGAAAACTCGGCGGCAACTCAGCATTGCAATCCTTCCTGACAGAAGCAGACTTATCCCAAATGCAATTAAAAGAAAGATTGGCCAAAGGACTTACTGTCCAACGCTTGCTGCGCCGTGAACCGGTTCAAAGTATAAAGGTCAGCGAGGCCGAGATTCAGGCATTTTACCGTAACCACAAGGAACTGTTTCAACAGGGTGAAGAAATCCGCGTCAAACACATCTTTGTGGCTGTCAATGACATGAACGATGAAAACCGGCGGACCGAAGGTTTGGAGAAGATCAAAGCCCTTAAGGCCAGAATTGACCAAGGGGCCAATTTCGCAGTGCTGGCTTTGGAATACTCAGATTGTCCGAGCAAAACCCGATCCGGTGATTTGGGGTATTTGACCAGGGATCAATTGACTCCCTCATTTGCTGCAGCAGCCTTTGAATTGGCTCCTGATGCGGTTAGCGACATCGTCACGACCCGCTTTGGGTACCACCTAATCAAAATGATTGACCGCCGTCCACCCTCCACCGTGGCTTATGCCGAGGTGCGCGACAAGATTGAGAGGACCTTGCGACGCGACAAAGAAAACGACGCCGTAACTAACTACATCAATAAACTCAAGCGCCAATCTGAAATCAGACGCTATAACGATAAAAACTAATCCCATGCAATGATCAATCTCTCACCTGATTTTAGGTAAACTCGCCAGAATCTTGGCCACCATATCCCGACTCGGGTCGCCAACGATGCCGAATTTGGGGCCGGAAAATTTGGCGATCCCCCTTATGAGATGCCCATCTAGACCGCCAGTGAAAGGGTTATGTTTTTTCTTGACCAATTCACAACCCTTCGCTTATGGTGATAATGGGCAAATAGTGACACGATGGTTCTGTTATTTTTACATAATTGGCTTGTTACGGGACGCCATCGCCAGTCGGCACCATCGCGGTCGGAACGAATAAAGATAGGAGGGATACGGCATTGGCAAATGGTACTGTAAAATGGTTTAATAACAAAAAGGGCTATGGCTTCATCAATGAGGAGAACGGGCGAGACATTTTTGTGCATTTTTCATCCATTGCCATGGATGGTTACAAAACCCTCAATGAGGGGGATAAAGTAACCTTTGATATTGAAGAAAGCACCCGCGGTCCAGAAGCCAAGAACGTTCGAAAAGCTTAACGCTCCATCATGGCGAAAAGGCACCATGCCCAAGAGGGCGCATGGTGCCTTTTTTATTGGCTTCAATTGGCCTCAATTGTATTGACAGTGATATGCTTTTTTGACATATTCCGCACGCAATTCGCTCCTGCGACCCCGCAGAATTAATACCAAAAGGTTAATTTTTGTGAATAGGCTTTAAGGCTAATCCGGTTCAGCCTTTGCTTACCAGCAATCACGCCTTTCTGAAGCGCATTCCAAGGGATTGGGGCAAAATGCTCAGTGCAATCGCACTGAATTACAGGGCCTCAAAATCAAGAACATCGTATTGAGCTTTTTAGGGGGGGATTCCAATGTATGGCTCGTTGAAGACAATAATTTGTCTTGGCATGATTACTACAATGGTGGCGTGCAGCACTGGTAGCAAAAACACCCGCCCGCCCATTAAATTCAACGGTACTACGACCACCAAGAGCGTGGTCCCCGAAGGTGATATTGGTGTGGCCAATATGCCCACCGACAACTTCTCCATCACCGATGATAAAGTCATCGCCCTGACTCAGTTCGAAAACGTTGCGGGCGAGTATACCATGCGATGGGATTGGTTCGAACCTAACGGCAATCTTTATGCTTCCTCTGGAGATTATCCCGTCAAAACCACGGATGGCAAATACCGCCGCACGGTCACCTTGTGGCACACCATGCCCATCAATGGTGAAAAAGCATCCACCTTACCCGGCAAGTGGTCGGTCAAAATCTTTTGCAATAATGACCTGGTGGACACCAAAACCTTTATGATTACTGCTACCGCGCAGCTCGTGCTGCCCGAAAACATTTCCCAGACCCCGGATCCGAACAAGTGGGCCTTGATCATTGGTATCGAAGACTATGCCCGATTGCCGAAAGCCGAGTATGCCCGCAAGGATGCCTTAGTGGTCAAGGAGTATTTTACGCGCATTTTGGGCGTCCCGGAGAAGAATATAATTCTACTCATGGATAACGAAGCCACCAAAGCGCGCATCGAAAGTTTCATCCATGATTATCTGCCAGCCAATCTGAATAAGAACAACCAGCTCTATGTCTACTTTGCCGGGCACGGCGCGCCAGAGATAAAAAAAGGGGATGCCTACCTTGTGCCTTATGACGGCGACACTCGTTTTCTCAAATCAACCGCCTACCCCTTAAAAGAATTCTACGCGAATCTTGACAAGATCGGCAATCAAAACACTTACATTTTCATCGATGCCTGTTTTAGCGGAATCGCTTCAAGAGCCGCGGAGATGTTGGCGAAGGGGACACGGCCGGCATTGATTCATGTGGAAGATACCCTCATTACGAATAAGGAGGCCGATCATATGGTGGCTATCAGCTCTTCTTCGGCCGGCGAACCCAGCAATGCTTACCCAGATACGCAGCACGGTTTGTTCACCTTCTTTCTACTAAAAGGTATCGGGGGTGAAGCGGATAGCAACAGTGATCACAAGCTCAGTATCGGAGAAATCTATCAATACGTATTTAAAAACGTCAGCCAGGAGGCGCGACTCATGGGCTCTCAGCAGATGCCAATGATTACGCCGTCCATTGCCAAAATTAAAGATGTCACCATTGGCGAGGTGCCGCGTTAGTCCCATTTCGTTGTCCAACCCGCATTTATAAGAGGAAAACAGATGAACCAATTTTCCAAACTATTTCTGGTCAGCTTTATTTTTATCTTTGGTTTTATCCAGATTGCGCAACCGCTCTCAGCATGGGGATCTGATAAAATCTCCAAGACCGAACCACAAATCCTGGGGACCGCGGAAGAAGATCTTTCCACCTTGGGCACCGACGGTAAAAAATCCAAAGTCGGTATGTGGCTAGGCATAATTGCGGCCGTGGGGTTGGTGGCGGCGTTGGCGGCTGGAGGCGGCGGAGGGGGAGGCGGAGGAGGAGGAGGAGATACCTCTCCACAACCTGCTAGTGGTGGGAATGGCAGTGTCAGCGTTGGATGGTAGTTAATTGAAGCACGGCGTCTACTTGGCCCGCTTTGCGGGGTGGCTGCTATCTGCGTTTGTTACAATCATTTCTCTTAACACCCGCAGTATCGCCGACCCTTCTGTCTTGGCGCCCCCGAAAGAAAAAGATGCCTTGGTCGTGGGCGTCAGCCGCTATGAACAATGGCCGGTGCTGCCCCACGCAGTGAGCAATGCCCGCCAAATGGCTTTTCTTCTCGAACATGCGGGCTTTAAGGTGACCCTGCTGATCGATCCCGCGGCCGATCAACTCAAACACGCCATATCCGTATTCATGCATGAAACCGGTCGAACCACGGAACGCAGCCTCCTTTTCTATTATGCGGGCCAAGGGGAAACCCGGCAAATGCCCAAGGGCCAAAATGTAGGATGGATCATAGCCCGGGATTGCCCACGGCGTGAAGATGCTCCCGAAGATTTTGAACAAAAAGCAATCAGCATTTACCAATTGAGCGATTTTTCAAAGCAGGTCAATGCCCGGCAATTTCTGATGCTGTTGGACACCTCATTGTCTTTGGACGTTCTAACCATTAGTAAACCGGCGTTAAAAATATCTACTATCTCGACCAATCAACCTATCCGCCAGTTTATAGCCGCCGGAGGTGCAAACGAGCCGATCCCCGATCGAAGTATTTTCTCTGACTATTTAATCAAAGGATTAGCGGGTGCGGCCGATGCAATTAAAGACGACCACATTGCTGCCTCAGAATTGGCGGTGTATCTTTCCCAGCAGATGGCCCGCGGTGGCGATGGCCAGCATCTGCAATATGCGCTGCACCCCGATGCGGACCTGGCCAAAGGCGATTTCATCCTTGATCCGCTCCAGATTCCTAAAGATTGTGGGCGGCTTTATGTAGACACACTTCCAGCGAACGCTACTGTCCGTCTCTTGAATAGTCGACAAAAATTCCAGCAAGGAATTGATCTGGCCCCCGGCAAGTATCAGATTGCGATTTCCGCCGAAGGATTTCGCAGCCAGACCAAAGGGGTCATACTTACGGCCGGCAGTTCGAGCAGCACCGAAATCGCTTTGGATGCGGCAACGCCTAAGCTTGTCAACAGTCTTGATATGGAGCTGCGTTGGGTTGACGCTGGCTCCTTTTACATGGGCAAAGCCGTCAATACGGATTATTTCGTGGACAATGAAATCCCGCATACCGTTCAATTGACCCAGGGGTTTTATGCTCAAACCACGGAGCTGACGGTCGGACAGTTTGAACGATTTGTGGAGGCCACCAAACACCAGACCGATGCGGAACGCTCTGGCTGTTGGATTCATTCCGAAGATGGACAATGGCGCCGGGAACCAAATAGGAATTGGCGCCAAGCTTCTTTTTCGGCCAAGGAAAAAACCACGGCCGGTTCAATGCCGATAACCTGTGTCTCATGGAACGATGCCGAGGCCTTTGTGCGCTGGTTGAGCAAAAAAGAGGGTCGCATTTATCGCCTGCCCACTGAAGCCCAATGGGAGTATGCATGCCGTGCCGGCACTAAGACCTCCTTTGCCTTCGGCGAGTGCCTGACACCAAAACACGTTAACCATGCTGGGGCCGGTCCTTTTTTCCCAAAATGTGCGGCCCTCAACCCACCGCATCCCCTGGCACCAATACCCGTCGGCCAGCTAAAATCAAACGCCTGGGGTTTTTATGATATGCATGGCAATGTTGCGGAGTGGTGCCTGGACTGGTATGGCCCTTATCAGGACAACATCGTTCGCGACCCTATGGGCCCCCAGGCCGGCGTAGAAAAAGTATTTCGCGGGGGCCACTATCTAAACCTGGCCAATGAATGCCGCTCCGCCCGCCGCCAAAGCTTTCCTCCTGATCAGGCCTCTGCCGGTATAGGCTTCCGCGTAATTATGTTGCCGTGAGCCTCCAATACCCGATCCCTCATATTTCTTTTTGATTTGCGAATGGCCAGGATAGCCTTATAGTTGTGCCAACTTGCTGATTGAAAGGATGATGATCCATGCCAATCGATTTGAAAACCATTGGGCCATTAGACAAAGTAACACTCCAGCTAAGGATATCTTCCACGCCGACTCAGCCCGAAGAAGAATTGCCAACCATCAAAAGCTCCTTCATTTATGGAATCGGCGTCCAAGGGGTAACGCCCTTTGAAAAATTGCTTTTCGGAAAAACGGTTGGTGACCAGATAGATCTAACCATTGAGCAAGGCTGCCAACACGCATTTCTCGGCCACCTGGGACATGCGCTTTTAAGCCAGAATCAATTCAAGCAGCCGGTACACCTAAATGTGACTGTCCTTTCCGTTCTTGATGCTGAAAGTCACGAGGTGGTCAAGGCGATGGCGCAATTGGTGGAAGGTTGCGGCGGAAGCTGTGATTGCGGCTGCGGTTGTGGATAGTTTCGGCAATTTGGCCCACCCCAAATCCAAGATAGGGACAAAAGAGATACAAAGCGATCGGCCATCTAAGCTCCAAATGGATTAATCTATTGATTTGATTCGTCCTATTGCATATAAATGCCATGAAATCCATTACAGCCTAACCGCATATCATGGCGGCATCACCGGCGCAGTAATTCCGGTATGACGGCGAATCATCTGGAGCAAGGCATGTATCGCGATAACTATATCAAAGCCCTTCGAACGGAAATGCTGGAAATGGTGGCCCAGAAGCTCACGCCTGTGGCTATGCGGCACGGTTATAGCGATGTCCCTTTGGAGACCAACATCAAGTGGCGCCCTCAAGTTCTGGTTTTAGGTGGCTACTCTTCGGGCAAATCGACCCTGATTAATGATTTCCTGGGCGCCAAGATTCAAGCTACGGGTCAGGCTCCCACCGATGATTCGTTTACCGTCATCACCTATGACGACAATTTGCCCGAAGGCACACCCATCCAAACCACCGAAACGCGGGATGGCAAATTTTTGCTCAATGACAGCGAGTATCCCTTTGAGACCTTAAAAAAACATGGCCAACGATTTGCCGCCCATTTCCGTCTCAAGAAGGTCAACTCCCCTTTTCTCAAGAATCTGGCCATCATCGACACTCCCGGCATGCTCGATAGCATCACGGAACGAGACCGCGGCTACAATTATCAAGAGGTCATTGGCGATTTGGCCCAAATTGCCGATCTGGTTCTAGTGCTCTTTGATCCCCATAAGGCTGGCACAGTTCGAGAGATCCACACCAGTTTGCGTGAAACGCTTCCGTCACGCACTTTCGAGGACCGAGTCCTGTTTGTGCTGAACCGCATTGATGAATGCGCTTCCATGATCGATCTGTTAAGGGTCTATGGCACCTTGTGCTGGAACCTGTCGCAAATTACGGGGCGCAAAGATATCCCCATGATCCACCTGACCTATTCCCCCCAGGACATCTCCGCCCCCAAAGCAGACAGCCACGATCTCAGCTATTTACGCTATTTAGAAAACCAACGCGAAGAGCTGAAAAAAGCTGTGTTACATGCCCCCCGCTATCGTTTGGATAACCTGGCCGCCTTTGTGGAAACCCATGGCCAGCGCTTGGCCCACCTTCTGGAAGGCATCATCAGTTTTCGTGAGCGCGTGCGCGCCTTCCGCGCCAAATCGCTGGTATTGGCTGCCCTGGCGGGCATTGGGCTGGGCATAGCCGCTTTTTTCCTATCGATGGCCTTTCCGCCACTGGCTGGAATACACATCTATGTTCCCGCCGCCATTGGTGTCGGTGTAGCTTCAATGGCGATGCTCATCTATGGCGCGACCATGCGGCGATTTCTCTTCAACCGCTTTCAAGAAAATATGCTTAACAGCATCGATACCCTCACCCCGCTCAATACCCAAATTCGGCGCGACAATTGGCAGTCCATTCGAGATTTAATTCATAATCATGTACGCGACACTCAGGGCAAATATTCTCTTCGGGAAGTCAAACGCGAATACGGTTCGGTATGGAAGGTCTATGAGCGGGGCGCCAAAGAGATCCGCGAAGCACTCAAGGAGCTCGAAGGTTTGCCGGATGATGAGGAAATCGAATTCAGTCAAGGCAAACTAAAGCTTGTAGCAGATGACAAGTTAGGTAATCCCAAAATCGCGCCCAAGACTGCCTAACACACTAGTGCCTGGTGTGCATCTTCAATAGGCCCCACGCATAGATACTGAGAAAATGTATTTATTAGGGTGCGGTGCTACACCAACCCAATGGGGGTTAATGTAGAGCCATGCAGCGTGATCCCAAGCACTCCGTATCCACGACAGAGATTGTGGAAGAAGAAGAGCGCAAAACCTTGGCCCTGGCATTAATCCACCAGCAGCGCACGATGGTGCTGGCCACGGCCGCGGACGGTGCGCCTTGGGCCGCGCCGGTCTATTTTGTCTATCACGCTCCAGGGTTTTACTTCTTTTCTAGTCCGCGTGCCCGTCACGTGGAAGAGGGCCTCGGTGCCGATGTCGTGGCGGCCTCTATTTTCGCGGACAGCGACCAATGGGATCAGATTCAGGGGTTGCAGATGAGCGGCCGTCTTCAATGGGTTCAAAAAAAAACCAAGAAAATCGCCATCAGCGCGCGTTTTATTTTGAAATTTCCTTTCGCGGAACCCTTTTTGCGCTCAGGGCAAGAAGTAAAACGTCCGAGGGCCACACCCGACATCGCGAACCGCGTGCAGCTCTACATGTTTGAACCTAGCGAGGTTTACTACCTCAATAACCGTCTGGGGTTCGGACAAAGAATCCCAATGGCATTAACATAGGAACGACCAATGACACAAAGTGAATCGATGAAATATGAAGTATTGGACCATCCCGAGATATCCAACTCCATATTCCACCCAAGGCAGGAGTGGGGCGGCTTTTCCAATCAGACGAGCGATAAGGACCACCTCATCCCCGTAGCGCCGGCGGTCCATGTCGGCGCCCGCTTTCACACGACCGCGACCCAGGCCGCCACCATTCTCTTTTTCCATGGCAACGGCGAAATTGCTTCCGACTATGATGACTTGGGACCGCTCTACAATCAACTAGGAATCAATTTTGTAGTGGCGGATTACCGGGGATATGGGCGCTCCAGCGGCCGTCCCACGGTCAGCGCCATGATGGCTGATGCCCATGTAATTTTCGATTATCTGAACCAGTGGCGCTCCCAAAATCAGTTCACCGGCCCCCTATTGGTGATGGGTCGCTCTCTTGGCAGCGCCTCGGCCTTGGAACTGGCCTCCGCCCGCCCAAATGAGATCGCTGGCCTGATCATCGAAAGCGGTTTTGCTTTAGCCGAACCATTGTTGCGGCTTTTGGGCGTCGATGTGCGGCGGATCGGTTTTAGGGAAGAGCTGTGTTTTCGCAACGTAGATAAGATCATGAAATATAGCGGCCCCACTTTAATCATCCATGCCCAGCATGACCATATCATTCCATTTACCGATGGGCGAATGCTCTACGAAGCCTGTGGAGCCACTCAGAAAAAATTGCTGCAAATTGATGGGGCCAATCACAACGATATTTTTATGAGAGGTTTGGAGCCATATCTGCAGGCCGTCAAAGATCTGATCCAAGCGATCCCGCGCAAGTAACTCCGGCATTCTACCGGCGCCTAAGGATTACTTCATGTAGTCCCTGGCCAAATGAACATAGATCTCTGCTTCGCCGGCATTATGAACCGCGCGGTGAGCATCGTAGGTTTTTTTGATTTTGGCGGGAATACCGGCCGCCAATTCCAGGGGGCCCACTTCCATGGCCTCGGGCACCACGGCGCCCGCCCCTACTACGCTACCGGCGCGGATCTTGGCATGGTTCAATATGACGGCATTAATGCCGATCAATACTTGATCTTCGATTGTGCATCCATGAACGATGGCGTTATGACCAATGGTGACCTCCCGGCCGATAATCAGCGGCGCGCCGCTGTCCACATGCAACGTACAGTTGTCTTGCACATTGCTGCGGGCGCCGATGATGATCCGGTCCCGGTCGCCGCGCACCACGGCCCCGAACCAGATACTGGCCTCATCGCCAATCACGACATCGCCGATCACCACCGCGTTCGTTGCAATGAAGGCACTTTTGCTGATGACTGGTTGCTTTCCATTATATGGTAAAATCATGGTAGCTCCCCATTTTAATCGCCTTGAACATGCGGCAAGCATGATTAAATTTGCCAAATGGTTCAAGGTGTTGATATTTGGTTCAATCACACAGGTCTTACCGCATCTTCCGCGAGACCTCAAGGTCAACTCTTGAAACTCAGGTTGAGTGAGTTTGTTTATGACCAAAAATATTAGAATGTCTGC
>JAKALP010000013.1 GCA_021824175.1 Deltaproteobacteria bacterium
CGGCTTCATCAAAACATGCGTGCGCCTTCAAAAGCGATATTGGCAAAAGCGTTTTGAATTCGCTTTCGGCCCACATTGCCATTCTGGATGATGCCGGTATTATTATTGAAACCAACCGGGCCTGGCAAGCCTTTGCGGAATCCGCGAACGGCGGTAGATCCATAAGCTTTACGGGTATCAACTACCTTGATATTTGCGACGCCGCGCGAGGTGAAGGCGCAACCGATGCCCATGCCGTGGCCGAAGGAATCCGTTCGGTGATCGGCGGTCAGGTGGCCGAATTTCTCTACGACTATCCGTGCCATTCACCCACGGGTCAACACTGGTTCTATTTGCGTGCCATTCCTATGGATGCACAGGGTCCCGTCAATGTGATTATCAGCCATGAGGAGATCACTCAGCTCAAATTAATCGAAGAAGCCTTAAAACAAAGCAAGAGAGCGCTTGAAGAGCAGAAGCAAAATCTCGAAGAAGCCAACATCGCGCTTAAGGTGCTGCTCAAACAGCGCGAATCAGACAAAACGGACCTGGAGCAAAAGGTCCTGAGCAACCTCAAGGATTTGGTGTTCCCCTTTGTCGAAAAGCTCAAACGCGCGCAGCTAAGGCCCAAAGACAGAACGACGGTGCAGATCCTTGAAAACCATCTCAATGACATTATATCCCCGCTCTTGCAACGCTTGGCCAATGTCAATATCTTGCTCACTCCGCAGGAGATGCAGGTAGCCGCTCTGGTCAAGGACGGTCGCAGCAGCAAAGAGATCGCCGAAATATTAACCGTTTCAGAGACCACCGTTCATTTTCATCGTAAGAATTTGCGCCAGAAATTGGGAATTAAAAAGGACAGCACAAATTTACGCTCTTTATTGATGTCCATTAGCTCATAGGTTTTGCCTACCATTTCACCACGATTCGCCCCTCCTTGCTTTCCATTGATTCTTTCTTAAACTCCGTAAGAAGAAGATTGGATTAATTCTCTGAAAGGAATCGCCTATGATCACCATTGGCCTGAACTCGATTGCCGACCTGCTTTTCCAGATAACATGGAACAGCCACCATGTTCGCCATACTGAAACTTACGCGGGAAGAAGAGTGAACTTTTGGCGTGATCTTCTGCCTCAACGGGTGATGAGGGCAATGATGGAAAAGCAAACCGGCGACAGCTCGACAATGGCATTTGAGCCTGGAGAGCTCTTCAACAACGGCAGCAAAACATCCTTGATCCAAATCCCCCGGCACCGCTTTTGCGGGGACACCATAGGATTACCAGACTTACAGCCGCGCGTGGGACGTTTTTACCCCAAAGGCGTGCTCACAGATATGACTGGAATTTTTCCTTCCAACCGTGAGCCCTTTCGAATAGCCGCTTTGGAGAACGGCCACATCACTATTGATATGGGGCATCCCTTAGCCGCTAAGCCAATTGCTCTTAATATTTCGGTGGGCTCCGTTTCACCGAAATTTGATGAACGCGGTGGCGCAGTGGTGGATTGGATCGAAACCATTACTCAAGGTCCCGGGATGCAAGCACGATGGCAAAACCAGGTTACGGATTATTTTTCCGAGTGTGCTTTCGCTCGCGAAGATGAAGATCCAGATAAGCTCTTCTACGCCAAACCAAGGCTGGTTGATCATTTGGATGACACCGCCTTAGATATGGTTCGTCAAATCTACGCTCGATTCATGCATGATGACATGCATGTGCTGGATTTGATGAGCAGTTGGCATTCCCATCTACCGACGAATGTTCGTTACCAACAAGTCAGCGGTTTGGGGATTAATGCCCGTGAGCTTGAAATGAACCCCTTACTAAGCGAATACAAAGTCCATGATCTCAATGATGATCCCACTCTCCCCTATGCCGATAATTCTTATGACGCCATAGTTTGTACCGCATCGGTGGAGTATTTAATCCAGCCGGGCGCCGTGTTTTCAGAAGCCGCACGAGTACTGCGTCCAGGCGGTTATATGATCATCACCTTTTCTAATCGCTGGTTCCCACCTAAAGCCATTCACTTATGGACCCAGGTGAGCGAGTTTGAACGCATGGGGGTGGTGACAGAATATTTCCATCAAACCCAGATTTTTAGCGAGCTGCAGACCTATTCCATCCGCGGTTTGATACGCCCCCGGCATGACAAATATTTCGGGCAGGTGCCCTTCTCTGATCCAATCTATGCCGTGTGGGGCAAGAAATTGTAGATTATCATTACAAAAATAATTGATTGACATGAAGCAGTGCCCAGGCTAATGAACGCACCAGTTGCCTAATTTATTGGAATTCTTCGTCGGGCTTCCGCATTTTAGCAAAACGACAATACGGCTCCAATACCCCTGATGTATTATTGGTTCGGAGTGGACGCTTATGAAAAAAGAGCGCACCGCAATTGAAGATTTTGCCATGCAGATCTTACCGGAATTTTTACCGATCAAGTCGGAAATCGAAATCAGGGATCCCCACATATCCAAAATTAGGCTGTTTGACCGGTTATTTGAAGTAGGATACGAAAAATACCAGTCCGAAGAGTTGAAGCTTGTACCTGAAGTAAAGGAGCCATTACTGGCCTTGCTGAATAAATCCCACCTGGAGTACTCCTGTTTTCTGGCGTATAGCGCCGGTTGCATCAAAGCCAAATACGGCGCAGTGGTATCAAGAGAAATGTATATGAAGATGATTGAAAGAGCCGCCAAAATTGGACAAGAGTTTTTATTGAAGCGATAGCACTTCTGATTCCTTTAATCCTTCCCAATACAATAATTGAATACAGACCATTACTCATAGGCCATGATTGAAGCGATGGCCGCATGCCCAGCCACCATTCTACATGATTTTACCGTTGACGCCTTGCCTGAGCGATGTCAACATGAACCGAATATTAAACATCAAACGATGCCTTCAAGGTCACAAATGGTGCGGTCAACCTTCATCTCCCCAATCAAGCCGGGACTCAAGAGAACGCTGGCATGAAACCTATCTCTTCCGACTCCAGATCCATGGCGAGGCAGTTTAATCGTGATTACCTGATCGTTTCCATCATTCCCTTGACCATTCTCTTCATTCTAGTGGTCCTGGGGGCCACCATCACTCGCAACTACTTGGCAAAAATGATCGTGCAAGCAACTGCTGAACTTAACCAGGATGCTGAGCTGAATCTCCAAAAGCTGGGAGAACGAATCATCCAAGCCAAGGCCAGGGATGTAGCCAAACAACTTGAAGTCTACTTCAGGGCACACCCCAACATGGACATCAAGGAGATGCGCAATGACCCGCAGTTTATGGAGCTGGCCATTCAGAAGGTGGGCGAAACCGGCTATACTGCTGTCACCGAGGCTGATACCTATCTTTTTCGGGTGCATCCCAACAGCAAGCTCAATGATCGCGATATGCACTTTCTGGCTGAAAGAATGCCCTCCTGGTGGAAGATTGTTCAAGCCGCCATATCCGGGAAAGAGGCCTCTGGATATTATGATTGGATCGAACCGGACGGCACCATCCGCAAGAAGTATCTCACCACGACACCCGTCAAAGTGCCGCTGAATGGTATTACCATGATGGCTTCGGCCACCACCTATATTGATGAGTTTTCAGCCCCGGTTGTCGAAATGAAGGCAAGGGCCGCCACCATCGTGGAGGAGTATAAAAAATTCATTGCCCGCCAATGGCTGCTCTTTAATGCAATTTCCATTGGGTTGATCCTTCTGACCTTTGTGGGCACCTATTTCCTCGGGCGCAGGGCGGCCCTGCGCTATATCCGTCCCATGGAGCAGTTGGCTCAAGCCGCACGACAGATCGGTGAAGGACAATGGAATGTAAAGGCTGACGAAAGCGTGATCCAACGCAAGGATGAAATCGGCACTTTGGCCCAGGCCTTCAACCGCATGTCTTCCCAATTGCTGGAACTCTTCAGCCGGCTTGAGCAGCGCGTCGCTGAGCTGAACAAGACCCAATCCGCTCTGAAGGAGAGCGAGACCCATTTCAAGGAACTCTATGAAGAATCCAAGCGCGCTGAACAGCTTTACCGCTCGCTAATACACTCATCGGCCGACGCCATCGTGATTTACGACCTCAGCGGTCAGGTTCGCTACCTCAGCCCTATGTTCACTAAAATTTTTGGCTGGAATGAGGAAGAACTGATCGGCCAGGCCATTCCTTTTATTCCTGAGTCGGAGCTGGCAGCTACCCAAGCCACTTTCGCTGACATTATCGGCAACGGTACGCTTTGCCATGGTTTCGAGTCCAAACGCTCCACAAAGGACTGCCGTTTGATCGATGTAAGCATCAGCGCATCTCGCTATGACGATCATGAGGGGCATCCAGCCGGCATGCTTGTAATTCTCAGAGATATTACCGAAAAAAAACGACTCGAAGCAAAATTCAAGCATATTGAGCGCATGGAAGCCATTGGGACTCTGGCTGGCGGCATTGCGCACGACTTCAATAATCTGTTGATGGTCATCCAGGGCAGCACGACCATGTTGGGACGGGAGATTGCCTCCTCCCATGCGGGCTATAAATATTTGTCCAATATCGAGAAGCAAGTCCAGCGCGGCGCGAAATTAACCAGTCAACTGCTTGGGTATGCCCGCAAGGGCAAATATTATGTTCGATCGATCAGCCTTAACAGCGTGGTCATGGAGAGTTCCGAAGCCTTCTCGCGAACGCGCAAAGATATCACCATCCACTATGATCTGGCCGCCGATCTTCTTCCCATCAAAGCCGACATTTATCAAATTGAACAGGTTCTCATGAACATTTACATCAATGCTTCAGACGCCATGCCCGATGGCGGCCGCCTTTATTTACGTACCGAAAATGTCCACCCAGAGCAGCTCACTTACGACGACATTCCACCCAATCAAGGGCCCATGGTGCGGCTCAGCATCCAAGACACCGGTACTGGAATGTCTCCTACTGTCATGGAGAAGATTTTCGATCCGTTCTTCACCACCAAGGAGATGGGGCGAGGCACGGGGCTTGGGCTGGCGTCGGTCTACGGCATCATAAAGGCCCACAACGGCTACATTTATGTGGATTCCACCGAAGGACAAGGGTCCACATTTACTTTTTTACTCCCCGCAACCATGGAGCCGATCAAGGAATTGCCCCAAGCGCCCAAGCTCGCCCCGGTGGGCAAAGGCACGGTATTGCTCATCGATGATGAGGCCCTTGTAAGAGAGATTGCCGCCGAGATGATCAAAACTCTAGGGTACACCGTTCTCATCGCGGATAGCGGCCATATGGCCATTGAAATCTACAAAGATCAGGCCGATAAGATAGATTTAGTAATTCTGGACATGATCATGCCCGATATGAGTGGCAGTGTGGCGTTTGACCAGCTTAAAGCAATTAACCCCAACGCAGCTATTCTCCTGTCCAGCGGCTACAGCATTGATGGTAAAGCCACGGAAATACTCAACCGGGGCTGCAAAGGGTTCATTCAAAAACCTTTTAGCATGGAATTGCTTGCTCAAAGAATTAGGCAATCGATTTTCATCGAATAAACGACCAAGGCCGGGCAAATCCCGACCCAAAGCCATCTGAAGCGGGGCAGGATGTTTCAGAGCGAAGCTTGCGCTTCACTTCGGGAAGAAACGGACATCATGCCGAAATTGATGAAATTGGCGCTTTCTAATTTTTTGTTCCATTCATATTAGAATTCTGGTACAAGCCATCTCAAAATATAGATTTTGGGCCATAATCGCGGCGGGGGCAAATTTCAACCCGCAGACATATCGAAGAATTTCGAGGATTTAAAATTTGCCTTCCACAAAGAGTTTGGGCCAAAAGATTATTTTGAGATAGTTTGTAGTGTTACGCCCCCCCAATATACCCCCCAAGTCCAATTCACAACAGCAAGCCATAATCCGATGAGCCTGAGGTTTCCCATTGGAAAATGCTGGCCATTCATGAATGTCTGCGCGGCAAAAGGCTATGCGGAATTGGCTGGGGACCAACCATTCAAATCAAGACGGAGGTGTACCATGAAGGGAAGGGAGAAATTTCAGTTGGCGTTGTGTGTGGTGATGATCTTGGCCTTGGTATCGGCCGCCTTTCTGGCCTGTGACGGCGGCAGCAGCAGCTCCAGCAGCAGCTCCAGCAGCAGTAGCAGCAGTGGCTCAACCAGCTGCGGCAGCATCAAACTGCGCACCATCCCCACCGATCCCAGTGTGCGGGGACCGTGGACCGTTGGCTCGCGGACAGTAACCATCAGCGGGTTGAAAACCGAAGTCTGGTATCCGGCCGTGCCTGGTAGCGAAGCCGGCAAAGCCAAAGATTGGATCGATACTCGCGAGTACATGCCCGATTCCAATCCTGATCCCAATGACCCCAAATTCCAAATCAACTCCTATAAGGGCTTGGCTCTGGATACAGCTTACGGCCCCTACCCTGTCATCGTCTATGTGCACGGCACCGGTTCCTTCCGCGCTGCTTCCCATGCCCTTTTCACCCACTGGGCCAGCCGTGGCTTCGTGGTGCTGTGCGCTGATAACCCCGGCATCATGTTAGGCGACCTTCTGGAAGGCGGTTGCGGGGCTCTGCTGTCTGCCGATCAAAAAGGCGACACCCAGAAGATCCTTACCGCTGTCCGCAGCCAATCAGGAGAGCTCGCATTCCTCAGCGGCCGCCTTGCCACTGACCGTATCGGTCTTGGTGGACACAGCGCTGGTGGTGTGGCCATCGGTGGACTGGGCGGTGAACGCGGCGTACAAGTGATCATTCCAATGGCGGCGGGCGGAGTCCAATCCGGCACCTATGTGAAGTCCGCATTAATCATGGGCGGATTAAAAGATAATACCGCCACGCCCACCACCGTGCGTAACGGCTACAACAATACCCCCATTAAAAAACGCCTGGTCATGATACCCAATGCGGGTCACATGGTCTTCACCAGCGTCTGCCCGATCATCATGGATACGGATGAAGATTTGGGCGCCCTGTCCACCGTGGCCCACGACGGCTGCGGCCCGGATTACATGGATCCGGCCCAGAGCATCCCGATCGTCAACTTCGCCTCCACCGCGGTCTATGAAGAGACTCTGACCTGTTCCACCTCAGCGGCGTCTCAGATCAGCACCATCAGCACCAAATACGCCGGAGTTGAGTATCAATACAGCCCGGGCAGCTCCACATCGAGCAGCAGCGGCGGATGTAATTAATTCCGCCACCTCTATTCTTTAGCACCGTTATGAGCCGTTTTGGGAACCCCCCAGAACGGCTCTTTTTTGAACAGATTAAACTCCAGAAATGCACCTAATGATAGCCCCCCGCCCCTCCACTAAAATCTCCATGTTTGTAATCATTTCAAATTTTTAGTCTCGAGCATCAAGATTTTGATCGAACGGCCGATAGCACCTATAACTCTTTCCCAATAGGCCGTACCTTGACAGCATATTGGGGCCGGAATAGACTTTTTGAAGGATTTCATGGGGATCTTGTTTAAAGCGGATGATGGTGAGAAAAGGGAAAGGCTGACTATGGGGTCTTCCGCGAGTTCCAAAAGCCAGATCAAGCCGGGAAGCAAAACGGCAGATGCACGACTCACTTTTGAACATCTTGAGGCACAGCTGGCGGAGATGTCCGAGCTCAATGAAGGCTTGCTCCAGATGGTCCCATTTCCAGTTACGGTATCCTCCGTCGCGGATGGCCGTTTTCTGCTGGTCAATGAAAGTTTTTGCCAGATCTGTGGTTATGTTCGCGAGGAGGTGATTGGCTGCACTACTGCGGAACTCGGAATCTATCTGGACCCCGGTGAACGTCAGCGGATCATTGAAACCCTTTATCGCAATAGCGGCCGGCTCAAACATTTCGACAGCTTTGTCAGAGGCAAGGACAGTCCGCGCTACCACAACCGCATATCCGCCAAAATCATCCGACACCAGGGCCAGGATTGCCTGCTGACGATGTCCTCATATCGCAGCTCCCTCACCGAAGCCCAACAAGCCTTGCGTCAAAGCGAGTTGCGATTTAAAAACATCTTGGACAGCATCACCGAAAGTTACTTTGAGGTGGATCTGGCCGGCAATTTCACCTTCTTTAATGAATCCGTCCCCAAACTGCTTGGATACTCTCCCGATGAACTGCGGGGCATGAACTACAAAGTCTACACCCCACCCGAACATGCAAGAAAAGTCAACAAGGCCTTTAATGAAGTATTTCGTGGTGCCAGCAATGTCCGATTCGTTGAATATGGCATCCAGCGCAAGGATCGCACCATGGTGCTCGTGGAAGCCTCGGCCAGCGTGCTGCGCAATTCGACGGGTCAACCCATTGGCTTTTACGGCCTGCTGCGGGATCGTACCGTGCAAAAAATGGCCGAAGAGGCGTTGCGCCGAAGTGAAGAGAGTTATCGCGGCATCCTGGAACTGGCGCCCGATGCCATTTCCATCGGCCGCATAGAAGATGGCCGCTATCTGGAAGTCAACAATGCCTTTTGCCGTCTTACTGGCTATAGTGCCGCGGAAACCATTGGCCGCACTGCTCTGGAGCTTAATCTCTATGTAAATTCAGAAGATCGCCAACGAATGTTGGAAACCATGCACCGCAACGGACAAGTCCAAGCCATGGAGATCCAGTTCAGGCTAAAATCGGGAGAGATTATTGATGCCTTGGTCTCCGCCCGCCAGATCTCCTTTCGGGGCATGGGTTGTTTGCTGGTAATTGTCACCAACATCACGACATTGAAAAAAGCCCAAGCGGACCTGCGGCAAAATAAAGAGAGATTCCGCGACATTATCGAGACCATGGAAGAAGGCTATTACGAAGTCGACACCAAGGGGTCTTTTACTTTCTTCAATGCCGCCACCCTTAGGCTGCATGGACATTCGCTCGATGAGTTAATGGGCATGAACTACAAGCAGTATATCGCTTCCCCTTATCTACCTGAAGTCCGGCGTCGATTCATTCAAATGTATCAGACCGGCACACCCGATGAAGTCATGGAGTATGAAATTGTGCGCAAGGACGGCACTTTGCGCACCATTGAAATGTCAGCCTACCCGCTTAAATCCAGCGACAATCAAACCATTGGGTTTTGGGGTATCACCCGTGACCGCACCGAGAAGAAAAAAGTACAAATGGATCTGCAAAAAAGCGAAGAAATGTATCGCCTGCTTGTAAATAATGCCAATGATGGGGTCTACATCACCCAGCAAGGTCGGATCGAATTCCACAACCCCAAGATGGCGACGATTACGGGCTATGCCGACCAAGACTTGATTCAAATGGATTTTGCCCAACTGGTGCACCCCGAGGACCGGGAGGTTGTGTATCAAGCCCATCAACACAAGCTCGCCCAAGGAAAAGATCCGGAAGTATTTTCATTTCGCATTCTGAACAAATCCCAAGAAGAAGTTTGGGTTGAGCTCAACGCCATCGGCATCACGTGGATGGGAAAGCCGGCAGCCTTGAATTTTCTGCGCGATGTTACTCTCCAGAAGCGCATCGAGGCCCAGTTGCTGCAGGCCCGCAAAATGGAGGCCGTGGGCACCCTGGCCGGCGGCATTGCCCATGATTTTAACAATCTGCTCATGGGCATCAAGGGCAACATCACCATTGCCATGATGGATTTGAGCAAAGAAAATCCAATTTATGAAAAACTCAGCGCCATTGAGCAGTATGTGAAAGCGGGCGCGGATTTGACCAAGCAGCTGTTGGGCACCGCCCGGGGCGGAAAGTATGAAGCCAAACCAACTGACCTGAATCAACTGGTGGATACCAGCGCCGAGCTGTTCGGCCGCACCAAAAAAGAAGTTCGTATTCATCGCCGGTTTGAAAAAGAGCTTTGGACGGTGGAAGTGGATCGCGGCCAGATTGAACAGGTGTTACTTAACCTCTTTGTAAACGCCTGGCAGGCCATGCCCAATGGTGGTGATCTTTATCTTGAAACCCAGAATGTAACCTTGAATGACTTTGATGTTAAAGCTTACGGCGTAGCCCCAGGCAAATTTGCCAAACTGATACTTACCGACACAGGTATCGGGATTGAACCGCAAAATCTGAAAAGGATCTTTGATCCCTTCTTTACGACAAAGAGCGTGGGTATCGGCACTGGGTTAGGCTTATCCTCGGCGTATGGCATTATCAGCAACCATGGCGGCATCATCACCGTTTACAGTGAGCCAGGCGCCGGCGCCACCTTCAACATCTATCTGCCGGCTTCAAGCAAGAAGTTGGTTGAAGCGGTGGAGCCCAAGAAAGCGATTGTCAAAGGCCATGAAACTCTCCTTTTCGTAGACGATGAAAAGGGCATTGTCGAAGTGGGCTGCCTCCTGCTGCAACGCCTGGGTTATAAAGTCATTGTGGCGCATGATGGAGAGCAGGCCGTGGAGATCTATCGCCAGCAGCAAGATAAGATCGATTTGGTGATCGTGGACATGATTATGCCCGGCATGAGCGGCAGCGACACCTTCAGCGCCCTGCGCGCAATCAACCCCAAGGTCAAGATCATCCTCTCCAGCGGTTACAGCGTCAACGGCCAGGCCAGAAGTATTTTAGACAAAGGCTGCAACGGCTTCATCCAGAAACCCTTCAGCATGCAAGATATCTCCTCAAAGCTGCGTGAAGTATTGTCGTCGAAAAATACCAATTAAGCGCTGAGCTTGGCGATTTCCTCATCAATGACGGTGATGATCGGCGCCAGAGTTTCCAATTTCATCTTCTGCATGATCTCCCGGCCCTTATTCAACTTTTTGGCAAAGGCCACGGACTCTTCCATTAGCTTCTCCAAGGGACAGGCTTTCATGATGAGATGATGAGCTTCACATTCTTGGGCGGTCATCCGTCGGGCGGTGTACTGCATCTCGTAGAGTAGAAAATTGGGAACGTTCTGGCGGGTGATGGCCATAAAGACCGGTCCCAGGGGGATGCCCAAATCCACTTCCGGAAGACAAAGCCAGCCTCTGTCCCCGCGCATGAAGCGAAAATCGTGGGAGAGGGCCAGGAACGCACCACCAGCAAATGCATGGCCGTTAATGGCGGCCACTGTCGGCATGGGCATGGAGAGCAGACGCCTAAAGAGCTTGTACATCTCCACCAAAAAATGGTTCATGGCGTTCAGCCCCTCCTTCTGAACCTTGGGCAGCAGCCAATCCAAATCGATGCCATTGGACCAAATCTTTTCATGGGCGCTAACCGTCACCAGGGCATTGACTTTCGTTTGGCCTTCGATTTCATCCAATAGCGCCTTGAACTCCCGAACGGAGTCTATGCTGAAACGGTTTTCGCCGTTATTCATGGTCACAATCGCCACGTTGCCGTCGATCTGATAGTTATACATCGCCATATCAAACCCTTTCTTTTATATATAGATCTTCACCCGCTAATCTGGTCAATATTTTTAGGGTATCCATAATGAATGTGCAACTCCTGTTTACTCACGCAGGGCAGCAGGAGGTCGGTTATCAACCACCGGTAAGGATCCATGCTGGTATTGGCCCGCAAAGCTCAGAAGGTCAGGGAAAAAGCAATGAAAATCTTCTTCCAGCTCACGATATTGAGCTTTGATTTCCGATATGCTTCCCAGAAATACTTCCCCACGACTCAATCGCCCGGCAATGCGATCCAGCGCGAATCCCACATTTTCCAAGTTTGCATAACTGCCAAGCCAGTCATGGGCGATCATGCGCTCAAGTACATGTCGCGAGGTGGCGTCCAGCAACGCATTGTCCACGCAGAGTTGGGCATATACCCGATGTGTAAACGCCCGCAGGGGTTCCAGACTATAATTCTTCCAATGGCGTGCCAGAAAATGATCATAGCACACATCCACGATCACGCCCGCAAATCGTCGCCATGGCGGTTTGAATCGTTGGCGGCAGGTGGTGATTACAGGGTGCGAATCGCTGAAGGAATCGATCCGGCGGTGAAATCGAATCGCGGACTTCAGTATCTCATCATATTTATTCAGGTGCCGTCCTTTGACAAAATCGCCCAGAAAATGGCCAAGAAGCGAATCCCCGTTGATATCGGCCACGTATAAATGGATTAGAAAATTCATCATTGTTGCTCCAAATCCGTCAGGCGCATAAACAATGCGACATCTATTAAGCCCGAGCTCATAAAAAATCAAACCATACAAGCAGATGAGCCATTCCAAGCAGATTATCACTTGATAATGTGAAGATCATCTTACCGTCATCTTGTATGGCGATAATGTAATTCACAAGGCGGAGCTATCCTTAGGTTTTCATACCAACTTTTCAGTCCCTGTCATGTGCTATTGAAAATTGCATCACCTCAAACTAGTGAGGCAATATGCCACAATGGTGCTGCATTCCGCATCATTTCAATTTTAGTCTTATTTTCAAGCCCATATGTAAAACGCCCTATTTGGGGTCCGTAGCAATTTGCATCAAACAGCATATCCGGCGGTTTGGCCGTCGTTTGTGATCATGATAGAAATATAAAAGATTTCAATTGATTGTATAATTGTCGCGCCGATATAGCGGGTTGGCCCGGATCATGCTCTATAAAGAGGCAAAGACCTTGGCGACAGAATCAGGAAAGGTCTATGACCGCCAACCCAAAGGAGGCAACCATGGCCGGGCAGACTGAAAAGAGGAAAAAGACAGGCCAACCCATTGTTTATGGTGCGACGAGCGACCTGTGCGTATGGAGTCGGGCAGGTGTGGTCAAACCCATTGCCTGCCTCAACGCCTTTGATTGCCTGGGTTGCACCTTTGATCAAAAGGTTCAGTCCAATTTCGAGACGCGCCCGAAGGCAAGTGCGAGCGCCATAGCTGACCCTCGTCCGACCCGCATGCATCTGCTGGTCAATCAACGCAAATGTCGCCACATGCTCAGCGGCCGGGTCACTTACAAACTCTGCGGTCATGGGTATGATTGCGCTCGTTGCCCCTACGATCAGATGCTGGAGGATACTGCAGTCATGAAGCAGTTGAGCCCGCCGACCTGCGAAAACGCTTCTGGCTTTGCTGTGGCTAGAGATTACTACTTCCATCCGGGCCATACCTGGGCCAGGGTGGAGTACGGTGGCCGCATCCGGGTGGGCATTGATGATTTTGCCATGCGGCTCTTTGGCCCCCAGGATCGCATTGAAATGCCCAAGCTGGGAGAGTCCGTGGGCCAAAATCGACCGAATGCCGAAATGAGCCGTGGCACGCATAAGGCCTATCCCTTGAGCCCCGTGGATGGTAAAGTGCTGGCGATAAATCCCAAAATCCATGGTCGGGCTGAAACCGTCAACGATGATCCTTACGGCAATGGTTGGCTCATGGTGATCCAGCCGGTCAAACTGCGGGACAACCTGAAGAATTTGCTCTTCGGTGCGGAGAGCGTAGCCTGGATGGACGATGAAGCCTCACGGCTGGCCACGCTGTTGAGTGAAGATTCCGGTTACAAACTGGCGGCCACGGGCGGCGAGGCCATACGTGATATCTTCGGCACCATGCCGAACGCGAACTGGGACCAACTGGTGCAAGAATTTCTAGTGTAGATTCCAAGCATGCCCAGTCCGCCGCCGTTTGCTGGAAGTAAATCTCCTGCTGGAGTCAGACACCCAAATGATATTGCAAAGCCATTCCTGTATTGGGGTGGCTTTGCATCATTTTTCCAGTGAGCGCTGATCCTGTGAAGTCACGCCGATTCCATTTCGCACTAACCGCTTCATTCTGCGCGACACTTCATATTCGCACGCGGAGCAGAAGTGCAACGGCTGCCCGTCCAATTGGTCCAGCTGCTTACTGAAATGCATCAGGCAATCAATGCCTCTACAGTGCTCCAGGCCGATCATATGGCCTACTTCGTGGATTCCAATCTTAGCGGCCCGCTCATAAATAATTTCAGGCCGCGGATCGATAAGCCGATGAATGGAGATCACGGCCACTTTTCCTCCCAACTGGGACTCACCATACACATAGGTCAGAATGGGTAGACACAAATCCTCTTGCAGCAGTCCGAGCTTAAAGGGCGCCCCTTGGCTTTCGCCATGCAAGGCCTTGAGAATTTTGGCGGCATCATATTGATTGCGGGTGGCAATCAAAGCATAGTCCGGCAAAGAGCGCTCGGACTGTATATTGGTGTACGCACCGATGATGGCTTGAATATGAGCGGCCACAATGGAAACCGCCATGGGATCTACTGCCCCAAAAGGAATCAGATCCAACATGGCGCCGGGGGATTGTGGAGGGTGATTTGGGTTCACATTGCAGCCTGCTGGATGTCTTATTAGCGCTCGAACTCAGAGAAATGAGGCTATTCAGTATAACGCCGAAAACACGGCGGAGCTAATCACGGTTCAATTGATGGCGTTTCATCTTCCGCGACAAGGTCACCCGATCGATGCCCAATTTCTTGGCGGCCTGTGAAATATTACCGCCGCACGAGGTTAATACTACTTGGATATGGCCCCGCTCAGCCTCTTTGAGCGTCAGATTTTCCATCTGACACTCTACGGATCGCGATTTGAGAAAATCAAGTTCTTCCGAACCAATCATGCGGCCCCGGGCCAAGACCACCACCCGCTCGATCACATTGCGCAATTCCCGGGCGTTACCCGGCCAGCTGTGCGATTTGAGAATCGCCAATGCGTTTTGGGTAAAGCCCTCGATGCGTTTGCGAGTCTCCTGGTTGTACTTTTGCAGGAAGAAGTCCGCCAGGATCGGGATATCCTCCACCCGTTCCCGCAGTGGCGGTATGTGAATCGTGAATACATTGATGCGGTAGAAAAAATCTTCCCTGAAGAGCGCTTCGCGCCGCAACTGCTGCAAATCCCTGTGCGTGGCGCTGATCAGCCGGAAATGGGTCTCGATGGGCCGGGCTCCGCCCACACGCTGAATCTTTTTCTCCTCTAAAGCCCGCAACAGGTTTACTTGCATTTTTGGAGAGATTTCTCCAATTTCATCTAAAAAAAGGGTGCCATTATTGGCCATCTCCAACAATCCGCGCCGGGCCTTGACCGCACCGGTGAATGCGCCTCGCTCGTGGCCGAAGAGTTCGCTTTCCAGCAGGGTTTCGGTTTGTGCGCCGCAATTGACGGCGATGAACGGACCTTGGGACTGTTCGCTGCGCATATGGATCACGCGTGCCACCAGTTCTTTTCCCACGCCCGTCTCACCCGTGATTAACACTGCCGCGTTTGAAGGCGCAACCTCTTCGATATCGGACAAAATGGCATGCATCGCTTGCGACTGGGCCACGATACCGCTGAAAATCGCGTCCTGTTGTTCCAGCAACTGCATGCGCAGCATGACATTTTCGTCGCGCAGGGCCTTGTTGGTTGCGGCCCGTTCCATCACCAGGGAGAGTTCCTCGGGATCAAAAGGCTTACACAAATAGTCGATGGCGCCGTTTTTCATGGATTCAACCGCGGTTTGGATTGACCCGTGAGCTGTAATCATGATGGCGGATGCATCCGGTTGAATAGCGCGGATGCGCGTCAGCAACTCCAAGCCATCCATTCCCGGCATTTTCAAATCGAGCAAATAAAGATCAAACAGCTTTTCGCTTAGCCGTTCCAGGGCTGCAGGACCGGAGCTGGCCGTCTCCACCCGAAAACCTTCCTTGGCGAGCCAAGCCGATAGCGATATGCATATGGTTTCCTCGTCATCCACGACCAGAACGTTAAGATTACGCGCCATAAGGCCCTCCACGCCTTGGAGTTTTAACGATAATCGCTGAACTTTCCCGCCTTCTACGTGAACGAAGTGGAACCGGCCATCGGGATTTAATTCCTGCTCTGGTTCGGACTATACTACTTCTCCGCCGGCGGCACCAATAGGCAGAACCACTTTGAAAGTAGTACCGCTGCCAGGAATGCTTTCCACTTCAATCGTGCCATTATGCTCACGGACTATACCATAAACCATCGAAAGTCCGAGTCCGGTACCCTTTCCCCCCTTCTTGGTAGTAAAAAACGGCTCAAAAATATGAGGCAAGTCTTCCGAGTCGATGCCGCGCCCGGTATCCGTAATGGAAAGCCAAACTTTTTTCTCTTTGATGTTGCTGCCTCCATCAATGATAATGCGCCCTCCTTTGGGCATGGCTTCCATGGCATTGAAGATCAAATTCATCAAACACTGCTGGATAAGGGCATAATCACCCATGGCCGTAAACGGGGGGGAAGGCAAACGAATTTCGGAAGAGACCTGAGCCATGTTCAACTGGTGGGCCGTGAGCAGCATTATCGTATTGACAATCTCGATCAAATCCACGGTGGTGGCCTCGATATTCTTTTGACGCGCAAAACTCAACAGCCGTTTGACAATGTCGCCACAGCGCATGGCCTCTTTAACCGACAGTTCTAGATATTGAACAAAAGCCTCAATACCTTCGGGCGGCAGGATATTCTCCTGGAGATAAGACAAAATCAATTTATTGAAGGTGACGATGCTGGCGATGGGGTTATTGATTTCATGACATACCGATGCCACTAACCTCCCAAGGGATGCCAAACGGTCTTCCTGCACCACGCGAGTCAAATCGTTTTTTATGGCCTGGGTGCGCTGCTCGATGCGCTCACTTAAATCCTTGGTGATATCCCGAACCACTTCCACCAGCTGGACAATATCTCCCAACTGATTAAACAGAGGATAACTCGTAACGTGGCAAGTACGGATTTGACCATCTTCCGTGGTAATCTCATGAACGGCACGCGCAGGTCGCCGGGTTTTTAAAGTCTCCTGCACCGGGCAGGTCAGCTTATCCGCATCACAACGACTCTGACGGGCATGAAGCATTTCATAACAGTTGCGCCCCAGGACCTCCTCCCGGGCTTGGCCCCGAAGTATGAGAGGCGAATTATTGCATTTGATAATCCGCATATTCCGATCGGTCACCATCACACCATCCGGAGAAGCCTCCAGCATGGCTGAAGCAAAAGAGCTGGCCAAGCTGATTTCTGACTCTTTTTCTGCCACCATTTCATACTGACGGGCGATATCCAGAATCAGCATGGAAGCATGACTATCCAGCAGCCCTACTGAATCGGGCTTGCGCATCACCAGATCCGCCATGATCTTTGCATCGCCACTCATTTCTAAGATCAGATCCAAATTCTCCATGGAAACCAAATCTTCATAGCTGTCATAGATGGGGATGCCCTGTTCACCGGCAAATTTGAGACAGGTGGCAGATTTGGTCGTCGACACCAAAGCCACCAGTTTGAGGCGCAAGCGGGTGGGTTTAATGGAGTCAATCAAACGCATAATTGACAGACATCGGCTGCCTTTGGCGACGACACCGACCCTGAGCAGCAGACAATGATCAAAGCGGTTGCCGGATTCCATCTGGACCTCCTTTTAGAGTTCTCTTCAGACCGGATACCCCACTCATTGCCTTGCGCCATGACGGCTAAGAGCTAAACATTGGCAAGGTTGCATTTGTGCTTCAGTCGGACCACGAAAATAGAATATTGACCCAGTGACTTGTATTCAATTGGCCAGCAGAACTATCTCAACTGTAACTTCGACCCTAAAGGGCTGTCAAGATGAGCCATCGCCTTGTCTTCAGGTCATGGGAGCTGAATAAAACCGGTGAGATGTCTTTCCCCAAATCAAAAGAAAAGGGTTTGGAAGGCTCTTTTGCTTTCCAAACCCTTATACTATCTTTGGTGCCGAAGGGGAGACTCGAACTCCCACGAGGGAACCCCCACTAGACCCTGAACCTAGCGCGTCTACCAGTTCCGCCACTTCGGCAGTATCCGCTCAACGTTAAAAGTTGATTTCGTGCGGAAGTTGCATTATCTATATGGATTCATTTTGGGTGTCAAGTTTAAATTTGTTGGGCGGTTCGAGCATTTGGAATGGAAATTATAAAAGAGATCAAAAGCATTCAAAAGCCTTTCGAAAGAGCTGTGATCACTATTGGCAACTTCGACGGCGTTCATCTGGGCCACCAGGCCCTGTTTCATACTGTCATTGAAAAAGCCGAAACGATCCAAGGAACGTCCGTGGCCATGACATTCGATCCGCATCCACTCAGAGTGCTTGCGCCCCAAGAGCGCCCGCCCATGATCACCATGTCCGAGCAGAAAGCAGAACTGATTGAGAAGGCAGGAATCGATATCCTCATTGATATCCCTTTTACAAAACAGTTTGCTGCCATCTCCGCCCGTGATTTTGTAGTGGATCTGCTCATGGGCCGAATAGGGATGAAAGCCATGGTGGTAGGCCGGGATTACTGCTTCGGCCGTCACCGGGAAGGCAACCTGGCCCTGCTGCAACAGTGGGCACAGGAATTAGATTTCGATGTCCTGGTAGTAGACTGGATTCAGGGAGCCAATGGAATAGTCGACCGGATCAGCAGCACCCACATCCGCCAACTGGTCATGGATGGCCGCATGGAAGATGCCAAGCGGATTTTGGGACGTAACTATCAAATCCGCGGCCGCGTCGCCGGTGGCCGTAATCGCGGTGGCCGCTTGCTTGGGTTTCCAACGGCCAATATCAATTTGCAGGACGAGCTATGCCCCAAGACAGGAGTATATGCTGTCACAGTGGAACACGAGGGTCGTACATACCCCGGAGTGGCTAATATCGGCTATAGCCCCACCTTCGACGACCACCTTTTCACCATTGAAGTTCACATTTTGGACTTTAACAAAGATATCTACAGTGACCCCATCCGCGTCAATTTTATTAAGCGGCTGCGCGATGAGATCAAATTCAACGGTATTGACGCACTATCCGCCCAAATCCGCGAGGACATCGCACAAGCTCGCGGTATTTTATCCGCCCTTTTTTAATACAGGCTACCTAAGAGGATCACCGGCGTACCATGCATAAAAAAATAGCCCTGTCTCTCATCATCGGTATTCTGGCTTCGGCGGGAATGCTCTACTTGGCCTTGCGCAATGTTCCCATGGCGGATCTGGCCGCATATATCGTAGAAATTAATTATGCCTGGATCTTCCCTTCGATGGCTTTGATCATTCTGGCTTTTGTATTGCGAGTGGTGCGGTGGCAGCTGATTCTAAAAAGCGAATTACAGTTGGGGTTTTGGAAAGCGTTTCATCCCCTGATGATCGGCTTCATGATCAATTGTATTTTACCAGGCCGCGTGGGGGAGCTGGCCCGACCCGCCATCCTAAAAAAAGAAAATAGTTTGGCCGTGACCACGGGTTTGGCCACCGTGGCCATGGAGCGCATTTTTGATATCGTGATGTTAATCATCCTCTTCGCGATATTCTTTTCAAAAATGACCAGCCGCCCGGATTTGGAAATCAATTTTATGGGGTATAGCTTGACCACCCAAAAATTGCAGTCCGCCGCCTGGGCCATGATCCGTTTGAGCCTGGTCCTTCTGGTAGGTCTGGGTTTGTTTGCCTTCACCACGACGCGCCGATGGATGATGGGAATTCTTGCTGGCGGCACCGCTCTCATCAGTAAGGCTGGCGCCCGCCCCCAACGTTTTGCAGACAAAGCACTCCATCTCATCAATGGAGTGGCGGAACGTTTTGCTGATGGCCTGAGTCTAGTGCGTAACCCTAAAAGGGCCTTGACCTGCTCAATACTGACGGTCCTCATCTGGACGATAAGTGCACTCTCCTACTATGTCTTCACCTTTGGTTGCCCTGGGGTAGAACTTTCCTTCGTTGAAATGACCACCTTCATGGTAGTGGTCTGTTTCTTCATCGCCCTGCCGTCGGCTCCTGGGTTTTGGGGAGTATGGGAGGCAGGTGGTGTCTTTGCCCTCACCCTTTTCGGCGTGACCACCAAAGAGGCGGCGGGCTTTACATTGATCAATCATGTCATTAATTTATTCCCGATTATCATCATCGGTTTAATTTCAGCGCTGATCACCAGCGTCAATATTGTTCAGTTAAGCTATGGGGCCCAAAACAGCGCTGAACCACAGAGGAATATAGCCAGTGAGCCTTCTTGATATTCTCACCTTTCCCAACCCTTTCTTGAAAAATCCTGCCCAGCCGGTGGCACAGATTGATGGACAACTCCAAGCGGTCATCGATGCCATGGCCGAAACCATGTACCAAGCACCAGGGGTTGGACTAGCAGCCGTGCAAGTAGGGCTGGACAAACGCTTGCTTATTTATGACATCGCGGCCAAAGAGGACGGCCGGCAGTTGCATGTGTTGATCAACCCTAAAATTGTCAGCCAGGAAGGTGAAATTATATCTGAAAACGAAGGGTGTTTAAGCGTGCCTGAGTTTCGCTCCGATGTGAAACGGGCCGCTCAAATTTTGGTGGAGGGGGCGGATCGAGATGGAAATCCTTTACGCTTTGAAGCCCAAGGATTGCTGGCGATAGTTTTGCAGCACGAAATCGACCATCTCAACGGCACCTTGTTCATCGATCGTATCAGCTCCTTGAAGCGACAATTGTACGCCCGCCGCGTTAATAAGCAGATCAAAAACCAGGAACGCTGATTGTGCCGCCATCGGTCATTTACATGGGGACCCCTGATTTTGCCGTGCCGCCTCTGGTGGCGCTGCACCATGCCGGGTACACCGTTCCAATGGTAGTTACCCAACCCGACCGGCCCAAGGGCCGCGGACGAGCATTGACCCCGCCACCGGTAAAACAGGCAGCCTTGGGTTTCAGCTACCCCATCCTGCAACCTGAAACCATACGCGATCCGGCGATCATCGAAATCCTTAAATCAATAAATCCAGATTTTCTCGTGGTTGTGGCTTTCGGCCAGATCCTACCCGTTGCCGTCTTGCAGATCCCCAAACATGGGGCCATCAACGTACATGCCTCATTGCTGCCGCGTTACCGCGGCCCAGCGCCCATTCAATGGGCCATGATCCGCGGTGAGGTCGAAACCGGTATCACCACCATCCTCATGGACAATGGCGTTGATACCGGAGATATGCTTCTGAAAGCCAGAACCAATATCGGCCCCGAAGAGACCGCCGAAACCCTCCATTTCAGGCTTTCCCAGCTGGGGGCTGAAGTCCTGATCGAAACCTTGTCCAAGTTGTTGGAAGGCTCAATCTTTCCACGCGCTCAAAAACATGACGAGGCCACCTACGCCCCCATGCTTAAAAAAGAAGACGGTCGCATCAATTGGCATCAATCGGTACTCCGGCTGGATGCCTTTGTGCGTGCAATGACGCCATGGCCAGGAGCCTTTTGCTTCTGGGACGGCAAGCGGCTGAAGATCCTCAAGGCCCGCCCTATCAAAGGTCCAGTGCCACTGGTGGCACCTGGCACTTTGGTCTCCCGATTTCCTGACGAGCTTTGTGTCGCAGCCGAAGATGGCCTATTGTTGATTGAAGAAATTCAGAGCCAGTCAGGACGACCGATGGCTTCCAAGGATTTCCTGCGTGGCAACCGCCTCTTGCCAGGCATGGAGTTGACCTAAACAATCACATGCCCTCCGCCCGCCAAGTCGCATTCGAATTGCTGTGCCACCTCCATCAGGATCGACACACATTGGACTACTGGCTCGAATCCTTTGAGACGAGACTCCAGGTATTGGAAAAAGTCGATCGGACGCTGGTCCATGCCTTGGTGTATGGCACGTTGCGCTGGCAAGGCCGCTTGGACTTTATCATTAATCAGATGGCCAAAAACCCGAATCGGATTGATGCCCGCGTGCGGATCATTTTGCGCTTGGCGTTGTTTCAACTCTTATACTTAGACCGCATACCGGCATCGGCCGTGGTCAATACAGCGGTTGAATTAGCCAAACAAAACAAGCTGGCCTGGTCGGCCGGCTTTATCAACGCGCTATTGCGCAAGGCCGCCGCCGGTCCATTGGACATCCCGTGGCCTGAGAGAGGCAAAACTCCCAGTCTGGCCACAGCCATCCATCACTCAGTGCCGGAATGGTTGGTGAGCCGCTGGCAGGCGCGCTGGGGACAGGAGGAAACCGACCGGTTATGCGCAGCCATCAACACCATACCCACGGTTACGTTGCGCACCAACACCTTGAGGACCAACCGCCCGGCTCTGCTGGCCGCCATTCAACGGGAAGCCCGGCATATCGCCTCAACGGTTTTTACTCCAGAAGGCATCATACTTTCCGGTCTTGAACGGCCTTTTGCCCAATGGCCCTCTTTTCAGAATGGCTGGTTTCAGGTGCAAGACGAAGCGGCCCAATTAGTGGCTCATTGTCTGTCTCCCCCGCCGGGTGCGTTGGTATGGGATGCCTGCGCCGGTTTGGGGACCAAGAGCGCGCATTTGGCCCAGCTCATGGGCAACAAAGGAACTATTGTGGCCACGGATCTGAGTGCATCAAAACTGGTCCGTTTGGACGCCGAGATGAAGCGATTGGGGATTAGCATTGTATCGAGCCGGTGTTTGGATCTGCTGACGTCCACAGCCCCCAGTGACCTGCCCCTGTTTGAATATATCCTTGTGGACGCTCCATGCTCGGGGTTGGGTGTGCTGCAAAAAAATCCAGACGGCAAATGGCGCACATCGCCGAATGAACCCAGCCGTTGCCAGCAGCGACAAATCCGTTTGCTTGAACGCGCGGCCCACTTTCTTCAGCCGGGTGGGAAAATGGTTTATGCTGTCTGCAGTGTGGAACCTGAAGAAAATGAAGGCGTGATCAAAGCCTTTTTGCAAAAACACCCTGGGTTTGCTATAAATCCCCTCAGGTTGGCTGCCGTAGTCCAGCCCGACAGATTGATGTCCCCCCAGGGTTGGTTGACCACCCTACCCCACCAACATGGAATGGATGGCTTCTTTGCGGCAGCCCTCGTAAAACAGTAGAACTGCCAAACAACCTTTCGACGGTGCGGATGATCGCCTATGCCAGTTTACGAGTACTCAGCTCTGGATGCCAAAGGAAAAAGTATTACCGGGATGCTTGATGCGGACAGCGAGGTGATGGCCCGTCAAAAAATCAGGGCCGCCGGCAACTTCCCGGTCAACCTCAAAGCGGTCAAAAACAACAGCACTGAAAAAAGCGGGACTTCGCGCTTTTCCTTCTCCCAATTTTTTACCCGCATCAGCCCGGGAGAGGTGGCCATTATGACCCGCCAGCTGGCAACCCTTATCGGCGCGGGATTTCCGTTAGTGTCAGCATTAGAATCCCTGGTCGCTCAGATCAACAGCCCAGGGCTCAAGAAGGTCATCGCCGGAATCAAGGGCACCGTGGTGGAAGGCAGCACTTTTGCCAATGCAATGGGAAAATATCCGCGCGTCTTCACCCCCATCTATGTCAACATGGTGGCTTCTGGTGAATCGTCGGGCACGCTTGAAATCGTTCTGGAGCGGTTGGCGGACATCACGGAAAAGCAAGAAGCACTCAAGTCCCGCATGATCACTGCCATGATTTACCCGCTACTGATACTGGCGATCAGCATTTTGATCGTTTCGTTCCTGCTAATGTTCGTAGTCCCCAAAATCATGTCCATGTTTGAGAACATGAAGCAGACCCTGCCGTTGCCCACCCGTATTCTCATCGGCACCAGCAATACCTTCAAGTCCTATTGGTGGGTCCTGGTTCTGCTCCTTATCGCAGTACTGCTCGGCATTCAAGCAGCTTACCGCAACGAGAAAGGCCGCCGCTGGATCGACACGCGTGTTCTTTCCGTTCCCCTTTTCGGCGCGCTGGTGCGTAAACTGGCGGCCGCCCGGTTTGCCCGCACCCTGGGATCACTACTAGACAACGGTGTCTCCATGCTGCCCGCCATGGGCATTGTGCATAATGTGGTCGGCAATGTCTTCATCGCCGATGTAGTGACCGATGGCGCTGCAGAAGTGAGCAAGGGCAAGGGTTTGGGCAAAGCCCTGGACAAACCCAAAGCATTTCCGCCCCTGGCCATTCAAATGATTCAAGTGGGCGAGCAAAGTGGTAATCTGGAAGAGATGTTGGGCAAAGTAGCCGACGTCTTTGAAAAGGAAGTGGAGACGACCACCATGCGACTGACCGCCATGGTGGAACCGATTATGGTCCTTTTGATGGCCGGGATTGTACTATTCATCGTATTGGCCATCTGCTTGCCAATATTTGAGATGAACCAACTGGTGAAGTAGTAATACACTCCTTTCTTTTCAGGGAAAAGCCAGTAATTTTTGGGGGTTTTCCCCATTTTAATCACAAGATGGTTGAAACTTCCCTTAGCCGGAAGTAGTATGAATTACGGCTTGGGAAGGGAAGTGGTTTGGGCGCCGCGCCGCTTACGGCGACTGTTAACGCCTGGTGCCCATGCTGAAGTGGAAAATTAACGACGGAGGTTCAAGGCAACACATGAAAACGATTTCCAACGGCAAAAATCAAGGTTTCACCCTCATTGAACTATTGGTGGTTATCCTCATTTTAGGATTATTGATCGGTATCGTGGGCCCCAAGCTGATCGGCCGCAGCGACGATGCCAAAGTCAGCGCTGCCAAGATTCAAATCGAAAGCCTGAGTTCGGCTCTCAAAATGTATAAACTTGACAACGGTTTCTATCCAAGCACCGAGCAAGGGCTTCAAGCCCTCGTGGTCCAGCCCCAATCCGGCAATATCCCCAAACGCTGGAAAGAAGGTGGATATTTGGAAAAAGGCAAAGTGCCCCAAGACCCGTGGCATAACGAGTATATCTATATGTGCCCTGGCGCCCACGGTGATTTTGACCTCATGTCCTATGGTGCCGATGGAGTCGCCGGCGGAGATGGCTACAACAAGGATGTCACCAATTGGGAGACCGATTAGAATAATGAAAGCCCTTGAATATTTTCCCGTGGAGTACTCTTAACTATCGGCCTTCAACCTCATTGGTGATGATTGGATTGTAACTCAAACCATAGCCCGCGAGCCTTAGTTCCCCAAAAAGGCCAACTTCCTCACCGGGCCATCATGGCGCCGGGATTCACCCTCATCGAGCTGATGGTGGTCATGCTGCTGATTACCATTATGTTCGCCGTGACGATTCCCCGCCTCAGTACCAACGTAGGGCAAGATCCACGCAAAAGGACTACCCGCTGGTTGATGAACACCATCAGCGCCTTGCGTTCGGCTGCTATGGAAAAGCAGAAGAGTCAGATACTGGTCGTGGATCTGGATGAAAAACGCTTTTATGTTGCGGATGCGGAGATGAATGAGGAAGCCAAATCCGAAGCAGCTAAAGGTGGATTCGCTCTGCCGAGCTCTTTGCATCTCATCGAAGTACAATATCCAAACAAGAAAAGTGTCGGGAGCGGTACGGCGGAAATTGTCTTCTATCCTGGAGGCTTTTCCGAGCAGGCCGCCATCAATATGGAAACCGACGATAACGAGCGCTTTTGTTTCAAAGTGGAGCCGCTGTTGCCCAGAATCAAGGTGGTAGAAGATTGGATCAGATATTGAACCTATCTGCCCTAGAAATATGGCCATGTAGAAGGGAAGTTCGGGCCAACGGTTTTACCTTGATCGAAGTCCTGGTGGCCTTGGTCATCATCACCGTGGCCATGACCAGCGTCTATCGATTGCAAGGCGACACCTTGCGAATGAGCACCGCCAAACGTTTCTATTCCCTGGCGCCCAAACTGGCAAAGGGCAAGCTGGCGGAAATCGAAAGTCAGGGTTTTAAGAATGCAACCGATGGGTCGGGCGATTTTGGTCAGGATTTCCCAGGTTACACCTGGACGGTACGCCTGGAAGATGTGCACTCCGACCTCATGACCAAGATGGCCCAAAAATCCCAAACGCGACAGCATCTGACGCGCATCGAAGTGACCGTCGCCTTGGATGAAAAGACAAAATATGAATTGAGGACGTATCGCTTTCATGTGGATTAAGATCCAATGGAATAGTGCCAATTCTATGAAAAAACGCTGCCCACGGGGATTTACGTTGCTGGAGATCCTGGTGGCCATGGTGATCTTCTCCGTGGTCATGACCCTGATTTTCGGGACTTTCAGCGGGGTCTTCTCCGGTGCGGATCATGTCACGGCCGGCACCTCGGTGTTCGAGATGGCCGATGCCTGCATGGGGCGCATCACAGCGGATCTTCAATCCATGTATGTCATGCAACTGCCCCGTTATAAAATTCCGGATATGGACTCCGAACCGGACATTTATCGGGTACAGAGCAAAAACGAAACCATGGGAGGAAATACTTTCGCCCGACTGCGTTTTAGTTCCCTGGCCCATTTACCGATTTCGGGAGACAACCGCGAAGGGATCGCTGAAATTGTCTACTACGCCGAGCAAGTGCGCGATGGCGCGGACAACGACACTTACGTGCTCAAGCGTGCGGATATCCTCTTTCCCTATCCTGAAAAGTTTGAGCCCAAGGAGAGTGATCCGGTAATGTGCGAGCAGGTGCGGGAATTCAAGTTGACCTTCTATGATAAGGATGGCCGCGAGCAGAATGAGTGGGATTCCGAAGATAATGACTATGAGTATTGTACCCCCTCAGCCGTTAAAATTGAAATGAAATTGGGCAACGAAGCCTCATCTTACCAATTTACTACCGGTGTGGCCTTACCCATGCGGCGGATTGTGGAGCCCAAGCGATGATGTTCTTCCCGAAAATCTTTAAATGCCGCACCTCATGTTTGTCCCTATTCGCGCTTGCCCGCCTAAAACGCTCCAATAAAAATGGCATTGCGGTTGTCCTTGCGCTGGCCACCATGATGATGGTGGTTACAGCGGCTTTGGAGCTGCATATCAACGAACGCAACAGCATGCTGGATACCGCCATGATGAGAGATCATCTCAGCGCGGAAGAGATGGCCACATCCGGCGTCAACTTAGCCATGGCTATTTTGATCAAGGATCGACTGGAGGGAGAAACCGATTCTCTTCAAGAAGACTGGGCGGACGCGGAAACCCTTGCGGCATTGACCAGCGATATTCCTTTTGAACAAGGAAAAGTTGAACTGAAAATAATCGATGAATTAAGCAAAATTCAGATCAATGCCTTGGTGACTTTTCCCGAAGGAAGGGAATTCAACACCCCCCAGTTGAATTTGTGGCAGCGTTTCGGCGGTGGCTTGATTTCGGCGGTGGAGTTGTTGGAAGGTGCAAGTAAACTCAGCAGCAAGGAAAGCGGCAAAGAGCCGCCCGATCCATTGGCCATCATTAATTCCATCAAGGATTGGCTCGATTCGGGGGATGATGATGCCATTACCGGGCTCAATGGTGCTGAATCGGATTATTATAAAAGCCTTGATCCACCCTATGCCTGCAAAAACGGGCCCATTGATGATCTGTCTGAACTTCTGCTGATCAAAGGAATCACCCCCGAGCTCTTCGCCGGTACGGGTGGCGTGTCCGGTCTGAGCCAATATGTCACCGTCTATGGTGCCGAAAAGAGCGGCGACAACAAATTCACTTTCCCTGGAAAAATCAATATCAATACGGCTGACGCAGCTGTTCTCAGCGCCTTAATGCCGCCCGAAAGCGCTGAGTTTGTGCCTTTGTTAATTGAATATCGTGAGGCCAAAAGCGGCGCGGTTTACACCAACAACTTGACCCGGCCGGATTGGTACCGCAGCGTACCAGGTTTTGCCGAGGCGCAAGTCGATGCGTCCTTGATAACGGTCGCCAGCAACTTTTTCCGCATCGAATCCACCGCTCAAATTGAGAATGTGAAGGTGCATGTTACGGCGGTCGTGGAGCGTTTCAAGCCGAAGGACTCCGAGCCTTGGCAATGTAAGGTCTTGAATTGGAAGACGCAATAGCATATAATAGGAAGTGAAAAGCAGGAAAAGGCAACTGCATTTGATTGCACAATTTAGACTGGATTGACCATTTTGATCTGATGCGCCATCGGGCGATGAATACACAGTAGCTGGATCGCCTGCTTTCATGGCCATACAATTGAAGAAAAGGCATGAGCCGTCAAATTCTTTCCATTGATATCCGTAACCAATCCATCGCTGCAGTGGTGCTCAACACTGGCCTTACTAATAATGCCATTGAAGCATGTGCCTTCACCACCCTACCGACTGATGCCACCGAAGAGCCGCCTCGAAGAGTAGCATTAAGAAGGCTCTTGGAGAAATTTCAATTAAAAGGCAGTCCCGTGGTGGTCAGCCTGCCAGCGGACCAAACTTTTTTCCGCACGGTCAATGTTCCTTTCAAAGATGACAAAAAAATCCGCCAAGTGCTGCCCTATGAATTGGAGCCCAACCTACCCATTGCTGTGGATGAACTGATTATCGACTATCAGATGGTCCCGGATCCAACAATTGATGGATTATTAACCACTGCAATCACCCGGTCAGCTGTCGAAGCAGTTACCGCGGATCTGGCGGCCCTTGAACTTCGTCCGCAATTGATCGTTCCTGGGGATTTCCCGCTGGCATTGGGGCTGTCGCTGTATGCTGAAGAGATCGAAAACCAAACGTTGCTCTTAGAAGTGGGTATTGGCAAGGCTTCGCTCTTTGTCTTGGATAACCGTAAGGTCGCGCTGGTCCGGTTGTTGAGCGCTGACATTACATCAGAGTCCGGTATCGAATCGTTAGCGCTTGCCATCCGGCAAACATTGACCGCATTCGCTGATTCACGGCCCCAAGGATTTTCAGCCCAAACCCTCTTTCTGAGCGGGCCTGCTTTAGTCAACCCCAATACCGTCCGGCATCTCTCAGAAGCACTGGAAATCCCAGGAAAGCTCATTAACCTGCGAACCCAAATACCCAAACTGGAAACCATCAGCGAGTTGGCCGACTGGCAACCATGTCTTCATGATGGCGCATTGGCCATGGCGATGATTGAGGCCGAAAATCATGCCTGCCTCAACTTTCACCGCAGCAGTTCCATGTTGCGCAATTTTTGGACGGCCTACCAGCCCTATCTCCGAGGGCCAGGCATTTTGCTGATTCTGGCCGTTTTATTGAGCCTTGGCGGCGTGCTCATCGACAGCCATATGTTGAGCAAGCAGCTCAAAGAGATTAACGCCAAAATGGAAAATGTCTTCACCTCCACTTTCCCTGGCACCAAGCTGGTCCTTAAAGACGATCCCAAGGGCCAGATGGTCAGCGAGCTTAAAAAAGCACGCAGCAGCGGTATGGATGCGGAGCAGTCCGGTCCCCAAATGCGTGTTATCGACATATTGCAACAGCTCAGCCAACTCATTCCCAAAGAAGTCGATGTGGTGTTCACACGACTAGTGTTGGGCAGTGATGGGCTAAACGTTTCCGGTGAAGCCGCGGCCTTCAATGTAGTGGATGACGTCAAAAACCGCCTTGAAAAGGCAGGACTGTTCAAACAAGTAACTATCGCTTCGGCCAACATGGATAAAGCGGGCAACAAGGTGCTTTTTAAGCTGAAGATAGACTTATGAAATTATTCTCATTTAAATCACCCTCGCTCAAATCGCTTTCGTTGAAGTCCCTGCCGCTTCAATCAATTAAACTGCCATTCAATCTACAAAAGCTTCCGTTCAATCTGAAGCGAAGAGAAAAAATTGCCCTCAGCGTGGCTGGCGTGGTATTGGGCATTTTGATTCTTACCCAATTGATCATCTTCCCGATTCTGAACCGCCGGGATCGACTGGAAAAGCAGATCGTCACGCGCACCAAACAGCTGGAAGAGATGTATCAGCTTAAGGCCGAATATGAATCTCTGACCAAGAATCAGGTGAGCAACGAGGCCCAATTGAAAAGCCGGTCCCCGGGATTCACGCTATTCTCCTTTCTCGATACGTTGGCCGGACAGAGCGGCATTAAACAAAATATTATCTACATGAAGCCGTCCACCACCAATCTCAAGGGCAGTACGTTCACGCTGTCCATCGTGGAGATGAAGATCGACTCCTTGACCATGAATCAGCTGGTCACCTTTTTACACGGGGTCGAAACTTCACCCAACTTGGTTTGGATCAAACGCATTTCGTTGTCTAAGGGCGAAAAGAACAATCAGCTCATCAACTCAATCCTGCAAGTGGAGACATATCAACTGTAGCCCATGAAAACTCCAGGCAAAATACTTCTCTATAGCCTTTACACCATTGCGGCCGTTTGCGTATTTCTCTACCTGCTCTTCCCCTCCAAGACAGTGAGCGACATTATCAAGGAAAAGGTCGCCAAAGCCAATCCTGATGTGCAGCTGTCCACGGAAGAAGCCTCACCAGTGTTCCCGCCCGGTTTGAAGCTTAAACCCCTGGAGCTGGCCTTTGCTAATATGCCCTTGCTTCGGATGGACTACCTCAAGGTGGCGCCCGGACTCTTATCGGCCTTTAGCAGCGATAAAAATGTGACTTTCAACGGCCGCTTGGGACATGGAACGCTCAGAGGGCGGGCCGAATTGAGCAAGGAAGACCAAGGCCCCCAAACTAAGATCACTGTTAACTTGGCCAATGTGCCCACAGATGCCTTCGAAATACTCGACCAATGGCCAGCGTATCAACTGGTCGGTGATGTGACGGCCTTTATTGATTATGACAGCAAAAAAGGAGCAGGGGGCACTACCAACCTCAACATGGAGATCACCCCCACCAAAATTATTTTTTCTCCATCCCTGATGGGCATTGAGCAATTAGAATTTTCCCAAGTACAAACTGAAATATCCGTTACACCACGCATGCTTCAGATCAAGCGTTGCGATTTATCCGGCACGCAGATTGAGGGCAAAATCACGGGTTCCATTGTCTTCCGACGTCCCTTTGAAAACAGCCGCCTGACACTTTCGTGCACGATCAAGCCCCAACCGGCGTTTCTGGCGGATCAGAAAAACAGCATGATTGCCGGGTTTCTGGGTTCGGAGACCGCCCAGAAGCGAGGCATCGTGCTAAGGATTTCTGGAACAGTAGGAAAACCGAGCTATGTCATACGTTAATACCATCAATATCAAACGCATGGTGACCGCCGTGAACTTGGCGTTGATCACCCTGATCGCCTATTTTTCTGTGGCCCTCTTTTATCGTTATGTGGGTTTATTGGTTCAAAAAACCAAAGAGACGGCCATTGTAGCCAATGCTTCCAGTCCGATTCAATCCCCGGAAGCCAAGGCCGTAGCCTATTACAATCCCATCATCGAGCGCGATCTGTTCAAAGTGGGCAAAGATGAAAAAGCTCCGGATAAAGATAAAGTAGATCCGGACAGTCTCAAAAAAACCACTCTAGACCTGAAGCTGTGGGGCACTGTCTCTGGTAGCGAGGACCAAGCCTATGCGGTCATCGAGGATAACCAAAAACGCGAACAGAATCTCTACCGGGTTGGCGACACGATTCAGAATGCCACCATCAAAGCGGTCTTAAGGGAAAAGGTGGTTCTCAGCGTGGACGGCAAGGACGAAATACTGGCCATGCAGGATTTGGATCAAACCAGCGGCGCGGGCCCAATGATGGCAGCTCGGGGCGGATTCCGGCCTCAGCCAATGGAAATGCCCCAACCTGCGGCCACAGGCGTAAGGGAACAGCGCATCACCATTGAGCGTACCATGATCGACGAGGCCTTCCAGGATGTTAACAAACTGATGAGCGATATCGCCGTTACCCCCCACGTGGAGGAGGGTCAGACTACGGGATTGGACCTCAATCGCATTCAACCCAACTCCCTTTTCCGGCGGATGGGGCTAAGAAACGGTGATGTTTTGCTTGGCGTCAACGGCCAGCCCATTTTGACCATGGAAGATGCCATGCGCATGTATGAAAATCTACGTTCATCAGAGAATATCCAGCTCCAAGTCAAACGCCGGGGACAGGACCGCACTATTGACTATAATATTCGATAATTATTACAAAATTATTGACGCAATTATATTTTGCCTTTAATATCAAGGAAGTGGAAACAACTTAATAAAACAAAACGAGACCGGATAAGGTTTAAATTTAACATCATCATGCGGGACTAACTTTATTGAATATGATCGGCTGGATACGGGAAGGTCAATGCAGCCCGTACCATATAACGCCAACAGTGGATTGGAACCAATGATTACGACATCAGCCCATCGATCGCACCTACCCTTGATCACGTTGGTATTTTTGATCATGATCAGCTTGATCGCCCCAAGCCTGGTCGGAGCCCAAGATCCGGGAAAAAAGGAGACCGTCCCGGCAACCAATCCCCCCACGGCTCCTGCTCCAGCGGCTCCAGCACCAGCCGCCGCAGCCCCACCGCCCGGTAAAGGCAGCGCCCAACTGGTCTCCATTGATTTTAACAATGTCGATATCGGTGTCTTCATCAAATTCATCAGCGACCTCACCAATCGAAACTTCATTATCGACGATAAGGTTCGAGGTAAAGTCACTATTATATCGCCCGGCAAGATCACGGTGGATGAAGCGTACAAAGTGTTTGAATCCGTTCTCGAAGTGTACGGATTCGCAACGGTCAAATCGGGTGAAATTACCAAGATTGTTCCCGCCCCCGACGCGCGCACCAAGAATATTAAGACCCGCTTGGAAGAAGAATCGGGAGTAACCGGTGATGTGGTGGTCACCCAGATCATTCCCTTGCGCTACGCGGACCCTGAAGAGATAAAAAACCTCTTTACCCCCCTGATCTCTAAAAACAGCATCATTCAAGCTTATGATCCCACCAACACTCTGATTGTTACGGATGTCCAATCCAATATCCAGAGACTGATTCGGATTTTAAAGACAATTGATGTCACCGGCGTGGGACAACAAATAGCCATCATCCCACTGGAAAATGCCAGCGCCTCCAAATTAACCACTTTGTTGCAGGTCATTTTCCAAGGCCCCAAAGGCGGGAAAGTTGGTCGCGGCGGGGGGAGCAATGCCACCTTCGTGGCAGACGAACGCACCAATATCATTGTGGTTATGGCCAGCGAAGGGGATATCGATAACATCCGGCAATTGGTGAAAAGCCTGGATATCTCGACCCCCAAAGGGCAAGGTAACATCAATGTATATTATCTGGAACACGCTACGGCTGAGGATGTGGCCAAAGTGCTGATGGATATCCCTCAAAAGGGGGCCGATGGCAAAACCCAGGAAGGCAAACCCCAGGCGCCGGTGGTTTCCAACAAGGTACGGGTCGCGGCTGATAAGGCCACCAATAGCCTGATCATCACAGCCGACACTGAAGAATACTTGGTGTTGGAATCCATCATCAAAAAACTCGATATTCCCAGGTCCATGGTCTACATCGAAGCTCTAATCATGGAAGTCAATGTGGCCAAGAATTTCCAGCTTGGGGTCCAATGGCAAGTGGGCAGCCAAACCTCGTATGATGGTAAAGACATGGTTTACGGGGGCGGCTTCCAACCTGAAAGTTCCCTCTATAAAACGCCAGCCCAACAGCTCACCAGCGCAATAACCAGCAGCAGCACCAGTAGTACTAGCAGCGGTTCAATTCCAAATGTACCACAACTGAACTCCGGCTTTTCTATGGGCATCTTTGGAGAAATGATCAAGGTCGGCGATCTTCAATTCCCAACCATCGCCGCTGTGGTCAATGCCTATAAAAAGGACACCGATGTACGCATCCTGTCCACCCCACAAATCCTGACCACCGATAATCAGGAAGCCAAGATTTATGTGGGTAAAAATGTGCCCTTTCAGACATCGGTTTCGGCTTCTAGCACCATGGTTGGAAATGTTTACAATAGTTACGAATATAAAGATGTGGGCAAGACCCTCAAAATTACCCCTCAGATCAGCAAAGACCGGTTGGTGCGCCTGACAATTTCGCTGGAAGTTACGGCGATTGAAGGAACACAAACAGCCCAACCTACTACCCTCAAACGCACGATTGATACTACCGCCATTGTGCAGGATGGAAATACCGTGGTTTTGGGAGGCTTGATCGGGGATCAAGAGGATAGCAGCAATTATAAAGTGCCTTGTCTGGGGGATATCCCTGGGTTTGGGAATCTGTTTCGCTCCACGGCTTCTTCTACTGATAAATCCAACCTCTATATCTTTTTGACGCCACGTGTCATTCAAGGCCCGGCAGAGGCCTCCAATGTTTCATCCAAAAAACGTGATGAAATTGAGAGCGCGACCGAAAAGAATATTAAACTGTACCATCGCAAAAACGAAACCCCGCGGGTGAAAGATCTCCAAATGCCGGCGCCAAAGCCGGATGCTTCAATACCGGCAGGAGTAACCACCGGCGCCAGCATCAGTTCAGCCCAATCAGCCCCCAGCGCTGGCGCTAGCGCTGAAGCCCAAAAATCCAATGCCCAAGAGGCCACTGCCGCCCTTCAGGAACCAGGGATTAATGAGGAAACATCAGAAAGTTCGGGCGCCGTACAAGGCTATACCGTACAGGTTGCCTCGGTGAAACTTGCGGATAAAGCCAATGAGATTCTGGCCGAACTGACGGCCAAAGGATTTGCCGCCTATTTGGTCCGCACCGACGTCAACGGAACGATATGGTATCGTGTACGTATCGGTTACTTTACGGACAAAGGTGCGGCGGATCCAGTTATGGACCAGCTTAAGGCAGGCCAATACAGCCCCATGCTCATCAAATTATAGCGACGATATCCCATGGAACTGTCTCATATTCTCAAACACCGCTTCGGTCTCAATGAAGACTCCCTTGCTGAAGCAGTACATGTGCAGCAGGAAAAGGGCGGACGCTTGGGCGATATCCTGTTGCAGCGCCAAGCCATTTCAGAGACCCAGTTGCTGGAAGCCCTGAGCCTGCAATATGAAATCCCCTTTTGGCCCGAACTTCCCATGGAAAGCATCATGGGCGGCGAATTTGCCAAAAAAGTTTCCATCCAATTTCTCAAACGCCACTACATTGTTCCCTTGGCCGTTCCCAACCCCGCAGCCGCCCAAGGGCAGCCTGACAATGGAGACGCAAAGGATTCGGTCTTTATCATCGCGGTCAATGATCCGAGCAACTTTACGGCAGTAGATGATCTCTCAAGAATACTGGGATTGACATCGTTCAAATCAGTGCTCTCCACCAAACAAGCAATTCTGGCAGCTATCAATCTGGCCTTTGACCTCAACCAGAATTCAGCCCAACAACTGGTGGAGGATATGGAAGATGATAGCGATATCATCAGCCAAATCGAGGATACCGCCGATCTGCTCGAAGATACCAGCGACGCGCCCATCATCAAGCTGGTCAATCATATCCTTTCACAATCCATCAAAGCGCGGGCCAGCGATATTCACATTGAGCCTTACCAGGACAGCTTTAAAGTGCGCTACCGCGTGGACGGTATTCTCTACGATCTGCTGACTCCGCCCAAATGGATTCAACCGGCCTTGACATCACGCATCAAGGTTATGTCCAAACTCAACATCGCCGAAAAGCGTTTACCCCAAGACGGTCGCTTCGAAGTCAGAATTGGGTCCCAAAATATTGACGTGCGCGTCTCCACTTTACCAATTACGTTTGGCGAACGGGTCGTGATGCGCTTGTTGAATAAATCCAGCTCCGTATTTGAGCTTACCGAAATTGGACTTAACCGGGAGCAGCTGAAGCTGCTTAAAAACCTGGTCAGCTCCCCCAACGGCATCATCTTAGTGACCGGCCCCACCGGCAGCGGCAAAACCACAACCCTTTACTCGGTGCTCTCTTCTATTAACACACCGGACATTAATATCATCACCATTGAAGATCCGGTGGAGTACCAGCTCAAAGGCATCAGCCAAATCCAGGTCAATCCCAAAATCGAGCTGACCTTTGCCCGCGGCTTACGCTCCATCGTGCGTCAGGACCCGGACGTGATCCTCATCGGTGAAATCCGCGACCGTGAAACCGCTGAAATCGCGGTCCAATCGGCGTTGACCGGCCATCTCGTTTTCTCCACCTTGCACACCAACGACTCTCCCAGCGCCATTACTCGCTTGGTGGATATCGGAGTTGAACCCTTTCTGATCTCTTCTTCCTTGATCGCAGTCATTGCCCAACGTCTGGTGCGCGTGCTGTGTGAGCACTGTAAAGAAGCCTATAAGCCGGACATGACGCTTCAGGCCTTGGGTGTGCGACCGGACCGACTGGGAAAATACACCTTCTATCGCGCCAAAGGGTGTGACCAATGCTTCCAGACGGGTTATCGCGGACGCATCGGCATCTATGAAATCATGGTAATGGATAATAAGCTTAAAGCCTTGATCCAGCGCACCTACGATTCATTCCAGATCAAGCAAGAAGCATTGAAGCTGGGCATGGTAACCCTGCGCAGAGATGGCATTGAAAAAGTACTGCGGGGTATCACGACCATTGAAGAAGTAATTCGCGTAACCCAAAAGTAGTACTTCAAATTAAAGCACATCAGGCGCCGAGGTCCGCAAAGAGGCAATTCATGATAGTATCAAAATGGCTTCGTGGCTTGGCGCAAAAACAAACAGTTCGATTTGAAGCCCTCCACTGTTCTTCTATAAACAAATCACTAGTATTGCTCCTTCTGACCCTTCTATGCATTGAATTGAGCCCAATAATGGCTCAAGCGGAAAACAGCCCTGCTCTTTCGCCCGTGAGTAACGTTGACGAGCCTGTTTTATCTTCTCCCATTGGGTGGTTTCAAAAGTTCATCTCTCCGGCAGATGGCAACCGATGCCCCATGGCGCCCACTTGCTCCCATTATGCCCGACAAGCCTTTGCCCAGGAAGGTGTTTTGAAGGGGTGGATCCTAACATGCGACCGCCTTTTGCGATGCGGTCGGGACGAAACCCGCCTTGCCCCGCGGGTTTATATTCATGGGACAAAGTATGCCTATGATCCCCTGGAGGCCAACACCTTCTGGTGGAAAAGACCTTGAAATGCGCCTCCAACGCATTTTTTTGTCCCTAATGATTCTATCGGCCATTTATATGGCGGTTTTGCCAATGGCAAAGGCCGATCTTCTGATCATCGACGCCCAAAAACAGTACCAATATGCCCAAGAGCTCTTTGACGAGGGCCAATACCGACGGGCCGCGGAAGAGTTTGACCGGTTTGTTTTCTTTTTTCCTGATGACCCGCGCCAGCGGACGGCCATATACAAAGAAGGCGAATCGTTTCTGCGGGCTTCGGATGGCCTCACGGCCCTACAATATCTCAGCTCGCTCATTGAACACGGCGAAATGGACGACTTGGCGGTAGAGGCTCGTTTTCTCACTGCTGAATGCTACCTCTCCATCGGTGATACCGATCATGCCGTGGCTCAGCTTCAGGATATTATCTCCCGCAGCGCCGATTCAGCCATCAAAGACCGTGCTTATGCCCGCATTGGATGGATTCTTGTCGATCAGCTCAATTGGACGGGAGCCCGTCAGGCTTTTGGGCATGTATCCAATGATGGCCGGAAGCGACATCGTATCGATATCCTGGAAAGTAGCCTGGAACAAACGGATCAAATCCCATATAAAAGTCCTGGATTGGCTGGCACACTGTCCATAGTGCCGGGCGGTGGGCAATTTTATTGCGGGCGGTATCAGGATGCAGCGACGGCTCTGATTGTGAACGGCGGCCTTTTTTGGGCCGCCTATGAATCCTTTGACCACGATTTGAATGCCCTGGGCAGCTTACTGTCCATTGTGGGCGTAGGTTTCTATGCCGCCAATATCTACGGAGCGGTTTCCAGCGCGCACAAATTCAATCTTAATCATCAAAAAGGGTTTGCCGAAGAGCTCAAACAAAGTGTACGAATCCAAATCGGTCCCAGCAGTTCGTCACGCAATGGTGTACTGCTGGACAAAATAGCCATGACCATTCACTTTACATTTTAAATCTCGTCACCATGTCTCTACGACCGCTTGTAAAATTTACCATGCTCATGGTGATCTTCATGGTAACGGCCGGATTCAGCACATATCTGACCGTGCACCTGCTCATTCGCGGTGAAGATACAGTGGTTGTGCCGGAACTGACCGGAAAGGATGTCGTGTATGCCTTACAATTGCTCTCTGACTTAGGGTTAAATACCAAAGTCAAAGGGGCTGAATACCATGCCGAGGTTCCAAAAAATTATGTGATTTCCCAAACGCCTGAGGCCGGCCGCGAAATCAAAAAAGGACGTGATGTAAGGATAGTGATTTCCAAAGGGGCCCGGAGCGTAGTGCTGCCCAATGTAACTGGCCTTGGGATATCTCAGGCCCGTATATTCCTTGAAAAAAACGATCTTCGCCAAGGCCGGCTGAGCTATACGTTCAGCGATGTGCGCCCCAAGGAAGATGTACTGGCACAATATCCGATACCCGGTGTCCATGGTCTGCGCGGGGCTAATGTTGACCTATTGATCAGCAGCGGACCACGACCGATCTTTTTGCCCATGGTAGATTTGAAAGGTATGGGCTTTCATCAGGCCATGGATATTTTGGAAAAAAGGCACCTGTTGGCCGGCACCTCCAAAATGCTGTACGATCTCTCCATAGGTAATGATGTAGTGGTTGACCACACCCCCGCCGGCGGATATCCTGTGCCCTTGGGAGGCGCAGTGGACCTAACCATTAACCGCCACAATCAGCGGGTCCTGGTTGGCAGACCAGATGGATTAAACCTGTTTCGCCATCGCATGGGCGAAGGTTTTCTAAAACAACATGTACGGGTGATGGTCACCCGGCCCGTAACCGCATTGGATATTTTTGACGGTTATGTTCGACCTGGAAAAGAAATCTGGCTCTTGGTGCCCCAGGATGAGCCATCCACCCTCTTTCTGTATGTGGATGAAGAATTAGTAAAGACTCTCCATTTCGATTGATGTTTTCGAAAAAACATAAAACCGTATCCAAATCGGCTTTTAAACAATAGAAAAATGAATGGGAGAATAAACAATGCCCTTAATCGCTCCATCAATACTTTCCGCGGATTTTGTCAAACTGGGAGAAGAAATCAAGGCCGTAGAATCAGGCGGTGCTGATTGGATTCATGTTGATGTGATGGACGGCCACTTTGTGCCCAACATCACCATGGGCCCACTGGTTGCAGAGGCTGTGCGCCGCTCGACCCACCTGCCCGTGGATGTTCACCTGATGATCGAAAATCCCGATAAATATATCGATGCTTTTGCCCAGGCCGGGGCCGATTATATTTCCGTCCAGGTGGAAACTTGTCCGCACCTGCACCGCACCATCCATTTGATCAAAGAGAAGGGCTCCAAGGCTGGCGCGGTTCTCAATCCAGCCACACCTCTAACAGCTCTTGATTGGATGCTTGAAGATCTCGATTTTGTCCTGATCATGAGTGTCAATCCAGGATTTGGCGGACAAAAATTCATCCCAGGCAGTCTGGATAAGATCCGTTGCCTGCGCGCCATGATTGATGACAATGGCCTCAGCACCTTGATTCAGATCGACGGTGGGGTCAATAAGCACACCGTGGCTGATATCGTAGCGGCCGGCGCCCATGTGCTGGTGGCAGGGTCCGCCATATTCGGCAGCAGTGACTATGCGAAGGCGATCTCTCAATTGAAACACTACGGCAGGGAGGAAGAAAAGTGAGTCCAACGAACAAAACCAAGACCATCGTGGTTCTGCATGGGCCCAACCTCAATATGCTGGGCCTTCGTGAACCTGATGTGTACGGGTATACCCGCTTAGCGGAAATCGATACCCAGCTGGAAACCTTGGGAAAACAATGGGGGATTACGATTCAAACCTTTCAAAGCAACCATGAAGGCGCCATTGTGGACCGGATTCAAGCTGGTTTAGGAATTGTAGATGGGATTATCATTAATCCAGCAGCCTACACCCATACCAGTATCGCGATACGCGATGCGTTATTAACCCTTTCCGTGCCGGTTATCGAAGTTCACATCTCCAATATCCACCGCCGGGAGCCATTTCGCCACCACTCTATGATTGCGGATGTGGCCACCGGTCAGATAATAGGCTTGGGAATCAACGGCTACTACTTGGCACTGCGCGCCATAGCGGATATTATTGGCGCTACGCCGTCCTGATCGATCAAAGAAAAAAAGGCAGGCCCTATATCAATACAGGGCCTGCCTTTTTTATAGCTACGAATCAATTACATCCGCTGCTGGAGCTCGTGGTTGAAGAGCTGGTCGAACTGCTGGAGGATGAGCTAGATGAAGTATTGCAGCCTCCCGACGAGGATGTTGACGACGTTGATGATGAAGAAGAAGTTGACGAAGTCGATGAAGTTGATGAGGAAGAGGTACTGCTGCCAGGATAAACGATATAGGCAGCACTATTTCCGATTTGGGCGACCCCGTATCGAATCCGCATGTAGCCACTTTCACCCCAGCTACTACCCCAGCTGTTGCGCATGATCCAGCAGCTATTGTTATCGTCCCAACCCACTAGTACTACGCCATGGTTAACCTGATAGCAACCCCATAGGGAACCGGTAAATACGCCGCTTTTGTAGTTCTGAAATGCCGAATCTACGCATACCGCCACCGACAATGGTCCATAGGTATAGATAGCTTGCTTAATCTGATCAGTGGTGGGGGTGCAGTTTTGATTGCCACAAACATAGCCCCATGAGGTAATCTTATAGGCCTTGGCGTGGGGTGGGTTACAGGCGGTGTCTTGGGCTTTGTAGGGCATGGTGCTTTCTAACGGGGCACCCGCCGCGGTTTCACCGGACACCTTTTTGTTGATGTTATAATCATGGGCCCAAAAACCGCCGTCGCAGCCCCAATCCTCATTATTGCAGGATAGGAGATACTGCTCGGAGAGGTCCACGGTAACTTTGTCTTTGCCTTTAATGAGGCATTCCAATGGTCCCTGGGTGGCAAACGACCAGCACCCGCCGCACTGCCCCTGATCCCTGACTGGTGGACAGCCGCCATTGACAGAGCAATAGTTGTAGCTGGTCGGCAATCCTAAGGTGGCTGAGAGCTGAGGCTGCGTGTTAGCCTGGGATTGGGAATCGGCGGCGGCCGCTAATTGGGATGGCAGTCGCAAGGTTTCTTTGAATTTTCCCAAGGAGTTAAATTTGAACTTGAGTGACCGCAGCGAACGTTTTTCAAAAGGCCGTCGATGTTCGAAAATCAGATCAGAACGACCCTTGGCGGAACCCACCACATAGATCTTTTCCGTTCCGGGTGAACCCAACAGGCCTGGTTGATCGGGTTCGAATTCCCGTCCCAGAATACGAACATTCTTCGCAAGCGCTTCGCTGACCTGCCAGCCATGTCCTGTGGACGGATTGTTCTTGAGCTCGATAACCGCCACCGAACTATCATCCAAATCAATTAACGTTTCCGCATCGCTATCCTTGTAGAAACGCTCCAATGGACCAGCGGTGGCAACAGTCGAAAATAATAACAAAAATAACAGTATCCAAGCAGATCGCTTCATTTTCCCCCCTCCTTGAGAAATGACACTATGATGATTGTAAGCAGGGTTACGGTCCCTTTACAAACCGTGCACTACCTGCCAACGGAATGCATGCTCTGAAATATTTTGCTTAATTATTGGGGGGCAGAAGTAAAACTATTTTATTAAATATCGGTGATTTTGGACCTTGTCAAACAGTTTCTATGTACTGCATGATTCAGCATTCAAGAGGGGTAACTCATGCAGTATTTCCAACCGTCATTATCACCGAACATGATCAATCTACGTCTCCATCGTCCTTCCTGGCGGTTCATTGATACCGTTCCTAAAACATGGTACGTTCAAAATAAACAAGATCCCAAAGTGTGTGACCCAATGAGTCGTTTCAAAGCAGACCTCCCAGCATCGGTTGATTTATCGTCAGATGGGTTCGCCTTTATATTCAATCGAGGAAGACTGCTAGTTAAAATTCTGAATAATGCTATCAGCATTCCCAACACCACCGATATCGCCAATTGCGGACTTACTTTGATCCGTAAACAACATATTGGCTCCTTGGATGGACGTCCGTGTACTGCAGCGGAATCAGATCCCGGGGATATTCCGGCTACCGGCTATCAATTTAGAGAGTTGCGCTCGCTTTTTACACACCTCGAAGAGGACCTGATATGGGTGGCTGGCCGCGCCAATCAGCTGGTCGACTGGCAGCGCACCCACCAATATTGCGGTGCCTGCGGGCACCCCACTGAGGACAAACTCGATGAACGAGCAATAATTTGCCCAAAATGCGGTTTGATCAATTATCCCCGTCTCTCGCCGGCCGTTATCGTGGCGGTGCTCAAAGACGATAAGATACTTCTGGCCCGCAATAAACGATTTCAAATCCCTATTTACAGCGTCCTGGCTGGGTTCGTAGAGCCCAGCGAGACATTAGAGCAATGCGTGCAACGCGAAGTCAAAGAAGAAGTGGGCGTAGAAGTAAAAAATATCCGCTACTTTGGCAGCCAACCGTGGCCGTTTCCCAACTCCTTGATGATCGCCTTTACAGCTGAATATGCTGGTGGCGAGATTTCCCTCAACCCATCGGAAATTACGGATGCCGGTTGGTATTCCAAGGAAAATCTCCCCCAAGTGCCACCCAAGATCAGTATAGCCGGAAAAATGATTGACTGGTTTTGCAGCGCCTGACCTATGAAAACCGTAAACACTCCATAAAACATTGAATTGGTTGCATCGCCGACAGAATCCGCAAACTATCTGGGTCGCTGCCTCGCCTCAGGTGCTTTTAAATGCTGGTAGGTTTAGTCTGTCAAAGTGGCTTGGTGACAGGGATTTCTTCAATGCTGGTTGTATTGTTATTTAATGGTTGTGATTAAGAGAATAAAAAAGAGGGAATCAGCCAATGGCTGACTCCCTCTGTTCAATCTGAAAATAGTTATCAAGCTAAAGTTTAGCGCTTGGAGAACTGGAAACGTCCACGGGCGCCTTTCTGACCATACTTCTTACGCTCTTTTTCGCGCGGATCACGGCGCACGAAGCCGGCTTTTTTCAGGACCGGTCGTAACCCGGCATCAAATGAAATTAACGCTTTTGTGATGCCATGTCGGATTGCGCCAGCTTGCCCGATGATACCACCACCCAAAACCCGAATTTTTATATCGAACTTGTCCCGGTTATTAGTGAGGGTTAATGGCTGGGTGATGATGGTTTTTGCGGTATAGACCCGGAAATAGTCCTCCAGGGTTCGGCCATTGATGCTGATTTCGCCTTTCCCAGGAGTAATCCAGGTTCGAGCGATGGCGTTTTTGCGTTTACCAGTAGCGTAATAGATGTTTTCCTGTGTCATGCGATGTTCCCGAGTTAATCCTTAGGTGAATTAAAACTTCAAAACTTCAGGTTGTTGGGCACCATGAGGATGGTCCTTGCCCGTATAAACCTTCAACTTTTTGCACATTTGACGACCCATGCTGTTTTTAGGAAGCATCCCGCGTACTGCCTTGCGAATGACCTCTTCGGGCTTGTTTTCCATCAGCTTACGGGCGGTGGTGGATTTAATTCCGCCCATATAACCACTATGGCGGTAATAGGTTTTTTGTTCCCATTTTTTCCCGGTGAGTTTGATCTTGTCAGCATTTACAATGATCACCGAGTCTCCGCAGTCCACGTGGGGAGTGAATAAAGGATTGTGTTTTCCTCTTAAACGCGCAGCAACTTGGGAAGCTAAGCGTCCAAGAATGGCACCCTCAGCGTCCACAATCCACCATCGTCCCGCGATATCGGAAGATTTAGCGCTATAAGTATATTTTTTCACTGTCTTTTTCTCCTGATCGAACACTCTTGGTCCAGAATCCGGTTTTACTAATGGATTTGTTTTTACAAGTCAAGGGGAAATTCAATGGCGCCTTAATCCACCTGCAGATTACTTTTTGAGTGAGGAACATGCCACCGATGCATTGAGGGTGGCTCCCGCCTCAACGACCAGATCGGCGCACTTAATAGTTCCCGAGCATTTGCCCGTGGACAAAATCACCAGTGCTTTGCCCACCTCAATCTCCCCATCGAACAATCCCCCAATGGTCATCTCGTTGGCCCGAGCCTGAGCATGAACCGCACCCTCTTCAGCGATAACTACACTTTCGCCGTTTAGGGTTCCTTTGACGGTACCCTTTATCACTAAGCGCCCCTTGCCGACCACCGTTCCTTCTACTGTAAACCCCTCATCAATGATTGAAAATTTCTTATTGTCGGTTTTCACTGATTTTTTCCCTCCTGATTGGGTCGCATTTCTGTCTCAGTCTGCGGTTCTTTCACTCGATCATTGGATACATTCGGGACGGGCGGTGTTGGTGCGGGTATTTTTTGGATTTTGGGCGTTTCCCCTTCATTTGTGGCTGGCTTAGCGCCCGTTGCGCTGGCCCCTTGACTTTGATCCGAGTTCTTGGCCGCTGGTACCATGGACTCCTTCTGACTGACCGGTTCGGATGGTGTGACCGCTTGACCTTCTTGGGTACCCCCACCTGGTATTGGTTTGACATTCGGCGCGGGGTGTATGGATAAAGCAGACGGTAATGGATCTGTCTTTATCGCGATGCCGAAATCCCGACTCGATAGCAACTCACCATTGGCCTTGAGAATAAACACCGTCATCATATCATACGAAGTGGATGGCGGTGGTTTAAAAGCCTTGAAATCCATGGTTTGATAGTTCCGGACCGAAAATGCCTGCCCAGCATAAAATGCGGGTTTGCCATCCTTCAATGGGATGTTCGGAATCACCAACCATTTAATAGGGGGATCATCCAAATGCTTAAAGGCGATTACCACGCGACCGGAGATTTGCTCCTTAGGTTCCGAGGTATTGTACATCTTGAAGGTCGCCTTTAAAATGTCGCGTTGACTGTCATACTTGACTTCAACCTGTTTGATGTCCACATCCCACTTGACGGAAGATTGGGTTTCGGACGGCTCCTTTTGAAGCACGACTTGGGGACCGGTTTGAGTAGTAGTAGTAGTAGGAGGAGAAGAAGAAGAAGAAGGGGATGGCATCGGAGAAGTTATCGTTTTTTCCGATGCACCGGCAGTTGCTTCTTTAAGGTTGCCCTGGGTTGATTCCGGTTCCGCGGACAGGTCTCTGATGACCAATTTGGCGCGCAGCACATCCCGTTCGTCTTTCAATTGATTGACCTGGCCTTGCAATTCGTCAAGGGATGCACGCAAACGATTGATGTGAGTGGCTTGGTGCATATACAACCCGCCAAATATAATGGCGGCACCGAGGCTTAGTACAATGCAAGCCAGCACGGCAATGGCCACCTCTTTGAACCGGCGAAACGGGATGACGCGGCCATGCTCACCAACAAGCATAATGCTCCAGTAACGTTGGCCTTTTGCTGACAAACCCGAATTAAGCTTGTTGCTTTGTTTTCTCTCCATGTCACATCACCCAGTATTAAAACATCTTCTTTTGAACGGCATATCCAAGATGCTCGAAGGCTTCTTCCGAAGCCTTTCGTCCTGAAGAGGTCCGGGTCACCAGGCCAATCTTCAATAAAAATGGTTCAACCACATCCACCAATGTATCTGCTTCCTCCTGAAGGGTCGCCGCAATGGCTTCGATGCCCACGGGTCCTCCGTGATAATAATCAATGATGGTCTTTAGATAGCGACGGTCTAACCCGGTAAGTCCCCGACTGTCCACTCCCTCTAAAGTTAGGGCAGTCTCAACAATGGCCTGATTGATCCGACCATCTCCCCGGACCTGGGCATAATCACGTACCCTTTTTAGCAAACGATTGACGATACGTGGGGTACCGCGGGAACGCAAAGCTAACGCCAGAGCGCCATCCGCATCGATGCTAACATCAAGGATGGCTGCGGAACGCTGGATGATCCGGACCAAATCTTCGGCGGCATAAAAATCCAGACTGCGAAATAGACCGAAGCGATCACGCAACGGAGCTGACAGCAAACCGACTCTGGTGGTCGCTCCAACTAAAGTAAAACGGTTAAGACGGTAGCGATGACTGCGCGCGTGAATACCTTTATCAAAGACAAAGTCAACCGCAAAGTCCTCCATGGCTGGGTAGAGAAATTCTTCCACGGTCTTGGGGAGGCGGTGAATTTCATCCACGAAAAAGATATCCCCCTCCTCCAGGTGCGTTAGAATCCCGATTAAATCCCCGCCCTTTTCTAGAGCGGGCCCAGAAGTTACGGTTAAGCGCCCCCCCATTTCCCGCGCAATGATATGGGCCAAAGTGGTTTTCCCCAATCCCGGTGGACCATGAAACAACACATGTTCAAGAGGTTCCTTTCTATAAATGGCTGCTTCGATGGCAATCTTGAGGGTATCAACCACCTCTTGCTGCCCTACATAGTCCACTAGACGTTCCGGTCGCAACGACAACAAGTCTGAGACTTCATCATCCGCGCCGCTGGCGCTATCGACAATGCCTAAGGAAGGGCTGCCGCGTGTGAGTATGTCCTGATTCATGGTCGTTCTACCATCATTATCATTCGGTCCGAAAATTGGCCCGAAGAGTTACAAATACCTGGCCGGCTTTTTTGCCATCTGTCGCGAAGCATCATTGCACTATCCGGCCCCATGTAAACATGAGGGCTATACGCTGCGTTTTTCACCCCGATAAACTTCTTCGAATAGTTCTTCAGGACTATTTATCCCGCCATTTCGCTTTAGTGCTAGTTCGATCATGTGCTTGGCGTCAGCCGGTTTATGCCCGAGCTGATTGACAAGTACTTCCATGACCGGTTGCACAAAATCCTCGGGTTCCTTTTCATTCAACTTATCAGTCTTGCGGATCATGGTGAATTTACCCATTTTGCCCTGCAGCGTCGCAATAATTTTTTGAGCGGTTCGTAAGCCTATCCCCTTAAGCCGTTTTAATTGCTCAAGGTTGTTGGATTCGATGGCATCGGCGATTTCACGAACAGAAATGGTCATGGCTTTAACCGCCTTGATTGGTCCGATGGCATCCACTGTGATAAAATGCTGGAAAAACTCCTTCTCTGCTTCCAGGTTAAAACCGATAAGCACGGGCTTCGGCTGTCGCTCTGTTTGATGGTAGTAAATGTATAGTGCTACTTCGTCGCCGATTTGTTTGACATTGAGGGTTTCACGCACGAAGATGGGCACCATTATTTCATATCCCACCTGGTTGGCCAGCAATAGAATGCGGTCCTCGTCTTTTTTTAATAAACGGCCCTCGATATATGCAATCATTGGAGTTTTTTAATATCCTGAGCTTGGGTAAAACAGCGATGACGAAAATGCGATGTAGCCAATGCACTTTTGACGGATGCCAACTCAAGGTGATGGTCGATTGAATATCGAGCGGTATTACCGCAAGTGCTTGAACATTTCGATTCAGCCCCGGTGGCTTAATCTGAGACGGCCCATACCTTGCTTGTAGGTAGCATAACGGAAGAGACCAATGAGGGCAAGTCCTAAGGCATCGGAAGCATGAAAAGGACGGATAGGGGTATTGCATCCCAAGGATTTACGGACAGCTTTTTCCAATTGGGTTTTAGTGGCATTGCCGTTGCCCGTAAGCACTTGCTTGGCCTCACGTACGGCTATTTCTCGTACGGGCGTGTTGGTTTGATGCCCGGCCAACAGAATTACACCACACACCTTGCCCAAGACAATACCGGATTGCGGGAACTTATCTAGAGAAAAAACATCTTCAATAATGAGCAGATCGGGTTTTTCCTCTCCGAGCAGATGATGCAGGCGGGTGTAAATTTTATCCAGGCGTGTGGGTTGGGAAGCATGCGGATCGGTTTTGACTGCGCCAAATGCATAGCTTGATATCAAATTATTTTGGCCGGATACGATGCCGATGCCGGTAGCGGCCAATCCTGGGTCAATCCCGATGACCTTAATCATCATGGTCTATCATCTGCAGGTTTTCGTTTAACATCGATGTTGGATTTACCAAATGAGGCTGGTGTCCGACCACGGTTATAATTCTTTGAGCTTCTTAGAAGCAATGGCCGCCTCATTGCTTTTGGGGTACTTCTTTTCCAGCTCTTTGAATATCAAGCGGGCGTTGGCTTTATCTCCCAACTGAACAAACGCGGTGCCCTGTTTGAGCATGGCCGCCGCAATTTTATTTCCCTTGGGATACTTCTCGATGACGGTTTGATACTCCAGAATGGCCTTTTCATACCACTTTTCATTGAAATAGGTTTCACCGATCCAGAACTGTGCATTGTCCGCATTGGCCGATTTAGGATAAGTTTTGATCAATTGTTGAAATCCCTGACGTGCCTTCTCCATCTGGCCACTTTCAAATGCTTCCTTGGCATCGTTATAAAGCTGCTCTTCCGTCCCAGCGGAAACCGCTACAGGCGCAGTCGTTTTGGATGAATCGTCTGGAGGCCTGATCCCGGTTACTGGTTTTGCGTTGGAACGCTCCAAGTTCAGGTATCTTTCGAGTTCGGCCGTGCGCTGATCGAGTTTAGCCACGGTCACACTGAGCTCATCAACCTTATCCATACTTTGCTTGCCATCGGCTGCTTGACGGTTGACCAGATGAGCAATTTCCTCCATGCGCCCATTTTGGACCAGTAGATCCTGATGCAATTTATCTAGATCCGCGGTGAGCGATGCGTAACGATCCCGAATATTGATTTCAGCATTTTGCGTAGTTTTACCAAGCTGCTTCTGCAGCTGTGAGTTTTGTCGGGTGAGCTCCTGGTTTTGGCGCTCCAAAACGGATAACCGCTCATCGAGGATGAGAACATCTTTTTGACTGGCGCAACTTGCCAGCCAAAGGCACATCCAAAGGCCACACGCTGTGTATGCTAATTTTTTCATGTCGGTTTTAATTATCAGGCTGAAGCACCTGGCTTTGAGATTAAGTAGAACCCTTGATCCGTCTAATTCAAAAGGAAATCACCGACGGCCGTTTCTCAGCCGCCGGTGATTGGTTCATTCTAAGTCCCGCCGGATAGATTGCTTTGTGCAGATAAAATTACTCACAAATGTCACGCCGGCAGAAAATTCTTCTGCTTTTTACTTTATTTAATGACGAAATGAGCCCGACGGTTCTTGGCCCAAGCGGCTTCATTATGCCCTTTGTCAACCGGTCTTTCCTTGCCATAGCTGATGGTAGAGATTTTGGCGGCATCGATTCCCATGTTGACCATGAAACTCTTGGCTGATTCGGCGCGTCGTTCGCCCAACGCCATGTTGTAAGCTTCGGTGCCACGCTCGTCGCAATGACCCTCAACCTGAACGGCGATGTTGGCGTTGCTTCTCATGTAAGCCGCTTTGTTGCGGAGAAGAATTTGGGCATCGGAAGTAATCACGGCGCTGTCAAAGTCGAAATAGATATCGTCGTTGGTGAAAGCTTGTTTTGCCATGGCATCGGCTTCTTTCCGCTGCTGTTCGGCTTTCATCCGGGCTTCTTCCGCGGCTTTCTTTGCGGCTTCATCTTCGGTCGCAGCTGCAGGAGCGGCCGTCTCGCCTTGAACCTGTTTCTTGGCGCATGACACCGTCATCATCATAACTGGAACAATCAAGACCAACATCAATGCCAACCAAACGTTTCTTCTCATTTTTTTCCTCCTTTTTTCAATTCTACTAATAAATTCGATTATGGTGAAATGTTAGGCGACCACTTGGGTAGACTTTGTTCACCAGGTAGAACCAGCAAACGGCGCTGGTCGGTTCCTATAGCTGTCATCACATAAATCCGAGATTGCCCCTCTCGATTGGAAATAAAAGCAATCAAACTACCGTCTGGAGACCAACTCGGAGCCTCGTTATCACCCTGATTATAGGTTAAACGGATTGGGCGATTGCCTTCGATATCAATGGTGTAGATATTAATCTGTCCTTCTTCCAAGGCTGAATATGCAATTCTATCACCCTTGGGGGACCAGCTGGGCTGGGTATTATATTGGCCTTGAAACGTCACTCTGTAAATGCGGCCGGTATCCATTTCCTGTACAAAGATCTGAGGCGTCCCGGCTCGTTTTGAGACGAAAGCCATTTTCTTACCGTCGGGCGACCAGCTTGAATCCACATCAATACCCGAATTATAGGTGATCCTTTTAATCACTTTTCCACCGCCGGTCAATAGATAAATTTCCGGATCGCCCGCAATGGTAAGGGTTGCGGAAAGCTCGAATCGTCCAGGCACCCAGGCAGGCGCAATTTGAGTACCCGGAAAATCAAAAACAGTCTCCAAGTTGCTCTGTAAATCGCGAACGACGATCCGCGCAGGACTATTGCCGACAAACGAAATATAGGCCAGATGGCGTCCATCGCTGCTCCAGTTTGGCATCGAAGAGATGCTATTGCGATTGGTGAGTCTTTGAACGTTGGTGCCATCAAATTCACAGGTATAAATCTCTTTTTTGTCTTCAGACTTAGATGCGAAAGCCAACCGACTGTTGAATACACCCGCATTTCCGGTGAGCGCTTGAATCACTTCGGTGCAGAACCGCTTCACCATGGCCCGTTGATCTTCGATACGTCCATTGTACCGTTTACCGACCACCAACTTGCCCTTGAAGGTGTCAAAGAGTCGCATTTCAAGGATCAGCTCTCCTCCTTGCACCTGCACGCCCCCCGTAACAAGCAGTTCTGCTCCCACGGTGGTCCAGTTGGCGAACTTGAGTTCAGCCTGGGTAATTCCACTTGTGCGTGGGTCATATAAAAAAGAAGCGCGGTCCAGCAATTTAAAGTAACCCGTGAAATCCAACATGTGGGCCACTTGATCGGCCACACCCACTGTCAATGCGGTTTCAGCGTCAGAGGGGGTAAGGGCTTTGAACTCCGGCACCGCCATTGGGATCTTCCTAATGAACGGGTTGGTCAAATCAATATATTTGACTTCCGCCAAACCGTTAATTGGAGCTAAAACAAACAAAACCATCACCCATGTCGTCAGTAATCGTTTTAAAAGCATATGTCTTTACACCGCCTGATTCATTTCAGTTCAAAGGTTGAGCATAAAAAGTCCTTCACCTGAAGTCTATTGAACCCCTTTGGGGGTAAAACGAAGCCCCATCTCCACATATGGTCGGTTCAAATTTTCGGGATGTGGTTTAACGGGACTTGATTTGACAATCGCTTTATAAGCTGAGTCATCCAGATAGGGATTACCCGACCGGTCAGTAAAAAATATATCTTCAATACGTCCATCGGGCATCACTTTGAAAACAATGGATACCATAAGCCCTTCTCCGCCAGCGAGTTGTTCCGAGAAGGCCCAATTTTTGTTGATCATAAAAGCCACTTCGGTGCGATAAATATCGATTAGCTCCCCTTCCTGCCTGCTGCCCACGGCAAATCCATCCTTGCTGCCCTGGGCCGACCCTTCCTCAACGACCCGTCCTTCCCCCTTGCCGTCCGGTCGACCTTCTTTTTCAACTTGGTCTCTCAGGCGTCGGATTGTGTCCTGCAAGGGCTGTGGCGGGGCGGTCTCGACTTTCTTTTCGATGCGCTCCAAGGCCTCTTTAAGTACCTCTTTGGATTTGAAGGTCTGATACTTTAAAGCGGTCTTTGGCTTGGGTTGTTTGGGGGCAATGGAAACTTCGGGCTTCTCAACCGAGGGTGCATTACTGCTCTCGGTGATGGGGGAGAGCTTTTCCAACACCGGCGCCTTTTCCTCGGCAGTCTCAGCCTTTTTCTGCTGCCCCGCGCTGCCCGCAGGCATCTCAACCATCTGGACCGTAATGGCTGATGGGAACATACTCCCGTCAGAGCTGTGGAAGGAAGGTTTAAGTATGATGATCCCAAATAATAGCAAGTGGCCCAACAGGCTCACGATGAAGGGCCACAGCACCGGATGACGGTCGCTGCCGGCGGAATATACCCAAGTCAGAAAACTCATGGTATTTTCATTTAGCGTCGCTGTTGCCGGCGCTGTTCCTCTTCCACCGGAATGGTGACCATGCCCAACTTTTCCACGCCAGCCGCTTTGATTTCGGCCATCACATTGACCACGACACCATAGGGCACATCTTTATCGGCTCGAAAATAGACCTCCCGGTCCGGCCTATTTTCCAATATCTTAGATAGTTTATCACGAAGAAAATCCACTTCGACGGCATAGTCATTGATATGGACCTTCTGCTCTTTGTCCACCGTGATCACAAGGTTTTCCTTTTGGGTTACCAACGGTTTGGCTGTAGCGGCCGGCAGGGCCACATCAACGCCCTGCATCATCATGGGTGCGGTTACCATGAATATAACCAACAAAACCAACATGACATCCACAAATGGTGTGACGTTAATATCAGACATCAAACGATCAGAGTTAGTTTCAATCGCCATAACCCGCTCTCCTTAATTTTGTAAGCGAAGGGGGCTCTACTTCACGCTGCCTGCCAGAATGTCCCGCTCGATGATATTCAGGAAATCGGCCGAGAAACTGATCAGCTCCGACTCGACTACTCTGATTTTTTGCATAAAGAAGTTAAATGCGATAACCGCGGGAATAGCTACGGCCAACCCCGCCGCCGTAGCGATCAGGGCCTCGGAAATGCCTGGAGCCACGACCGCCAGACTGGCGGACCCTTGCTGTCCGATGCTATGAAATGAACTCATGATCCCCCACACCGTGCCGAACAATCCAATGAAGGGGGTAGTATTTCCAGTGGTGGCCAAAAAAGGCACCATCTGGGTCATGCGGGTCGTTTCGCTGGTGATGGCCCGGCGCAACGCGCGTTTAACGTTATCCGCACCAGAGATGCGCCCGGTCATGGAAGGCATGGCCTCGTCACCGGCTGCGCCGGCAGCACCCCGCCCTGCCTGACTGGTTTTTTTCAATTCAACATACCCAATGCGAAAGATCCGCGCCATCGGGCAGGCGGTCAATTCTTTGGCCTTATTAAATGCGCTGGCCAAATCACGACTTTTCCAGAAATAATCTGTGAACACAGCTGAATCATGAAAGGCACGATAGATATAGCGCCACTTGATAATGATGATCGTCCAGGAGGTCACCGAAAAAAACAAAAGCAAAAACAAGACGAACTTCACCATCCAACCGGCGTTGCCGAGAATCTGAAAAATATCAATGCCCGAGTGCGTCATCGTTTTGTTCTCCTAAAAGTTGATAACCGTCTCCTTGGTCTTTGCGTGCCTTTTCAACTCATGCTCATGGCTTTGGCTAAATATGTGACGGTTCTATTTTATAGGGTGAGATGCTGGAAAGCGTGGGTACAAACCTCGTGTATGTCTTCATAGAATGGTAACCAATTGAAACCACTATCGATACACTTCAATTGGGGCCATAGCCTATACAACCCTGGTCAAAGTGTCAAGTTAATAGAAGGTTAAGTAATTTCCTTCCTTTGACAATGCCTAAAGGCCTGGCGTAAAACGGGCTTCGCAGTCAAATACAGCCATGAGGAAGTTTGGCCATTTTGCTTCCCAAAATGGGAATCCCAGAAGAGGAGTACAAATGCAGCGAGTCGCTCAGTTTGTTTTTGAAGCCGCTTTTTTAAAGCATATTCAACGCAGTGGTTATCAGTTTTTGGGGGCCGGTAGAGAATCCGTGGCCGAGCACGTCTATGTCACGACCATGATCGCGTTTGTTTTTTCCCGACTCGAACCTAATGCCGATGCGCAAAAGCTGATCACCATGTGCCTGGTCCATGACCTGCCCGAAGCCCGTATGGGAGATCTGAACTACGTCCAAAAACGATATGTTGAAGCCCATGAAGCAGCCGCGACTCACGACGCCTGTCATGGACTGCCGTTTGGCGATCAAATCCAGGCTTTGCTGACTGAATTTAATGCCGGTCAGTCTCTTGAGGCCCAACTGGCCCGTGATGCTGATCAGCTCGCTCTGGTGGTGGATCTCAAATCACTTAAGGACCTCGGTTACCCGTCCCCCCAAAAATGGCTACCCCATGTGCTCGACCGTTTACAGACCCAAACCGCCAGGGACCTGGCCGCGGAGTTGATGAGAACCCCCCAAGATGAATGGTGGATGAGACTTTTTTATTGACACCCGAATTGTTCTTCCATACTTACCCAAGTTTACGGCTCCAATAAACCGCGACGAGTGTTCATGCCATTCGGAACACTCCATATGCAACAAGCGATCTCTCGAAATTCACATGACCATAGGTTGATGGTGACGGTATTCTGCCAGATAGCCAAATGGTCATTGTCATAAGTTACGGGAACAATTTAAAGTGGAGGCCCTATGAATTGGTTGGCAAACACGCTGACATCATCCATCGGTAAAAAGTTGCTGATGGCATTGACGGGTATTTGTTTTTGCACGTTTCTCTCGGTTCACCTGGCCGGCAACCTGACCCTTCTTAGCGGCAGCACCATGTTCAATAGTTATGCGGCCCATCTGCACTCCTTGGGTGTGTTGTTGAAAGTAGCAGAGTGGGGCATGCTGCTATTGGCCGCAATTCACATCCTCACTGGCCTGACGCTGTTTTACCAAAACTGGCGCGCCCGACCCCAGAGCTACGAATTAAAAAAAAGAGCCGGTGGACGGACCCTCGGCTCGGCTACCATGCCCTATACCGGCATCCTGTTGTTGGCTTTTGTGATCATGCATCTGCTCAACTTCCATTTTGTAGATAAAAGCCAAACCACTATCTACGCCATTGTAGCCGCGGCCTTTGCGAAGCCCATCTACGTAGTGCTTTACGTGGCGGCCATGATAGTGGCGGCCATCCATGTGAGTCATGGATTCTGGAGCGCCTTTCAAACCATAGGCGCCAATCATCCCAAATATATGCCTCTCATCAAGATTATCAGTCTGGCGTTTGCCCTGGCGGTCGGTTTTGGATTTGGCATATTGCCGATTTACATCTCCATGGGCGCATAGAAAGGAAAAGGTATGTTGCTGGATGGCAAGGTTCCATCGGGACCCATCAAAGAGAAATGGGATAAACATCGTTTCGAACTCAAGCTGGTCAATCCCGCCAATAAACGCAAATTTGATATCATCGTGGTGGGCACTGGCTTGGCCGGCGGATCAGCTGCCGCCACCCTGGGCGAGTTGGGGTATAATGTTAAGGCCTTTTGCTTCCAGGATAGCCCGCGCCGCGCCCACAGCATCGCGGCCCAAGGCGGTATCAACGCCGCCAAGAACTACCCCAACGACGGCGACAGCATCTGGCGCTTGTTTTACGATACGGTCAAAGGAGGCGATTTTCGGGCCCGTGAAGCCAATGTCTACCGCCTGGCCCAGATCAGCAACCATATCATCGATCATTGTGTAGCACAGGGCATTCCCTTTGCGCGGGACTACGGCGGACTGCTGGCCAACCGTTCCTTTGGCGGCGCGCAAGTCTCCCGAACGTTCTATGCACGCGGCCAGACAGGACAGCAACTGCTACTTGGTTGTTACAGCAGCCTGATGCGCCAGGTAGCGGCCGGCAAAGTAACCATGTATCCCCGGCGCGAGATGCTCGATGTAGTAATCGTCAATGGCCACGCCAAGGGCATCTTGGTTCGCAACCTTATTACCGGGCAACTGGAGCGTCATGCCGCCGATGCCGTAGTACTGGCCACTGGGGGCTACGGCAATGTCTTTTTTCTTTCCACCAATGCCATGGGCTCAAATGTCACCGCGGCCTATCGCGCCTATCTAAAAGGGGCTTTCTTTGCCAACCCCTGTTTTACCCAGATCCACCCCACTTGCATCCCCGTGCACGGCACGTATCAATCCAAGCTCACCCTGATGAGCGAAAGCTTGCGCAACGATGGCCGGGTTTGGGTGCCCCAGAAAGCCGACGATAAACGGCCGCCCCAGCAAATTCCCGAAAATGAGCGGGATTACTTCCTAGAGCGTAAATACCCCAGTTTCGGCAATTTGGTGCCGCGCGATGTGGCCTCCCGCAACGCCAAACAGCAATGCGACGCAGGCAAAGGCGTGGGCTCGACGAAACTGGCGGTCTATCTCGATTTCGCCGATGCCATCAAACGCGACGGCCGCGCCGTGATTGAACGCAAATACGGTAACCTTTTTGAGATGTATGAAAAGATCACTGGCGAAGATCCTTATACTACTCCCATGATGATCTACCCCGCCGTGCACTACACCATGGGCGGTTTGTGGGTGGATTACAACCTCATGAGCAATATCCCAGGGCTGTTTGTCATCGGTGAAGCCAACTTCTCCGACCACGGCGCCAACCGCCTGGGTGCCAGTGCCCTCATGCAAGGTTTGGCCGATGGCTATTTTGTACTACCATATACTATCGGCGGTTATTTGGCCGGAACGCCCAAACTGAATCCAGCGACTTCTTCTCCCGAGTTCGAAGCCTCGGAGCGCGCGGTGCAGGCCCAGGTCAACAAACTGTTGTCGATCAAAGGCCAACGCACCGTCGACGACTTCCACCGCCAGCTCGGTCTAATCATGTGGGAATACTGCGGCATGTCGCGCAACAATGCCGGCCTGGAAAAGGCCAAGGGCCTGATCCAAAACCTACGCGCCGAGTTCTGGCAAAACGTCACCGTGCCCGGCAACGAAAAGGATTTCAACCAAAGCCTGGAGCGGGCCGGACGGGTGGCCGACTTCCTGGAATTCGCCGAACTGATGATCATCGACGCCCTGGAGCGTCAGGAGTCATGCGGCGGTCATTTCAATGAAGCCTATCAGACACCGGAAAACGAGGCGCTGCGCAACGACGAGAAGTATTGCCACGTGGCGGCCTGGGAGTACAAAGGCACCGGAAAGGCACCCGAACTGCACAAAGAGCCCTTGGTTTTTGAAAATGTGCACTTGACGCAAAGGAGCTACAAGTGAGCAAGCATATCAATCTTACCCTGAAGGTCTGGCGTCAAAAGAATCAGAAAGAAAAAGGCCATTTTGAAACCATCAGCGCGCCGGACATCTCCACTGAAATGTCATTTCTGGAGATGCTCGATGTGGTCAACGAAAAACTGACCCTGGCCGGCAAGGAACCCATTGCCTTTGACCATGATTGCCGCGAAGGCATTTGTGGCATGTGCGGCGCGGTGGTCAATGGTCGACCCCACGGCGCTCTCAAGGGCACCACCCTGTGCCAACTGCATATGCGGCATTTCAATGACGGCGATACCATTGCCATAGAACCGTTTCGCGCCATGGCCTTTAAAATTATTAAGGATCTGACCGTGGATCGCAGCGCTTTCGATAAAATCATTCAAGCCGGAGGATATATTTCGGTCAATGCCGGCGGCGCCCAGGATGCCAATGCCTTGCCCGTACCCCAGGACAAAGCAGAGCTGGCCATGGATGCCGCCCAATGCATCGGGTGCGGCGCTTGCGTGGCCGCCTGCCCCAATGCCGCGGCCATGCTGTTTGTCAGCGCCAAAGTATCCCAATTCGCCCTGCTGCCCCAGGGCCGCCCCGAAGCCGCTCGCCGGGCCATTGCCATGGTGCGCGAGATGGACCGCCAGGGCTTTGGCAATTGCACCAATGAAGCCGAATGCGAGGCTGAATGCCCCAAGCAAATCTCCATCACCAACATCGCCCGGCTCAATCGCGAATTCTTCAAAGCCAGCTTCGGATCAGCAGTAAAGTAATTTCTTCGCTTCCCAATCTGCATCAGTTACCAAACGGCCACCGATAAAAGGTGGCCGTTTTTTTAAAGGTCGTAATATTGACCCGAATACTTTCTGAAATACTTTCAAAGCTTTGTTGCGGATCATATTCTTCCTTACTTCAGCCACGCGATATCCGGAGAACATTGCCTTTTAATATGAAATTCTGAACAAAGAAAAACCCTGCATTGAATTGAAGGAAATTAAGGGTTGACTTTCCGCGCCGAACCGTTCATCGTTTAAGCATAAGCAAGAAGTGAGCAGGTATCCGCCTGCATTGATAGAAATCTGCTTCACGGGCGGTCACAGTTCAACCGTCATTTGCTCCCGCGGCGAAAAATTACCGACAGCATTGATAGCCCCTTGATAGCCCGATCAGCGCGGCGACATCATTCCCGTCCGTTATAGCCGAGCGTTGATTCCCACAGTCTTCGCCATTGGCTCTAAGACCGATGATCCACCGGCTAAGTAATGGATCCCTTCGGCGGCCGAGTCATGGCCATCCAAATTTCCATTAAACACTTATCAGGCAGAATGAAATGCTGTGCTACTGAAAGGAGGCCCTAAATGTTCGATCCAACCATTTATACTTCCCAATATCTAAAGGAGAAAATACCACAACTATTCGATTTAACGAGCCAAGCGGAAACCGTTGATGACTATCGACTCCAAATCAGCAATCTTGCAAGCCAAATGCAGTATGAAACCTTCAGTGATTATGAGGCCTATTCTTAAGGCACCAACATCCGCGTGCGCGATTGCGCCCAAGCGATCAAATTGATGTTCACCCGGCGCTCGGAGAACCAGGCGGGATTCTCAGTCGCCCAAGCTCTTTTCGACCTCGACCATGGCCGCGAACGATCCGATCTCAGCCCAGCCTTCATAGCCGACATCCTGCATATTTTCCTGGGGCTGCAAGGCAAGGGCGAACCCGTTTCGCGGATTACCATCTGGTCGGAAGTCAATTGGAAGGCCGGCAAGCCGCCATTGAGCGCAGTCAACAGTTGGACGGTCTGGCGGAAGAAATTCAACAGCGCATGTCGCGCAATGCCGATGGCCTATCGCCTCAGGCGATTGAACGACGCGCCGAACGGCACCAGCAGATGATGGCTCAGCTTGGCGCCTCCGCCGAGGAATGGCACGATTGGCGCTGGCAGTATCGAAATGTGCTCAAAGAGCCCGATCTTCTTGCCAGATTGATCAGCATTCCGCCCCCCATGATCGAAGCCATTCAAAACGCCCGACAGGCCAAGATCCCCTTCGGCATTACACCGCATTATCTGAGCCTAAGCCGGACAAGCCGGAACCAAAAAGTTGGATTCGATCAAAAACTCTGTAAACAGTTGCCTGTGGTGGTTTCGCAAATGTCTTCTAAAAATTTGTACGCAAAATGCATTCAATTTCACCGTTAAGGGACTAAAGTGTCCTGAGGTCGCGCCGATAATGGAGCTATAGGAGCTGTTGGGCTGCATCTGAAAAGGTACCGGCAGCATCCATTTTCACTTTGGAGAAGAGCTATGGCGCATAAAATTCTGTCGGTGGATGACAGCCGCACGATTCGCATGATCATCAAAAAGGCGTTGTCCGAGTACGAATGTGAGTTGTTCGAGGCTGAAAATGGCCGCGATGGCTTAGCGCTGGCATCGGAAAAAAAACCTGATTTGGTGATCTTGGACATTACCATGCCGGTGATGACCGGCATCGAGATGCTGACCAAAATGAAACAGGATAATGCGATCAAGGAGATTCCGGTAATCATGCTAACGGCCGAGTCCGGCCGGGACAACGTGATGAACATCGTCAAAATGGGGGTCCGGGATTACATTGTGAAACCCTTCAAGGGGGATCAGCTCATCGAACGCATCAAACTGATTTTAAACGACCTGAAACAGCGCATCAATCTATCCGGTGGCCGCATCGAGGGTGAAAACCAGGATCTTTTCACCGTGGATGGCGACATTGTCATCCTGACCTTGCCTTCCAAAATCGCCCGCGGCACGGTCACTGAGATTGAAGGCCTGATGAAAGAAAAAATTGATCAAATGGCCATGGCCGATACGAATAAACTGATCGTGAATTTAAGCAAGATCGAAAACTTGAGTATGGCGGCCATCCAATCCCTCCTCGGGCTGATCAACCTTTGCATCCGTTCCAAGCTGGCCTTACGGATGACCGCTACTCCAGCCCAGGTGGATGCCTTGAAAGGTTTCAAAGAGACCAGCGTGATTCCCGTAAAGGGTTCCGTGGAAGAGGCCATTCAGGATTTCTAATCGTAGCGTTCGCACTCCTTCTCCTAACGGATTGCTTTGTTCCCTCCTTAATTTATCGCCCATACCTATCGCATTGGTGCGCGTTCTCGTACTCGAAGTATTTCCAAATATTTTAGAGGGTGCGCACGAGTGCGTGTAAAACCTGCACGATAGCCTTTGGTTGTGGGTTACACCCGATTGAAACAAACATCTCTGGTTATCATTGTTGCTCCCTTGAGCCACAATTTATCTAAAGTTTTGCAACTGCATGCGGATAATTAGACAGAGGAGAAGCCCAGCCGGCTCTGATCCGTAATGTCATCCTTTCTCCCTGTGTTGTGCCGGCTGCGCACCGGTGAGTTTAAGATCCAGGCAGGTATCAGTTGCCCATGATCACAGCAGGATGAATGGTGAGTCACCGGGACAGACCTCCTGAACCAGATGCAATGAAATAGATATCGGAGGCGGGCGTTGGGTAATGCCCCCTGGTTCTGCGGCATCCCTGGACACCAGGACAACTCCGGAAAAAACATAAAGGCTCAAAGGAGCAGCGCCATGGCCATTCAAGACGACGAAACCTTGCGGATGTACCTGGAAGAATCGCTCGAACATCTTGCGGACATCGAGAATGACTTTCTGACCATTGAAGAAAACGGAGCGAACATCAATGAAGATCTGGTCAACAAGGTTTACCGGGCGGCCCACTCCATCAAGGGTGGCGCCGGCTTTATGGGGTTGACCAATATCAAGGATCTTACCCATGAGATGGAAAATATCCTGGGCAAGATCCGCGCCCGTGAAATGGTGCCGACCCCCGATATCGTCAACGTCCTGTTGAGTGCCTCCGATACCCTCAAATCTCTGATGAAGGATATACTTAACAGCAACGATATCGACATCAGCGACCAGATCAAGGCGCTCAAGGCGGTTTTAGAGGCCAATGGCAAATCCCATGGAAAAGCCACGGCTAAGAATAGCGCCCCGGCCAAAGAAAAAGAAAAGGCGGCCAAGCCAGTTCAACCGGAACCAGCGCCAGCCCCAAGTCCAGTCGTAAGCGCGAGTGCTTCTCCGGCCAATGGCCAAACGCTGGCCCTGTTCTTCCCCGATGGCCAGCCGGCGCTGTCCATGGATGCCAAAAAAGTGACCCCCTATTTTACCCAGGGCAAATTTATCTATTTGGTTAAAATGGAGGTCACCGGTCATATTCAGGCAAAAGGCAAGAACTGCAAAACTGTCTTGGAGGAGATGGAACAGACCGGTCTTATCATCGGCGCCAACTTTACGCTGCAGCCGGTGGCGGAGTTGGCGGCGGATTGGCTGCCGGATGTGCCAGCCATGTTCTTCCTGTTTGCCACGATTTTAAAACCATCGGACATCAATGTGCTTTTCGAGATCGAAGATGAAGACATCCTCGAGCTTCGGTCTGACCTCAATTTATATAAATTAAATGGCACCCTCGCCCCTGTATCGGATGGGGCAACACCGCCACCGGCCAAACCCCAGGCGGCGCCCAAAAGCTCAGCTGTCGCAACGCCGAAACACACGGTGGTCGCCATGCCGCCGGAGCCAGTGGTTTCCCCTGAACCCGAAGCGGTTCCAACTGAATTGGTGGAGGAGGATGAAGAGCCAGGGGAGCAGACCGTCAGCGTGGTGCAGGCGAGCGACTCGGGCCCCGATGCTCCGGGGGATAAAAAAGGTGGCAAATTTGAGCATGAAACCAGCTTGCGGGTGCACGTCAGCCTCCTGGACCAGCTCATGACCCTGGCCGGTGAACTGGTGCTCAGCCGCAATCAGTTGCTGCAATCCATGGGCTCCAATGACAAGCGGGGTTCTGAAGTGGCGGGCCAGCGCATTGACCTGATCACCTCCGAGCTGCAAGAAGCCATCATGCTGACACGCATGCAATCCATCGGCAATGTGTTCAACAAATTTCCGCGGGTGGTGCGCGACCTGGCCCGCATGCTGGGCAAACAGGTAGAGCTGTCCCTGGAAGGCAAGGATGTCGAGCTGGACAAAACCATCATTGAAGCCATTGGCGACCCGCTGACCCACCTGGTGCGCAATGCCGTGGACCATGGCATCGAGCCGACCGAGGTTCGCAAGAAGGCAGGGAAAAACCCGGTGGGCCAGATCTTCCTGCGCGCTTATCATGAAGCCGGCCAGGTCAACATTGAAATCTCCGATGATGGCAAAGGTTTGGATGGCTATAAGATTGCTTCCAAAGCCGTGGAAAAGGGATTGATCACCGAAGAGCAGGCTAAGATCATGTCCACCCGGGAGCGCATCAATCTGATATTTCTGCCCGGTTTTTCCACAGCTGAAAAAGTCACCGAGGTGTCGGGCCGCGGCGTAGGTATGGATGTGGTCAAAACCAACCTCGACATGCTTGGCGGTATCATCGATATCGATTCCGAAGTGGGCAAAGGCACCACCATCCGCATCAAACTGCCCCTGACGCTGGCCATTATTCCCTGTCAAATCGTGGTCACCGGCGGCGAGCGCTACGCCATTCCCCAGGTCAACTTGGAGGAGCTGTTACGCATTCCGGCCGCCCAGGTGAGCAAACGGATCGAACGGGTGGGCAATGCCGATGTGGTACGGCTGCGCGGCAACCTGCTGCCTTTGATCCGCCTGGCGGATATCATCGGCGCCGACTCCCATTATGTCGATCCTGAAAGCGGCGAGGCCAAGAATGATCGCCGCAAATCAATTCTGGACCGCCGCTCCAAACAAAGCCCGCTCATTAGCAGGGATGAAAAAGGGACTGAAGACGACGCTTGCCAACCAGAGGGGTCGGGCAAAAGTCATTCGGATCGAGGCGGAGACCGGCGCTACCACTCAGCCAGCGCTCTGAATATTGTGGTCGTCTCCACCGGTTCCATGAAATATGGCCTGGTGGTGGATCAACTGCAGGATTCTGAAGAAATCGTCGTTAAGCCGCTGGGCCGCGACCTTAAGAAATGCAAGGGCTATGCTGGCGCTACCATCATGGGTGACGGCCGGGTAGCCTTGATTTTGGACGTATCCAATCTGGCCCAAATGGCGGGTCTCTCCACGGTAGAGGGTTCAGCCCGGGCCGCTGAAGTGGCCGAAAAAGAACGCGCTGCTGTCCGCGCCGGCCGTGACAGGCAATCGCTGTTGCTCTTCCGCGGCGCCGTGGATGAGCAGTTCGCCGCTCCGCTCAATCTGGTGGAACGCATCGAGAAAATTAATCGCGCCGACATCGAGCATCTGGGCGGCAAGCAGGTCATGCAGTATCGGGGCGGCACATTGCCGCTGTTCACCATCGACCAAGTGGCCTCGGTCAAACCCCTGGCCGATCAGGAAAACCTGCTGGTGATCGTTTTTGTTGTGGCCGGACGCGAAATCGGATTGCTGGCCATCGGCCCCGTGGACGCCCTGGAAGCCAGCTTGAATATCGACGGAACCACCCTGCGCCAGACCGGCATCATGGGCTCGGTGATCGTCAACAACAGCACCACTCAACTGGTAGATATCGTTGAAATCGTGCAGACCCTCAATCCCGAGTGGTTCAAGAAAGAGGAGAGCAAGAAGAAGAAGGAAGAAGAAGGCAAATCTGCGACCATCCTTTTTGCCGAAGACTCCAGCTTCTTCCGCAGCCAGGTCAAAGGCTCCATGGTGAAGGAAGGTTTTGAGGTGCTCGAGGCTGAAGACGGTGTCATCGCCTGGGATTTGTTGCAACAGAATGCGGAGAACGTTTCCATCGTGGTCACCGATATCGAGATGCCCAACATGGATGGCTTTACCTTGACTCGCAAGATCAAGGAACATCCAATTTATTCCCGCTTGCCGGTTATCGCCCTGACCACCCTGGCGGGCGAAGAAGATATCGCCCGGGGCAAGGCCGCGGGCATCGATGACTACCAGATCAAACTGGATCGCGAACGGCTCATTAAGAGTATTCATGATCATCTCAAGGCGGCCTGATCGATGAACCGGAAGTAAATCACGCCGGCGCCTGGCGGCGCCGCTAAGGGGAGATAACGCATGGCAAAGGTAACCCAGCATCACGCTATTCAAACCTCGTCCGATCGAAAAAATGACGGCACAGTAGAACTGGCCACTTTCTATGTGGGCAGTGCTTTGTGCGGCATGGACATCTTAAAAGTCCAGGAGATCAACAAACTGATGGAGATGACCAAAGTGCCCCAAGCGCCCACCTATGTCATGGGCATCTTGAACCTGCGCGGCCAGATCGTGACCATCATCGACTTAGGGAAGAAACTGGGCCTAACCGAAATTGAAATCAATGAATCCTCCCGCAACATCATTGTCAACTCCGACAACGAGTACATCGGCCTGTTGGTATCGCGCATCAGCGACGTAGTGGAGGCGGATTGGCAAAAGGTCGAGCCGCCGCCGGCCAATATCGGCGGCATGCAAGGCATCTTCTTCAAAGGGGTCTTTAAGATGGAAGACCGCTTGATCGGAATATTGGATGCTGATCGGGTTTTAGCTGAAGACAACTGATTCAAAAAGCCATTGAGCGGATTAAGGGAAATATAAAGACCCGAAAAAGTATTGGATCCTCTTATGACACAGACGAACAAACCACTTAGAATCTTGGTTGTCGATGATACGGTGGTCTATCGTAAAATTGTCTCCGATGTATTGGCGGAGCTGCCGGATGTTGAAGTAGTCGGCTCGGCCCACAATGGCAAATCAGCGTTGATTAAGATTAAAAGTCTGCAACCCGATCTGTTGACGCTCGATATTGAAATGCCCGAAATGAATGGGCTGGAAGTACTACAGTTCCTGCAAAAAGAGGCCCCCGGCGTGGGCGCCATCATGCTCAGCACTCTAACGCAGCAGGGCGGCGCCATGACCATGCGCGCTTTGGACCTGGGGGCCTTTGATTTCATCCCCAAGCCCCAATCGGGGACCATGGCGGAGAACAAAGAGGCGGTCAAATCCGCCCTAGCTCCCATGCTTAAGGCGTTCAGCCGCAGCCGGGAAATCCGTCAGCGCTTATCCACCATGACTCCCAGGACCGAAAAGGTCGCCCCGGTGCTTCGACCTCAGTGGCGGCCACCGGCCAAGGAAAACGAAGCCGTTGTCCATCGTCCTGGAAGTTCTTCCATCGTGGCCATCGGCATCTCCACGGGCGGCCCCAACGCGTTATCGCAAATGCTGCCCAGACTGCCCGCCGATATTGGCATTCCCATCGTCATTGTACAACACATGCCGCCTCTTTTTACCCAGTCCCTGGCCAATAGCCTGAACAACAAATGCTCCATCGCGGTGCGCGAAGCCACCAACGGTGAGGCTCTGATGCCCAATGTGGCCTATGTCGCCCCCGGCGGCAAGCAAATGAAGATCGTGGCGGGCGGCGATGGCACCCAGCGTGTGCTTAAAATCACCGATGATCCACCAGAGAACAACTGCAGGCCATCGGTGGACTACCTGTTCCGTAGCGTGGCAGACCATTATGTGGGCCGCGCCACAGGCGTGATTATGACCGGTATGGGTTCCGATGGAACGGCCGGCCTTAAAATAATGAAAAGAAACGGCGCCTACGTCATCGCCCAGGATGAAGCCTCCTGTGTGGTTTTCGGCATGCCCAAAGAGCCCATAGAATCGGGCATTGTCGATGTGGTGGCGCCTCTGGACCGCATCGCCGCTGAGATACTCAAAACCATATCCTTCAGCGCGCGGATGGCCATCAAAGAACAGGCCAAAGGATAACAGCACCGAGCATTGAATGGAACATCTCAAGGACGATGTGAGAATAACCCCATGAGCCTGACGACACCCGGGAATATCTCCCGTAACACCTCTCCAAATTCAGCGGCCCCGGCCCCCAAGCCGGAGCTCAAGCCGATCCCGGGGATGCGCAAGACCGTAAAAATCACCCCAGCCGAAGTACAGCTGTTTTCGAAGTATATCTACGGGCTGTGTGGGATCAACATCGAGGCATCCAAGTCCTACTTGCTGGAGACTCGGTTGGGTCGCATGCTGGAAAATGAGAAGTGCGACTCGTTCACGACATTCTATCATAAGATCAAAAGCGATCCCTCGAAGAAATTGGAACACCAGATGGTGGATGCCATGACCACCAATGAAACCCTTTTCTTCCGGGACACAAACCCCTTTGAACTGCTCAAACATAAAATACTGCCCGAGGTCTTCGACCGCCGTATGGGCAAGTCGGGGGCCATCCGTATTTGGAGCGCGGCCTGCTCAACCGGTCAGGAGATCTACAGCATTGCCATAACGCTGAGAGAACTGCTGGGACCAACACCCACTATCAACCTTAAGTTGATGGGCACCGATATCTCTGATGCCGCCATCAAGCAGGCCAGCTACGGCGTCTACAATAAATTCGAAATTGAACGCGGCTTGCCGCAGGAGCGTTTGCAGCGCTACTTTTCACCTTCGGGTGAAACCTGGAGAATCAAGGATGAAATCCGATCCATGGCCTCATTTCAGAAGTTCAACCTGATGGGGTCGTTTGCCAGTCTGGGCAAATTCGACATTATCTTCTGCCGTAATGTTGCCATTTACTTCACCTTTGAGGATCGGGTGAAATTATTCGAAAAAATCGCGGACGTTCTTGAACCGGACGGTTATTTGATCATCGGCGCCACCGAATCGCTCACCGGTGTCTGTCCGCGTTTTGTGCCCAAGCGCCATCTGAAAGCTATTTTTTACCAATTGAAATGATTGCTCAAATCAGCGTTTCTTTGGTTGTGGAGGAAATACAATGCAAGCACTTAAAATTCTAGTGGTCGATGATGATCCGGTCACACGCACCTTATTGGCCAAACGCCTGAGCAAGGAAGAGTATCAGGTGGATACCGCCCAATCCGGGGTGGATGCGGTGCGCAGCATCGCCGATAATTATTATGACGTAGTCCTGACTGACCTGATGATGCCCGGCGGCGTGGACGGTATCGGAGTGTTGGAAACAGCCAAGGAGCACAATTTGAAAACCGAGGTCATGCTAATCACGGCCCACGGCAGCATCGACAATGCCATTATCGCCATGAAAAAAGGGGCCTATGATTACCTCCAAAAGCCGATCAACTTCGACGAGCTGATTTTACGCTTGGCCAAAATCCAGAATTTGAAACATTTAATGAAAAATGCCAGTGATTTGCGCCTGGCCATGGAGACGACCGAGCAAGTCTCGAGCGAAACAATTCAAAACCTGGAGATGACTGTAGCCGCCTTGGAAGAGCGCATATCCAATATTCGAACCATACTCCAGCGCGCTGGGGTGTCTGCCGAGGAGCGCATCTCCATGGCCTTGGTAGGATGAGCATTGCCACTGCCTCTCCCGTCAATCCGCGTCCTATCCGCCTGGAGTTTCAGGCGATAATCGTTGACTCCCACTAAGCGTCTATCTATATTGTCTCAAATCGGAAACCGAAGTTTCCTTCCATAGATTGTCTCCTTTGTATTCCTAAACCCAGCCACGAAGGCCGTGAGGACAACACTAAAGGCTCCTGGAGCATTCGTCCTTCAACTTCCAGGACAAAGGTCGGCAAGGGGTATTGCCATCTCTTGCCCGACCAGGGGCCGCGGCTTTTGATCATTGGCGCTCTATGACGGATATCACTATTATCCATAAGCCCTTGTGGCAATTGTTTAAGATATTTGTGCCCGCCGTAGCCCTTTTGTGGGCCGCGGCAGCGTGGCTGCGCCGCCGGGCCTATCAGCGCAGCACGCCCGGCGAAGAGCCGGACTGGTCCATACCGCCATTGCCCCAGGCAGGTGCCGTCTCCCTGCTGCATCGATGGGATGTGCGGGTCAAAATCATCACTATTTTATCCTATAGCTTCATGATTGCCGCCCTGCGACACCCTGCACCGGCTGTGGCCGCAATAATTGTTTCATTGCTCGTCGTGGCGGTCGCCAAGACGCCGCCGGCCAAAGTCCTGCTGCGGCTGCTGGCCATCAGTGGATTTTTAGGTATGTTTCTGGTGGTGATGCCGCTTTCTATTCCGGACCGAAGCGGTGATACCGTTCTGATCTTCAATGGCTGGTCATGGTTGGGCTTTAACTTGCGCGGATTGCAGCTGGCCGCCACCATCGCGGCCAAAGCGGTGGCCATTACCCTTCTGATGGAACCCTTGATAGCTACAGCGCCATTGCCGGTCACCCTGTACGGGCTGGCCAGGCTCGGGGCCCCGGACCTGATTGGCCAAATGGTACTGCTCAGTTATCGCTATCTGCATGTTTTCCGGCATGAAGCCCGACGCATGTCCGCCGGCATGCAAGTGCGCGGGTTCCGCAAACGCAGCAACCTGCAAACCCTGCGCGCAGTGGCCAACTTTTTGGGAATGTTGTTTGTCCGCAGCTTCGAACGCACCGAACGGGTATTTGACGCCATGCGAGCACGCGGGCACCGGGGCCGTTTCCCTGAGCCCGCGCCGTTGCATTTACGTGGCACTGATCTGATTTTGATGGCGGCCTGGTTGGCGGTGGGCGTAATGCTGATAAGCTATGATCGATTTGGGTATTGAAGATATAGAGAGAACTTCGGTCATGCATGAATCAATGGAAATTCTGGAACAACCAGCACTGAGTGCGCCCCTATTCCGTTGCCGTGGATTGGGCTACCAGTATCCGAACGGCCCTCAGGCTCTGGACCATATCGATTTGGACATTGCTGCTGGAGACCGCCTGGCTCTGGTCGGCCAAAATGGTTCCGGCAAAACCACTCTGATCAAGCTGCTTTGCGGACTTCTATCTCCCGCCGCGGGCCAGCTGCTTTATAACGGCAGACCGCTGGAAGGTGACCATCTGGAACGGAACCGGCTGAAGATCGGTCTGCTTTTCCAGGACCCCGATGACCAACTCTTCGGCCACACCCTGATCGAAGATGTAGCATTTGGTCCGCGAAACCAGGGGCTGAACGCGGAGCGGGCTGAAACAGTGGCACGCCAGGCCCTGATGAAGGTCAGTCTGGCGGAAAAAGCGTATCAAGAGCCCCACCATCTGAGTTTTGGACAGAAGAAGCGGGCGGCTCTGGCCGGTCTCTTGGCCATGCAGCCCGATGTATTGCTTCTGGACGAACCCACCGCCAACCTTGATCCTAACCAAGAGCAGGTCTTTCTGGATCTGCTTCAAAATTTCAAGGGCACTCTCATTTGCATCAGTCATGATCTAATCTTTCTCTATGAGCTCTGCGACCGGGCCGTGGTGCTAGATTGCGGCCGCATTCAACACGACTATACCGTGCGCCACCTGGTCGCCCAGCCTTCGGCATTACGCTCCCATGGTCTCGACTTTTCTTTTCGCCTGGTAGTTACCGCGGATAGTGATTCGGCCCCTTCTACTTCCGCGCCTTCATGCGCCCCCTTGGCTCCCAATCCAGCGGCTCAGCCTGACCTGGTAGATTTGCGTCAATTTAGCTACCGTTACCCGGATGGCACCCTGGCCCTCGATGGCATTGATTTAACCATGGTGGAAGGTGAACGCATTGCCATGGTAGGTGAGAATGGAGCCGGCAAAACCACATTGCTCGCGTGCCTGTTGGGATTGCGTCAAGGCCATGGTCAATTTCATTTCCGAGGAAAACCGGTGACCCGCGGACAGCGCCATGGCTTGTGGCGCCAGGTGGGCTTGGTCTTTCAGGATTGCGCGGATCAGCTCTTCTGCCCCACCGTGGCCGAAGAAGTCTCTTTCGGATTGCATCAGCTCGGCCTGCCCGATGCGGAGATTGACCGGCGCCTGGTTCAATCCTTGGAAAGAGTGCACCTGAGCGGATTTGAGCAGCGCGTTCCTCTGCATATGTCCGGCGGCGAACGCAAGCGGTTGGCTTTGGCGTGCGTGTTGGCCATGCAGCCCAGGCTGCTGATCTTGGATGAGCCCACGGCCGGCCTTGACCCCCAGGGCGAAGAGTTACTGCTGTCGATCCTCAAAGACCTTGAGGGCACGCTGTTGATCGTCAGTCATGACATGTTCTTTGTCCGCGAGTTGACTTGCCGTACAATCGTTTTGCATCAGGGCCGGATATTGGAAGATATGCCCACACACTCTTTCCTGCAGGACCGGCGACTAGGCAATCTTAATGGTTTAGCCTACTCTTTCAGGCAACGTGGCAGTGACGCCATTCGACTGCTGCAACACGAACATGAGTATCTTCACGAGCACCACCATGTGCATGGCCATCCCCATGCGGCCGCGGACCAAGACCATCCCCATGCCCATGGCCATGTTCACCGACATCGGTACTTTCACAGCCACCCCGGCCAGGAACAGCCCCATGAGCATGCCCCGCGCCGGATTCATCCCCAGGAGATGCATGATCATGGCGACGATGCTGAGAAGCCATGATTGTTCATTTTCTTTTACTTCGTACTCGTACCCGAAAAACTCCGAGTACGAGTATGCGTACGAGTACGATGTGGGGAGTAGAAACATTCCAAAAATAAGCCTCCCGGCGCAGATGCGCGCGGGAGGCTATGACTTCCTTCGACTGGAGTAGTGGTTTGTGAGGCTTAATACTTCATATAAGATTGCGGCGTGTTTTCGGTGATGTACTTCACGGCGTTATAGATGCACGTCCGAATCGCTTTTTCCATGGGGGTCTTGGCATATCCGCCCAAACCGCCAGCCATGGCGCCGGAACCACCGATGGCGCCCAAAACCCCACCCAAATTAACATCCTTGGCTACACCTTCGACGCGCGTGGCGGCTAATACTTCACTGGTTTCGGTATCCACGATGCGGATGTCCATGGCCATGGACGATTTGTTGTATGCGCCTTTGGCCGCGCCAAACAAGGCTGTGGCCTTGCCTAGGGTGCCGCCGCCAATACCACCGCCACCGCCCGAAGTGCCCGGTTCCCAACCAGTGATGGCCCCCATGATCAGCAAATCAGCGCCTTTAACCTTGCCCTTTTCCTTACCGCTTTTATCTGTGAGCCCCTGCTCGCGTAATGCCATTTCATTCGTAATCGAGCCGAGATTCTGGCGCTCCAGCACCCGGTAGCGTTTGGTTTGGACCATGGCCGTGGTCAGCATGTCTCTGAGTCCGGTCATATAGCCTTTATGCTCGGAGTGTTCGACCTCGATGCTTTGGCCACCAATCGTCATCTTGGTGGTGCTCCCGCTTTGATCCACTTTCCACTCAAAATCAGCCACCGCCACCTTGGCCCGTGGACCATTGTATGGGGGCAGTTCCATGGCTTCGCCGGTATCGGTTTTGGCTTCCGGTTTCACCAAGCTCTCCATACACCCCCAGGAGTTCAAAATTGCCAATAATGCAAATAGTGCCAAAGTCTTACGGAACATTGCGGCCTCCTTTGCTGTTGGAACGTGTGGATAATTAATTGTAATTCGCCATGGCTGCTATGGAATGTTAAATGGCACACCCGGATCGATTCTGTCAAGGCGGAACTATCTAAACTTAAAAGACTTTTTGATCCTATTGCTTCAATTGAGCATTAACATAGGCCCGCAGTTGGCCGTAATCCGCTTCGGCCTTAATGCCCGGACAATTATCAGCCATGATCGCCCAATTGGAAATATCCACAAGCAAAGAGGGGATGAAGGGCCATCGCCGGCACATCAACGGTTTTACCGGATGAATGGTGCAATTGCACTCCCAAAACACACAATACCCATCCGAGCGCTGTCCCAGGACAAACCTGTTCCCGGATAATGTGCAGCAGTGCCGGCGCACCTCCTCTACCGGTCGTTTAATGTAATTGGCAATGGCAAGTAAATCCGCTTCGGAGACGTAGGTGCCACCAAAGCCTTTGCAACAGACACCGCATTGGGTGCATTGAAAGAAAAGAGTTTCGGGGTTGATTTCAGAGGGCATGGCGACCGTCCAAGGCACATTTCAGCGTCATTTTGTCGACATATTTCAGATCTCCGCCCACCGGCACGCCGGAGGCAATACGCGTGATCCGCACGGGCCGGCCGGTCAACTGTTGGGCCAGGTAAGCGGCCGTGGACTCGCCTTCCACACTGGTCCCAGTGGCCAGGATGATCTCCTTGACGACACTGGCATCGAGGCGCTGGAACAATTCCCGGATGCGCAGATCAGCCGGCCCGACCCCTTCCATGGGAGCCAATGCGCCCCCCAAAATATGGTACAAGCCCTTATAGGCGCCTGACTTTTCAAGGGCGATCATGTCCGCCGGCTGCTCCACCACGCATAAGAGGGTCTCCTCACGGGCCGGGTCCTGGCAGATATGGCAGGTATCGCTGTCGCTAAGACCAAAACAGCGCCGGCACAGCCGCACATTTTGTTTGACAGTAGTAATGCTGGCTGCCAGGGCCTCGGCTTCATTGATGGGCTGCCTGAGAATATGAATGGCGAGCCGTTCGGCGGTTTTCTCCCCTACCCCCGGCAGTTTGGAAAGGCTTCGAATCAGATCTCGGACCGACTTTGGGTAGTATTGCATGGCAGTCCTTCGATCACAGCAAGCCGGGCAGGTTAAAGCCGCCGGTCAGCTTGCCCATTTCAGCGGCCACCATATCCTGGGCTTTGGTCAATGCATCATTGACCGCGGCCAGAATCAGATCCTGCAGCATCTCCACATCTTCTGGATCGACCACTTCCTTGTCGATCTTGATGGAAAGAATCTGCTGACGGCCATTGGCCACCACCTTGATCATTCCGCCTCCGGCGGTTGTTTCCACGCTCTTCTCGGCAAGCTCTTCCTGCAGTTTAAGCATTTTGGATTGCAGTTTCTGAGCTTGCTTCATCATGTTTCCCATACCCTTCATGTTTATAACCTCCATAATGGCCCCTTTGCGGGAGCGATGAAAAAGGATACTCGATTGAGATATTCCGCTTGAAATTCTAAAAAGTTCTTCGATTGGTTCAGCACCCGCCATTGGAACGGGATTAAAGGTCTTCAATGCTTGGTATCCTCAGACCTATTGAACCTTGACCTCCACGATTTTACCGTTAAAAAGCTCCAGGGAAGCCATCACCAGAGGATGGCCCAATGCTTCCTGCTTCAAACGATCAGTGGTTTGCCGCTCCTTTTGCTTCTCACCGGCATCTATCCCATTCGCCGTCAGCTTGAACTTCACGCTTCGCGCGGCGCACTGGCCGCCGATCTCTTCCAAATAGGAAAGATTCTTTTGAATACTTTTATATGTGAACTCATTGCCGTTGACCTCAAGCGTCGCCTGGTCCCCTTCCATAAAAATAATGCGGCACTTGTTAAGGAACGCGGCCAAAGATGGCCTTTGCTCCCCCACCTTCTGCATCATCTGGGCCCACAACGCCGCTACATCCGCGGGCGTTTCATCCGAATGGGAGGATATAACCGATTTTACTTCCTCCGCTGGATGGGGCGATGCTGCTTCTCGCGGAAGTGGTGCAGGTGCTGCTTGGGAAGGTTCCAAAGCATGGCCCCTGCTTGATGGGGGCAGAGAAGCAGATTCCGTTTGGGGAGCGGATATCCGCAATTGGTCCAGGCGTTCGATGAGCGTTTCTATGGGCAAAACCGGTGGGGCTTGAAAGAGCTTAAAAAAAACCATCTCCAGGGCCAACTTGGGTTGACTGGAAAGTTTGATGGAGGGTTCGGCCTGAAACAGCAGATCCAACACTTGGAGTAAAAAAGAGGCCGGCACCTCGCGCACTTGGGCTTTCATCTGGCGGATTTCATGCTCCGGTCGATCTACTAATCGCACGAGCTTATCGCCCAGATTGATCATGGCCAGCTGGTGAAAGTGGGCCAGCAAATCAGTATAAAACCGCTTCAGCTCCAGGCCGTGACGCCATACATGATCGATGATTTCAAGTACTTTTTGAATGTCCCGGCTAAAAACGGCCGCCGACAGATCCAAAAGATGCTTGCGTTCGGCCGCGCCCAGAAGCTCCGCAACTAGTTCCACCGTGATTCCGCCCTGGGCGCAAGCCAGCACGTGGTCCAAGAGACTCAGGGCATCTCGCATGCTGCCGCCGGCCTCGGTGGCGATCAATGCAAGACTTTCCGCGTCGATCTTGACCTCTTCCTGGTCGCACACCTGCCTCATTTGGGCCACGATGGCGGCGGTGTCAATCCGACGCAGGTCATGGCGCTGGCAACGGGATAAGATGGTTACTGGTATTTTATGTACTTCGGTGGTGGCAAAAATAAACAGCACATGGGCCGGCGGCTCTTCCAAAGTTTTCAGCAGGGCGTTGAAGGCGGCCGTGCTGAGCATGTGAACTTCATCAATAATATAGATTTTATAGCGGCCATGGGAGGGAAGGTACTTCAGATTTTCACGTAGCTCCCGAACTTGGTCCACGCTGTTATTGGATGCGCCGTCGATTTCGAACACATCGGCGGCATGGCCGCTGGTGATCTCTTGGCAAGACCGGCAGACGTTGCAGGGATTAGGTGTGGGACCTTGTACACAATTCATGGCTTTAGCCAGAATGCGGGCCACGGTGGTTTTGCCGGTCCCCCTTGGGCCGGTAAACAATATCGCATGGGGGACTCGGCCCGCAGTGATGGCATTGGTCAGGGTGCGAGTCACATGCTCCTGTTGCATCACCTGATCAAAGGATTGGGGCCTGAATTTACGTGCAAAAACCAGGTAACTCATCGCTTTTATAATCCGTTCGTCAATGGTCTTGAGTCAGCCTGAGGCCTTATACCGCACCTCGGAGATGGGTGCAATAAAGGGAGAAAGCTAAAAGTCCTTCATTTGAAGTTTTGCAAATTTGTGCCGGGTATATTCAGCTTGGTGGAGATGAAGAAGGGGAAAAAGTGGCGGAGAGAGTGGGATTCGAACCCACGGTGCCGTTTTTGCGACACACACGATTTCCAGTCGTGCTCCTTCGACCAACTCGGACATCTCTCCGCAGAGGAGTTCACTCAAGGTCGCTCATACAGCCCTAAAAAATTCGCTTTCAAGCGGCAATAATCGCCAGGAGAAAATGGCGGAGAGGGTGGGATTCGAACCCACGATCCCGGGTAAGGGGATGCCGCTTTTCGAGAGCGGTGCCTTCAACCACTCGGCAACCTCTCCAAAACACACGGGCTGCATGCAGGTGAGCTCAATAGCCTGTTTGGCAGGACGTGTCAATGCTTTCTCGCAGTGTGCGCGGCCATTTTTGAAGAGCTCAACATTGAATCAAGTGCATTGAAATCCATGGTCAAGGCTGCATCATCTTCCGCACTTCTTCCACGTATCGGCCATCCGGTTCATAGACAATCAATGGTGGCGCTATGCGCAAGCCGGGCTTCCCGGCTTTGACCCCCTTGATAAGTGCCAGCCGCGCTTCTTCGCCTTCCTGGGAGTGGATTGTTCGAAGCCATTTAGGTTCAATGCCTGCTTGGCGCATGCCGGCCACTAGATCAGAGAGACGATCGGCTGGATAGATCATGGCCAAACGTCCGCCGGTGCGCAACATGCGCCGCGCACATAGCAGAAGCTCGTCGAGATCCAACATGATTTCATGGCGCGCCAACGCGCGCTGGTGGTTAGGATTCAGGCGGCCTGAGAAAGGACGGTGGTAAGGAGGGTTGCTCACCACCCAATCAAAGGGATGTTCAAAGGTTCGATCGGAAAGCCTTCTGACATCGGCGCAGGTGATCGTGATGCGAGCTGCCATTTTGTTGTCAGAGACATTTTTTTGGGCCAATTTGGCTAACTCAGGTTGAATCTCCAAAGCATGAATAGAGATATCTGGATGGCGAAAGGCCAATAATAAAGGTATTATTCCGCAACCGGTGCCGATATCAAGCACGGCTTCCCCTGGTCTGGTTTCAATCGTTGCGGCCAGCAATATTGCATCGATGGAGAAACGGTACCCGTCGCGTGCCTGGGATACCCTCAGCTCTCCCTGAAAAAAGGAATCCTCCGTCAGTTCCGTCATGAGCTAAAATGTCCCTACTTTCAGCTTGATTGATCTCATTTTATCACTGCCTAATGCATTATTAATTTTAGCCACGATCTCTTTTTCCAGCATGCGAAGATGATGCAGCCAAGTGGAAGATGAAACATGCACCAAAAGCATATCACCCTTAAAGGCCATGGGCCTGGCATTGGCGGCGATCGCGTCGCCCACGGCGGTCTGCCAGATCTTCCACACATGAAGCATGGATTGATCCATCGCCGGTCGATATTGTTGCAGCACCGTGGCCACCACCTCACCGATGGGTGAAAATCTTTTGCATTCAGTGCGTTTTTGGTTCATTGTACTATTCCTGCCTTTACCCGAGATCGTCAGGGGAAAATGGATTTGAGCTCATGGACTGATTGTCCGGCCGCCGCGGCCGGGCTGTTTTTCCTTGACTTCCAAACAGGGCCGCTTTAAATTGATTACGCTTTAATTTAAGCTTAATTATTATAAAAAAATCAATTTGTTAGTAATCCTTCGACATACATATTGCGATCAGTCTCGGTTGCAATTAACACACTCAAAACCAAAAACCAAATTGAAAGCAGGTGCAACTCAATGGCATGGGATTGGGAAAAGCTAAACCAGCAACAACAAAAAAGTGGGCCTCCTCCACAAATGGATGACCTTATCAAGCAGCTCAAAAACTTAAAGCTGCCGGGCAGTTCGCTTCTGCTGGTCATACTGGTGGTCGCCGCCATTATCATCTACTCCAGCTTTTTTACCATTGATTCGGGCGCCGTGGGCGTGGTTCAACGGTTCGGCAAATTTGTGCGCGAGGCCGACCCCGGGTTGAATTTCAAGCTGCCTTTTGGCATTGAGCATGTGACCAAAATCCCCAGGGAAAAGGTCTTTCAAGAAGAGTTCGGCATCGTGACGGAGAGTTCGGATTTGCGCCCACGTTCAGCCGCGGGAACCGATGATGCCGTTGAGTCTCTGATGTTGACGGGTGATCTGAATGTGGCCGTAGTACCGTGGATTGTGCAGTACCGCATCAAAGAGCCATATGACTACTTATTTAAAGTGAAAAATGCCAAAAACCTGCTGCGGGATTTATCCGAAGCCAGCATGCGCCTCGTGGTCGGCGATCGCAGCATTAATGAAGTCATTACCAAACGACAGGAAATAGCAGACGAAGCCAAAGAAGTACTACAAGCCGAGCTCAACAAGGCCTCCACGGGAATATGGGTCGTGACCGTCGAGCTCAAGCGCACCAATGTTCCCCAGCCCGTGCAAGCTTCCTTCAATGAGGTCAACCAGGCCATTCAGGAAAAGGAGAAGATGATCTACCAAGCCCGGGAAGATTATAATAAGGCCATTCCATCTGCCCGCGGCGAAGCGGAGCGTACCATCAAGGCCAGCGAAGGATACGCGCTGGATCGCGTTAACCGCGCCAAAGGTGATGCCGCGCGTTTCAATTCCCTCTATGAAGAGTATGTTAAAGCCAAGGACGTAACCAAGAGGCGTCTTTACCTGGAAGCCATGCGTGAGCTATTGCCGAAACTTGGCCCCAAATACATCGTGGATGACCAACAGAAAAACCTGCTGCCCTTGCTGAACTTGGGCAAGGAACAGAAAGGTAGTGAAAAATGAACTCCAAAGCGATTCTGGCGGCAGTGATCATCGTTTCTGTTATCATTATTCTCATTTCCACTGCCTTTACGGTGGATGAAACCGAACAAGTGGTGGTGACGCGCTTTAATAAGGTCATGAGGATGTCGGCCGAACCAGGGCTGCACTTTAAGTGGCCCATAATTGAAAAAGCAATTATATATCCGAGAAATTTGCAGGCGTGGGACGGCGATCCAGGTCAAATTCCTACCAAAGACAAAACCTTCATATGGGTGGACACTTTTGCTCGCTGGAAGATCGTGGACCCGGTCCTCTTTTTCAAAACCGTTGGGCCCAAAATCACTGTGGCCACCAACCGTCTCAATGAGATCATTGATCCAGCCGTTCGCAACTTAATTACTTCCAATCGGCTGATAGATGCGGTTCGCAATAGCAACCGCGAATTGGATACTTTCGAAGTAGGCCTCGAAGATATTAAAAAAGATCAACCTTCGACCTACAATGTGACCGTTGGGCGAAGAAAAATAGATGAAATGATTTTGGAACAGGCCAAAAGCAAGCTGATTCAGTTCGGCATTGAGCTGGTGGATGTCAAAATCAAACGAATTGATTATGTAGAAAAGGTTCGTGAATCGGTATATGGCCGCATGATTGCCGAACGTAAACAGATCGCCGAAAAATTCCGTTCTGAAGGGCAAGGAGAAGCCCAGAAAATCATGGGTGATAAAGAACTCGATTTACAGCGCATTACATCCGAAGCATATCGTCAAGCCCAGGAGATCAAAGGTAAGGCAGATGCGGAGGCCACACGACTGTACGCCGAGGCCTTTGGTCACGATCCCGAATTCTATACGTTTTTAAAAACGTTGGAGATTTATGGCGAAGCATTAAATAAGGATAGCAGTGTCGTGCTTTCCACTGATACAGAGCTGTTCAGATACTTAAAAGGGTATACAGGTGCTAAATAGTTTCGAAGCCCTCCTGTCTTCCCAATTTCTGCCTTGGAGCAAATTATTGATCGTTGAGATATGACGCCATTCTCTTGATCAAAATTGCGGCTTGGAAAAGATCCATTGTAAGAATTAAAAAACAAAAAGCACCGTTGCTTCCATCGTTCTCAACGGTGCTTCTTTATCGCCGGCCATTATCATTAATCGCAACGCACATTATTTGCCCTTTCTGCGTTGGTGTCGCGTGCGCGCCAACAGCTTGCGATGTTTATGCTTTCTCATTTTTTTCCTGCGCTTTTTAATAACACTACCCAAAATATCACCTCCTTTCGGCTGGTTGGCTTTCTAAATTAAGCCGCCCTAATACCATCCTTTTCCAATGGTTGTCCACTGCTTTTTCAAAGGTAAGTACTCGTTTAGAGATGATCGCCCCCGCTGAAACCAATTTGAAGGAATCTATCCACGGCACTTTACCTCCTTGAAATGCTTAGGCTTGTATGGTATTCGCGCCCCATGGATCTGGACAAACACCTGCCACGCAAAGCCTTTAATGCCGAGCAGACCCTGACCCTCAACAAGGCCGTCACTATGGCTGAAGAGCTGGTCAGTGATTTCTACAAAATGTCTGCCAGTCAGTGGCTTAGGCCCAAATACGATATCCGGACGCTGGCCGATCTCAATGCCAACGAGGTAGTGGAAGGCCCATTTGCCCAAATCATTCGATATGAGGGACAACGCCAAGGATCAGCGCTTGGTTCCGAAGTCTACGATTTTTACAAGATCTGTTTGCAGGATCATACCATCCTGAATGTGGTTGAAAACCGCCAGGGGCTGGCTCTCTTGCCATTTTGCCTTTACATCATTGTCCATGAACTGGTGCACATTGTACGCTTCAGCAAATTCCTACAAAATTTCGATGCCTCACCTTCCGAAAAACTGATTGAAGAGCATCGCGTGCATGACATTACCCACCAGATCCTTGGAACCGTCCGATTGGCGGGGATCGATCTCGTCACGGATTATTATCATCGGTGGCGTCAACCCATTGAAAATTTAAGTGAAATTTGACCGGTGTTTTATGGGTCGGTTGTTCTTGACAAATTATAATCGTACACTATATTTCGCCAGTTTTTTCGGGATGCGACCCAATCTACAATTTTATAAGGGCAGTTTCCGAAGACTATATTTTTTCTTAAAATAACCTAATAATTACAGGGTAGAAGCAATTATTAGAAGGAGGTTTTGGGGAAAATGCCGATCTACGAGTATCAATGCGATCGATGCGGCAAGATTGAGGAAGCCCTGCAAAGCATTAATGATAAACCGCTGACCAAGTGTGCGCACTGCTCGGGCAAACTGCACAAATTAATCTCCCACAGCGCTTTTCACCTCAAGGGAACCGGGTGGTATGTGACTGACTACGCCGGAAAATCTCAAAACAAAAGCAAAGAGAGCGACACGGATACTGCTCCCAAAACTTCCAGTTCCGAAGGATCAAAATCAAACCAGACCACAAGCACGGATTGTGCTAAGTAGCAAGCCATTCGCCTAACCCGATAACGGTCAGGCAGGAAGCCAAACAACGGCTGGCTTTCTAAATCTTTTGGTATTGGAAGTTAAAGTTAAAAAATTTGTACTAATGGAAAGAGTTTAAATCCACCATATGGCCAAAGGCAACCATTTTGAATAAGGGGGAGGTGACCAAACAAGGACCAGGAAAAAATTTTGCCAGTCATTGGTTGAATATGCACCTTTACCCAATCCAGATTGAAACAAAAGGAGATGAAGCAAGATGAAACTAAGACCGTTGCAGGATCGCATTCTGGTGCAAAGAGTTGAGGAAGAGACCACTACCAAAGGTGGCATCATTATCCCCGATACGGCTAAGGAGAAACCGGCCGAAGGAAAAGTAATCGCCGTGGGCAATGGCAAATTAGGCGAGGACGGCAAACGCGTGCCGCTGGAAATTAAAGCCGGCGACAAAATTCTTTTTGGAAAATACTCGGGCACGGAAGTGAAGATCGAAGGTGAAGAGTACCTGATCATGCGCGAAGACGACGTTCTGGGCGTTATTGGATAAGTTAAAATCGCTTAAAATACTTATGGAGGAGATCAATGAGCGCGAAAATCATCAAGTATGACATGAAAGCCCGCGAAGCCATGCTCAAGGGCGTAAAAACATTAGCGGATGCCGTGGTGGTAACCCTTGGGCCCAAAGGACGCAATGTCGTTATCGATAAATCCTGGGGATCACCCACCATTACCAAAGATGGCGTCACCGTCGCCAAAGAAATTGAGCTTGAAGACAAGTTTGAAAACATGGGTGCCCAAATGGTCAAGGAAGTCGCGAGCAAAACCAGCGACATGGCCGGCGACGGCACCACCACCGCCACTGTGCTCGCCCGCGCGATATACGAAGAGGGTCAAAAGCTCGTGGCCGCTGGCAATAACCCTATGGCCATCAAACGCGGCATTGAAAAAGCGGTAGAGACCATCGTCAAAGAACTCCATAAAATGAGCAAGCCGACCAAGGATCAACGTGAAATCGCCCAAGTCGGCACCATTTCCGCCAATAACGATGAGACCATCGGCAACATTATTGCCGAAGCAATGAATAAGGTGGGCAAGGAAGGCGTCATCACCGTTGAAGAAGCCAAAGCCATGGAGACGACACTGGATGTGGTGGAAGGCATGCAATTTGACCGCGGCTATCTCTCCCCCTACTTCGTGACCGACCCGGAAAAAATGGTATCGGCCCTCGAGGACCCCTTCTTGTTGATCAACGAGAAGAAAATCAGTAATATGAAAGATCTTCTTCCTATTCTTGAGCAGGTGGCCAAAATGGGAAGGCCTCTGCTGATCATTGCTGAAGATGTGGACGGCGAAGCCTTGGCCACGCTGGTGGTCAACAAGCTGCGTGGAACACTTCAGGTTGCCGCGGTGAAAGCACCGGGTTTCGGCGACCGGCGTAAAGCCATGTTGGAAGATATTGCCATTCTAACCGGCGGCCAGGTGGTTTCCGAAGATCTGGGTATTAAATTGGAAAACCTGACCCTTTCCGATCTTGGCAAAGCCAAACGCGTCACCATCGACAAAGACAACACCACCATCGTGGACGGCGCCGGGGCTCGTTCCGCTTTGGAAGGTCGTGTCAAACAAATCCGCGCGCAGATTGAAGAAACCACTTCGGATTATGACCGTGAAAAGCTCCAGGAGCGCCTGGCCAAATTGATTGGCGGCGTGGCTGTCATCAATGTCGGCGCGGCCACTGAAACCGAAATGAAGGAGAAAAAGGCACGTGTGGAAGACGCTCTTAATGCCACTCGGGCTGCGGTGGAAGAAGGTATCGTGCCGGGCGGCGGAGTGGCGCTGGTGCGAACCATTCCTGCCCTGGAAAAATTGAAAGTCAAATCCGATCAAAAATTGGGCGTCAAGGTAGTTATGCGCGCCATCGAAGAACCGTTGCGGCAGATTGCCAATAACGCTGGTTTCGAAGGTTCCGTGGTAATTGAGAAAGTGAAGAATAGCGAGGGTGCCATGGGATATAATGCCGACACCAACACTTTTGAAGATCTTATTCAGGCCGGCGTCATCGATCCCACCAAAGTGGTCCGCCTGGCGCTACAGAATGCAGGCAGCGTAGCCTCCCTGATGCTCACCACTGAGGCCATGGTGGCTGAAAAGCCCGAAGAAAAAGCCGAAGTGATGCCAGGCCCTGGCGGCGGCGGCATGGGCGGCATGGGTGGTATGGGTGGCATGGGTGGCATGATGTAAACCCAGCTCTACCATCGCCTAAAAACAAGTATAACCTCCGTGCCTTTTTGGCACGGAGGTTTTTTATTCGAACCTATATTTTCTTTAAAACGCCAACCACGAATAGGAGGCCTCCCGGCAGCCCATCGCGCAGTATTTTGCCCCACTCTTTCACCGGTAACCTTTGAAACGAATCCGTCCACCACCAAAACGATAGAAACCTTGACAAACTGCCATGAACCAGATTATTGAAATTAATAATAAAGTCTGACGTCGGGTTTGAAAACAGATAACTTTAAGTGGGGAACGAACCTATGAAGATTAGAACACGACGACACGCTCTGGGACCGATCCTGTTATTGATCGGATGGGCATTCATGGCGGTTTCCGCTGCCGCAGCAGCCGAAGGAACCGCCGCCGCCGAAGGAACCGATGCCATTTCTAAAATGGATTACGAAGCTGGTTTCTACTACACCGTAAAAAAGGGCGACACCCTATGGGATCTGTCCCAGCGATTCAGTGACTCTCCTTGGCAATGGCCTGATCTTTGGCGGGAGAACAAACAGATCCCTAATCCTCATTGGATTTATCCCGGTGAGCGCATCCGGATCTACCGTAAAAGCGGGCAATATGCGGGTGAGAAGCCACCCGCTTCTACCGCTCCCACACCGGATTTAAAAGAAGTCCCGCCGATTACACCCCAGGTGGAAGCCTCTACCCCTGTGCAACGCCCCAAACTGGAAGTTGAATTCTTCTTTCCCGGCATTGATCGAGTCGGTTTTATCCGAAAACCCGTGGTCCAACCCCTGGGTGTTATTTTTAAATGCTTGCGCGACAAAGAACTTATTAGCAGCGGTGACACGGTTTATGTTCGATACGGCAATGCAAAGACAAAAAGCGCTTTTCAGCCGGGCGCGCGCATGACGGTTTACCGTACTATCGATCCGAACGCAAAATCCGTAGCCAATGAAAGTACCGGTGATCAGCACTATTTGGTAGGCGTTGTTGAGGTTGCTTCCACCGAAGCCGAGTATGCCATTGCCAAGGTGGTGGAATCCTACCGCGCCATATTTATTAACGACAAGCTGATGCCCTATGAAACCCGCTCGCCCAACATCCCCGTGGTGGATGCTACGCCGGGCATCAAAGGGAAAATTATCGTGGCGGAAGAACATCAGCTCCTGATGGGCGATCATATGTTCGCCTTTATAGACAAAGGCGCGGATGATCATATTCTCCCCGGCCAGATTTACAACATCTACTCACAGGAAACCGCCAAAATCGAAGGCGCTGGCAATACCGTCTTAAAGCCGGTGCAGATCGGCGCCTTGATCGTACTCCATGTTGAGAAAGACAACTCAACTGCATTCATTATAAATAGTAAAGACCGAATTGCTTCGGGAAACCTGGTAATGACACCATAGAACTTTTTTATAATTAATCTATCTTAAAGGCGGCTGCCCGAAGAGAATGGGCAGCCGCCTTTTTGTCTGTTACGCACAATTCCTATGTATGTTCCCAGGTCACGCGCAGTACTTCCTGGTAGGTAGTAAACCCCTGCATGAATTTTTCGATAGCACTCTCCCTCAACGTGCGCATACCCTCTTCTCGGGCTTTGGCACGAATGGCATCCACCTCCGCCGAAGCAGTGGTCAATTTACGAATGGATTCGGTGAAAGGTATCAACTCCACCACGCAGGTCCGCCCTTGATACCCAGTGCCGCGGCACTTTTCGCAGCCGTTGCCTTTGAATAATTTTAGCTTACCGCTCCGCCCGACATCCAGCCCTAAGGATTTGAGTTCTTCGCTCGGCATCTCAAAAGGAGTTTTACAATAGTTACAAATTTTACGAATCAACCGCTGACCCAGAATTCCCACCAAAGTTGCCTGCATCAAAAAATGGGGTACGCCCAAATCAAGCAACCGCATGATCGCGGAGGGAGCATCGTTGGTATGCAGGGTGGATAACACCAGATGTCCGGTTAGGGCGGCCTGGATGGCATTTTCGGCCGTCTCCAGATCGCGCATTTCTCCGATCATGATGATGTCCGGATCCTGACGCAGGATGTTGCGAAGCACGGAGCCGAAGGTAATGCCGATTTGATTCTGCACGGCGATCTGGTTAAAGCTTTCATGGACCATTTCGATGGGCTCTTCAATGGTCGTAATATTGATTCCCGGCGTATTGATCTTATTTAAAGTGGAATAAAGCGTAGTAGACTTTCCACTTCCCGTAGGACCACAGACCAGAAGAATGCCATGGGGCATGGTGATGATATTTTGATAACGTTCCAGGTCCACCTTGGAAAAGCCCAGTTCCGATAAGTCCCGGAACAAGATGTCCGGGTCCATTATGCGCATGACCACTTTCTCCCCGAAAGCCACGGGGATGGTGGAAACACGAATTTCTACTTCCACATCGCCCTTGTCGGTCTTGATGCGTCCATCCTGGGGACGTCGTTTCTCCGACATGTCCATGCGTGCTAAGTTCTTAATACGGCTGATGATGGCCGAATGAACTGCCTTGGGCAGTTTGTAAATGGTGTGAAGCACACCGTCGATGCGCATCCGGACCAAGCTTAGTTCCCTTTTGGGCTCAATGTGGATATCGCTGGCTTTCTGATCGAAAGCATAGAGAAACAAATGATCCACGGCATTGACGATATGCTGGTCATTGGAGGGCAATTCGTCCGCGGCCCGCAGGCGCACATATTGCTCCAAATTGCCGAGGTCGACGACGGGCCCACCGAATTGATCCTGTGCCGCGACAATAGATCGTTTGAAGCCGAAGAACTCATTAATCAATTTAATGATCTCCGACTTCGGGCTGACAACTACTTCCACACGCAACTTGCACGCCATGGCCACATCGTCCAAAACCACCAGGTTAAACGGGTCGGGCATGGCGACGGTCAGGAGCCCATCTTTGATATCCACCGGCACCACCAAATGCTTCATGGCAAAGGATCTAGGAATGGTGGTGGTCACTACGTTCAAATCAAGCTTCAGAGGATCAATTTTGTAATAAGGAATCTTCCAATGGCGCGCCAAGGCTTGATATATGGTCTCTTCGTCAAGGGGCAGTCCGGGATTATCCGCGCGGTTTAGTTTCAATGAGACGATTACATCCACAATATTTAATGGATTGCTAATTAGTTCGGCAGAAGGAGTATTTTCATATTTTTGGCGTCTGATTTTCTCTAGTTTTTGCAGCAGATCTTCTTTCTTGCGCAGGATCTCTTTGGCGTTGGTCGTTGAAAGTAATTTATTTTGGATGAGGATTTGGCAGACCACCTCAGGTTTGAATGCGTCTTGGGGCTTTTTGGTCATCGGGTGTCACTTTCTTGAAAAATAATGGACCGTCCAACGCCCTCCGGCATATGCGATATGGTAGAAAAACAGATAACGCCTTAACGTATCTGTAGCTGAATGGACCGGATGGCGGGTGCAATCCATTGCAGTGTTTGCTTGACTCGGCGCGCATAGGCCGGATCAGTATCCAGGGCCATGAGGCGAGCCGCGGATTGCTCCAGTGATTTTAGCGTTTCCAGGTCCTGGGGGGTTCCCAGTCGGGCCATGCCACGCAGCACAATTTTCAAATGGGACATGATCCCGTGCATATACTGATGACGCGAGGGTAGATGGTAGATCTCCGCATTGGGGTCGCAGTAAAAGGCCAACGCTTCGCGAAACACGCTCAAGGCGCTTGCGCCGCCAACCAATGCCAGGAAGATCAACCCTTCCCTTTCCAATCCCAGCAAGGGATGAGAGCTCGATCTACCGGTTTGCCTCTCCTCGTCCTTCTCTTCCATCTGAACGCGCAGGGTTTCCCGCATTATCCGAAATTTAGACACCACACGCTGTCGATCCAGGTTCAGGCGCCATGCGACGTGCTCAATGGTTGCGCGGTTTAAACTCTTTCGGACTGCCAGCACTTCTTCGGGCGTGTGATGGATGTCGATAGTGCGTTCTTTATGATGGGTGCGCAACATCAATGTCGCCAGCGCAAAAGCATGATGGTCGCTCTGAATCAGAGCAACCTGTGGTTGGAACAAGTCCGCCAAAAGAAAATTGACCGCTGTTGATGTCTCTTTCACCTGCTTCGCGATTAGCGGCAAGACTGGGTAGAATGGGTGATGCTCGGCATCAGTGGTGTAATGCCGGTAGAGCCCCCAAAGAATTTCGAAGGCAATTTGATTCGCTTTGCCCCCCTGGCTCTCAAGAGAAGCAATAAACCGGGGCAGATTGGCGCCGATATGCTCATCGAGACAATCAGCCAACTGAGTTGCGATTGGTTCTGCTTCCGGGCCAAATATCGTCTTAAATTCGGTCCAGGACTTATTCTGAAGGCTGAAGTGATCGCGTGCCCACTGGTGGCAACACTCAATTTTGTCTAAAGTCACCTTCTTCTCATGAATGAGCGTAATCAGCTGAATCAACTGGGGATGAACCAGACCCACAATAACTTTACGTCCAAGCAGGTCTATCTTGAGACCGCGTCGCTGGACTTCCATCTGATTGAACACCTTGGTTGGCAGCTTCTCGAGACGGGTGCCGAGAAAATCTAAAAACTGCTCGATCTTGGGCGTTTGGCTGCTTTGTGGGTCAATGGCATGCAACAGTCGATTGACCAGCACCAGATGTCGGGCCAAGGTTTCCGCATCCAGACCATTTTGAGGAAAATCAAGAAGCGAGGATAAAAGTTGGCACTCGTCTGAATTGAGATTCAAGCCGGCAATTAGAGTCGACAAATCGGTCAAGGTCGATAAATCAATGTCTTCGGCAGTAATTGGTAATTGACATGCATTCAGTGACTGCTCGCCATGTACTGCCGGTGACGCGCTTGATACCCTCAAGGCATCTCTCGCCATGTTGCCTTCTTCCACCGGGGCGCACGACCTAGCTTCCTGCGATAAAGCATCGGCTTTGATCATCAGCAACGTATTGATTTCCACGGGGGGTTGAATCAGCTGGGTTCGCAAACTGCGGACACTGAAAATTTTGTTGTAGTTATCGGAAACGCAACCTTCCTTATCTTCTGTTTGGGCCAGCTCACAAAAAGATACAGCTTGCTTAACGATTTCACGCATATTTACGGAGCTCAGGCCATTGAGCCCAGCTACCAAGGTCAGGTTGGGGTCGGGTTTGCCATGAATATCGTGGATTAAGGGGATGGTGATGGCACGGCCTAAATATCGAAAAGTGATGGAAGCATTATTCTCTACCGCTTGCCGGAAACGCGCCAGCAGGTTGAGCGAAAAACGCAACTGATCATTTTTTTTGGATGAATTGCCTGGAAATTGCAAAAACAAAGAAACAATTCCTTGTTCATGGAAGCACATAAAAGCTTGATCCAAAGCGATGTTCAGGTGGTGGGTGGCTTTTTGGGCGCGCCCTGCGCGCATCAAGGCATTGGACCGGCAAAAGGCCTGTTCGCCAAATGTCAAATAGTAATCAGGCTTGTCATTGGCTCCTATACTGCCATAATCGATGCGGCGCACCATCATCGTCCCTTGATGGTTGGGCATCTTATCAAGGATTTCCAAACGGCGCATGATTTGATCGAAGATCACGGCGGTAGCCCGTGCGCCTCGGACATGGCGGGAATGGGTCAGGACAAGCCCCAACAGATGGGTCAATTCAATCAGCATTATTCGCCAAGGATCGCCCGCGGGGGATTTAACTGCCGATTCAGTCATAGATGTCGAAGGAGTGGAAGAGGTATTCATTTTCAGTCTCGTATAGAGCTTTCGTGTTTAATTCGATATGCCTCGCCGGATGCGATCGTCAAACCAACGGAGCAGGCAGCAACTAAAAGCTTTTTGCTTTATTTTGAGATGGCTTGTAATCGCGCCGCACGATATTTCTAATAGATTCACTTTAATAAAATGAAGGTACGGTGTCAATTTTCTGATTCTTTTTTAAAGACCACTCCCTCCCCTGGATAGATTCGGCGATCTTCTTTGAGCGCAGCCGCAATTGGCTCGGGCCAGTAGTGTCGCTGAGGTTCCGAGCCTTCCAGAGCCGCGGGCAACGGTTTGGCATCGCGCATCTGGGGATGGCTTCTAAGTTCCAGCGATGCGACCGGTGCGCTGAATTCAATGGGAATCTGATTGGGATCAAAGCTATAAATCGAGTGGATAAAACCATGATCAATCACTTCTGAAACCCAAAAACCGGCGCTTTCCAATCGTTCCTTGATGGCCCACAGGTCCTCATCAGCCGCCACCCCGACCGCCACATGATCAAAGGCCGCCGGCCCTTTGACCGGCACGCCGTGATCCTTCTCGGGCATGGGCTCTGCCGCAGGCCACTCAAAAAAAGAGATCAGGTCATGGGAGGAAATTTCAAAGAAGTAGTGCCGGTACCCCGGCCGTCCTAAGCCGGCCACGAGACGCATCCCCAGAAGGTCCCGCCAGAAGCGAATGGTAGAGGTCATATCTCCAGTGACCATCGCCAAGTGGTTGATGCCGGTATATGTGATGGTCATGTAAACACCTGTTGGCGACCTATATTAACCTTCGAGGCTTTAGATACCTATCCGCTTTGCGTTCACGCCCGCCCTGTAAAGCGTGGCTTGGCCATGAATCGCATAACGATTTACTTCAGCCGGCACAAAGACCGATTCGCCTTTGTGAACCTCCAGGCCTTTGGCGTTTCCTTCCCATTGGAAATTTACTTGGCCCTCGATGCACAGAAGTACTTCCGGCGTCAGCGGACGGCGGCCGGAATCAAAAATATGATCTATCTGGGGATTGAGCACCGACAGCTGAAACTCATCCGCCTGGCTCGTGTAGATCAACTCCAAGGCCCCAGCAGCCTGGGGCTCCAACACTTGCAGTGGCGAAGGACTAAAATCGAGAACCCGTAGCAGCTCAGCGGTATCAATATGTTTGGAGGTCAGCCCTCCCCTAAGAACGTTATCCGAGTTGGCCATGAGTTCAATGGCCACTCCTTGCAGATATGCATGCGGTCTGCCGGCCGGCAAGAAAAGCGCTTGCCCGGGTTGCAGTTCGATTAAATGCAATAGGGCTGGAGAAAGAACGCCCACATCTTCGGGGAATGCATCATTTAATGTTACAATCCACCTATAGACGATATGCTTCTTCACAATGGCCTTGGAGGCCGCGACAACCTCCTGGACCAGATCCACCCGCCGGTTTTTCTCCAAAGTCATCAGATTCACAAAAAAGGATCTCAATGCGCCATTGCCTGAACTGTTTTTAAGACCGTCCAGATCCCCACGCTGGTCGGCCGGCCATACGGGGCCGAGCAAACCGAAAATATCTTGGGGTTTGCGAAAGCCGCACAAGGCCTGGAATGGCGTAATGGCACAAACACATTCAGGTTTATGCTGATCATCGCGGTAGTTGCGGTGGGGAGCGGACAAGGCGATGCCTTCGGTATTTTCCCGGGCAAAACCTTCTATGGCCAGCTCTTTGCTGGGATGGGCTTGGATGGAGAGCGGCTGCTCTACCGCCAGCACCTTGAAGAGAAAAGGCAGTTGGGGACCGCACAAATCCAACACGGTTTGTCCCACCAATGGCAGCGGATCTTTCCTAATCAAATCGTGCAGACTTTGCCAGCGACCCTGAAACCACACTTGGGAAGAAGCCTTGGGATGGGCCCCCATCCAAAGTTCAGCCTCGGGATGGCCCGAAGGGCTGGGTTTCCCCAAAAGATCGGCGATGGCAGTACGGGAACCCCAGGGATACGGCTGGATGGTATTGCGCAACTTGAACAATCGTGTCATGGAGCGTTTCCTGCTTTCTAAGGATCATACTTGCATGTTATATATCATTATCGACGACTAAGTGTCTATCATGAAAAGGCTTTTTAGCTTCATGAGTGAGTTGGTAATCTTATGGCTTTAATCATCAACGAAATTTTCTCCAGCATCCAGGGCGAATCCACTTTTGCTGGTTTGCCGTTTCTCTTTGTGCGCCTCACTGGTTGCAATTTACGCTGCCGCTATTGTGACACCCGTTATGCATATGAGGAGGGTTCGGCCTGGGAGATAGCGCGAATACTCCAGCATCTGAACCAATTCAAATGCCGCCGGGTGACCGTCACCGGCGGAGAACCGTTGCTGCAGGCGCAAACGCCCGATTTGATCACGGCCCTGCTGGGCCAGGCATATATAGTCACTTTGGAAACAAACGGCAGCTTGGACATTAGCCGGGTGGACCCTCGGTGCATTAAAATCTTAGACATCAAATGTCCATCCAGCGGGATGCAGGCCCATAACCTTGAGAAGAATTGGTCCCTGCTAACCAATGAGGACCAAGTCAAATTCGTGGTAGCGGATCAAATCGATTTTGAATTCGCCCGCCGGACGACGGCGGCCCTGCCCTGTCATATCCGTCCAGGGAATGTTCTGTTTTCACCGGCTCATGGCCTGCTGGCACCGCGACTCCTGGCGCAATGGATGATGGAAACTCAAGTTGAAGGCCGTTTGCAAATCCAACTGCATAAATATATTTGGCCTGATATCCAAAGAGGGGTTTGAATTTGAATACGTCGGAAACTCTGAATAAAGCCATAGCCATCATCCTTTCCAGTGGCGGCATTGACTCCACCACGGCCATGGCCATGGCCAAACAGGATGGTTATCGGCTGTTCAGTCTGAGTTTCGATTACGGCCAGCGCCACCGCCACGAATTGGCCGCTGCCCAACGGGTGGCAACGCACTTGGGTGCTGAGCGGCATCAGATCGTCAATCTGGATCTGGCGGGCATTGGTGGATCGGCCCTCACCGACAACCTGGAGGTGCCCAAAGATCGGGAATTACGGCAAATGACCGAAGAGATCCCGATCACCTATGTGCCTGCCCGTAATACCATTTTTCTCTCCATTGCCTTGGCGTGGGCCGAGGTATTGGGTGCAGACCGGATTGTCATCGGGGTCAATGCCGTGGATTACAGCGGCTATCCCGACTGCCGGCCGGAGTATATTGCCGCTTTTCAAGCGCTGGCCGATCTGGCGACCAAAACAGGCGTGCAAGACCGGCGATCCATTCGCATTCACACCCCATTGATTCATATGACCAAGGCCCAAATCATTCAAACCGGCGCTGCCCTGGGCGTGGACTATGGGCTCACCCACAGCTGCTATGATCCATCCGAAGAGGGTCTGGCTTGTGGCCGTTGTGACAGCTGCCAATTACGACGCAAGGGCTTTGAAGAGGCCGGCGTGTCCGATCCCACCCGCTACCGACGGGTTCCCTCATAACCGAATGCACAGCAGGACCATCTTAGACTTGAAATCAGAGAAACAAAAGGAGTAGCCAATGGCCCCAGCCCCCAAGAAGCAAATTCCCCCCCCCAAAGAGCCCGCCGCGCAACCCGTATATGAGCCGGGTCAAAGCCCCCAGATGGATGCTTGGTTTACTTCCTTTTTCATTGAGAACCATTTGGATTACTTCACCAACCCTGAAAAGGCGGCCACCGACGAACAGGTGCGGTTCATGGTCTATACCGAGCCCAATGAGCGCTACTATCCCTGCTCGGATAAAATGTTCGCGGCCATTATGACCCGCAAGAACTCGGCTCACATCCAAAAAGCCTATAATCAGGTGCTCCAGCGCTTGTTGGCATTAATTGATCGTCAAATCGAAGACCCATGGGAAAAGACCTATTTGGAGTCGTTGGTGATCAATAAATACCAGCACGAAACCCGCGACGAAATCATGATCCCTTCACGCCTGGAAAAGCGCCTAATGACCATCTACTTGAACCGCACCCACATTGAAGATCCCTATCGGGTGGAAAAGCTTCAACAAAATAAAAATGCTTTGGCATTGCTGGAGTCGCCTGAATTCAAAGTGGCGCTCAACCATGTGGATGAAGAAGCATTAAGGAATCCTCCCAAAAACCTGGATGACATCAAATCCCAGATCGCTGCACTGGAACTCCAGCGGCTGCTCTGCATTGCGAGCACCCCCGAGCTGTGGCAGGCCACCCTTCCCACCCATTTGCGCACCGAGGACTATCTCAAACTCTTCCAGAAATCGATTACCGGCCATGGATTCAAGCCGCTGTTGGATTTTCTAGGTTTCGGCCGCCAGCACCTGCCCCAAAAGCGAAAAATTCTTTGGTTGGCCGATGAAGCGGGTGAAGTTGTTTTGGATCTGGCGATCATCCGATTGCTGGTTGCACATGGAAACAAAGTAATCGTCGCCTTTAAGAAAGGCCCGCTATACACCAAAGCCCATATTCAGGATATCCAAAGCGATGAAGTATTGCGGACCGCCCTGAGCCAAGCTTTATTGATTGATACCCCCAGCATGAGCAAAAATGACCTGGTCCGCACGCTCCGTGGGGACGTGCCCATTTTTGTGTTGTCCGACGGCACGAATGAAAACCTCAATCTATTACTTGTCTCCACTTCCTTTGCACGCATCTTCAAAGAAGTGGACGGCGTGATTTCAAGGGGACAAGATCAACGCCGCCGGTTTTTCGACACCCATTTCCAATTCACCCAAGACATATTTAACATTGCCCCTGGTGAAGATGGCAGTGTATCGGTGTTATTCAAGCCACGGCATCCGGAAGTGATCAAATTCTCCCACCATGATCTGGAACGCAAAGCCAAGGCCATTATCGATAAAATGAAATCCTCCAAAGATCAGGGTATGACCGTGATCTTCTACAGCGGCATTATTGGCTCCATTCCCGGCAAGATCAAAATGGCCAAACACATCATGTCGATATTCGTGGATCACCTGAAGAAGCAATCGGCCCAAACCTTCATTATCAACCCCTCGGAGTATTACGAGCCAGGCATGGACGCCGACGACTTGATGTATATGTGGGAAATCGTGCAGCGCAGCGGCATGATCGATATCTGGCGCTTCCAGAGCTATGACGATATCGTCGCCGCATTTCAAATAATGGAGCAAAAAATCCCCCCCGAATGGGTGGGCAAAGATGCCACCTACAGCACCGGTTGCACCAAAGAAATGGCCATCGCCATCGACGTTCAGGAAAAGCACCCCGAGATGCAAATCATCGGCCCAGCCAAGGAGCGCTTCATGCGCCGCAAGGAATATGGCGTAGGCAAGATGTATGATCGCCGCCTGGCCCAGGGGTGAAAAAAGGATTAATTGACTTTATTCAGTGCAGAGTTCGCGGAGGGGCGCAAAGATCTTTGATGATAAATTCTCCTCTGCGTTCCTCAGCGAACTCTGCGTCTCCGCGTTGGATATTATCTATCTTCTTTAAGCGCTTCCATCGACTTACGCGACATCGAAGATCGGCACCCTGAGCTTCTCACTTCCACCGCGCGGCCGGTAGAGCAAATACCCATTGTCCCTGGCAAAGAGGTAGAGATCACGGGTGATGCGAACATCGTCGCGGCAGTAATCGATAATTTTATCCATGCGCCCTTCGCGCCACCAGCGCAAGGCGTCCAATCCGCTGCCGCTTTTCTTCACCGATAGCGTGGCTTCGGCCAGGTGATCCAAGGATAGGCGAAACCCCAGCTGATTGTAGATTCTTTCCAGCAAATCCAAGTTGGGAAGATGTTGAAAATTAAAAGCGGTGTAAGCTGACAACACCTGGTAGTCAAAACGCTTGGTATTGAAGCCCACTACCAGCTCCAGCTGCCGCAAATGGGCCACCAGAGCATCGATACGATTTTCTTCATAGACCGCGAAGCGATCCTGAGACGAATCATACACCACACCGCAACTCACCCGCATTAAATGCGCCTGATGCCAGCCCCCCACCTCTTGGGCCGAATGTTGGGTTTCCAGATCTAAGACGCCGAATCGAATGGATGCTGGTTTGATGATAGGTTTGGTCTCCGGCTTCACGCCGTGAACCGCAATGGCGTGCTTTGAATTCTTCCTTGAAGGTACTCCCTCCTTGCGTAAATGTTGCAGAATGGCAGCCGCTCCGTTTTTGTCAATCGGGCGATTGCCGGAACCGCACTTGGGCGAGTGCACACAAGCTGGGCACCCTTTATTACATGGGCACTGCTCGATGGCTTCCTGGGCATGCCTCAGCAGCAATTCCGCCCGAGCAAAGGCCTGTTCACTGAATCCGGCGCCCCCCGGCACCCCATCATATATGAAAATGGCAGCCTGTCCTGTGTCCGGGTGATAATTGGTGGATAGCCCTCCGATGTCATTCCGATCAGCCAACACCAGCAATGGCATCATGCTGATGGCGGCATGCTCGGCCGCATGCAAGGCACCCATCAGATCCACCCCTTGGGATTGCACCTGGCGGCAGATCTGGGCCGGAATATCAAACCACAACCCTTGGGTTTGAAAGCGAATCGACGGTACTTCCAAGGGGACCTGCATCAGGGTTTGACCGCTGGCGATTTTTACCTGATCATAGGCCACGACGTGATCAGTAATATCCAACTGGCCAAGGCTCACCTGAGTTAAGCCTACGGAGCGTTGTGCCTGGATCTCAACGATTTGCACATCAGAGTTGCTCCGCACCCGGGTGTAGTAATCCACATGGGACGCACGCACATGCACGCAGCGTTGCTTGAGATTGATGTCCTCCGCGACGTAGGAGTTGCCCTGATGGAGATATACCGCGCCGGGATGGGTTTCATGGTAGAGCCGATGCGTGTCGATTTCGCCTATGGTGGAATTCGTGGCTGAATCCACAATGCGGTACCTCTCACCGGTACTGCGCAGATGAACGGACAGGTGGGGCCTGCGACTGCGGGCAAAAAGGGTCAATCCATCCGCCGATGCTCGCAACACGCCGTTGTGAAGCAGCCGATTAGCGGCCTGCGTCACTTCGGCCTTGGCCATCATGGCCTCATCGCGCTGTAAGGGCAACTCCGCCGCGGCGCATTCCAAATGGGCCTCAAGGGCCTTGCTATTCCAGGGATGAATGACGGCGGTTTCCGCTTCACCCTGCCAAAATGCTTGAGGATGGGCGATAAAATATTTATCCAAAGCATTTTCCGCCGCTAAAAAGATCAGGGCCGACGACTGCCCCTGGCGCCCTACCCGTCCACCGCGCTGCCAGGTTGAAATCATGGAGCCTGGATAACCGACCAGAATGCATAAATCCAAATCCCCAATATCGATGCCCAGCTCCAGGGCGCTGGTGCTGATCACCGCTAACAACTCCCCACTTTTGAGCCGCTGCTCAATATGGCGCCGGTCCTGGGGCAGCAAACCCGCGCGGTAAACACTGATGCGGCTGGACCACTGGCCGGCCCGCTGTTGCGCCCAAATTGCAATCAGCTCAGCCAGTTTGCGCGATTGGGTGTAGACAATGGTCCGCAGCTGTCGCACCAGGGCGGCTTTGAGAAGGCCGATGGCCGCCTGGGCCCCGCCATCTTGCGGGTCAATCAGCACCACATGACGCTCTCCCCGGGGCGCTCCGCTTTCCCGAATGGTATGAACCTCCAGGCCGGTCAGCAGGCCCGCCAAGTGACCGGGGTTGGCCACGGTGGCGGAAGTAAAGACAAAGGTCGGAGCAGCGTTGTAAAAAGCGCTAACCCGTCGCAGCCGGCGCAGCACTTGAGCCATATGACTGCCCAGCATGCCGCGGTAGGTATGGACTTCGTCAATCACCACCAGGCGCAGGTGTCTGAAAAAGGCTTGCCAGCGGTCATGATAGGCCAGCAGCGACATGTGGACCATCTCCGGATTGGTAAACAGCACATTAGGCGGCTGAAGACGGATCTTTTTACGTTGGTAGGCATTGGTGTCGCCATCGTAAATGGCGGCCGTGGGGCTGGCGGAGACAGCGCGCTCCGCCCATTGGCTGAATGTGGCCAGTTGATCCTGGGCCAGCGCTTTTAAAGGGAAAATATATAAAGCACGTGCCTGGGAATCGCGCGCCATGGCCTGAAACAACGGCAAATTGTAAATCAGGGTTTTACCGCTGGCCGTGGGGGTGGCCACGACGGTATGCTCGCCGGCGGCAATGGCCTCGACCGCCTCTGCTTGATGCGTGTACAAGGAATCAAAGCCTATCCGCTGAAGCAGCTCAGCCTCGGAAGGCGCCAAAAATCCCCGGACGGGGCGCACTTGGGCCTCCTGCCCCTGCAGGATATGATGCGCCGCCACCTGGGATCGAAAATGCTCCGAGTGGATCAGGGCATGGATATATTCGGCCATTCGATTCATTTATTAATTTTCTCAAGCTATTAACATTTTTAATTGATGGTTGACCGATATCAGCGATTCCACTATTCACTTGAAAACACAGAAGCTTTTGATATAAATGAATATCATTGATAACGGCGAAGGGCAGCTTGCCCTTCTTGGGAGGAAAAAGCAAGTCTTGGACGACCCCCATTTATCCAATTGGGCAGTGCTTAACCACTGCGAAACGAGACCGCTGATCTGTTTGTATTGTAGCACACCCCACGTGTGTCGTCTGTGTCCAGGCCTACCCGCGGACCTTTTTCAGGAATGATCAACCCATGATCGGTCAAATCGTTTTACTGCTCATTCTGCTTGTCTTATCCGGTTTTTTTTCTTCCGCGGAGACGGCCTTGTTTTCCATCAGCCGCAGCAAAGCGCGTTACTTGGCCAAACAAAAAGGCCGCGCCAACCAATTGATCAATCAGATGAAAAACAATCAGCACCGGTTATTATCCACCGTGTTGATCGGTAACAGTTTGGTCAATGTGGCCGCTTCGGCCATCGCGGCGCAAGTAGCCATCCAATTCGTCCCCCATTATGCCGTATATTTGTCCACACTGGTCATGACCTTTCTGATTCTGGTTTTCGGTGAAGTGTTCCCTAAGTCGGTGGCCACGCGTAATAACGTGCTCATTGCCCGTTTGGTGATCTTTCCCCTTTACTGGTTTTCAATTTTGTTTCTTCCCATTGTCTTCTTCCTGGATTTCATTCCCAAGCTCACCGGCCGCATCCAGCGAACCCCTTCGATCACCGAGGAAGAACTGATCTCGTTTGTGGAAGTAGTGCGGGAAGAGGGAGAAATTAATGAAGAGGAACAAAAACTGATTCATCGCATATTTGAATTCGATGACACCAACGCATCGGAGATCATGACCCCCCGTGCGGATATGTTTGTGATTGACGTTAATGAGCCTTTTGATTTGCAGGCGGTTACGGAGTCGGGTTTTACCCGTATCCCGGTGATCGAAAAATCCATCGACAATGTCATCGGCATTCTCAATATCAAAGACCTGCTGGTCCATCAGGCCAAAACCAATACGCCGCCTGATGTGCGCCAATTGATGCGCCCGCCCTATTTTGTTCCCGAGCATAAAAAATTGGATTCGCTGATGCGTCAATTCAAAAAGCGCAAAAGCCACATGGCCATTGTGGTGGATGAACATGGCGGCGTGTCGGGCTTGATCACCCTGGAAGATGCTCTGGAAGAACTGGTGGGGGAAATCCGTGACGAAACGGACAAGGAAGAGCGCTTAATCACTACCCGAAAAAATAAAGAGTGGCTGGTAATGGGCAAGACCGACATTGACTCAGTCAATGAAGTAATCGGGATGAATATCCCCGAATCCGCCGAGTATGATACCTTTTCGGGGTACGTGCTGGAGCAAATCGGACGTATCCCAAGCGAAAACGAAGTCTTCACTCTGGGAGACTACCAGGTACTCGTTAAATCCATGGACGGTAATCGCATCCGGGAATTTATCGTCACCCAAATGGAGAAGAGCCAGTCCCCAGAGCTGGCCCCTCCCGCGAAATAGTTAGCGCCGAGCGAAAACCCCCTATCTTCCCAATTTCTTCGTTGGGGCAAAATTTAAATCCTCAAAATACTTCGAGTATTCCTGCGGTTAAAATTTTGCTCCGCCTTCCTGTCCCGTCGAACTTTAGCGGGAGAACTTGAAAAAAAATGGGCTTTTCGGTCAGGCGATAGTTACCCTTTGACTCTTTCCACGTACTGCCCGGTACGGGTATCCACACGAATCAACTCACCCTCATTGACAAAAGGGGGGACCTGCACCACATAGCCGGTTTCCAGCGTGGCGGGTTTGGTACTGCCGGCAGCGGTGTCTCCTTTGGCCCAAGCTTCAGCTTGGGTGATGCGCAGCTCTACGAAATTCGGTAACGTGATACCAATGGCTCGCCCCTGAAAGAGCAAAATGCTGCACACCGTGTTCTCCTTCAGCAGATTCTTGGCCTCTCCCACTTGCTCCGCGGTGAGCATTTCCTGTTCATAGGTATTGTTGTTCATAAAGCAGTAATTGGTGCCATCCCAGTAGAGGTATTCCATGGCCACTTCTTCCAGGTCGGCAGATTTGAATTTTTCGCCCGAGCGATAGGTCCGGTCAAACTGGGAGCCGGTGATCATGTTCTTGAGTTTGCATTTATAAAGCGCTTGGCCCTTTCCTGGTTTGACGAATTCAAAATGCACGATAACATAAGGTTCGCCATCAATTTCCAGTTTCGTACCTTTGCGCAAATCGCCGCTTTCAAGCATGTGCTAATCTCCTTTGATAAAATTATGATCACATCCTAATTTGGTTCTTTATTCTTCTTCATGCCACCGATCCACGAGAAGCGCTGGAGCGCGGGCCGGAAGTAATCTTCACATGCGCCGCACGAGCCAATTGGACCAGCTTGCGAACTTTTTCGACGTCTTTTTTAAACCGGATGGGCCGGCCTTGATCATCGGTTGCATTGGTCTGCGTGCAGCTATCCACGCCGGCGGGCTCAACCGCCGTAATACCGTCAGTAACATTAAGGGGCCCAATACCACCAGCCAAAATCACCGGAATTCGGCTGCGCGCCACCAACTCCCGTGCCACTTGCCAATCACAGGTCTTTCCGGTAATGCCGACATAACCCGCCACGGGCTGATCTTTTTCGCTCGCGTGCTGGCCATGATTCATTAACACGGTATCAGTGAGAAACCAGTCGCTGTAAGGCTCAAAGCGGGCGGCTACCTCCAGCGATGGCAGGCGTGAACCGGAACCGCTGACAACAATCGGTACAGAACGCATGATGGCAAGATCCGGAAACCGCTGGCGGATCTCCTTTTGACGCGCAAGCGTTGTCAGAATCGTGGATTCTCCAGCCCACTGGGTACCCAGAGCCTCACAAAAATGAATGATGTCCGGCCGATAGAATTCAATTGCCCGGGATATGAGATCTACGTCCTGGAACAGCGGAATCAAACTGCTTTTCCGTCCACCGGCCTGAACGAGCCTCACGGTTTGTAAAATTGCTTCATCCCGCCATGTGCGCTCGGAAAGCAGGACACTGCCGATATGGTCCACGCCCAAATCGAGCATCAACTGGGCCTCGACAGGTGTCTGGATTTCATAAATTTGAACAAGCATTCCTTCTCCGGAGCTTGCGGGCGGCAAGTACTCCCGCGACAAAAATCATTGACTTTTTTCGCCGTCTCTACCATATTCAGTGTGTTTTCGCAAATCGTTTAACTACTTTTCATTATTATAAATATTGTTAAAAGGCATCCCAATGATCCTGATCATCGATTTCGGTTCTCAATTTAATCAACTCATTGCCAGGCGGACCAGGGAATGCGGAGTTTATTGCATCATCGAACCCCCGACCATTTCCGTGGCGCGTATTCGCGAACTCAACCCCAAAGGCATTATCCTCTCCGGGGGGCCAGCCAGCATTTATGAAAAGCAAAGTCCCCGGGCCGAAGCCGCGATTTTTGAATTGGGTATTCCCGTGCTTGGGATTTGCTACGGCATGCACTTTATGGCCGACAGCCTGGGCGGAGAAGTCAAGCAAGCTCGCAAAAGAGAATACGGCTTTGCCGAACTGCGTATCCAGAAATCCGACGGGCTCTTTACAAACATCCCGAACGAAAGCCAAGTGTGGATGAGCCATGGTGACTCAATTGCCAAACTACCGCCGGGATTTGAAGTCATTGCTGCCACCGACAACACCCCAGTAGCAGCCATGGCCGACATCCAACGGCGTTTTTATGCGCTGCAGTTCCACCCCGAAGTGGCTCACACCCTAAAAGGCACCCAAATGTTGCGCAATTTCCTGTTTGAAGTGTGTGGCTGTCAGCGCAACTGGACCATGAAGGCCTTTGCCAAGGAAGCAGTGGCTGAAATCCGCCAAAGGGTCGCCGACCGCAAGGTGATTCTGGGACTCAGCGGCGGCGTGGACTCCTCCGTGACCGCGCTGCTGATCCATCAAGCCATTGGGCAGCAGTTGACCTGTATCTTCGTGGACAATGGATTACTGCGTAAGAACGAAGCAGCTAAACTAAAAAAGACATTTCATGAACACCTCAAAATCAACATCCGCCATGTCAATGCCAGCAAACAATTTTTAAAAGCATTGGCGGGGGTTACCGATCCGGAAAAAAAGCGTAAAATCATCGGCAAAGTCTTCATGGATGTATTTGAAGCCGAAGCTAAGAAAATAAAAGGCGCCGAATTTTTGGCCCAGGGAACTCTCTACCCAGACATCATCGAATCCCGGTCCGCCTTTGGCGGGCCGACCTCGGTAATCAAATCCCATCACAATGTGGGCGGGCTGCCCAAGCGCATGAAACTCAAACTCATTGAACCGCTGCAATATCTATTTAAGGATGAAGTCCGCAAACTGGGCGCGCAAATCGGGCTGGACCCGGATCTCATTTGGCGCCAGCCCTTTCCTGGTCCCGGTTTGGCCATCCGCATCCTCGGCGCGGTGACTGAAAAGCGACTGAATGTGCTGCGCGAAGTAGACGCCGTATTGTTGGAAGAGATCAAGACCGCCGGCTACTATCGCAAACTTTGGCAGTCCTTTGCCGTGCTATTGCCCATTAAAAGCGTGGGCATCATGGGGGACAGTCGCACCTATGAAGATATCGTGGCCATCCGCGCGGTTACCAGCAAAGACGCCATGACCGCTGACTGGGCCAAATTACCCCACCAACTCCTGGGGCGTATTTCCAACCGCATCATCAATGAAGTACGCGGTGTCAACCGGGTAGTATACGATATCAGTTCAAAACCGCCCAGTACTATTGAATGGGAATAGCATTAAAGAGGAAAGACAACCATGATCGAAGAGCGTGAAGACGACGAACAGTTTAAAATGCGTCTGGACGTACCCAATGACATTGTTGAAGAACCAGCGATTCCAGCGGAGATCAATGAACTTAAACTGGAAAAAATCAGCCAGCGCGTAACCCTCATATCGGTGTTGATCCCCGTGTTGATCGTCATCGTGTTGGTGATCACCTATCTGGACATCAAAAAGCGGGTGACCCAAACCGAAGATACGGGCAACATTGAATTTCAAAAACTGTCAACGGATTTGGAATCGCGCTTCTCTTCTCTTTCAGTTCGCCAGGCACGCATCGAAGATGCCATGGAAAAGTTAGCTACTCAAAACACCCAAAGCAGCGCGGCCATCCAAGTCCGGTTTGAAAAAATCGAAGATGCCATTAAAAAAACCGCGGGCAATAGTGTGGGACAAAAGGAGTTCGGTGCCACTAAAGCTGAACTAGTCAATCAACTCAATTCCGTTGTCTCTTCTGCAAATGAAGCCAGCCAGCAGGTCGCCACAATCACCCAGGAAATTAAGAAGCAAATGGATCAACTGAGCCAGTCCCTGGCATCAATCAACACCCGGATGGCGGAACAAGGCAAACAGCTCTCGGCTTTAGATCAGAATAAGATTGATAAACCCGCATTGGACCTGGCGCTTCGGTTGGAGATTTTAAAGTCCCAAAATGAATTGAAATCACAAATTGAAACGCTCAAATCACAATTAGAAGCATTGCAGAATCAAATTTCCCAATCGAGTCAGAAGAAGGGCGTTTCAACCGCCGCACCACCGCCCTCAACGGCCCCGGCCACCTCCGCCCCCAAGGCTGAAGCCTCAAGACCTGCCTCCGAAGCGCAGGCTCCCCCGACCAAACCCGCGAACGGTTCTGGCTCTAAAATCGAGGAACAGACCATTAAATAGGGGCTTAAGGAAAACCCCTATTTTTCCAAGTTCTGGCTGGGACAAAATTTTAAGTTTCCTATTATACTTCCAAGGCTTTTGCTAGGAATTGGTCAATCTGTTTGCGAATGTCACGCTTGCTGAATTTTCCAACACTGGTCTTGGGGATGTCGTCCACAATAGCCACGAGCTTGGGCAGCATCCATTTGGTGATCTTGCCTTTGTTTACGCCTTCAGCCATGAGAAAAGCAATGAGATCTTCGGCCCCCTTTTTACTACCAGGCATAATTTTAACAACCGCCATGGCCTTTTCTCCCCAAACCTTATCAGGCACGCCCACTACCGCCGCCTCAAGCACAAAATCCGCCGTGGAAGCTAAATTCTCCAGCAATACCGTCGGCACCATTTCAGAGCCGCTGCGGATAATATCAGACATGCGATCGGCTATGGTCAGATACCCTTGGCTATCCGTTGTTGCCAGATCACCCGTGTGAAACCAGCCATCATGCCAAACCTCGGCGGTCTTCTCCGGATTTTTATAGTACTTCTCCATAACCCACGGGCCGCGCACCACAATCTCGCCAATGGTTTGATTGTCCCGCGGCACAGGTGCTCCGTCCGAGTCAAATACCTCCACCTCAAGGCCAGGAACCGCCAATCCTGTTTTTACACGAATCTTATCTTGTTCTTCGGCGGGCCATTCGCGCATATGCCTTTTCAGGAAAGAGAATACAGTTACCGGTGCAGTCTCGGTCATGCCATATCCGGAAGTCGCCCGGACGCCGGGGATCTTCTTCTCGATCTTCTCTTTCAGCCCCAACGGCAAGGCCCCGCCACCGACCCCCACCGCCAACAGGCTGCTCAGGTCATATTTATCCAAATCCCTGTACTCTAGAAGCAGTGCCAAAATGGTCGGAACCACCGCCACATTGGTGACTTTTTCGGTTTGGACCAAATCGCAGAACCCATCCACGGTAAAAGTGCCAGGCAAGACGATTTTCACCGCACTAAAAACGGCGGTGAAAGGGGCGCCCCAGGCATGGATATGAAACATGGGCGTGGTGATCATCGGCACGGCGCTCTCGCCCAAATGCGGATTGGCCGGATCATTGCTGAACTGTCCTAACGCAATCAGATGCAAAGTCTGAAGATATAGGGCTCGATGGGTGAACATGGCGCCCTTCGGCAATCCAGTTGTGGCCGTAGTATAGCAAAGCGTTGCATAAGTGTCTTCATCCAGGTCCGGCCAAGTAAATTCTTCATCGACTTCGGCCAGCAATTCTTCATACACATATAATGATTTAATTTTGGTTTGGGGCAACCCAGGTCTATCGGACATGTAGACAAATAATCGGACGACATCTTTGATTTGGTCGTAAATAGCTTCCACTAGAGGCAAAAGCGCATCATCAAAAAATATTACTTTATCTTCGGCATGCTTGATAGTGTAGACGATATGGTCCATAGCCAGGCGGACGTTTATGCAATGCAACATGGCGCCGCTACATGGCACGGCATAATAAAGCTCCATATGTCGGTGGGTGTTCAAGGCCATGGTGCCGACACGGTCCCCTGGTTCGCCCGCCTTGCCAGGATAAATCCCGAGCTTCTTGAGAACCTTGGCCAGTCGGCAAGTACGTTTGAACCATTGCATCCAGGTGAAACGGTGGTATTCAGCTGTAAAGGGATTGCGATACACCAATCCGATCTGATCGGGATAAAGCGCCACGGGTCTTTTCATAAATGTTTTGAGCAATAACGGATAGCGCGTGCTGTACTGGGGGTAGGTACGATCGGGCATTAAAAGTCTCCTCCATTGATTAAGAAACTCAATACAATCAAAATGTTCGCAGCAACGACCGGATTGCCCAAATTCAGCTGGGCATTATTAGGAATATTTTGGACACCTATATACCTGCCTCAGTCCTTAATTAAAGCCTTTTTTCTTTGGTGTAGGGGGTAAGGTAAAGGTGACATAGCCTGAAGAAATTGCGGTAATAGCCGATATTAAAGGATATTCTACATTTTTAGAATATTGCGCAGGCAATGAACTGAGGAAATAGAATGAATTATTTTCAGTGCGATTACACATTTGCCCATCCTAAAACGTTTTTGATAAGAGAGAGAGGCCGGGCACAGTTGCGCCGAAGTTTGATCCCAGGAACCTGATGATGTCCAAGGCTGACCAAATCTTTGAGGAATTGATCCGCCCCATTGAGAGCCGGATGATTAAGATCGTCTGGCGTATTGTGTTGGATCCTGAAGAAGCCGAAGATGTGTTTCAAGATATCTTGGCTCAGATCTGGGCGAAACTCGTGGTCATCTTAAGACATCCCACACCCCATGCGTATATTTTGAGGATTTGCGTCACCAAATCCTACGATGCATTGCGCAGGCGCTCCCGCCGCCAACGTTATGAAGTTTTTCTCGAAACCATTAAATCACAACTGTTACCGGTTTATCCCAATGAGTTGATGGGCGCATTCGACCAGAAATCGGCCATGCGCGCGGCGATTGCCTTGTTACCACGAAAACAAGGGCAGGCCATTTTGCTGAGGGTCATGGACGACGCTCCCTACGCTTCCATCGGCGCGGTTTTGGGCTGTTCCGAGGAAACGGCGCGCTCGCACTTCTCCAAAGGAAAAGCACGGCTTAAAAAAATTTTAGCCCGCATGGGTGTTCTAGTTCGATAATTACGGAGGGACCATGACCGAATTGAATGATCCCCGCAACGATGCCAATGACTCTTGGAAATCGTTACAAAATATTCTGAACATCGAGGTACCTAAACCAGTTGAGGAAAAACTCAAGGCCCGCTTGGCGTGGTTTAATGAGGATCTGCAAGTCCACCCTTACATTACCGGCGAGCAGCGCTATGAGTTGCCAATGCGCTTGAAGGCCTTTGCCCTGCTGCGCGGGATAATGCGGCCTTTGGTAGCGGCAGGCGTCGCCATGGCGTTGATTGCGGCCCTCAGTTTGGTACTGCCGGGTCATAGTCATCCTTCCTGGGCCAATGTGTTGAAACAGTTCCAACACAGCAACTTTGTTACGGCCACGGTCTATATCCGTCATCAACCATTTGCCGAACCGGAGATGGTTGAGTATTGGTGCGGTAGCGGTAATCGACTCCGCATTTTAAGCGGGCATTTGATCACATTTGCATCCAATGGTAGCGCCAAAACTTTCAATCTGGCCACTCGCAGCCCCGGTGTGCCGGATGGGCCGACCAAATTCATCATGAATTTATATGGGTATGAAAATTCATTGATCCCGCTGGCCTCCTATCTGAAGTCGCTTTATGTGGATCTTTACGATGGTAAAGCCTCGGAATCCACATATCAAATCAATGCAACGCCCGAAATTTCCGAAGACCTGCTGATCTATGATCTCAAACACAAAGTCTCGGGGCTATTTTTACGAGTGTGGGTCCTCAAGACCACTATGCTGCCGGTACGCATGCACTATTGGAATGAATACGGTTCGCGCACCGATGTGCTTTTCAGCTACTCCAAAGAACAGCCCGCCGGTTTTTTCGATCCGAGCCTTTTTTCAGCCACCATGAGCAAAGGGCCGGAAAATACCAGTGCGGCTCAGCTCATGTACCTGGGTCTGGAAGATGCGGGCGGCATAGCAATTCCAGCGCCAGGCATTTAGGATGGAAAAGCGATATGGAAGAATCTATTTCCAGGTTCTAATGTTTTTAAAAGGAAAGGGGGGATGAGATTAACATTGATATAAATTGAATGCGACCGGCCTATCATCACTAAATAATAGTTGATAAACTAAATCGCATTCAGAATGATCTTGAAGCTTATTTTTCTTGCAAGACCATTTGGCAGTGGAGTATGTAAGGCATTCACGTCCAAAATTCCCAGAAGTTAAGGAAAGCGGCACAAGGATTCAGGGAGCGCACGTTTAGCACAACATCTTGGTATAATAGAAAATTATGCCATTTTGTGTAATAAATGGACGACGATTTTTAGCATAGTCGGACAAAAAGCCACCCTGTTAATTCGCCCGAAATCGGACAATCCAAGTTCTGTTTCGGTACAAAGCACCGGTCAAGGTCCGGTAACACACAATACTACGTAGGAGGTTAGATGGTGATGGGTAAACAACAATTCAAAACAGCTTTCGTTTGTGGCTTGGCGCTGGTACTTACAATTTGTTTTGCCGGCACCACAATGGCAGCCGGCAAACCGGTCGTCTGGCGCCTGCAATCAGTATGGACCACCAACTCGGCCATTCATCCGATTACAGCCAAAATGTGCCAAAACGTTAAAGAGCGCAGCGGCGGCCGTCTAGAAATAAAGCTCTTTGGCCCAGGCGAAATCGTGGGCTCGGTAGAGTGCCTGGATGCCGTGAAAAACGGCGCCATTGAAATGGCTTCCTCTTCCGGTATTTACAACTCAGCCAAAATTCCTGAAGGTTTGATCGAATTCGGTCTACCCTTTGGGCTGGAAAATGCCGACCAGTTTTATGAATTCTGGTACAATTACAAAGACGGTGAAAATTTCAAGATGGTACAGGAAGCCTACCGTGAAAAAGGCGTGGAGCTGATCCATATCAACGGCGGCCTCTCCTATGGTTACATCACCAAATTCCCAGTCGCGAGTCTTGCGGATTTTAAAGGCAAAAAAATTCGTTCTTTTGGGTTCTTCGGCTTAGTGGTTTCTTTCATGGGCGGCCAGCCGGTTTCTTTGCCCAATGAAGATCAATTTATGGCTCTGCAGCAGGGCACGGTGGACGGCACGATTTTCCCCTATCTCTCCATGGAGACCATGAAGTTCAAGGAAGTCTCAAAACATCTGGTGCTTCCGCCAGCCTTGGGCTCACCCTCCAGCGATATCTTCTGCTCCAAAAAAGCCTTTGATGCTTTGGATCCGGATGTTCAGCAAATTTTGCGCGAAGAGGCAAGAATTCTAAACAAAACCTACCTGGCCACTGAAGGTCCCCAGGAAGCCGAGCTGATCGCCAACCCGGCCAGCCATGGGATCACGGTGGACCGCATTCCCCAGGAAGAAATTAAAAATCTGCGCCTCCAGTGCATGAAAATCTGGGACAGCACGGGGAAGAAGAATGATCGCACCAAAGCCATCGTGGCCAATTTGAAGGCCTTCTTGAAGATTGAAGAGGCTAAATAGTAAGCTCCGATGCATCCTTAAGACCGGTTGCCGAAGGGGGAAGAATTCACCTTTTCGGCAACCGGAATTTTAACATAGATCAAATATAGTGGTACAAGCAGAATGAAAGCAGCCGCGCACTGTTCCCAGGATTACATCAGCCTTAGGACGCGTGGTCTTTTATCTTTTGGTGACCGGCTTGCATGGGCAGGCCGTTTCGGCCGAAAGGCCGTCGGCAATTTTAGCGTATTGTTCCTGATCGCTGATTGGTTTGGGTAAAACTCATGCCGCGGTTTCGGTGCGTTCCAAATGCCGCGGCTTAACAAAAGGGCTTGGTCTGAAACATGGGAATCGAACGGTACTTAAAATATATCGACAAAACCAACTTGTGGGCGGGACGGATTGCGTCTTATGCCATCCTGTATATCATGTTAACCCTCTGTTATGAAGTAGTCATGCGTTACATTTTCAACGCTCCGACCATCTGGGTGTATGAACTCAATGCGTATGTCTTTTGCTTCTATGTCGCCTTTGCCGGTGGCTATGTGGCGTTATTCAATGCGCACATTAATGTGGAAATCATTTATGATAAATTCAAGCCGAAAAACAAACGACTGATCAATGTGCTCACGTCGGTATGCTTCTTCACCGTAATGCTCACCTTGATATGGAAAAGCGGATATGCGGCCTGGGAGTCGTGGGAAGCCAAGGAAGAGTCCTTCAGCCTGCTGGCCTCGCCCATCTATCCGTCCAAAATCGTGATCCCCATTGGGGCCTTTCTATTTTTTCTGCAAGGGACGGCCAAATTTATCCGGGATGTGATTGCCCTGATCCAGGGCGAACCTGCCACCAAGGCTTAATTCATAACGATATTTCAGGAGATAGCGAAACATGGGACTCGGCTTGACGACAATTATCTTCTTCTCACTTCTACTCACCTTGCTGGCGCTGGGCGTACCCCTGGTATTTTGTTTCGGCTCGGTGGCCATACTATTTACCATTCAGTATATGGGGATGGATGCGCTTTACCTGGCCGCCACAACGGCCTATAACCAATGGACCAGCACCATCCTGATTTCCATTCCGCTCTTTGTGCTCATGGCCAATCTGCTGCAACGCTCGGGCATTGCCGAAGATCTTTACCAGATGATGTATGTCTGGTTCGGCCGCATCAAAGGTGGGTTGGCCATTGGCACCGTCATTATTTGCGCTATTTTCGGCGCCATGGCCGGCATCAGCGCCGTGGGCACGGTGACCATGGGCATGATCGCCCTGCCCTCCATGCTCAAGCGCGGCTATGACACCAAAATCGCGGTGGGCTGCATTTCGGCCGGCGGCACGCTGGGTATTCTGATTCCGCCCAGCGTGCTCATGATCGTATACGGTTATCTGACCGGCGCCTCGGTCGGCAAACTCTTCATGGCCGGCGTGGTGCCCGGCGTGTTGCTGGCGCTCATCTTCTGCGCCTTTATCGCCATCCGTTGCGCCATCAATCCGGCCCTCGGGCCTTCGGTGCCCAAGGCAGAGGCGCCTTCATTCGCGGAGAAACTCAAGAGTCTGAAAGGCGTTATCGCGCCCATCATCCTGGTGATGATCGTATTGGGGCTCATGTACATGGGCGTGTGTACGGCTACGGAAGCCGCCGCCCTGGGCTGCCTGGGCTCTTTGATCGTGCTCACCATCAACAAGAAATTTACTTGGAAAGTAGTGCATGAATCGGTAATCGGCAGCTTCCAAATGACCGGTATGGTGATGTGGATCTTCTTCGGCGCCGTGCTCTTTTCTCACATATACAGCGCCATGGGCGCGGCGGACATGGTGGCCAATTTCTTCAATGGCTTGGAGCTGAACCGTTACGTCATGCTGGCCTGTATGCAATTACTGATGATCGTCATGGGATGCTTCATGGACCCAGGCGGCATCATCGTCATCTGCATCCCGGTCTTCATGCCGCTGGTGGAGGCCATGAAGTTTGACATCGTCTGGTTCGGCATCCTATTTGTCATCAATATGGAACTGGGATACATTACGCCGCCTTTCGGCTTTAACCTGTTTTACATGAAAGCCATCGCCACGCCCCAGGGCGTCAAGATGCAGGAAATCTACGAATCCATCATTCCTTACGTATTCCTAGGTGCATTGCTGATGGTGATCATTATTATCTGGCCTGAAATCACCCTCTGGCTGCCGGAGAACGTGAAGTAATTCAATTATTGATAATAGCAAACAATGGAGATGATAACGTGGCCATACCAGTAATCAAAAGAATATTATTTGCAACCGATCTGTCTGAAACCGCCAGGCATTCCTTTGGCTATGCCGTGGCCATGGCTGATCGGTGGGACTGTGAGCTGTTGATCGTTCATGTCATCAAAGGCGAAACCGCTGTCGGCGAAGCCATCGTCAAAATGGGACTCGGCGATGATCTCTATCAGGAGATGGAGAAGAAGAAAGCCCAAAGCGCCCGCAACGTGCTGATCGGAAAAAGAACAGAGGCACATAGGATCACAGAGGCCGTTCACGAAATGTTCAGTGAAGCGGAGAAGAAACTCAAACCATCCAAGAAGCTAAAGGTCAGGGAAAGCGTTACCGAAGCTGAATCGATTTCGGAGGAAATTCTGAATGTGGCCGCCGCTGAGAAATGCGATGTGATTGTGCTGGGCCATCGGAAAAAACACCTGCTACCTGAAGGATTAGGTGAAGGCACGCTGAAAAAAGTGCTTAAGGCAGGAACTTTTCCGGTCTTCGTAGTACCGCCGCCGAAATAGATCGCGGGGCGCTTCCGCGAGCTACTTGTAAAACAAAGAGGTTCAACACGCCTGATAGGGTGCTGAACCTCTTGGTTTATGAAGAGATGATCACTCAGGGGAAATAAATCATTTCGCCGGTTAAAGCGGATTCCCAATATAAAGCCAGCTCAATGTCAGCGCAGAATTTCTCCTCAAAACGCTGCTCAATCGCGCTGGCTTCCATCTCACGTTCCATGAGGATCATTTCCGACACCATTCCACCACCCGTGATCGGCCCACTGGTCACATATTGGATATAGTGGGTGATTTCATGAGCCAGAATCGCCTTTTGCCGACAGGGTGAAAGAAAATTGCCGACGTAGACGATGCAAGTCTTAGGGTCAAACAACCCCACAGCCGAATTTGTATATAAATTCATTAAATTCTCGGCGCCGCTTTGGCCATGGTCTGCCACCCAGCGAGTTATAGTCTTCTTGCTGCCGGATGTGAAAAGAGTGCCTAACTCCGTCCTCCCGACCATCTTGATGACAGGCAGGGCATATGCATTTTGAATCTGCATTTGGTCAGCCACCCAATGAAAAATGTCCTCATGGTCATCACACCATCCAAGCTGGGGCCACACAATCAACCAGATGAGCGCTACTGCCGCAAACGTTCCGCGCCAACGCAAGAACATCGTTCCGATCTCCTTTCTGCTCCAATAGGACCAGAAAGGTTATCGGCTTTATGCCCCCCATGCTTTAATGGCGCATGGAAATGCTCAGAAATGTTTAACTGATTAGAATGTTGTTGTTTTTTGAATAAAAGCGGCTAATGAACAAAATAAAAAAGGCAGTCTCATTGCGAAACCAGCAGGAAGCTTTTACGCAAGTTCATGAGAGCTTGCGCACATGTACAGCTTCCTTGCCCCGCTTAGTGGTTGCCACATCGAACATCACCTGGTCCCCCTCCGCAAGGGTACGGAATCCCTGCATCTCGATGGCACTGTGGTGAACGAAAAATTGCTCGCCTTCATCTGTCTCTATGAATCCATACCCGTCATTATCGTTAAACGAAAGCACGAACCCGACGGCCATAGGCCCCTCCATATGGGTTAACGGTCAAACATCAAACAGTGCAGGTTAGGCTTTTTGGGCTTCCTTCCAATAGGGATTGATCAGATCCTCAAATATGGTCATGGCAGCCGCAGCTCCCTGACCGGTGGCGGTCACGATTTGTTTATAGCCTCCTTCCACGTCACCAGCTGAATAGATACCTGGAACGTTGGTGCGATGGAATGCATCATGGTCAATATAGCCCTCGGAATTAAGAGGTATTCCGATCTTCTGCGCCAAACCAACGGCCGGTTCATAGCCAATGGAGATAAAGACACCGTCTACGGCCATCTCCGTGGTTTTCCCATCCTTCAGATTTTCCAGGACCACCTTCTGAACGCGTTCTTTCCCGAGAATGGACTTTACTTTTGTGTTCCAAATCACGGGAATGTCATTGGCCTGTAATTGGCTTGCCAGAACATCCTGGGCGCGTAACGTGTCGCGACGATGGACAAGGGTGACTGAGACGCCCATATGTTTAAGGTAAAGAGCTTCGGTCACCGCTGAATTACCTCCTCCAACCATGATCACCTTGCGGCCTTTAAACAGGGGGCCATCGCAAGTTGCGCAATAGCTGACACCGCGGCCGGAGAACTGCTGTTCACCCGGTGCGCCCAAATGGCGATGGGTAGCGCCTGTGGCCAAAAGAACGGTCTTGGTTAAGAATTTGCGTCGCGTCGTGCTGACTTCGATGGGCGTCCCCGGTTTAATCTCCAGAACTTCTTCGCCTTGGAAGATTTGCACATACTGAAGAGCATGGGTCACCATGATATCCACCAAGGTCTTGCCGCCCACTTGGGCGAAGCCCGGGTAATTTTCTACAATCGGCGTCAGGGCCACTTGCCCTCCCAGAGCATCCTTTTCAATGACGGCGGTCCGCAATCCACTGCGCACCGTGTAGATCCCTGCGGTCAATCCCGCCGGTCCTCCACCGACGATAACCACATCCGTTTCCACGATTTTATCCGTGCTTTCGGGAATAAAAACAGTCTGGGGAGATAGTTTGAGCAGGGAGGAAAGAAATACCTCTTCCTGTTGGGCCCCCATACCAATCAGCACTTCGTTGGCAAAGGCTTGCGGCACACTATGGGCGCCATACTTTTCGGCCAAATCTGGGCGGCATTGAATATCGATGATTTCCACTGAGATTTGCTCGGGCCGCTCAATAGCGGCCTTTAGGCCGTTGACCACTTGCTGAGGGCAGTAAGGACAAGTCGGGCTGACAAAAATCTTCAAATGTCTTGGCTCATTAATTTGCGTCACAACCTTCTGTGATTGCTCGCTCAAGCCGCTTTTTCCAGTTCCCATGAGCAGCATGGCTTCCAAGAAGGAACGCCCTTCTTCCCCCATCGGCGCTCCGAGCCAGCGAATGTTGTAATGCTCGGGATTAATGAGAAGTGTCGGCGAGCTTTCCACATTGTATTTGGCCGCCAGTTGATGGTCCAGTGTGTATTCTTTCAGCGTAATTTTATCCGTCAAAGCCCTGAAGGCTCGAACAACTTGTCTGCAGGCATCGACAAAAACATCTTCCTTGCCTTTTTGGCTGAACAATATGAGCGGGATTTCATTGGGCAGCGATGCGAAGGTCTTTTTAAGCTGGTTTAAAAATGCCTGCTGAGATTCCGGTTGGGTTTCATTACGATGATCAAATTCTTTTGCCATGGTTCAAAATCCTCCATTTATCCGAGCCTTACCAGTAAACAACGGGCATATAATGAGCTTCAATCATTAATTGTCAACACATAAGCCTTGATGGCTGGCGATGACATTTTTAGGACTTATAGATTAACGAATTCTCTATTAGTCTAAAATCCGGTCATGGTGGAGGACCTATGTTTTGACAACTATGGTTGAAGCATCAAGCGTTGCTTTTTAATCCAAAATATCGGACTATGAACAAATCCGTCAAGCTGGAATGCATTCTTCGTTCGCAGACCCCCACTACGCTGGCCATTGAATTGACCCATTTAGATCAAAAAGGTGGATCATGAACCACAGCCACGATGTCCACAACGGCCGTTTAAATATTCTGACCATTGGCGGAGGCACCGGTCAATTTGCTCTTCTGTCAGGACTGCGTGACATGAAGGCAATCCATATCACCGCGGTAGTATCCATGATGGACAGCGGGGGCAGTACGGGCCGCTTACGCGATGAGCTGGGTATTTTGCCACCGGGCGATGTCCTAAAATGTGTGGTGGCATTGTCGCCCTACCAAAAATTTGCCCGCAATATTTTGCAAAAACGATTCAAAAAGACAGATCGACTGCTGCAAGGTCATACGGCCGGCAATATGCTCCTGACCATGTTGTCACGCTATACGGGCAGCTTTCCCTCCGGCGTTGATGCCCTTTGCGAGATCCTCGATGCCCGCGGTACCATTTTACCCGTCACCACTGATCAAGCCACGCTGGTGGCGGAATTGACCGATGGCATGCGCATTTTCGGTGAACAGGCCATTGACCTGCCCCGCGGTACTCAACGAGAAAAAATCAAAGATGTGTTTCTCGTACCGCATCATTCTGACGCAATCCATGTTCATCCTCCCGTGGTCGAAGCCATCGCCGCCGCGGACTATATCCTGATCGGCCCCGGAGACCTGTTCACCAGCATCATCCCCAACCTGATCGTTCCGGGTGTGGCCCAAGCCATACAAAACAGCAATGCCCACCTGATCTACCTTTTGAACATCATGACCAAGTATGGGGAAACCCATCAGTTTCAAGCCAAAGACTTCTTGATACGCTTGGAAGAGTATACGGGCCGGCGCGTGGACGGCGTAATATACAACCAAACGCCGCCCTCAGAGGAGATCTGCCGATTATATCATGCCCAAAAAGCAGACTTCGTGGTTTTAGATCAGACTGAAGATTTCTGGTCCAGACGCAAAGTCTACGCTGCTGATCTGCTCGAAACCGACGGTAACATTGTCAGGCACAACTCTACAAAGCTGGCAGCGCTATTACAGAAAGTCTTTTTCGGAGATAAAGAGTGAAACGGCCATTGGTGGTAGGGGTCATGGGCGGCGCAAACGCAGATGAACAAACCACTATGGATGCTTATCGGCTGGGAGAGATGATCGCCAAAAAAGGTTGGGTGTTGCTCAATGGCGGCCGGAATACTGGAGTTATGGCGGCCTCAGCCAAGGGTGCCGCAGACCATGGCGGCCTGACGGTTGGCATCTTGCCGGAATCCGATACGGCTCACGCCAGCGAAGCCATTCTTATCCCTATCTGTACGGGTATGGGCAGTGCGCGCAATATGATAAATGTGCTAAGTAGCGATGTTGTCGTAGCCTGTAAAGGAGGGGCCGGCACCATTTCAGAAATCGCCCTGGCACTCAAGCATGCAAAACAGGTGATCACCCTGAACTTTGAGGTGGCAAACTTGTTTAAAGGAATCCGGCAAGCAGGATTACTTCATGCGGCCCAGACTCCAGAAGAAGTAGTGGCGCTGATTGAGAAAAAAATTCAACGATAACCCCATAATCAATTGTGTCTATCGGCGCCCTTGAACAAGAATCATTTCCGCGCGCTGTAGATCTTCTGGGGTAGTAATCTTGATATTGCTCACAGAACCCGGAATCACATGCACGGCAGCGCCCATCTGCTCCACCAGGGAAGCATCATCCGTTGCTTGGATATGATTTCGCCGGGCCAAACGATGGGCCTCCTTGATCAGTCCCACCTCAAAAGCCTGCGGCGTCTGCGCCATGCGCAATGTATCTCTGGGCACTGTACGCGCAATTACACCCTGTTCATTGATCTGCTTCAAGGTGTCGGTTACTTCAATCACCGGGATACAGGCCCCCCAGCGCTGAGCACCGTGAATACAGGATTGGATCAGATCCACGGAAACCAGGGGCCGCACGCCGTCGTGAATTAGCACAATCCCATCTTCTTCCAGTACCTCCAGACCGTTAAAAACCGAGTCCTGACGGTGTTTGCCCCCTTCCACGAGCGACAATTGCGAGCGCAGCTTTTGACCGCCAAGCACTTCATGCCGGCAATATTGGAGTTGATCGGAAGAAACGGCGACTACGATGCGGTCAACTACTGGACAAAGATCAAATGCTTTCAGCGTATGCCACAAGATGGCTTGACCGTTTAGGGGCAGATATTGTTTGGGCTGGACTGCCCCCATGCGAACCCCTTTGCCCGCGGCTACGATCAATACGGATATCATCGCAAATACTTAAGCTCTTTGGGCAGAGGCACACCCTTGCCAATAGAATCTTCACCATAGTTAGCAGAGGCCAGTATTTCTATATCCTTCAATGCCCGGATATCTCCTTCGAAGACAACCTGGGAGATATTCTCTTTTTGGATTTTGCCCCCCGCCCATTGGATATCCAAGACGCTGCTGGCGTCAAAACGGTCTTGACCAATCACCAGTTCTACCTGGCCGCCAAAATACTGAACGATTTTGGCCACCAGCAGACTGGGGCGGCTATGGAAACCCAACTTCACAGGGATGCCGACCTGAATACGGCCGCGCTCAATATTCTCGTTCAAAATCTCCCGGGCGACATCCTTGCCGGTGCTCAAATAGTTGCAGGCATAGTACAATCCATAGTTTACGGTGAAGTCGAGCAATTGGTCCGGGTCAACCATGGACGATAGCTGGTCCTGCACACGCTTGTAAGAATGCCGGTAGCCGCTTTCATACAAATGCCGCTCATAAAAATGAAGCAATCGTCCCATCATTTGGAGCAGATGAAATACTACTGAAAAATAACTGCGTAATTGTTTGAGCTTGCGATCTCCAAAGCGGAAGCCGCCATGGATGACATAGGTGTCAAAGGAAGATTGCAAATTGTGCACCACCATTTCAAAGCGACGCACTTCGACTTCGTTCACCCGCGCCGGTACCAGCTGCCGCATCTCTTCGATGGTGTAAGGCTCATAAAACCCCAGTTGATCAAAGCGCGTAGATATACGCAAAAATTCACTAGCGATCCGTACCACATATTGCTTCTGGACATCCTTGGCCTCATCATCAATGGTAAACGGCAGCATCTCGCCAGTAGTGGTGCCAGGGAAATCTTCAGGGCCGAACGATGTTTCCGGTATGGCAATATTAAGCCGGCGCGCTTCATCAAGGATCACTGGCGCCAATTTCATCAAACATTCGTTAATAAATGCCGAAGCACGGTGGCCGGCGTTTCGAAATTCATCGGCATCCGGCAATTCATAGAAAATGAGGCGATTGGTAATATGCTTCTGGCAATAGCCGCCCATGCTCAAATGACGAACCGTTGCGGCCAATTCTCGGTAGAGATACCAATCCTCGTTATTCTTGGCGCCATGGAAGTCTAAAAAGTCTTCCAGCACATGCGATGTGGAATCGAGTTCGGCATAAAGTTTTTTGGTGAAATGAATGGGATGCTGTTTGCCGCTGGCAATATATAAACAGCATCTTAAATAGTCGTTGGAGAAAAGGCGGACCTTTTCGGCGAACGAGATTTCACAATAATTGCCAGAATATTGGTCAGAATTTTCCATTTACATCATATCTTTTTGGGTTTCATGGATGATCTGGTCGATTTTATTCTTCAGGCCAGTCGGCAAACCTTCGATATCCACATTGAGAAAACCACGCACGATCATGGAGATTGCTTCTTCTTCATCCACGCCGCGCGCCATCAGGTATTCAATTTCGGCCTGGTCGATCTTTCCAACGGCGGCCTCGTGCGACATCTCCACGCCCGGGACAAAACCGCGCAGTTCGGGGATTGCATGCATCAGCCCCTCTTTCAAAATCAATCCTTTACACTCCAGATGGGCTTTAATGCCGGCGCATTCCCCGATGAGTTCGCCGCGGGCGACAATTGAACCGCCGGCCACGATGGCCCGGGATATGATCTCCGCTCGGGTGCCCGGTGAACCCAAAATCACTCGCGATCCCACATCCAAATGCGCCCCCTTGGCCGCCACGAGGATACTATTGAAGCGGGCCACGGCGCCTTCACCAGCCAAGTGAGTGGTGGGGTACATTTGCAACGAGCCGACCGGTTTTAGGGAGATGTAATTGGAGACAAAAACTCCGCCCGCCTCTACATGCACATGGGTACGGGGACGCACGTTGACCTGCGCGCCCCAGTCATGGATCATGGTGAAATGCAGCTGGGCTCCTTTGCGCACATAAAATTCCGAGACCCCCACGTGCAGCCCTGAAACCAGGTGGGGAGAAGTTGCGCACCCCGTTATTACCTGTAAGCTCGAGTTTTCTTCGGCGATTACCACATTATGCACATTTTGGGCGAACTTCTCCTTGGCGATGTATAGACAGGATTGGACGGGATTTTCTACGCGCACCCCCGGAGCGGATCGGATGAAATAACCTTCATGAGGCGCTGATTTGGCTTGAGCGGTAAATTGATCCTTATCCGGCCGGATATGCCGCCACAAATAATCGGACAACCAGGCGTGAGTGTCTTGGGCGTGCGAAATGGACATAACTTCCAAGCCGAGTTGCTGGGTTTGGGCATGAATAACGGAGCGGTCCTTTTGGATAAAAGTGCCTGACCGTCCGTTTTGGCGCGTATCAATACCTACATCCAGAAACTTAGCCGCATCGGTGGAGCCAATCCTGGAGAGGTCTTGGATATAGGCGTGATTTTCAACATCGACCAGGTATTGTTTCAAATCAACATTTGTATCTTTGTTCATATTTCGATCTCCATCGCGCATCGCACGCACTCTTCATAGCCGAATTCACCGATCCACTTCAGAATTTCCCGGGCGTTGCGCGAACAGCATAGATGCCCGTGGTATAAAACCTGTCCACGGTCAGCGGTGATATAGTCAAGGATATGACCCGTATGCGTAATGATTAAGGCCGATTTACTCTCCTCGGAAACGATCTGGCAGTGGGATTTGCCTTTAGCGTGTTTGGTTCCCCGATGAAGCAAAGTATTGATCGTTTCTCCGATCAAGGCCATATTCTCCAGATCCACGCCGGATTCAGGCTCATCCAGTAAAATGAGGTCGGGATCTTGGGCCATGAGCTGCAGGAGTTCGCTGCGCTTGATTTCTCCTCCGGAGAATTTGTGATTGACATCGCGATCCAGAAAATGATCGAAATTGACCTCCTTGGCCAAGGCCTCAATATCAATGGCTCGGCCTCGACTCTTGGCGCAAACCTCTACCAAGTTACGGGTTTTCAGGCCGTGCACCGTTGGCGGTCGTTGCACGGATACGCCGATGCCTAAGCGGGCTCTCTCGTGGATGGGCATTTGGGTGATGTCTTCGCCCTTGAAAGTAATTTTGCCATGGGTGACTTTGTATCCCGAAAACCCCATGATGGTCATCATCAGGCTGGTTTTGCCCGAACCATTGGGACCAAACAAAATGTGGGTTTCACCGCGTGGAATCTCCATATTCACATTATTGAGAATCGCGCGTCCGCCGACTTCCACTTGCAGTTCTTCAATGATCAACATATTTCCCTCTTTGGTTAGTGAACAAAACGGTCGGAGCAGGCCATAAGCCGAATTCTGTTTCCAGCGCCGGTTACCCGACAGCGGGACGGCGATCATTCCTCTAGGATGCCGGTTGCCCGGCATCTCAAGCGACCTACCCGGAAGCTTGGACGGGCAGCCCTCAAACGCTTCCCTATTTGGTCTTGCACCAGGTGGGGTTTGCCGAGCTTCCCCGGTCACCCGGGGAACTGGTGCGCTCTTACCGCACCGTTTCACCCTTACCCCGCCTTGGCGGGGCGGTTTACTTTCTGTTGCACTTTCCTTCGCGTCGCCACGACTCCACGTTATGGAGCACCCTGCCCTGTGGTGTTCGGACTTTCCTCCCGTTCGATGAATCGAACCGGCGATCGCCTGGCCTACTCCGACCGTATTTTAAACAAGCTACTTTTTCTTCCTCCTAAATCCTCAGTCCCTCACTCCCGCCGACTCCACCTCAATGACCGCCTTGGGATAGATAATTCTCTGACAATTGGGACAGAGGCTTAAAGCGTCCAACCGCATCAATTCAATATACGCCTGGGGGGGAATATTCATCCGGCATACCTGGCACACCCCCTCGATCACCGCGGCCACCGCAACGCCGTGCCCCTGATGCATGGCTCTGGCATACATTTTTTGCATTTTTGGGTCCAGCTCGGCCCAGATCTCCTCACGCTCCTGATGAAGGGAGGCGACTTCCCGCTGCTGTGCTTCTGCTTCGCTGCGTACCGCCTTTTGCTTTTCCTCTACTTCGCGTTTCATATCCTCCAGGTCGGCCTTGTCACAAATCACTTTTTTTTCCACCGTCTCTATTTGATCCAATACCGACAACATTCGATCTTCGATATCTGATTTCTTCAGCTTGAGGTCATCGATCTCTTTGAGCATGCTTTGATACTCTTTGTTGGTCTTGACATACCCCAACTTCTCATCGCTTTTCACGATAGCGGCATCGATAGATTTGATTTCCACTTCATCCGTACGATATTGCTTTTTCACTTGTTCCAACTGGCCCTGGCTGGTCTTAAGCTGTTCCTGATAGGCCATCAACTGATTTTGCAACGTACTCAGACGCTGTTCCACGCCAGCCAAATTCTTCTCCAATGCCGCCCGGGCGCTATCCGCCCGCTGTAACACCGCCAGGGTTGCCAGTAAATTCTTGATACGCTCGTCCATCAGCTCACCGCCTCATTGTCAAACTCTTCAAGTTCACCGCTATATTGAAGCAGATTTCTCATCCATCAAATAGATAAAGGGGTCACATTCCAAGGGGCAAGGTTCCACGACGACTTGCCAGCCCCGCGATTTCACTTCAGAGTTCAATCGATCAACCAAAGGGTTGATGATCAGGTGCTCCGAAGAAAAATGACCAATATCAATTAGAGCACGGCGTGCGTCTTCGACCTTGCGGGCATCATGATAACGAAGATCACCGCTGACAAAGACTTGCGCTCTGCTGGCCAGAAATGTATCTATCAGACTGGAACCGCTGCCCGAACAGACCGCTACATCCTGGACCAGCATCTCTGGATGACCGGTCATTTTTATGGCCGCCAATCCCAATTTGCTCTGAATCTGCCTCGCTAGGGTTTCCAACGTGATTTCACTTGGCAAACGGCCGATACGGCCCATCCCAATGGCCGAATGATCATCCGGGTCAGTCATTGCCCCTCCACTGGGGATCAGGGGAGTGATACCCCCTATCCCAATAGCCTGAGCAAGGGCCGCGTTCACGCCATACTGTGCGCAGTCCAAGTTGGTATGTGCCGCATAAATGGATAGCCGTGAGCACAGGGCAGCCTCAATGATAGTACCGGTCGGAGTCGCCACATCAATGACCTTTATCGGTCGGAGCAGGAGCGGGTGGTGGCAGATCACCATGTCCACGTTATGACGAATCGCCGCCTGCACCACTTCGGGCAAGGGGTCCAAGGCGACCCAGATTTTGCTTACCGACCAATGGGTCGAGCCCACTTGAAGGCCGCAGTTGTCCCATTCCTCAGCCAGAACCGCTGGTGCCAACTGCTCCATTATGGTGATGATATCGGCGACCTGGATGGTTTTCATAGCATTCCCTTTGCCCTTGGCTCTACATCATTTTGCCGCCTTTTTGCAACACTGTAAGCTCCCATGATCCGGTATGATTACCAGTCCATCCATGTGGCCGAAATGCAAAAGTGTGGCCTGACTTGCAAGCCACACTTTAAGCACGCCCAATTCGCAAATTACGAAATATGTAATCGTTAAAGAAGATGGAGTGGGCCCACCTGGGCTCGAACCAGGGACCGACCGGTTATGAGCCGGTGGCTCTACCAACTGAGCTATGGGCCCGTCTCGGAAGCTGGCCTCTATTAATGGCCCCCAATTCTTTTGTCAAGCATGGTTAAATGGTTGCCTCGACGCGACTCATCGATCCCATCAGTTATCAATAAAGCTCTTCAGTTTCCGGCTGCGCGTGGGATGCCTCAGCTTACGCAGCGCCTTGGCTTCGATTTGACGGATACGCTCCCTGGTGACCGTAAAATCTTGACCGACCTCCTCCAGGGTATGATCTGCCTTTTCACCAATGCCGAAACGCATGCGCAATACTTTTTCTTCCCTGGGTGTCAGCGTGGCCAACACTTTTCGGGTTTGTTCGGCCAAATTCAAGCTGACCGCCGCATCCGACGGCAGCATAAACTTCTTGTCTTCGATGAAATCTCCCAGATGGCTGTCTTCTTCCTCGCCGATGGGAGTTTCCAGGGATATGGGCTCGCGGGCAATTTTCAACACCTTGCGTACTTTATCCAAGGGGATCTCCATTTTTTCGGCGATCTCCTCGGGCCGCGGCTCCCGGCCGAGTTCCTGTACCAAATAGCGCGAGGTACGGATAAGTTTATTGATGGTCTCTATCATATGCACCGGAATGCGGATGGTACGTGCCTGATCCGCAATGGCACGGGTGATGGCTTGACGAATCCACCAGGTGGCATAGGTACTGAACTTATAGCCACGGCGATATTCGAATTTATCCACGGCTTTCATCAAGCCGATGTTGCCTTCCTGAATCAGGTCCAAAAACTGAAGACCGCGATTGGTGTATTTTTTGGCAATACTGACCACCAGGCGCAAATTGGCTTTAATCAGTTCGCTTTTGGCCAACTTGGCCCTGGCACGACCTTCGTCCACACTGGCCAGAATCCGTTTGAGGATGCGGCTGTTGGCCTTGATCTCATTTTCTCGGGTGGTGATTTGCTCCTGAATACCCCCCAGATGGGCACAAAGGGTCTCCAACTCTTTTTTCGATAGCCGGGAATCTTTGCCCGCCATCTTCATAAAACGCGTCTTGGAGCCGAGATTGTCCCTGAAGGTGGCCACCGGTACGTTCATTACTTCGGCCGCCGTGATGATGACCCGGTTGCTGGCATCAAACCACTCAATCAGATTGCGGATGTCTTCTTCAATTTGATCGATGACGCTTCCTTCCAGGCGCCAGTCCTTGAGCATATCGAAAATCTTCTGATTGCGGCGGGTCACACAGCGCCGGATACGACGTTGCTCTTCCGACTTCAGTTTCTGATCATTGAATAGCTGATCGCGGAAGCTCAAGGTTTCTGTGTGGACCTCGGCAATGGCTTTGATGGTTTGTAAAAAGGAATCGATTTGAACGAGCTCGTTCTGGTAAGTGTCACCCTCGTCCACATCGCGCAGCACATGTTTGGGCCGCAGAAGATTATTTTCAATGCGGCGCCCCAGGTCCAAAATAAAATCGATACCGATGCTGGTTTCCAACAAGGCCTTCAACACATCTTGTTCACCGGCTTCGATCTTTTTTGCGATTTCCACCTCTCCTTCGCGGCTGAGTAGCGTAACCAGCCCCATCTCGCGCAAATACATTTTGACGGGATCGGTCACGGCGCCATAGTCCGCCAGCCCCAAATCGTCGGAGCGTAAATCAGGATCGACCTTTTTGGATTTTTCCTTGGTCAGATTGCGGTTGTGTTCATCAATAATATCAATGCCCAAGTCGTCGAACATCATTAATGTATCATCCATCTGCTCGCCGGAGAGCATGTCGTCCGGCAGAGCGGTATTGATCTCATCATAAGTGAGAAAGCCTTGCTTTTTGCCTTGGGCGATCAGCGCCTTTAACACCTTTTCCGAAGGACTCTTAGACCCTTTGAGCTCAGCTCCCTCTTCCTGAAGGTCGGACTGATCATCATCATGGGAAGCATCCAGCGCATCCGCATTTAGTTCGACGGCTTTGAGTTTTTCGCCTTTGGCGTCCTTGGCGTTTTCTTTTTTAGGATCGGTCTTTTTTGCCATTGGAATGAGCCTCCTGAGCTATATTCCATCTTACATTTGAGAGAATACCGGAGCAGCTGGAGAATAATCGCGCAACTGCATGCGCTGGACCCCAAACAAACCCCTTATCCACACCGGCCGTAATTGAATATGAATCGAATTTGCATTTATTAAATCCTTGCCCGCCTTTTCTGCTTCTGCTGTAACAATTTCAAAAGCAGATCCATATCCTTGTTCTTTTCAGCCTCCTCGATTTGACGCTGTAGTTCTTCTCCCTGGCGCCGTTGCCGGCGCGATTCAAATTGGGCCAGAACCCTTTCACAACCCTGGCGATCCCAATGGCACTCACTCATGGCCAATTGGACCATGCGATTGCGATAAGCGGGATCTTCGATCTGCGAAACCAGATCCGCTGCGCTATCTTGCCCGGAGGCGGCACGCTGGACAACCATCTGCGCGATGCGCCCCAGCTGGAGATCCTCAAAACTATCCAACAGGTTGCGACCCACAATTTCCGGGATGATCTGCGGATAGCACAGCATCATGGCCACCACCTGTTGTTCAAGGCGATCACCAGCGGCACCGGTGATGGTGGATGGCTTGCCCTCGGATTGAGTAACCGTCTTACCGATGGTTTTACCGGCGGAAGCGCGGATCTTTTCTAAAATTGCGCGCTCATCGATATTCAATCTTTCCGCTAAGGTTTTAATGTACAATGAGCGGGCGACCGGGTCCTGAACAGCGGCCAATGACTCCTGCACCTCCGCCACCACCTTTATCTTGCCTTCCAACCCCATTCCATGAGTGTGGATAGCCTGATCAATGATGAACGGAATCATCCCCTGAGCATTTTCGGCTGCTTTGTGAAAATCATCAGGGCCAAATTCTCTCAGAAAGGTATCAGGATCATGCCCTCGCGCCAACACTAGGATCCGCGCATCCAGAAAACCCTCTTCAAAGACTTGAACGCTGCGCTGGGCGGCTTTGATTCCGGCCTGATCGGAATCATAAACCAATGTCACCTGGCCAGCGCTGCCCACCATGCCCTTAAGTAGCTGGACATGTTCTGGAGTCAAAGCCGTCCCCAGCGTCGCAACACTGTTTTCAATACCGTAAAGATGCAGGGCGAGCACATCAAAGTAGCCCTCCACCACAAATACTCGCCCCAATGTCCGCGCCGCGCGGTTGGCTTTATGAATGCCATAAAGACCACGACGTTTGTTGTATACTGGGGTTTCCGGTGAATTGAGATATTTGGGCAGCTCATCGCCCATCACCCGGCCGCCAAAACCCACAACTTGGTGGCTCAGATTGAAAATAGGGAACATCACCCTATCCCGAAACCGGTCATAGAACCCGTTGCCATCTTTGCGCGCGATAACCAAGCCGGACTTCAGCAGGAGATCCGCGGGCACTCTTTTTTCCTGAAAATAGCGTGATAAGCCATCCCAACGGTTGGGGGCATATCCCAATTGGTGTCCGTCAACAATCTTGCGGGTCATGCCACGCCCCAACAGATAGCTCATAGCCTTCTGCCCACTCTGGGGGTCATTCAGCACCCGCTGGTAAAAAACCATGGCCTCCTCATTAAGGTGGAACAATCGATCCTTTTCCGAAAGCTGCTCCTTTTCCCCAGCGGTGCGGGCTTGTACCGGCACCTCGATGCTGTACTTGCCGGCCACCTGGCGAACAGCATCAGGAAATGAAAGACCATCGCGCTGCATAAGGAAACTAAAAAGGTTTCCACCGGTATGACAACCGAAGCAGTAGTAAATCTGCTTATCCGGACTCACAGTAAACGAGGGCGTCTTCTCGGCATGGAAGGGGCACAATCCAAGGTAGTTTCGGCCTGCTTTTTTCAGCACGACATGTTCGGAGACAATATCGACAATATTGGCCGTATTTTTAATCCGTTGGATTGTTTCTTCGGGAATAGAAAATGCCACTAAAGCGTCCTCCCTTTAACCCGACCCTTCGATGGTCACCTCGCGGATTCGGGGCACCCTCAGGTTCCGACTCAACCCATTAATTCCGATACACATCCAAGACTTTATCCGATAGACTGGATATATTGCGGCAGTTTGGGTCTATCGTCCCGTGGCTTGCGAATGATGAGTCAGATAGCTGCTCAGCCACCATTTATTCCCACTTGGATGCCTATTGAAATTAAGTACTCGTTCGGGGAGCTGCTTTTATGTGTCTTTGGCTTGCTGTGATCATAGATCGATGCACACCTCAAATATTTAAAATTTGTGAATTTACCTAACATTCCATTTGAAGTCAATCGCATATTTGAGGATAGGATAAGCATAATTCCCATGGGTGCCACTCTGTCTATGGCGGCAAATGATCATGGCCAATGAATGGGTGGGAAACAACTTATCCGCTACTGTGAACGCGGGAGGCCGACGTAATCGCTTTCAAAAGATCGGATGCATTTTTCCAAGGCCTCGTCAGCCATCTCTTCGGCCGTGATCCATCGCCCCTTGCGCTTAAAAAATTTGCCTATCTGAAAGGCATTTTCGCTCAACGGTTTTTGGGTCTCAGAGTAATGGGCCTGCCATAATATCGAGCCGGTGGCTACGCTGACCAGATTCAACTCAAAGATGACCATTGCTGGGAGATCGACGCCATAGGCGCTGCCGACCCGTTCTCGAAAAGCATATACATAAGCACAAAAAACACTATCAGCCTTTTGCTGGCGGCCAAATTCCTGAACAGCCGCAATGCGCTGGACTCTTTGCCCGGCAACGGGCTCAATTCCAACCAGGTGTTCGGGGTCTTGCCTTGGGATAAAAATGAGCTCGACTGGCTCTATCCTATCAAGGAGCTTTTTAAGTTTATCGGTAATGACCATCGTGGCCTGTGGGGCTACTGGTCCTGTAACAAATACTTGCCCAGAAAGAGGCCCGGTCATACTTACATTTTCACCGTAAATGGCGCACATATCGAAAGCGGGTAGTAAGACCACCCGCGTTAACGATTCCTGGTGAGCCGGCATCTGAGCCAGGGCAGAAGATTGGAGAAGGTGTATGAATAAAATCACACCGAGACTCAAAACCGGTGGTCGGGTGCGGATGAAATTGACGCAGCCGTAATACAATTGCTTCATGGCATTAAACCAATAGGGATTTAGCGTGAGGTTTGATGCTAACTTGTTAAGCGTCAGAGTGAGCCTTTTGATGATGGTATACCGCTGGCGCGTTCATCCTTGGCAACTGCTTGGCGCAGCGCACGTCCCAACCCCTTGAACACGGCCTCTATGATGTGATGCCAATTCTCGCCATAGGGCACTTGAATGTGCAAATTCATGCCCCCTTTGATCGCCAGAGCCCTGAAGAACTCCTGGGCCAGGGAGGCATCAAAATCATTCTGCAGCGGTAGCCGTTTGGGCAGGACGATTTTAAGATAGGGACGATTGGATAAATCAACGGCCACCTGGGCCAGGGCATCGTCCATGGGAATCAAGGCATGGCCGTAACGACAAATCCCCTTACGCTCGCCCAGAGCCCGGCTGATCCCTTCGCCAAGCACCAACCCGACATCCTCCACCGTGTGATGGGCATCCACATGAATGTCGCCCACCGCTTCAAGGGTCAAATCGAGGAGTCCATGCACGCACATCAAGGTCAGCATATGATCAAAAAAACCGACGCCCGTAGCCACCTCGAGCTGGCCATTGCCGTCCAGGTTCAATTTGGCCCGAATTTGGGTCTCCTTGGTTTTTCGTTCAATTTCGGCGATGCGTTTCATCCGATTTCCTTCCGGCTGCGGAGGTCAGGTTGGGTGAACCAATGGCTCCGGTCCTCTCCAAGGATCATGAGAGTGCCTCTTAACTATCCCATTATCCTTGAAAAAGCAAGTAGATAGATGATACTCGCAAAGCCGATTCCAAAAATCGGTCCGTTGCTAACCGATCCTGCGCATGTTTCGGTAAATCCTTATTTTGGACTTGATTTCAGCCAGCCGCCCCGATAAATCCTATAGGCTTTTTCAGACTTGTTAAGTAGGAAAATTAAAAGGAATCATTTCACATGCGACCCAACCCGCTCAAGCTCACGGATGCCCCTAAGATCTATCAACATGACCAAGACAAGGTCATGACGCCTGAACAGACCATCGCACGCTTCAAACAACGCTTGACGGATACCGGTTTGAAGATACTGGATGACATTGTCCGGATTGATAAAGGCCGTTTGGAAATTCCGGTCTACTTTAGCGTGTGCGGCCCCGAAGCCCGAGCCGCCATTGGCAATTACAAACAGATGGGCAAGGGCGCCACGCCCGCCCAATCCCAGGCCAGCGCGGTCATGGAATTGGGGGAACGCTTCAGTTTGTTTAGTTTTTACCAAAACTCCGATAATTTTATCGACGCCCCCCTGAGTGCCATTCACGAACCGACCATTGCATTTGAAGCCATTGCCCGCTCCGTGGACGACTGCTCCAACGATCTGCCGGTAATTCGCCCGTTTTTCAATCAATTGCCATTGCGCTGGACATGGGCCCATAACCTGACCCAAGGCACCCAGGTGCTGGTGCCGTTCAACTGGTTTTGGGCCATCAACCAATTCAACGGATCGTCAGCCGGCAACTGCATCGAAGAGGCCCTTTGCCAGGGCATCTGTGAAGTGGTGGAGCGCCATGTCTCTGCGTTGATCTGCAGCGACCGGATCAAGGTGCCATTGATCGAACCGGAGTCTGTCACTGACCCCGTGGCCCTCGAATTGATGGCCAAATATAAAAAGGCCGGAATTCAATTGCGGCTGTCGGATTTCACCCTGGACATGGGCATTCCTAGTATCGGTGCCATCGCCTGGGACCCAGCCACCTTTCCCAAAAAGAGTGAAATTGTTTGGACGGCCGGCACCATGCCCAGCGCCGCCAAGGCCCTGTGCCGGGCCTTGACCGAAGTGGCCCAATTGGCCGGGGATTTCAATAGCGGTTCCAATTATGAGGCCAGCGGCTTGCCAAAGTTTGCCAGCCTGGAGGCCGCCGAATATGTTCTTCAGCCCGGCTACAGCGTAGATATGGGCAAACTGCCAAGCCTGAGCAATGACAATATTAAAATCGAAGTCGAAAATTGCATCGCGGCCTTGGCGGCTCGCAAGATGGAGGTATTTACCGTGGATGTGCGCCACCCGCGCCTGGATATCCCCGCCTTTTATACCATCATTCCTGGCGCCCAGTTCCGCGAACGCACCGCCCGGCCTAGCGTGGGCCTGATATGCTCCAAAATCATAACCGAAACCTTGCCCCCTGCCCAAGCCCAGAAACGCCTGCTTCAATTCAATCAACTATTGCCAGGCAAATACTACATTCATTTCTATCTTGGGCAGCTTCAAATGAATCAAGGCGACTATGAAGCCGCCCTCGCTTCGCTAAGAACAGCGGCCGACCTGGAGCCGGGCGCCGAGGACTTAGCCAGTATCTATACCTATCTGGGGCTGTGTCACAAAGAAGCGGGACGATACGGAGAGGCTTTAACCTGGTTAGACAAAGCGGATAAGGTGGACCCCGAGCGAACAGATACCCTTAATTTGATGGGTTTTTGCCATTTCAAGGGAAAGGCCTACGAGCAGGCCATCCATTGTTTTTCAAGAGTGATCGCCCTCAATCCCAGTTCGGCCATTGATCACGCCAACATCGCAGTGAACTACCGTGCCCTGGGACAAGCCGCCAAAGCCGTGGAATACTACCAGTTGGCGCTATCCCTTAATCCAACCATCGATTTTGCCCGGGAGCATTTGGCACAGATGGGGATAGGATAATTTGTTGATTGGTGGAGCTAACGGCCGTCAGTAAAAGCACAACAGGGAGAGCACTTACTGATTTCCCTGCGGCCAAATCGTCACTTGGCCCATCACCCTATTCGCTGCAACAACTCTTTAGCCAGTGCCTGGTAATCGAGAGCGCCAAAACTGCTTCTCCTGAAAAACACCACCGGTTTGCTCACATCCGCGCTCTCGGCAATGGTTGTATTGGCGCGCACTGTGGTCTGAAACAGCAGAGATTGATACCGCTCATCTTCCTGGAGAGCATTTAAGATTCTTTGACTCACCCGGGTTCGCGGATCATAAAAAGTAGCCACGATGCCAATCACCGCGATATCCGGATTGATCTCCCGTTTCACGGCCTCAATCGTATCAAATAACTCCTGCAGAGCTGCAAAAGCATAGGGATGGGTCTGACAGGGAACAAGCACAAATCGGGCATAGGTGAAGACGTTGACCGTCAGCAACGAGAGCGTGGGCGGAGTATCCAGCAAGACCACATCGAAATCAGCGGGTAACCCGGCCAAGGCCTCCTTGAGACGGTTTTCTCGGCCCGTCACATCGGCCAATTCTACTTCCGCTCCGGAGAGATCCACATGGGATGGTATCAGTTGCAGGCCTTTCCATTTAGTGGCAACAATGGCTTCCGTTGCGCTGACGTCTCCTTCGGGATTTAACAGATCATAGATGGTTGGTGCCCCCTCCGCCACGGAAACTCCCAAACCCTTGGTGGCATTGGCCTGGGGATCCATATCCACCACCAACACCCGCAGCCCCATCAAAGATAGAGCCGCCGCCAGGTTGATCACGGTTACGGTCTTTCCCACACCACCCTTTTCATTGGCCACTGCAACTGTACGGAGCTGCATGCTTTACTTCTCCTTTCCATGGTCTGCTGCTATGCAAAGGACTTCAAATATTACCTATTCCGCGAATCGTTTTCACGGAGTACTACAAGCCAACTCACCAATGGGTCTATCGCTTTAACCGTCTCATGGTCTTTGGTCAAATGGATATTAGCGCGGTCCATAGGACTAGAGGGCCGATCTTATATCCCTCCTTCCACCAGTCCCCGTACTTCCTGCCGCACGCTTTCCAGTCGGGCGGTCAAATCCTCCAAGGCCTGATCACAAGCGGCCAAGGAGCTGTCCAACCGCTTTTTATCGCTGCGCCGATCATCGATGGCCGATACAAATCCTTTGATATCTACGATGTAAGCGCCGAACTGGGAAGTCAACAGCTCAAATAGTCGGCGGCCCACTGCCTCTCCCAGCCGCTGGATATATTGAAATTTGACATTCTCCTTGTAGTCCTTGAAATGGGTTTGGATAGAGCGTTCAAACTCTCGTTTCATTTTCCGGATACTGTCCTTGAGCGCCTTGATCTCTTCGTTTTTATCGTCGCTGACCGTTTTTTTGAACAATTTACGCAGTGCACGGACCAAATTGTAATATCCCAAGCGGATAATGGCTTCGGTCTTGATTTGAGAGGAGTAATTCAGTGTGGTGGCGGCCGCCGGCAAGGACAAGCCAGCCATCTGTTTGATGGAGCTCAGGTCCAGATCAAGACGCAATGACCACTGGCCTCTGTCTCCGGACAAGCCGAACTGGGCCAGAGCGTCTTCATGTTTGTTCAACGCCTCCTTGACCATGGCATCATAGGGTTCTGCTGCCGCGCACAAGTATTGTTGAAGTTCCACTTCCTGGCGGTTGATGAACGCCACGATTTCTGGATTGATCTTCTCGGCCATATAGCTGTCGACGGCCTGTTTGAGTTCCTGGTAGACGCGATACAAAATGTGGGTAAAACTGGAGGTGCCGATCTGAGACTTATAGCGGTTCAAATCGATATGGTGGTCGCGCACAAAGGCGATCGTTTGTTTCAAAATAGGACCGCTGTGGTAGTCGAAAAAGCGATCCACCTCCTTCTTCAATTCCTCAACCACTTTTCGGACAGCTCCCTCCATAGTGCTTTGAATCATGGATTGGACTTGTTTCATGTGGCTTTGGTGAATATCCAACCGGTCGATGATTTTCAGGGCCTCATTGGTATCGCGCTGGATAAGATCTTTATTCAACCTAAGCCATTGCCGCATACCGGCGGCGTTGACCGCAATCCGCTCCATCTGATTCTGAAGCAACAGGGCCGATCTTTCTCGCGTCAGCTTGCGATCTAACACAGAGAGCAACCGTTGGGTCTCTGCATTGGAGAAAGCCACCATTGTCTCGGCTTTGTGCCATTGGTTCAGCCGCTCCTGATCTTTCTCCGACGGCTTGGTTTCCTCAAATAGATTATAGAGCGCTGAAAGCGTAAAGAGCTTGGGGTCATCAACGATCAAGGCCAACTCTTCCTTGATGCGCTGGATCAAGGCTTGGAGATCTTCCAGGGTATCATGCTCATTGAAGTCGCAGTTGCATACATAGAGCATACTGCCGGCGATACCCATGCGTTTGATCATGGATAGGAACCGGATATCAGCTTGGCGGATGCCGGTGCGACTACTTATGACATATATGATTAAATGCGCCTTGAGCAGATAATCCTGAATCATGGCCAGGTGCAAAGGATTGGGTGAATCGCTGCCCTGGCAATCGGCCAACTCGATGTTCCGCGTCAAGACATCACTGGCAACCTCCAGCTGGATATCTTTCAGATAGACCGCGGAAGCGTCGTTGCCGACAAAATTGCGATGGTCACTGAAAGTATTCTGGTCGAATTCCCGCGTGGTGCTTTCCGAGGCCACATATTCATGAATTTGATCAAAACCTTTTAAATAGGAGGAGAGCAAAACCCCGTTGGCATTCAAACTGTCCTGAGTGACACGCAGTTCACTGTCCAGGCTCTCGATGGCATTTTTCAATTCGCCGCGATCCTGGCTGCGCCTGATATCAAAACTCTGAGTATCGGAGCGCCACTCATTAGATGGGAAGAGGACCAGGGCTTGTTGGATCTCGGCATTGATCTCATCCCATGATTTGAAGAAAAGACGCGCCCGCAACTGGTCGCCGCTTCGCACACGCGTTACAATGGATGTAACCACGCCGGCACCGCGTTTGAGGTAGTCATTCTTGAGCAATGCATTGACCAGCGTGCTTTTGCCTGATTTGATGGCTCCTACCACGGCAATTTGCACAATGTGGGCCGTCAGCTGGTCAGCGATGCTCTCACAAGACCTTTGCCATTGCTCGAAAAGCGCATCATGACCTCCAAACACGGCCTTGGCCTGCTGAATTAAAGCCGCAAACTCCTGGTTGACGTTCAGAATTGCTTCTCTATTTTTTTGAAATGCATCCATCGCGTAATACCTGTTTATTGATAATCGGCCCAAGCTGCGGGTGGTTTGATTCAAAACAGTGCGGGGATATATCAGCGCGGTCCCTAAATTGTCAAAAGCTTCCCCGCCCTGAAGCCCCGTGAGCCAAACCACTCCTGAATATATATAATGAATTGTAAATTTTATACTTTTATGGTATTCTTTAAAACAAATTGCGTTAAACTAACCATTTCAAATTGAAGGTTGAGTCATTTTGAACAAAAGGGAATCAAGATTAATGTCTGAAAAACATCCTGAATGCCCACTATATAACCCTTTAAACTGCAAAGAGTACTACAACCCCAAACTTTGCGCCTTTGTCCGAAAAGACAAAGCCTGTTTAAAGAAAAAAAAACCCAAGCAAAAACCTAAAAAAGAAGGTGAAGAATAAACACCCAACCACCATTGAACGCTTTGAGGGGGCGCCGTGGGCGCCCCCTTCTTTTTTGGCATTGAACAACCGATTGATCTTTTATTACTGGCTCCCCTAACCTTTCGCACTCAATTACAGAATTTCTATCTCCTCTCCCGCGAATCACGCTTATGGCCCGCAGAACCGGACAATCTCCGGGTAATCTGCCGGCAAAGCCGAAGAGGAAGCAAACGGATATCGCTCAAGCGCGGCCCGCCGAATAGGACAGTGATTGTGGATCTATGCCCATCTTTTGGATGGCATTCATCCAGCGGTTTTCTATTGGCGCGCCGAAAATGATCTCCTTATCACTGGGACAAACCAACCATGCATTTTGACTCAGCTCCCACTCCAACTGACCTGGGGCCCATCCAGCGCATCCTAGGGCGATCACAAATTCCGCCGGGCCGGCACCCTGGGCAATGGCTTCCAGAATATCCTTGGAGTTGCTCAGCGCCAAATGCTCACTAATAATGAGAGTGTCCTCCCATCTGAGCGGCGACCCATGCAGGACAAACAATTCATTGGTGTGTACCGGGCCGCCGATGTGGATTGGAATTTTTTCAGCGCGGTCATTGAAATAGATGCCCAGCTCTTCAAAGATCATGCGGGCGCTTAAACCCGCGTGCACCTGACTGATGACGATTCCAACCGCGCCATTATCGTTATGCTCTGAGATGCAGGTGACGGATTGCCGGAAATTTGGGTCCACTAATGCCGGCATGGCAATGAGGAAATAGCCTTTAAGGGAGGTGGGGGATTCTTCCATGGCGGTCACCATCTGATTGGTTTTTGGTAAAATTTTAGGAATCATACCAAAATTGGCATGCAAATCAACGATGGGCGAATCAACGATTTATGGATCAGCCACCCGCCAAGTCCAAACCAGGCCTAAGTGCACCGTAAAGTCCGGAGCGGCTATAGTGAATAGATCCTCTGACAAAGCCAATTCCCAGCTCAATTTCGTACTGGCGGCGTACCTTGCTCCAAGAGTCATTTCAAAGGCACCGTCATCGATCTTTGATATGCCGGTTTTTTCCAATGGGGACGAAAAGAAGTTGCCCTGTAATAGCCATTGCCATTTTTCACAATACTGGTATGCCGCGCCCGCAAAGAAACTCACACTGGTTCTGGCGCCAATCGATGGCCCCGGGGAATCAGGATTGCCGGGCCAAATCACTCCAGGCATCAGATAAAACGACCATGCCGCGCCACTCCATTGGGTGGGCGCAAACAGACCCCAATCCAAGCGGCCGCTGCCATAACCATTTTCTACTTCACCGGTGGGCAGTTTTAAACTGGTTAACACCGATCCACTCCAACCGCTGCTGGAGGCAGGCCTAAGCCATTGCCATTGACCAGAGAGTGTAATGTCGGTCATTTTGAAAACACCGGATTCTCCCTCGATCCACAACTGCCCCTCTTTGCGCACCCTGTAGGCAAAGACATTGTCCGGGCCATAAGTGGGCACATCTATGGACTCGTGATAGCCATTCACATAGCGATCCAGAAACCCGCTGTTCATGCTTACTATAGGAATATCCAGACGCAACGCCACCCGGGAAGCCAGGCCGTATTTCAGGCAAAGATCCACCACGGTCATCTCCATGTCCTGGGCAACGCTCCACTGGTCGCTGTGGTCATACATGCTGATACGGCTGTAATTCAAGGCGGCCCTCATCTCAAATTCACCTTGAGCCGGAATCATTGCATTGGTGGGCCTCGGCGTCAGAAAAAGCATGAACAAGGGGAAATGGTTTTGTGTCGAAATCGGCCCCACATCGGTCCAGGCGGGGGAAGCGATCCATAGCAGAAACAGAGCCACGACTCGGCCATGCCGGATTGTCTTCACTATCACAGAGGCCATCCAGGTTGCTGGTTTGAAAAGCGATCAAGGGTGTAATCAATGCCAAGCCGGTTCAGCCTGCTCGGACCATCCCGATTTTTCAAACACAGTATGGCCGAAACCACAACCCGTGAAAACAACAAAATAAAAGTATTGACAGGCACTTTGCATGTTGCTAAGGAGTTTTTCACTAATTTAGGTGGTTGCCATAATGAATCGTCCTGTTATACGCCATATCGTTCACCAAAATATCGGATTGCCCAGCATCCTTATTCTCGTACTCGGTGTCGTAGGCGACGCCGAGTGAAGGGGACGATAATGGTTTAAAGCAGGACCCCAACGAAATACAAAATCCGTTATCGGCCCCCAGCGGCTGATAACGGTTTTTTTTTGGGAGGAGAAAAGATGAAAAGCAATCAGGTCAAACAAGGAGTGGAACGCGCGCCCCACCGGGCTCTGCTAAAAGCCTGCGGCTACAGCGATCCGGAGATTCAGCGGCCCTTGATTGGCATCGCCAACTCGGCCAACACGGTCATTCCAGGCCATGTCCATCTGAACACTCTGGCGGATGCCGTCAAAGCCGGCATCTACATGGCCGGCGGCACGCCCGTGGAATTTGGCATTATAGGAGTGTGTGACGGCATTGCCATGAACCACGAGGGCATGAAGTATTCGTTGGCCAGCCGCGAGCTCATCGCCGATTCAGTGGAGGTCATGGCCAAGGCTCACGGTCTGGACGCCCTGGTGTTGATCCCCAATTGCGATAAGATCGTACCGGGCATGCTGATGGCCGCGGCCCGTCTAGATCTGCCCGCCATCTTCATCAGCGGCGGTCCCATGCTGGCCGGCAACCACCCGGACGCACCCAAAGGCACCAAAATCGATTTGATCACGGTTTTCGAAGCCGTCGGCGCCGTGAAATCCGGGCGTATCAGCGAAGACCAGTTGGCGGCCATTGAAGATGCGGCCTGCCCTACCTGCGGATCATGCGCCGGCATGTTTACGGCCAACTCCATGAACTGCCTGACCGAGGCCATTGGCATGGGACTGCCGGGCAACGGCACCATTCCGGCGGTCATGGCGGCCCGCACGCGCTTAGCCAAAATGGCCGGAATGCAGATCCTGGAATTGTGGCGCCAAGGCATCACACCCAGCAAAATCCTGACCCCCAAAGCCTTTGCCAATGCACTGGCGGTGGATATGGCATTGGGTTGTTCCACCAACACCGTGCTGCACTTGTCAGCCATTGCCCAGGAGGCTGGTGTGCCCTTCGACCTGCAGCAAATCAACACCATCAGCGGCAAAACGCCTCACCTGTGCTCTCTAAGCCCCGGCGGCGCCCATCACATCGAGGATCTCTACCAGGCCGGCGGCATTCAAGCGGTGATCAAGGAGCTGGCCAAGGGCGGCTTTATCCATTTGGATTGCATTACAGCCACGGCCAAGACTGTCGGCGACAATATCGCCGCTGTCCGGATCAAAGACAGCGAGGTGATCCGATCCCTGGAAAAACCTTACCATGCAACCGGCGGCCTGGCGGTTTTGTACGGCAACCTCGCGCCCAATGGCTGCGTGGTCAAACAAACCGCCGTGCGCCCTGAAATGATGCAGCACCAGGGGCCGGCCCGCGTATTCGATTCCGAAGATGATGCCACTCAGGCGATCCTGGGCGGCCAGATTCGCTCGGGCGATGTAGTCGTGGTCCGTTACGAAGGGCCCAAAGGCGGGCCGGGCATGCGTGAGATGCTCACCCCCACCTCGGCCATTGCCGGCATGCAGCTCGATGGCCAAGTTGCGCTGATCACCGACGGCCGCTTTTCAGGTGGCACTCGTGGCGCCGCCATTGGCCACGTTTCGCCGGAAGCCGCCCAAGGTGGTCCCATTGCATTTGTGCGCGAGGGAGACATCATTGCCATCAATATTCCCGCGAAGAAAGTTGAACTCAAAGTGGATGAAGCTCAACTGGAAAAACGACGGCAAGGGTGGCAGGCCCCCGAGCCCAAAATAAAGAGCGGTTACCTGGCGCGCTACGCCCGTGTTGTGGGTTCGGCCGATTGCGGGGCGGTAGTAAAATAAACGACGGACCGAAAAGCGCATGATCGGCAATTTATAATTATACAGAAGTTAAACCAAGCTAAATGGAAGTAAAAGGTGAAGCATTATGGAACGAACCGGCGCACAAATCCTGATGGAGATCTTGAAAGAAGAAGGGGTGGATACCATTTTCGGATTTCCAGGCGGAGCAGTCATCGATCTTTATGACGAACTGATGCGCAGCGGCCTGAACCATATTCTGGTCCGTCATGAGCAAGGGGCGGTTCATGCCGCCGACGGTTATGCCCGGGCCTCGGGCAAGGTGGGTGTTTGCCTGGTGACTTCCGGACCCGGCGCCACCAACACCGTCACCGGTATCGCCACGGCCTATCTGGATTCCATCCCCATGGTGGTGATCACCGGGCAGGTTTCCTCCCATCTCATCGGCAACGATGCCTTTCAAGAGGTGGATATTGTGGGGATCACCCGGCCCTGCACCAAGCACAACTACCTGGTCAGCCGAGTGGAAGATTTGGCCAAGGCGCTCAAAGAAGCATTTTACATTGCCCGTAGCGGTCGTCCGGGTCCGGTGCTGGTGGATATCCCCAAGAATGTGGGCGCGGCCAAGACCGATTATCAACCCATTGAATCGGTTGCCATCAAATCCTACAATCCAACTTATACCCCCAACGCCAAACAGTTGGAAAAAGCCTTGGGTCTGCTCAAAGCTGCCCGAAAGCCGGTGATCTTCAGCGGTGGCGGCGTGATCTTATCCAAGGCATCGATCGAGTTGACCACCCTGGCGCGCAATCTGGGGATTCCTGTCACCAGTTCGCTTATGGGTCTAGGCGCCTTTCCCGGTTCAGATCCGCTTTGGTTGGGCATGTTAGGCATGCACGGTACCTACCGGGCCAATATGGCCATTTCCAATTGCGATCTGATGTTGGCCATAGGTGTGCGCTTCGACGACCGAGTGACGGGCAAAACCGATTGCTTTGCCGCCCAGGCTAAGATCGTGCACATCGACATCGACCCCACCTCCATCCGTAAAAATATTCCGGTGGCGGTGCCGGTGGTGGGCGATTGCAAAATCAGTTTGACTGAACTCAATCGCTTGGTGGCCGAATACAACCTGTCCGCGGATAACGCCCAGCGCGCTGAATGGCTCACCCAGGTGGACTATTGGCGCAAAGAGCACAAGTTGGCTTACAAGCAACAGGAAATTATCAAACCCCAATTCGTGGTCGAGACGCTTTATTTGCTGACCAAAGGCCAGGCCATCATTACCACCGAGGTGGGCCAGAACCAGATGTGGTCTGCCCAGTACTACCACTTTGACCAGCCCCAGCGGTTTATTACTTCCGGCGGTCTGGGCACCATGGGATTTGGTTTGCCGGCGGCCATTGGCGCCCAGGCAGCTTTCCCGGACGCGCTGGTGGTGGATGTGGCCGGCGACGGCAGTATCCAGATGAACATTCAAGAGATGGCAACGGCCGTGCAGTACAAACTGCCGGTCAAAATCGTGATTCTCAACAACCGCTGCCTGGGCATGGTGCGCCAGTGGCAGCAGTTGTTTTACGACCGGCGCTACTCCCAAACCATTGCGGCCCATGAACCTGATTTTGTCAAACTGGCCGAAGCCTTTGGCGCCAGCGGATTACGGGCCAGCAAACCCGCTGAAGTGGAAGCCACCCTGCAGCGAGGACTCACCATGCCTGGCCCGGTGATCATGGAATTCGTTGTGGAGTCTGAAGAGTGCGTCTATCCCATGGTGCCGGCGGGGCGGCCGATTACGGATATGCTGCTGGTATAACAAACGTTAGCCCGTTGGCTCGTTAGCCCGTTTGCCCGTTGGGGTTCTTCGGTCGCCACAGATGACACGAGACCCAACCTAAACGAGCGGCTGGTTCTCAGGCAAATTCAAAATACATATGGACTAACGGGCCAACGGGCTCACGGGTAAACGGGCCAACGGGCCAACGATCAAATGAAAGGTATTCATGAAATCCGAAAAACATACACTAACAATGCTGGTGGATAACGAGCCTGGCGTGCTTTCCCGGGTGGTGGGACTATTCAGTGGCCGCGGATTCAATATCGACAGCCTGTGCGTTGCGGAAACCATGGACCCCAAGGTGTCGCGCATCACCATCGTGACCCAGGCCAACAGGCCGCTGCTGGAGCAGATCGAAAAACAGTTGCGCAAGCTGATCAACGTCATCAAACTGCGCGATATGTCCGATGATCGCGCCGTACGCCGGGAGATGGCCTTGATCTGCGTTCATGCCCGGCCGGAAAGCCGCGACGAGATCCTGCGTCTCGTCAACTTATTCCGGGCCAAGGTGATCGATGTGGCTTCCAACTACTACACCATTGAGGCCAGCGGCGATGAAGACAAAATGACCGCTTTGATCGGTCTGCTGAAGCCCATGGGCATAAAAAAAATCGCCCGGACCGGCAGCGTTGCCTTGTACCGGGAACCCAAAAGGGGTATTTAGGCGGGGCAAAGAAAAGTTCAAAGTCTAAAGCCCAAAGTTTAAAGATGAGGAATACTTTCGATTGAGTTGAATACAGTCAGCCTTCGGCTCAAATTTACGAAATGCCGGAACCCTTCAACTTTAAACTTAACACTTTAAACTTAAAACAAATTTAGTAATCGTTGTTCAATACATCACCGGTCCCGGTAACGATATCAGGACCCAGAGAGGAGCAGATCATGGCAAAGATCGATTTTGGTGGGGTAGTAGAAGAGGTCACCACCGCGGAAGAGTTCACCTTGGAAAAAGCCCGCCAGGTATTGGCCAAAGAGACCATCGCGGTGTTGGGGTATGGCGTGCAAGGTCCGGCCCAGGCCTTGAATATGCGCGACAATGGCTTTCCGGTCATCATCGGGCAGTGGGAAGGCGACAAGAAGTGCTGGGAAAAGGCCATCACCGATGGTTTTGTGCCCGGCAAGACTCTCTTTTCCATTGAAGAAGCGGCCAAACGCGGCACCATCATTCAGTATCTGTTGTCCGACGCCGGACAGATGGCCACCTGGCCCCAGATTTCCAAATGCCTGAACCCGGGGGATGCGCTCTATTTTTCCCATGGCTTCTCCATTGTCTACAAAGACCAGACGAAGATCATTCCCCAGAAGGATATTGACGTCATTCTGGTGGCCCCCAAAGGTTCGGGCCGCAATGTGCGCTTGAACTTCCTCGACGGCAGCGGCATCAACTCCAGCTACGCCATTTTCCAGGACGCCACCGGCCGCGCCAAAGAGCGCACCCTGGCCGTAGGCATCGCCATCGGATCAGGCTACCTCTTCCCCACCACCTTTGAGCAAGAGGTCTACAGCGACCTGACCGGCGAGCGCGGCGTGCTTATGGGATGCCTGGCCGGCGTCATGGAAGCCCAGTATAACCTGCTGCGCAAGCATGGCCACAGCCCCAGCGAAGCGTTCAACGAAACCGTGGAAGAGTTGACCCAGAGCCTGATCCGCCTGGTGGCGGAAAACGGCATGGATTGGATGTACGCCAATTGCAGCACCACGGCCCAGCGCGGCGCCTTGGATTGGGCCCCTAAATTCCGTAAGGCGGTGGAACCGGTGTTTGATGATCTGTACAAGAGCGTGCGCAACGGCACCGAAACCCGCCGCGTGCTGGATTGCAACAGCGCCCCGGATTACCGTGAGAAGCTGGATGCCGAGCTGGCCGTCATTGGCAATTCCGAAATGTGGCGTGCCGGGCGCGCCGTACGCGGCCTGCGGCCGGAGAATCGTGGCAAAAAGTAGTGAGTAGATAAGGAACCATTGCGCTTTCTTTAACTGATCCTATGTTAACGAGCACAAAGCTCAATGGCTCGAATATAAACAGGTAAGATCGCCTCAGAGGGCACAGAGCATTTGGAAGAGATGTAAAACTCTGTGCCTCTGTTTTCTGGGTGCTTTTATCTAAAATAAAAATTTGTCCATTGCTGAGTTCCAGTGATGGATTACCAAGTACAAACACCATCCCTAAAGGGGATGTGGCCCATGAAGCAAATCTTTATCTATGACACGACCCTGCGCGATGGCAGCCAGGGTGAAAATATCAGCTTCTCTTCGGCGGAGATGGTCAAAATCGCCAAGAAGCTGGACCAGTCCGGCGTACACTACATCGAAGGCGGCTGGCCCGGTTCCAATGCCCGCGACGCCCGCTTCTTTGAACTGGCCCAACAAGAGCATTTCGAAACCGCGCGAATCACCGCCTTTGGTTCCACCCGCAAGCCGCGCACCGCGGCCGACCAGGACCTCAATTTACAGGCCCTGATCATTAGCCAGGCCCCGGCCGTGGCCATAGTCGGTAAAACCTGGCCTCTGCATGTGGAGCAGGTCATGGGCAATACCCGGGAAGAAAATCTGGCGATGATCCGGGAGAGCATCGCTCTGCTCAAAGCGCACGGTCGGGAAGTCATTTATGATGCGGAGCATTTCTTCGACGGGTTTAAAGAAGACCCTAAATACGCTTTAGAAACCTTGACCGAGGCTTCCCAAAGCGGTGCTGAGTTTGTTGTCTTATGCGACACCAATGGAGGATCGTTGCCCTTTGAGGTCGAAGAAATTGTCACCCAGGTGGTCGCTGTTTTTGAAGAAAAGAAGTTGACCGCCAAAATCGGCATTCACACTCACAATGACTGCGGCGTGGCCGTGGCCAACAGCATTGCGGCCGTGCGGGCCGGAGCCGTCATGGTTCAGGGAACGGTCAATGGCTATGGCGAACGCTGCGGCAATGCCGACATCATTACGATTATGGCCCTGCTCAATCTCAAGATGGGGCTGCGCAGCATTCCGGATGACAAACTGGTTCAGCTCAAGGCCCTTTCGCGGTTCGTGAGCGAAACCGCCAATCTTGTGCCCCTTAATTCCAGACCCTTTGTGGGGCGCAGCTCCTTTGCCCATAAAGGGGGGCTGCACGTCAACGCCATCATGAAAATACCCAGGGCTTATGAGCACATTGATCCGGCCCTGGTGGGCAACAAGCGAAGGGTGCTGGTTTCGGATCTGGGCGGCCGCAGCAACATCATTTATAAAGCCAAGGAACTGGGTGTGGATCTGGGCGGCAATGGTTTTGACAGCCAGAAAATCGCCACCGAGATTAAAGCCTTGGAGGATCAGGGCTACCAGTTCGACGTGGCCGACGGCTCCATGAAAATACTGCTGCAAAAATTCACCGAGCAGTTCAAACCCATTTTCGACCTGGAATCATTCCGGGTAACCATTGAAAAGGACAAGGACCAACCTTGCTCGGCCCATGCCACCATTAAAATCAAAGTCGACGGCGAGCATGAAATCACGGCGGCCGAAGGCCATGGACCGGTGAGCGCCCTGGACAATGCCCTGCGCAAGGCATTGGGCAAATTCTTCCCGAATCTGGAAAGCATGCGCCTGGTGGATTTCAAGGTGCGCGTGATCGACGGCCGCGACGGCACCGGCGCCAAGGTACGGGTGTTCATCGAATCCCGCGATCACGAAGATCTGTGGAGCACCATCGGGGTATCGGAAGATATCATCGAAGCCAGCTGGCAGGCCCTGGCCGACAGTTTTCAGTTCAAACTGGCCAAAGCCCAACAACCTTAAAGAAGGAAATCACCCCTATGAGAGAGGCAGGATCTCACGCCGCGGGAGCAGTAAATACTACCCCGCGGCCCATGCTCTAGGTTTCGTTAAATCGTCGAATCGTTCATTCATTGACGCGTTTGCAACCACAGCCCCGGTAATAACTTGCTGAACGAATCAACGAATCAAGCCATCAACCTATCAACGAATCAACGAGGTAAACCATGAGCAATATCGTTAAAATATTCGACACCACCCTGCGCGACGGCGAACAGTCGCCGGGCGCCAGCATGAATACCGCAGAAAAACTGCGCCTGGCGGTTCAGTTGGAAAAACTGGGCGTAGATATTATTGAGGCCGGATTTCCAGCGGCTTCGGATGGAGACTTTGACGCGGTCAGCCAGATCGCCGCCAGACTCAAAGTCGTTGAAGTAGCCGGGCTGGCCAGAGCCAACAAACATGACATCGACGCGGCCTGGGGCGCTATAAAGAAAGCCTCCAAGCCGCGTATCCACACGTTTATCGCCACGTCGGACATCCACCTGGAGTATAAACTGAAGCTGAGCCGCGAACAGGTCTTGCGGGAAATAAAAGAGGCCGTCACCTATGCCAAATCCTTGACCAGCAATGTGGAGTTCTCCGCTGAAGACGGTTCGCGCAGCGACCGCGATTATCTGTGCAAAGCCTTTGAAGCCGCCATCGCCGCCGGCGCCACCACGGTCAACCTGCCCGACACCGTGGGCTACGCCATTCCCAGCGAATTCGCGGATCTGGTCAAATATGTTATGACCCATACGCCCAATATCCACCAGGCCGTGCTGAGCGTGCATTGCCATAACGATCTGGGACTGGCTACGGCCAACACCCTGGCTGCCCTGGCCGCGGGCGCGCGACAGGCAGAGGTGACCATCAACGGCATCGGCGAGCGGGCCGGCAACACATCCCTGGAAGAAGTAGTCATGGCACTGCGCACCAGAAGTAATTTCATCCCCTTGACCACTAATATCAAGACCGAACAGATCTACCCCAGCAGCCGGCTGGTGAGCATGATCACCGGTATTCTGGTGCAGCCCAATAAAGCCATTGTGGGCGCCAATGCTTTTGCCCACGAGGCCGGTATCCATCAAGACGGCATGCTGAAAAATCCCATGACCTATGAAATCATGCAGCCGGAAACCATCGGCCTGAGCGCCAACAAACTGGTGCTGGGCAAACACTCCGGGCGCCACGCCCTGCGCGAACACTTGAAGGACATGGGTTATGAGCTGTCCGACGATGAGTTGCAGACCATCTTCGTAAAATTTAAAGCCTTGGCCGACAAAAAGAAACATGTGATGGACGAGGATCTGGAAGCCCTGGTGACTGAAGGGGTGTTGCGCACGGCTGAAACCTTTGTGCTGGAGTATTTGCATGTGAGTTCCGGCACTACGGTCATGCCCATGGCCAGCGTCAAGCTCGCCATCAACGGCCGATCGGTTAAAGACGCAGGGTACGGCAACGGCCCCATCGACGCAGCTTTCAACACCATCGCCAAACTCACGGGCACTGAATCAGAACTGCTGCGCTTCACCGTTAGCGCCCTGACCGGCGGCACCGACGCCCAGGGCGAGGTGACCGTGCGCCTGAAGGAGAATGGCCTGGTGGCTCTGGGCCGCGGCTCGGACTCAGATATCATCACCGCCAGCGCCCTGGCCTATATCAATGGTCTGAACCGTTTGGAGTATTTGAAAACCCATCCCTCGGAGAAGACGTTGAATCCATAAAATAGTTCAGGAGTCAGAAGTCAGAAGCCGTATTTCAGTTCGTTTCATTCTGACTTCTGACTCCTGAATAGTTGACCATCGATGATTGCCGTGGCTTTTTCACCAGGGGCTCCGCCATGACCAAAGTCTCCGAAAAGCTCAACCAGCTCCGCAACTTCATAGATCAAAGCAACTACCTGGTGGTTTTCACCGGAGCGGGCATCAGCACCGAGTCTGGCATTCCCGACTTTCGCAGCCCTGGAGGCATCTGGACCAAATACCGGCCCATTGACTTCCGGGATTTTTGCGCCAGTGAAGAAAAACGGCGCGCGGCTGGTGATCCTCAACCGTGACCCCACTGACCAGGACCGATACGCGGACCTGGTGATCAACGCCGAAATCGGGGCCACCTTTGAATCCATACTTTAGACATGGACGCCGCCGATTGACAGCGGTCGGGCCTTGGCCCGTTGCCCGTTTGCCCGCGAGCCCGTTGGCCCGTTGCCGAACTCTATTTTGTGAACGTGAAATGCAAGGCATGATCCCTGGAGATTGCCAATCACCAATTCAACGAATCAACCAACCGACTACGGGCCAACGGGCCAACGGAATCATCCATTGCTTTCCAACGCCATTTGTCCTATTAGGGCTTAAGTCTGGTTATCCAAAATAAGAAGGGTTTGACCTCAAGGGTCATTTCAAGTATACCAGCGCCGTTTTATCAACCTTAGGACTACTGAGTTGATTCAGCGGCCATCAGCCTACCAAGGAGGTTCAAGCGAATGAATTTAGCGTATGCCATGGGACAAGGCGGCCAAGCAGCCGCCGAAGGTAGTGGAGGACTCCTGTCATCCCCGCTATTGCCCATTATCTTCATGTTAGTGATTATGTGGTTTTTATTGATCCGTCCCCAGCAGAAAAAGCAGAAAGAGCATCGGGCCATGCTCGACAACCTGAAAAAGGGGGATATGATCATCACCAGCGGCGGTCTGCACGGGCGCATTACCGGCGTCACCGAGTCCACCCTGATTGTTGAGATCGCCGACAAAGTCCGAGTCAAAGTCGGCCGCGGATATGTTTCCAGTCTGGCCCAAACCACCAAGCCGACAGCCCCCCCGGCCAAGGAAAAAGAAAAACCGGAAGCCGAAAAGAAGTAACGCATCAAACCTACCCCAGCGTTTGGGTGCGTGGTCTGCCCGTATGTGAAGGTCGAGGATGTACGCTTACCTGGAACAGATGACATAAGAGGAGTGAAGCATTGAAAACACTCTCGTGGCGCCCCATTGTCGTGGTTGTGGTTCTTGTGGCCGCACTAATTTATTTACTACCGACGCTGCAGATGATCGCCGACAAGAAAGATCAAGCGACCTTATGGCCATATAAAAAAATCAATCTAGGCCTTGATCTGCAGGGCGGCATGCATTTGGTATTGCAGGTAGATACCGATAAAGCCGTGGAAAATACGGTCGACCGCGCTTTTGACGAGCTGCGCGCCTTTCTCAAGCAGATTCATATCCGACCCAAAAACATTCGCCGAATCGATCCCACCACGTTTGCTCTAAGCCTGGCTGAGCCGGAAAAGAGCATGGAGGTCAAAGGTCAGATTGCAAATGAATTCCGGGATTATTCCATCGACGAAAAGACCTTGGATGGGGACCCCGCCTTCTATTTGACGCTGAAAAAGAGCGAAGCGGAGAATATCAAACGACTCGCCTTTGAAAAAGCGGTTATGAAAGTCCGCAACCGGGTAGATGAATATGGGGCCCGGGAGCCCGACATCCGCCCCCAGGGTGAAAACCGCATCGTCGTCCAACTGCCCGGTATCATCAACGCGGAGCGGGCGCGCAAAGAGATCGGCCGAACCGGCCATCTGGAATTCAAGTTGGTGGATGAAACCAGCGATGTCAGCCAAGCCCTCAAGGGCGAAGTGCCTGCCGGCAGCGAGATCCGATACTACCGCAAAGATGATCCGGAAATGGCCGGCCGCCCCATCCTGCTGAAAAAGGAAACCCTGCTCACGGGCGATTATCTCAGCGAAGCGCGCGTGCAGCTCGATCAGGCCACCGGCAAGCCCTATGTAGCCATAAAGTTCAACAGCAAAGGCTCCAAGATCTTCGCCCTGGTCACCGAGGAAAATATCAACAAGCGCCTGGCCATTGTGCTGGATGGCGAAGTATATTCAGCACCGGTGATCCGGTCAAAAATTGTCGGCTCGGGAATTATCGAGGGCAACTTCAATGACGAAAGCGCTCGGAGCCTGGCCCTGGTGCTGCGCGAAGCATTTCCAACGCCGGTCAAAATCCTTTATGAAAAATCGGTGGGGCCCTCATTGGGCCAGGACTCGATCCGCAAGGGATTGATCTCCATGCTCGTCGGCACACTGCTGGTGGTCGTGGGTATGGTCATTTACTATAAGTGGTCCGGCGTCGTCGCCAATATCGCTCTGATTGCGGATGTTATTCTGCTTGCCGGTGGAATGGCGGCTTTCAGCGCTACGCTGACCCTGCCGGGCATCGCCGGCGTTATTCTGACCCTCGGCATGGCCGTGGACGGCAATGTGCTGATTTACGAACGCATTCGAGAAGAACTTCGGTTGGGCAAAACCGCGCGAGCCGCCATGGACGCAGGCTTTGAACGCGCCACCCTAACCATTCTGGATGCCAACGTGACCACTTTGATCGCCGCGCTGGTACTTTTCCAGTTCGGCAGTGGACCGGTCAAGGGCTTTGCCGTGACGTTGAGCATGGGCGTGGTGATCAGTGTTTTCACGGTTCTGGTTCTATGCCGCGCCATCTTCGAGTACTTTCTTACAAACCGTCAGGTCAAAACCCTGAGCGTGTAAATAATCAATTGCCGATGGATCTTACCCCCTCCGATCAAGGAAGCTGCAGGAGTTAACACATAGACCGAGGAACCGACTATGCAACTGATCAAACCTGATATTAACATCGACTTTGTGGGTGTTCGCCGATATGCTTACGGCCTGTCGCTGGCACTGATCCTGGCGAGCATTATATCTCTGGTAGTGCACGGCGGCCCCAAATACGGCATCGATTTCGCCGGCGGCGCCGAAGCATTGGTCAAGTTCGACACGGCCGTTCCCATCGAAAAAGTAAAATCCGCGGTAACCGCCATCGGCCTGCAAGGTTCGGTGCAAGAATATGGCAAAGGGGGAGCTGATTACTACCGTATTCTCATCGATGCGCAACAGGCCGCGACGGAAGACTTAAACCGCAAGCTGCAATCGGCCTTAGAAACGGAGACTCAAACCAAGGTCACCGTTGACTCGTTTGAAGAGGTCGGGCCTCAGGTGGGCAACGACATGCGGCAGAAAGCCTTGGGCGCGATCTTCTTTGCCTTGCTGCTGCTCAATATCTACATATCCGGCCGATTCGAATTTAAGTGGCTGCTCAGCGCCGGCATGACCATCACCATCCTTGCATTGGTATACGTGCTCTACCTCTTTCATGTAACCTTGCCTATCCTGATCTTCGTGGCTTTGCTCGGCAGCATTGCTCTTTTCTACCTTTTTAGGCTCAAGTATGCCATGGGCGCCATTGTCGCGCTGATGCATGACGTCATTATAACAGTTGGCTGCTTCTCTTTTTACGGCAAGGAGTTCTCACTGCCAATCGTCGCCGCGATATTGACCATCATCGGATACTCGCTCAATGACACCATCATCGTCTTCGACCGCATCCGCGAAAATCTGCGCAAATACCAAAAGCAATCTTTGGCTGAAATCATCAACCGCAGTGTCAATGAAACCCTTTCGCGAACCATATTGACTTCAGGGTTCACGTTGTTGGTGGTGATCGCGCTCTTTTTTCTGGGCGGCGGGATTATTCACGATTTTGCGTTCGCTCTGTTGGTGGGGATTGTTGTCGGCACCTATTCATCGATCTATGTGGCCAGCCCGATTTTGTTGGCCTTCGAGAAGAATAAATAATTTTCCAGATCGATCTGACGGTTTCAAATTCCAAGCAGGATTCAAAGGGACCCTCTCCTTTGATCCTGCTTTCATTTAAATCCCCACGAAGCATTCAATTTACCGGATAGCCCCCATGGAACACGTCGCATCCTGGTTGACCCTTAAAAGCATTCCCGGCATCGGCAACATCCTGTTCATGCGGCTGGTGAGCCATTTCGGGACACCCGACCAGGTGCTTTCGGCCCCTGCCCGCGACCTGCGGCAAGTGGTCTCCCCAAGCCTGGCGGACACCATCTCCGCCTATTGTCCACCGGAATGGATCGAGCGCGAAATCGAACAAACATCCCGTAAAGGCTTCCGAATCATCACCATTCAGAGTGCACTTTATCCGGACCTGCTGCGCCATATTCCCGATCCGCCGCCGGTCTTATACGTTTATGGCCGCCTCCAAGAGCTGCCTTTTCCCATAGCCGTGGTGGGATCACGCAACGCCACGACCTATGGCCGCAATGTCACCCATCGTCTTTGTTCCCAATTGGCCCAAAAAGGGGCCACGGTCGTCAGCGGTCTGGCCCGGGGTATCGATACGGCGGCTCATGAGGGCGCCTTGGCCGGTGGTGGCCGTACGGTGGCGGTATTGGGCTCCGGCCTGGATCACCCCTACCCTCTGGAAAACCTCAAGCTCTTCCATCAAATTGCCGAAAATGGTTGCGTGCTGTCCGAGTTCCCGTTGAGCGCCGAACCCGAACCCCACCATTTCCCCATGCGCAACCGCATCATCAGCGGCATGTCCCTGGGCACCGTGGTGGCTGAAGCAGCACGCAAAAGTGGCTCCTTGATCACGGCGAGGTTGGCTATTGAACAAAACCGCGAGGTGTTCGCGGTGCCGGGCAGCATCCATGCCGACACCGCCAAGGGAACGCATGATCTCATCAAGCAAGGCGCCAAGCTGGTGGAAAATGCTGACGATATCATTGAAGAGATCGCGCCCCAACTGGCCGGCACCACACCACCGGAATCAGAGGTCAAGCCCTTGCCTTCGCTTTCGGATCAGGAGCGCACTGTATTTGCCATCATGGAAGCCTATCCCCAGCATATCGATGCGTTAGCCGGGAAGCTGAAGATGGAAATGGGGCTGTTGACCAGCACTTTGTTTCAACTGGAGCTCAAGGGTGCCATCCGGCAGGAACCGGGCAAATTTTTTGTGTCTGATGAAAATTTTGCCAAGACCGGTTTACAATGATCCGGTCCTGTCCTAGGATGGAACCCGGTCGAACGGAAAAACAACTGAATACGCATCTGAATTACGAGGTACCGCGTGTCCGCTAAACCACTGGTTATTGTTGAGTCCCCCACTAAAATCCGAACCATCAAGAAGTATCTCGGCAACGAGTACAATGTGGTGGCCACGGTGGGGCATATCAAGGATCTGCCGCCCAAGGAACTGGGCATCGATATTGAAGATCATTTCAAGCCCTTATATCGCACCATTGCCGGCAAGCAGAAGGTGGTCACTTCGCTGCGCGCCTCGGCCGGCGATGCCCAGGACATCTACCTGGCGCCCGACCCGGACCGCGAAGGCGAAGCCATTGCCTGGCACGCCGCCGAAGTCCTCAAAAAACAGGGCCGACGCTTTCATCGGGTCCTTTTTCATGAACTGACGGAAAATGCCATCCGCAAAGCCATCGCCCATCCCGAAGTCCTGAACAAAGACAAGTACGAAGCCCAGCAAACCCGCCGTATTCTGGACCGGCTGGTGGGCTATCAGGTGTCGCCCCTGCTGTGGAAAAAGGTTAAAGGCAACTTGAGCGCCGGGCGGGTGCAATCCGTGGCCGTACGCATCATCTGCGAGCGCGAGCGCGCCATCCAGGCCTTTGTGCCCGAAGAGTATTGGTCCATTACCGCCCGGCTGGCCGGAACATCCCCTCCCCCCTTTGATGCCAAACTGGTGAAAAAAAACGGCGAAAAGCTCACCATCGCCAACGAAGCCGAGGCCATGGAGATCGTGCGCGCCCTGGAAGGCTCGACCTACTCGGTTGGCGCCGTGGTCAACAAAACCGTGCGCAAAAACCCCCAGCCGCCCTTTACCACCAGCAAATTGCAGCAGGAGGCCATCCGCAAGCTGCGCTTTTCCGCCAAAAAGACCATGATCATCGCCCAACAGCTCTATGAAGGCATCGATCTCGGTCCGGGCGACCCCGTGGGCTTGATCACCTACATGCGCACCGACTCCACCCGCATCGCGGCCGAAGCGGCCCACGAAGCCATCGACTGGGTGCGCCAGGCCCACGGCCCCAACTTTGCCGTGGACAAGCCACGCTTTTTTGAGAACCGCAAAAAGGTTCAGGACGCCCATGAGGCCATCCGCCCCACGGCCATCAATAATACTCCCGAAAAACTGGCCCGCTACCTGGACAAGGACCAATTGGCCCTCTACCAGCTTATCTGGCGGCGATTTGTGGCCTCGCAAATGCAGCCGGCCCTCATCGACCAGAAGAATGTCTCCATCCAGGCTGGCCCCTACACCCTGACGGTCACGGGTTCATCGGTTAAATTTCCGGGCTTCATGATTGTCTACCAGACCGTGGACGAAGAAGACGAGAGCAACCGCAAGGAGCAACCCCTGCCCAACCTGGCCGAAGGCGACGCGCTCACCCTGCAGCAGCTCTTGCCCAAGCAACACTTCACCCAGCCGCCACCCCGTTTTTCGGAAGCCTCGCTGGTCAAGGAGTTGGAAGAAAACGGCATCGGCCGTCCCAGCACCTATGCCACCATCTTGTCCACCATTCGCGACAAAGGCTACGTGGACCTGATCAAAGGCTATTTCCGTCCCAGCGAGCTGGGCTTCATCGTCAATGATCTGCTGGTGGCCAGCTTTCCGGAGATCTTCGATGTGGAATTTACCGCGCACATGGAAGATGAGCTGGACCGCGTGGAGACCGCCGAGCTCAACGCTTTGAGCGTTCTCAGCAACTTCTACGGTCCCTTCAGCGCTAAACTGAGCTCAGCCGATGAGCAAATGCTCAGCGTCAAAGGCGTGGGCATCGCCACCGAGTTGATCTGCCCCAAGTGCGGTAAGAACCGGCTGCACATCAAGATGGGTAAAAACGGCCATTTCCTGTCATGCAGCGGCTATCCCGATTGCACCTACTCCCGCGACTATGTGCGCGACGAGCAGGGCCACATCCAACCCGTGGAACCCAACCATGAAGCGGCCACGGACAAAGTGTGCCCCAAATGCAACCGCCCCCTGGTGCTCAAGCGAGGCAAGTACGGCGAGTTTCTGGCGTGCAGTGGCTTTCCGGAGTGCGATCACACCGAATCCATCAACGGATCGACCAACGGCAAAAGCCTGGGCATCACCTGCCCGGAAGCCGGCTGCGGCGGCAACGTGGTGGAGAAGAAATCCAAACGCGGCAAAATCTTCTACGGCTGCAACCGCTACCCCAATTGCAAATTCGCCACCTGGGACAAACCCGTGGCCAAAGCCTGCCCGGTTTGCGGCAATTCGTATCTGGTGGAGAAGACCAGCAAACGCGAAGGCACCTATCTGGCCTGCGTCAACCGCGAGTGTGGGTATAAGGAAACCCCGGCGTAGGGTGCGTTTCACGCGCTAAATCCACTCATGTATTCAACGCAGACGCAGAGGCCGCGGAGAAGTAATTTGAAATTCTCCGCGGCCTCTGCGCGTTGAATAATTAAGGGGTCGGGGAGTTTCTCAAACAAAGGTGTGTCATTCCCGCGAAGGCGGGAATCCAGTTTTCATGAATGCTATCTCGCTGGATGCCCGCCTGCGCGGACATGACGGAAGAACCGCCCCGAGTCCTGGAAAAAATTAATCCCTTTATTAGGTATTTCTTCTCCCGGCGTAATTAAATAGGTACGATCTCCAGCTCTCCCCAAGCCCCCAATTTATCTCCCACCACGATCACAAACCCCATCAGTCCCGGAACGGAGCGGCCCCATTCAATGGCGGCTTCAATGTCCGCCGCGCTCTTCACTCGATTGCCCAGGGCCGTAGCCGCCGCATCGGCCAGGGCGCATGATTGCGCCAACACACAGGCCGCGTCAGCCCGGCCAAAACTCAACGAATGGCCCACCGTTCCGGACGACGTGCACACCGCCCGGATGCCCGCCACTGGATCTACCTTTATTCCGATCTTCAGACTCAATGGAGAAGCTCCCGCGAATAACCCAATCGTCACCGGCTGGTCCACTGAGAGGAAGATATCGCCACCGTTTTCTACAATTACTTCATTGGAATGCAACAGTAGAATTTGCCCCACCCGCTGGGCCACGGCCCCGGCCACGGCCGCCATGGGCCCCACACCGGCCGCGGCCCCGGCCTGAATCATTTCCTGAACAATGCGCGGAGCAAGAGGGTCTTCAGGAAAAGGCTGTAGCGTATGCAAAAACTCCGCATTTTGACGAATATATGCTTCGATATAGCCCCGTTCCGCCAATACTGCTTCCCGGGCAACCGCCTCCACCGGCCCATTCGCATAAATCCCCAGATCGGTCTGCTGCACCGTCACCCGGCAGGCTTGCAAATGGGAGTGCACCAGATTGCGGTAAACGCGCTCTTGGAAGGTCGAATCTATTGCGTTTATGGATTTCTGTTTGCGCTTCATAAGGCAACCATCATTTAGGAAAAACACTCAGAATAACTAAACTCCACCGGTTTAAGACCTAATTGCCGCTAAAGTTATCACCGGCCATGGCGGTTTTCAATGGAGCGTTAAGAGAGCGTAAAGGGGACATTCTATATTCAAAATGATACTACCGGAAGTCCTGTAGAAAATCGGGCATAAACCTTTCCATGCCGGCATGGGGCAGCGGCTGGTCCGGGATCAGGCCCGGTGTGTAGCCGCGTTTGCGGAAGGGCTCCAGCAACCGAGGATTAGGACTGATGACATGCACGGGCACGGACCAGGGTTCGTTTTCTTCGGTGAGCTGGGGATTGGGCTGGTGATCGCCCAGGATGATGATCAAGGCGTCGGCGGATACAAATTTGGCCAAATAGTCTCCCAGGGATTTAAATTCATAGTCCAGGGAGTGAAGGTATGCTTCGCCGGCGTTTTCAAGGTTGGGCCACTCAATGGGAAAATAGATGGGCGGCTGGTCAAGATAGATATGGCCGTCGCCGATGCGCTCCCAATCCGGGATGAAGGGCGGTTGAAAGTTGAAGGCCGCATGGCTGCTGATCAGGACGTAACGCACAAATAGCGGCTTTTCACGGACCGTGAATTCGCGGCGGCGCACCCAGTCGAGCACAAATTGATCCGGCATGGGCGCCCAGCCAAAGGTCGGGCCGCGGTAGTCAAACTGCTCGGCGTAGTACGCCTGGTCATAGTCAAAATAGGCCCCTTGGGGAAAAGCAAAGCGGGTGCCGGGCATCACCGATACCGTGCGATATCCATTGGCCCGAAAATAAGCGGCCAGCGGCGGAAGGGAAGAGCGCAGTAAAGCAGCGTCTTCCAGATCGTTGCTCACCCGGACCCCGGACTCCAGGGTGGCGTGCGCCAGACGAGATATGCCGCCAAAGGTTGGCGAGACCAGGTAATTGGAGACGGCCAGAAAACCGTGCTGGTTCAGGGTTTGGGCGAATCGGTCCAAGATGGCCGTCATGGCCGGCCGGTATTGGGGATTGGTAAAGACCGTGCGGCCATAGGATTCGACGAAGAATAGCAAAACATCGGCGCCAGCCAGCCCCTTGAGAGTGGACGGCAGCGCCGCTCTTTGCTTTTCCACTTCCTTCAGCCGGAGCGCGAAGGCCCGCTCCTCTTCTATCTGGCGCGGCACCCGGCTCAGTTCCTGGCCGAGGCGAATCACAGCCGAGGGCCGGACACTCCATCCCCAAAGCACGGCCATGGCGAGAAGCAAACCTGATCCACCTAGAAAAACCGAGCGGACCCGGAAGTCCCCAAGCGCCCTGGCAGCCAGGCGCCATGCATAAAGGCTCGCGGCAATTACGCCGACCACGAACACCGGCACCATCGCCGCCATCAGCAGAAAATCTTTTTGGCGCGAGCCGGTCTTGAGCAGGTCATAGATGCTCAAGAGATAAGTGGAATCGACGTAGAGATTGAAAGGCCGGTTGAGATACATGGGCACGGCAACGTCGCCGAGACGGAAGGCGCGCAGCACCAGGTAAAGGGCGGTCAGCGTCCAACCGGTCCAGGCCAGGGTTCGTTTCCCGCCATAGGCCGCCAAAGCCAGAATGCCGAACAATAGCCAGACATCGGGCGACGGCAGTAAAAGCCACGCGGATAAAAATTGGTGCGTGGGGTAATCCAAATTGAGCAAGACGCTGAGGAAGTAAAATGCAGCCAGGAGGGAGAGCAGCCGCGGCCAGGGAAAGTTGGATATCTTCATAGTCACCGTGGCCGGCGCCGGGCCAGCAGATCGAGGTTGCGGGCCCGAAAAGACAAGGTGCCGGCTTCGACCTGCCGGCGCCGCGAACAGGCCCAGTCGCGCAGGCCAGCCGGAGGGCGGTCTTGGTTCCCAAGCTCCTGCTCCACGGTTTGGATGATGGCATGCAGAAAATACTTCTCAGCCTCTGAGTAGCCGCTGTCGTGAGGACGGATGACCCAGTCCGAACGGCCGCTGGCCAGGATCTCCACGCCGGGGCGCTGCAAAAAGGTTTGTACTCTTAGTCCGGTATGGCTGGCGCCGGCGAGCCGTTCCTCCATGGAGGCGTGATAGCGATGGATGATCTCTTCGTCTGCTTTGTCTTCCGGCTGGAAAATGGTTTCGCCGTCGAAGTTGCAGGTCAGCAGGGCCAGGCCGTCAGGAGTGAGGCGTTGCAGCAGCCCCGGCAGCAGAGCCGGAAAGTCGATCAGGTCGAGCACGGCATGGGCGATCAGCAGATGAAAGGAACCCGGCCCTTTCCAGTGGGCCGCAATGGCCTCGGCGCCGACAAGATCGAATGCGATGGACACATCGGCATTGGCCGCGCGCAGCCGGCCTTGGCCTTCACCTGACCAGGACAACGCATGCCCCTGGGCCGCGGCCCAGGCCGACAGATAGGGCTGCGCGGCCCGAAGATGGTCTTCCTCGCGGTCCGTAGCCACATAGGTCACCGCCCCGGTCAGCAACCCCCGCTCCACGGCGCGGGCCAGCATGGTGCCAATGCCGGCGCCGATTTCCAGAATGCGCGGCGATTCCTTTTTTGTGACCTGTGGCAACTTCTGATGAAGTACTTCCCAGACGTGGGGATTGAGCGCCCGGTCATCAATGCTTTTCTTGGACGCAAGATAGCGGGGATAAACGCCGATATCGGTGTTTTCCGCGACCTCTGGCGACCTGGAATCGAATTTCGAAATGGTGTGCGCCATAGCAGTCACTCGTTTTCAGGGCATGGCCGAACCAGCCGGGACCATGACTTTTTCTCCGTCGCGCAAGCCTTTCATCTGCCATACAAAGCGTTCGATGGTGTGCACGCCCTGTTCCCAGGTCGGAGCTCCGGCGTAGGTGGCCTGCGCGGCCAGAGAGAGCCGTTCAAGCTCTTCCCGATCCCCATGCAGCCGAATTAAAATTGATCGTAACCCTGCCAGATCACCTTCATCCAGCAAAAAGCCGTTCTTCCCATGACGGATGGTTTCACCGGCGGCGCCCTGCCGGCAGCCCATGGCCGGCAGGCCAAAAGCCATGGCCTCCAGAATGGCGATGCCAAATCCCTCATAAGCATAAGGCATGCAGAAGAGATGGTGGGTGCGAAGTATTTCTGCCAGCGCCCCATCCTCCTGCACGCCCATGAATCGGACCGCCTCGGACAGGCCCAGTTGCCGGACCCGCTGTCTGGCATGAGCCGCGTGGGCCGGGTCCCACTCCAGGCCGCCCACGATGGTCAGGCGCCAGAGATCGCGGTCCACTCCGGCCAATGCTTCCAGCAGCGGCAGCAACCCTTTTCTGGGGATCACAATGCCCAGGAAAAGCAGCGCCAGCGGCCCTGAGCGCCGGGCCCTGGCGCGCAGGGCGTCGGCGCTCAGTGGATTGGCCATCCTGTTGCCGGCCGGATAGGCGATCACCTGGGGGCGAGGGTGGTTCACCAGGGACATCACGGTGCGCCGGGTGGTCTGCGAATTAAGAATAAAACCATCCACCGAGGAGAGAAAACTTCGCTCGGCCACGCTCAGAAGTAAATTCTTCCAACGAGGCCGCGGTTCGTCGCAGCGAATATGATGGACCAGGGCCAACCGCACAGGCCCTGCCGGCGGGCGCAGGCGCCGGTTCAAAAGAAAGAGCGACGGGTGGCACAGCTCGTCCTCGATGATAACGTCGAACCGGCCGGCCAGCATGCGGCGACAAAGCCCTGGCGAAAAATTAAGCGCCAAGCTCGGAAGATAAGGCCCTGACGGCAGGCTGATGACTTCTACCTGGTGGCCCAGTTTTCTCAGCCCCTGGACCACGATGCGGTCATAGAGATAGCCGCCGGTAAGGGTGTCCAGGGAGCCGTAGATAATGAAGCCGATGCGCATCATAGGGGGGCGCTGTAGGAGGTCCAGGCGATATCATCCTCCCAGACCATGACGGTCAGGGATTCCAGGCCAAAATGGGCCAGCCGTTGCCTCGATCGATCATGGATCACGGTGGCCAGCCGTTCGATGCTGGGGTTGAACCCCTGGAAGGCGGCCTGGGCATTCAGGGTCTTGTCCTGAAATGCGGCCACGATCTCATCCATGTGATGGTCCACCTCCACGATATCCACCAGAAATCCGTGGCCATCCAATTCTTTTTTCTCCAGCACCAGTTCCACCTGGTAGCGGTGGGCATGTTCGATATTCTCCGCCCCCCAGTCGCCGCCCACTAAATAATGCCGCGCGCGGAACTCACGTCGCACCCCGAGTTTGTACATCTCTTTTCTCCTGATATATTTGCATCTTCCTCGTCCCTTAGTCACGGGCGTAATTGCGATGGCGTAAGGTTTCACCACAGATACAAGGCACAAAGGGGCAGAATTGTGTAGATCCAAAGGCACGGAAAAGCAAAGGCAATGCAATTAGTCCACGGGTGACTGAGGTTCTGGCTTCGATGATTTTTCTAATTGCAATATCCCATGAAAAATCGCTTCTATTTTATCCCTCAGTCCCTTAGTCCCTCTGTCCCTTTGTCCCTTAGTCCCTTAGTCCCTTTGTCCCTCTGTCCCTTTGTGCCTTTGTGCCTTATGATTATGAATAAACTGACCTGCGCGTCACCGAATTTATGCCCTATAGCACTTAGCCATCATCGGCCATAGTCGAAGACCACCTGAATCGTCTCGCCGGGATTGCGATCGATGAGAGCATAGGCCGAAGCAGCATCGGCCAGTGCGAAACGGTGGGTGATGCACTCGGCCGGCCAGATCCGTCGCAGCATCTGCCAGGCCAGATCCAGCCGCCGCCGGTTGGACCAGCGGCCGGTGAGCTCCGGGGATATACTGCTCACCTGGGAAGAGATCAGCGCCACCCGGCCGCGGTGGAAGAAGCCACCTAGATCCAGATCCGCCTTTTTGGCGCCGTACCAAGATCCCACCACCACCCGGCCGCTGAAGCGCGCCAGGGAGAGTGCTGCGGCCAGCGCGGCTGGATTGCCTGAAAGTTCGTACACCAGATCTGCTTCGCCGCCCTCTCCCGGCTTCCCGCCCAGACGGGTCGCAAGGGCCGGGTTAGCAGGGTCAAAGCATTCGCCGGCGCCCATGCGCAGCGATGCTTCGCGCCGCAACTGGTGCGCCTCCACGCTGAATAGAGCGGCCAGCGGGAAACGCGCCAGCAGCGCCGTGGTGAACAAGCCGATGACGCCTTGGCCGAAGACAATTACTTTTTCGCCGATCCGGGGCGCTCCATCCAGCAGCAAATTGACCGCGGTTTCCATGCTGGGCAGAAAAAGGGCGGTTTCATCATCCACATCTTCCGCAATGGGATGCAGGCTGGCCGGTTCGGCGCAGAAGAAATCCTGGTGAGGTTGAAAAGCAAAGACCCGTTGGCCGATCCACTCCTGGGAAACCGCCGCGCCTTTGGCCATCACCCGGCCCACCGCGCAATATCCGTAAGAGAGCGGGTATGCAAAATCGCCGGCCAGGGCGGTGATGGTGGCATCCACGGTCACACCCCTCGGCCACTGGCCCCGGTACACCAGCATCTCCGTGCCAGCGCTGATGGCGGAATAGCGGGTCTGCACCAGGACCTCATCAACGGCCGGTTCCGGCAGCGGGCGCTCTCTGACCGCGACCCGGCCCGGCGCCGAGAATTCCAGACAATGCTGCTTCATGATTCCTGCCATTGCGGTTGGGCCCAGAGGATCATGTCCGGACCACAGGTCTGAAAAGAGATGGGAGACAAATGCAGCCGGGTGCCATTGCCCGCCACAGGCTGATCCAACACCGGCAAGCCTCCCACCAGATTGGGGGCGATGGTAATGATCATCTGATCCACCAGGCGGGCCTCCAGGAAACTGGTGATCACCTGGCTGCCGCCCTCCACCATAATATTGCGGATGCCGCGCGCGCTGAGCAGGCGCAGCAGATCCGTCAGATCCACCCGGCCCCGGCGGTCGCTTCGGCAGCGCAGGAGCTGGGCCCCGCGGCCAATAAGTGCGCCGCGCTGCGCGGGATCATGATTTTCCGTACATGCCAGCCAGCAGCCATGATCGGTGCGTTCGAAAACCCGGGCATGCAACGGCGCGCGCAGATGGCTGTCCAGAATAATGGGCTGGGGATTGGGCCCCTCGATGAGCCGCACCGTCAGCAGGGGATTGTCCACCAGCAGAGTATTGATGCCGATGAGGATGGCATCGCAGGCCGCCCGGATGCGATGGGTCAGAACCATGGAGGCCCGGCTGCTCAACTGAAGCGGTTCGCGATTGCGGGAAGCAATGCTGCCGTCCAGACTTTGGGCGTAAGAGATAGTGACCAGGGGCCGTTGGTGACGGCGCCGGCACTCCTCAGACATTTCCGGCAATTGATCGAACCAGGCCTGCAGCCGATCCTCGCAGGCGCTGTTGTCCGGGCTCTGGCCAACGGGCGGCGACGGGCTCCCTTGAAGCCGATGCTCACTCATGTGCTTCCTCCCTCGGGTAGCGCCGCCGGTGAAGCGATTTTTCAGCGGTGTTGCGCCGATCGATCGGGCGGCGATCTTCCCTCAACCTTGGGTATTGTTGATGATAACGGCCTGGGGGCGGCTCGTCAAATAGCGCAGGGTCAAGCCCAGCCCGGCCAGACTGAAGAGCAAATCGCGCAGGCGGATGATGATGCAAAGCCCGACGCCCAAAGCGCTGCCCTGTCCGATGGCGGCGGTGGCCCAGGGCAGCGCCGATTCCAGCACACCGATGCCCGCAGGCAACGGCGTGAAAAAGGCCAGGCGCGCCACAACCACTACCGTGGTTAACTGCCAGAACGTCAGCGGCCGGCCCAGCAACGCGGACATGAGCCAGTACTCACAAAAGACCCCGATCCAGTGAAAAAGAGAGAAGAAATTGGCAAGGAGAAATTGACCTCGGCGTCCGCGAAAAAGTGATTCCGCCATGGCTTCTGCCTGGGCAATGGTCTTAGCCAATGGTTGGAAGAAATGGCAATGGTGCCCCCAACCATCGCCAAGGGTCTTGAAAAGCATCACGGATCGGGACAATGGCCGGCGTCCCGTGAAAAGCGCCGCCAGGATCAATACTATCGGCAATGATGCGCCTATGACCAGGGGCAGGCTCGTGCGGCCCGAGAGCGGATCGCTTCGAACCACAGCCAGGTGCAGCAGGCAGAGCATCAGCACGACCACGCTGGCCAAAAGCTCCAGCAGACGATCCAGGGCCACCGAAGTCGCCGCCCGCACGGCCGGTATCCCGTGCCGGCGGCGCAGCAATAGGACCGCCAAGGGTTCCCCCCCGAAATGCGGGCCGGGCGTGAGGTAGCTGACCGCATTGGCGGCCAGACGGTAAGCGCAGGCCACACCCATGCGGACCGGCGCGCCCAGGGTCCTTAAAAGCAGCCACCACCGGGCGGTCATCAACGGCAGCATCAGCAGGTTGAGGCCCAGCAGGATCGCGAGGGCACTTAAACCCAACCGGTTCAAAAGCGGCCACACATTGCTCCAGGCCACTCCGCGCCAGGCGTGCCAGGCCAGGGCCAGGCCCAGGGCCGCAAGCAGCCAGCGCCAGCGCGCGCTGCTCCACCGCCCGGCGGCGGATGACTGGCTTGGTTCTTGGCGGGATGATGTCAGCGGCGGTGTCATGGTGTCTCGCATTTGATTTATAGCTATCTGAGGGGTCGGGGAGTTTCTCAAACAATGTTGTGTCATTCCCGTCCCGCATAAATTCGGGATAAACTACGGTGGGAATCCAGGTTTCTTGAATGCTTTCCCACTGGATGCCCGCCTGCGCGGGCATGACGAAAGAAACACCCCGAGTCCTGAACTACTTTCGGCCGCGTCGGTAGAGAATGTTCTCTTCCAGAGCCAGGGCCGACCAGGCGCCGGTGCCGGTCAAGGCCAGGGTTGCGGCCGCGCCGAAAAGCATGGTCGGCAAGATGCCGGTCCCGAAGGGCGAATGATTGCTGCCCAGCAGCAGGACCAGCCCCAGAGCGGCGCTGCGCCCCATGACGCCCACGCCGGCCAGCAGGCAACTGACGCCATGAGCCAACTGCCAGGCCGGATGGCTTAGCCAAAGCCCGCCATTGGCGAGCGCTTCAATACCTGCCGCTATTACCGCCAGGCGCAACAGCAACGGCGCGCTTTTCATGATCGCTGAACGCCCCCAGCGATCCAGAAGGCATTGCTGGTCCGCATCGGTCTCGACCCGGCAGGAGACGACCAGCCAGTCCCGCAAAAATCCAATCAGCAGCGGCGTCATAAAAATCCAGGCCGCAATATTGCTGTAGTACGGATTCACCACCGGCAGCAATGCGACCGCCACCAAACCCATCTGAAAGCCGGCCATGATCCGCGCATAGGGCCGCGATCGTAAGGCGATCAGAGGCCGCGCCCGTCTTCGGCGCAGCCAGATGCCCAGGATAAAAGGATAATAAGCCAGCCCCACCAGCAGATAGATGGCCGGCAGCCGGCCGAGGGCGATGGCCACCAACGAAGCGGTCAGCAGCCCGGCGGCATCGGCTTCAATATCCAGGTGCTTGCCAAGTTCGGTTTCCTGATCCTGTTTCCTGGCGATAAAGCCATCCAACAAATCAGCCAGGGCAACACCGAGGTAGACGAGACCCGGCATCCAGCTCAGGAGCGCCGGCCACTGCTGGCCGTGAAGTATCGGCAGCGGTAGAAAACCGGCCAGCCCGACCACGCCGCCCATGCGCAGCAGGGTGATCCAGTTGGCGCTGCCCAGGGTCGGTAGAAGTGATTCGGCCGCACCGAGCCGATGATTGGCGCCCGCATGGCCGACCAGTTGGGCCTGAAAGTAAAACACCAGGGCCAATCCGGGCACAAGCGCCAGGAAGACAGACAGCCCCAGCCAATGGGCCGACCAGTAGCAGAAAACCGTCAGGATCCACATGGCGGACAAAAACGCCACCGCCAGCCATATCTCATGACGCAACCGCAACGGGACTATCGCTTGTTGGTCCATATTGGGCTCATATTTTTCATGTCGCTATTTACATGCGGCCGCTTGGTACTCCCGTAGCTCAGCGAAAATGGTACCCGGCACCGTCACCAGGCCATGCTGGATCAGGCTTTCGGCCAGATCCACCACCATACCCTCAAATGATTTTGCTTTTTTCATAGGCCCCTTCGGTGTTTTCCAGAATGGACCAACGGATCTCATTATAGCCCCCCGATCCATCGCCCTTGCGGCCCGAAATGCCGGTCAATAATACGGTGTTTATAAGTTTCATCGGAATTCTGCTGGTCGCGGGGTTAGGTAATAAAAAGGAAAGCCTGAGCAATTCTGCATGAAGAGTTGGATTTTCGAGGATGCTTTCCGTGGTGCAAGGCCTTGTAAAAAAGGATCTGAGCGATGCTAGGATTGAACCCCTTGGTTGTCAAGATTACCCACCTCGATTCATTCCCGTGCCCCATCTTCCTGCTTCCCGCATCGGCCGGCCCGCGTCCGGCGTCGCGCTCGGCTGGCCGTTGGTCGGATCTTATGGTTGAACCGCGTAAATCCAGATCCCGGCTTCCTGCCGCGCTCCATGGGGCACGGCCAGGAAGAATCGCTGCATTGCGGGAACCAGTAGAGAAGTACGCGCGCCGGGGGCCGTGGGGATTATATTTATAAGCCGGCAATGGCTGGCATCGGTTTGTTCGAACACATCGATGTAACCTGCTCCGCACGAAACGTAGATGCGGTGTCGCTGGGAATCGAAGAAGATATCGTCGGGATCTCTGTCCATGGGAACAGAAAAGACAATCCGCCCGGAAAGGGTGTCGATCCCGATGAGCAAAGCCGGGTCCCGGGTGCCAACGAGCAGAAGGTGGGCCGCTTCATCGAGGGCCATGGAGAAATTGCCCCTGGCATTAGGCAATTTCCAGGTATCCAACATTTGTCGTCTGGCCACATCGGCTACAACGATCGACCGTATGGCCGGCACGTTGACAAAGAGTCTGCCGTCCCTTGGGTTCAACGCGAAGGATTCAGGATGACCAGACAGGGGGATCTCGCCCACCCGTTGAAATTTGGCGTCAAATATACCTATTGCACCGCTTCCGTATGCCACAAAAAGCTGCCGGGCTGCGGCATCGTAACGAAGGTTATCCGCATCTTCACGCAGATCGATCCGGGTGACGGGTTCCAGCGTATTGGCGTCGAGCACCAGGCACAAGCCATTTCCGCCATTGGAAACCACCAATTTCCCGGAGTCCGCCATAAAGACCACGCCTTGCGGCTCATTGAGCCGCGGGAGGCTCCGGGTCCTTTTCCCCTTCTGCAGATCCACGATCTCAAGGCTGTTGTTCCCGAGCGCGGCGATGAAAAGCATTTGTGTGGCTGTATCTACCGCCATGTGATCGATCCGGCCCGTCACACCCGGCAAAGCAATATGGTCCACCAACCGCAAGGGCAGCTCTTCGGCGCAGGCCCAGCGGGCGAAGAATAACAGGATCACAATGCCTGACAGCGCTATCCTCTTCACATCACCACTTCCCATCCGCCATCTTCTTGCGCCGGGCCAACTCTTTCTCGCTCGGCTCGGCACCGGCGAACGAACCGGGCTGGATATCGCCGTCCAGCGCATAGGTACTCATCACGACGCCGGTGGTCGAAACCTGGGAACGAACGAGCCGCAGGGCCGATGGTTTGGCGGTTTCGCTGAAAAGGCGCTTGCCCCGCCCCAGCACCACTGGAAAGGTCCACACATTGTACTCGTCGATCAGCGAAGCGGCCTGGAGCGTTTGAATCAAATGACCGCTGCCAATCATCTGCAGGTCAAGGCCCGGTTGGGCCTTGAGCGCGGTGATGGCCGAAACCACATCGCCGTGGAGCAGGGTCGAGTTGTTCCAGCGGAGCACCTTCAATGTGCGCGAAGCCACATGCTTTTTGGCTGCATTGAGCGTCTTCGCAATGGGGTTGTCATCCGGCTGATATGGCCAGTATGCTTCAAATATTTCATAGGTCCTGCGCCCGAGCACCAGCTCGCGATCCTTGCCGTTGAAACCGGATGCGGAGATGTCCATGCTTTCGTCAGCGTAGCCGAACATCCAACCGCCCAGGGCAAAGCCGCCGGTAGGGTCTTCTTCCGGTCCGCCGGGTGCCTGCATGGTGCCGTCAAGCGATACAAACGTAGATGCGATGAGTTTTCTCATGGAAATACTCCTGTCGTGAGACGGGTCTTGATCAGGTGAGCCAACGCGGCGCTAAGGGGCACGCATCAGGCGCGCCCCACAAAAGCGCAGGTTAGCCATTAACGTCCCATCCGCAAGGCGCTACTTAGTGCCTATCCAGAAATGGACGGGTACCATCGGTGCCCTCGCAAATTTGGTCGGAATCAAGGCGTGTGAACAATTTAACCGCCCCGATAAGGGGCTCGGGATCTACGACAGGCATATGGTTGATATTCCGAGGAATAAGTTTTTCACACAACTCCGATATCGGGCAAATTGGCCATTTAAGGATGGGCACTACCAGCTTTTTGGCTCTATCTGGTTTCACCGGGGTGATACCCCGTTTCAGCGGTGGCCAGGGGGATTCCCTTCTCAGGTTTTTCCAGGAAATGTTTTACTACTGGGATAACTCTCTCTTGCTCCGAATATAGGACGAAGTGACTGGCGGACGGAATCACGGCGAGCTCGGCATTGGGGATAAAATTGAAAGCCTCGACGGCGTGCTCGAGGAGTACAAAATCATGGTCGCCAACAATGATGAGCATCGGCACCTTGATTGAAGACAACTCTTCTTTTGAAAATCCTGCCCACTGAATGCTGCCGACCTTGTTAAATATCTTGGGCCAGTAATCCTGATCGGGCGCCACTTTCTTGTAGCTCTCCCTCTGAAAGGCGATGTTGCCGGAGTCAGCGGTAGGCGGATGCTCAAAATGCGTTGTCTGGGGATTTAAAGCCACCTGGGGAGGACCAAAGGTTGCCGCGCAGGCCACCACGCGCCTGACCCGCTCAGGGTGCCGAAGGCCTATCATGGCCGCAGTATTGGCCCCATAGCTATCGCCAAAGATATCGGCCTTCGAAATATCCAGATAATTCAGCAAGCCGACCACATCTTTGGCATATTGTTCGATGGAGAGCGGGCGCTCAGGGATATCCGCCGTGCGGCCATGCCCCTGCAGATCAACCGAAATGACCGAATGGTTTTGAATCAAAGCAGGAAATGAGATCAACCCGGCAAATCCAAATGCTGGAGGGATATACACCAAGGGCTCACCCGTGCCTTCCATCTCGTAATACATCTTCAAGCCGTTGACCGGCGCATATCCCTGGATTTTCGTTTTATGGTGGCGAGAGTTCATAATCCTCCCCGGCCTTTGGCCTTATACGACAGATCGCGGCGCAGCCTTTGACTTGATGAGGTGCCCCTTGTCTGCGCAGGCGGCAAGCCATCCTTAAAACGATCGTGGCCTTTGGCGCCAATATAGGCCTTGGCCTTTGAGAGTCAATTTACGGCGATTCACCTTTGGAGTTGAATTATCCGGCAAGGTGCTTAAGGTTGGAGAAAACAAGGAGCGAATTATGGAACTCAAGGAAAAAGAAAAATGCCGTTTGGGTGATTCCGAACATTCCGAGGGCGCTGAAGTGTGCTGCGAGGGATATTGTCTGGTCTGCAAGCACGGGGAGTGGGTGGACACCGCGGTTAAAAAGGATAGCTATTAAAAGCCCTTTCAAAGTTTGCTACTGAATGCCGCCGAACTTGTTATAGCTAAAGGGTCTGCTCTTGACTCATTTAAAAATCACGAATGAGTCAAGAGCAGATTTGATGACTATTTTACTTGGCCCTTTTACCTATCATCTTCTCAATCTATTGCAATCCCTTCCGGATCGCCGCATTGAATTGCGCGGCTGTCCCGCCATTGAAATCCCGCATATCCGAGTACTGCCAGGCGCCGGCTGAAGTAATGCCATAGGAGTTTTTCCAGTTTCTTACTTTCGTTTCCGCGGAAGTATAAGTCTCGCCGGTGCCGTCGGCATGTTTGGTCCAGAACAGCGGCGTTACTTTCAGTCCGCCGAAATAACCGTTCCAGGTTCCCACGTTATTATTTCTTCCGCCGTCGTAACACTGGAGGTTTACACCATCTACAATGGCACCCAATTGTGATTTAACACTACTCCAGACCGATGAATTATTATACGGGCACAGGGTTACCTTGTAGCCGATTTTATCGAGCATGCGTCCCAAATTGACCATGGTGGCCACGTCGTAAGAGTTTTCATCGTTAAAATCGATGGCATCGGCGCCGGTCAGCTCCTTAAGCTTTGCAAAATTTTTATACCAATTGGTTTCAGGACCTGTGCCATAAGTATTCTGATATGTTTTATAAACACCGTAGGGGCCTGCCAGACAAAAAGCCAGGCGTTTGATGGCGGTGTTGGTCTTTAGAGATCTGATTTTTTCAGGCCAACCCGCGGGGCCGACATAATTGCCGCCTGTAAAAAAAGGATTTCCGAAAAAAGTAAAATCTCCTTGGGAATTTCCGTCAATGGAGAAAATGATGACCGTGTCAAAGCCTGAGCCCTTGATATCATTTAAGGTTACATCTGTAGTGGCATTCGGGGCCAGGTAATTCATGACATACAGCACGGAAACTTGCGGCGTAACCGACCCACCACCGCCTCCGGAAGAGCTGCTGCTCGACCCGCCGTTGCACCCCCCCGAACTGGAACTGGAGCTTGAACTGGTTGAACTGGAGCTTGAACCACCATCACAACCAAAGCCTATCAAAGCAAGGCTTATTGCCAATAAACCCAAAATAATCCAACACTTTTTCTTCATGCGCTTTCCCCCCTTTTTGTGTGTATCCCCCGGTTTCCTGGGAAATATTTGCAATTCAAAGGATGATCGCTTGGGGAGGGCTTAATAAGGATTCAGAATGAAAACACTTTACACTTCAAAAAATATTTATGTCAAATGAAAGGGCATTAGGGACTGAACTGTTACCCGGCGTCGGGGGCGAGATCAACGATTCCGATATTGGCCGCGATTAGAAGGAACGGATCAGTTTGGGGGCGCCCTTTGCGTTTGTGTGGTTTGTGTGGGACGCCCTTTATGGTTTGTGTGGGACGTGGTTTGTGTGGGACGCCCTTTATATTTTTATATTTAGAAGCTCCATAAGGATCAACCCGTTCTCAGCCACAATTTGACTACCCTTTTTTACTGCAACACTCACGGTCGGCACTGCTATTTTTAAGTGTTCGGCGATGTAAGTCATGCTTTGCCCCAACTCGCGTGAAGCCCAGAAACAAACAAGCGCCCGGGCTTTAACGATCTGCCTCTCTTTGGATGGTCCTATCAAAAGCTTGGAATCAACAGATAAATGATCGCTTACAGCCGATATAATATCCTCGATTTTTATACCCTTTGCAGAAAGCACATATCTTCTGTTCATAGACTCTTGGGCATCTGCTAAAACTGTCTCGACAAAATCCCCATCACCCAATATACGCTCATCGCTCTTTTGAAAAATGTTTGCTTTACGTAAAGACCTGACCGCCGACCAGCCGCCTGCACTTCGAAGCAACCCACCGCCGACCAGTTCAGGCTGTCTGCCCAGTTCGATGCCCTTAACCACGAACTGGCGATACTGCCTTCGGGCGGAACTTTTGTTCTTCCCAAAAAGAGCCAAAACCTCATCTGCCGATTGCCAGTCGCTTTTCTTTTTTCCCATAATGCTGATATGGCCGGAAAATGGATATTTGTCCAACGCTGTCATATCCGCCACCAGCCCTGCCCTTAGTGGATTAAGATGGATATATCGCACCAACTCCTTCAAGTAGGCATCCTCCTGGCAAAGAATCGATTTGTACCTGTTCTGAAATAGATGGCCGCTTCGACTGTGACGCCGATTATGACCAATGGAATATCCGGTCAATAAGCGGCGCATAAACGTAGCTACGGGAACATTCCCGGTTTTGAGCAATAGATGAAAATGGTTGGGAATCAGTGCCCAGGCAAAACACCGGGTCTTTGTCTCGGCAATGAGATTGCCTAACCGACCGATAAACTCATTACGATCTTCATCATCACGAAATATCTTACCGCGCTCTATTCCCCTGGCTATCACGTGGTGAACCGCTCCAGGTGCGTCAATTCTGGCTTGTCTGGGCATAACATCATCTTAGTATACGACTGTTTCGATTTGAATGTAAAAATATAAAGGGCGTCCCCATTTTTCACCATTTTTCATATAAAGGGCGTCCCCATTTTTCACACGATCACCACTTACGCCCCGGCCAATGCCGTCAACCAGTACACCGCCATCACCACCAACAGCGCGGTCTATACGCCTTCGTATGATCCGGACGGCAACCTGCAAAACGCGCCCAACAACATGCGCTACACCTACGATGCCGAAAACCGCCTGATCGAAGCCGCGCCCCAAAACCCAGCCAGTGGCGACACCCGCGTTCAATTTGTCTACGACTACATGGGCCGCAGAGTAAAAAAATCGATCTCCACCTATTCTTCCGGCTCCTGGCTCCTGACTTCTGACTCCTTGTTCCTGTACGATGGTTGGAACCTGATCAAGAAGACCACCACCCCGGCCAGCGGAACGTCCGTTGACAAATACTTCGTCTGGGGCTTAGACTTGAGTCAATCTCTGCAGGGCGCCGGCGGGGTAGGCGGTCTGCTGGCGGCGGTTCAAGGCTCTTTGACATACCACTACTGCTATGACGCCAACGGTAACGTGGGGCAGATGATCGATGCCGGAAATGGTTCGATTGCGGCTGTTGATTTCCAAAATAAATGGAACCAAATTTTCAGTTTAGATTGAAGAGCGCGCAATATTTTCAAAGCAATTGGAAGCAGTCGCCGCGCTTCATTTTATTGTATGGGTTTTAAAGGCATCGGCAG
>JAKALP010000042.1 GCA_021824175.1 Deltaproteobacteria bacterium
GAGATATGCTGCTGGATGCCGAACGCAAGAGCATCCGAATCACCGTTCATATGGGCACCTGCGGGATCTCCTCGGGCGCGGAAAAAATCCGCACGCGCTTTATCAAGGCCCTGGAGAAATCTCAGCGCAAGGATATCGTGATCACCACCTCGGGCTGTGCCGGCATGTGCAACCGCGAACCCATGGTGACCATCGAACGCTTCGGGGAAGAACCGATCCGTTATGCCGATGTCACCGAGGAGCGGGCCGACGCCATCTTCGAGCAGCACGTGCTCAAGGGCCAGATCACGGCCGAATGGGTCTATGCCCGCGGCTGGGAGCAGCACGAGAAGGATTTCGAAGGCCCCCAAGGCGCGGTGGCCGTGGTGACCCACCATATCCGGCAACTGCCGTTCTTCGGCATGCAAAACCTGCGCGTCATGCGCAACCGGGGCTTAACCCAGGCCGAAAGCATTGAGGAGTATATCTCCCGGGACGGCTACTTCGGCGCGGCCAAGGCCATCTTCCAACTCAAACCCGAGGAGATCATCGCGGAAGTCAAAATCTCCGGCATCCGCGGCCGGGGGGGCGGCGGATTCCCCACCGGGTTGAAATGGGAGTTTGCTTCCAAATCGCCGGGAGATACCAAGTATGTGTTGTGCAACGCCGACGAGGGCGATCCGGGTGCCTTCATGGATCGCTGCGTGCTGGAGTCCGATCCCCACTCGGTTTTGGAAGGCATGATCATTGCCGCCAAAGCCATTGGCTCTCGCCAAGGCTATATCTATTGCCGGGCCGAATACCCCCTGGCGGTGAAAATGCTCAATCACGCCATCGGCCAGGCCAGAGAGTATGGTCTGCTGGGAGAGAACATCCTGGGCTCGGGCTTCAACTTCGATGTGGAAGTCTATCGCGGGGCGGGCGCCTTTGTCTGCGGCGAAGAGACCGCCCTGATGACTTCCATCGAAGGCAAACGCGGCACTCCAAGGCCCCGGCCGCCCTTCCCGGCCATTCAAGGGTTGTGGAAGAAGCCAACCATTTTGAACAATGTGGAGACTTTCGCCAACATCCCCCAGATCATCTTCCAGGGCGGCAAGTGGTATGCCGGCGTGGGCACCACCCGCAGCAAGGGCACCAAAGTCTTTGCTCTGACTGGCGATGTGAAGAACGTCGGTCTGGTGGAAGTACCCATGGGCATCTCTTTGGGAAGCATTATCTACGATGTGGGCGGAGGTATTCCAAAGGATAAGAAATTTAAAGCCGTGCAATTGGGCGGGCCCTCGGGCGGCTGCATCCCGGGCGCCCACCTGAATGCTTCGGTGGATTATGAAACCATCATCAAGCTCGGCGCCATCGTGGGTTCGGGCGGCATGATCGTCATGGATGAAGACAAATGCGTGGTCGACGTGGCGCGCTTCTTCATGGAGTTCTGCCGCGACGAGTCGTGCGGCAAGTGCACACCGTGCCGGGTGGGCACCCAGAAGATGCTGGAAATTCTCACCCGCATCTGCGAAGGCAAAGGTACTAAGGAAGATATCCCGGCCCTGGAACGCCTGGCCGATTACATGAAGAACAATGCCCTGTGCGGCCTGGGCCAGACCGCGCCCAACCCGGTGCTCTCGACCCTGCGCTATTTCCGCCAGGAGTATGAGCAGCATATTGACGAAAAACGATGTCCGGCCGTGGTGTGCAACGCCTTCTTCCAGTCGCCGTGCCAGCATGCCTGCCCCGTGGGCATGGATATCCCGGCCTATATCTCCTTGATCAAGGCCAACCGCCTGACCGATGCGTACAAAGTACTGCTCAAAACCAATCCCTTCCCCGGCATCTGCGGCCGGGTTTGCGACCATAAATGCGAGCTCAAATGCCGGCGTTCCACTTTGGATGAGCCGGTGCACATCAAATACCTCAAACGCTACATCACCGATCAGGCCCCCGCGCCGGTGATCGCGCGGGCCGAGGTGACCCGCAAGGAGAAGATCGCCGTCATCGGCGCGGGTCCGGCCGGCTTGACCGCGGCCCGCGATCTAACCCTGCGCGGCTATCACGCCACGGTGTTTGAGGAACTGCCCGAGGCCGGCGGTATGTTGCGCTGGGGCATTCCGGCCTATCGTCTGCCCCGCAATGTACTCAAAAGAGAAATTCAAGACATTCTCGATCTGGGCGTCGAGTTGCGCTGCAATGTGCGCGTGGGCCGGGATATCTCCTGGGACACCCTGCGCAGCACCTATGAGGCCATTTTCGTGGCCATCGGCGCCCAACGCAGCATGCAGGCCGAACTGGAAGGCAAGGGGTATCGGGGCATCACCGGCGCGGTGGAGTTCCTGCGAGAGTTGCACCTCGGCGGTCATCCCCATGTGGGCCGCAAGGTGGCGGTCATCGGCGGCGGCAACTCCGCCATTGACGCGGCTCAGTGCGCGCTGCGCCTGGGCGCCGAAGATGTCACCATTTACTACCGCCGCACCAAAGCCGATATGCCGGCCTTGAAGGAAGAGGTCGCAACAGCCCAGAAGGAAGGCGTCAAGATCGAAGAATTGGTGGCCCCCATTCGCTTCATCGGCCGGGAAGATAATGTCTGCCAAATGGTGCTGCAAAAGATGCGCCTGGGTGAATTCGACGCCGGCGGCCGCAAAAAGCCGGCACCCATCCTGGGAAGCGAATATACGGTGGATGCCGACCAGGTCATTCTGGCCATCGGCCAGGAAGTCGATGGCGCCTTTGAGTTCAAACGCACCGGGATCGCCGTGACCGCCAACCGGTTGGTGGAGGTTGTCCCCGGCAAGAAGACCCAGACCACCGCGCCCATGATCTTTGCCGGCGGGGACGTGGTGACCGGACCCGATACGGTGGTGGGCGCCATTGCCGCCGGCCACAGGGCGGCCCAAGAGATCGATGCCGCCATCCGGGCGCGCAATGAGGAAGGGCCTTATGTGCCCGCGGTCGAGGAAGAAGTGGCGATCCCTCAAGAGATTGAAGAAGAGATTCGTGAAATGATGCGCACCCACATGCCTGAAGCGGATATCCGCGAACGGGTCCGGGACTTCCGCGAAGTGGAGCTGGGTTTTGAAAAGGCCGTTGCGCTACAGGAAGCGGGACGGTGTTTGCGGTGTGATGTGCAGTCGTCATGATCTTGTTTCACAATGCCCTCCCAAAGGGGAGAGGGTTCGCCAGTACCAGCGCAACAAAGAGCCCTCTCCCCTACGACGGGCGATGAAAGTGGACTGGAAATAATCATCCGATCGACCAATCAACGAAAAACGGAGAGGTCCGATGAAAGAAAACGCCAAGCAAATAAAGTTGACCATCGACGGCCGCGAGATCACCGTGGAAGACTCATTGACCATTCTGGAAGCGGCGCGGCAAAACCGAATCGATATCCCCACCTTGTGCCACCATCCGGCCGTCTCCAACTGGGGCGGATGTCGTCTATGCGTGGTGGAGGTGGACAAATCCCCCAAGCTGGTGGCGAGCTGCGTGATGCCGGTGCGCGCCGGTATGGAAGTAATCACCCAGAGCGACGCCATCACCGCCAGCCGCCGTCTGACTTTGGAATTGCTTTTCGCCGAGCGCAATCACAACTGCATGTTCTGCCCCCAGAGCGGCGATTGCGAACTGCAAAAGATGGCCTACGCGCTGCAAATGGATCACCTGATGGTCTCCCCGTCCTTCAATGCTTATCCCACCGACACCACCGGGGAGTATATGACCCTGGATCACAACCGCTGTATCCTGTGCGGCCGCTGCGTGCGCGCCTGCCAGGAGATTGCGGGCAGCTATGTACTGGGATTCCACAACCGGGGCTCCAAGAGTCTGATCGGATTTGATCTGCTGGAAAAGCGGGAGAATTCTTCGTGCATCAATTGCGGCGCCTGTTTGCAGCTCTGTCCCACGGGCGCCATTTCCAACCGTTACCGCACCCACTATGCGGTCAAGGGGCAGCCGGTGGAGAGTCAAACCATTACTTCCGTTTGCGCGGCCTGCGGGTTGTTGTGCCCGACCCAGAACAAAGTCCGCGACAATCAGGTGATCGCCATCGAGGGCCTGGTGGCCGCCAAACCCAACGGCCGTCCGGACCGGGGCCAGTTGTGCTACAAAGGACGCTTCGAGATGCTCAAAACCAAAGGGACCCGGATGCTCGCCCCCATGGTCAAAGACGATCAGGGCCATTGGCGGGAGCAGAACTGGGAGACGGCTCTGGACCGCATCACCAAAGCCTTGGGCGCGGCCAAATCCAATGGCGGGTCCGAGGCGCTCTTCGGTCTGGCCTCCAGCAGCGTGTGCAATGAAACGCTGATGATGTTCAAAGAATTGATGTCTGCTGGCTGGGGCGCGGGGCGGGTGGACACCATCGACGGCCAATATTTTCGCAACCTGGCGGCCTCCCAGGACAATGGGGCCCAAGGGCTGCCGGCCGAAACTTCATGGAAGAAAATCGCGGCCGCGGATATGGTGCTGGTGGTGGGCGCCGATCCGCAGCAAAGCCATCCCATGCTGGTGTCGCTGCTGCGCCGGGCCATGATCGAAAGGGCCTTGCCGATTGCTTCCATTGGTCAAATGGAAAGCGCAACGCTGTTCAGCAATCACTATCTGGCCGTAGAAGACGGGGGGCTGGCCCCCGCGCTGGCGCTGCTGGCCGGCAAGATTGCTTCTCCGGCAAAAGAAGGAAAGGCAAAGTCTTCTCTTTCGGCGCAACAGCAAGCCGAAATTGACCGCATCGCCCGGGCCTTCATTTCCGCCAAGTCGCCGCTCATACTGGCCGGCCAGCATTTAACCGGGCCGGATAGCGCGGGGACGCTCCAGGATTTGTTCCGCATCGCCCGCTCCAAAGAGCCGCTCACCGGCAAAAGCGCCATGATCAGCTTTCTAAAGCCCGAAGGCAACAGCATGGCGGCCTGGCGCCTGGGCGTTGCGGCCCGCCTGGCCAAACCCGGCAAGGCTCAGGCCGGAGTACTGATCGTGGACGGCGATCCCGATGAAGTCAAAGCCGCCCTGGCGGGCCTGCGGCCGGCGCCCAAATTTCTGGCGGTGATCACGCCATACTTTAATTCGGTTCTGGCCGAAATGGCACAAGTCATGCTGCCCAGCCCGGTGTGGATGGAAGAAGATGGTTCCTATACCAGCATGGATGGGGCTGAATCCGTGTTTAAACCTAAAGTGCTCGATGCGCCCAAGGGCGTGAAGAATACCTGGGAAATCCTCCAGGCCCTCGGCCAGCGCATCGATGCGCCGGGAGTCGGCAAGCGCTGGGAAGATATTCGGGCCAAGGCGGCGCAGCTATTGGCGGTGAGTTGATAAAGATAAGGGTTCAATCGTGCGCGTACTTCCCCGGTCATGGGGATCGGGTTCAAGTACCGCCAAACTGAGTATGAGTACGCGTACGGTGAACCTTTCTTCTCCTGATTCGGAGCGGTCCCGCGCGGGAGTGTGAAAAGATGGGAAGTAAAGTTGTTCATTGGGAAGATCGCAGTAAATAAATCGTACTCGTACGCGTGCTCGAAGTCCGGGGGTCGAGTACGAGTACGCGTACGAGTACGAGTACGAAAGAATAAGAAGAGAATAAACCCTAATAAAACCCAGGGGGTAATATGGCCAAACCAAAAGTCGCCACGGTATGGTGTGAGGGGTGCGCGGGCTGCCACATGTCTTTTCTCGATCTGGACGAGGCCTTGCTCGATGTGCTCGCCAAAATCGAGCTGACCGTTACGCCGATCACCGATTTCAAGGATTATCACTTTCCCCACGTGGACCTGGGCATCATCGAGGGCGGCGTGGGCAACGAAGAACAATTGGAAATTGTGCGCCATATGCGCGAGCGGGCCAAGATCATCATGGCCTGGGGCGATTGCGCGGTCTTCGGCGGCATCAACACCCTGCGTAACAACATCCCGGTCAATGATCTGTTGCGCTACGGCTACACCGAGACCGCCAGCACGGTCAATGGCGTGATCCCCGTGCATGCCGAACTGCCCAAGCTGACGGAAAAAGTAATGCCGGTCAACGCCGTCATCCCGGTGGATTGCTACATCCCCGGATGTCCGCCGTCGCCCCAAGCCATTGCCTATGGGTTGACCGAAATTCTGCACGGAAGAATACCCGTGCTGCCGAGCGAACTGATCCACTTCGATTGAGGAGACGCCACTATGACGACCGCCACCCAAAAAATCACCATCAATCCCATCAGCCGCCTGGAGGGCCATGGCAAAGTCACCATTCACCTGGACCCCAAAGGCGAAGTGGATCAGGCCTTCTTCCACATCACCCAATTCCGGGGCTATGAGCTCTTCTGCCACGGCCGTCCCTTTGAGGAGATGCCCATCATCACCCAGCGCATTTGCGGCATCTGCCCGGTCAGCCATCAGCTGGCTTCGGTCAAGGCTTGCGACGCGGTTTGCGGGGTAGAAATTCCGGAAACCGCCAAGAAGTTGCGCGAATTGCTGCACATGGGGCAGTATATCCAGTCCCATGCCCTGCATTTCTTCCATCTGGCCAGCCCGGATCTGCTGCTGGGCTGGGACAGCGACCCTGCCAAGCGCAATGTGGTCGGCGTGATCGAAGCCGCGCCCGAACTGGCCCGGCGGGGCATCCGCCTGCGCAAATTCGGCCAGGATATCATCAGCGCCCTGGGCGGCAAGAAGGTCCACCCCGCCTTTGCCGTGCCCGGCGGCGTCACTCATGCCTTGCCCGAAGATTCCCGTGAAAGACTGCTGGCCGGCTTTGAAGAAGGTTTTGAAACCGCCAAAGCCGCCATGGACATCATCAAGGGCTGGGCCGAGAAGCATTTGGATGAAGTCAAGGTCTTCGCCAACTTCAAATCCCACTATGCTTCCTTGGTGGATGACCGGGGCCGCATTCAGCTCTATGACGGCCAGATGCGCATCAAAACCCACGATGGCGCTACTTTGGCCCAATTCGAACCCAAAGACTACCTGGAGTACATCGGCGAGCATGTGGAACCATGGAGTTATATGAAGTTCCCCTACTTCAAACCCCACGGCTATCCGGACGGCTGCTACCGCGTCGGTCCCCTGGGACGCCTCAATGCCGTGGATTCCATGGGCACGCCCCAGGCCGATGATGAACTGCGGATTTTCCGATCGGTGGCCAAGGACGGCCTCAAGGGCGCTTCTCTTCTCTTCCACTATGCCCGCATGGTTGAACTGCTCTACGCCCTGGAAAAAGCCCAGGCCCTGTTGCAGGATGACGGCATTTGCGGCAAAGACATTCGCGCCACGGTGGCGCCGGCCAATGCCGAAGGCGTGGGCATCATTGAGGCGCCGCGCGGCACCTTGATCCACCATTACGGCGTGGACAAGCACGGCACCATCACCAAAGCCAATCTGATCGTGGCCACCGGCCATAACAACATCGGCATGAACCAGGCCGTCACGCTGGTGGCCAAAGAGTATATTCACCGGGGCGACGTGCGCGAAGGCATGCTCAACCGCGTGGAAGGGGCAATCCGCTGTTATGATCCCTGTCTTTCCTGCGCCACCCATGCCCTGGGACAGATGCAACTGACCGTCCGGATCTTTGACCACACAGGGCGTTGCACCATTGAATTTAACAGGAGATAATGATGGCAATTGATCTTTGCACCGAGAAACGGTCGTGTTGGGTCATCGCCTACGGCAACAGCCAGCGCGGCGATGACGGCATCGGTCCATATGTGGCCCAAATTCTGGACCAGCACCTTGGCGCCTTGCCATCGGTGGGCATCGCCTGTCTGCCCCAACTCGACCTGGCGCTGTTGGAGGAGATCCAGGGTGCCGATCATCTGATCTTTGTGGATGCCAGCGTGGAAGCGCTCAAGGACGGGGTGGGCTGGACCCAGGTGACACCGGAATTGAATGGGTGGGCCCTGGATTCCCATCATCTCTCCCCCGGCGCTTTCCTAGGGCTGCTGGCCCTGCTCTATGATTGCAAGCCTGTTGCTTGGACCGTGTCGGTGCAGGGAACCCATTTCGAGTTTAGCGAAACCCTTGATCCGCAAACAAAGCATTACGCCCGGCGCGCGGCCGTGCAAATCGTGGATTGGCTGTTTTTGCACAGTATCGCCATACCAAAAATTAAGATTGAAAAAAGGGGCTGAACCATGGAAAAAAGAGAAAATATTCTCATTGTGGATGACGATCGCGACCTGGTGCATTCCATGCGGCTTGTTCTGGAAAGTAAAGGATATCAGGTGCGCACGGCGCATAATGGCAAAGAGGGCTATCAAAAGATCGAGGAGCAGGTTCCGGATTTGATCATCCTGGACGTGATGATGGCCACGGACACCGAAGGTTTCGATCTGGCATATAAATTGAGGCACCAGGAGGCCTTCCAGGATGTCCCCATCATGATGTTGACCTCTTTTACCCAGAAGATGACCGAGGAAGGAACTGAAAAATTCCAGCACATCATGGGCGAAGCCTGGCCCGTCACCCAGTTCATGGAAAAACCCATTGACCCCGATGTGCTGCTCAAGACCGTGGCGGAGTTGATTCGGGGAGAATAAACGTTCACCCGTTTGCCCGTTTGCCCGTTAGCCCGTTTCCATGCAGAGCGTGGGAGCAGGGCCAAACGGGCCAACGACGGACAGCTCTGCCAGCGGATCGTGAATAGAGGGGCCGACCCCAACCAATATCCGAGGGACGGAGCACCCACCGAAAAAAAGCTATGAGCGCCGTGGACCAACGGGCAAACGGGCTAACGGGCTCAACGGGCCACGGGCCAACGGGCACACGGACCAACGGGCCAACGGGCCACGGGCAAACGGGCCAACCCCGCCAAAGAGCGGCGGGATCAAACATCTGATTAATTAAATTAAGGTGTTTGACGGGCAAACGGAACAATGGATCTCGCCAAAGAACTCGTCCAACAGCAGATGTTCTTCCGCCGCGAGCTGAGTGAACGGGTCAGTTGGTTCATCGGCTTGCGCTGGATGGCGGTAGTATTTGCCCTGGCCGGCGCCTGGGCCGCCCACCTGGGCAAGCTTGTTATTCCCCTGGCCCCCATCACGACCGTCATCGCGGCCATAACGATTTATAACCTTCTCTTCACCATCATTTGCCGCTATCTGCGACGTCTTTCATCGGACCACGAAAGACCTTTTGAAATCTGCGCCCATGGCCAGATTTTATGCGACCTGTCGGCCCTGTACGCCTTGATTTACTACACGGGTGGATTCTACAGCCCCCTGACGCTCTTTGTGCTGTTTCACATCATTTTGGCCGGCATCCTGCTGGCGCCGGCCTATGCCTATATCTACTCGGGCCTCAATGTGGCGGCCTTGGGCTTACTGGGCTATTTGCAGAACACCGGCGCCGTGGCACCGTACGCGGCGATCTTCAGCCACTCCATGTTCAACAAGAGCCACACCACCGGCGAAAATATTACGCTCTTTATCATCCTGACCACGGCCATGTTTATTACAGCCTTCTTGGTCACGACCATCAAGCTCAGTCTGCGCACCAAGGGCCGCACTTTGCTGGTCTTCTGCAAAGAGCTGGATATCGCCAACGCCAAGCTGACCGCCTTGTACCAGTTGGTCAAGCAGATGGCCTTTTGCGCCGACTACCAGGAGTTGATGGACTCCGCCACCCAGGCCGCGGCCCGCATCATGGGCGTCAAGGCCAGCTCCATCAAGCTGCTCGACGACCAGCGCAAAATGCTGCGTTTTGCTTCCACCTTTGGTTTGAGTCAGAACTACCTCTCCAAGGGTGACGTGGAGATCGCCAAAAGCCCTATCAACCAGAAGATCATCGACGGCGCCTACTACTCCATCGGCAACATTGAAGAACAAGACTACTTCCAGTATCCGGAAAACGTTCGCCAGGAAGGCATTGCGTCCATGATCTGCCTGCCCCTGAAGGTGGAAAAGCGGGTGCTGGGCGTATTTTGCGTCTACAGCGACGCGCGCTTTTACTTCAGCGACAAAGATGTGGATTTCTTCGCCTTGATATCGGAGCTCACCGCCCTGGCCATGCAAAACCTGAAAAACGAGCTCAATAAGAGCTGGTTTCTGCAAAAGACCGCCCATCAGCTGCGATCGCCCCTCAATGCCGTGGACGGCATGCTCAAAGTGCTTCGCAAAAGCTATGCCGGCCCGCTTAATGAGAAGCAAACCGAGATGTTGGCCCAGTGCGAGCGCCGCATCGAAGGCCTTGCCTACCTGATTCAGGATTTGCTCAAGCTGGGCGTCAAACGCGCCGGCAGCGGGCCGGCCGAGTTGCGGCCCATGTCATTGGCGCCGCTGCTGGAACAGCTCTCCTCTGTTTATCACAACCAGGCCAAGGAGAAAGGTGTGAGCCTGACCCTGGTCTTGGATCGCCAGCTGCCGCCCATCCTGGGCGAGCCCAAAATCGTGGACGATCTTTATACCAATCTGCTCTCCAACGCCATCAAATACACGCCCGCCGGTAGAAAAGTAGAAGTACTTCTGGCCAAGGAAAATGCCGGCTGGCTCAGCCTGCGGATCATCGACCAGGGCATCGGTATTCCCCAGGATCAACTGCCGCGCCTGTTCACCGAATTCTTCCGCGCCGAAAACGCCAAGGCCTTTACCGACCAGGGCACCGGCCTGGGTCTGGTGATCGCCAAGGAGGCCATGGACCGCCTGCGCGGCACCCTGCACATCGACAGCCAGGAAGGGCAGGGTACGCGCGTTACCTGCAAATTTCCCATCAATTCCAAGGAATCCTAGCGCCCAGAGGATTCTCTTTTTTTCTTTCGTGTTCGTACGCGTACGAGTACGATATAGGAGAGACTTCACGCTTCATGCAACGGCCGTGACTTACACTCCTCTGTACATCTCCTGGTTGACCCTTGCCGGGGAACCCAATATAAACTTTTCAATTCATCATGGCTTCAGACTTTGGGACAATCTCGGGAAGGGAGAGTTCATCTGGCTGTGCTTGGACTATAGGGAGAGATTCGGAATGACGGAGCAAAAGCTTCCAGGAAAGACGGTCCGAACAATTTACGGCGATCTGCGCGGCGTGGCCGAGGGCGAGAGTGTTTGGGCGTGGTACGGCGTGCCCTATGCCCGGCCGCCGCTGGGAGAGCTGCGCTGGAAGCCGCCGCTGGCGCCGGAACCGTGGCAGGACGTGCGCGACGCCTTTAAGTATGGCGATCAGGCCGCCCAGAACCTGGTCTACAAACCCTACGGCCTGGGCGGCATGAGCGAAGATTGCCTGCACTTAAATATTTTGGCCCCCCGGCAGGCCAAGGACCTGCCGGTCATGGTCTGGCTGCACGGCGGCGCCTTCATGATGCTGACCGCCAACATGAGGCTTTACAACAACCCGGAGGCCCTGCCCGCCAAAGGGGTGGTTCTGGTCACGGTCAATCACCGGTTGGGGCCCTTCGGCTACCTGGCCCATCCCCTGCTCAGTGAAGAGTCGGGCTACGGCGGCTCGGGCAACTATGGCCAGATGGATCTCATCGCGGCTTTACAGTGGGTGCGGGACAACATCGCGGCCTTTGGCGGCGATCCGGGCAATGTCACGATCTTTGGCCAGTCGGGCGGCGGCGCCAAAGCCATCTCGCTGATGGCTTCGCCCCTGGCCACGGGGCTGTTCAAACGCGCCATCTGCCAGAGCGGTATGGTGGCTTCCGGCAATGACTTCATGAATTCTGTGGATCTGGCAGCGGCCGAAGCGCGCGGGATCAGCCTGTCCCAGCGTCTGGGTGCTGAATCTCTATCCGATCTGCGGGCCGTGCCGTGGCAGAAGATCATTGCCTCCGACAACGCCCATTACATGGACAACATTGCCGCTTACGGTCCCAATATCGACGGCTATTATGCCATGCACACCACGATGGATGCCATTCGCAACGGATTGGCCAGCGATGTGCCTTTCATGGCGGGCGCCAACGCCACCGACCTGGTCTCCGAAGGGGACCTGGTCCCCGGCCTGCTCGAACAGATGCCCCTGCGCGCGGCCCATTGCCAGGCGCCCCAGTATGTCTATTGCTTTCGCCATCTGCCGGCGGGCTGGCGCGCCGTGGGCGGCAAAGCCTATCATGGCGCGGAGCTGGTTTATCTTTTTAACTTCCCATCCAGTTTCGTCACCCACTATTTCCTGGGGCTCACCGGCCTGTCGATCGAACAGATCGGCGATCCGGACGGCAACGGCTCCAAGGTGGACATGGCCGATATTCAGCTCTCCACCCGCTGGGGGGCTGAGGACGAGGCCTTGGCGGATCAGGTGATGAGCCTGTGGGCCAATTTTGCCAAAAATGGAAACCCCTCCATTCCAGGTGTTATCGAGTGGCCCCGTTACACCCTCGAGGCGGAGCACTATCTGGAGATCGCCACCCCTCTGGCCGTGAAAACCGGGTTGGCCACGGGGTTTGGGTGATAGGGTCTTGCGTTGCGCCGTTGCGCGAGATTAAAATTGAACGCCATGGGGCCCAGTCGTCCTTGTGCGCATCAACCTTTGAACCGGCGATTCGAAAGAACGACCATTCTATTTTTGGGTCTCACGCAACGGCGCAACGTAAATAACAAATCCACGGTTCCAAAGGTGGTAACATCCTTTAACGAATAAACCAATCAACCAATCAACGAATCAACTTAATCGAAAACTGCCCAAGCTTTTGCTTTTCTGATAACCGCGTGCTTAAAAAATCCTTTACCTTACGCACCCACCCAGATCTCCGCTTGACATTTTGGAATTTTTGCCCATTATTTGCCCGGATTAACTGAAAGAAAGGAGCATTACGGGACCATGGAAGGCCAAAAACAAACTCACCAGTTCAAGACCGAAGTTCGTCAAATTCTCAATCTCATCATCAACTCCCTTTACTCCAACCAAGAGATCTTTTTGCGTGAGCTGATCTCCAACGCCTCGGACGCCATTGACAAGCTGCGATTCAAATCCCAGACCGAACCAGGGCTGCTGGGGGATGATCCGGAGTTCAGCATCAAGATCAAGCCCGACGGCATTACCCAGACCCTGGAAATCAGCGACAACGGCATCGGCATGACCTTTGAGGAGGTCATGGAAAACATCGGCACCATCGCCAAAAGCGGCACGGCCCAATTCCTGGAGATGATCAAACAGGCCCAGAGTGAGCAGTCGTTGACGCCGGAGTTGATCGGCCAATTCGGCGTGGGCTTTTACAGCGCCTTCATGGTGGCGGACAAAATCACCCTGATCACCCGGGCCGCCGGGGTCCCCAAGGAGCAATCGGTGCGCTGGGAATCCAGCGGCGACGGCTCCTATGACATCCAGTACGCCGACAAAGAAAAACGCGGCACCACCATCACCCTGCACCTGAAGAAAAAAGAAAAGGATGAGCTCGATTTCACCGACCAGTGGCAAATCCGCCGCATCATCAAGCAGCACTCCGACTTCGTGGCCTATCCAATCCGGATGGATGTGGAAAAAGAGATTCCCATCCCGGACCAGGAGCTCATCAAGGACAAAGACGGCAAGCCCATCGGCGAAACCAAGCGCCGGGTGGTGGAAGAAGAGACCATCAACACCATGACGGCCATCTGGGCCCAGCCCAAGGAAGAGATCGACGACAAGACCTACGAAGAGTTCTACAAGCATCTCTCCCATGACTGGAACCCGCCCCTGGCCAGGCTGCACATGAAGCTGGAAGGCACCACGGAGTACGATATGCTGCTCTACATTCCTTCCAAGGCGCCCTTTGATATGTTCCAGCCCGAGCGCAAACACGGCGTGCATCTCTACTGCAAGCGGGTCTTTATCATGGATGACTGCAAGGAGCTGGTGCCCGAATATCTGCGTTTCGTCAAAGGGGTGGTGGACGCGCCCGATCTCAATCTCAATGTCAGCCGCGAGATATTGCAGCAGGACCGGCTGGTGATGAACATCCGCAATAACCTGGTCAAAAAGGTCCTTGATCTGCTCACCGACCTGAAGCCCGAAGAGTATGAGAAGTTCTACGCCGAGTTCGGCCCGGTGATTAAAGAAGGTATTTACACCGACCACAACAAGCGCGAGAAGATCGCTTCGCTGGCGCGCTACAAAACCACCAAGTCCGGCGACAAATGGGTCTCGCTGGATGAGTACGTGAAGAACATGCAGCCGGATCAGAAGGAGATTTACTACATCACCGGCGACGACCTCAACGCCCTGATCAACAGCCCGCTGCTGGAGAAGTTGAAGGACAAATCCTACGAAGTACTGCTGATGGCCGATCCGGTGGATGAGTGGGCCATGCAGTCGCTGCACGAATACGGCGGCAAGCCGTTAAAAAGCGCTGAAAAGGGCGAGCTCGAACCGGATAAGAAAGATGATGCCAAGCGCGAAGAGTTCAAAGCCCTGTTCGGCTTCATCAAGGGCCAGCTCGAAGCCAAGGTCAAGGAAGTCAAAGCCTCGGACCGCCTCAAGGAATCGGTGGCCTGCCTTTCCGGCGCCGATTACGACATGAGCGCCTACATGGAGAAGATCCTCAAGGCCGCCGGCCAGAAGCCGCCTGAAGTCAAGCGGGTGCTGGAATTGAACATGGACCATCCAGTGATGGCCAAGATCCGCGCGCTCTACGAAAAAGATCGCCAGAATACGGCCCTTAAAGACTACAGTCTGCTATTGTACGATTTGGCGGTGGTGGCCGAAGGCGGCAAACTGGAGAACCCGGCCCGCTTTTCGAAGCTGGTGGGCGAGATGATGAATCAGGCGATTGGCGCGTAGGGACTGAGGAACTGAGGCACAAAGGCACTGAGGCACTGAGGCACAAAGGCACTGAGGCACTGAGGCACAAAGGCACTAAGGGACAAAGGGACTGAGGGATTGAGGGATTGAGGGGCAAGGGGACTTAGGGAAGCAGAATATGTCAGTATACCGTTTATGCTTTCGGCATCACGAGCAAGTGCTCCCTCTCCCCCTTGGGGAGAGGGTCGGGGTGAGGGGAATAGTGGCGGCCCTCCTTTTCCCTTCAGCCTTCAGTCTTCAGCCTTCAGTCTTCTCACGAGGGCGGCCACGGCCATGAAAGAGAAGTTGATCGATCGTTTCCTCTATCGGGCCGTTGTCGCCCTTTTTTCTTTTCTGGGGCGGCTGCCGAGATCCATGCGAGACCGTTTGGCCAGCAGCCTGGGCGGACTGATATTTAAACTGGATCGCAAGCATCGCCGCATCGCCATCCAGAATCTGAACCTGGCCTTTGGAGAAGAAAAAACACCGGCTGAGATTTTCCGAATTGCCCGCCAGGTGTTTGAAAACCTGATCCGGGTGGTGTTTGAGGTGGGCTGGTCCCTCAGCCTGCCGTGGGATCAATTCTCCAAGTACATACGGGTGATTGGGCTGGAAGAGTATCGCCAGGCCCTGGCTAAGGGCAGGGGAGTACTTTTTCTGTTGGCCCACTTCGGCAACTGGGAACTGCTGCCTATTATCGGTTTGCTGGGCCAGATCCCCGTGCGCACGGTCTATCGCAAGCTGGACGCCCCCTTTCTGGAACGCTTCTTCAAGGAAAACCGTTGCCGCTACGGCGGCCAGGTCATCGCCACCCACCGGGGCGCGGCGCGCGATATCTACCGCGAGCTGCGCAAAGGATTTCCGGTGGCCATGCTCATGGATCAGAACGTGGATTGGTATGACGGCGTGTTCGTGGATTTCTTCGGCCAGCGCGCCTGCACCAACAAAGGTATGGCCCTGCTGGCGATCAAAAGCCAGGCCCCGGTGGTCCCAGTTTTTCTCATCCGTCGTCCGGACGGATTTGACGCCGTCTTCGGCCCTGAGCTGCCCGTGATTCAAACCGGCGACCGCACCAAGGACATCGAAGAAAACTCCCAGCTCTATAACCTCGTCATCGAAACGTACGCCCGCCGTTATCCAGAGCAGTGGTTCTGGGTGCACCAGCGCTGGAAAACCAAGCCGTATCAGCCTTGGCCGCGAGCGTAAAATGAATATCGAATATCGAACAAGGATTATCGAATTATAAAGTTTTCTTTTGACTTTGGTAATGAATCCGTCGTTCTTCAAATTTAAACGGTCTAAGCTCCTTCGACATTTTGCTGTTCCTTGTTCGCTATTCGATATTCATTTTTCAATAGAATCTGGTTGTCTATTTAAGTCGGCGCTTATGCCCTCCCAATTTCGCGGGATTTTCCAGAATCATTTATAATTATACAATTTTGTATCAATTGTGGGATGATATTACCTATTTGCAATTTACCGTTTTGGGTCGTCTCTAACCCAAATGGATCAATATTAGTTTAAATTCAGTGAATTAAATCAATGGGACATCATGGCGTTCAGATTGGCATTTGATTTGCTGTAATCGTTGCCATGAACCTGCTCGTACGCAAGAATGAAGAACTCAGCGCCATTCTCCAGGTGAGTCAGGTGCTGACCAGTTCCTTGGACCTGGAAAGGAACTTGTATGCGGCCATGGAAATCCTGGCCGGCCGCCTTGGGTTGCAACGGGGCTGCGTCTTCTTGCTCGACCCCATGACGCGCGAACTTAAGATCGTGGTCGCTTATGGCCTGAGCCGGGAAGAGATCCAGCGCGGCAAGTACCGCATCGGCGAGGGCATCGTGGGCCGCGTGATCGAGAGCGGTCAGCCCATGTTCATCCCCAACATCGGGGCCGAACCCAAATTTCTCAACAAGACCGACTCGCGGCCCCAGAAGAGCGGTATCTCCTTCCTGTGCATGCCCATTGCCCTGGATGGCAGGACCCTGGGCGTCATCAGCGTGGACGGCATCTACACGGTCCAGGAAGGCAACGTGGATGATGATCTGCGCGTGCTCTCCATCGTGGCCTCTTTTATCGGCCAGTTCGTGCTGCTCTGGGAACACCTGCGTCAGGCTGAAAGCGAATGTGGCCAGTTGCGGATGCAGCTTAAGGAGAAGTTCAGCCTGCCCAATATCGTGGGCGAGTCGACGCCGTTGCAGCAGGTGCTCAAACTGGTACGCAAGGTGGCTGCCACCGACACCACCGTTTTGCTGCTGGGCGAAAGCGGCACGGGCAAGGAGCTTATCGCCCAGACGCTGCACTACCAGAGCCGGCGCGCCAAGCAGCCCTTTGTGGCGGTCAATCTGGCGGCCTTGCCGGAGAATCTGATCGAGGCTGAACTCTTCGGCGTTGAGAAGGGGGCTTTTACCGGCGCGGCCGTGCGTCGGGCCGGCCGCTTTGAAATGGCTGATCAGGGCACGATCTTCCTGGACGAAATCGGCGAACTGCCGCTCAATTTGCAAGTCAAATTGCTGCGCGTGCTCCAGGAGCGCACCTTTGAGCGCATTGGGTCGTCCGATCCTCTGACCGTGGATGTGCGCGTGGTAACGGCCACGAACCGCAACCTGATGGAGGCCGTGGCCAAAGGTACCTTCCGCGAAGATCTCTATTGGCGGCTGAACGTAGTGCCCATCGTGCTGCCGGCCCTGCGCGAACGGCCCGAAGATGTTCCCGCCCTAATCGATTTTTATACTGACAAATTCAACCGGCTCCACGATCGCCGCGTGCGCCTGCATCCCGATGTGGTGGCGCGCCTGAAGACCTATGCCTGGCCGGGCAATGTCCGTGAATTGGCCAATACCATGGAGCGACTGGTCATCATGGCCGAGAAGGAGATCATCTCCGAGAGCGACCTGCCGGCCAATATCCTCTGTTTCAACGGAGCATCCGCTACCCGCATGGATTTATGCTCCCCTGCCTTTGAAGATCTCGGCGGCGAAGTACAGCAATTGGAACGTCGCCGGATTCTGCAAGCCCTGAAAGATACCCGCGGCGTGCAGCAGCAAGCCTCGCGTATTCTGGGTATTACTCCCCGCCAACTGGGATACCGCATCCGGAAGTATGGCATCAATTTGAGATCGCTGGAAGCGTAGGGTGTGTCTGGCTGAGCAAGGCATGTATAGGCGCACTGTTTTGTGCTTTTTGTCTTCTCGTTGATTCGTTGATTGGTTGATTCGTTGATTCGTGGATTGAATTATATTTATTGATATTAGGTAGAAATTCCAAAGAGTAAAATTTTACACTCTAATAAACCAATCAACCAATCAACGAATCAACGTCCCCCAGCGGAGTCCACACTTTTGTAGACTTCTACAATAGTGAAGACACAAAAGGCCAAATGAGTCAAACCGGCCCATTACAATTTCAATTTTACTTCTCGATTTCTCCATTAATCACGGGCATTTCAAAAATTATTGGCCGATTCCTCGAATCTGGCACGATCCTTGGTTTACTGTTGGTCAACAACAGACATCGCGGGGACCAGGAGAATTGCATTTGAACCCGCGTATTAACAAAAGGAGAAAGAAATGCGAAAAGTCGCCATTTACGGAAAAGGAGGCATCGGCAAATCCACCACCACACAGAATACGGTGGCTGGTTTGGCTGAGATGGGCAAAAAAGTGATGGTGGTCGGTTGCGACCCCAAGGCCGATTCCACAAGACTGCTGCTGGGCGGCCTGGCCCAACGCACGGTGCTCGACACTCTGCGCGAAGAGGGCGAGGATGTGGAGCTGGACGATGTGCGCAAACTCGGATTCAGCGGAACCTTGTGCACCGAGTCGGGCGGACCCGAGCCGGGCGTGGGTTGCGCCGGTCGCGGCATCATTACTTCCATCAACCTGCTGGAACAGTTGGGCGCCTATGCTGAAAGCGAAGAGCTCGATTATGTCTTTTACGACGTGCTCGGTGACGTGGTGTGCGGCGGGTTTGCCATGCCCATCCGTGAAGGCAAGGCCCAGGAGATCTATATCGTGGTTTCGGGCGAAATGATGGCCATGTATGCGGCCAACAACATCTGCAAAGGTATTGTCAAGTTTGCCGAAGCCGGCGGTGTGCGCCTGGGCGGTCTGATCTGCAACAGCCGTAAGGTAGACAATGAATTGGAGATGATTACCGCTTTTGCCAAAAGACTCGGCACCCAGATGATTCACTTCGTGCCCCGCGACAACATGGTGCAGCGCGCCGAGATCAACCGAAAGACCGTCATCGATTTTGATCCCAAACATACCCAGGCCGATGAGTACCGCACCCTGGCGCGCAAGATCGACGGCAATGAGATGAAAGTCATCCCGAACCCGTTGCCCATCGACGATCTGGAAAAACTGCTCATCGAATATGGGATTGCCGCCTAGAAGAAAGTAAAAAACGATTTTCATAAATGAATAGGAGAAGATGTCATGATAATGATTCGTTCGATCGTCCGGCCGGAGAAAGTCGATGATGTGCTGGCGGCCTTGATGGAAGCCGGGTTTCCCGGAGTGACCAAAATGTCGGTGGTGGGCCGCGGCAAGCAACGGGGCATTAAAATCGGCGAGATCACTTACGATGAGATCCCCAAGGAAATGCTGCTGACGGTAGTCAAGGAGAGCGACAAGGATTTCGTCATCCGCACCATCATGAAAGCGGCCCGCACCGGTGAAAAGGGCGCTTTCGGCGACGGCAAGATCTTCATCGTGCCCGTACTTGAAACGTACACGATCAGCTCCGGCGTCAAGCAAAAAGCCGACGGCAGCATCGAAGAGGTGAAACCATGAAAGAGATTATCGCCATCGTGCGGCTCAATCGCATGAACCAGACCAAGAGAGCTTTGGCCGAAGTGGGGCTGCCCTCGATCACGGCTCGCGACTGTCTGGGCCGCGGCAAGGGCCTGGTGGACCTGCAACTGCTCAAAGGCGCCGAGCGGGGCTATGAAGAAGCCATCTCCCAACTGGGACAGAGCCAGCGCCTGATTCCCAAACGGTTCCTGGTCATGGTGGTGCAGGATGATCTGGTGGAAAAAGCCGTCCAAACCATGATCAGGGTCAATCAGACCGGTAAGCCCGGCGACGGCATGATCTTCGTGATGCCTTGTGTGGAGGCTTACAGGGTGCGCACCGGCGAGCATGGAGACGCGGTGTTGGACGAGGGGTAAAGTAGTTTTAAGTGTAAAGTTTAAAGTCTTAAGCAAAGGTATTCTACCGATTTCAAATAAGGAGAATTTGTATGGCGATGCCTGCTGATATGAAAGAAGAGAGCCTGACATTGGATGGCAAGGAGCTGACGCGGGTGCGCAAGCAACTGCTGGCCAAGTATCCGTCCAAGGTAGCCCGCAAGCGGGATAAGCAGATCGTGGTCAATCGCGTAACGCCAGATGGCAAGGTCCCCGAGATCCAATCCAACGTGCGTACGGTTCCAGGTCTCATCAGCCAGCGCGGTTGCTGCTACGCGGGGTGCAAGGGCGTGGTGCTGGGTCCCACCCGGGACATCATCAATATTACCCACGGCCCGGTGGGCTGCGGTTTCTACAGTTGGCTCACCCGTCGCAACCAGACTGATCCGGACAGCACGCCCGACGGCCATAACTTCATGACCTACTGCTTCACCACCGACATGCAGGATGAGCAGATCATCTTCGGCGGCGAAAAGAAGCTCAGACAAGCCATTCAGGAGGCCTACGATATCTTCAAACCCAAGGCCATTGCGGTCTTCTCCACTTGCCCGGTGGGGCTCATCGGCGATGATGTGCATTCGGTCTGTCGGGAGATGAAAGAAAAGCTGGGCATCAATGTCTTTGGCTTCTCTTGCGAGGGGTACAAAGGGGTCAGTCAGTCGGCCGGCCACCACATCGCCAACAACGGCATCTTCACTCATGTGGTGGGCACCGATAACACGGTCCAACCCGGAGCTTTCAAGATCAATATGCTGGGGGAGTATAACATCGGCGGTGATGCCTTCGAGATCGAGCGTCTTTTCGAAGCTTGCGGCTTAACGCTGATCTCCACCTTCAGCGGCAACTCCAGCATCGACAAATTCGCCAACTCGCACACAGCGGATCTGAACCTGATCATGTGCCATCGCTCGATCAACTATGTTGCCGAGATGATGGAGAAGAAGTTCGGCCTGCCCTGGATCAAGGTCAATTTCATCGGCGCCCAGGCCACGGCCAAATCGCTGCGCAAGATCGCCCAATACTTCGGCGACGAGAAGTTGATCGCCCGCACTGAAGCGGTCATCGCCGCTGAGCTGCCCGAGGTGGAGAAGGCGGCCGCCGAGATTCGGCCGCGCACCGAGGGCAAGCGTGCCATGCTCTTCGTGGGCGGTTCCCGGGCCCATCATTATCAAGAGCTTTTCAACGAACTGGGCATGGTGACATTGTCGGCCGGCTATGAGTTCGCCCATCGCGACGACTACGAAGGCCGCCGGGTGCTGCCCAGCATCAAGGTCGATGCCGACAGCCGCAACATCGAGGAGCTGGAAGTACATCCGGACGAAACCCGCTACCAGCCGCGCATTCCCAAGGAGCGCGCCGCCGAGCTGAAATCCCAGGGCCTGCAATTCGCCGACTATGAAGGCATGATGCCTGAAATGGCCCAGGGCTCCCTGATCATCGACGATATCAGCCAACACGAAACTGAAAAGATGATCGCCATGTTCAAGCCCGATATCTTCTGCGCGGGCATCAAGGAAAAGTATGTGATCCAGAAGCACGGCATCCCCATGAAGCAATTGCACAGCTACGATTACGGCGGGCCATACGCAGGGTTCAAAGGGGCCATCAACTTCTACCAGGAGATTGATCGCATGGTGGGCAGCCGCGTGTGGAGCTACCTGAAAGCCCCCTGGCAGAAGAATCCGGAGCTGGCGGCGAAGTATGCGTGTGACTAGGCTGCTATTGAGCGCGCACTCGAAGGGCATCTGATTGTATTGTTCGAGTACGAGTACGCGTACGAGTACGGACACGAAACCCAATAATAGATAGGAGTAAAGCACCATGTTGCTCAGACATACCACATCGGAAATCAAAGATCGGTCGGCCTTGATGGTCAATCCGGCCAAGACCTGCCAACCCATTGGCGCCATGTATGCGGCCCTGGGCGTCCACGGCTGCCTGCCGCACAGTCACGGCTCGCAGGGGTGTTATGCCTATCACCGCAGCACCTTGACGCGCCACTTCAAAGAACCGGTTATGGCCGCCACCAGCGCGTTTACCGAAGGGGCCTCGGTTTTCGGTGGCCAGGCCAACCTGCTGCAGGCCATCGACAATATCTTCACTGTTTACGAGCCGGAAGTCATTGCCGTGCACACCACCTGTCTTTCCGAAACCATCGGCGACGACATCCCCCAGATCGTCAACAAGGCCAAAGCCGAGGGCCGCATTCCCGAAGGCAAGTATGTCTTCCACGCCAATACGCCGAGCTATGTGGGCTCTCACGTCACGGGTTTTTCCAGTATGACCAAGGCCATGGTGGATTACTTCGCCGAATCGGCCGCGCCCAAGAGCAAGCTGGTCAATCTGATCCCCGGCTTCGTGGAGCCGGCCGACATGAGCGAAGTACGTCGAATCGCATCGGAATTGGGCATTGCTTCGATCATGTTTCCGGACACGGCCCGGGTGCTGAACGGGCCCATGACCGGAAAGTATAAGATGTTTCCCGAAGGCGGCGTCACCATCGAACAACTCAAGCAGAGCGGCGGCAGCATGGGCACCATCGCCCTGGGCGCCATTGCCTCGGCGCCGGCCGGCCTGGCCATGGATGCCAAGTGCAAAGTGCCCTGCCAGGTGCTCAACCTGCCCATCGGTCTGCACGATACCGATCTCTTCGTGGACACCCTGCGCCGCATGGCCGGCGTCAATGTGCCGGAGAGTATTGACCTGGAACGGGGGCAGCTGGTGGATGCCATCTCCGACTGGCACTCCTATCTCTACGGCAAACGGGTAGGCCTGGTGGGCGACCCAGATCAATTGCTGGCCCTGGCCCGTTTCCTGACCGCCCTGGACATGAAACCGGTCTATGTGGTCACCGGCTCACCGGCCGGCAAGAAGTACGAAGAGGCTCTGCGCGAAACCCTTTCCGGCGTGGCCGATGAGATCCATATTGCCGTCCCCGGCGACATGTTTCTCTTCCATCAATGGATCAAGAATCAATCGGTGGACCTGCTCATGGGTAACACCTATGTGAAGTACATTGCCAGGGACGAAGATATTCCCTATGTGCGATTTGGATTTCCCATCCTGGACCGCATGGGCCATAGTTACTTCCCATCGGTGGGTTACCGCGGGGCCTTGCGGTTGCTTGAGAAGGTATTGGATGCACTGCTTGATCGCAAAGAGCGCGATAGCACGGATGTCAATTTTGAGTTGGTGCTTTAAAGATAGAAGAAATTTTTAAGTGTAAAGCTTAAAGTGTAAAGCAAAGGAATTCTACCGATTAAGAATAGCACCTTGGTTATATTGTGGTTAATGATAGAATTCCTTAACTTTAAACTTTCATACTTTAAACTTTAAACGAAACCTATAGGTATCCGTATGTCTTCGATCCCAATCTTAAAGCAACGCGAAAAGCAGATCCACGAGACCGGCAGCGCGCCCTTTGAAATGACCTGCGACAAGCAGAGCCTGGCCGGTAGCGTCAGCCAGAGGGCCTGCGTCTTCTGCGGCTCCCGGGTGGTGCTCTACCCCATTGCCGACGCCTTGCACCTGGTGCACGGGCCTATCGGCTGCGCAGCTTACACTTGGGACATCCGCGGCGCACTCTCTTCGGAAGCCCAACTCCACCGCATGAGCTTCTCCACTGATCTTCAGGAGAAAGAGGTCATCTTCGGCGGTGAAAAGAAACTCTACCGGGCCTTGGTCGAATTGATCGACGCTTACAACCCCAAGGCGGCCTTTGTTTACAGCACCTGCATTGTGGGCATCATCGGTGACGACGTGGCCGCGGTTTGCCGCCGGGCCAGCCGCGAGAAGGCAATTCCAGTACTTCCCGTACACTCCGAAGGCTTCAAGGGCACCAAGAAAGACGGCTACAAGGCCGCCTGCGACGCCCTCTTCCAACTGGTGGGCACGGGCGACACCCGGGATATCGCGCCGGTGAGCATCAACATCCTGGGCGAGTTCAACATCGGCGGCGAAGCCTGGCTGATCCGCGATTACTACCAACGCATGGGCGTGCAGGTGGTCTCGGTGCTCACCGGCGACGGCCGGGTGGAAGATATCCGCCGGGCCCATGGGGCCACGCTCAACGTGGTGCAGTGCTCGGGGGCCATGACCTTTCTGGCTGAAATGATGAAAGAGAAGTACGGCATTCCTTACATCCGGGCCTCGTACTTCGGCATCGAAGACATGGCCAAGGCGCTTTACGATGTGGCGGCCCATTTCTCCTCGGACCCGTTCATTCAACAGAAAACCGAAAAACTGGTGCGCGAGCAGGTCAATGCCGTGCTGCCCGAATTGCGCCGCCTGCGCGCCGACCTGGAAGGCAAGCGCGCCGCCGTCTACGTGGGCGGTGCTTTCAAAGTCTTCTCCCTGATTAAAGCCTTGCGTCAACTGGGCATGCGCGTGGTAGTGGCCGGCTCCCAGACGGGCAATGCCGATGACTACGCCACCCTGCGCGATCTGTGCGATACGGGCACGGTGATTCTGGACGATGCCAATCCCCTGGAGCTGTCGCGCTTTGTGATCGAAAAAAAAGCCGATCTCTTCATCGGCGGCGTCAAGGAGCGGCCGATTGCCTACAAGCTGGGGGTCGGGTTCTGCGACCATAACCACGAGCGTAAGACGCCGCTGGCCGGCTTCGAAGGCATGCTGCACTTTGCCAGAGAAGTCCACACCACCGTGACCAGCCCGGTGTGGCAGTTCGTGCCGTTTCGGAGCAAGACATAGTGAGGAACCATGATGGTGTTGAATCGTACGAGTACGAGAAGAAAGGCGGACCGAAGATGAATACTTCCGATAGCGTAAAAGAATATGCCATGGGGAATTTCCCTATCACCCCCACCGCCTCGGCTACCCAGAACGCCTGCAAGCTGTGCGCGCCCCTGGGCGCCTCGCTGGTGTTCAAAGGCATTCGTGGCGCGGTGCCGCTGCTGCATGGTTCCCAAGGGTGCAGTACTTATATCCGCCGCTACCTGATCAGCCATTACAAGGAGCCGGTGGATATCGCCTGCTCCAATTTCGGCGAACAGACCGCGGTCTTCGGCGGTGCCGTCAATCTGAAGCTGGCCCTGGAGAATATCTGCCGGCAGTATGATCCGGCTCTGATCGGCATTGCCACCACCTGTTTGTCGGAAACCATCGGCGACGACGTGCCCATGTTCATCAAGCAGTATTTGGCGGGTCAGCCCGAGGGCACGGTGCCGCCCATCGTTCACGCCAGCACGCCCAGTTACCAGGGCAGCCACATGGAAGGCTTTCACCGCGCCGTACTGGCCACGGTGCGGACCCTGGCTACCCAAGCCGGCGGCATTAAGCAGAACCAGGTCAATCTCTTCCCCGGCATGCTGTCACCGGCCGATCTGCGCCATTCAAAAGAGATGGTGGTGGCCTTTGGCCTTGAGCCCATGGTGCTGCCCGATTACTCCCAGACCCTGGACGGCGGCTTGTGGGAGAGTTACCACCGCATTCCCGACGGTGGCACGCCCGTGGCCACCATTGCCCAGGCCGGCACTGCCGCGGCCAGCATCGAGCTGGGCCACACCCTGGCCCTGGCCAATGAAACCGCCGCATTACTGCTGGCCGAGCGCTTTGGCATGCGCGCCGCGCGCCTGGGGTTTCCCATGGGCATCCGCCACACCGACGCCCTGCTGCAGACCTTGAGCGAGATCAGCGGCCGGCCCGTGCCCGCTATTTACAGGGAGCAGCGCGGCCGCTTGCTGGACACCCTGGTGGATGGCCACAAGCATGTTAACAATATCCGCGCCGCCGTCTACGGCGAAGAAGATCTGGTGGCCGGCCTGGTGGGCTATCTGAGCGAAATCGGCATCCACCCGGTGGTATGCGGTTCGGGCGGCCAGAGTCACCATCTCGCTGAAGTATTAGAAGCATTAGTGCCCGAATCCTGGCGCAAAGAACTGACGGTGCTCGACGGCGCGGACTTCGCCGCCATCGAAGCCGCGGTAGAAAAAGCCAAGCCAGATCTAATCATCGGCCACAGCAAAGGCTACGCCATGTCCCGGCGCCTTTCGATTCCGCTGGTGCGGGTCGGCTTTCCCATCCATGACCGCATGGGCGGACCGCGCCTGCTGCACATCGGCTACGAAGGCGCCATGGCCCTCTTCGACCGCATCGCCAATGCCCTGATCGAGCAGCGGCAGGATGGGTCGGAAGTTGGGTATACCTATATGTGAACTTTCACAATCGTACTCGTACGCGTACGCGTACGCGGACACGAAAATTTTCCGAGTACGAGTACGAAAAGAGAAAGGCGGTAGCCATGAACCTGGAACAACATCCGTGCTTCAACCGCAAGAGTCATCACCATTACGGCCGCGTCCATCTGCCGGTGGCCCCGCGCTGCAACATTCAATGCAAGTTCTGCAACCGGCTCTTTGACTGCGTCAACGAAAGCCGGCCGGGCGTCACCAGTGCCTTGCTTTCACCGGCTCAGGCCATGGTCTACCTGGCCGCCGTGCTCGAAGAAAAGCCCAACATTAAAGTGGTGGGCATCGCCGGTCCCGGCGATCCCTTTGCCAATGCCGAGCAGACCCTGGAGACGTTTGAACGCGTGCGCCGGACTTACCCTGACATGATGCTCTGCGTGGCCAGCAACGGCTTGAACATCGCTCCCTATGTCGAAGAGCTGCACCGCCTGCAAGTCAGCCACGTCACCATTACGGTCAATGCCGTGGACCCGGCCATCGGCGCCAATATCTACAGTTGGATGCGCATCGGCAAGCGGGTGGTTTCGCCCGAAGAGGGCGCGCGAATACTTCTTGAGCGGCAGATGGAAGCAATCAAAGCCCTTAAAAGCAAAGAGATAATGGTCAAAGTCAATGCCATTGTGCTGCCGGGGATCAACGAAGAACACATCGTTGACATCGCCAGGACCGTGGCTCCTTTGGGCGTCGATCTTTTTAACGGCATGCCCTACTACCCCAACAAGGGCAGCGCCTTCGAACATCTGGCCGAACCGGACAGCGCCACCATGGCCGCCATTCGCAAACAGGCCGGACAATATCTGCCCCAGATGAGCCACTGCACCCGCTGCCGGGCCGACGCCGTGGGCCTGCTGGGCGAGGCACCGTCGCCCAAACTCATGCAGACCTTGAACAGCTGCCAGCATTTGTCCGAGCCGCCGGCCGCGGGAGAAGAAGTGCCTACGCGGCCTTACGTGGCCGTGGCCTCCATGGAGGGGGTGCTGGTCAATCAACACCTGGGCGAAGCCGGAAAGTTTTTGATTTACGAGCAGAGGGAAGGGCGCATCCGTCTGGTCGAATCCCGCCCCGCGCCCGAGCCTGGCGGCGGTCTGGAACGCTGGCGCCAATTGGCCGAGCGGCTCGGCGACTGCCGCATGCTGCTGGTCTCCGGCGCCGGCGAAAACCCGCGCAAAGTATTGGCCGATCACGGCGTGGCGGTGGCGCTCTGCGAGGGACTCATCGAAGAAGCCGTGCACCGGGTTTTCGCCGGCCAAAGCCTGAGCGCCATGGCCGTGCGCAAACCCAGGGCCTGCGGGGTTTCGTGCGGAGGAGACATGATGGGGTGTTAAAAGAAGTTTTAAGTTGGAAGTTTTAAGTTTTTAGTGAAGGCATGGCTGCCATTTGATTGGGTGCTTGCCAAGCAATGCCGAAAATATAATCGATAGCATCCCTTCACTTTCATACTTTTAACTTTACACTTTAAACTTACCCGCGAAGTAGAGGTAAAAGTACAGAGTATTGCAGTCTGATTTATCACTAAAACTTATAAAGGAGCATAAAATAATGGACAAACCCAAATACCACATTTTTGTCTGTGCCAGTTTCAGAGCGGACGGCGACCCCAAGGGGGCTTGCCACAAAAAGGGCTCGGTGGGGCTGCTGCCTTACATCGAAAACGAAATTCTCGACCGCGGCCTGGACGCTCAGATCACCAGCACCGGCTGCCTCAAGGCCTGCGACCATGGCCCGGTCATGGTCATTCAGCCCCAGGGGCACTGGTACGGCAAAGTGGAAAGCGAAGGGGTGGTGGATGATATCCTGGACGCCATGGAAGACAACGGCGTGTCGGAGAGTTATTTAATTCAATAGATATCGAACCCTTCCCAGTTGGAAGGCGGAGGTCGCCATGGAAGAATTGGGTGTGGGAAGCTGGCCGGAATACATTGCGCAAGGCCGGCAGTATTTTAAGGCCGCCCGGGGCGGTCGCAAGCGTCCGGAGGTGTTTACCAACGAACTGGTCAGTCACCTCATCGGCCTGTCGGTGGAGAAATTGCTGATGGGCTTGTGTCTGCGTCATGGTCGCCTGCCCGCGGACCACACCCTGGGCGGCATTGTGTCCGAAGTACAAAGTCTCTGCCCCATGGAACGGATGCTGGCCGAAGAGATTGCTCTGATGGACCGTGCCCAGGATTTGTGTGCGCTTGATCCACGGCTGCCTTTGGCAATGAGCGACCAGCGGGTGGCGCACATGCTGGAGACCAATGCGCGCGTGGCCGAGTATGTCGAAGAAAAATTGCAGCCCAGGAGGAGTCCATGAAACCCATAAAAATAGCCGTTGCCACCACGGATGGCCGGAGCGTCAATGAGCATTTTGGCAAATCAGAACGCTTCTCGATTTACATGGTCGGAGAGCAAGTGACCCATCTGGAAGATCGCGTTTGCGAAAAGCTCTCCACCGGCGACCCGGAGCACACCTTCGATTCGGCTCAATTCGAAAAGATCGTCGGCACGCTGAAAGATTGCCAGAAGATTTATGTGACCGAGATCGGCAAGGTCCCCGAAGCCGCGCTCAAGGCCCAGGGGCTGGAAGTCATCCGCTGCAGCTGCCCCATCCAGCAGATCGCCACTTGCTGCGGCCGTTGTGCCCATTGACAGGCCAAGAGCGCATCTAAGTGTGTGAGTCAGGAGTATTGCACGATATCTGCTTTGGCGAGGTCGTACTCGTACTCGTACGCGTACTCGAAAAATTTTTTAAATCGTTCGAGTACGCGTACGAGCACGAGTACGAGTACGATAAGGCGGAGACCTTATGCTTCATGCAACAGTTGTGACTCACACGCCGCATCTAAATACCGTTGTGTATCGTTGGAGGAGTAAACCATGCCCGCAACCATCCGCAATGCCCAGCCGGAAGATATCGGCGCCATGGTCGCGCTGTTGAAGCAACTGTTTGCCATCGAGACCGACTTCAAGATCGACGCCGAACGCCACCGCCGCGGCCTGGCCCTGATGATCGACGGCTGCGGCAAGCACCGCTGCGTCATGGCGGCCGAGGCCGACGGCAGTGTGGTGGGCATGGGCACGGCCCAATTGCTGATCTCCACGGCCGAAGGCGGCCCGGTGGCCCTGGTGGAGGATATCGTTGTCGAATCCCAGTGGCGCGGCAAGGGCATCGGCCGCCAGTTGCTTGATGCCCTGGAAGCCTGGGCCTGGTCCCATGGGGCCACCCGCCTGCAGCTGCTGGCCGACCGCACCAACTTTTCGGCTTTGGATTTCTACGACCATATCGGCTGGCGCCCCACGCGCATGGTTTGCCTGCGCCGGAAGCAAATAGCGGGCAGTAAATCAAACGGGAGAAAAGGCTGAGACGCATGGAGCCATCCGCACCCAAAAGAAGCATTCAGCTCAACGACACCACCCTGCGCGACGGTGCCCAGGCGCCGGGAGTCATTTTCAAGAGGGCCGACAAACTGGTCATCGCCCGTGCCCTGGATCTGTTGGGCATTGATGAGCTGGAAGCCGGCACGCCGGCCATGGGCGCGGCCGAAGAAGAAGATATTGCCCGCATCGCCGCTCTGGGACTGAGGTGCCGCGTCGTGGCCTGGTGCCGGGCCAGGTCCGAAGATCTGGCGGCCGCGGCACGCTGCGGCGTGGATGGCGTTCACATCAGCCTGCCTGTCTCCGATATCCAACTGCGCGCCCTGGGCAAGGATCGGGCCTGGGTCCTGGCCCAATTGCAGGTATTGCTTCCCAGAGCCATGCATGCTTTTGCCTTTGTCAGCGTGGGGGCCCAGGATGCCACCCGGGCCGATGGCCAATGGCTTCAGGATTTTCTCCACGCCGTGGAGCGCCTGGGGGCCCGCCGATTGCGTCTGGCCGATACGGTCGGCATCGGCCGGCCGGAAACCGTGGCCGCCATGATCGTCCGCTGCCGCCGGGCCGCGCCGCATCTGGCGCTGGAATTCCACGGCCACAATGACTTGGGACTGGCCACGGCCAATGCCCTGGCCGCGGTCGAAGCCGGCGCTTCGGCCCTGAGCGCAACCGTGAATGGCCTTGGCGAACGGGCCGGCAACGTAGCCCTGGAACAAGCGGCTGTACTTCTCCATCAGCATCCCCAGCTGGGCTGCGGGATCGATCTGTCCCAACTGTTCGCGGTCTGCCGCCGCACGGCCCAGGCCAGCGGCCGGCCTATCGCCCCGGACCGGCCCATCGTGGGCGACTTGTGCTTCACCCATGAATCGGGCATTCATTGCCACGCGTTGCTCGTGGACAGCCGCAGCTACGAACCGTTTCCGCCCCAAAGCATCGGCCGCTGCCACCGCTTCGCCATGGGCAGCCACTCGGGCGGCGCCGGCCTGCGCCATCTGCTCCATGAGGCTGGTATCGATGCATCCCCGCCGCAGTTAAGGGCGTTGCGGGCTTTGCTGGCGGGGGATTCGTTGAGTCGTTGATTCGTTATTCGTTGATTCGTTGATTCGTTGAGTCGTTGATTCGTTATTCGTTATTCGTTGATTCGTTGATTCGTTGAGTCGTTAATTGGTGAGAAGGATTTTGATCTTTTCGAAATTGATTTGGAGGGTGATGAAGTCGTAGAAAGTAAAATCGCAAAAGTAGTATGGAAGCCATTTCAAAAGCTTCCATTGGGCTTAAGGACGCGACGGACCGAAAGGTTCAACCGCGGGAGTATATCTATTATTTTGAGGATCGAACCTTTCGGTCCAACAAAGGATTTGAGCCCGAGGGAAGGTTTTGAAATGGCTTCTAGTGATTGTTATGCCCAACGACATAAATAGTTGCGCACATTTACTTTTCAATTCGGTGCTGAATGAGCATTTTTACCAAGAACACAGAGGACGCAGAGAATTTCTCTGTGCTCTCTATGTTCTCTGTGGTGATCAGCTTTCAACGGATCAACGAATCAACCAATCAACCAATCAACGATCACCACTCCCGTAATACTTCCTCCGCCCGGCGCTGGGCCTCGTGCAGCGCTGCTTCCACCGCGCGGCAGCCGCGCGCCAGAGCAGCTTCGTCCTTTTCCGTCCCAAAGGTCAGTGGACGACCGAAGAATAACACCTGGCGGCTGAAGGGCAGAGGCAGGAAGGATTTGGTCCAGGAACGCTCAAAGGTGTATTTGCGGCTGGCCGCCACGCCAACGGGCAGTAATGGCACATCGCATTTCCGGGTCAGGCGCACGATGCCCGGCTTGCACACGTGGCGCGGCCCCTGGGGCCCGTCCACGGCAAAGGCCCCCATATAACCCTCCCGGGAAGCCTTGATCATGGCCATCAGGCCGCCCGCGCCGCCCCGGCTGGAAGAGCCGCGCACCACATGGTACCCCAGATGGCGCGCGGCCTGGGCCAGCATCTCCCCATCCTGGGAAAGGCTGATCAACAAGGCGGCGTGGACTTTGCCGAACCAGGGCAGCAACGCCAGATCGTCCCCATGCCAGTGGGCGAAATTGACCCGGCCACCGAGTTGCTGGACCTGGTCAAACCCCACGATGCGCGTTTTGACCAGCCGGGAAAGCAGCCACAGCAGCCGCGCGGCCGTCAGCGGCAGATGCTTGCGCAGATGATACTTTAGCTTTGGGTGCATGGACCTGTACCTCGTGTGGTAATTCACTGCTTCTGACCCCAGGGACCATAGTGCGAACATGGGAATTATTCAATATCTTTGAGACCTTCATCCGTTGATGGAAATCGGCCGGGTATAAGTTAGGGATGGAGAAAAATCCGATGTGCCGTTTCCGCGATGGGGCAGGCCCCTCACCCCGACCCTCTCCCCGCTGAAGATCGCGGGGAGAGGGAGCTCCGAACGCCCAGCGTATGGAAGCCAAAATTCTTGCTTTTGCCAGGGCCATTCGGTTCGCCGCCCCCCTGCCCGGTTATGGTTTGACAAAGCAACCAGTCCCTTATAAATTCTGTTCGCCGACTTCGGAAGATAATGTACACGCCATTTAAAGACCTTTTGCGATGGCGTGTAGCCTTTCGCAGCATCTAAAACTACTTTCTGACTGAAAGATCATCTGTTTTTTAACTCGGATTCCCATGGCCATCATTTTCCAACCGTACACCCTTATTCTTTTGGCGACCGTCTTCATTTCAGCGGCACTGATGATTGTGGTTGTGATCAACCGGCCCACCTCCGGCGCCTATGCCTTTGCCCTCATGATGGGAGCCTTGTGCATGTGGGCCTTTACGATCATCTTCGAAGTGATCTTCGATGACCCGCCCACTAAAAATTTCGCCGGCAATTTTAAATATCTTTTCATCGTCACCATACCAGTGGCCTGGTTCGCTTTCAGCCTGCGCTACGCCAACCGCGCCCGCTATCGGGGCCGGAAGGGGTTGACCCTGCTGGCGGTCATTCCCGTGGTTACCCTTTTGATGGTGGCCACCAACGATCTGCACCATTGGATGTTCAAAAGCATCACCTGGGTGCCCGTCAAAGGGCTGATCATGCCCTCGCGGGTTTACGGCCCCTGGTTCTGGGTGCACACCACCTATTCGTATGCTTTGATATTCCTGGGGTTTCTGATTTTGGCCAAATCCATCATCGATTCCCGCCAGCTTTTCCGGCGCCAGGCCTTAATACTTCTAATTGGGGCCCTGGCGCCCTGGCTGTGCAATGTCTTCTTTTTGCTGGGCACACACCCCTTGCCCTATCTGGATTTGACCCCTTTTGCCTTCAGCATCAGTGGGGTTGCCATTGCGTGGGGCATCACCCGCTATCGCTTGCTGGATATCATCCCCATTGCCCGGGAGATTGTGATTCAGAGCATGGATGACGGCCTGATCGTCCTGGACAACCGCCACCGGATTCTGGACGCCAATTTGGCTGCCACCGCCCTGCTGGGCAGGCCCCAGCAGGATCTGATCGGGTGCGAAATCTCCCAAGTGATCGATTGGTGGCCGCGCCTGAGCGCCGGCGGTCATCCAAACAATGCCAGCGCGCCGACCGTAGTGGAAGTCGGGCATCCCGTGCGCTCGCGCTATTTACATATTTCCAAATCCACCATTGTCAATCATGGCCAATCCACCGGCCAACTGGTGATCCTGCGCGATGTCACTGAAATGCGGACCACCCAGGATGCCCTGCGGCAAAGCGAAGGACGCTTCAAATCCCTGAGCGAGAATGCGCCGGTCATGATCATGTCCGTGGATGTCTCCGGCACCCTTACCTATGTCAATCCAGTGTGGAAGGCCATTTTGGGGCATGAGCGCGAAGAGATCGTGGGCCAGCCCCTGAAACGGTTTTTGGCGGAGCTCTCCCAAGCCGCCTGCGCCGATGCAATGACCCGCCTGCTGCGGGGCGAAGAGGTAGTGGCCGAACGCAATATCCAGTTTATCGACAAACAGGGCGCGGCCCGCGTCTTTGATATCACCGCATCGGTCAACTCCGATGAAGAAGGCCGGATCACGGGCATTGTCTGTCTGGGCAAGGATGTCACCGAAGAACGCCGCCTGCAGGAACAACTGTTTCAATCCCAGAAGATGGAAGCCATCGGCACCCTGGCGGGCGGCATTGCCCACGATTTCAATAATCTGCTGATGGGAATGCAAGCCAATGTATCCCTGCTGCGCCTGGATGTGGACCATGAACCGCAGATCACGGATAAGCTCATGCGCATCGAAGAGCAGATTCAAAGCGGCGCCTCCCTGACCCGCCAATTGCTTGGGTATGCCCGCAAAGGCAAATATGTGCTGGCCACCGCCAACGCGCATCAGCTCATCGACGAGACCTTGCAGGTCATTCAGCGCACCAATAAAAGCATCGCCATCAGCCGCCAGCTGGAAGCCGACCCGCCTTTCATGGAAGCTGACAAGGGCCAGATCGAAATGGTGCTCCTCAATCTCTTTGTCAACGCGATGGATGCCATGCCCAACGGCGGCCAACTCATGGTGACCACCCGCACCGTGGATTGGGGCGAACCTGACCTCCGCTGGCGCGACCTGAAACCCGGCCGCTACATTGAAATCCAGGTGAGCGACAATGGCGTGGGCATGGATCAAAAGACCATGGCGCGCATCTTCGAGCCCTTCTTTACGACCAAGGAGATCGGCCGCGGCACCGGGCTCGGCCTGGCCTCGGTCTACGGCGTGGTCAAGAACCACCACGGCGACATCCAGGTCCACTCCACCCTTGGCCAGGGCAGTACATTCTATTTAATCTTTCCGGCGCTCACGGTCGTCAAGCCGCCCAAAAGCGCCCCGGCCGTGCAAATCATCACCTTCCCCCGCGGCCAGAAAGTACTTCTGGTCGACGATGAGCAACCCGTGCTCCAGTATGTCGGAGAGATGATCGAAAGCCTGGGATTCAACGTATTGCGGGCCGCGGACGGACAAACCGCGCTGCGGCTCTTCAAACAACATTGCCAGACCATTGACCTGGTGGTCCTGGATTTGATCATGCCGGAGATGGATGGCCGGGAACTCTTTGATCTACTCCAGGCGGTCCAGCCACACATCAAAGTACTTTTCATCAGCGGTTATGCCGCCGGCAGCCAGCCCATAGAGAGCGCCAACCCGGTTCCCTATTTACTGCTGACCAAACCATTCACCCGCGAAGAGCTGGCCGAGGCCATCGGCAAAGCGCTGACCCCGGGCGATGCCCAGACCGGCGGTCACGAGTGTACAGAAGAAAATTCATAGCGTCGAGACTACCGGCGCACGGAGCCCGTAAAATCTCATCACAGGAAACGCACAGAGAACGGAGATAAATATTTCAGGACCCTGGATATTTCTTTCGTCATGCCCGTCCCGCATAAATACGGGATAAACTGCGGCGGGCATCCAGCCTGATGGCCTCTTAATTACGATGACATATTGCTTCACCACAAAGAACACAGAGAAAAATTTTACCCTCTGTGCCCTTGTGGTTATGAATATACTGACCAGCAATACGTTACCGAATTTATGCCACAGAACGCTAAGTCCGGCGCACCACCCCCACCAGCTTTCCGATGATCTTCACCCCCTTGCGGGCCTGACCCCGGATGGTCAAGGGCTTATAGCCCCGGTTGGCCGGCTTGAGCGTGATGGCGGTCTCGCTCTTTTGAAAGATCTTCAGGGTAGCCTCGGGTAGAATATCTTCCACCATCACGGCCGCGATCTCGCCATTGGCCACCCGCGCCTGGCGGCGGATAATGGCCAGATCCCCATTCTTGATATGGGCCTCGATCATGGAATCGCCTTTTACTTTCAACGCAAAGCACTGCTCGCAACCAAAGACCGACGGCGAAATGCCCAGCTCTTCTTCCACATGCTGAACCGCCTCGATGGGGTCCCCGGCCGCGATGGCCCCCACCACGGCAATACCCCCCACCATGGGCACCGCGCTGGTGGTGCGCCAGGAGCGCTTCTTGAGCGCGTCGGCATGCAGATAGCCTCGGTCTTTGAGCACATTCAGCATGCGGTGAATACTGCCCGGCGAAGTCAGCTTGAAATGCTTGGCGATCTCGCGCACCGTGGGCGAAATTGCGTAACGCTTCTGATACTCGATAATGTACGCCAGTATCTGCTGCTGCCGTTCGGTCAAATCATTAAAGTCCATATATTACTCCTTTCGGATTGAATCTCTTAACGCATATTCTCACGCCACGGCGCAACGTAGAAAAGCAAATCGCCACATCTCCCTCAGCCCCTTTGTGCCTGCGTGCCTTTGTCCCTCAGTCCCTTAGTCCCTCTGCCCCTCAGTCGAAAACAACCGATCGCTCGGGCTAACCACCCCCTTGCCGCCGCGATTAAGCACATGGGTATAGATCATGGTAGTGGAAACATCGTTATGGCCCAATAACTCCTGCACCGTGCGGATATCGTAACCCGCCTCCAGCAGATGAGTAGCAAAACTGTGCCGCAACGAATGACAACTGCCCGGCTTGGTAATGCCGCTGGCCCGGATGGCCATTTTGACCGCGCGTTGCAGAACCCCTTCCGTTACATGATGGCGCTGCTCGGTGCCGGATCTGGGATCAACGGAGCGCTTATCAGCTGGGAATACATATTGCCAGCCCCATTCGCGATTGGCATTCGGGTATTTGCGTTCAAGGGCATAGGGCAGATATACCATGCCGAAGCCCTCTGAAAGATCTTTGTCATGCGCATGTTTTACTTTTTGCATATGCCGCTTCAAGGGTTCGATCACAATCTCGGGCAACATGGTCACACGATCCTTATGCCCCTTGCCATCCCGCACCACAATCTGCTTAAACCCAAAGTCTACATCCTTGACCCGCAGTCGGAGGCACTCCATCAAGCGTAACCCAGCGCCATAAAGCAGTTGCCCCATGATCCAGGTGGTGCCCTCCAGTTGGATTAGAATAGCCTTAACTTCGTCCCGAGTATAGACCACCGGCAGTTTGGCAGGTCGCTTGGCATAAGCAAGGTCCGTGAATTGGCCAAGTTCCCGATTGAGAACCTCGCGGTAAAGAAACACCAAGGCGCAGAGGGCTTGATTTTGCGTGGAGCTGGTGACCTTTTTGTTCACGGCCAGATCTGTTAAAAAGGCCGTAATGTGCCGCGCGTCCATTTCAGACGGATGCTTCTTATTGTGGAAAAATATATAGCGACGAATCCAGTCGATGTAGGCGTGCTCAGTGCGAATGCTATAGTGCTTGAGCCTTATGGCATTGCGCACTTGCTCCAACAACCTCGGCTTCGGCAACCCCCCATCCTCGACAATGGGCAAGGTTACATCACAAGACACGGATAAAGGGGCAGATTGATCCATAGACAGAACCTCCGGACGCTTAATCGACTGAAAATATATTAAAATATTGACAAAAAGCCCAGGAACGGGCTAAATAATTATCAGTTCCACGCAAAAAAATAAATCAGCGATAAGTAAACGCAATGATCTGTAGAAACTTTTGTACGTGAGTACCTTTGTTCTTACTAAATGTCAAGGATCTAGATTGCATTTTTAAAGTCTATACAGGCCAAAATGGGTTAATAGATTTTAAATTCGAATCTAGAAAAATTTAGGCCTCAAAAATGACGTCTTATAAGGCGTTATTTAGGCCATCTAATACATGTTAGCCGCATCACAACAATCGTTGAACAGGCAAGGTAACCGAATGAAAAAAATCTTCAAGAACATTATGACCGGTTTAGTTGGCCTATACTTAATCTCCCTCACTTTAATTACTCCATACTACAACTATCAGTACGCTAAGGAGCATGGCTTTATAAATTGGCTAATTTTTGGTGAGATCGTAGCGACTATAAAGTCCGCAGTGTGGCCATACTATGCCTTTTTTTCTGACGAAGATTCCTTTGCAGGCCATCCAGATGAGCATCATTATGCGAATTCAAAGAAAGCATCTGACGAGGCGCTGAAGATAGTGGTAAAGTCCGGTGACATCACTCGCCTTTCGGTTGAAAATAGGAATAAAGCAGCAGACCTACTTGGTCTTGCAATAACAGAAGCAAATCAGGTGCAATCCGGCTACTTGCAGAAGGTGCACCCAGAGTTTTCAGCAATATATGAAAAGAATTACATACATTCTATCAGTTTGCTCATAGAAGGATTGCGAACAAATAATACAAGAGTAACCCTGGAAGGTGCTTTCGGATACAATGAGTTTGCTAAATGGATGCAATCCCACGAAAAGGATCTCTCATTTTAAGATAAGCTTGTGTAATAGCTCTAATAAGGGTGGATGTGATAGAATATGGGCAACCCTACACCAACTAAAATACATTTTTTCCAAGCATGCTATTTTTGTCTATTGGCTATATTTTGTCCAAGTAAATTAGAAGTTGAGGAAAAAAAAGATAATGAACAAAGGGCGCAACTACCGAAAACAGACAATTCAAGTGCGAGGATCATAAATTACGCTTTTTGGAGCTCATTCTTGTTGATTTTACTGTTTAGCATGATTGGTGCTTTAGCTGGTTATACACTCAGCTGTGCATTAGGAGTTCCAAGTCGAGGAGTAATTTCATTTCTCCAAATATTAGGAGCCTCATTATTGCTTTGGGGAACGCTTTTCATAAGAGGTTTCGAAATAGTCACATTTGATACTGTGTCACTTACTGAGAGGGTAAATCAATGGCTTTATCGTGCGATGTATTGTTTCGGAACCTCTCTAATCATAATGTCTTTGGTATGGTAGCATATAAAGCAGGGTCGGCTAACATTTTTTTCCAGCGGACTCGGTTCCCTCGCCGCTGAAAATTTCGTTAGCGCATATTGCAAAAATGAGGACAATATGAGTGGTGGATTGATATGTCCGATATGCAAACTTGAACATCAGGGATCTAAAGGCGAAGATTTCGGGAGAACGAGACATATAAATTGTGAAAGATGTGGAAAGTATTCTATCACTGAGACCGCCAAAGCTATGGCTATTTCAGAGTCCTTACGGCCAAAATTAAGCGCATGGATTAGAGATCTTAACGAGCATGGGTGTGAACCACCATCTATTGACTCACACATTTTAAAGACCATTGAGACTGGCTTGCCAAACTACACACCGGTCCAAAAGCAGTTGGTTCTTCTTCGAAATATTGAGCGACGGACAACCTATCCAGGAAAGGAGGTGCATCTCACTTCCCGCACAGATTATCCTTTAGCTTGGGCATCTTGCGAAAAAGAACTTATTTATTATCTATACAGCTTAGCAAATAGGAAGCTTCTAGAATTTACAAGAACTAACGAAGAATTGTCCGATACAATTAATTTTATAGAAATTTCCGCATCGGGATGGGAATATTTAGATGAGCATTCTAATCAGTCACCAATAAGCGATCAAACTTTTGTCGCTATGTCCTTTTCAAACGAAATGTCATCTGTATGGCTAAATGCAATCAAGCCAAGTATCGAAAGCGCTGGTTATAATGCTTATCGAGTAGATTCGACGCCCCATTCAGATAGAATTGATATTAAGATTATGGCAGAGATAAAAAATTCGAAGTTTCTAATTGCTGATGTTACAGAACAAAAGCAAGGCGTTTATTTTGAAGCAGGTTATGCCTTGGGGTTAAGCATTCCAGTAATATGGACTTGCAGGAAAAATGATTTTAAAAATGTTCATTTTGATACAAAGCAATATAATCATATCCGTTGGGAAGACGAGACAGACTTAAAAAAGCAATTATTTAATTTTATTTCTGTAATAATTGGAAAAAGAATTTAAGAAAAAAGCGCTATAAATTCACAGCACTTGATTTTTATTCCGCTGCGTTGAGTAGAAACAAGTGGGTTCAAACGTTAGCACTTGCAGGAGTTCAACTAATGAAAAGAGTTTTGATGATCCTTTTTTGCCTCGGTTTTTTTGCTTGTAGCAATACACAACGAATTGATTATTCGCCGAATTTTGGAAACTTAAAGGACCCAATTTCCCTTATAAAAATAACCTTGGAACAGCAGCCACCAGCTTATGCTTACGTCCCAGTTAAAGTTGAAGTTACAGATCAGCTTATGACTTTATATCTAGTTGAATCTGGAATTCCTTCACCTTTTAATAGTGGTAGTAGCATAGTTCCTAAAATTCTTTATTACAGGAATTTGGGTGATCCCAAATTGTCAAAGTCCACTAAATATCCAATCTGGCATGTCGAGATATATGATAAGCTTGGTAATGATCTTTATTGGGTATATACCCAAGACGAGCGAGAAGCAAAAGAGTTTATTGATTCATTGTGCTATATGATAAAAAAGGCAAAATAAGCGCTAACCACAGCATCCAGGGGATTGCATTCCGCTGCGCTCCATGCAACTCCCTGATGCATACGTTAGCGCTGCCTGGAAGAAAGAGATATGAACCAACTAAAGCAAAATCTTCGAAGACTCTTTTTCGTATCGCCTTGGTTCGCGAAAAAAGGTAGCTTTAAACAATTGTTGCAGTAGGCTGGTCAGTTAAGAAAGCCAAATCAACTTTAACAAGCAACGACCATTTACAAAGCCTGAAGAGCAAAAAAGTGACAACTATGCTAAATTCGGCAGTCACCAGTAGCATTAAAGAAATTCAGCAGCCAGGTCCGGCACCCAAAACAAACAGCGTGCCTGGTTCGTCATGTTTTTGCGCTAACAACCGGCTCGTGTCGGACGCCGGGAGCAAGTCACTTATTTGAACAAACAGTTTTTCGCCGGCGCCGCACAGCCAGCCGTTGGCTATCCGATATCGAGGATAATAATGGAAGAGAATCAGAAACAATCCATCGCTATAGATATTTCGCCTAAAACGCGGTTCGAATTCCCTGACGGTACATCACTGGTGGTTGCAGTGAGGCCGGTTGAAGATGGCTCGCTCAAGTATGGAGTAAACTTGGTATATAATTGCGACAATAACGCAGAGTCTGAAATAAGCCTTTGGCTGCCCCCACACTCTATAGATGTTCTTGTTCATGTTCTTCAGGAAAGCGCAAATGAAGCTCGGTTTATTATGGGCCAGGAAACGATAGATTATCCATCTATCACTAGTACAAAAAATATAAAAAGAAAAAAGAAGCCAACAAAGGCCTGTAGCGGATCGCGGGAAAAAAGCGCCCGCTCCCGCTAAGGCCTATCGTTGGCCTTTAAGAATTGCGAATGAGGATTTTCAAATACACCATACTTATCTTAGCAGGGCCATTGATAACTATTTTGCTATACGTATTAAGTGAAAAGGATATGTCCTTTCAAGAAATCATTAAATTAGGAACCATTATATATATCTTTGGATTTCTTACCGTTATCATATCTGGATGCTTCCATTTTTATCGAATAAGTTTCCATCACAGCATGAAATCAAGCATTATTGCGTCAGAGGCTTTATATTTATTCGGTTTATTCATTTACTTTTATATCGATAAAGAAAATACTGCTGAAAACTTTATGTGGCTGCCGGTTGCTGCTATTTTTATAGTGCTTTATGCATTTCCTATGGCCCTTTTGGTCTCATACGGCACGGGGAAATTAGTTTTCCTGATAACTAATAAGGGAACGTGAAAATATACAGGTTAGGCCAACAACCGGCTGGTGTGGGACGCCGGGAGCAACGCTTGAACTTTTAACGTAACACATTACCGCCGGCGCCCCACAGCCGGAACGTTAGTCGCAGAAGATAGAGTAAGCTTATGAGGTGTGTGGCCCCACTTTTAGCCCTTTTGGTTATGGCAGGTTGCTGTAGTGTAAATCCACATCATAACAATGCTGATACTTTAGGATGGGATCTCACATATAAAAGCTTAATCAAGACCAATAATATTCAAGAAACAGATTGGATATATAAATGGCTTACAGATCGTGAAATCTTCGGGTTCAGGGGTAAATATTTCGTTTCGCCAATTAGACCGCTGATATTAAATTGGCGCGCAGCGCCAATCGTTTCGTCAATATTACTTGAAATCCCCTCTTTCCATGATGGACAACATGTTTCTCTTTGGTTGGTAAGAACGGAATCCAATCTATATTATTATCAGCTGTCTCAAGAAAAAGAACTTGAAAAAGGGATTATCAATGATACTGATCAGTACGAAGAAGTATTAAGGGAAATTTCAGCATGGCATCAGCTTGAAAAAGGAAGAATCAAGGGTGATAAGGATTTCAATATAAAGGGATATATTGGCATTCTGAATACTTATGATAGGGGTGTTTCAAAACAGCTCTTAATGGCGCCGGATGATTTAATGGGAACTAATGGTGCTCCAGGTAGGTGTAAAACGCTTTTTGAAATACACTTTTCAGATAAAAGAATGAAAAACGGCGACTAACCTAATGGATTGACACGATCCCGAAGGGTCGTTTCAATCCAATGTTCAAGAAGCCCGGGTTAAGGCGATGGCATACAAGTAGTATAAGGGGATTGGTTCAAAGGATTTTAAGTCAGGG
>JAKALP010000001.1 GCA_021824175.1 Deltaproteobacteria bacterium
GCCGTCTTAGGGGTGACATTTGCTCTTCTCCTTGGGTTATGGCTCTTTCTTCGGGGTGTGTGTCATGAAAAATATAGTACTAACTAACCGAAGTAATTGCAAGAATAATGTTTACGAAGTCAAATTAGGTTTCAAGTTTAAAGTTAAGGTGTTTCCTCCGATTTAAATGGAAATAATTCCTTTGCTTTAAACTTTTGTACTTTAGACTTTAAACTGCCGCTTATTACTTCGCTCGCAAATACTGCCTCGGCCATTCAATGTCTACTCCCAGAACCTTGGCCGCGTGCAGCGGCCAGTAGGGATCGCGCAGCATTTCGCGGGCCAGCAGCACAACATCGGCCTGCCCGGTGGCCAGGATTTGTTCGGCCTGGACCGCGGAAGTAATCAGCCCGACCGCTCCGGTGGCCATGGCGGCCTCTTTGCGGATGGCCGCGGCCAGGGGCACCTGGAATCCCGGCGCCACGGGCACTTTGGCATCCGGCACGACAGCCGCGCTGGAGCAGTCGATCAGATCCACGCCGAGCGCTTTCAGCTCACGGCAGAACTGGATCGATTGGGTCAGATCCCAGCCCCCCTCGACCCAATCGGTGCAGGAGATGCGCACAAAGAGCGGCAGGCGGGCCGGCCACAGCTTGCGGACCTGGCCAGCCACGCGCAATGGCAGGCGCAACCGGTTTTGAAGCGTTCCGCCATAGGCATCGCCGCGGTGGTTGGACAGGGGTGAAAGAAACTCATGCAACAGATACCCATGGGCCATGTGCAGCTCCAGCACTTCGAAGCCGGCCTGCAGGGCCCGGCCGGCGGCGGCCTCAAACTGGGCCACCACCTGATCGAGGTCGGTGGCCGTCATCTCCCGTGGCATTGGCGAAGAAGGGCTGAAGGGCAGGGGGCTTGGCGCCAGGGGTTGCCACCCGCCATCGCCAGGCGCCACCATGCCGCCCCCATGCCAGGGCGCATCGGTGGAGGCTTTGCGACCGGCATGGGCGATCTGGATGCCGGCGCGGCATCCTTGGGCCTTGATAAAGGTGGTAATGGGCTTAAAGGCCTCGGCCTGGGCGTCGGACCACAGCCCGCAGTCAAAGGGAGAGATCCGGCCCTCGGGGCTGACGGCCGTAGCCTCCACGATCACCAGGCCCGCGCCGCCCACGGCCCGGCTGCCCAGATGCACCATGTGCCATTCGTTGGGGACGCCTTCCCGGCAACTGTACTGGCACATGGGGGAGACAAAGATGCGGTTCCTGAAGGTCACATCCTTTACGCTAAAGGGTGAAAACAATCGGTTCATGGAAGGCTCCTCTCGGTTTTATTCCATTTCTACCTTGGCGCGGATACGCTTGAGGCGGCCATGCCGGCTCTTTTGATCCAGGCGTTCGGCCCGCGACTTCAAGCTCGGCCGCGTCGGACGCCGCCGTTTGGGAAGCACGGTAATGCTTCTGACCAGCTCCGCCAGTCGCAGGAGGGCATCCTCACGATTTTTCTCTTGGCTGCGGTACTGCTGGGCTTTGATAACGATAATCCCTTCCTTGGTGATACGCTGATCACTTCTTCGCAGCAATCGCTCTTTGTAGGCTTCCGGCAGCGAAGAAGCCCGGATATCGAAGCGCAAATGGATGGCCGTGGAGACTTTGTTGACATTCTGCCCGCCGGAACCCTGAGCCCGCACCGCGCTGATCTCGATTTCTTCCAAGGGTATGAAGAGATTTTCATTTACTTCAAGCATAGATTCTGCACCAATTGAGCGGTTTTGATGATCCTGGCAAAGGGATGGGCCAAGGCCGCCCTGAAGGCCGCGTGGACTTTGGCCGCCGCGATGGCTTGGCCGTTATACGTCAGTTCCTTCGTGGCGCAGGCATCTTCGGCCACAATGCAGCGAAAGCCCAGATCAAAACCCGCCCGCACGGTGGAGTCCACGCACATGTGGCTCATGGCGCCGCAAAAAACCACCTCTTTAACGTCAGCCTGTTCCAAAGTGCTTTGAAGGCCGGTGGCCAGGAAGCTATTGGGAAAGTGCTTGCCGATCACCTTCTCCTTTGGCAGGGGCGCCACGCATCGGTGAATTTGGGCGCCGCTGGTGCCGGGCAAAAAGAAGGTGGCCCCGGTCTGCAAGGCCGTGTGCTGGATATGGAATATGGGGTACTTTTTTGCGCGAAAATGTTCCAGCAATTGAGAGGCGTTGGCGGCCGCCTGGTCCATGCCTTCCAGCGCCATACGGCCGTTGGGGAAGTAATCATTTTGAATATCGATCAAGACCAAACCTTGCATGGGGAGCCTCCTTTTTTTCTTCTTCCTTCTGTCTTAATCCAATGCCGTCAAGTTAAGCTTTTTTTCAGACCATCCGCATTTTCGTACTCGTACTCGAAGGGGTTTATCTAATTTTCGAGTTCGATTTCGAGTACGAGTACGCGTACGAGTACGATTAGAGTCGTGGAATTACTCCATTTCCGAAAGCTTAAGTTATTGACCTTCTACCTTCTCCCTACCCCAAATAAACATGAATCACGTCATTGCGCGCATGCACATGCTGGATGGTCACCTGAATTAAATCTTCCGGCTTCAAGGTCACATGGTCGGCGCCGGAGAGGGTGCACTCCAGCATGTAAGCCGGAAGAAGAATCAGATATCCTTCCCGGCGTCTGCCTAGTACATATGCCTCCTCTTTCTTGCCGATGCGGCCTTCCAGATACTTCAGCAGCCAGTAGCGGTTACGGCGCATCTGCAGGCGCCCCACGGTGGTCATGGGCTCTTCCATGGCGGCGATGATCATCTCCATTTCTTTGACGTTGTACGGCGTTTCCAGGCCCAAAGCCGCGCGCACCTGCCGCTGTGTGACCAGATCCCAATATTTGCGGATGGGCGAGGTGCAGGTCACATAGGCCGGCACGCCCAGGCCGGCATGGGGTTCGGCAATGGTATTGAGCATAAAGCGGCTGATGTGTTTGCGCTGCATCCAGTTCTGAAACAAGGAGCCGGTGTCGCGTTCAAAGAGCCGTTCCCGAGGTTCGGCCTGGGAACGGAAAACCGCGGGCAAACCGCGTTCGCTCAAAAAACGCGCGGCCAGCGTGTTGGCCAGAATCATCAATTCCGCCACCAGCTGATGGGAAGGGCCTTCGCGATCCACCCGGGAGACCACGGGTTTGCCGTCGGGTTCCAGCCAGATGTTGATTTCGGGCAGCTCGATGATCAGCGCGCCGTTATCCAGGCGGCTGTTGCGGTAGTGACGCGCCAGGGCGATCAAGGTTTTGAGGGCTTCGTCGCCATGGGCTATTTCATCCACATCCTGGTAGGTCAATTGCCGCTGGACCCGGATCAGGCTGGGCACGATTTCAAAGTCAATGATTCGGGCCTGGGGCGACAAGGTCACCAGCGTGCTGATGGCCGGCCGTTCCTGACCGGCTTTGAGGCTGCAAGCGCCCAGGGCCAGGGCCGTGGGCAGCATGGAGATCTTCTGATCGGGCAGGTAGATGGAGCTGCCCCGGCCCATGGCCTCTTCATCAATGGGGTCGCCCTTGGCGATGAAGTGGGCCACGTCCGCGATGTGGATGCCGAGCACGAAATTCTCCCCCTGGGTCGTAAGGCTCAGGGCATCGTCAAAATCCTGGGTGGCCGGTCCGTCGATGGTCAGCAGCGGCAGAGCGCGCAAGTCGCGCCGGTCCGCGCCGTAGGCGGGCGGATGTTGGCTCAGGCGCTCGGCCGCTTCTTCCACCGGCGCCGGGAAGTCGACCGCGATGCCGCTCTGGAGCAGGTCCAGATTTTCATGGGGGCTCCACACCTCGATTCTGACCAGGAAATCAAAGATGGCGCTTGGGGCTCCGGCTCCGGCTTTTTTCAGTATGGCCCGGGCCATGTCGCGGTGCGGGCTCTCCTTTTCATGCACGCCATAGGAAGACAAGATGGCGATAATCTCTTTTTCTTCGGCGGGCGCGGTAAAGCTTTGCCCTTTGAGCACCCGTTGCAGCCACAGGCCGCCTTGCTCGATGAGGCGCTCGGCGTGCTCCTCTTTTTGGCGCTGGTGGAGAATTTGTTCTACTTTGTCCGCCGGGTGGGGAAAGAAGCGTTCGGGCGTGAACTTGAAGTAAAGCCGGTCATTGAAAAAAGCGCGCACCACCGCGGCTTCATGGTCGGAGTCGGAGTGATCGGGAAAACATAAGACCGTCATGGTGGATAGATCGATCCACTGCTGCTCGCTGTGCAATGCTTCCCAGAGATACTGGATATCCACCGAATGGCTCATTTCCCGGCGCCGGGCGCTGATCTCTTTTAAAGCCGCGGCCAGCTTGTCGCGGCCCAGAGTAGCATTGAGGCGCTGGCCGCCGCGGTGGCTCAGTCTTTCGGCCGATAGTTTGACTTCGCGATTGCCTTCCGTCAGCAGCCGCAACCGAAGATTCTTGGCCTCCAGCACCGCCGCGCAATGTATTTTCTGGTTGTCGATGAATTCGACCACCTGACCCGTTTCCATATTGTTCCTGTTCTATCGGCCCCATGCTGGCCGCCTTGCGCAAAATCTAATGAAACCCAACTTCATGGTCCATCCTTACCGGCTGTGGAATGTATTGTCAATTTAAGCAAGTTGACCAAGTGTACACTGCGACGGTTGCTTGCCAAAGGCTTTCGCGCAGGTCGTACTCGTACTCGTACGCGTACTCGAAAAAAATTAAAAAACATTCGAGTACGAGTACGCGTACGAGTACGATATTAAAAGGGTTAAACCCTTGCCTGACGCAAGGGCGATGACTCACGCCCAAGTTGACCCGCCACGCGAGCGGAATTATGGTGCACCAGTGAGTTAAATTGGATAAAGGAAATCTATGCGTCCCAGAGATCTGATCCTTCCCTATTTCAAAGCCCAGCGCTGGTCCATTGCTATGGGGCTGTTCTCGCTGATCCTGGTGGACCTGCTGCAACTGTTGATACCCAGGGCCATCAAGGCCGCCGTGGATGACCTGACCCTGCTGCGGGCCAATCTCACAGGATTGCTCAAGTACGCGGGCGCCGTTGCGGTGATGGCCCTGCTGATCGGGATCTTCCGTTATATTTGGCGGCGTTGCCTGCTGGGCACGGCCCGCTATCTGGAAGCCGACCTTCGCAACCGCCTGCTGGGCCATGTGCAAACCTTGTCAGCCGGCTATTTTGATCATACCAAGACCGGCGAGTTGATGGCCCACGCCACCAACGACATCATGCAGGTTCGCATGGCCGCGGGCATGGGGCTTGTGGCCCTCAACGACGCCCTGGTGATGGGCGCGGCGGCCATCGGGTTCATGCTCTATATCCATGTGAAACTGACGCTCTATGTGTTGATCCCCATGCCGTTGATCGCCATCGGCACGCGCATTTTAAGCAAACACATGCACCATCACTACCAGAAAGTGCAGGCGGCCTTTGCCGATTTGACCGAAACCATCCGCGAGCGTTACGCCGGCATCCACATGATCAAGGCCCACAATGAGGAAGCGGCCGCCACGCGGGCGGTGCGCGCGGTCTCCAGCGAGTATGTGGCGCGCAACATGCGCTTGGTGGGCATTACCTCCATCTTCTTCCCCTTGACCCTGATGCTGACCAATCTGAGCCTGGCCGTGGTGCTCTTCCTGGGCGGCCGCCAGACCTTGTTGACTGAGATCAGCACCGGCGATTTTGTGGCGTTCATCAGCTATCTGAATCTGCTCTCCTGGCCCATGATGGCGTTGGGGTGGGTGGCCAACCTGATCCAGCGCGGCGGCGCCTCGCTGGTGCGGCTCAACGACATCTTGCAGCGCCGGCCCGAGATCACGGCGCCGCCCAATGCATTGCGCCTGAATCCTTTGCGGGGCCGCATTTTTTTCGATCAGGTGACGTTCTCTTATGATGCCCTGCGCCAACGCCCCGCGCTGGCCGACATCACCTTGGAGGCGGCTCCCGGCGAGATACTAGGCATTGTGGGCCCGCCCGGCAGCGGCAAAAGCACGTTGTTGAGCCTGGTGCCGCGCCTCTACGATCCCACCGCCGGCCGGGTGACCATGGATGGCGAAGACTTACGCCAGGTGGCCCTGGATGATCTGCGGCGCCAGGTGGCCTATGTGCCCCAGGAACCTTTTCTCTTCAGCGGCAGCGTGCGCGAAAATATCCTTTTCGGTTGCCCCGACCACTGCGCCCTGCGGCTGGATCAGGCCATTGACCAGGCGGGGTTGCGCGATACCGTGGCCGCCTGGCCCGACGGCCTGGAAACCATCGTGGGTGAAAAGGGGGTGCTGCTTTCCGGCGGCCAGCGCCAGCGTGTGGCCCTGGCCAGGGCCCTGCTCATCGACGCCCCCGTGCTGCTGCTGGATGATCCGGTCAGCCAGGTGGATACGGCCACGGCCGCCCTGATCGTGGAGACCATTCGCGCCATGGCCGGCCGCAAGACCGTATTGGTTGTCTCCCACCGTTTGACGGCCGTGCGTTTTGCCGACCGCATCGTTACCATGATGAATGGCCGCTTGGCGGAAACCGGCAGCCACCAACAACTTTTGGCTGCCAAAGGATATTACGCCCAGGTGCACCATCTGCAGGAGCTGGATTATGCGCGCTGATTACGGCCATGTGGAAGAGGGGGCTCTGGGTAAACCCCGCGACTTGCTGCTGCTCAAGCGGTTGATGCCATTATTGCGGCCCCACCGCGCATTGCTCCTGGGATCAACGGCATTGGTGGTGGTGCTCACCTTGCTGGAGCTGGCCCTGCCTTATTTCAGCAAAATCGCCATTGACCGGTATATCGTGCCGGCCCACTCCGTCATTACCCGCGAAAATAGCGCTGGAACCGCCGACCGCCGTTACTTGAAGATCGATATCACCGATGAAGCCATCCGGGATATTGTAGTGCGCCATCCGGATTTGTTTGAACTCCAGGCTCAAACGGCGCGCATCCCCTATGATGATCTGGGCCGCTTGAGCCACGGCGAGCTGCGGGTGCTGCGCCACAAGGATTTTGCCGGCCTCACCTGGGTGGTGCTGGCCTTTCTGGTGGTGGTGCTGGCTGATTTCGGTCTCACCTTTGTCCAGCGCATGATCATGGAACGGGCCGGCCATCAGGTCATGCACGACCTGCGCTTGTGGATCTTTGGGCATGTCCAGGACCAGAGCATGGCTTTTTTCGGCAGTCAGCCCACGGCGCGCCTGGTGACCCGCACCACCAATGACGTGCAAAACATGCACGAGCTTTTTACCACCTTTGTTTCCATGGTGTTCAAGGATATCTTCCTGCTGATCGGCATCGCTCTGGTATTTGTGCTGCTGGATTGGCGCCTGGCCCTGGCGGTGTTTGCCCTGGTGCCGGTGGTGTTCTGGGCCGCGGCCCGGTTTTCGCTGCGCGCCCGCGAAGTCTTCCGCGCCCTGCGGGTCAAGGTGGCGGAAATCAACGGCCGCATGGCCGAATCCATTGACGGCATCCGCACCATCCAGACTTTCGCGCGGGAAGAGTACAACTACCAAAGATTTGCCCGTCTGAACCAGGAGAATTACTTCCTGGGCATGCAGGAGATTCACGTCTTTGCTTTGTTCATGCCCCTGATCGAAGTATTGGCCCTGGTGAGCCTGGCCGTGTTGATCCTCTACGGCGGCTTGCGCACGCTGGGGCGCGAGATCAGCATGGGCGAACTGGTCCTATCCCTGACCTATGTGCGCATGTTCTTCCGGCCCATCCGCGACCTGGCGGAAAATTACAATGTGCTGCAAAACGCCCTGTCTTCGGCCGAACGCATCTTTGGCGTGCTGGATACCGACAGCCGCCTGCCAGTGGTTAAGGGCGCGGTCGGAGCAGCTCCCAGATTAAACGGGCAGTTCCAATCGTTGGTCTTGCGCCAGATCCGCTTTGGCTACACCCCCGGCGAGTGGGTTTTGAACGATGTCAGCCTTGAGCTGCGGCGCGGCCAGACCATGGCCCTGGTGGGGCCCACGGGCGCCGGCAAAACCAGCCTGCTGCATCTGATCCAGCGTCTGTATGATCCGCAGTCCGGCCAGGTGCTGATCAACGGTCTTGACCTGCGCCACTGGGACCCCGAGCATCTGCGCGCCTTGACCGCCTTGGTGACCCAGACGCCGGTGCTCTTTTCCACCACCGTGCGCCAGAATATCTTTCCGGACCCCAGCGCCGTGGATGAACACGCCGCGGCCCGCATCGTAGAGGCCGCCAATTGCGCCGAGCTGGTGGCGCGCCTGCCCCATGGCCTGGACACAGTTCTGGAAAATGGCGGGGCCGGACTCTCCAGCGGTGAGCGCCAGCTTATCACCATTGCCCGGGCCCTGGCCCGGGACGCCCAGTTAATCCTGCTGGACGAAGCCACCTCTTATATCGACTCCCAGACCGAAGCCGCCATCTACGACGCCCTGGGCCGGCTGATGGCCGGCCGCACCTGCCTCATCGTGGCCCACCGCCTCTCCACGGCCCGCATGGCCGACCGCATCGTAGTGCTGCACCAGGGACAGGTAGCCGAAAGCGGCACCCATGCCCAACTGCTTCATGCGGGTGGGCACTACGCCCGGCTATACGCGGAAAATCAAGCGGTCGCTTGAGCTTTTTATAAATTCGCCCTTAAAGAATTCTACGAAACATACCGATAAAGATTGCAGGCCATCTCAAATTGTTGAGATGACTTGTGAAAAAACTTGTAAATGAAATGGTACACCTTGCCAGACAGATGGATTTGTAATAGGTGTCCTGGATGTAACCCGTTTTTACATTTACCAAAGAGTGCATGCGTGTATTCGCTCAGAAAGGGGCAAAATAAATGAAACGGACTATGGCATTGGGGCTTGGGTTGCTGATCTTGTTTATCCTCCAATGGGGGGCGGCCTGGGCCGCGGATGAGATCAGAATCGGCGTGGTTGGCCCCATGCGGTTTAATTACGGTCAGGAACAATGGAACGGCGCTGAGCTGGCGGCTGACGAGATCAATGCCGCGGGAGGTGTCAAGGTGGGTGAAAAGAAATTGCCCATCAAACTGATCAAGGCCGATTCCAATGAATTTTTCAGCATCGCCGCGGCCGCCAATGCCATGGAGCAGTTGATTTTGAAGGACAAATGCCATTTTGTAATGGGCGGCTTGTCCTCGGAGGCCACTCTGGCCATGCAGGATGTGGCCATGGACCATAAGACCATTTTTTACAGTTGCGGTCCGGCAGCCCCCGAGCTTTGCAAACGCGTGGCCGAGAACTACAGCCGCTACAAATACTATTTCCGGGGCGCGCCTTACAACTCCATCTATCTGCAAAAAGGGGTGATTCACCAGTTGCGCAGCGTCATGGTGGCCATGAAAAAACAGATGAGCCTCGACAACTTCAAGGTGGCGTTGCTGATTGAAAAGGCGCTGTGGGCCGATGCCATGGTCAAGGAGTATGAGTCCGTGCTGCCCAAGATGGGCATTGAAATCGTGGGTACATGGCGCACCCAGCCTACGGCCAAAGATTTATCAGCCGAACTCAAGGCTATCGAAGCCACCCACCCCCACATCATCCTGGCGGTCATCAATGGGCCGGCCGGCATCACTTTGGGCCGCCAATATGGCGAGCTCAAGATTCCGGCCGTGGTCATGGGCATTATCAGCCAGGCCGGCACTTTGAAATACGCTGAGGCCACCCAGGGCATGGGAGACTATGTCATGACCTCCACCCTCTTCACCCTGGACCTTGAAATCAATGACTTAACCAAACCCTTTGTGGATGGCTACTACCAGCGCTACAAAGAGGTCCCGCAATACACGGCCATGACCTATGCCATCATCCAGTCCAATCTCAAACCGAGCATCGAGAAAGCCGGGTCCCTGGACCCGGAGGTGCTGATCCCCCTGCTGGAAACCGCTGTGGGCAAATTTCCTGGAGGTATAACAGCCTTTCAGCGGGATGAATTGGGAAGGCCCCTGCATGACTTGGTCTGGGGGCCCAACTACTCCACCGGCATCGCCGCCCAATGGCAGGAGGGCAAGCTGGTGCCGGTGTGGCCTTACTTTAAATGGATGAGCCCCTATTGGGAATTCAGTGTTGAACCACCCAAGGAGCAGGCCCACGCCCTTTCCTACAAAGGGCTGGTGCCATTCAAAATCGCGCCGTGGGTGCTGGAAGCGTACAAGAAGAAGTAAAAACAATTCCTCTGATACCGTCACCGGAAAGGGCATTGCTTGCAATGCCCTTTTTTCGTTACAGTGCGGCCCATGAATCAAAGTCCGTTTATTACTTTTAAGGATGTGGCCGTCCGGCTGGGCGAGCGCTGGGTAATTGAGGATGCCCGGTGGCAAATCCGCCAGGGGGAGCACTGGGTGATCTGGGGGCCCAACGGCGCGGGCAAAACCTCTCTGGCCAATACCCTGATGGGCACTACGGCCGTGGTGCGGGGCAATGTCGTACGCCACTATCTGGAAGATGCGGGTGGTTGCGGCGGCCGGGTGCCCATGGCGCTCTTCTCCGCCGAGCAATATCATCATCTCTACCAGCATGAACAGTTGCTCGATGAGATGCGCCATTTCAGCGGGCGCGGCGGCGATGCCACCCGCGCCGCTGATTGGTGGGATGCGGCCGTGGCCGGCGCCCAAACCTCAAAGAAAAATTCTTTTCTCCACCGCATCGTCGAACTCTTCGACATCGAGCGCCTGCGACCCAAGCCCGTCGTGGCACTCTCCTCCGGCGAAACCCGCAAATTACTACTGGCCCGGACCTTGTTGGCTGACCCCTGCCTGTTGATCTTAGATGAACCCTTCAACGGCCTGGATGCTGACTCACAAAGGAGTCTGACCCATGCCCTGACCCGCCTGGCCCAAGCCCGCACCCAAATGGTGCTGATCACCCACCGGCGCAAAGAAATCGCCGGGTTTTTCTCCCATGTCTTGGAGATGGACCAGGGCCGGCTGATTTGGCAAGGGACCAGGGAAGCGTTTCTGGCGCGCGTGGTGCCCTCTGCGCCCAATGCCGCAATCCAGCCTGCCGGGGGCGTGCTTCGGCAAAGCAGGGAAGAACTAAACGATGGCATGCCTTTGATCCGGATGGCTCAGGTATGCGTGCGTTTCGGCGAGCACCTGATCCTGGATCGCGTCGATTGGACCGTCCGGCCCGGCGAAAACTGGGCCTTGATCGGTCCCAACGGCGCCGGCAAGAGCACCCTGCTGGCCCTGATCACCGGCGACCAGCTCCAGGCTTATGCCAACCAAATACTTCTGTTTGGACGACCCAAAGGCTCGGGCGAATCGGTCTGGGAGATCAAGCAGTATATCGGTTTTGTCGGGGACACCTTGCAAGTGCGCTACCAGCGCGCCATGTCCGGCTTGGATGTGGTCTGTTCCGGTTTTTTTGACTCCGTGGGGCTCTATCGCCACTGTTCGCCCGACCAGCGTCGCCGGGCCGAGCAATGGGTCCAAACACTGGGTCTGGCGGATTTGGCCGGCCAACGCATGGCCCGGCTCTCCTTTGGGCAGCAGCGCCTGATTCTCATTGCCCGGGCCATGGTCAAAACCCCGCGATTGTTGATCTTGGATGAGCCCTGCAATGGGTTGGACAGCACCCACCGCGCACGGCTGTTGGGCCTGTTGGAAACCATCGGCCGCGGCGGAACCACCCAACTGCTTTATGTGAGCCATCGCGCGGACGAGATTCCGATCTGCATCACGCACCGGCTTTTTCTGGAGCGCGGCAAGGTTGTCGGGGTTCAGGGGCCGAATGGCTGAAACGGGCTTAATTGCAGGTTGAAGACTTCCGTCATGTCGTACTCGTACTCGTACGCGTACTCGAATGATTTCTTAATATATTCGAGTACGAGTACGCGTACGAGTACGAGTACGATAAATATTGGCTAACTCCTTTCCGCGGGCAATACCTGTGGCTTCCAGACCCAGGTTAAGAGGGCAGGGCGGATGGATCTAATCTCAAAACGATGGTATGCTATCTTTGGTGACATTCCAGAGGTAAGGATACCCTGGCATCAAGAGCACGGGCTTTTTATTCATCCTTTTTTCTTCATTTCCAGAATTCCCCGCACCCCCTCCGCCCAAGCCCACGCTGCAAGGAGCGCAATGCATGCCTACCCTCAAGTCCATATTTACTTCACCCTTTCCCGATGAAGCCGATTTTCAGATGGAGGTTCATCCCGTCACCTTGGCGTTTATCGGCGGGTGCGCGTACCTGGAGCCGACTTTCCTGGAAGATCTCCAACGCAAGGCCCTGCCCCAGCAACGGTTTGCGGCCCTGCTGACCACCTTTTTCTATGCTGCCTTTGCCTGGCTGGATGCCGCCGTGGCCCCGGATCTCAAATACCAGTTGTGGTTCGTGCGCTTCGCGGTGGTCTGTCCCAGTTTTTTGGCGGTGTTGCTGCTGTCCTATTCCCGGCGCGCCTGGCCCTACTTCCAGTTCATGATGCTGGCCGGGGCGTTGGTGGGTGGCCTGGGGATCATCTACATGACCATGATCGGCAACCCGCTCATTGTGCGCACCTATTACGCCGGCATCATGCTGGTGCTGATGTTCCTCTACGGCTTCTTATGGTTGCGTTTTGTCTGGGCCAGCCTGTGCGGCTGGACCCTGATCGCCGCCTATGCCCTGGCGGTGGGTCTGACCAGGCAATTGCCAGCCGAGGTCATGACCAACAACGCCTTTTTCGGCATCAGCGCCAATTTGATCGGCATGGCCGTGGGGTATGCCATTGAGCGTTACCGGCGGCGCGATTTCTACATGCGCCATCTGCTTCAGACCCAGCGCCGCACCGTGGAAGCGGCCAAGGAGGTCCTGGAAGAACGCATCAGCGAACGCACCACCCTGCTGGCCCAGGCCAACGAAGAGCTACGGCGCGAGATCGAAGCCCACCAGCGCTTGTCCTGGGAGAAGCAGATGCTCGAAGGTCAACTGCGCCATGCCCAGAAGATGGAAGCCATCGGCACCTTGGCCGGCGGCATCGCCCATGACTTCAACAACATCCTGGCGGCCATCATGGGCCAGACCGAACTTGCCCTCATGCAGATCACCAACAAAAAAGAGGCGGAGCAGTGCCTGTCCGAAGTCATCAACGCCAGCTTGCGGGCCAAAGACCTGGTGGGCCAGATTCTGGCTTTCAGCCGCCAGAGCGAAAGCGAACTCAAGCCGCTGCAAATCAGCCTCGTGGTCAAGGAGGCCATGCGCCTGATCAGGGCCACACTGCCGGCCTCCATCGCTATCCGGCAGCGCATCCTCGCCGTGGAGAGCATTGTGGTGGCGGACGCCACCCAAATCCATCAGATCGTGATCAATTTGTGCACCAATGCGGCCCATGCCATGGAGGGCGCCAGCGGCACCCTGGAGATTTCCTTGATGGAAGAAGAAGTCCAGGCCCAAACCACCCAAGATTCCGGCGCCTCTTCAGCCATGCAACCGGAACCCGGTCAATATGTCTGTCTGAGCGTGAGCGACACTGGGCACGGCATTCCCGAATATCTGCTGGAGCGCATCTTTGATCCTTACTTTACTACCAAGGCCAAGGGAGTGGGGACCGGTCTGGGGTTGGCCGTGGTGCGCGGCATTGTTCAGAACCACGGCGGTTTCATCCAGGTGAAGAGCACACCGGGCCAGGGCACCACCTTCAGGGTTTATCTGCCCTTGGTTCAAGGTTATCTCAAGCCCGATGATCAGGCTTTTCTTCATACCCTGACCAAGGGCAATGAACATATTTTGCTGGTGGATGACGAAGAGGGGTTGGCGGAACTGGGCGCCAGACTGCTCACCACTTTAGGGTACCGCGTGGCGGCCTTTACTTCGGCCCAGCTGGCCGTAGAAGAATTTCGGACCCATCCCGAAGATTTTGACCTGGTGATAACCGATATGGTCATGCCGCACATGAACGGCGAGCAGTTGGCCAGAGAGATTCTCGCTCTGCGGCCCCAGATGCCCATCATCGTCTACACCGGTTTCACTAACATCGTGGCCACCGAAAAGATCAAGCAGATGGGGGTCCGGGCCGTGTTGCGCAAACCCATCACCATCCAAGGTCTTTCCCAAACCATCCGCAAGGTGCTCAGGGAACGGGGCGCCGGGCCACCGCAAAAAGATTGACCCCTTCGGGCTCGGCCATGACCTCCACTTGCGATCCAAAGGGGGAGCCGTCAAAAAGGCCGCGCAATTCATTAGATGTGCGATAGATCAGGCGCCAGTACATCAGATGGTCCATTAAAAAGCGATAGGGATTGGTGGGCGCGAAATTGCCGATGATCAGGACCCCGCCCGGCTTTAGATGGTCGAAACAGCGCCGGATCATGGCCGTGATCACGCGCGGCTCCAGGTAGTCGCACAACCCCGAAGAATAGATGATGTCTTGCGGGCCAAAGTCTTGCTTGATCCGGCCGATGGCCCATTTGATCACATTTTCATTCATGAATCGCACCCTGGCGCCATGACGGAAAGCCCCGGCCTGCAGGCTGGCGAACTGCAGGGCCTCATCATCGATATCCACGCACAGAGCCTCGACCCGCTCGCTGTAACCGCCTTCGCCGAGCAGGTCAAACAGCTCGCGGCTCGGGCCGCAGGCCAAATTCAGAATGCGGATCTTGGCATCGCCCGGCAAGCGCTGACGGCAGATTTGATCAAGGGTTTGATGCAGCAGCCGTCGCCGGCCTCGTACGGCCCTGGAGGGGACCTCTTCCAGTAAAAATCCATCGATCAGCCGCCCCAGTTTGCCGTCGCCGTTGGGCTGGTTGCGGTAGATCATCTCAATGGTCATAAAGTCGCCGGCATAGCCCTTGGGTTTATAGTAGGCCCGTTCGAAGATGCGGCTGCGCACCAGATAAGGAAACAACTCTTTGAACACGTACCCCCACAGCAGCTCCGAGCCCTCCTGGGCCTCAATGAAGGCAGCCGCGCCACACAGTTTTGAAAAAAGGTCGTTGAGCACGGCCAATCCTTCCTGGTGCAAGGGGGGGGAAATGTCAGGGCCGCGTTCGGCTTGAAGACGATAGGCCACATCGAAGATGCGCGCTTTGAAGGCTTCCAGCTCCTGGTTGATCTGCTGCCATCCGGATGATCCCAAAAGATCGGGCGGCAGAGGCTGCAAACCCTTGAAATGCTCCTTGCCGGTGCTCAGCATGGCGGCATAGGCAGTCAGAGGGCCTCGGTCCGCCAATATCTGGCGAAAACGGCCGCACACCGAGCGCAGCACATACTCCAGAAAGCGGGCGTATAAAGGCGGGGCATCGGCGGCCATCCGGTCCAGGTGTATCTTGGCAAAGCGCCGCAACCGCGTCTCCGCGACCGCCTTGACCCCGCGGGTGCGGGTCAATTGATCGAAAAAACCAATTTCTCCGAAAAAAGAGCCGGCGCCGATCAGGGCCACTACAATAGAGGTATTCTGAGCCGTATACGAAACTTCCAGCGTGCCTTCTTCGACGAAATAGAAACATTGGGCCTCGTCGCCCATGGTGATCAGATCCGTGCCCTGGGCGCAGATGAGCGGTTCGCCGAATGGCAGTACCCCGGCGATCAAGGTGGACTCATCGCCGGCGGTCTGGTTTAAAAGGGATGGGGTGTGTCTTTGCATGGAGCGCTCCTGACTAAGTTTCGATTTTCTGATCCCTTGGGGCTTGCCGCCCGTTTCGTTGGGCCACGGCTGTAAACTTCCTGGGCGCCAGCGCCGTCATGGCATTTCAAAAATAGCTTGCCAAAAAAAACCTAAAACTCAAAGGAGTTTTTATGAAGCCCCTTACCTTGGCCGCTTTGGCTATGTTGATCCTCATGACCCTTTATGTGCTGGCTCCTTCGGTTGCCCAGGCCGGCGACACCATGCTGCGCTGCGGCAATCAACTTATTGAGAGAGGAGATTCGATGTTTAAGGTGGAGCAAGAGTGCGGGCCGCCGGTCTCCACCCGCAGGGTTGGCGAGCGCACCACCTTTACTGTTTTCAAGGATGCGCCGCTCAAAGTCAAGGATGCCATCTATATCGAGGAGTGGGTCTACAACAAGGACTCGGGGTATTACATTCTCACCTTTGAAGGCAGCCGGTTGGTGAGCAAGGAGTATTTCCGGTAAAGCCAGTAGGGTGCGCTATGCGCACCATTTGAAGGATAGTGAAAATGCGCAGTTAATGACATTGAGTCGGCACTTGCTCCCTGCCTCCCAAGACTCTTTCCTTTCAGCGCCACTTAAGCTATATTGCCGCCCCACAAAAAGGTTTCTGTTCTTGAAACCCTCTGAATGCTCCACCGCCTTATTCATGCCGGCAAAGAACGGAAACCGCCCGAGGCGCGCCGACCATGGCGCTTTTGTCATTGTTCAAAGGGGAAGGGATTTGACCTTATTCGTGAGAGGAATCGAAGATGAGCAGTAAAAAGTGGGTCTATTTGTTTAGTGAATTGGATCAAGCCATGCGGTATGTGAACAATGACTGGGATGCTGTACGCGGTCTCTTCGGCGGCAAAGGCGCGAACCTGGCCGACATGCAACGTCTCGGCGTGCCGGTGCCGCCGGGCTTTACCGTTACCACCGAGGCGTGCAACGCCTACTTGGCCGGCGGTGGTGTATTTCCAGTGGGTATGTGGGATCAGGAACTGCATGCCCTGATGGATATTGAAAAAATGACCGGCAAGGTCTTTGGTGACGGCGACAAACCTCTGCTGGTCTCCTGCCGTTCGGGCGCCAAGTTCTCCATGCCCGGCATGATGGACACCGTTTTGAACATCGGTCTCAATGACGAGACGGCCCAAGGCCTCATTGCCCTGACCAAAGATCCCCGTTTTGTTTACGATGCTTACCGCCGCTTGATTCAGATGTTCGGTTCGGTGGTCATGGGCATCGGCGATCACTCCTTTGAAGATGCCATTGAGCGGGTCAAACGCCAGGCAGGCGTCGCTTCCGATGCCGAACTTAAAGCCGAGCATTGGCAGATTCTGACTTCCCAATTTAAAACCATCTTCCGCAGCCACACCCAGGTGGACTTTCCCCAGGACCCGGTGGAACAGCTCAAGATGGCCACCGAGGCGGTCTTTAAAAGCTGGAATGGCAAGCGGGCCGTGGATTACCGCAATGCGGCCGGCATTGCCCATGACTTGGGCACGGCCGTCAACATCGTCACCATGGTGTTCGGCAACATGGGCGATGACAGCGCCACGGGCGTGGCCATGACCCGCAACGGCGCCACGGGCGAACCCAAGATCGAAGGCGACTATCTGATCAACGCCCAGGGCGAAGATGTGGTCGCCGGCATCCGCATGACCCAAGAGATCGGCCAATTGGCCAAGGAGATGCCCGAGGGTTTTAAATCCTTGCAGCAGATCGCCAAGACCCTGGAAAAACATTATCGCGACATGCAGGATATGGAGTTTACCATTGAAAAGGGCAAACTCTGGATGCTGCAGACCCGCGATGGCAAACGCACGGCCCAGGCCGCCGTGCGCATTGCCGTGGATTTGGTGGCAGAGGGGCTGATTTCCAAGGAAGAGGCCGTGGCGCGCGTATCCCCCAGCCAGATTGACTTCTTCCTGCATCCCCAGTTCGACAACAAGGCCGTGGCCGAAGCCCGCGGCGGCGGCAAGGTGCTGGCCAGGGGGTTGAACGTCTCACCTGGCGCGGCCGTGGGCAAAGTGGTCTTCGAAGCGGACCTGGCTGAAACCTGGGCCAAGGAGCAGGGCCGGCAAGTGCTTCTGGTGCGGCCTGAAACCAAACCCGACGATGTGCACGGCATGCTGGCGGCCAACGGCATCATCACCAGCCGCGGCGGCCGCACCAGCCATGCGGCCCTGGTGGCCCGCCAATTCGGCAAACCGGCCGTGGTCGGCGTGGCGGCCTTGCAGATCGACCTCATCAAGCGGCGCATGATCGTGGGCGAAACCGTGGTCCAGGAAGGCGATTGGCTTTCCTTGGACGGCAACACCGGCGAAATCTTTGTCGGCCAGCTCAAAACCATGGTGCCGGACATCAAGGACCCCTGGTTGATCAAGCTGCTCTCCTGGGCCGATGAAATCCGCACCCTGGGCGTATGGGCCAATGCCGACTATCCCCATGACGCCCAACGTGCGCGCGAGTATGGCGCCCAGGGCATCGGCCTGTGCCGGTCGGAGCACATGTTTTTTGAAAGCGAACGCTTGCCCCATGTTCAGAAGATGATCATGGCCACCTTGCCTTTTGACCGCCGCGAAGCGCTCAACGCGCTGCTTCCCTTCCAACGTGAGGATTTCGTTGGCCTGTTCCGGGTCATGGACGGACTGCCGGTGATCATCCGGCTTATCGATCCGCCGTTGCATGAGTTCTTGCCGGACCTGATGGAGCTGATGAATGAGCTGGCCGACCTCAAATTACGGACTCAGCACGCGGGCACCATGGGCGAGATCGACAATCTGATTCAACAAATCCGGTCCAAGGAACGCATTCGCACCCAGGCCGAGCACCTGCGGGAGCAGAATCCCATGCTCGGATTGCGCGGCGTGCGCCTGGGCATTCAGATTCCCGAATTGACCACCATGCAAGTGCGGGCCATCTTCGAGGCGGCCTGCATGGTGACCCGCGACGGCATCAAAGTACTTCCCAAGGTGATGATCCCTCTGACCAGCCATTGCAATGAGCTCAAGCTGCAGCGGGCAGTATTGGAAGCCGAAGCTAAAAAAGTCATGGCGGAACAAAATACCCAAATCGAATACAAGTTCGGCACCATGATCGAGCTGCCCAGGGCGGCCTTGACCGCCGATCAAATCGCGGAGTATGCCCAATTCTTCTCCTTCGGAACCAATGATCTGACTCAAACCACCTATGGCATTTCCCGCGATGACGCCGAATCGGGCTTTCTCATGGCCTACATCAATCGGGGGATTCTGCCCGAAAACCCCTTTGCCACCCTGGACCGCGACGGCGTGGGCGAGCTGATGCGCATCGCCGTGACCAAGGGTCGCAAGGCCCGCGCCGAGCTGGAATGCGGCATCTGCGGCGAGCACGGCGGCGACCCCGATTCCATAGCCCTGTGCCACGAGCTGGGGCTGAACTACGTATCCTGCTCCCCGTTCCGCGTGCCCATTGCCCGTTTGGCCGCGGCTCATGCGGCGTTAAAGGAGAAGAAACGGAAGAAAAAAGGGTAATTCACCCTTCGTACTTTTACAAACGGGCTTGGTCCTGGGACGGAACCTTGTTATAGTGGGGTGCCGCTAAGGTCCACGCCCGTTTGTGTCCGCACCATTCTTATTTCAAAGGAGAGAGACCCCATGAAGTTCATCCGAGTTGATTTGACCCATCAAACCGTTACCCATGACGCGGTGCCCGCGGCGTATGCCGGCCTGGGCGGCCGGGGCTTAACCGCCGAGATCATCAATGCCGAAGTGCCGCCCCAGTGCGATCCCCTGGGACCTGACAACAAATTGGCCATTGCGCCAGGCCTGCTCAGCGGCACCACCCTGGTCAACACCAGCCGCATCTCCATCGGCGCCAAAAGCCCGCTCACCGGTACCATCAAGGAGAGCAACTCGGGCGGCAAGATCGCGGCCTGTCTTGGGAAGCTGGGCGTCACGGCCATCGTGGTCGAGGGCCAGGCCCCCAAAGGTTCTCTTTATGTGATGAGTGTAGACGTTAATGGTAATGCCAAGCTGCACGATGCCGCCCAATATAAGGGTATGCGCACCTATGATTTGTGCGCCAAATTACTGGCTGATTTTGGCCCGAAAAATACTATTATGTGCATCGGTCCGGCCGGCGAATATCAACTGGGCTCGGCCAGCATTCAGACCACGGACGTGGATGACCGCCCCTGCCGGGCCGCCGGCCGCGGCGGATTGGGCGCCGTGATGGGCGCCAAAGGCTTGAAGGCCGTGGTGGTGAGCACCGAGGGCAAGAACCCCGATGCCCTGGCTGATCCGGAAGCCTTCAAGGAAGCGGCCAAGATTTTTGCCCAGGAGCTGCGCAACAATCCATTTACAGCCAAAGTTCTTCCCAAGTACGGTACGGCCTCCACTCTGGATGCGGTCAACGCCCTGGGCGCTTTTCCCAGCTACAATGCCACCAAGGGCACCTTTGACGGCGCGAGTAAAATCAATGGCGCGGCCCTGGTGAAGACCATCGAAAGCCGGGGCGGCAAGGTCCAGCACATGGGCTGCGCCCAGTGCATCGTGCAGTGCTCGAACGAATATGTGGACCCCCAGGGCAAATACGTCACCTCCTCTTTGGAGTATGAAACCATTTGGTCCATGGGCGGCATGCTGGGCATCGATGATTTGGATACCATCGCCAGGCTCGATTACTTGTGCGACGATATCGGCCTGGACACCATCAACACGGGCGTGGCCATGGCCGTGGCCATGGATGCGGGTTACAAATCCTTCGGTGATTGCCTGGCGGCCATCGACATGGTGGAGGCCATTGCCCAGGGCACCGAGATGGGGCGGCTCATCGGCAGCGGCCCGGATGCTGTCGGCAAACATTTCAACCATCACCGCGTGCCCACGGTCAAAGGCCAGAGCATCGCAGCTTATGACCCGCGCGGCATGCAGGGCAACGGCGTGACCTACGCCACCTCCCCCATGGGCGCCGACCATACGGCCGGCAACATGTTGGGTCACTACATGGCGCGCGCCTTGGACCCGCTTTCCCCCGACGGCCAGGTGGATGGGTCGCGTCAGGTCCAGATCGGCATGGCGGCCATGGATTGCGTGGGCATGTGTATTCTGGCCGGCATGGGCATGACCACCAAGGAAGCCAGAAACGCCATGTTCCAGATGATTGGCGCCAAGTTGGGCACTCCGGTGGATTCCAAGGGTTACGCCGCCATGGGCATGCGCACCTTGAAGGTGGAGCGTGAATTCAATCAGAAGGCTGGATTCACCGCCAAGGACGACCGCTTGCCGCGTTTCTTCTACGAGGAGCCGCTGCCGCCCCATAACAAAGTATTCCTGGTCAAGGATGAAGATTTGGACAAGGTGCATAATTTTTAGTACTTCCGATGATTAAAGTGATCGTCAAACTCTACGGCACTCTCCCGGAGCGAATTCAAGCCTATGATCCTGATAAGGGGCTGATCCTTGAATTCGCCCAGGGGACCAAGGTTGCGGATCTTACCCAACGGCTGAACCTGGCCGCCGAGGATACCGGCGTGGTAGCCTTGGATGGCCGGGTGGCCGCTCCCGAAACGTCGCTTTACGATGGCGCCCAAATCCGCATTTTTCAGGCGGCTTATGGGGGCTAAAAAACAGGAGCACGGTAGCTATGCAGATTGAGATTCCGGAAGCCCTTGCGGACAGAATCAGATCTTACTGTGAAAAGAACGACACCGAGCCCAAGGAGTTTGTCTTCGACGCCATTATTGAAAAGCTGGAACAGGTCCATAAGGAGAGAAGAAAAAAACCGAGAATTTAGCCGGATGCTCTGAGTTCACCCTAAAAAAGGAGCTCTTCCATGAGAGAAGTGGATGGATTTCGCTTCATGCCTCCCTCCCTGGGGGCATGGATCAGGCAGAGTATCAGAGAAGGCGCCTATAAAGGCATCATTCCCTGGACACCCCTTAAAAAGCCGCTGGCCCAGAGCACCATGGCCCTCATGACGTCGGCCGGCATCAATATGCGCAATGATCCGCCCTTTGACATGGCACGCGAAAAACGCGAGCCAACCTGGGGCGACCCCACCCATCGTGAGATTCCCCGCCAGGCCACTGAAAAAGATGTGGATGTGAACCATTTGCATGTCAATACCGAGCCGATCAAGGCCGATCTGAATGTCATCCTGCCCCTGCGGCGGTTTGAAGAATTCGAAGCCGAGGGCGCGATCGGACGCCTGGCGCCCACCCATTACTCCTATTATGGCTATCAGCCCAATCCCAGCGTGCTGCTGCAAACCACCATGCCCAAGGTGGCAGCCCGCATGCAGGCCGAAGGCGTCGAGGCGGTACTGCTTACACCGGCCTGACCGCTCTGTTGCCGGTCCGTGGGACTGGTGGCGCGTTCGCTGGAAACCGCTGGAATTTCTACCATCGTATTGACTCCCACTCCGGAGTTTCACAAGGAAGTGGGCATGCCCAGGGTGGCGGCCATTGCCTACCCCTTTGGCCGCATCATCGGCCAGGTGGGCGACGCCCAGGGCCAGCGCGAAGTTCTGAAGCAAACCCTGGCCTGCCTGGAAAAAGCCGACCACCCCGGCCAGATCTTCCATCTGCCCTTTGAGTGGCCGGAAGCGCCCAAAGAAGTCAAATGGCACCCGCCGGAGATTTCGCCCATCATCAAGTTGTACCTGGAAGAGATCAAGAAGGCGGCGGCTTCGGCGCGGAAGAAGTAGTTTCTATTTCCTTGGCAATCTTCTCCCAGCCCTCCATGCCACCCGGCAGATTGAGGGCTTCGGCCAAGGTATTGAGCGCATCCAATGCCTGGGCCAGATTCATCTCTTTGGCCATGCGATAAACCTTCATCCACGATAGCATGGCTTGGGTCATTTCTTCCTTTTGAAGATGGATATGGCCGATATTGAATAGTGTCGCGCAGAGACCGGCTCTGTCTCCAATCTGCTGGCATATGGCCAAGGATTGTTTCAGGTGCTCCAGCGCCTTGTCGTAGTTGCCTCGGGCCTTATAAACCTGAGAAATATTATTGAGTGTTGTCCCCTCTTTGGCCTTGTCACCGGTCTCCAAGCACAGGTTCAATGCGTCCATGAGGGAGTCAAGGGCAGAGTCCAATTGGCCCATCATCTTTTGGCTCTTGGCTATTTGCAGTAAAAGCGAAATCCGGTCTTGACCACTGGACACACAATTTAGCGCATCCCGCAACAATTCGATCCGGATCTCGTGAAGCCCCTGCTCTGAAAGATCCAGGCCCAGGCGGTGGGCGGCCTCCACGGCCTTTTCCAGGTCTCCGGAGCGTTGAACTTTCCAATAGTCGATCAAACCTTCAAACCATTGGCTGATGTCCAGATCCGTGGCTCCTTCGGCCCATTGCCAGGCTTTGTCGGTTATCCAGGTGAAGATGCCTTGCTGGGGCGCCAGGGGTTTGAGTTCTTTTAACAGGTCTTTGGCCTTCAGGGCTTGGCCGGCTTTGAGAAGATCCACGGAGAGTTCCAGTTTGGCCTGGCAGCGTTCATCGCAATCGCCAACTTCGGACAGGTAGTCCAGGTAGGAGAATTGATTTTCTCGGACCTCCAGCGCAGGTTGTTCTCCTGCCAGCGCTTGGCGCAGTTCGGCGCGTTTTCTCTCCCGGTCTGGGCGGCCCTGGTACCACAGCTCGAAAACTTTGACGAGGTAGCCCAGGCGCTTGCGCTCGGCTCGGGATTCGCTCATGGCCAGCCAGAGGTCAAAAAAACCTTCCTTGATGCGGTAGAGGCGCGACCTTCTATCCTTAGGGTTTTCGGAGACTGTCAAGTACCCAGACTGGATCATGCGTTTGAGCAGGGAGGAGATCTGCTGGGGCGGCTTGCGCATGCGGGCCGCGATGGCGGCAGGGGTTCTGGGTTCGGTGCGCATCAAGGCCATGGTCTCCAGCAGGGCGCGCTCCTGGGGAGCCAGTTCTTTCATGCGATCCTGGTAGAAGGGAGTAATTTTGTCCAGCAGTTTTTCAAACTGGGTTTTTACTTCCAGGATGTTGTCAAAAGCGATCAGTTCATAGAGCATCATGATCAGGCGCGGATTGCCGCCGGTCATGGTATGCAGGGCCGCGATCTTTGGCACAAGCGCTTCAAACTGGTCCAGCAGGTCCTGGCGCTGGTCGTGCTGGAGATTGTTCTTCACCAGCTCCAGCGTCAATGTTTCAGAGAGATCTTCGAGCACCTGAATATCGAAGAATTCAAAAAACGGTTTTTGAACATTGTTGATATCGGAGAAGAAGACCGGCGAAGTGGCCACCAGTGTGGCGCAGGGTGAATCCATGAGAAAGGTTCTGAAACGATGGATGTCTTGTTCGTTTTTGATCTGTTGGCCAAAAAGGGCGTCCAGGTTCTCCATGAGCAGCAAAATCGTCCGCCCGCTCTCCTGGCGGTATCGGCGCAGGCGCGGGATCACCGCATCCAGAATCCGCTGATCGTCCTGGACCGTGCTGAGTTCATCGTACATTTTGCGCCACGGCTCGTCTGTTTCCGATTCCGCCAGGCTGCGGACCACTTCCAGCAAAATGTCGGCAAAGCACAGAATGCGATTATTCTCCTCGGCAAAGCGCACCACCGTATAGCGTTCTTTCAACTCGGGCTGGGTGAGCACTGCATTTTCCACCAGGCTCAAAAAGTGGGTCTTGCCGATGCCACGCGGCCCGATAAAAAGAAAGTGCTGGCCGCCTTTTTTGCCGGCATTGCTTCTGAGTTTTTCGAGAAGATCTTCCAGCATTTCTGTTCGCCCCACGGTGGTGTTGACCAGGCGTTCGGGGCTGGTGATGTGTGCGCGGAATAGTCCAATGGGATGGGTCATCTATTTGCCCTCATATTCGTAGCCGTAATACTTTTTCCACCAGATTTTCAGCAGCCGGCTGGTAAAATCAAGGGTGCCGTCCGGCTGCTGTTCGATGTAAAAATCGCTCTGCAGGTGCAGCAAAAGTCGCTGAAAATCTTGGCTCAGGGCCGCGCCTTGCCTGGGGCCGGTCCGGGAAGACTCGGTGCGGTGATAGATTTGAAACAGCGCGCCGTGGGTAAGCCCTTTTTCGCTCAAGGAGAGATTGCCCAGGATTTGGCACACCGCCTCGCGTTCCAGGGTTGGATAATGCAGATCGATGCGTGAACGGTAATGCTGGAGCTTGTCCCTGGCCATTTCACCCAACAACGATTTATTGAATACTTCATCCACCACGGCCGCTGATAATGCTTCGGATTTATTTCTTTTCCACTGCCGGTAGAGCTCCTGGGTCAGCATCTGGAGGAACAGGGGAATGGGTGCGCCGAGCATGTCGTTGATTCGTTGAACTACCGTGTCGTCAAATTTTACATTGCGTTGACGCAGCATTTGATGAACGAAGATAGTCACCTCTTCCTTTGTAAAGGACGGCAGGGGCTCCACCTTCAGGTTTGTTGTACAACTGGATTGAATTATAAATTAGTATCGGGCGTTGTCAGTAATCTTCTAAAACTATTTTGTTGTACAACAACATTGATTTAGAAGTATATTTTTTGTCAGGGGTTAATATTCAAATCAAGATGCGATATGCAATGAGGCGACCTAATTGGGGCATGACGAGGCTGATTGTGTTTTTGAATTGTCATAAAGCGGCTTAACCGCTATGGATGTTGAGTATGAACTGATAGACAGTCTTGGGCGCACATCTATGAAGAGCCCATGCAAGCCAACCTTTCACCCATTCGGAGTCGACAATGCTCAAAACCAGAATCACCGAGATGTTCGGCGTGGAGCGCCCCATTGTGCAGGGCGGACTGATGTGGATCGCCAAGGCGGAGTTGACTTCGGCCGTGGCCAATGCCGGCGGCATGGGCTTTATGACAGCCCTGAGTTTTGCCGACCCCGAGGCGCTGCGGGCCGAGATCCGCAAATGCCGTCAAATGACCAAAAAGCCTTTCGGCATCAATCTCACCTTCCTGCCCACCCTGCGGCCGCCTGATTACCCCTCCTACATCCAGGTGTGCATTGAGGAGGGGATCAAATTTATTGAAACCGCCGGCCGCAATCCTGAACCCTACCTGCCACAGCTTAAGGCGGCCGGCGTCAAGGTGATCCATAAATGCACCTCGGTGCGGCATGCGGTCAAGGCAGAGAAGATTGGCTGCGATGCGGTCAGCATTGACGGTTTCGAGGCGGCCGGCCATCCGGGCGAAGATGATGTCACTTCCCTGATCCTCATCCCCTTGACCCGCGATGCCTTGAAGATTCCCATCGTGGCTTCGGGCGGCTTTGCCGATGGCCGCGGGCTGGTGGCGGCCCTGGCCTTGGGAGCCGACGGCATGAACATGGGCACGCGTTTTGTGGCCACCAAGGAGGCGCCGGTGCACGAGAATGTGAAGAAAACATTGGTTGTGCACGGTGAACTGGACACGCGTCTGATCATGCGCACCCTGCGCAACACAGAGCGGGTGTTGCACAATCCGGTGGTAGACAAAGTGTTGGAAATCGAAGGCAAGGGCAACACCAGGATCGAAGATATCGCGCCTTATGTCTCCGGCTTGCGGGGCAAGCAGAAGATGCTGGAAGAGGGCGACACCCAGGCAGCAGTACTTTCAGCCGGGCAATGCATGGGCTTGATCCGCGACATTCCCACCTGCAAGGAGCTGTTGGACCGCATCATGGCCCAGGCCGAGGCAGTAATCAAGGAACGGTTTGGCAGGGTTTAGCGCACGGCGTTTCGGATGTCCGCCCTCGCCTAAGCGCGAAGAGCTTGGCGAAGAAGTGCAGGATGGTGACTCAACTTAGGGACGATTAGGCATAGCGACGCGCTGAACGGTTACCCGGCCGGCCAATGCCGTTGATATGCTAAACGGCCCGGCCGAGCTCACCGGCGACTTGCATCATGATACTTCGCAACCACTCATTCTGCCACCGCTCCTGCCGTTGATGCTCATCGTAGCCGTTGTAGATGCAGCCGCGATGTGCTCCGGTGCTCTTTGGATTTCCTTGGCATACAGCCTTTGGCGTTGGCGGTGCGGCTGGCCGTCAGATCCAAGCTGATGCCGGCGCGGCTTGGCCATGCTCGCTTGTCTGAACATATCGATCAGCTCCAATTTTGACGCGCCCTTTCGTATCAGTCCTTTAATATCCATCTCCTGATCTGAGAACAGGCATGGTCGAATTTTCCCGTCGGCGGTTAAGCGCAGGCGGTTGCAGCTGCCGCAAAAATACCAACTGACCGGAGCAATAAAACCAACTCTGCCTCTGGCCATGGGCAATCGGCATAAACGGGCGGGGCCGCCTGTATTCAGCGCGGGGCCGACCGTGGCACGGTCGATATACGGAATGCGCTGGATGATTTCACCGATTGGCATGAAAAGATCTTGATACGCTCCTGCTTTTGGGTTGTGAAAAGGCATTAATTCGGTGAACCGCACATGATAGGGGCGTTCGTAGCTCATCTCCGCCAACCGCCCGATTTCATCATCATTAACGCCGCGCATGACCACAACATTGATTTTAATCGGCGCGAAGCCAACCCTTTCCGCTGCTCGGATTCCGGCCAGCACCTGTGCCAGCGCGTCTTGTCCGGTAATCTCAGCGTAGCGATCTGAGCGTAATGTATCTAGACTGACGTTGATCCGGTGAACCCCGGCTTTTCTTAGTCCTGCCGCCATATCGGCCAAGCGGACGCCATCGGTGGTGAGCGCGAGGGTTGATAGGCCCTGTATCTTGCCTATCTTCCGGCACAGATCGACTGCATCTTCCCGAAGCAGTGGTTCGCCGCCGGTGATGCGGATTTGGGTAATGCCTGCCTCCACCGCAACTTTGCAGAGGCGGAGCAGTTCTTCGCTGGAAAGGTGATCCGAAGATTTCAAATGGGATCGGCCCGCCGGGACGTGCATGCTATAACAGCGGGCCGTATTGCAATGATCCGTTATTGAAATTCTCAGATAAGTAATTTTCCTTCCATATGGATCGATCAGAGTCATACCTTGCGCGTATCTTTTTTCATTATTTTACTTCTGAAGAGCGGCAGTGGATCAATCAGATGACGGGAGAACCATTTGTCAGGTTTTGGGTCTCCCACGCTCAGAGCTAATAGTTCGGAGAAGTGAAGAATCGGCACCGGCGACGGCAATGCGCAACGGACTTCAAGATTGAGGTGGCACATGGCGCAGGCGGTGACGATACAATCCGCTCCGGCCGCGGATGCCGCCAAATGGATGTCGTTGACCATGGTTGTGACGAGTTCCGGATGCACCACGGATAAAAAAGTACCGCAACAGCGGGAAGCATTGCTCCATTGCACGGATTGCGCTCCAGTCTGCTCCAGGATGTTCTCCATCAGCAAGTTGTGGCGCTTTTCATGTCTCAGCGCCGGCGGTCGCGACAGCATGCATCCGTAATAGGCGGCGACGCGAAGCCCGTCGAGCCGCTTGATAATCCGATTGGCAAACCCATTGCGACCGATCTGATCCAGTAAGTCAAAGACGTGGTAGATCTTCAAGTCTGGATCAAAAGGCCGGCCCAAGTTCTGCTCATATTGCGCCCGTAACTCTTTATCTTCGGCAATTTTTAGTTGGGCGGTCTTTAATCGCAGCAGACAATTGGGACACGCCACTAGCAAAGGCATGCCAGCTGGTGCCAAGGCCAGATTGCGGGCAGCAAGCATAATCGAAAGATTTGTGTCGATACAGTGGATGGAAGAACTGCCGCAGCAGTTCCAGTCCGGCAATTCGTCCAGTTCTATGCCCATCCGTTTAAAAAAGCCTATTAAGGAAGCATTATTTTCTTTGGCGGTGGTCGCCAGGGAGCACCCTGGAAAGTAGGAGTATTTTGAAGTCGTCGTCATTGTCATATCAATATTCTTCATCGATGAGCGCTGAGGATGTTGTTTAAAGCGGTACGGTCGTTTACGCGCGATGGAATCACTTCCAGCTTATGGTTGACAAACATTCGCAACCCGGTGAGCATATCACTGAAGTAATCGCGCGTCTTTAATTTGTACCGCAGCATGATCTCTGCCTTGTGAGTTCGTCCGTATCTTTCAATGGATCCTTTTATCAGCTGGTGAAAAGCAAGAATGTTGGGTTCTGCAATCGGGATATTGTGCTGGATCGCCAGCTGTCGTAGCGTATCCATGGCGGCAGGTATATCAATCGCCATGGGGCATTGGGCCGAACAGGTGTTGCAGGCCACGCAGGTCCAAATGGTTTTACTTTGCAGCGCTTCCTCGATCAGATCGAATTGGATCAATCGGATGACCTGGTTGGGCAAATAATCCATGGCCGCGGTGAACGGGCAACCGCCGGCGCAACAACGGCAATGCAGGCATAGATTGATGTTAACGCCCGAATGCTTCAAAATTGCTTCCGCGGCGCCGGGTATTGTTGGCTTAATGTCGGCGCAATCGATTACTTCTCTATAAGTGTTTGGTTTGGTATTTGGTATCATGCCCGCTCCTTCATTTATTGAACTTCCACAGAACAACGGAATTCCAGATCACAGTCATGAGCTGGCTATCGATTGGCATTTCCTTTCTGATCGCTGCTTGTGGTAACGACCAGCGGCTGAGGGAAACAATTCCTGCCGTTGGTTAGGCTGGTCATTGGTGAATCGCAATCTCTTCAGTCAGCCCCTTTTTCATATCTTGATCAGCCCAAATTCATCCTTTTTGCGTCCGCGGAGCTTTTTTGAGGCAGCAAAGCGGCCAATGCAAGGGCAGCCGGGCAATTCTAAATACCATATCAAAGTGGTATAGTATATTCAATAGGCAAAATTTTTTTAGGCCGGGACATTCCCATCTTTAAGGCGGACTACCCATCTGAAGGGGGTTGTACGGATGGATGCGGTGTCAAGCGCGCGGGGCTATTTCAAATTGATAGATGCATGATCGAACCCACCCGTTCGCCGTAGCGCACCAGCGTTTCAATACCTTGGGCGGAGTATTGCAGAATATCGGCGTCGATGACGACGCGGTTGGGTTCCAGGATCAAGATGACAGTGGAGCCGCCGAATTGGAAGTATCCTTTTTCCAGGCCACGGCGGCAGTAACCACCGTTGGGCTGGTGCTGCACAATGCTGCCCACCATCATGGCACCGACTTCCACCTGAATCAGGGAACCAAGGTTCGGGGTACGGATGGCACACCACTGCCTGAAGTTGGTGCAGTGCACGTTCGGCCGATGCCGCAAAGCCAGCGGGCTGACCGAATGCAGCGGGCCTTTAAGGGTCTGCACGGGCCCCTGAACGCCGCCGTCCACATATCCAAAGCGATGATAGTCGCAGGGCGCAAGGCGAAAGATGAGGCACAACCCACCCTGAAACGCTGTGGCCGTGTCGCTTTGCCCCAGGAGTTGGGATAGGGTCAGGGCCGTGCCCTTGATGGGCAGGCGGGTTTCCGCTGCGATGGTGAAGACTTGCAGCCGGCTGTCCGCCGGCGAAATCAGAGCCGCTGCATCGAAGGCCACCGGACGGGCCTCGGGTTTAAGACGGCGGATGAAAAAGTCATTGAAGGAAGCAAAACCGCCAGGGGGGATTTCGGCCTCGGCCAGATTGATGCCGTATTGTCGGGTGAAGAGATCGATCTTGCGGCGGCTGAAACGGCTTTGCTGCATGGCTCCAAAAAGTTTGGACAGAGGGTGCCGGCTTAGCAACCAGGCAGTCATGGTTCGGCCCCAGGCCGTCCCATAAAACAGGTCCATCCATTTGCGGCCATATACTTGCTCGATCTCGGTTTGGCCGCTGCGGCGATTGTAGATCAGAATATCTTCAGGCATGGCATTTACTTGGATTCAATTTTCACCGAAACCGCAAAGCGCCCCGGCCCGGAAAACATCAGTCCAATGCAGACGCAAGCCAGAGCGCCGGCATAAAGGGGCAGGGTTTTATAGCCTTCGGTGATGAAGTTAAAGAAGTATAGTCCGTAGACGCCGGCCAGCAGCAGGGCGCTGAGGCGGAAGATATAGCCGGTGATCAGGCCCAGGCTGGCCAGTACTTCGATGATCAGAAGAACGCCGCCCACCACCTGGGTAGAGAAGTCGGCATGAAGAAAACGCAACTCCTTGCCCACGGCACTCCAGGTGTGCGCGCCATTGATCAAGCGCGGTACGGCGAAGAATAACTGACTGGCGGCAATGCCCAGCCGGGCCAGTAGCAAGCCGACATTTAATTGGCGTTCGGAACTATTTTGCATCAGCGGGCCTCTTTGATTTGCTTGGCGTTTTACCGGCGGTTCCCATATCTTTTGGAAATTATATAGTAGCAGAAATCATCCGGTACAAGCAAAATACACTCATCGTGGTTTCTCCCCGATAAACAACACCGCAATGCCCATGGTCATGGGGCGATAGCGCACTTTTTCAAATCCGGCGGCCTGCATCAGGGCGGCAAACTCCGCGGCTGGCGGAAACTGGGCCACTGAGGCTGGCAGATAGGTGTAAGCAAAGCTGTGCCCGGAGAAAAAGCGGCCAAGCAGCGGCAGCAGCCGGTTAAAGTAGTGTAGGTAGATCCAGCGCAAGGCGCCTTGCTCTGGCGTGGCCAGTTCCAGCACGGCCATGCGGCCACCGGGCTTGAGTTGGTCGCGGAAGCGCTTTAGGACTGAGATTTTATCCTGAATGTTGCGAATGCCGAAGGCGATAGTCACGGCATCGAAGCGGCCGGGCTCGAATGGTAAGGCAAAGGCATCGGCCGCTGCCAGGAAAATACTATGGTCGGCTCGGCCTGTTCGCACCTTGGGTTTGGCCAGGCGCAGCATTTGGGGCGCGAAATCCACGCCCACCACCCGCACGCCGGGCGCGGCCTGGCGCAGGATGGTCAAGGCCACATCCCCGGTGCCACAGGCCACGTCCAGCACCATGGCGCCCGGGAGCAGATTCAGGGCTTCGGCCAGGGCCCGGCGCCAGAACACATCTCGCCGCAAGCTCAAGGTGCGGTTTAAAAAATCATAATGGGGCGCAATGCGGTCGAACATGTCGCGCACAAAGGGTAATTCACTGGATTTCATTGACAACATAAGCTCTTGCATTAAGTTTGTGGATCAAATAAAAGGGCCGACCGTGGGACAGTGCAATTGGAACTGGGTGAAGGACTTTCGCGCTGATTGCTGTTAAAAGAGCAAGTGAATAAGGCGGCGCGATGCAATGCACGTCCTTGGTCGTTATGGTACGAGCCAGCACACTTAACACGGAACCGGCAGAGCAACAAGATTCAATCGGGATCTCTTTATGGCTGAGAAAAGAGACTATTACGAAATCCTTGGCGTCGCCAAGAATGCTTCAGAAGGCGACTTGAAAAGCGCTTACCGCAAATTGGCCCTCCAATTCCATCCTGACCGCAATCCTGGGGATAAAGCCGCGGAAGATAAGTTCAAAGAGGCGGCCGAAGCCTATGAAGTGCTGCGCGACCCCCAAAAGCGCCGCATTTATGATCAATATGGACATCGCGGTCTGGAAGGCTCCGGCTTCTCCGGTTTCGGCGGCTTTGAAGATATTTTTTCCAGTTTCGGCGATATCTTTGAAGATTTCTTCGGCTTTGGCGGCCGGCGCGGCGGCCGCAGCCGGGCCCAGCAGGGCGCTGACCTGCGCTATGACCTGACCATCAGTTTCATGGAGGCGGCCTTTGGGGTGGAAACCAATATCGATCTTGAAAAACATGAAACCTGCCAGAAATGTGAGGGACAAGGTGCCGAACCCGGCACTCGCGCTGAAGTCTGCCCCCAATGCCGGGGTGCTGGCCAGGTGGGGCGTAGCCAGGGCTTTTTTACCATCCGCACCACATGTCCCCATTGCCGGGGTGCTGGCCAGGTGATCAGCAACCCATGCAAGGAGTGCCGCGGCAAAGGACAAACCCTGGTCCGCAAAACTGTGTCGGTGAAGATCCCGGCCGGTGTGGACAATGGCTCGCGTCTGCGCCTGTCCAACGAAGGCGAAGCCGGCAGCCTGGGGGGCCCGCCGGGCGATCTCTATGTCTTCATCCATGTCAAACCCCATGAATTCTTCAAGCGTGAAGATATTGATGTGATCTGCCAGGTCCCGATTTCATTCATCCAGGCCACCTTGGGGGCGAAAATCAATGTGCCTACGCTGAACAGCGAAAAGGAGTTGGAGATCCCCAAGAGTACCCAGTTCGGCGACGTGTTCCGATTCCGCGGCGAGGGTATCCCTTCGCTGCGCAATGGCCGCCGGGGCGACCTGATTGTGCAGGTCACCATCAAAACCCCCACCAACCTCAATAAAAAGCAGGAGACCTTGCTCAGGGAGTTTGCCCAGATGGAAGAGGCCAAGCTGGGCAAGCGCCTGAAGGATATGCTGAAAAACGCGGCCGCCAAAGCGGTGAATTAAAGGAGCGCCCCCCTGTGTTCGAGTTGAAGATATTGACCCATTTTGCCGCTGCGCACCAATTGCGCATGGTCGCCCAGAAATGTGAAAACCTGCACGGCCACAACTGGAAAGTAGAAGTCAATGTGGCCGGCGAGCAACTCAATCCCGCCGGGGTGCTCATCGATTTCGGCGAGCTCAAGGCCCATGTCAACGAGATCATCGCCACTTTGGATCACAAATTCCTTAACGAATTAAATCTATTTGAAGGCAATCCTTCTTCAGAGAAAATCGCGGTCTATATTGCCGATACCCTGGCGGCCAAACTGGCCGGCACCGGCCTGCGCGTCAGCAGCATCACCACCTGGGAGTCGGAGGACGCCTGCGCGACCTATAGACCGTGAGCGCGAAGGCTATCCAAAAATATTCGAAATAAGCCCTTGCCCTCTAAGCGGCCCCACGTGTATGTGAAGACGTGGCTGCGCCACACTTCATTGCGGATACGAATAGGCGCGGGGGATGAATTTCCGGCATAGTGGTGTAAGATGCCGAAGGATAGCCCAACGGACCATGTCGCTGTCGCACGTCAATCAAAAGAACATGCAATTGCAAACGCCCCTGGCTGAACCGGTGGATGGGATCACAGCCCATATTCGTCGGTTGGCCCAGGCTTTTTTTAACCAGGCCCGGGGCAGCCACGATTGGGAGCACACCCTGCGCGTGCACCGGTTGTGTCTGCGCATTGGTCCCATCGAGGGCGCGGATATGGAAGTATTGGAGGCCGCGGCTTATCTCCACGACATTGGCCGGGCGGATCAGGACGCGGTCAACGGCTCTCTGTGCCACGCGGTTAAAGGGGCTGAAAAGGCCAGGATGATTTTAGCATCGTTGCCCTTGGACAAAGAACGTAAGCAAAATATTATCCACTGCGTCCGCGCCCACCGCTTTAGGGATGACCATCCACCAACGACCATCGAGGCCAAGGTTCTGTTTGACGCCGACAAACTGGATGCCATCGGCGCCGTGGGCGTGGCTCGGGCCTATCTTTTCGCCGGCGAACTGGGCGCCTGTCTGCATAATCCCCACGTGCTGCCGGAAGTGGTGCAAGCCTACTCAAAGGATGACACCGGTCACCGCGAGTTTGTGGTGAAACTCTCCAAGATCAAAGATCGTATTCTGACGGCCGAGGGCCGGCGCATCGCCGAAGAGCGGCATGCGTTTATGGTGAGCTTTTTTGAGCGTTTTTTGGATGAGTATGCGGGGAGACGGTGAGGAGAGAAATAAAAGAAATTCTTGGAAAGTATTTCGGTTAGAATGAAGCATAGAGTCATTCGAGTACGAGTACGCGTATGAGTACGTGTACGAATGGAGGAGTTACCCAATCTCAGGAGGAGTAAATGAGCATCAACGTAGTTAACCGCATCGATGATCTGGTCAAAGTCAAGCATGTCTTGATCAGTGTTTCTGACAAGACCAATTTGGAGCGGCTGGTGCCCGGCCTGCGCCAGATCAACCCGGAGATTCGTTTCTTCTCCACCGGCGGGACCTTCAACAAGCTCAAGGAGCTGCTGGGCGCGGACGCCGGACACTGTCTGACCCAGGTTTCCGATTACACCGGTCAACCTGAAACCCAAGGCGGCCTCGTAAAAACGCTGGATTTTAAGATTTATCTGGGGCTTTTGACCGAAACCTATAATGCTTCCCATCAGGCCGACCTGCAGCGCACCAGTGGCGTGCCCATCGACATGGTGGTGGTCAACCTCTATCCCTTCCAGGCCACCGTGGCCCAGGCAGGTGTGACCGCTGAACAGGCCCGCGGCAATATCGATATCGGCGGCCCCTGTATGATCCGGGCCGCGGCCAAAAACTTCATCCGGGTGGCCAGCGTGGTGGACCCCAACGATTATGAGCGCCTGCTCAATGAATTGGCCATCCGCCAGGGAAGTACTTCCCTCAATTTGCGCTATGAGTTGGCGTGCAAAGCGTTTGATCACACCGCCACATATGATCGTGCCATTGCCGATTATCTGGCCCGGCAGTCGATTCAGTCGGTCAAGGGGTGTTATTCAAGGTAGAAGACAGAAGGTAGAAGGAGCGCGTCATGGCCGAAGATTTGAAGAAGATGTACCGCACCATGGTGGAAGAGCATTTTCCTTCCCAGATGGAGATCAGTTTTGTGGAAGGCAAACAGCGCCAAACACTTTTCTACGAAAAGGTGCTGTGGACCATCGACGGGGTCCAAAAGGGGCTGCGTTATGGCGAGAATCCCGGCCAGGAGGCGGCGCTGTATAAATTGATCAATGGCAATCTAGTGCTGGGCGATACCCAGACCATCCAGCCCGGCCGCTATCTGGTGTCGGACGTTGAACTGCTGCAATCGGGCAAACACCCTGGCAAGACCAATCTGACCGACGCCGACAACGCCCTCAATATCCTACGCTACTTTACCGATCGCCCCACGGCCATCATCGTCAAGCACAACAACCCCTGCGGCGTGGCGCGCGCCGACAGCCTGGAGCAGGCCTATATCAAGGCTGACCTGTCTGACCGGGTGGCGGCCTTCGGCGGCTGCATCGCCCTCAACCAGCCCGTGGACCTGGCCACGGCCGAAGCCATTGCCGCCCACTACGCCGAAGTGGTGGTAGCCCCGGATTTTGAGCCCGGCGTCATGGCAATTTTTAAGCGCAAACCTGATTTGCGAGTAATCCGCATCCAAGGCATGGAGCGGTTGCAGAACTTTGTGGGCCAGCGCTTTGCGGAATTCAAGAGCCTCATGGATGGCGGCGTCATCGTCCAGTGGTCCTTTGTGCCCATGGCGCGTGATAAGAAGGATCTAAAAATTGCGGAATGCACTTATAAGGGCAAGACCTATAAGGTGGAGCGGTTGCCCACCGACGCCGAGTACCGCGATTTGCTTTTTGGCTGGCTGGTGGAGTCCGGCGTGACCTCCAACTCCGTGCTCTACGTTAAAGATGAAGTGACCGTGGGCATCGGCACCGGCGAACAGGATCGGGTGGGCGTGGCCCAAATTGCCAGGGACAAAGCCTACCGTAAATTGGCGGATCGTTATTGCTTCCAGGAGCACGGAATCGCCTACAATGATCTGCAAGAAGAAGAAAAACGAGCGGCCATCAACGCCCGGGTGGCCCAGGAAAAAGGTGGCCTTATTGGCGCGGCCATGGTCAGTGACGCCTTCTTCCCCTTCCGGGACGGCATTGACGTGGGCCTGTGCGAGGGCGTGCGCGCCGTGATCCAACCCGGCGGCTCCAACAACGATTACCAATCCATCGAGGCTTGTAACGAGGCGGGCGCGACCATGGTTTACACCGGCCAGCGCTCGTTCAAGCATTGATGAGCATTGATGAGAATTTGACATACCTTCGGCTTGCTGGCATATTCGGGCTAGCAGCGAGCGAAGTTCCTACCTGATTGCCCCCCCCCTAAGATCGTAGATGGCAAAAGCGATAATCTTTTGTTTTTAACGGATGGAGAGGGAGGGCTGAAATGAAAAAAGCAAAATTATTCTGGTTGGTTGTGCTACTGGCGGTCGTCGGTCTGCCGATGGGTGCCATGGCCCAGCAGTTTCAATCGTGTGATCAGTGGGCCACTTACAGCAATGGGGGCTATACCGTTTACAACAACATTTGGGGCAGCGGGGCCGGCTCTCAGTGTTTATGGGCCAACTCCTATAAAAATTGGGGCGTCAACGCCAACCATCCCAATACCGGCGGCGTCAAGGCTTACCCCAATGTCTCCAAGGATCTGAGCATCAATGTGGACAGCCTGGGCAGTTGCACCAGCAGCTTCAATGTTACGCGTCCCAGCAGTGGGGCTTATTGCACGGCTTATGATATCTGGTATGCCAATAACGCCTATGAAATCATGTTGTGGATGAATAAAACCGGCGCGGTGGGTCCTCTGGGCTCCAAGCAGACCACGGCCACCATCGGCGGCCACACCTGGGATATCTACAAAGGCAGCAATGGCGCCAACCAGGTATTTTCCTTTGTGCGCACGAGCAACACCAACTCCGGTACGGTGGATATCAAGGCCATTTCCAGCTGGTTGAGAAGCAACAACTGGTTTGGCAACGTTGCCCTGAACAAGATCCAATTCGGATTTGAAATTACTTCTTCGGCCGGCGGCATGGCGTTCACCTGCAATGACTATTCGCTGAGCTACACCCAGGGCAGCAGCGGTTCGAGCAGCTCCAGCAGTTCGACCAGCTCAACGAGTTCCAGCAGCGGCGGCTGTAATAGCACCAGCAGCAGTTCGACCAGCAGCACCAGCTCTACGAGCAGTACCAGTAGCAGCGGGTGCAATTAGTAGAATTTCCAGTCGGTCTTTACATCCAGGGTAGTAAAGATTTGTGAGCTGCGGTAATCTTCATTGAGGTTATTTTCGTACAGGTAGAAATATTTATACCGCAATGAAAGATTTAGGTAAGAGTTGAGCACGGCGGAGATTCCATTTTCAATATCACTGCGGATTCCCCAGCGCCCGCTGTTGGGATCGCGGGTCGAGATAAAGTTGTCGATATTGAATTTATAAGTGAAATATTTCCAGAAGGGGTATTTGAAGGTGAGGATGGTTTCAAAACCGTAGAGGAAATCTTCCGACGGGTCCTGAACCTTTTTCTCAAAACCGAGACCGATCTTCCCGTTGAGATAATCCCCATAGAGGGCACCGCCCGCGGTCTCCCGAACCAATATGGGGCGCAGCCCGTTCACATCTTCCACCACCGTATCGCATTGCACCTTGTTATAGGGCTTGAGGCTCTCGCGCAAATTGTATTCGTACAAAAGCGTGCCGCGCAGTAAATTTTGGACGTAGACTTCGTCCTGGCGGGCATAGAGCACATAGGGAGTAAAGACGAACCGGTGATAGCGGTTATAGAGAGCCAGATCGATCTGGTCCTCAAGGCCCCATTTGCTGTAGCTTTCATCGGGTTGGGAGACCGGTGTATCGATGGTAGGTCCCCGGTTGACGCTGGCTGAGCTGACAAAGTTGGCCAAATAGAGATCGAGCGTGGTCCGGTAGCGCCTTTCCAGGTAGGCGAAGTCATCGCGCAGAATCACCTGATTGTTGGCCAGGTCCTCGATCAAGACGTCGGTAATGGTTTTCCAGCTGTTGTTGTATTTGATCTTTTCTCCCAAGACCTGCTGAATATTACGGAAAGCGGACTGGGTGGCGGCCACCCTGTACTGGCGCTGTTTCTCCACCAGGTATCCCTGGACGGTGATCTTCTTTCCTTTTTGAGTCACACCCGTGATATCCAGCTTATATTCATTTTGGGCCAGGACCTTGGCGATCTGGTCTCCGGTGAGATCGAAGATAAAAATATTATAGTCGATGTTCACCATCTGAAGAATGTCGGATTGACTGACATCTTTACTGATCGGGAAGGAGTTGATGGTTTTTGGCTCCACAACGGCGATGTCAGAGTTGAAGCGGTCGCGGAGCAGTTGGCACAGACGATGGTCATCGAGCCGGTATTCCTTTGCTTTGAGTTGCGCGATCGTTTGACTTTGGTCGGCGATATATTTCTCCTTCCAAAGCGTGAGCCGGTTGGCAAATTCAGCATAACTGGGCGCCGCGGTGCGACGAGCAATCGCTTTCATGGGTTGCATGGCCCGCAGCCGGATACCATCATTGAGCGAAATCTCCACGAGGTAGTAGTCCACATCAGCGTCCAGCATAATCACCGAGCGCCCGTCGCGCGAATCGATGCGCGAAATTTCGCCCTCAAACAGCTCGCCGGCATAATCACCGCCGCAGATAGCCATATTGATCTCGGGATAGCTGTTAATCAGGGCCATGGTCCGGCTCAGGCGTAATCCGGAAAGCAAAACAATATGCGTGATCCCCGATGCCTTAAGATTGGCCAGGATGGGTTCCAGGGCCGCTTTTTCCTCTTCCAAGGAAAGGCCGTAAAGCTCTTTTTCGGCGATATCGAATTCAACTCTTTTGGATGAAAAACCAATAAACGCCACGGGGACGCCGGCCACATTGCTGATGAAATAGGGGGCAAAGACTGGCTGCCCCTTGCGCAGGATATTGGCCGAAACCAGTTGCACTTGCCTGCTCTTCTGAAGAAATTCGAGATTCTCCAGGCCGATTTGCAGGTCCTTGCTCGACACCAGGGTTCCCGCGCAGTCGAAGAAATCGAAGAAATCCATCATAATGGAGCCGGAGCTGAATTTGGAAATGGCGCCGGGATAAAAGCCGTTGCCTAAATCCAGGTACAGATCGATGCCTTTGGCTCTTTCAGCCATGATGCTTTGGGCCAATAACAGCAAGGGATCTTCGGTCTGCTGGTTTGCGACCGTTAGCGTGGCTTTGCCCTGCAGGTTGGATGTCAGCAGCAGTTTGGCATTCACCTGGGCCTGGGCAGTGTTCCACCAAAGCAAGACGGCAAAGACAATGGCGATCCAGTGCGCTGGTCGTTTCAGCAGGACGGCCGGCGCGCACAAGAGCCGCCGGGGACTTTGCAAGAAGAAACAGACGTTAGGTGTGGTGGATGTGTGATTGCGCTGACGATTCATCACTTTGACGGACGGTTTAATTGGCCGGTTTCTGGGCAGCGGTTTCGTTGAGAACCTTTTTGAGTCGGTCAAACAGTTCGGCATTGGCGGCTTTTTCGGCTTGAAGCTTTTGCAGGGTCTCATCCCGTTCCAGTTTGACCTTCTCCACTTGCCGCAACGCGTCATCGCGTTGCTGCGAGATTTCACTATTGGTAGCTTTAAGGGCGTTGATATCGTTTTCGCTTGTGTGCAAACTGCTTTTTAGCTCATTGATCTGGCTCGACAGCTTCAGTTCCATGTCCGCATAGGTCTGTTTGAGCTGATCTCTTTCCTTGTTGAAATCGGTTCGCTGTGCGGCAATTTTCTCATTGAGGGCTTTAATCTCTTGGGTGTGCTTGGTCTGGAGGTCTCCATATAATTTGTTAAGATCTTCCAGGGTGCGCGCACTCTGGGCTTCAAAAAGATTATATTTGGTATGCAAGCTTTTGATTTGCTCTTCGTTAAGGGCCATATCCTTGGAATATTGCTCCTGCAACGCCAGCAAATCGGAATTGGTTTTTTCAAGATTGGCTTCCATCTGCTGGGTCTTGGCCCGGTACTGCAAATTCTCTTGCTTGAGGACATCGTTCTCCCGTTCGAGCATGGGCAGCCGTCTTTTCATCTGGCTGTTTTCCGCCATGATCCGCTCGGGAGTATCCGCTTTGGTGGATTCGCCCGGTGAGACGCACGAAACCACAATCATAAAGGATAACCCCACGATGGCCCCGATCGTCCGCCCGATCGTCCGATTGATACTCATACCTCGCCTCAGTGCTGTCAGCGCGGCCATTCTTGGATGGTGCCCTGATCCTCAAATGGCCAGATTTAAAGCGGCATCAAAATTTGCCAATAAGCCACGCCACCCTAACGCATAAACAGGGTGAAACCTATAATAAGCGGCCATTGGATGCAACCCGTATCTCAGAAAAAGTCCGGGCAGAAGGGCCGATAGGCGGTGGCCATGATGCGATCCCATTTGGGTAACACGCGCTGGTCCGCCACGGCCATCCGTCCCATGCGGGTGGCCTGGGTCGGGCTGATTTGGCCGAACAGCAGCATGGCCAGCGTGTCGATGGGGATGGTAGCCTCGATTGCACGGTTTGTCGATTGCAAGCAGCCTTGGCCATCGGCGCTGCGGAGCTGCCACCGGCCGCTATTCCAAAGGCAAAGATCATCCTTAAGATCAAAGACCAGCTCGCCCTCTTCTTGAAAAGGCCTCAGGGCGATCACTTTTTGGACATCCACAATTCTAGCCAGCAAGCCGTCGCTGGATTCGGTATTGAGCCTTCTGGGCTCCAGCAGCAGGTGGGGCAAGGGGTCGTCCGGCGGAGAAAACAGCGTCTGGATCTGCATGGCCAGATCCATGCAAGCGAAATGCTCCCAAATGGTCTGATAGGCCGAAGGGGTCAGCCAGGCCAAATCCCGGATGGTCACCTGCTGCCACGGCTGGCCCCGGGGCACATTGCGCGCGGCGATGGTGTAAATCACATACCCCAGGGGCTGCCCCTTTTCTTCGTAGACAATTTTGCAGAGCACTTCGTTTCTGGCGGGCGGCTTGAAGGGCCCGGAGAGCCACCAGGCCTTGCCGCGCTGGAGATAGCCGGTGCGCTGTTGAATGAAGGCTTGATAGAGCTCTTCCATCTTAGGGATTTCTTCTTCGCCCAGTTCGCGCAGATTGCCCAGGGACTCGTGAGAAATCATCGAGGTAGCAAAGCGCAAGTGCAACGGTTCAATCTTGTAAGAATTGCGGGTCGAGACCACCGCGTAGCCGTAGCGCTGATAGATGGCGGCCTGGGAAGCATAGAGTACGGCCAAGGGTTGCCGGCCCTGCTCATGCATCACCTGGAAATGCTTCTGTATGATCCGGCGCAGGTGCCCCTGGCGGCGAAACACCGGCAGCGTGCCCACAAAGGTAATCCCGGCGACGGCGACCATGCCGCCGTTGAGAACCATTTTTAAGGGCCACCAGGCATAGGCGGTGGCTATCTTGCCGTCGGCAAAGGCGCACAGGGTCATGTCCGGGCGCACGGCTTTCATGGCTTCGGGCGGCAGCAGTTCCGGAGCAATCATCAGTGCCGTTTGAGCTACCCGGCGGTACTCTTCCATCTCCGCGTCCAGGGCCGGACGAATTTCTACTCCCATTTTTACTCCCCTTTAAATAGATTCAAGAAGTTCACAATTTTCAGCACGCCCCCCTCCTTTTGAACATCCTTGGCGAGGGCCACGGCGGGATTGCGCAGGCCGGTAACCATTTCTTTCCAGATGATGCTTTCCACGGTCAGCTCGATATCGGGAGCGGCCGGAAAACGGGTGGAGATTTCGGCCACGCCCCGGCGCACATGAACCGCATAGGTTTCAGCGGTGTCCGGGAAACGAAAGCCGGCTACCAGATCCACCTCAGCGGACTTGACGGGATTCAGTTTGACCGCCATGCCCGCGAAGAAGGCCGATAAAGGAATCTGCTGGAGGGTTTGCCGATCGGGATTTTTCATCATGCCAATGACAATATCACCTTGTGTCTCCAGCGCTTGGGTCAGGTAGTAATTGAGGGCCGTGGCCGTCACCTGCTTTTCGCCCAGAGCTCGCAGGGACTTGGCCCTGATCTGTCGTGCTTCTGGCAGGGATGGCGACAACTGAAGCAAATGATCGGCCAGTTCCAAAGCCCATTGATGATCATCGGCCGCCAACGCCTTTTGGGCTTGATCTAGTAATTGTTTTTCTCCCCCGGCCAGAACGGCCATGTGTTGGGCGCGCTCTTTTGGCGAAAGAGGAAAAAGATCGGTGGCATTGCCGCCGAACCACCCCAGATAGCCGTCAAAGATCGCGCGCACGGACCAGGCCACCGTGCCGTAGTACTCCTGCAAATAGGGTTGGGCCGCCAGGTGAGCCGGCAACTTGACCCGCTCCACGATGACCTCGGGCGTCAATCCCAGATTTATGTTGCGCACGGTCTGGTCGTGGACAAATTGGATGGCATCGCGATAGTTGGTCAGCGTCTCCATGATCCGGGCCGCGCCCTCAATGGGACGGGTATGCTGCGGGACAAGATACTGGGCCCCCAAGGCCCGCATCTTGTCCAGGCTGGCCACCCACAGCATCACATCCCGATAGGCCGTGCCACGGATGGCATAAAGGTTGGGAAAAGAGTGGTAGAAATCGTCGGCCGGCAGCAGTACTTTTTTCTCGGGCAGCCAGACAATGATCTGGTCCGGGGTTTCGCCTGGCGCGTGCATCAATACCATTTTTACCCCAGCCGCTTCGATCTCCAGTTGTTCACCAGAAAAAGTGATGGTGGGCATCAACATGGCCAGCGTCGTGTTTTGGTCAAATTCCAGGAGCGGACCAATGCCGGCATTGATCAATTGATCTCTGGGCAGCATGGTGCCGAATTGGCGCATGGCCCGCCGGTAAGTGGTCTCGCGGGTGATCCCGGCCGTGCGGAATAGATGGGTGAGGGTCTCGGCGTGGCAGTAGACTTCGGGATGGTCCTGGCCCGCCATGATTCGGCCGCCGCCGATGTGGTCGGAATGAAAGTGGGTGTAGACCATGGCCTTGACCGGTTTTGAAGTGATCTGAGCGAAGGCTTCTTTCACTGGTATAGCTGCTTCGGCCGACTCCATGGCATCCACGATGGTCACGCCATCCGTGCCTTCAATGAGAATCGAATTGGCCAGCCCATAGCCGACGGCCACGAAAATGCCCGGAGTCACCTCAATTACTTCTTTTTGGAACTCCGCGTTGTGGGCCACCAGATCGGGCGGCGCGCTGGCGGCCGGCTGAGGGGGATGCTTTTTTTGCGAACAGGCCGTTAGAACCAGCAATCCGATGACCGCCCAGATCAGGGAGGCCAAAAGGGGAAGTGTTTTTACTTTCATCTAAGCGTCCAGTCCATAGGCTCTGGCGGCGTTGCCATGAAACAGCGCCGCTTTTTCGGCCGGGCTCATTGATGCGCTGATGCGTTTGAATGCATTCCAAAGCACGCCGTAAGCACAAGAGGGTCTGTCTACTGGAAAGTTGCTTTCAAACATGCAGCGCGCGACGCCGAAGCGTTCAAGGCAGTAATTGATATAGGGCGCCATGGCTTCGGCCAACATTTGGGATGTCGGTGGCTTTGGCTGTCTGTGCCAGCCAAAGCCGCACACTTTCATGCCCAACCCGCCCAGCTTGACCACCACATTGTCACAGGCCGCCAGGATATCGATGCCGCGGCGCCACTCCGTAAAGCCTTCTTTTCTTTGGCCCTCATAAGGACCAATGCCCAGGGGGGTGCCTACGTGATCCAGGATGATGAGGGTATCGCCAAAGGCGCGCGCCAGCTCCGCCAACTCAGCCATCTGGGTGTGGTAGATCCAGGCATCGAAACTCAGATCAAATTTTCGCAGACAGGCAAACCCTTCCCGATAGTGGAGATCCATTAACAGTCCCTCGGGCGGACGGGTATGGGCGTTGTTGATCTGATCGCTGGCGTGCCAGGCCACCGCATGGCGGATGCCGCGAAACCGGCCGTCGCCGGCTTCCAGATGGGCCTCAAGAACCGGCACTACAGCGTCGCCCAAAGTCAGGTCCGCAAACCCCACAATGCCCGCGGCCACCTGGGTCGGCCCGAATTGACCGGCCGCGTTGGATGTGGCGATGTCGCGCACGAATTCGGTTTCGCCCACCGGCCGCATCTCCTTCGGGCCGGTCAGGCGATATTGGGACAAGCACTCCACGAAAACGGTCTGCACGATGTTATGGCCGCTGCCGATATCTTCCAGCAATTCTTTCAGGAGATAACGGCTGTTGGGGTATTCCCAAAGGTGGTGGTGGGGATCGATGATGGGCAGTTCCGGCTCGATGGGATCTTCCACCGTCAATGCCAGCCATGTCTGAAGGTCGATGGTCATACGGCCTCCTTTTGGTCAGGTCTCAATCCAAAGACGCATCATATCCAGAGCCGGCTGAAAGCCGATCTGCTCATAAATCGGCCGGCCTTCGGCGCTGGCGTTAAGTATTACTCCGCGGATGCCCCGGCCTTTGCAATCTTCAATAATTGCTTCAATGATCCGGCGGGCACAGCCCCGACCGCGATGCTCCCGTTCCGTGAAGATGGTATGAATATAGGCCATCCAGGGGTTGAGGTCGATGGGCACCGGTAAATGGCTGACGACGGTGACCGCGCCACTGGCAAGGATGCCGCCATTTTCTTCCGCCACCCAGCTGCGGTAGATGCCTTCCGGGATCTGCTGTTCCAATTTCCGCTGATAGGCGGACTCCAATTGCCGCGCCAGGGACGGCTCCAAGCGGTCATTTTTTTGCTGCCACATATCTTCGAACATCCGGCGATGGTGCCGCGCTAAAATGGGGATCTCTTCCAAATTCGCGGGGCGAATCTGCAAACTGTTCAAAGTTTGGGTTCCTTATTTGCTATCTCTATCTGGGCGTCTCATTTTTATTAAACTGACCCATTCGCAGAAACTGGATGGTCTGGGCAATGGTCTCTTCTTCTTCCATGATGAAGGTATGGGAATAGGGCAGCACCAAAAAGTCCGTCATACCCTGGACCTTGGCATGTTCTACCGAGACTTTGCCGTCATTTTCACCGGAGATGCGATTGGAAAATCGTCGATCGAAAATGGTCGGCGCATTGCCGGTGATAATGCCGACCGGATAAGTCACCGGACCCAGGCTGGCGGCGATGCCCGTTGGCCCGGTGCTCAGTTGTCGTCCGGCTGGACCATTGAGCCATCGATAGAACCAATGCTGTTGCAGGGTATCGGCCAGCTCGCTGCCCCGGTTGGGCGGGCCGAGCATCACGACGCGGCCCAAATTTTTAAAGGGATGCCGCGAAAGATAATAGCGCACCAACAGGCCGCCCATGGAATGGGTAACGAAATGGATGGTGTCGCAACTGGCGGTTTGGCATTGCTCCAGAGCCTTTGGAATTGCTTCCATTGCCAGTGCCTCAATGGGGCGCCGGCGTGATGGGTAACCGATATTGACGGTCTTAAAGCCGGCCTTTTCAAGCCCGGCGGCAATGGTGCGCAGGGAGCGATAGGTACGGCCCAGACCGTGCAATAATACGACGCAGGCGCGCGTGTCCTGGGGCCGCGGGCTGGGTTCGGGCTCCGTGGCCGCCAGGCCGCCGCTGACGGCGGTCAGGAAGATCAAGTATGTCGCCAGCGGCATGCGCACATATTTGGAGAGGTTTTCAGTCACCATGTCCTTATCAGCTGTTATCATGATTGAGTCCATATTGATGGGCTCGTCCGGAAGTCGCCGCGGATGTCCGCTGGGAATTTGACGTGTCCTTGAATATAGGCCATCGTCAAGAGATAATATATGCCACAATAACGGCCTAATGGCTACAAGACCTCTCAAAAAAAGGCCGGGAAGGTCTTGGTGACCTGCCCGGCCGTATTTAGTGCTCATTTTTATTCGGGGCAACCGCCCCAACTTCAAGCCGTTGCTACGCCATTAAAAGAAACCCGCCACTTTAAAGGCCAGCATCAGTGTTTTCTGGGACTGGATCTCCTCAGGGGTTTTGGCGGTGGTCAACCCCATGCGGTCGAACATGGGTTTGAGTCCGGCCGGCACCTCGTTGGGCAGCCCCTTCATGATTTCCGGGAACTTGGCGGCATCGGGACCAGCGGCCTTATTCTTGAGCGCTTTCATGGCGAAGGCGATGAAAAGTTCTTCACCGCTGAAGATGGTGCCGAAGGGGAAATCCGGGAACAGCCCCTGGGCCTTGAACTCCTTGAGAATGGCGGCCAGACGTTCCGGCGTGTTGTTGCGGTACTGCTCGGGAATCTGGTAGTCCTCGGAAATCTTCTTGCACTTCTTGGCCTCGGCCAGCAGCTCTTCCTGGAAGCGCGAATCGGTGACATTGAGCATGGCCTTGATGATATCTTGATCGGTTTTGCTGCGGATGTCGGCGATGCCGTACTCGGTAACCACGATGTCTCTGAGGTGACGGGGGATGGTCACGTTGCCATAGTTGTAAAGGATATTGGAATAGGTCTTGCCCTTTTCCTGACGGACGCTCTTGATCATCATGATCACGCGGGCATCGTGCAAGGCATGGCCCATGGAGACGAAGTTGTACTGGCCGCCCACGCCGCTGATCACGGTGCCGTCCTCGAACATGTCCGAGGAGATGTGGCCCAGCAGGGTGGCTTTCATGCCGGTGTTGCAGAAACGGCCGTTTTTGCGCTGCAGGCGACGCAGCGCCTCGCCGCCGTAAAGCTGGTTGGCCACGTTGACACCGGTCATCTCAAACTGCAGTTGCTCGGCCAAGGGCATGGTTTTGAGGGTCTCGTAAAAATCCTGGGGGCCAATGAAGAAGGCGCCGGTGAGCACCACGCCGTTTTTTAACTCGCTGCCCAGGCAGTTGGCGCTGATGGCTTTGAGGTTGGCGGCATCGGCCAGCAGTGGGGAGTAGGTCTTGCCGTTGCAGACGATCTGTCCTTTTGCGTACGCGGCTTCCGCTTTGAAAACCCCCACTTTCTGCAGCGATAGAAAATCCTTTTCTGTTAGGTAGGGGTGAATCGTCTCCTGATCGATCATCTGTTGCAGGATGTCGGCCGGGATCTTGTCTTTGAGCTTGCCTTCGTTGATCAGTTTCTGCACGCCCACATGGTGGTAGACTTTGCGTTTGATGACGCCGCTTTTGTAAAGTTGCACAAAGCCATCCACGAGCATCTCCGTGGAACCGTAGAGGCCCTTTTCGAAAACACCCATGCCGCCGATGGCATCGATCAAGGCGCCATAACGGGCCTTGATGCCGCTGCCCTCAATCACTTTTTTGTAGGACTCGTTGTGGTTGTTGCGCAGGCCCAGGCTATAGGCGATGGCGTCGCCCAGGGCGCCGATGCCGATCTGCAGGGTGCCGTCGTCTTTGATCAGGCTGCTGACATGCAGGCCGATCATGTAGTCGGTCACGGCCACGGGTTGGCGCGGCGTGGCGAACAGGGCATCATAGGCATCGCGATCATCGACGACGATGTCCCATACCTCTGGTTTGACCACGGCGTCACCGTACATAAATGGCAGATTGGGATTGACCACGCCGATGGAGAGATTGTGGATGCCTTTTTTGGCATTGTTTTTAAAAAGTTCTAAAGTCTCCAAAATGCAGTCGGCATTGGAAGCCGCGCTGTAGAGCACTTGGCCATTCTCTTCCTTTTTGCCCATCATTTGGGCGTAGATCATATTGCCGTAGCCGTTGGCGTCGCGCACCGTGTGGGTATAGTTGGAGCTGATATAGCTTTGCTGCATTTTCGGGTCGCGGATGTAGGCGCCGGCCTTGCAGTAGACCTCTGTGACGACCACGTTTTCGGGCAGCTTGCCGGCCCGCAGATCAAGCATGTAGTTCAGATCCTTCACACCGGCAAAGTGTTTTTCCACGATGGGTCCGAAAAAGCGACGCTCCAAATCAGTGGCTCCAGACGGTTTTTCAACGGACAGAGAGGTCATGATGGTGAGCTTGGTGGTGGGATCATTTTTCACACGGTCATACAGGGCATTGATCAGCGTCACCGGCTTGCCAAGACCCAGGGGCATACCGATTCTGATATCTTTGCCGTACAGCTCAATGATCCGATCCACAGCCTGCTCAACATTTAGATAGAGTGGTTTTTTCGCTTCCATACCGATAGGTCCTCACTATAAGAATTTATAATAAATTCCGGTCGCAACGCGGCCCGGTGAACGTTTGATCCCCAACCCTAGGAATAAAGAGACGGGTAGATATCAATTATTTGTCAAAAGCTCCAGCATTAATTTTATTTAGTCTTTATATTCGGGATTTTATAAATGATGTAAATTCAGAAAATGGGGTGTGGTTGCAAGCTATTAAATTCAGCCTTTTACCATCCGCGCCATCCATGTGATCTATGGTAAAAAATGACCACGGATTACACTGATGGCACGGATAGTGGTTGCCGACTAATGGATTTTGAAAATGGGTCTCACGCAACGGCGCTGCGGCGCAACGTAAAAAGCGGAATGAGCGTTTGTTTAGAAGAAGTAATACTACCAATCAAATTTGAGCGATTTGGGAGAAAGGAAACGGTGGTTGGTGAGGAATTCAATACGCCGCAAACCGCCGTCAAATGCTTCTTCAGACCGAAGATTTAATATTTAAGACCCCATTCGTTGGTCCCAGGCTGACGCCGGGCGAGCCGTCGGCCTAGGTGATGGCGGTCAGCCGGTTGTTGGCGTCGTGAGCATGGGGGGTGGATAGTCCGTAATGGTTTCCTATGAGTTCAGCGGTTAGGGGGCATACGCGGTTTTTGCGGTGGAATGTGTGGGTGGGTGCAGATGCCTTTTGAATAAGGATTGGAATTCATGCGCACTTGCATTCTTTTCAGGGAAAACAAAGAAAGAATTGTTCATGATCCGCGGTTTTGGTATTATAAAAAATACCAATAGAGGCATATTATGAATGTTTTCGACATGATCGCAATCAACAAACCATCCTTGGATGTGATCTGTAATAGCTTTAAATGGTAGGTAGAAAGTTTATCCACTAAGAGCGATTGCGGAAGGAATTATTAATGCCCACAGTTTTGCGATCCGGTCCGTATCGCTTATATTTCTACAGTCACGAACCCAATGAAGCGCCGCACGTTCATATTGATCATAATGATCAGTCGTGCAAGTTTTGGCTCCGGCCCGTAGCGCTTGCCCGTAATCTTGGTTTTAACGCCAAAGAGTTGCGCGAGCTGGAAAAATTGGTCATCGATAATCAATTGCGGCTTTTGGAGGCTTGGAATGAATATTTCGGAAATTAAACCCGGCGAACGAGTCAAGGATGTGCATTTTTCCGAGGACAGTTTAAGCGTGGATCTGATGGATGGCCGAACGATCAGCGTGCCGCTGGCGTGGTATCCGCGCCTATTGCATGCCGACGCCAAACAGCGCAAAAACTGGAAGATAAGCGGCGGCGGTTTTGGCATCCATTGGCCGGATATCGACGAGGATCTGAGCACCGAAGGTTTGCTTCGCGGAGCTCCCGCGCCGCATCGCGCCATGTCAAATGTTGCGTAGCCCCCTAAAAATCTGATTTGAGAAGAACAAAGACGGTGATTAAAGAAGAAATTGATCTTCAAAAATCGCCGTCTGGCTTGGATTAAATGGCTAATTCAAATTCAAGGTGGATGACCCCGTTGGTCCTGTTGGTTCAGGGATAGCCGGATATGGGTGGCATTGAATAATGCCCCGGACGCAAGCAGTTTGTAGGTTGCTTGCCTCTTTCATTGTAAGAAGCGCCTTGAAGTATAAATAATATGGACGATTGCCGAATTGCCGTCGCACCTTGGAAAATTTTCTCCAGAATACTATTTTAATTCAGCAAAGGGGCAAAAACAGCCCTAAATTCTACGACTGCAAATTCGGCAACAGGTACGATAGGATTTTGGCAAAACACATTTACATTTACTCTCTCGCCAAGGCGCAAAGCGCGCAAAGATGTTTTAGTACAATTGAAGTGTTCTTCTTGTCGTACTTGGCGTCTTCGCGAGAGAAATACTGTTAACCGGTCTCACGCAACGACACTGCATCCCCAACCTCCCAAATAGTCAGTAATTCAGTAAGGTGCCCCCGGAATTCGCCGGAATTCCGGCGTATAGGTGCGCCGCAGCACCTCGCCGTCCATGATGGAGGCGATCTGATAATTTTGATCAAAGCCTTTGGCCTCGGCCATGCCATTGCCCAGGGTCATGGCGGTGAGCGGACCAAACGGCTTATACGCCACGTTCTGGGCCAGGGGCGCAAAGCCGCCGCCGGCATTGAGCCGCACGCTGCCCACGCGGCCCACATCCACGGCATCGGGCAGTAACTCCACCACTTGACGGGTGGGGTAATTTTTAAAGCCGGGCGATAAATGCGACGAATTGTCAGGGCTGCACAATTGTGTTACGGTTAATTAACTCAACAAGCTGGACGTGGAAAATGCCTTGGAAAGACATAATAATTAAGTATCTTATATGACCAAATACCACCTTGTTGATACATGATCTGAAGGCCCTTACAACGTTCATTGACGCTTTGATACGCAAGCAGCAAGTCAAGGGCGAATAAAAGGAAAAGATGCATGAAACTAAAAATCGTTTTGGAACAGGGAATGGACGGTTATATCACCGCCTACTGTCCAGCTTTGAAAGGGTGCGTTACGCAAGGCCGTACCGAACAAGAGGCCATTGAGAATCTCAAAGAAGCGATCGAGCTTTATCTTGAAGCCGACCCGCAAGAGCTCATGTTACCCCCGGATAAGTATAAGGTTTTCGAGGTAGCGGTATGAGTCCCAAGCCCTTGTTGATCTCCGGGCGCAAACTGGTAAAGCTTTTTGAACAACTTGGATATAAAAAGGTCTCTCAACGCGGAAGCCACATCAAGATGAAAAATGATGATACCGGCAGTGTTGTCATCATCCCCGACCATAAGGAACTGGACCGCTGGACGCTAAAAACCATCCTTAAGCAAGCTGAGATACCTGACCAGCAGTACAATGAACTGGTAAAACAATAGATAGTGAAAACAATTTGAAAAAGGGACGGCGGTTAAAGAAGAAATCGATCCTTCGTAAACCGCCGTCAAATACAGCTTCAGACTGAATATTCAATATTTAAGATGTGACCCTGGTGCCCTCCTGGTGCCCTCTCGATACTCCGCAACCACCGTCAAATGCTTCTTCAGATCGAAGATTTAATATTTAAGATGTGACCCCGTTGGCCTAAGATTTAATATTTAAGATGTGACCCCGTTGGCCTCTTCAGATCGAAGATTTAATATTTAAGATGTGACCCCGTTGGCCTCCGTTGGCCTAAGATTTAATATTTAAGATGTGACCCCGTTGGCCTAAGATGTGACCCCGTTGGCCTGACCCCGTTGGCCTTTTGGTCGTTGTATTGGAGATCGAACTGGACAACACCTGCTTGGCTTTTTGTGATTTCCTTCTTAAATCCCTTTTTTCTTTTCACGATAGGCCAAGACAAATAAAATAATAATGCCTGCCAAAAAAAAAGACATCAAAATTATTCTCAATATTCCGTAGATCTCGCCTTCTATTGGAACGAAAAGCAAAAAGATCTCCAAAAAAAACAGCAACAAAATTATCACTGCATAATGAAATAAGAGGCTATTAAAGCCAAACCTAAAAACGATAGTCTTGATAGATCTTTCAAAAATCAGATAAAGACAAAAAATAATAGCAAGCAGCGTAAGTGAACCACCAACTAAAATATCACCGGTTGAGTTTGCTTCAGTGAGCCTTTTAATTGACAGCAATGCGATAAGGATCGAACTAATTATTGCTAGTAATGATTTCATAAATTAACTTTACTTACATGGATTTACATTTCCGTATGCGGGTTGAGGAGCGACTATGACATCCCCTGCCTGACCGAGAAGTCCTCCAAAAAATGAAGCCCAAGCGCCCCCTTCAGCGCCTATCCCAACATTCAAACCCGCTGCAAAATCACTGACGGCAAGCCCTAATGGACCAACAATCCCCGCGCCTGCCAAACCGCCCACAACAGCACCTACACCTGCGCCAGTTATCCCACCAACTAATGCAGATTGCCCAATTTCAGACCAGCTGCCGCCTGTTACCCAGGCACCAATCGCACCCGAAATAGATCCACCAACTCCACCTGCGATAGCACCACCAACCGCCCCGCCGACTACGGTTGCAAATTCTCCATTAGGATCAACAAACATTACCGGATTATTTTGGACATACGTATAAACATTTACTCCCCCCGTCAACCCAATAGGGTCAGGCATTAAATATCTTCCCAGTTTGGGATCGTAGTACCTCCAGTAGTTGTAGTGCAGGCCGGTTTCGGGGTCGAAGTATTGGCCCGGCAGGCGCAGGTTGTTGGTGACGGTGTTGAGTGTAACATCGGCCTGGCCGAAGGGCAAGTAGTCGGCGGACCAGACCACGGCGCCGCCGGTGTTGGTCATGCGCTGGGGCGTGCCCAGGTGATCGTTGTGGTAGTAGTAAACGGCGTTGTTGGCATCAATCTGGGCCAGGGGCTCGCCGTTTAGATAGACATAGGCTTTGATCAGGGTGCCGTCGGCCGTGGTTTCGGCGATGAGATGGCCAGAGAGATCATAATGGTACACCGTGGTCTGGCCGTTGATGGTCTTGGTCAGGCGTTGGCCGTCGTAGGTGGTGGTGTACTCGGGCGTGGCCGGGGCCGGCGGCGCGCCGCCCGCGATGATGGCCCGGCCGATCATGTTGCCCCGGCTGTCATGATCAAAATTGACGCTCTGGGTGCCGCTGATGCTGTCCAGCCGGTTGGTGCCGGGCACATAGCTGTACGTATCGGTTCCGCTGCTACTGGTGGCGCTGCGGCGGTTGCCGGTGCGGTCATAGAGAAAGCCCTGGGCGCCGTAAATGCCGCTGGCGCTGGTAAGCTGGTTGCGGCCGTCATAGCCAAAGCTCTGGCTGCGGGCGCTGCTCAATTGGTCGGTGATGGCCGCGATGTTGCCGGCGCTATCCGGCGTATAGGTGCGCTGCAGCACCGCGCCGTCCGTGATGGAGGCGATCTGATAATTTTGATCAAAGCCTTTGGCCTGGGCCATGCCATTGCCCAGGGTCATGGCAGTCAAGCGTTAGCTTGAGGACCTTGTATTGCAACGGATTATGCGAGCTCAAGATGCACCAATGCCCCCTTGGCTTTTAAACGCCAAAAAAATAGGGGGCACTGGACAAATATGGACGTGAACTATTTGGAACCCATGCCGCGTTTCTATTACTGGGCGGCGGGGGCTTCTTTCTTCTGTTTGGGTTTCTTTTCTTTTTTGGCTGGTTTGGCCTCTTCCTTTTCCTTCTTGGCTTTGGGCGCCTGGGCGGGCTGCTTGGCCGCTTTCTCAGCTTCTATCTTGGCGGCTTTGGCTTCCTTTTTCTGGGCTTGCAGCTTTTCCTGGGCCGCCACCTGCATCAGGCGGTGCTTGGCTTTGCGGACATCGGCCTTGAGTTTTTTGACCTGGGAGTCCTTTTCAATGATCTTGGCGGCGATTCCTTTGGATTCGAGCAAGGCAATCCGGGCGGCCAGGGCAGCCTGGGCGACTTGCTGATGTTGCTCTTCGTAAGCTTTGGCTTTCAGGTTCATGGGGTTCTCCTTCGACGGTTGATGCGGCAACAATCTGAAAAAATTGGCGATGTATAAAACAGGCGGCGTTGGATTGTCAATGACGATCAACGCGGCGCAGGCGCGTCATAACGATTGTCGTACGCGTACTCGAATGATTTTAATGGTTTTTCGAGTACGAGTACGCGTACGAGTACGACCTGCGCGCAGGCCAATATTGTGCAACACTCCTGACTCACACGCAAAACCGCAAAATACCGCCTCCCAAAATCTACCCGGCCGGGCTCAATTCGCCGGCCCCAGAATTATGATCACATCCTTCATGTCGTTGCGTTGCAGTTCGATCTGTAGCCTGGGGTTTCCCAAACTGAGATTGGTGACGGGTTTGGCCCCAGGGAAATCAGCGTTCAGCCATCGTCCCACGCTCGCATTGGAATCCGGCGGCATCACGCGCATATCCACCGGCTGGCCGCCGATTTGGGCTTGGATGGGCGAGACCGGATCAGCAAAGAGCGCATGCAGCGACACATTTTCCTGGACCGCCAGGCGATCCCGCAGCCAGAAGGGGTAGTGGGCGGCGTCGAGATCGATTTGCAGCCCATACCAGCCATCCGTGTCCGTGGATTGCTTGAACTGAGCCCAGACCGAGGGAAAATAGGTGCGCAGACTCAAGGCTGCCTGTGGGGCGGCCTGGCGCAGGCGTTTGACCAGGGCGCCGTTGGTATCATCGATGGTCTGGCGCAAGGCCGCATCCTCGCGCGCCGTGTAGCTGAGGCGCACGATCACGTCGGTGATGGTGCCATAATCAAATGACGGCAGGGCCTTGGGCAAGCTCAGGGTCCAGCTGCTGATGGCGCCGGTGCCTTCAAAGGGCAGCAGCCGGTCGTCGCGGAAATTGAACTCGAACAGGCCGGCGTCGCTTTGGGCCGTGCTGGCGCAGATGGTGGGCGCGTAGCGCAGCGACATTTCGGTCAGGGGCTGATCGGCATTGGGACGCTCGCGCACCTGGCTGCGGGTCATGCGCAGAGTGGCGCCGATGCTGGTATAGGGGCCGACCACGCACGGCAGGCTGATGCGCACGGCTTTGATGCGGCGGAAGTAATGGCCGGGGTAGTAAAGATCAAAGAAGAACTCGGGGATATTGAAGGCGCACTCGCCGGTCTGGCGCAGGGCGACCAATTGATCGGGGTAGAACTGGGCCAAAGAAAAAGATTGTTCTACTTCCAGTTGCCGGATGTTGGTTTGCAGATAACTCAGCTCCAGACGTTGCAAATCCAGACTCAGGCTTTCGCCGGCCAGCAGCCCGGCTTGTTCGCCGGACCAGGGCATGGGGCTGAGGGTCACCGTGTCCCGCAATTCGGGCCGTTCGAAGTGCATGGCCTGTTCGGCCAGGCGCGCCATGGTCCAGGCCGAGTCAAAGGCCAAGCGGTAGAGCCGGTGCAGTTGGGTGGACATCCAGGTGTACAATCCCAGGTTGGTGAACTTGTCGCGGTAGAACTCATAGGCCTCCTGGGCCTGATCCATGGAGGTTTGATGGACCTCCAGGGAACGCTCGGCTATGGAGACCCGGATTTCGGCGGCCGCGATCTGCTTGTCCAGTTGGGCCACTTCGCGGTTGGCCAGTTCAAGCTGATGATGCCATTCCTCGTTGCGGCGGTCGAATGCGCCCTGAGCCGCCGAAGCCTTGCCGGCCCAATCGAAAACCGAAGCCGCGGCCCGGGTCGACGCAGAGATGCGGCCCAGCACATTCATGACCGTCCGGCCGCCGGTGCTGGCTTCCATGCCGGTCATGGTGGGCGCCTGGATCTGGGGGATCATGCCCACGATGGCCGCGGCCAGCTCCAGGGTGGAGGAGATCATGCCCATGGTCGAAGCCAGTTCGGTGTAGGTCTGCTGGGAGTGTTCCGAAGCATTGAGCCCGGTGCTGATCAGGTTGGCAAAATAGGTCTGGCGGTATTGGCTGGAGGCCTGCTGCCGGCGCAGGCTCTCCAGTGTGTCGTTGGCCGCGTCGATCTCCCACTGGACCAGCTGGGTGCGCATGTCGAGCAGATTGCGTTCCTGCACGGCCCGCATGGCGGCCAGTTCTTCGCCATCGCGTTTTTCCATGGCCGCCAGGAGCTGAGCCCCGAAGTTTTGCGCTGTCGCGGCATACTGCCGGGCTTTTTCCAGCAGGAAAGTAAAACGATAGGGCGGTACATGACCGGCCGCATTTTCCAATACTTCTTCCAGCGTCAGACCGGCGGCCCGCATACGGACCAGCAGCCGCGGGTCGATCTCCGGCGCAAAGAGGGCCAGGGTGCGGCGCACGCCGGCAATGTCCATACAGTTGCGGATCTTGAAGAGCCGGTCTTCCACCCGATCATAATAGGCCAGCAGTTCCTGGTTGAGAGGGAAGCAGAAGATATTTTTGGCGGCCACATATTCGACCGGGTTGATTTGGGTCGGGGGTACATGATTGGAATGACCGTTGAAGCCATTATGCCCTGGCGGCGGCACATCGTGGAGGGTGTACTTGATATCGGGCAGACCGCCGGCCAGTTGGCCGATGATGACGTTTGTTCCCGGCCCCCCCCCGTTGATCTGGGTGCCGAAAGGTGAGGCGCCATATCCCGTGTGTTCGCGGTCATAGTCGATATTGCCGCCGATATATTGGCCCGCGTCCGGCCCCCCGGCCGTCGAACCGGCGCCGGGAACCACCCCGCCGCTGATGGAGAGATTGGCCAGGGGCGTGCCGCCGGAACCGGACCAGTACATGGGGTTGGGACCCGCGGGCGGGGCGTCCATTCCCAGCCCAGGACTTTCGGCCGCGGCCGGCGCGCCGGCGCTGCCGCTCGCCATCAGGGCGGCGGCAAACTTCGGTTTGACGGGCGGCGTTTCAAAGTTGATTTGTTTGGAAGTGGAGTCGTCAGGCAGCTGGAGAATCATCTCCTCCATCTCTTCGATCAGCAGATCGGAGACAGTGCTTAGCGACGGCTTGATGTCGTCATAGGTCCGGCTTTTCTCCTGGAAGCATTTGGGCAGTAGATTGGGTTTGGCGCCCAGGATATCGGCGGCCAGCACGTAGAGCAGAGTGGCTTCGTTGACCGATTCCATGGTGAATTCGGAGAAGAGTTCATCGCCCCAGTCCAGCAGATTGTCCACATACTTCATGACCACGGCTTTTTGGTAGGCGCTCAACCGCAACCGGGCGATGGCATGCGGGTTGAAGGGATCGTTGCGGTACACGGCCAGGGCCGCCGGGTCAGTGAGCATCTGCCGCAGGGTCTGCGGCGTGAGAGTGGCAAATTCGCGGTAACGCCAAGGTTGCCCGTCGCGGGCCATGGGATCGAAGATATAGTCATACCAGTGTTTGGTCTCCTCGAAACGCTGCCGGCTGTTGAGATGGTCGGCCAGCAAAAATGGAATGTGGAAGAACAGCTCGCGGAAGTAAATGCCGTAAGGGCCTGTATAACCGAAGCTTTCAAACCAGGGCGGCATCCGCAGGTTCACGCCCGTAGTGGTGATGCCCAGGGCCGGCTCCGCCAAACTCTTCTGGAAATCGGCATCCAGCAGGCCCTGCAGCTGGTAGGTGTTGAGTTGTTTGAGCAGCGCTTCCCGGATGGTGGTGCTCAGCTTGATGAAGAGATATTTTTGCGGCCCGTAACCCACCAGGCCGTCGGCATAGCCGCCGTCGGGAGTGGCGATGCGCACGATCATGTCCGGCATAAAAGGCGTGGCGGTTTCCGAGCCTAAAAAGACATCGGCGCGCCGGTTGACCACCAGACGGTCGAGGATGGCGCTGAAGGTGGCGATATCCGCAGCGGCCAGCAGTCCTTGGGTGGGGACCGGGAAGGATTCGGCTGTGCTTTCGAAGATGTGATGGCCCACCCGTTGCGCCTTGGTGCGGCCGTCCATGTAGAGCTGTTGACCGTCGATGCACAAAACGCCGATGAGATAAGCTGCTCGCAGCGCGGCGCTACTGGGCGTAATACTGCTGTAGGCCACGAAGGGTACATTGCGGTCGGGCAGATTCACGAATCCATGCACATCGGAGTTCATGGCCGCCACCTGGAGCTCTTCGTGCAGGTCGGGGTGGCGCCGGATTGTAGGAAAGGCCATTTCCCAGCGCCAGCCTAGGGCGGTAAACCCGTCCATGGGCGCGCCGTGGTGCCAAACCGCCTGATAGGCTTCATAGGAGCCCGGCAAGGCAAAATAATTGGCGCCGTTTTGCTCCACCTGCACGGAGCGCGGTTCGGCTTTGAACGGCCGCTTGAAGAGGCCCATGGTGGGGGCAGCGCCGTCGCGATCCAGTTCCTTGAGGTAGTCATAATAGGAGAAAACCCCAAGGGGCGCAGGAAAGGGGTGGTTGGGCGCATCGAAAAGTTCAATGTTCATCACCAGCCAATCGGCGTATTTGGCTTTGCGACGGCCATCGGCATCCAGGAAGTAAAGCTCTTGGGGCGGGGACCACCCGCCATTGGCGCGGCGCTCCGTCCATTTGACTTTGAACTTGTGCTCATACCCATCGAAGTAATTCTGGCCTTCGATACGCCGCGTGGTGGAGGCGGTGGCGGTTTCGATCCAGAAGAGCATCAGTTTGCGTTGGAAGACCACCGGCGACACCCATTTGGCTGGAATTTGCACATTGAGCTTCTCCCAGGGGGTGAAGTATAGCGGGTAGGTTGGCGCGCTTTGCGGGTCGCGGCTTCTTTCAACATTGATCAGCGTGCGCAAATAGTGCACCGGCGGCTCATCGGCCGTGGTGCCGATGAGATAGAGCACATCGGCGTCATCGTCCTGGAAGGCGCCCACGATCTTGAGCCCGGCGACTTCCATATAGCCCGTCAGGTACTTGGCGTAACTTTCCTCAGCCTCAATATTGGTGATGCGGCGCTGCAGCAGAGCGTCTTCAAGATCATTGAACAACGGCGTCTTGTCGTCGCGCAGGTCTGGTTCGATGAAGTTTTCCGGGAAGAGAAACACCTTGCGATTGGCTTCCCAGACCCGGTAGTTCTTGCGCCAGTACCACTGGGCCCGGGCTTCATCGTCATCAAAGGCGGCCGGCTCCAGGTTCATCAGCGCGCGGTGCACATAGAGCTGCAACGTGGAAAGGGCCGCCACCAGCCGGGAGGTGCGCGCGCAGCCGCCCATGTCCACATCCATCAGGAAGTAATCGTACAGGCTCATTCCGTCGGGAATGCCCAGGGCAACGGCATTGGCGCGGACATAGGCCACCAGGGCATCGCGGCGTTTGGCCCGGATCAGATCTTCGAAGGCTTCGGAATTCTCCTGGTAGATCTCTTCTTCGGGATATTTGGCCCGGAAGGCGCCGTAGATGGCGTCGGCCGCGCGCCAGAGATCTTCCACGGTTTCTTCTTTGGGGCCGCCCGCGCCGGCCTTGCCCAGTCCCAGCAGTGCCATGAAATCGGGGCTGACACCCAACCGTTTGGCCATATCGAGTGGTATCCGGCGCCTTTGGAAGCGCTCATACCATTGGCCCGCATCCAACCCGTACACCGTATTGAGGCTCAGAATCTCTTCCTTGGTGCAGCGCATCACCAGGGCCCATTCGTCGGCTGGGAAGTGCGACCAGACATTGTTGCCGATCAACGCGTCCAGCGCCGACCAGCGGTCGGCGTCGGTGGCCGTGGCAGTAGAAGGATCGTTTGGATCGGTATAGGCCCGCCAATAGCCGTAGGCGCTGACAGCCTTGAGGGTCTCCAGGAGCATGGTCCCGTTGGGCTGTCCGCCAAAAGTGCTCCATTGGTCCAGGATGTTCAGGGCCGCGGCCGTATCAATGCCCGGCGGTTTGAAAAGCCGCTGCATCCGCAGCAGTGAGCCGGCCAGCAGGTTCAGGGTCGGCAGGCCGGCAACTTCGCCAAATACTTCGCTGGCATCCACGGGTTGTTGGGGCGAAGTAAACAGGCGTAAGGCCGTGACCAGGGCCGGGTCCAGGCCCAGCTCTCCGGAGCAGGTGCGGTCCAATACTACCAGCGGATCGAACTGCCGCAGCAGGGCCAGCATCTGTTGCCGGGGCAGGTCCAGGGGCTGATCCAGGGCGAAATGGGGATTGGGGCTGTTGAGGAATATCGCACTGATGGCCAGCCCGGTACCGCCCGCGGCAGGGCTGAAGGCATGGCCGGCGGGATTGCCCAGGTTGGCCGCCACCAGCCAGCGGGACTGCTGCTCGGACAGGCCGATGGCGGTAAAGAGCGTGTCTTTGATCGCCACGGGTCCGGGCTGGTTCAGCAAAGCGTGCAGCAAGCCGCTCACCATGGCCTGGGCCAAGTCCGCGCCGCCCACCAATGGGGCGGGATTAGCGGCCGTTAGCCAGGCAGTATTTAAGCGATACTTGGCGGTCGGCCCGGTGCCTGACACCTGCAAAAAGGGCTTGGAGGTAGCGCCCGGCGGCACCGTCTCCAGATTATCGCTGATCAGTTGGGCGGAGCGGGCCGCATTCACAAAGAGCGCGGTGAAGGCCGTGTTGTCGAATTCTCCCAGGCGCGTGGCCAGGTTAATGACCGCGGTCTTCGCTACATCAAAGTTCAGCGCCGTGGTGGCCGTGGTCAGGGCCGCCGCCAGCGCGCTGTCGGCAATCACGGCCGGCAGACGAAAGAAATCCGCCACACTCTGCGGGTACACCGCGCCGCTGCTGACCAAAGAAGCGATCACGTCGCGCGATTGGTCTTCGGTCAGACCCACGGAAGTAAAGACCGTAGCCGGGAAGACGGCCAGTTTTTCGTCGCTGATGCGTTTGACAATACTCGCGGCGGTTTCATCTGCCGCCGGCTCGCCGGCCGGGACGGCGGTGGCATCCAGCAGCCATTCAATATCTTCCAGCGCGTAGCCGCTGCTCTTCTGCCAGGCGGAGATGCGGATCAAGGCGAAGAGATCGCTGCGGTCGCGCACGTATTGATCGGCGGCCGTGCGACCGCCGGCCACGGGCAGCAGTTCCGGCGTCAGCCGGATCAGGCGGCACAGGTCGACCGGCCTCACCTGCAGCAGGCGGCACAGGCTGGCGTGGCGGTACAGGATGGCCAGGGTATCGGCGGTCAGCGCCAACTCGGTTTGTGCGGGCGCCACGGCCGGGCCGAGACCTTCGGGAGCCAGCAGGGCCGCCAGTTCGTTCTGGGTCAAGCCCAGGCCGCCCAGCAAACGGGCCGCATCATCCGCTTCGCCGGTATGGGCCGCGGGATTGATGGGCAGGGGCAGGATAACCGGCGACGTGCCGGGCCAGGGACCGCGCCGGGTCACGAACGGTTCGGCGTTGAAGCGGCGATCGAACAAGGCGGGCTGGCCCTGGAAACCGGTGTCCGGGATCGCATCCCACAGCGCCATGGTCTCTTCGAGGGAGACGCCGCTCCAGTCGCTGATATCGAGAATTTCCACTATTGCGGCCATCAAAGTGTCCATGCCGGTACTGCTCAGATCGGCGACTACGCCGCCGGCCGGAGAAGTACTTCCGGACGCCAGGTTGCGCAGGGCGATGCGCTCCAGGGCATAGTCCATTTCGGCCACGGTCCAGGGCAAACGGCGCCACAGGCGGATGATCCGATGCAACCGGTCCAGCCGCCGCGAGGTGAGATATTTGACCTGCTCCAAATTGTTCTGCACCGCGCCGGGGGTGGCCACCAACTCGGTCTGCACGCGGCTCAAGCTGGAGCCGTCGATGCTGACGACATCGCTGAGCACCAGTTCGCGCAGCACATCCCGATCCAGTCCCGTTGCGGTCTGCAGGGTGGAGAGGTCGATGAAATCGGTGATCATTTGATCCGGGCTGGCGGGCACATTGATGCTCAATCCATACAGAATTTCAAAGTAGAGATGGTTTGATTGCGGCGTGGCGATGAGTTCGTACTCCGCGGGCCACAGCTTCAAACGCGAGCGGGTCCTGACATTGCTCTGGCCGACGGCGGCTTGCACGATACGATCGCGCGACAAGCCGAAGTGCGCCAGAAGTATTTCGATGCGTTCCAGCGGGAAATTCAATGGCAGCTGAAAGTTGGGCAGCGTTGGACTGCCGGCCGCGATGGCCGTATAGAGATTTATGGGGTTATTCAGGACCGGCGTTTTGGCGCTGATCCAGGTTTCAAGCAGTTCGTTGACGATATCCAGGGTGGGCACCACGGTGCTGGTGTTGTCGCAGGTCAGGGGCAGCTCCCAGAGATCGGACCGGCGCGCATACAGATGCATTGGGTCGCTGGGGCCGGCCAGCGCGTTGAGAATATGGGTCTCGATGTAGTACATCAGATCCACGAAGTAGGCGGCCGGGCTCAATACTGACAGGCAATGGTCGCAGTCGCAGGCATCTGCGAGACCGAAGAGATCGGACCAGCGCGCGATTTTGGCGGCCGCCGCGCCGTGCAGACCATGGCCGGCCTTGCCCTTGAGCAGCTTTTGATCGCCGGCCGCGTCGCGCACCGCCATCCAGGCATGGGCGGCCCGCAGGCTGGTGGTTACGGCCTGGTCGCGCACCCGCGTGGCTTTTTCCAGGCTCAGACCGGTTTTGGCCATCAGCCCGACTTTGCTCTCCAAGGCCACTTGAACGGCTGAATAATAGCCCGCGCCCATTAAAAGCACGGCGTCAGCGGGATGGCCCGCCATGGCCAGCGCGCGGCGCATGGCCCGGAGCTGTCGCACGACCTGGTCCCGCAGGGGTTTGCTCTGGGCGTCGAATTTCAGATTGTTCAGATCATCGCTGTCCACGGTGTAGTCCAGGGTCAGCAGATTCTTGCCGGCATTCAGGCTGGCCACCTCGGCCAGGGCGGTCGTAAGCCCGCTAATGGCTGTATTGAGATTGGACAGCGTTAATGCTTCGGCCGGAAGACCTGGATAGCGTTGCGCGATTTGGCGCGCGGCAGTAAAAGCAGATTGCTGCGCTTCGGTCAGCTGGGACAGTAATGCTTCGGCCTTCTCATCGTTCATCGGCAAATGCCAGAGCGCCTCCAGGGAGGCACTATCCGGCGTCAGTTCTTCCAATAGTGGACCGAGATTATCCGGTTTCCGGATGGTCCGGTGCAGCATGGCGACCGTGGGAAAGGCGCCGGCAGCCGCGGTTTCAAGCTGGGCCGCAAATGCTTCCAAGGAGAGGCCTGGGGGTACCGCCACATCAGCCGTCTGAAGAAAATCCAGCCACTCTTTTTGAGTCAACTTGGACAGATCAGCGGCGCTGGATGGCGGCCGTTGCCCCAAAGAATCAAAGGGCCGGCTCAACCCCAGGGCCACGGCTTGAATACTTCCCTGGGTGGCCTGATGTAGGGAGGCGGTCAGTCCCAGCCGGTCGGCCTGGGGCTGGGTGAGTAGGCCGTTGGCCACCAGATTGCGAAGCCTCATATCGTTGATGGCCTCGACGGTGTCTATTTGTTCAACGATTTGCGAAATCTTCTGTGCGGGCAGATCGAGTTGGCCGATGACTTCCTTGGCCTGTTGCCAGGAAGTACTGCCGACGCCGTCTATGATCTGGTTCATATGGTCCGCCAGCCTTGCCGGCACGATTGCTTCGGCAATGGCGGCCTTCAGGTTGGCAAGCAAAAGGCTGGGTGGCTGAAGGCGGATGGCATCGCGATTTTCTTCGATGCCTTTGCGGAACCAGGCATAGCAGGCCGCCGCGGCTTCTTTGAACTTGAAAGCGCGGCCCACCTGTTGCGCGCTGATCAATTTTTGAAGATTGCTGGGATCAAGGCCGGTTTCACCGGCGATAAAGGGAATATCTTCCGCCTTCAAATCGGCCAAGGAGAGATCCCTGGCATGGCTCCCCTGGGCTTTTAAGAGCGGTTGTATGGCCGCCAGGTAGCGTTCATATTCTGAAATCCGCGGGGTGGCCGCGGGGATGGCCAGATCGATGGTTTCTTCACGGCCGGCATTGAAGCGCGTGGGACTTTCGACCAGGACCTTGCCATCAGGTCCGGACACCCGGATAACCAGGTCCGGCGCGGCCTTGGGCCGGGCTTCGGCGCTGATGAACTGCTTGGCGTGGTAGCGGATTTCATAATGGCCGGCCCTATCGATCTTTGCTTCTCCGAGCATTTGGGCCTTGCGCAGGTCGCGGTCAAAGGCCCGTACAATCAGATCGGCTGCGGGTTGGGTGTCTGCCCGCGTGATGGTGCCCCGAACAAGGTACTCACCTTCAGGCCGCGGCGGATCCACATGGTGCGCGGTGACCGCATCGGGCTGGGTTTTGCTTTTCGCTGGCCGCGGCGACGATTCTTTTTTCTTTCCGTTCGCTCGGGCCGTTGAGTCTGTCTTTTTATAAATTCGACCGGTCTTGCTCGTGCGGCCGGCACCTGTGGTATCGCCTTTTTTCGTGACCATATCGCTCTCCTCTCCACCGATGGCTTTGCCCGGGGGGTGTTTCCGTTGACTTCAAAGAAAACTATGGAGCATGACCAAAGGATCAATCCAGCCACGTCGAACTTGTTTTGTGGAAGCGGTTATTTCTTCTCAGGGTTGGCCGGAGCCGGTTTGGGTGGATCGATCTTCACGTCAAATCCTTTCAAGGTCTCTTTATCCGTGGTGATCCACGGCTCGGTCCGGTTCATGAATGCTCTTGCTTTGCCCGCGTTTTCTACACAGCACATTTCAGAGTCGGATGGCAATCCGAGCGCCTTCTTGACGAGTTGCACCGGGGCGGCGGCTTTACCGGGGTCCCAGTTGTATACATCAAAGGCCTGGCTCTTCCACTCCAGGAATTCTACATGATACTTATTTTCGTCTGTTTTCGTCACGGCTACCTTGACGGTCGCGCGCAGTTGAAAACCGCCGAAGGCATAGCCGAGAGCGTCTTTGGGATTGGCGGAGTAGGCTTCCAGGCTGGTCATATAAGTCATTTCCAGCTCGGATTTCAAAGCCCGCGGATCTAACCGACCATCCTCCAGTCTATCCTTGACTCCTTTGATAAACGCATCACGCCATTTGCCTCTCAGGGCCTCTCTGACTACTTTATGTTCGCTGAATACTTTGCTGGGAATGATCAATTCCGTACCGGTGTTTTCCAGCCAATGTTTTATGTTTTCTTGGGCCGGCTCCGAAAAACGGGGAAGTTTTTCCTTGGCTTTTTTTATCTCGGCGTCGATCATTTTGCTGTCAGGAAATTCTTTTTTACAATAATCTTCGAGGTTCTGACAGACTGCTTTTGAGTTCAGATACTCCACGGCTTGTTCGGCGAGATACCCTTTTCCCTCCATCTGCTTGACAAACTCTACTTTATCGTCGGCCGACATCTCACTATCGGCCTTTGCCGCTTGGCGTCCCGTGAAATCAATAAAGCTGACGGGGTTGTCACGGGCAAAGACAAATACATTGAAGCCATCGACCCAATCGGCCGGATCGCTGCTGGCCCACCGCCCCAGCCACGGCAAGTAATACCTGGCCGAATGATAGTTCAGCCCGCTCTCTTCATCGCGCTCCATGCCGGAAAAACGGTAGCGTTTGGGGGGCGCTTCGGTATCGCTTCGCATGGCCCGATAGGCGCTGGTGCCGTAGGGATGATACTCTTCGTAGGAAATGATTTGGGCCTGGTGATCCAGCTCCAGGCAGGAAGAACCAAGATGATTGCCGTATTGATAGCGATAGAGCGGGCCAGTCTGATATGCCTCACCACCGGCATGGGTTTTGTTGGTGGAAATCACATCTTCGACCAGCAGCACACGCTTTCGGCTTTCAAACAGATGGTGCGACTCGATCTCTTCGACCACCCGGCCGCTGCCGTCCCAGCGCCGGTAGCGCTCAAAACCGTCCAGATTGATGCGTTCCCACTCCTTTATCCAAGAAGTATTTCCATTGCTGTCCGTGGCCTGGCGCAAAATCTGTTTGCGCGTGCGCTGCTTGTCCGCGTCGTATTGATAATAGACCATTCCGCCGCCCACCAGATCGATGCTGTGGATCATGTCGCGCGGGTCCCATTGCAGGTGCTGCCCCGGCGCCACGCGCGCCAGGTTCAGCAGGTTGCCGTGGGTGTCATAGGTATAGGTTACGGCCTGAGTTCGGTCGCCGCCCTCCCAGGTCTGCCAGAGGCGGTTGCTGGCCGGCTGGGCCGGATCGTCAAAGGCATAGGCGTAGTCGCGCGTCCAGCCGCCTGATGAGCTGGTGACCGTCTGACGCATCTGGGAGATATTGCCCACTGGATCGTAGCGAAGATATTGGGTGTAGCCGCGCAGGGCATTGCTTGCCGCTACCGGGAAATCGATGTTCTCCTCGCTGTCGAACTGTCCGGGGGCGGCGGTAAAGGAGTAGTTCTCCCGGCCCGTGGCCGAAGTCAAACGGTAGAGGGCATCATATTCATAGCGGCTGCGCGGTTCGACCATGACATTGGCGAAGAAGGCCGGCTTGAAGGCTGCATCGTAGATTTCAACGACATTGCCCTTGGGGTCGTAGGTGTAGTTGAGCTGCTGCAAGACATTGGGATCGGCCAGGTTGGCGCGGGTGCCGGGAAAAGCCGGGTCCTGGTTGGGCCGGGTGGTGCGCAATTGGGTCAAGCGGAAAGTCTGTGGATCATAAGCATAATGCGTCAGCGTGCCGTTGCCCAGCCGCATATAGGTTTTCTGTCCCTTGGCATTGTATTGGATCTCTTCGATGGCCGAAGCGCGCGCGCCGCTGTCCGGGTCTTCACTGGTGGCGCGCAGGACCAAATCTTCTCCATGCAGCAGACCGCGCAGGTTGTAGCGCGGCAGGTAGATGGTCATGCGGCCGGCGGATGGCTGACGCCAGTTGCAGAGCTTGGTTATGCGATTCAAGGCATCATACTCGGTATTGCGGGTGAATGCGGCCGGAAGACCGCTGGCGTCGGTTTCCAATCGGTTTTGGGGCGCGTTCCGCCAATCGATCAGGGCCTCCTGGGGTGCATTGTTGAGGGTGCGGCGCATCTCCAGAATATTTCCCTTGAAGTCCCGGCGGATGGTTTCGTTCAAACCGCTGGGATCATAGTGCCGCACCAGTTGGCCGTTGAGGTTGGCGGGGTCGTCGGGCAGGGCGTCCTGGTATTCATAGCGCTCCATCATGATGCGGGCTGCGCCTTCCAAGGAGAGCCACAGGGCCGTGGGCCGGCGCAGGGCATCGTAGTCCGTGGTGTAAAGGCGCGCGCTGCTCGCGACAGTACTGCCTTGGGGCGTTTGGTTGAAATCCCAGGCCAGCATGGGCCTGCCGCCTGCATCCATGAGCTGCCAGCGCGCGCCCGAATCCATGCTGTGCTGAAACAGCGGCTGGCCGGTCATGTCGCGGCCTGGAATGCTTCCCACCGGTAGCATATCGTTGGGGTCGTTACTGGCTTTGGCGGGCGCAATGTATTGTACTACCAGATGGTTCAGGACATCGCGCACCCACAACGGTTTGCCATCGATGTCCATGCGAGTGAAGGTCAAATACTTCTCATCCTGCCATTGGCCACTACTACTCAGGACCCGGTTGTGGATGATTTCGATTACGGCTCGCCCCAGGCTGTCCAGGATGGTGAGGCTCGGCGTGCCAGCATGCCGGGTAGTGAGCACCGCGGCGCGCTGATCTTCCGGCGATGCGTTTGAGCCGGCCGCGCGCGCAGCGTACCATTGACTTTCGAGCACGGTATCGTTGGGATCTTCGGTTTGAAGGTGCCAGGGAGAAAAAGTAATTCTGCTGAAAGTGCCGTCCGGCATCTCTTTCCGGATCAGACGGCCGGGGCCGTCATAGTACATTAGAGGCGTGACGCCGTTGGCTTCCGGCATCTGGCATCCGAAGCGGTCGCTAAAGGCCGGCTCGTACTGCTTGACCGGTAGTCCCTTGTTGTTGAGCACGGTCAGGCCGTTGATGAGCCAGCGCGGCGCGCCGCCCGGAGTTTGCGGCTCGGCCAGGGCCTTGGTCATCAACGCATTGCCCACGCCATCGGAACATTCCAGGCGCACCTGGATCGGCAAGCTATCGTCCAGGCCGCCCGGCTGGGAAGCATGAATTTCGCGTTGAATGGTACAGGCGCCGGCCGGGCGCTCGGCCCAGGCCGTGACATTGCCGATGGCATCGCGGGCCTCGCCGAAGTGATAGATGAAGCGGCTGGTGGCGCGCTGCAGCCAATCCAGAGCCGCGGTCCTGTCCAGCGAAGTCGCGGTGCAAAAGTTCTGGATATCGCCAGGGGGCGGATTGCGGCGGGAGAAGTCCAAGCCATCCAGATCGTCTCCCTCCCAGAGCGGGTGGGCGGCATCAGTGGAGAGGTTTTTGCCCTGGACGGCCAGGGCGACCACGCGGCCCAGAATGTCAAAGGCGGCATCCAGTCGATTGCCGCTGGCATCCACCATTTCCAACGGCGCCAGGACCCGGTAGTCAAAGCGCGCCACCTGGGTAGTATTTTGCAGCGCGTCCAGGGTTGTGGTGACAAACAGATGGTACGGATCAAATTCTACTTCCGTCGCGTTGCCGAAGGGATCAGTGTAGTGTTGGGGCAGGTAGAAATTCTGGTCGGCCTGGGCGCCAAAACCAGCCCTGCCGGAAGGCAGCCAGTATTGATCGGTCAGGGTCGCCTCAATCTGGGTGCCGGGAACATAACCGCTAATGGCTGGATCATCCAGCATGGCCTGGGCCGTCAAGGGGCCGCCGGTGGCCGCGCTGAGCTTGGCCCCGAACAGGGCGGCCAGGTGGTCGCTGGTGAGGGCCAGATGGTAATCTTCATATTTGAGGCCGCGCGGGCCGTGGGTGCCGAAGGCGTGGGGGGCCTGGGGCTGGGCGATGCCGTCTTCGTCCTGGAAGTAAAGGGAGCGCATGCTGGTGATGAGACGTTGCTGGGCCGTGCTGCCATCGGCCCACTCATGATAGGCATTGGGCTGCAAAGCGATGGGTGTCCAGCCGGACGGGACCGGATAGAAGTCGCTGAGCTGATAGGGAAGTAAATCTTCAATCTGGTAGTAAACCGCATTCGACTTGCTGATGTTCTTGAGCTCGCAGCTCCGCGTCTCGCAGGCCAGGCGCAGGCGATGGTGGATGATGGGAGTCGCGGCATCGCCGTCGATTCCGTATTTGATGCAATCGCTGGTGAAGCGTTTCTCTTCGTAGATCAGATGCTCTTCGGCTTGGGAGGCGTGGATCAGATCCGGCCGCGGCAGATCAGTGGTCGGCCACGGCGTCCGGCGGCCGTAGCCCACGGTGATGGATTGCAGGAGCTGGCCCAATTCGTCGTGGCGCAGATTGAGAATATGAGCAATGCGCGGGTCCGGCTGAAGCTGGGCCTCGCGCAGGTCCAATTCATAATGATAGGTGATGGCCTCGCTTTCATTAACCAGAAAGACAGCGTGGGGATTGGCGCCGCGCGGCTGCACTCTTTGAATCCGGTAGTTGTGGGCCGCGGCCGAGAAGATCTTCACCAGCGTTTGGCGGCCCTGGGCCAGGTCGTTCACATCCAGCGCATAGCTCTCCTGGCGCAGCACCCGGCCCTTGCAGGCCCGCAGGGCTTCGCGCCACTCTTGGGCCGTGAGGTCGGATGGCGCAAAATCAGGCTCAGGCAGCGGTTTTTCACGAAACACGTTCGGGTTGGCGGCGGGATCAGGCAGTTGTTGCGCGTAACGCCGGGGAAAATACTCCTGGCTGAAAGCCGACAGGATCTGCTCCCCATCCAGGGCCGCGCCGGTGTGAAACCAGGTAATGGTCTGAACCGGCGGCTGATAAAGGGTGTGGTCCTGGGTGACATAAGGGCTGTTGCTGTTTGCTGCCATGAACGTACCGAACTCTTCGGCATCCACCTGTTCCACCCGGCCAAAGCCGCGGAATTCTCTTTCCACGCCGTCAAAGTAGCCATGGTGATAGGCGTAGGTGGAAGAAAAGGTGCTGCCGCGCCATTGATCCTGGAGAGTGACTCTGGTGACGCAATGCACGGGAAAGGGCAGGCGCGTGACCCAGGGGTGGCCGGCCAGTTTATCCTGAATGTAGAATTGGGTGGAGGAAGTATATTCAATGGTGGTGACGGCGCCGAGATTGTTGTTTACTTCCACAAGCAGGTGCGGTTTGCGCCCGGACATTAGATCGATGTAGCGCACGGGCCGGCCAACATCCGCCGGCAGGGGCGAATTCCAGACCAGGCAAGCCGTACCGTTGCCCAGCAGATCCGCCACTTGCACGGCGGCCGGATTTTCGCCGGCCAATGGAAAGTTCAGGCGCAAGGGCTGGCTGAAGCTGTTGCCCGAGCGGTTGAAGTATAGGCGCGCTCCATCCCGGCCGAGGTAGATGAGGTCCGCCGGGCCGCTGCCATCGATGTCGGCCAGCCGGATGCGGCGCGGGTCAAAAAGTTCCGGGTGGTCGAAGATGGGCGAGTGGTCCAGGGTGACCTTGGCGCCGAAGCGGCCATAGCCGAGATTGGGCCAGTAGCAGACTTCACCGTTGCGGATGCGGACCAGGTCGGTCAGGCCGTCGCCGCACAGGTCGGCCAAAAAGAGGGTCTGGGTCGTATCGGCAAAGATCACGCGGGGACCATCTTTTTCATCCAGGGGCGTGCGCTGCTTGCGTGCGGACTCAAATCCCGCCTCACCGCAAGAGGGATACCAGGTCAATACTTCGTCTTCGGTGATCAGCACATCGGTCAGGCCATCGCCGGTCAGATCGGCGAAGCGCAGGTTGGGATCATTCCAGTCGATGGTCGGCAGCGATCGGAAGGGGATGAAATTCTTCCACCCCGAAGTTTCGTCCCGCTCGTGGAAGCCGGGCGCTGGCGAAGAGAATTCCACCAGATCGATTTCACCATCGCCGGCCAGATCCAGGAACTGTTGCCGGCCGCGGCCCAGGGCCGCCATGGCCGGGCGTTGCGCCACCTGGCTGACAGGCCCGAAGACGCCATTGCCCAGATTCGGCTTATAGAACCAGTTGCCGCCTTGTTCGCTGAGCACGCCGCTGAGCCCTTCGCCATCCAGGTCCAGCCACTGATAGCCCGCGCCCTGGGTGCCCACGGGCAGGTTTTCGAGCTGGGCCGGGTCGATGGTGCGGGCAACCGTGTCCACCACGGGTTGGCTATAGCGAAAGGTCACTGGCGGCCATTGGCGCGATTCATAGCCGCCTTCGGGGCCGCGTTCATAGCTGTGGTGGGCGATGGCGGAAAGCTCCGTATAGCCCGGCATCACGGGATCGTCCAAATCAACGGGTTGGCGGTAGTCGAAGACCGTGGCGCGCACCAGGCAGTTGGCTCCGACTTCAGGTTCGTTGGGGAAGTGGTGGAACATCAGGACCCGCCGGCAGAGTCGCTGGGTGCGGATTTCGAATCCGGCGCGATAGGTGGAGAAGGGATCCGGACGGCAGGGCCAGGGCAGGTTGTCGGCCGGTGTGGGCTGAACTGGATCGCATTGACCGTAGTCCATGACCACTTCAAACAGCCAGGCCTGGTCTGTCTGATCCGGCTCAGGCCAGGGCAGGTCGAGGGACAGAACCGGCCGGTAGGGGAGTAAATTTCCGTAACGGATGCGGTGCAGGTAGCGACCCGCCGTGTACTGGCCAGGCGTGCGGTGGCGTTCATGGGCCGCGGCCATATCGATATTGCGGGCATCTTCGCTCAGGTAGTCATAGATGGCCACATTGCCTTTGTCGTCGTGAATCTGGCAGATCAGCCATTGGAAGATGTGGCTCGGGTCAGCGGGGTCGCAGATGCGGCTGCCGGGGCCGCGGCCATACCAAGTGGTGACATTGTCCCGGCTGAGGGTGCGCCAGAAGCAGTTTTCCGGCGCGCCGGCTTCCGTCCAGCACTCGATCAGGGCGAATAAACCTTCGACGCGCGGGCGATAGCGCTGGACAAGAAAGTGCCGCCCCCCCACCCAATATTCGGCCGGGGCCGGCGGGGGCCAGGCCGCAGCATTGTCCGGGATGACCGGCACCAGGTCTTCGGCGCCGGAGAGGATGAATACGTCGGGTGCTTCCCCCTCGCCATAGCGCGGCAGTCCCTTGTCGGTTTTGCGGGAGATGGCCGGCAGCTCAAGTCGCCATCCCAGACCAAAAGGGCCATTGCCCGCGCCCGAGTCGTAGACCAGCGCCAGCTGAGGGCCAAAGCCCGCGCGGCCAGGCGAGGTCGCGATGGGCACGCTCAGGGCGCCTGTGCCAGTGACCGGGTTGGCGGTAAACTTCTCTCCGATGCCGCGAATGGCGCCGCCGCCCTTGGGCAGTGAAATCACCGGCGCTGAAATTATACGTCCAGCAGCGCCCTCTTTTTGCTCCGTTGGATTGCTATCGCGCCTTTGGTCCATTTATCAATCTCTCCGCTTACACGCAAAGAGGCGTTGCAGGGGGGAATGCCGGGATGGTCAATCCATTATGAAAGAGTGAACGGATCTCTTCCGTATTCTTCTCAACAAGCCATCTCACAAAAGGATTTTGGGCCAAAAGGCTTTTTGGGCATGGCTTGTACTCTCCGGTAACACCAACCGGATCAGTGTCGGCAGTATCGGCATTCATACTATTTTTGTCAAGATAACCGGTAAGGGAAAACACAGGCGGGGACTGCTGTTACGACCGGTTACTTTTTCCTTTTTAACAGCTCTTCCAGGGCAGCAAAGGGTTTGTTGCTAAAATCCGACGCGCGGCTTTGGCCCGTGGTTGCACCCTCGTAAGCCTCGGCCACGGTATCACGGCTGTGCTCGTTGTCATGGCAGTAGATGCAGAGCAGTTCCCAGTTGCTGCCATCGGGAGGATTGTTGTCGTGGTTGTGATCTTTATGGTGCACGGTCAGCTCGCGCAACTTTTTGCCGGCAAACTCCCGGCCGCAACGGCCGCAGATAGGCGGGAAGAGTTTGAGTGCTTTTTCGCGGTAGGTTTTTTCCAGCTCCTGGCGGCGCTGGCGCGCTTCAGCCACGATTTGCCCCAGGCGTTCTTTTTCGGTTGTTTTCTTTTTGGATGGCATGGGTTTTCGATGTCTGTTGTTCGGTTATTCGATTTTGATAGGCTTTTGCTTCTTTTATTCCCAGCGATTGCCGCCTTTGTAATGCAGGTCAATCACATCCACCCGGCCTTTCTCGCTGATCAGGGTGTTGAGGGCGAAACTGACTATACTGATGAGCAGGGCGCCAAACACCGCGGTCCAGAACCCCTGCACCTGAAAACCGCTGATGACCCCTGAGGCCATCTTCAGCATGACCGCATTGATCACAAAGGTAAACAGGCCAAAGGTCAGGATGTTGAGGGGCAGGGTCAGCAACAGCACGATGGGCCGGAAAAAGGCGTTCAATATGCCCAACATGGCGGCAGCGCCCAGGGCGGAGAAAAAACTCGCCACTTGGATGCCGTCCAGCAGGTAGGAGGCGGCCAGAATGGCCGCGGTCAAGGTCAACCAGCGAATGGCGATGCCGCGCATGGGAAGACTCCTTACCCGTTCTTCGAAGTTGATAGAGTCGTAAAAATTCAGCCATCAATAATATTGTTCGGCTGGAATGGCAAGGAGGAGAGAAGTGCGAGTCAGGATTTCTGGATGGAGATAGGGCTTAAACCCGTTTTTCCCGTACTCATACTCGTACTCGTGCTTTTAAGTGCCACATGCAGGCTTGCTTCGAGTACGAGTACGCGTACGAGTACGAGTACGATTAGAAAGCGGGATCAAACCAGTTCCGACACCTTTTTGAGCAAGGCGTCGCGGTCCACGGGTTTGGTAAAGGTGCAGGCCGCGCCCAGCTTTTGGGCCAGGTGCAAATAATCTTCGGGCTTGTTGCGGCCGCCGCCTGAAATGGCGATGATCTTGACGCCGGGGTTGCTCTTGCGCAGCTTGGTGATGGTCTCGATGCCTTCCATCTCGGGCATGATCAGGTCGGTGATCACCACATCAAAGGGTTCCAGCAGACTGAGCTTGGAGTCGTAGAGTTTCAGGCCCGCGGCGCCATTGCCGGCCATGGCGACCTCGTAGCCGGCCCGTTCAAAGGTTTGTTTGAGCATTTTTTGAACAAAATCGTCATCTTCAATGATCAATACTTTTTTCACGGTGTGATCCTCCACCTGCTGGTACTCCGCATTGGGTTATTGGTTCGCGGGCTGTGTGCTTTGTGAATAAGGCCGCCGGACAGCTTCCGGTAACCCGATAGAAGCTTGCACCGCGGCTGAAGGCCGGTCAGCCACAAGCCTCCCGCTGAATTGTTATCGTCCATCCGCGTAAAAAGATTAGCCACGAAAGGCGTTTTTTTATAAGTAGGGGCTTTGGGGCTTTGGGGCGTTGGCCCGTTGGCCCGTTGGCGCGTTCAAGGCCTCAACCGCCATTGCCAGGAGATCGTAGCCAGTATGCTGAATGCAAAAAGCGATTTGATAGAGCGGTATGGTCGATTGGAGATGGAGATACAGCGACGCATGAACGCCTGCTGCAGCGCTTTTTGTTCGGTTTGCAAATCACCTTGCTGTCGCGTCGAGTATTGTCGGGAAGCTTTGGAGAGCCCTTTTTTAGAGGCTGTAAGGCAGCGGTTTGCACCCGCCGTCCATTGGAATTCGGATTCAGGCTGGCTGACGGCCAAGGGCTGTGGTTTGGCGGCCGGGCGTCCGCCGGTGTGCTATGAGTTTCTCTGCCGGCCCATTCTGGAGGCCCAACCCACTCCGGAGCGCCTTGAAGCCGTGAAGCAGTTGGCCATGCTGGTCACCATGGCCGGACGCCGCGCCCGGGGCAACCGTCATGTGGTTGAGCTTGAAGATTTAGAGCGGATCAACGCAGCCCGATTGTTGGCGCAGGTAACCAGTTCAAGTGCCGCCTTGGCACGGATGGAGTTGATTGAAGCGGATAGGGTCTAATGATCCGAGTCCTCAGAGAATGTGAGTCGCAATTATTGCACAGCCTTGATTGCGATCAAAGCAACACTCTTCTTGATTTGCGCTCAGTCGTTTGAGGGCGGCGGCGGGTTGCCTTGAGCTCCATCCTTGTAGCATTTGCCGGCATACCAGTCGATCTGACGGCAGATGCCGCGAATGATGCTCACCTCGCCGGCCTGGAGCTGCAGCCGGGTGAAAAAGCGGCGCAACTTGTTTAACCAATAGTCGGGGTTTTCGGGCTGGATGTAGCAGATGCGCACCAGCAGCTCCCGGAGCTGGTCATACATGCCGTCCAGCTCGATGCGGGTGGCCAACCGGGGCGTGATGGTTTTGACCGGCGGCATATTGGTTTTAAACAGTTCGTAGCAGAGCACCATCACTGCCTGGGCCAGGTTAAGAGAAGAAAATTGGGCCGTGGGAATGGTCACCAGGTGGTGGCACAGGCGCAACTCCTCATTGGTCAAACCGCGATCTTCGGGCCCGAACACCAGGGCCACTTGGTTATCCTGGGAAACCGGGACCAGATATTCGGCCATTTGGGCCGGCGCTGAAATGGTCTGGCGCTGGCCGCCCAGCCGCGCCGTGGTGCCCACCACGCAGTTATAAGAGGCCAGGGCCGGGCGCAGATCCTCGAAACACTCCATCTGTTCGACTACCTCAATGGCCGCATGGGTGGCCAAGGTGAGTACGCGGGTCAAATCACAGTTCTCCGGCGCCACCACCACCAGATGGCCGATGCCCATATTGCAAACGGCCCTGGCCGCGGCCCCGATGTTTTCCGGAAAGCGCGGCCGGTTGAGCACCACGGTCACATTTTCGAGGCGCACTCCGGTTGTTTTGGGGGTTGGGCTCATGGAGTTCCGTGACTAGGGAGTCAGAATTCAGAAGTCAGCATGGGAGAAGTTGTCATCTGCGCTGCTTCTGAATTCTGGATACTCGCCGAACAGTTAAAATGCATTTAATCTTCGTTGTCTTCGTTCGCGTTAAAGATAGAACGCTTGGGTTCTCTAGACTCGCTCAAAGGCGTTGAAGAAATAGCTGGTTTCAAAGGCCGCGGTTTCGGGCGCGTCCGAACCATGGACCACGTTCTTTTCAATGTCCGTGGCAAAGTCGCGACGAATCGTGCCCTCGGCCGCATCTTTGTAATTGGTGGCGCCCATCATTTCGCGCCAGCGGGCAATGGCGTTTTCACCTTCCAGAATCATCACCAGGGCCGGTCCGGAGCTCATGAATTCGGTCAGGCTTTTGAAAAAGGGACGGGCCTTGTGAACGGCGTAGAAGCCTTCGGCCTGGGCTTTGGTCATGTGAACCAGTTTCATGGCTTTGAAACGCAGGCCGGCGCTTTCGATGCGCTTGAGCACGTCGCCGATCAATCCCCGGGCCACTCCATCCGGTTTTACAATGGCAAATGTCTGCTGCATGATTTTACTTTCCTTTCCTTGAAAAAAGTTGCGGCTGGCATAACAGATGGCCCTATTCAAGTCAATGTGGATGCTATCGCAGGTGTGAGTCATGGCTGTTGCACGACTTGGTTTGTTCGGTATCGGCATCGGTTTCGGAATCGAAACGCCGCGATAGCGATACCGAGTCCAATATCGATGCTGATCAAAACAATACTTCTGTCTTGCACTCGCTCTGGTAAATAGGCGTTAACAGCCAGAATTTATCTTGTAATTTTGCATTTAAAATGCAAAATTACAAACATCATGAGGTGCATGATCGTCAAAAACTATATCCAGCGGAGTTTGGAAAGAGCGCTCAAACAGGCTGCGGCAGAGTTTCCCGCCGTGGTTCTGACTGGTCCACGTCAATCGGGAAAGACTACCCTGCTTAAAACACTTTTTGGCGACCGATACGGCTATGCCTCTCTGGAACCACCGGATATCCGTGAGGCCGCCATTCATGATCCCCGTGGATTTCTGCGACTCCATCCGCCACCGGTCATTTTCGATGAAGTGCAGTATGCGCCCGATTTGCTGCCGTATATCAAAGAAGTGATCGACACCCATCGGGACCAGCCGGGCCAATATCTATTGACCGGGTCACAGAATCTGCTGTTGGTGCAGAAGATCACCGAGTCGCTGGCGGGACGTGCCGCCATGCTGCGGCTACTGCCCCTTTCGCGACACGAGATTGGGGGCAATCCAAACGCCCTTATGCCATGGGAGGCCGAAGATCTTCAAAAATCCCGATCGACTGTCACCAATCACGATATCTGGTACGACTTCCTACGCGGCAACTACCCGGAACTGGTCGCCAATCCCGAGCGTGATAGTCAGCTTTGGCACTCCAGCTACATTCAGACTTACCTGGAGCGCGACGTGCGCATGTTACGCCAAGTGGGCGATCTGACCCAGTTCCAAATTTTTCTCCGGGCCTTGGCAGCCAGGAGCGCCCAACTCTTGAGCCTGAGCGATTTGGCCAGGGATCTGGGCGTAGCGGTGAATACTGTCAAAGCCTGGCTCTCCGTACTCGAAGCCACCTATCAAATTATCGTACTGCGGCCCTACCACGCCAACATCGGCAAACGGCTTGTCAAGACCCCCAAAGTCTACTTCATGGATGCCGGCACGCTTTGCCATCTGACCGGCCTGAGAGACCCGCGGCATGCGGCGGCCGGCCCCTTGGGCGGCGCTATTATGGAGACCGTCGTGCTATGCGAAATCTATAAAACCTTTACCCATCGCGGCATTGATCCGCAGCTTTATTTCTGGCGCACTTCCGCGGGTACCGAGGTGGACATAGTGGTTGAAATCGGCGGCAAACTCATCCCCATCGAAGTAAAACTTACCGCCACGCCGCGCCCCGCCATGGCCACCGCCATCGGGAAGTTCCAGCAGGACTTTGGTAATCAAGCGTTGCCGGGCTATTTGATCCATTCAGGCGAATTGCGGCTGCCTCTTGGGGAAAATGTAACGGCGTGGCCGTTTCGGGGGTTATAGAATAAAAGAAGTACAGCGCCTCTATGCCAGACACCGTCGTGATTTGACAAGGCGTTGACAACCAATGGTCAACATTTTATTTATGGCCATCGAGTGCGAAATAGTGATTGTCCAAGAATATTAAAGCGATACGAGGTTGAGCCATGCCCATTTATGAATTCTACTGCGATCAATGCAATACCATCTATAATTTCTTCTCGCGTTGCATCAACACCACCAAGCAGCCCCAGTGCCCCCAGTGCCAAACTAAAACATTGTCGCGCCAGATGTCAGCCTTTGCCGTGGTCGGCCGGGCCAAGGAGGGCGGCGAAGATGGCGAAGATTTGCCCTTTGATGAATCCAAAATGGAGCAGGCCTTGCAAGCGCTGGCCGGCGAGGCCGAAAAGATCAACGAGGATGATCCGCGCCAGGCGGCGCAATTGATGCGCAAATTGACCGATATGACCGGCATGGAGCTGGGCGGCGGCATGGAAGAGGCGCTGCGACGCATGGAGCGGGGTGAGGACCCGGAGCAGATCGAGGCCGAGATGGGGGATTTGCTGGAAAGCGAAGATCCGTTTCAGATGGCGGGCAAGAAGGGCGCCAAAGGGGCGCGGCGGAGCGCGCCGCGGCGGGATGAGACGCTGTATGATCTTTAGTCCGTTTGCCCGTTTGCCCGTTGGCCCGTGGGCCCTTTGGCCCGTTGGGCCGTTCGCCCGCGAAAAACCGACTGTCCGTTGAACCATGTGTTTAAAAAGCACAACGATAAACAGTTAGTTGGGGTTTGGATTGTTCAATAAGCCCATTTTTTGGTTGGATCTATGAGCGACGGGCTTACAAGCCCACGGGTTAACGGGCCCACAGACTAACGGACCCACGGGCCAACGGGCAAACGGGCCAACGGGCCAACGAACCTAACCATTAATCTCTGCCCATAAGGAGGTATGCATGTCTTCATCCATCCTGAATAGGCTCGAAATCCAGCAAGGCGACATCACCCAACTCAAGGTGGATGCCATTGTCAATGCGGCCAACACTTCCCTGTTGGGCGGCGGCGGGGTGGACGGCGCCATTCACCGGGCCGCGGGTCCCCTGTTGCTAGCCGAATGCCGTACCCTGGGCGGTTGCCCCACCGGCGAAGCGCGGATTACGCGCGGCTACAATCTGCCGGCCAAACATGTGATCCACACCGTGGGGCCGGTGTACAGCGGCAAACCCCGGGACGCCCAGCTTCTGCGCTCCTGCTATCAAAACAGCCTCGTCCATGCTGTGGCCCACAAACTGCGGACGGTGGCATTTCCGGCCATCAGTTGCGGGGTTTATGGCTATCCCATCGCCGATGCCTGCAAAATCGCCGTGGATACCTGCATCGAAACGCTCAAAGCCCATCCTGAATTTGAAAAAATCATCTTCGTGCTTTTTTCCCCATCGGATCTTGGGGTTTATGCCGATTATCTGCGGACATTCAATGTCGGTTGATTGAATCATTGGCCTGCGCCCACATCCGGCTTTTACGATGGCGTTATCCCATTGAGCATTACGACCAATTACCCATTCAACGATTTTCTCAACCATTGCAAAAACCGGCCGATATCCAAATTAAGCTCCCATTGTCGAAGGTGGCTGAAGCGGCGGCTTCAGATTTGTTTTGACATCAGCCGTCGGAATCGGATAACCGCATGGGGCTGGCGATCCTGGTGAAGCTGAATTGACAACTCAAGCGGTTATGGTTAGGTTGGCCCAGCGTTTCACACCCAGCGCGCGTCAACCATGCCACCAGAAGGCAATGGGCATATATTAAGGAGGATACCATGTTAGAAGTCACCCAAGCGGCAACCGAGCAGATTGCGGCCTATTTCAAGGACAAAGAGATAAAGCCGATTCGGATTTTTCTCAATGAGGGCGGGTGAGGCGGACCCGGCCTGGCCATGGCTCTGGATGAGCCTAACGATTTGGATCATCAGTTTGATGTGGATGGTTTCAAATATATCGTGAACAAAGAATTTTTAGACAAGGTGCAGCCCATAAAGGTTGATTTTCACATGTATGGGTTCAAACTGGATTGCGGTGTGGAGTTCGACCGCGGTGGTGGCTGCTCGGGTTGCGGTACCTCCAGCAAAAGTTCCTGCGGCTGCTGATTTTTAATTACCTTATTTTATGATGTTAAAAGGCGGGGTGCGTTTTCAACGCAGTCTCGCCTTTATATTTTCAGCCGCAAAGCGACCATGGTATGAGAATGTATCCCCAGAGTGAGGTGAACCATGCAAATACTCATTGTCGGCGGAACAGGCTTCGTGGGTGGGCATCTGGTTAAGCGGTTTTTGGATTCGGGCCATGGGGTTACGGTGACCGGCACCCGGCCGGAAAGCCGTCTGGCTTCTGACCGCCGGTTCCAATACCTCCAGGCCGACACTGCCCAGCCCGGCCCATGGCAGCAGGCCGTGGGTCGGGCGGATGTGATCATCAACCTGGCCGGTCGCACCATTTTTCGCCGCTGGTCCGTACCCTATAAACAGGCTATCTACGACAGTCGTATTCTCACCACCCGGAATATCGTCGCGGCCTTGCCCGAGCCAAGCACGGCGGCGCTGGTGAGTACTTCAGCCGTGGGTTATTACGGAAATGGCGGGGATGCCTTACTCACGGAGGACGCGGCACCTGGCGACGATTTCCTGGGCGTGCTGGCCAGGGAGTGGGAGGCCGCGGCCCTGGCGGCTGCCGCCAAAGGGGTGCGGGTGGCGATTGCTCGCTTCGGCATTGTGCTGGGAGAGGGCGGTGGCGCCCTGGCCGCCATGCTGCCAGCCTTCCGCCTCGGGCTGGGAGGCCCCCTGGGCAACGGCCGGCAGTGGTTTCCGTGGATTCATCTGGGCGATTTAGCCGGGGCCATTGAATGGCTGGCCCTCCGCGACGATCTGCAAGGGTCTTTCAATCTGTGCGCTCCCAACCCCGCCACCAACAAAGAATTGGCCCAAACCTTGGGACGGGTATTGGGCCGACCGGCCTTTGTGCCCGCACCGGCCCTGGTCCTGAAGCTGCTTCTAGGTGAAATGGCCGGCGTGCTGTTGTCCGGGCAGCGCGCCGTGCCGGCAAAACTGCTTGCAGCTGGATTTGAATTCAGGTATCCCCGTCTTGAAAAGGCTTTAACGGCGTTGTTGCACAAGGATTGAAAGGTTTGGGAGGGGATTGGGAAGCCTTGCATATGCTCTACTTCATTCTGATCGTTGGATTCATCGCGGTTTTCATATTCATCGGCTGGCGCATCTGGAAGATGAACTTTACCATTCAACCCCCCAAACCAGACCATTACGTATGTACCATCTGCAATGAACATCATTGTGATTGTCATAAAGAGCATTCAGGCACTGAGTAATCCGCTGCCAACGGAAGAGAAGGAGGAGGAGCAGCATGTCCGATCTGATGACTTTGATTCAGACCCGTCGAAGTATACGCAAATACGAAGACCGGCCGGTACCGGAGCAGGCCTTGCAGCAGATTCTGGAAGCTGTCAAGTGGGCCCCTTCCTGGGCCAACACACAGGTATGGGAAGTAATCGTGGTGAAAGAACTTGAGGCCAAGCAAAAACTTCAGGCCGCGCTGCCGCCCAAGGGCAACCCCGCCTCCAACGCCATGGTGCAGGCGCCGGTGGTGCTGGTGTTGTGCGCCAAGACCGGTTCGGCTGGCTTTTACAGCAATGCGGCCACCACCAAGTTCGGTGAGTGGATGATGTACGATCTGGGCATCGCCACCCAGAACATCTGCCTGATGGCCCACAGTCTGGGATTAGGCACCGTAGTGGTGGGGCTGTTCGACCACAACAAGGCTGCCGAGGCCATGGGCGTGCCGGCCGGCTATGAACTGGTCACCATGATTCCTTTGGGCTACCCGGCCAAGAGCGGCTCGGCCCCCAAGCGTCGGGAAGTGACGGAGTTTACCCATCATGGGAAGTGGTAGATGGTTGATTGGTTGATTCGTTGAGTGGGGAAGCTTGATATGTCTTCCAATTTCTTCCACCGGATTATTGTTTGACCGCTCGGCGAATCAACGATGCTGTGGGAAAGATGAATGAGCCAAGCCCAGGAAGTCATTAACTACCACGAAACCACCAAGCATCACTTCCATCGTTACGCCCGTTCGGCCGGATATATGGATTGGGCCAATCAGCCCAATCCATTTCGTATATATGAGGGGGCCGAAGTCTTCCCGCTGCCGCTGTCCGGCGGCCAACTGGCGGATATCGCCTATCACCGCCTTTACTCTTCGGCTGATATACTCCCCCAGCCCTTGAATATCTCCTCCCTGGGTAGTTTTTTAGGGCTCTGTCTGGGGCTGTCGGCCTGGAAGGCGGCTGGCGGCAGCCGCTGGTCTTTGCGCATCAATCCATCTTCGGGCAACCTGCACCCCACCGAAGGCTATCTGATATTGCCGTCGTTGGGTGAACTGCCAAGCGGTATCTATCATTACAATGTCTTCCACCACGCATTGGAAAAGCGCATCGGACTGCCCGAAAACGCTTGGCCTCTGCTGAAAACTCACTTTCAAGGCGCTGGATTTTTGGTGGTGTTAAGCTCCATCTTCTGGCGGGAATCGTGGAAGTACGGCGAGCGCGCCTATCGCTACTGCAACCTGGATGTGGGCCACGCCTTGGCGGCTTTGGCTTATGCCGCACGCGTGCATGGCTGGCGGCTTACTGCCATCACTGGTGCGGGTGACGATCAAATCGCCGCGATGCTGGGTCTCGATCGGACACCATTTGAAGCATTGGAAGAAGAAGTGCCTGATCTGATGGCTTGGGTAGCAGTAGAAAATTGTTCCGTCGACATTTCTCAAACCCTGCCCGATGATTGGACGCGGATCTTTTCTTCCCTTAAAATGGATGGCCATCCCAACCGCTTGAGCCCCAGCACCGTGGATTGGTCCATTATCTACCGCACCGAGGCAGTGGCCCGCAAGCCGCCCACGCCGGCTATGGTCTATCATCCAACCGATCGGCCCGTATTTTTCGCGCCTCCGTCAACATGCCAAGCAGTCGACGTGATCCGCCGGCGCCGCAGTGCCACGGCCTTTGATCCACGCAAGAATGCCACCCGCGAAGCATTTCTATCCCTTCTGGAACGCACCCTGGCCCGGCCGGGGGCGCCGCCCTTCGATGCGGCGCTCATGGGACCGGCGGTTGATTTGCTGCTCTTTGTTCATCGCGTGGCGGATGTCGATCCTGGGCTTTACTTCCTGATTCGTTCCGGTGAAGATCTCGCTCCGTTCAAATCCATTTTTAACTCCTCTTTTCTCTGGCGGCCGGCCCATCCCGGTCTGCCCCTGTGGCAACTCAGCCAGGGCGAAGTCACGCTGGAAGCCTTGGAGGTAAGCTGTCATCAGGAGATCGCCGGCCACAGCGCCTTTGCCCTGGCCATGTTGGCTCCTTTGAAGCAAATGGTAGCGGACCGGCCCTATCTTTATCGTCACCTGCATTGGGAGTGCGGCATGATCGGCCAGGTGCTCTATCTGGAGGCCGAAGCGCAGGGAATGCGCGGCACGGGCATCGGCTGTTTTTTCGATGATGCCGTCACCGAGTTGCTGGGCGTCAAGGACGAGGCCCTGAACAGCCTCTACCATTTCACCATCGGCCATGCTTTGGAAGATCAGCGGATTCAAACTTTGCCGGCTTATCACCATCTGGTTCGTTGAATAGTTGTTCGATTACCCGGTGATCAGGTTGATCGGTTACTCAATCTTTTGGTTGTATTAAGCCATCCCAAATTTGCCAAGCCCGGCCCCCGCCCCTATATTCTCACCGCAAGCAACTGATCGGCCGTGGATATTGTCGTTCTTTTAGCTTTAACCCCTTAAAAGGAAGGCGCCCATGCCCAATCGCCTCATCAAAGAACTTAGTCCTTATTTATTGCAGCATGCTCACAACCCCGTGGATTGGTATGCCTGGGGACTCGAAGCATTCGAAGCGGCCCGGCGCGAAGATAAACCCATCTTTCTCTCCATCGGCTATGCCACCTGCCACTGGTGCCACGTGATGGAGCGCGAATCCTTTGAAGATAACGAGGCGGCGACGGCGCTGAACCAAAGTTTCATTTGCATTAAAGTGGACCGCGAGGAGCGGCCGGACATCGACGCAGTTTACATGGCCGCCTGTCAAATGGTCACCGGCTCTGGCGGCTGGCCCCTGACCATTGTCATGACCCCTGAGAAGAAGCCGTTCTTCGCGGCCACTTATCTGCCCAAACAGAGCATGATGGGGCGCCTGGGGCTGCTGGATCTGTGCGAGCGGATTCACCAATTGTGGGCACGGGAACGCGGCCGAGTCTTGGAATCGGCCCAGGTGCTCAGCGGCCACCTGGCTGGCGCCTTTGAGTTTGAAAGGGGATCGGACCTGCAGCCGGATTTGGGCCTAATCGATCAGGCGGTTCAAGGCATCACCAGCCGGTTTGATGCCCAATTCGGCGGCTTTGACGGCGCGCCCAAATTTCCCACTGCCCACCGGCTGCTCTTTCTTATGAATGTCTACCAACGCCAGCGCCGATCCAGCCTATTGGATATGATCAGTCAGACCCTGACCGCCATGCGCCTGGGCGGCCTGTGGGACCATGTGGGTTTCGGTTTTCACCGCTATGCCACCGACCGCCAATGGCTGCTACCCCATTTTGAGAAGATGCTTTATGACCAGGCCCTGCTGGCCATGGCCTATCTCAAAGGGTTCGAGTTGACGGGCAATGAGTTGTTCGCCCAGACAGCCCGGCAGATCTTCACCTATGTGCTGCGGGACATGACCGACAACCAGGGCGGCTTTTACACGGCTGAAGACGCCGACAGCGAAGGTGAAGAGGGCAAATTCTACATCTGGTCCCAGCATGAATTCGACGAGATATTGGCCCCTGAAGCAAATGCACTTCCCTGGACAAAGATTTTCAATCTTCATCCGGACGGCAATTTCCACGACGAAGCCACTCGTAGTAAAACCGGTTTGAATATCCTGCACTTGACCCGACCGTGGGAAGCGTGGGCCGAGAGCCTGAACACCGCACCCCAAGAACTTTCAAAGCAGTGGGAAGTGCTTCGCCAACGCCTCTTTGACATCCGAAAGCAAAGGATCGCTCCCTTAAAGGACGATAAAATCCTCACCGACTGGAACGGTTTGATGATCGCGGCCCTGGCCCAGGGCGCCGGCGTGCTCAAGGAGAAGACCTATTTGGATGCGGCCCACAAGGCGGCCGAGTTTATTCTGGGCTATTTACGGGACGATCAGGGCCGGCTAAGGCACCGCTGCCGCTCCGGGCAGGCGGCCATCAACGCCACGGCCAACGATTATGCCTGCCTGATTTGGGGGCTCTTGGAACTTCACCGCGCCGATGGCAACCCGCGGTGGAGCGATTCCGCGGTCTCCTTGCAGCAAGCCATGACCCACTTTTTTTGGGATCAGGAAAAGGGCGGATTCTTCCTCTCCCACGTCGAGCAGCATGAGCTGCCGGTGCGTCCCAAGGAGATCTATGACGGCGCCCTGCCATCGGCCAATGCCGTGGCCTTGCATAATCTGTTGGAATTGCATAGGTTCGCAGGCGAGTCGCGGTACTTAGATCAGGCCCGGCAATTGATCCAGGCTTTCGGTGGCTCGGTGCAGCGCCAGCCATCGGCTTTTCTCCACACTTTGGACGGTTGGGCGAAGTATATTGAGGGGGTTGGCGAAAGGGGAGCAGAGAAGGTTTAAGGTGGAAGGCAAAAGATAAAAGGTATAAGGGAAGCAGAATTTCTGATATATTGCTGAACGTTCGGAAATGAGCTCCCTCTCCCCCATGGGGAGAGGGTCGGGATGAGGCGGCGGTCTATTACTGTATATTGGTTTTTTGTCTTTAAAGTATAAGATACAAGGTAGAATAAAAATAGAGGAGAAATTCGTCTATGGCTCTCAAATCCATCAGTCCGGAAAAACTGCGTCAGTACATCCAATCCCATCATGAAAAAAGCTATCTGCTGGTGGACGTGCGCCAGCCGGAAGAGTATCAGCAGAGCCATATCCCCGGCGCACGACTGCTGCCGCTGCCCGAGTTGGGACGATCCCTGGAGCAGTTAACTTCAAATCAGGAACTGGTGTTTTACTGCCGCAGCGGCGGCCGTTCCATGGCCGCCGCGGCCATGACTGAAGAAGAGGGATTCAAGGGCACCATTTACAACCTGACCGGCGGCATGCTGGCCTGGGATGGGGCCAGTCTGACGGATTTCCCCAGAGTGGCGCTGTTTGCCGGGCAGCATGGCGTTGAGAAGTACAAGACCGCCATGAACCTGGAAAAGGGTGCCCAAATCTTCTACCAGACCATCGCCCGCGACCATGCCGACCAGCCATGGTCCCACACCTTTGCCCAACTGGCCCAAGCGGAAGAAGCCCACGCCAAATCGGTGTATCGCCATTGGCAACAGGCCGGTGATCTGGTTGAGCCCTTTGAGTCGATTTATAACGGACTTTCCGGTGAGGTCCTGGAAGGCGGCCTGCCCCTGAAAGCTGCTCTGCAAAAAATAACGGCGGTTGGAAAAGATGTTTGCCTGCGGGCCATGGAGATGGCCTTGCAGATCGAATACGCCGCCTTTGATCTCTACCGCAGCCTGGCCCATCAATCCGATACAAAGGCGAGCCAAGAGGCTTTCCTACAACTATCCCAGGCCGAAAAGGCCCATATGCAGATCCTGATTACAGCTTTGGATAAATGAGTTGTTGGGTTTGTGGGTTTGGGGACGCCCTTAACGTGCGGCCGGGCAAGGTCGTAGTAGGCGTTGTTTGGGGACGCCCTTAACGTGCGGCCGGGCAAGGTCGTAGTAGTCCAGCGGGTGAGACGCCCGGGCGTTGTTGTTTGGGGACGCCCTTAACTTATTAACTTGGTATTGACACACAACCGTAACAGGTTAGATCCCCCCCCCTCCAAATCACGACCTACTCGGGGTCAAGATAAATCATTGTGCAAGGCAGCCTGAGCTGACGATGTCGAAGCAGTCAAAAGAGTCCGCAAAAACTGTCGTGGGTCTTCTGCCTGTCTTCTCGCCGTTTGCACCAGGCCCAAAAAATTGCTTGATGGCTTCTAATTCCTTGACAAAGAAACGATTATAAGTATTACTATTACTGGTAATACTTATAATCGGAGGTGCTTTATGAAGGTAACGATCAAAGGGCAGGTCACAATTCCACAAGATGTTCGCGAAAAACTTAAGATAACTCCTGCAACTGAAATAGATTTTTTAGAAGAAAAAGGCCGATTCTATATCGTGAAAAGGGCCGGCGAGCCCAATAAAACAGGCAAATTTCATAAATTGAGGGGCATAGCGAACGTTAAAATGAGGACTGATGAGATAATGGCCTTGACTAGAGGAAAAAAATGAGAGGTGTTCTTGTCGATTCGAATGTGATTCTGGACGTTTTTCTTAATGATCCGAAATGGGCGGATTGGTCCGAATCCAAATTGCAGGAGTATAGTGATTCGACCTCCTTATTTATCAACGCAGTCATCTATTCTGAAATTTCAATTGGTTTTGAATTAATAGAGGACTTGGAGATTGCTATCGCCAAGGCCGGCTTCCGATTGTTGGAAATTCCGAAAGAAGCACTCTTTTTAGCAGGAAAAGCCTACCTTAAATATAAAAGAAGGCAGGGCGTGAAAGAGACGCCATTGCCGGATTTTTTCATTGGAGCGCAAGCGGCCGTATTAAGCTTAGACCTATTAACCAGGGATGTTTCAAGATATCGAACCTATTTTCCCACGGTCAAATTACTAATGCCATAATCGGGGACGCCCTTAACTTATTAACTTTGTATTGACACTCAGCTACAGGCCTGCTACGTTCCTGGCATGCCAAGAAAAGCCCGCATAGATGCAGCCGGAGTCCTGCATCATATCATTGCGCGCGGCATCGAGCGGCGCAAGATATTCATTGACGACCAGGACCGGTACGATTTTCTGGAGCGTATCGGTCCTATCCTCGAACAGACCCAGGCCGCCTGCTATGCCTGGGCCTTGATGCCCAACCATTTTCATCTGCTGCTGCGCACGGGATCATATCCAGTGGCCACGGTGATGCGGCGGCTGCTCACCGGGTATGCGGCCGGCTTTAACCGGCGCCATTGCAGGCATGGCCATCTCTTTCAAAACCGCTACAAATCCATTCTTTGCCAGGAAGATGCCTACTTCCTGGAGCTGGTGCGGTACATCCACCTCAATCCATTGCGGGCGCGCTTGGTGAACGACCTGGATGCCTTGAACCGATATCCATTTTCCGGACATAGCGCTTTATTGGGAAGACATGAGCAGGCTTGGCAGCATACCCAAGCTGTGCTCTCCCATTTCAGCCCAAAAGCGATAGCCGCCCGAAAGCACTATTTGGCATTTGTGGCTAAAGGCATTGATCAGGGTAAACGACCGGAACTTACCGGCGGCGGTCTGGTGCGCAGCGCCGGCGGATGGTCGGCGGTCAGCGCGATGCGCAAAGCCGATTCCCATATGAAAAGCGATGAGCGCATTCTGGGCGATGGCGATTTTGTCGCTCAAATCTTGGCCCAAGCCAATGAGGCTCTGGAGAAAAAGTATGAGCTGAAGGCCGCTGGCATCGATATTGGTTACATTGCCCAACGTGTGGCGCATCTGTTGGACATGCCTGTTGAAGAGGTGTGGCTGGAGGGTCGCTACCAGAAGCTCGTCAAAGCCCGCAGTCTTTTATGCTTCTGGGCCGTGCGCGAGTTGGGGATGAGCATGACCGCTCTGGGGCGCATGCTGAAAATTTCCACCGTAGCTGTGAGCAAAGCCGTTCATCGGGGGGCAGGGATTGCTGCTGCAGAAGAATATCGCCTCAGGATAAGTTAAAAAGTTAAGGGCGTCCCCTTATTGTGTGGAGGCCGCAACCATATGAGCCGCTTCATGCATATTTCCAGCGAAGATCTTCTTAATCTTTTGCATGCCATGCCCCATCCGATTGGGGTGTTCAACGCCGCGGACGGAAGCCTGTTGGGCGCCAACGGGCATTTCTGCGATGTGTTGAAACTGCCTCGGGAAGAGCGCGCGCGAGTATTGCGCAATGAATGTCACGGTGACGCTGCAAGCCCTTTGCGCTTGCGAATTCTGGACGAAAACATCGTTCACTTGATATCGCCGAGCGGCACTCGATCACTGATCGATGCGTATATTAAGATGGCACGCTTGGGAGGGAAAGAGTGCTGGCTGGTCATGCCCTCGGCGATGAACTGGCCAAGCACACCGGAGCAAAGAGATATTGAAACCGTTCGGTATCAGGCCTTGCTCGAAAATCTGAATGAGATCATTTATGTCAATGACAAAAATGCCAATGTCGCCTATGTCAGCCCGAACGTATTTCGCCTCACCGGCTATGAGGCCCATGAAGTCATTGGAAAGAGCTTCACGCATTTTGTCCATCCCGACGATCTCATCGGCCGGATGGAGACCTTTTTAAAAATTTTGAGTGGAGAAGAACACGCCACCGAATACCGGATGATCCGCAAGACCGGTGAGATTCGTTGGGTTCGCACGGATGCGCGACCCATCATGCGCGATGGTATGGTCGTAGGCATTCAGGGCGCGCTGGTGGATGTCACGGACCTCAAGGAGATCGAAGATGCGCTCAAACTCTCCGAAGAGAAGTACCGCGAGGTGGTTCAAAACTCCAAAGATGCCATCTTCGTAGCCCAGGACCACAAGCTTAAATTCATGAATCCCAGCGCTATCGCCATCTTGGGGTACACCTGGGAAAGCGTCGCGGACCGATCCTTTTTGGAATTCATTCACCCGGACGACCGCGAGATGATCGCTGGCCGTTATCGCCGGCGCCTGGATGGTGAGAGTCTTCTGGAGAGCATTAACTTCCGCATCATCAATCGGGAGGGGCAGATCAAAGATGTGGAGCTCAATTCCGTGTTGATCTCATGGGAAGGCCGACCGGCGGCCCTCGTCTTTTTAAGGGACATCACCGTCCAGAAGAAGATGGAGAGCCAACTGCGCAATGCCCAGAGAATGGAGGCCTTGGGAACCCTTTCCGGCGGCATCGCCCACAATTTCAACAATCTGCTCATGGGCATCAACGGCAACGTCTCTCTTTCCATGGCCGACCTTTCGCCTGCGACCATCGCTTATAAATATATGGAGAAAATCGTCAGCTTGGTTCAAAGTGGTTCGAAACTCACCCGCCAGCTTCTCCAATACGCCCGGGACGGGGCCCGTGAAATGGTCACGGTGGACATCAACCAACTGGTTAAAGATGCATCCGAGACCCTCGGTGCCACCAAGAAGCAGATTCAAGTTCGATTCAGACTGTCTCAAGATATGCCGAGCATCAAGGCCGATCAGGGGCAGATCGAGCAGGTATTGCTTAATATACTGCTCAATGCCGCCGACGCCATGCCCGAAGGCGGCGATGTGTTTATCGAAACGGCCTGTCTGAAGGGAAGTCAGGCTGAAGGGAAGGTCACGCTCTCCAAGAGCATGGATTATGTGATGATCAAGGTCTCCGATAGCGGAACCGGCATTGCCAAACATGTTATCGATCGTATCTTCGAGCCCTTTTTTACTACCAAAGGGCTTGGCCGGGGCACTGGGCTGGGCCTATCCACAGCCTATGGCATCATTAAAAATCATGATGGCGACATTTGCGTGGAAACCGAAGTCGGTAAAGGCAGCACATTTTACATCTACCTGCCGGCCCTTTCGGCGGAGAGCGCCTGCGCCCCGGCAATGCCTGAATTGCGGGAAATTCCATGCCAGGGAACTATACTGCTGATCGACGACGAACCCAATGTGCTGCACCCCGTCGCGGCCCTGCTGGAGCATGCGGGCTTTACGGTCTTCAAAGCCATCAGCGGCCCGGTGGCGTTAGAAATTTTTCAGTACCAATGGGAGCAAATCGATCTGGTGTTGCTGGATCTTATCCTGCCCAACATCAGCGGCAAGGATCTTTACTACCGTTTCAAGGAAATCAATCCCAAGGTAAAAGTGTTGATCTGCACGGGATGCGATCAGGCCGGTCCCGCCGATGAGCTGATCGCCAGCGGATGTTTGGGCTTCATCCAGAAGCCTTACAACATCGAAGAACTATCGACCCTGATGATGCGAATCCTCTCCGCGAGATGAAGGGTAACTCAGCGATAGGCGACATCTACCCCCATAAGCGCTAACTTAAATAGACAACTAAATTCTGTTGAAAAAAGAATATCGAATGTTGAACAACAAATATCGAATTACAAAGTTTTCTTTTTTTTGGTAATGATTCTTCAGTTCGGTTAATATGTACGGCGAAATCAATCAGTTGTTCATTAATGTCGTACTGTTTAAGTTCCTTCGGCATTTTGCTGTTCCTTGTTCGATATTCGAAATTCAATTAAGATGGCGCTTTTGAAATCTACCCCTGCCCTGGGCGTTCTGTCTCTATTCGCCAGAATATCCGCCGTAGCTGAATTTCGCCTTAGTTCTTCAGTCTTCGGCTTTCTCTCCCGACAGCCGTAATATTATGCGACTTTGCGCTCCTGAAGAATTTTTCCTCGGGTGCTGATCACCACTTCCGTCATGGGGATTTGGGCTTTGGATTTCTCCAGGGCTACTTTAACAATGTGGGGCAAGCCAGCGCAGCAGGGTACTTCCATGACCACGGTAGTAATGCTTTTGATCCCCGAGACCTTGAACAGTTCGGTGAATTTCTCCACATACATCTGGGCGTCATCGAACTTGGGGCAGCCGATCATGACGGCCTTGCCTTGCAAAAAATCGCGGTGGAAGGAGGGAAAGGCCACGGGCACACAATCGGCGGCCACTAGTAAATCCGCCCCTCTGAGGAAAGGTGCGGTGGGGGGCACCAGGCGGATCTGCACGGGCCAGTGGGCCAGGGCGGAGTCAGTTGCACCGGCCTGGAAAGCGGGTTTATTGGCCTGGGCGCAGGGGCTGGCAAAGCTTTGGATCTGGGCCGAGGGGCAGCCGCAGGGCATGCTTTTGGGGGCCGGCGCGGCTTGGTGGCCGGCCTGGCTTTTCTGGGCATGCAGATGCTTTTCAACAGCGGCTTCATCAAATACTTCGGCTTCGCGTTCGATGATCTTGAGCGCATCCTGGGGACATTCGCCAATGCAAGCGCCCAATCCGTCGCACAAGTTGTCTGAAATTACTTTGGCTTTGCCATCAATAATGGCCAAAGCACCTTCGGCGCAGCCGTTGACGCAAGCACCGCAACCATTGCATTTTTCTTCGTCTATTTGAATGATTTTACGTACGCTTTTCATTGGATTCCTCCACTTTTCCTCAGGACGCACCGGATCGGCCGTCGACTATTTAAGAAGCAGTTGCCGAGCGTATTTCTGCCCTTCTGCTGTTGTGATCAATTGGTGAATTTGTGATTCGATCTGTGATGGATCGCTATCTTCCTTGAGGGCATCTTCCAGGTCGGTCACGTGGGCGGCTTCGGCCACAATTTGTTGATCCGTGGCGTTGCCGTTCAGCGCCGTTTGCCGGGAAATAATAGCGCACACCTTGTCGATGAGGGGCGTGGGCGCCTTGAGTTCCGCCAGCAGAGCGCGGGCCGCGGGTAGTTCAGTACCGCCTGCCGCCTCATCCAGGTCCCAAAGGTAAGCGGCAATGAGTACGGCCGCCAGATTGCCCTTTTCTACCTGGCAGATTTTTTCGGCGTGGCGCGCCCGGCGCGCGGCCCGGCCGATGGCTTTGAAATCGTTTTTCAGATGACGCTTGACCGCGATGGCCACGCGGTCCTTGAGCAGATCTTCTTTCTGGGCCACCAGTTCGGGCGGCAGATCGCCCAGGCACTGCTCGGCGAACTGGCAATAGGCCGCGCAGCCGAAATCCATTTTGGGATTGACGAAGCGATGGCCGCAACGGCCGCACTTGCGGGTGGTGTCATCTTTGAAGAATTCCACGGCACCGCCGCACTTGGGACAAACGGCTTCGAAAATGGCGCTGGCGTTCCAGAATTGGGTGTCTTGGCCGGGACATTTCATGGCGCACCTCCCGTTTTTGTTGATTCGTTATTGGTTGATTCGTTGATTCGTTTTCCCGTTGCCCGTTTGCCCGTTCTTGTCCCACTGACACGGGCCAGCGGGCCAGCGGGCAAACGGGCAACGGGTTAACGTTTTTCTATCCCAAAATCGCCTTCAAATCCTGATCCGGCGTGCCGATGGGCATGATGTTGAAGTTCTGCACCAGCACGTTGAGCACGTTGGGGCTGATGAAGGCCGGCAGGCTGGGGCCCAACCGGATATTCTTGATGCCCAGGTGGAGCAGGGTCAGCAGGATCACGCAGGCCTTTTGCTCGTACCAGGAGAGAATCATGGAGAGCGGCAGATCGTTGACCCCGCAGTTGAAGGCGCCAGCCAGGGCCACGGCGATCTTGATGGCCGAGTAGGCGTCGTTGCATTGGCCCACATCCAGCAGGCGCGGAATACCGCCGATGGTGCCCAGATCCTTGTCAAAGAAGCGGAACTTGCCGCAGGCCAGAGTCAGCACCACGCAGTCCTGGGGGATCTTCTCCACTAGTTCGGTGTAGTAATCGCGTCCGGGTTTGGCGCCGTCGCAGCCGCCCACCAGGAAGAAGTGGCGGATGGCTTTGCTCTTTACTGCTTCGATCACCTGGCCGGCCACGCCCAGGACCGCATTGCGGGCAAAGCCCACCATCACGGATTTACCGGCTTTGTCTTCGGTAAATCCCGGCATGGCCAGGGCTTTTTCAATGGCCGGGGTAAAATTTTTATCGGCGATGTGGCGCACGCCGGGCCAGCCCACCAGACCGGTAGTAAAAATATTATCCTTGTAGGTTTCTTTGGGTTTCTGGATGCAGTTGGTGGTCATGATGATGGCGCCCGGGAATTCGGCGAACTCCTTGCCCTGGTTCTGCCAGGCCGTGCCATAATGACCGTAGAAATGGGAGTACTTCTTCAACCCCGGATAGCCGTGGGTGGGCAGCATTTCGCCATGGGTGTAGACATTGATGCCTTTGCCCTGGCTCTGTTTGAGAATCTGCTCCAGATCTTTCAAATCATGGCCGGAGACTAGAATGGCCTTGCCTTTCTTTTGGCCCAGGGGCACGGACGTGGGGACGGGGTGGCCGTAGGTGCCGGTGTTGCCCGCATCGAGCAGTTCCATGGCCCGCAGATTGACCTCGCCGCACTTGAGGGCCAGGCCGACCAGGTCGTTGACGCCCAGGGCGTTGTTCAGGGTGGCGGCCATGCCTTCATAGATGTATTGGTAGATGGCATCATCTTCCTGGCCCAGAATGCGGGCATGGTCGGCATAGGCGGCCAGCCCCTTGATGCCGTAAATCAGCAATTCGCGCAGGCTGCGGATATCGGCGTCCAGATCCTTAACGGATGGAATGCCCACTTTTTCACCCTGGGCCACCAGACCGTTGAGGTCCGCGGCAGGCTTAAAAGCAACCGCTCCTTGGCCTGCATCCGCCATTTTGCCGCCCGCTTTTTCGATCTTGGCAATCAGGCTGTCGCGCAGCCGGACCGCCTCTTTGATCAGAGCCACGAAGCGGTCCGGATCAAAATCCACATTGGTCAGGGTGGAAAAGATCGCTTCGCAGGTGAAACGGTCCACCTGGGCGTCTTTTATATTGGATTTGCGCGCTGCCAAGGCCGCCTGGGAAAGCCCCTTGACCGCATAAAGCAACAGATCCTGAAGGGCTGCCACATCCGGCTGCTTGCCGCATACGCCGATTTTGGTGCATCCTTCGCCTTTGGCCGCTTGCTCGCATTGGAAACAGAACATTGTGTTACCTCCTTGTTGGTTCTTTTAATCTGCGTTCATTCAAATTCGGGTTCAGCTAATATTGTTAGGCTTTTGTTTGCCTCTCAATCCCAATTGTTGAGTCCATAATAAGCATTTTTGCTTGGCGCCACCTTGATGTAAGTCAAAACCTCACATTTTTTTCCCCGCGGTGGCCGGCTCATGTTGGCTTTGGGTATAGCCCGGCCGATATGGTCACGCCTTGACTTAGATCAAGATTTGGTTGATTAGTTGATTCGTCTATTCGTTGATACGTTGATTGGTTGATTCGTTGAGTGGTGAGGGGGGTTGATAAACAGGAATGAAGAGTGCTGCGCCACTATTTTGATGAACTCGTAAAGGTAGCATACTGGTGGTAAAGTCAACCAATCAACGAATCAACGAATCAACCAATCAACGAAAACAGGAAGAGTGATATGCTTCGAAAACGCGACGTCATTGCCCATAGTCCATTATTCAGCGGATTGGCCGAAGATCAGATGAACCATCTGGAGCAGATCAGCCGCGATGTGCATCTGGCCAGGGGCGAAACGGTGTTCATGGAGGGCGAACCGGGCAAAGGTTTTTATATTGTGGCCGCGGGCAAGGTGAAAGTCTTCAAGGTCTCGGCCGAAGGCAAGGAACAAATTCTGCACATTTACGGCCCAGGCCAGCCCATTGGTGAAGTGCCGGTCTTTGCCGGCCAGCTCTTTCCGGCCCATGCCCAGGCCGTGGAAAAATGCCATCTGATCTTCTTCCCCCGCCAGGCGTTCATTGACCTGATCACCGCCCATCCCTCGCTGGCATTGAACATGCTGGCCGTGCTCAGCGTGCGCTTGCGGCAATTCACCATGCAAGTGGAGAATTTGTCACTGAAAGAGGTGCCGGGTCGGTTAGCGTCCTATCTGATCTATCTGAGCGAAGAACAAAACAACACACAGGAGGTACGGCTGCCCATTTCCAAAGGGCAGTTGGCCAGCCTGCTGGGAACCATCCCCGAAACCTTGTCGCGTATCTTCAACAAGATGTCGGCCCAGGGATACATCGATGTCCAGGGCATGGCCATAGCCATCAAAGATCGCGAAGCGCTGGCGGATCTGGCGTTGAACGGGCGGCTGGTGGAGTGAGCAGGACGGCTCGACCTTTTGGGTAGAATATGTAAGTCATCCGCTCAAATAAAGAAGGTGGAAGTTCTATCAATACCTTCCACCTTCACGCTTATATCTTCTTCCTTATACCTACGCACCTATTTCTTCGAGGCCGCCAGCTCCTTGCTCAGCAAGCGGATGTGGCCCATCTCTTCTTTAATAATATCGTCGAGACGGTTGCGGCCCAATTCTTCGGGTACCATGTCGCGCATACCAAGATAAAAAACAATGGAGTCCTTTTCAGCCGTGATGGCGTCTTTTAAGATGGCCTGCATGGAGGAGGTGTCGATGTTCTTTTCGAAAAATACGCGGGTGTTGGCCAGGGCTTTCAGGTATTCCGCGGCTTCGCCTTGGGGGTCGAACACGGTGGCCGTCTTCTCCGCGGCTTTCAGCTGGCTGCGCATTTTGGCAAAGGTCTTTTCATGGTCATCTTCCATGGACGCCAGCTTGAGCAGAAATTGGTTGGCATTTTTGTCTTTCACTTTCTCGGCAGCCGTACGGTAGAATTTGGCGCCGTTGCGCTCCATCTGCTCCGCCATTTCGAAAATCTCATCGGCATTGAAATCGTACATCATTGCGGCTTAATTCCTTTCTGTGGTCTATTTTTTAAGTAAAATGTTGTGCGGTAAAACTTCTTTATGTCTTAGTCCCTCAGTCCCTTTGTCCCTTTTCATTTGCTCTTCAACTTGCACTCCTTGTCCCATTCCGGACAAGCGTCTTTCATGGGGGCTTGGTAATGGAGCATGCATTCGCCGCACTCCATATCGATGTTGGGCACATCGCCGTAGCGCTTTTTGAGCTCCGCGGCGGACAGGTTGGTTGCAAAGCTGCAACCGCATTTCGGGCAGGCGGTTTTAATCTGGTAGCGTTTTTCGCTCATGTCGTCCTCCTTGGGTTTCGGGATTGGTTAAATCGTTTATTTGGTTGATTCAGGCTATTGGGTCATCCTTTTCCCAGCAATCGATCGAGTTGGGCCTGAGGCAGGATCTGCTCCTCCCGCACCACCTGGCGTACGGTTTTATCCTCGGTATAGGCTCGCTTGGCGATCGCCGCGGCCCGGTCATATCCGATCACGGGCACCAGGGCGGTCACCAGGGCCAGGCTTTTTTGGATGTATTGCTCGCATTTTTTGCGGTCCGCTTGCAACTCCTTTATGCATTTTTCGTTCAGCAGGTCGCAGGCTTTGGCCAGCAGCGTTTCGGATTGCAGCAGATTGTGGGCCAGCAATGGCAGGGTCACATTGAGCTCGAAGTTGCCGGCCTGACCGGCCAGGGCAATGGCGGTATCGTTGCCCATGACCTGATAGGCGACCTGAATGACCGCTTCGGGAATCACGGGATTGACCTTGCCAGGCATGATGGAAGAGCCTGGCTGCAAAGAGGGCAGCAAAAGTTCGCCGATGCCGCAGCGCGGACCTGAACCCAGCCAGCGGATGTCATTGGCGATTTTCACCAGACTGACGGCCAGGGTTTTGAGGGCGCCGCTGGTTTCCACGGCCGCATCCCGGGCTGCCTGGGCTTCAAAATGATTTTGGGCTTCGCTGAACGGGATCTGGGTCTTACGCGCAATATCCGCAATGGTTTGGGCGGCAAATCCCGGAGGGGCATTCAGGCCGTTACCCACGGCCGTGCCGCCCAGGGCCAATTCGGTCAAGCGGGGCATCACGGCCGCCATCCGTTCCCGGCCGAGCTCAATCTGGCGAGCGAAACCGGAAAATGAATCGCCCAAGGTCATGGGCACGGCATCCTGCAAGTGGGTGCGTCCGATTTTAGCCACATCGGCGAAGTCCGTGGCCTTGTCCAATAGCGCCTGGTGCAAGCGGCCCAAGGCCGGCAACAGGTGATTCTGGAGCAATTGGGCCGCGGCAATGTGCAAGGCCGTGGGGATGGTGTCATTGCTGGATTGGCATAGATTCACATGGTCGTTGGGGTGCACCGGCGCTCGGCCGCCCCGGCGGCCAGTCAGGATTTCATTGGCGCGTGAAGCCAATACTTCATTCATGTTCATGTTGGTGGAGGTGCCTGATCCGGTCTGGAACAGGTCCACCACGAACTGATCATCCCAGCGGCCGGCCAAAACCTCTTCGGTGGCGGTGATAATGGCTTTGGCGGAAGCCTCAGGGAGAAGTCCAAGGCGCAGATTGACACCGGCCGCGCATTGTTTGATCAAGGCCAGGGCATAAATGAGAGCCGTGGGCGGTTTCAGGCCGCTATGCATGAAATTGTCCACGGCTCTCTGGGTTTGGGAACCATAATAAGCTTCGGCCGGAACTTTGACAGCGCCCATGCTGTCCTTTTCTTCACGAAACTCTACAGGTTGTTCCTTGGCTGGCATATGCTTCTCACCTATTGGTCGGCCCGGCACACTATCACGGTTCTCCTGAAGGGGCCAGGGGATATAACCGCTGTTACAGCGCTGGGACTAAAATTACTCTGATTACCGAATTTCTTCGGCTGGCAGTCTTTCCAAGCTGTCCCGCAGTTGATTGATTTCAATGCTCAGTCCGATGCATTGCCGGCCGGTCAGGCACAGCTCCGCGTCGCCTGCCTCCAGGTAGGTTTTAAGTTGGTGATCCTCCTTCTTGAGATGAACCACCCACCGGTCCTGGTCTTTATCATAGTCCACATCCACATCGATGCCGCATTGGCCGATATCGGGGTAAATTGCTCTAATTTTTTCGCAAAGTTCGTTTTTATCAATCATGGTGCCCTCCAATTTTGAATAGGGTCATAGTCTATTGTTTCGGTTTGAACTGACCGACTATAACCATCGATTCTGGCGACGAAAGGGGGCGCGGTCATCAAGGCCTAAGGCGGGCTGTTTTCATCATTACTGCCTTGGGCGTCACTCCTCACCGTTAGTCATGGCGAGTCACATTGTCTTTCTCTTTGACAACAGGAGGTTATGTCTCTATAGTGATTTATGTGAGACCATGCGTCCGCCGCTGCTGGCTCCCTCCCAGGAGCCGATGGCATCGCAGGCAACGGCGCTTTCAATCCAACCGGTCCCTTAGGTGCAATGGTGATAATTCATCCCCGTTACATCAACGGGCCATCAGGGTGATGGGGTTCAATCCGTAGATGAAGAAGTTCTTCAGTTTTTGGCGGACCCTTTCGGCTCGAATGCGGAGCCGCTTTCAAAAAGGGCAGATCACCCGTGATGATCTTTTCATTGGCGAGGTGCTCAAGCGCAGCGGCATTATCACCGAGTTTCAACTTAAAATGGCTCTGGACGCCCAGCGCGAAATTTTGCTCCAAAAAGGAAAAGCGGTACGGTTGGGCCAGGTGATCGTGGATCTGGGGTTTGCCACGGAAGCGGATATGATCCGCACCATCAACAAGGAATACCAAATCTCCGTCACTTCTCTGTCCGATGATATCCGTGAGCGGTTGTCCCAGAAATATGGCGCCTATTTCGAGCGCCTGCCCCAGACGCGATTGCCCATGTGGCTCCAGATGGCTGTGGCTACGACTTTTATTGTCGTGGTAACGGTCATTACGCTTAGTCTGGTGGTGCTGAATCAACAAAAAGAGCGCTTGTACGATCAAACCGTCCGTCTGGGGATGGTCAGCTTAAATTATTTCGCCAACAATGCTCCCATTCCACTGCTCGAAGATGATATCGTCCGGCTCAACACTTTGATCAAAGAAGCGGCCCGGGTGGAGGGGTTGCGTTACGCTTTGATCGTGGGCACCAATCATTTGATCAAAGCCCACACGGACATCAATTTGATCGGCGTGCCCTTCAAGCAGTTCGTGGAAGGCCCCAAGACCACGGTTAAAGACGACGTTACCTACTACAACTATAACCGGCCGGACGGCGAACGCTTGCTGGATCTGTATCGCACCATCAGCTTCAAGGACAAAGTATTGGGAGAAGTGCATGTGGGCATTTCTTTAAATTTCATCCAGGAACTTGTTCTTCAGGAGCGCATCTCGGTGATTCTGGTCACGCTGGCCACCATTCTGGTGGGGCTGGCCGTAGCGGTGATCTACGGCTTTCGGTTCTCCAATCCCATTTCCCAACTGGAGCGCGCCACCCAGGAGATCGCCAAGGGCAACTACCAATACCATGTGCCGGTCAAGCGCAATGATGAGCTGGGCAATCTGGGCAATGCCTTCAACCGCATGGGCCAGGAGTTGTGGAAGAATGCCATGACCCAGAAATCCTTTGGCAAGTATGTGGGCGCCGAGGTGCTCGATATGATCCTGGCCAACCCCGAGACCGCCTGGCTCAAGGGCATGCGCAACGACGCCAGTATATTATTTTGCGATGTGCGCGGTTTTACTTCATTTGCCGCCAATACTTCTCCCGAGCAGGTCGTTGAAGCATTGAATGCCTATCTGGAAATCGCGACGCGCGTGATCATCAAATTCGGCGGCTATATCGACAAATTCATCGGAGATGCGGTGCTGGGGGTGTTTGGCGTACCGGTCTTCCGCCAGGACCACGTGGAGCGCGCCGTGCGTGCCGCCATCTTCTTGCAGGAAGAATTGATGCGGGCGAGCCGTGCGGGAAATCCGTTGCTGTCGGCCGTAGGTATCAGCATCCATGCCGGACCGGTGGTGGCGGGCAATGTCGGCTCTCAATCCAAGATGGAGTACACCGTCATCGGAGATAGCGTGAATATCGCTTCCCGGCTCAATACCTTCGCCGGTGCGGGTGAGGTGGTTGTCAGCCGGCAGGTGATGGAGACCATGGGCACGATGATCGAAGCTCAGACCATCGGCCCCCAAAGCATCAAAGGCAAGGCCGAGCCCATCGAGGTTTTTAAAGTGCTCCGCCTGCAAACACGGTCGGAAGGCAATGAATAGACTCTTCTTTTTTATACTTCCGTTGATTTGTATAGTTCTGATGGCCGGCTGCACCGGCCATTTGCTTCCAGTCTCCAATACTGCCCAATGCACACGAAATGATTATTTGGCCATAGTAACCATACAGCCCCAGGATACACTGGAAAGCCTGGCGCGCACCTACCTGGGAAGCGAAGAAAAAGCCTGGTGGATCGCGGACTATAACCATATTCAAAAAGCGGAAGCCGGCCAGAAGGTCGTCATTCCTTTGAAACCGTTGAAGGCCGGCGGACTTCAGCTCGACGGGTATCAGACCTTGCCTGTATTGCTTTTCTCGAAAATCACCACGGGTGCAGCCGGTGCTCAGGCCATTAGCGCCAATCAGTTTGAAGGCCAGATGCAATTTTTGCGTGACAATGGTTATCGGACCGTCAGTCTTAATATGTTCTATGGGTTTTTGAATTTAGAGGAACAATTGCCGCAAAAGACCGTGATCATTACCCTGGACTCCACCCAGCGCTGGGTGTACGAAACCGCCTACCCAATCCTCAAGCGTCAGGGCTTCACGGCCGCAGTATTTGTCTCCACGGGGCGCGTCGGAAAGCCCGGCGCCATGACTTGGCAGGAGCTGTCCACGCTTAGCACGGATGGATTCGAGATCGGGGCTGCCGGTGTTTCGGCCCAAAAGCTGACACTTAATGCTTCGAACAGTGATCCGGCGGAATATCTTCAGAACCTGGAAAATGAGATATCATCTTCACGCGCGACCATCGAGGATCATTTAAAAACCCAATGTTTCTACTTCGCCTACCCCGGTGGTGAGATGAACGACCTGATTACTGCCATGGTCAAGCAGAGCGGATACAAAGCGGCTTTTACCCGCCAAGGCGGCAGTAATCCCTTTTTCGTTAATAATTACAAGGTGCATCGGATCGTCATCACCAATTCGAACGATGCCGCGCAGATGCGCCAAAACTTAATCACCCAGGTCCCGGCGGAGCTTCGATGAATTGGCGTCCATTACTGCTACTGTTGTTCTGCGGCCTTTGGCTCCAGGGGTGTGCCGGCGCTTTTCAGAACTCACCGGGCAAGGGCACGGAGTCGGAAACTCCAGTAACGGCCCAAAGCTATCGCCAGAAAGCGCTGGACCTGGAGAGGCAAGGAGAGCTGCAACAGGCCTTGTTTGCCTGGCGCGTAGTAGCAGCCCTAACTCCGGATGATAGTGCCGTCCCCGACATCATTAAAACGCTGGAGCGCGGAATTGCCAATGCCGGCGACATACATTATAAAAAGGGCGTCACCTTCTACCAGCAAGGTAATTTTTCCGAAGCCCGGCGTGAATTTTTGATAGCATTACGCCTGGACCCCGAAGATAAGCGTGCCGTAACCTTTTTGAAAACTTGGCTGCAATATCCCAACCAAAAAATTTTTAAGGTCCAGCGCGGTGATTCATATTTTAAAATTGCCACCGAGGAGTATAATGATCCCAGCAAAGCAAATATTATTGCCGCCTTCAACGACCTTGACCCGCAAAAGCCTTTAAGTGTCGACGCTGTTCTTCTTCTACCGAATTTGAGCCCCGATCAGCTGGTGCCCCGCAAAGAAACCATCTCTTTATTACAAAAAGCTCAGAAAGCGATGGACAATCGACGCTATCAAGAGGTTTTGGCCATCACCGCCAAGATCAAGTCCGGCGGGCCGGAAGGTGCGGATTGCCAGGCGCTCAGCGATAGCGCCCACTTTGCTCTCGGCAACGCCATGATGGAGAAAAAGAATTACTCCTCCGCCTTGGAGTATTTTACCAAAGTGAGTCCTGGGTTTAAAGGACGCGAAATGGCCATTGCCAAAGCCGAATTCAATATCCAGCAGCAGAGCACCGAAGAAAAACTGCGCACCGCCCAGGAAAGCTTCAACCAAAAAGAATTTTTCGCCGCCATTCAGCTTACTGGAGAAATTTTAGCCCAGGATGCCTCCAATCATAAGGCCAAGGAGTTGTCCGACGCTGCCCACTATGCTTTGGGCAAACAGCTTCTGGACCAGGGCCAGGAAGCCAAGGCCATCGAGGTGTTGAGCGTTTTAGCCCATGATTACAAGGATACCGCTCAACTTTTAAATCAGGCCCACGCCAGACGCAATGCCCTGGCCGAAGAGTATTATCGGAAAGGCGTTAAGTATTTTCTTAATGAAGAATTGGAACAAGCTATTGCTTCTTGGGAACAAACGCTTATACTTAACCCAAATCATCCAAAGGCGAGGCAGGATATTGATAATGCTTCGAGATTGCTTGAAAAATGGCGCGGTATGGAGCAAACTGACAAAAAAGGGAATGATTGATACCCAATACCGCCTGTGATTGGCCGCCATTCCATAAAGGAGGAACTATACGAATTTAAATAATAAACTTTAGATCGTCCCATCCCCGCGATCATCAAAAGTATCTATTCTTGCATGGCGCTGTATCCTCAATTGTAACCGCAGAAGCCAAAGTTCGGCAAAAATGGTTGCTTGGAAGAGAATCCGAGTCATGATCCATCTGGTTTCCGAGCGCCTCAAAAATAAAATAACTAACAGATTTATTTAAAAAATTTAGTCTATTTGAAGAGCTCGAAGGCAATCTGCCGGTGCTTGGCGTTCTTTTTGCTACTTATGAATTTCACAGAGGAGAACGCCTGGGTTTGCCGTCCTAAACCGGACCAAGCAATTCAGGTCACAATTGGTGAAATACTATTGAAATTATTTAAGAAGATAATCCGAAGAATCGCTTTGATCAGTGCCTTGACGGGTAGCCTCGGTGTTGCGGCCTGCAACCAGGCGCTGGTTCGCGACGATTTGGAAGCCCTTAAAGTCCGTGGCGAGCTGGTGCTGGTCACGCGCAACAATTTTGGCTGTTATTTTGAAGCGGCCTATGGGTCCGCGGGTTTTGAATATGAGTTGGCCAAGGCATTCGCCGACCACTTAGGGGTACGCTTGCGCGTGCAGATTGTAGAGGATGAGGCCAATATGGTCGAAGCCTTGTTGCAAGGCAAGGCCGACCTCATCGCTGCCGGCTTGCCCTTTGGGCGTCTGACAGCCCGCATGGTGGCTCTTGGGCCTGGCTATCTGGATGTTCAGACCCAAGTGGTGGGCCGGCGGGGTGGGCCCATGATCGCCAGCGAAAAGGATTTAATCCAGACGCCGGTTTGGATTACCGGCAACAGCGCCAGTTTGGAGGAGCTCAAGACCATTAAAGCCAAATTCAGTGGTTTGAGTTGGCAGACCCTGACCGAATACAGCAGCGAAGAGATGTTGCAACTGGTTTGGAACCAGTCGGTGCCGCTGACTGTGGTAGAGTCCACCACCGTGAAAATGAATCAACGACTCTACCCTGATTTAATCGTGCATCTCAATCTGGGCGAGCCCCAGCAACTGCGCTGGGCCATCAATCCCCAGAGCCGTCAGCTGCAACGGGCGGTCGTGAATTGGTTTGCCTTGCCGGCCACCAAGGAGATCATTAATGGCTTGATTGGCCATTACTACGGGCATTTGGATCAATTCGACTATGTGGATTTAAAACGGTACCGCCACCGTATCGATAATTTGCTGCCGAAATATCAAACCATCTTCGAAGAGGCCGCGCAAAAACATGGGCTCGATTGGCAATTGGTGGCGGCCCAAGCCTACCAGGAATCCCATTGGAACCCCAGGGCCGTGAGCTTTACCGGCGTGCGTGGCATTATGATGCTCACCCAGGATACGGCCAAGACATTGGGGCTGACGGACCGTACTTCCGAGGAAGCCTCGATTCACGCCGGCGCCCGCTATCTGGCCCGGTTGCATCGGCTGCTGGGAGATGAGATCCCCGAGCCGGATCGGACGCTTATGGCGCTGGCCGCCTACAATATCGGCTTCGGCCACTTGCAAGACGCGCGTGAACTGGCCCGCCAGTTGGGTAAACCCGCCAACACCTGGAGCAGTATGCGAGAAGTACTTCCTTTACTTCAGCAAAAGAAGTACTACCGCGATCTTCCCAATGGATACGCACGAGGCACGGAAGCCGTGCAATACGTGGACCGCATCCGCACCTACCATCGGGTTCTAAACATGGCCATGGCGCCTACGGGTCTAAAGAGCATCGGCGGGTAGAAGATAGAGTATGCCCGCTATGAATACTACCGATCCTTGAATTGCGGTGGACGTTTTTCAAAATTGGCCACCACCGCTTCCACCTGATTGGGCGAGCCAATCAGGGTGCGCTGCAAGGATTCTTCCAGGCGCAGCCCTTCATCGGCCGTGCCGTGCCAGGCCGTTTCCAGCAGCTGTTTGGCCGCCACCACGGCGTGCGGCGATTTGGCGGCGAACTCGGCGGCCATGCGATGGGCTTCAGCCAGGGGATCGGCACACACCCGCGTTACCAAGCCGAGCTGGGCCGCTTCCTGGGCTTCCACGATGCGTCCTGAGAAGGTCAGCTCTTTGGCCACATCCAGTCGCACCAGGTCGCGCAATGTTTGAGTGATGGACATATCGGGGATGATGCCCCATTTGATTTCCATGACCGAAAGACGTGCATCGGGTGCCGCCAGTCGGATATCGGCCCCCAGGGCGATCTGCAAGCCTCCGCCAAACGCGACCCCATGCAACGCGGCAATCACCGGTACCGGAATCATCTTCCAGACCAGGCCGGGCATCTGCGCATGATTGCCCGGATCACCGGCCGAGCGCCGCAACAAGTCAACCTCTTTGCGCTCGCTGGCGCTCATTTCCATGAAACCCTTGAAATCCAAACCTGCGCAGAAACCGCGTCCTTCGCCGGATAGTACCACCGCGCGCAAGCTGCGATCCTGGGCCAGGGATTTGCCGGCGGCAATGATGGCTTTGAACATCTCCGGATTGAGGGCGTTGAGTTTGTCCGGGCGGTTGAGGCGTACATCCGCCACATGATTTGCAATTGAAATTTTTACCCAGTCTGTCATGTGTTCTCCTTATTTAACATGCCGATTACGGTTTTTCCTCTCACTAGGCTCAAAGACTCCGATGGTTCAGGAGGGTGTGGCGCTGTTTTAGAGCCCAACTCTTTAATTGTCAATTGGCCCTGGCTTGGGTTGCCAGAATCCGAGGAAAAGGCGGCTCGGATGATATTGTTCAACATTATGGAACACAAAACGATTTGAACGAACATATGGGCCGCCCCAGGCGTTGAAAAATCCGGTCGTCTACGGTAATCTTCTCTTACGCAAAATTATACTATTCACTTGCAAAAGGAGACTTTGCCTCGTGCCTATGCTTTTTGAAGCCACCCGTATCAATGGATTGGAATTGGAAAACCGTTTTGTACGCTCCGCCACCTGGGAGGGCATGGCGTTTGAAAATGGCGCTCCGACTCCAGCGCTCATCGATCTCATGACGGCCCTGGCCGCCGGCCGTGTGGGGTTGATCATCAGCAGCCATGCCTACATCACCCGGCAAGGACAAGCGTCGCCGCTGCAGACCGGCATTTACCATGACGATTTGATACCGCCGCTGCGCGCCATGACCGAAGCCGTGCACGCCCGCCGAGGCCGGATCGTGGTCCAGTTGGCCCATGCGGGCCGGTTTGCCAATCAACAAATGACCGGCCAGCCACCGCTGGCCTTGTCGCTTAAGGACCCATCCCAAAGTCAAAAATTTCAGGAGGCCACCGAAGAAGATTTGAAGCAGTTGTCCGCGGACTTTGCCGCAGCTGCCCGCAGGGCCAAGGCCGCCGGTTTTGACGGGGTACAGTTGCACGCGGCCCATGGTTATCTGCTCTCCCAGTCGTTGTCGCCGGCCTTTAATCAACGCAAGGATAACTATGGCGGCCGCCTGGAAAACCGTGTCCGGCTGCTGCTTGAGACCGTGTCGGTGGTACGCGAAGAAGTGGGTCGGAACTTTCCGCTATTGGTCAAACTCAACAGTGCTGATTTTGTGGAAAATGGTTTGGTGTTGGAAGAGTCGTTGCAGGTGGGCCGATGGCTGCAAACCGCGGGAGTGGATGTCATCGAAGTCAGCGGTGGCACCATTGCTTCCGGGGAGATGAGCCCGGTGCGCAAAGGAATCAACACAGAAGAAAAGGAAGCTTACTTCCGGCAAGCGACCAAACGGTTCAAGGAGGCGCTTCAAATCCCCATCATATTGGTGGGCGGCATTCGATCGCTGGCTGTAGCAGAAGAGTTGCTGGAGGAAGAAGTGGCGGATTACTTCTCTCTGGCCCGGCCTCTAATCCGCGAGCCGAATCTCATCCAGCGTTGGGCCGAGGGAGACCGGCGTAAGGCCAGGTGCCTTTCAGATAATTTGTGCCACGACGCGGCCCGGGCCGGAGAAGGCTTGTACTGCGTGATCGAGCGGAGAAAGGAGCGCCAATGAACGGAGCCGACTGCTTGATGCGGGCGCTGGCCGATGCCGGCGTCACCCTGTGCTTTACCAATCCCGGCACCACCGAGATCCACCTGGTGGCGGCCCTGGAGCAAGAGCGACGCATCCGCACTGTGCTGGGACTCTTTGAGGGGGTTTGTTCCGGGGCCGCGGACGGTTTTGCCCGTATGACGGGGCGACCGGCCGTCAATTTGCTTCATCTGGGGCCAGGTTTGGCCAATGCCATGGCCAATCTGCACAACGCCCGGCGCGCGCGCTCGCCGGTGGTCAATCTGGTGGGGGATCATCCGGTCATTCATCGCCGTAACGATCCGCCCCTGGCTTCGGACATTGCTACCATGGCCGCACCAGTGTCGGGCTGGGTGCGGGAGTCGGCCGATGCCCTCGCCTTGCCCGAAGATGGCGTCGCCGCCGTGCGGGCGGCCTTGGGATTGCCCGGTCAGGTGGCCACTTTGGTCATTCCGGCCGATTGCGCCTGGGGGACATCCCAACATCTTCAATCGGGCATACCCCAGCCAGAAGCTTCGCCCTTATCCGAAAGCGCCATTGCCAAGGCAGTGGGTATGCTACGCTCGGGCGCGCCCACGGCCCTCGTTTTGGGTGGCAAGACATTGCTTGAACCGGGGCTGCGCGCCGCGGCCCGCATTGCCCAGCGCAGCGGCGCGGCAGTGCTGAGTCAAACCTTTGATGCCCGTTTTGCCAGAGGGGCTGGTTTGCCGCTGGTTCAGCGGTTGCCCTATTTCCCCGAAAGGGCGCGTAAACGGCTGGCGGCGTGCTCCCAATTTATTCTGGTGGGGACCCATACTCCGATTTCTTTTTTTGCCTATCCCAATGGCGAGTTGGATTTACTTCCCAAGGGGAGCCGGGTGGAGATACTGGCCGATGAGAAGCAGGATGCCGCGCGCGCCCTGGAAACCTTGGCCGAAGCATTGGGCGCGGGACAGGACATGACACCGCCACCCATGCTCAAGCGCCCGGAGCGACCCACGGGCGCTTTGACCGCTGAATCGGCCGGCGCCGCCATCGGCGCGTTGCTGCCCGAGGGCGCTGTTGTTTCCGATGAGTCGGGCACTTCGGGGGAGTTTGCGTATCGTCATACGGTCGGTGCGCCCCCGCATGACTGGCTGTGCCTGACCGGCGGTTCCATCGGCCAAGGGGTGCCCGTGGGCACTGGCGCGGCCCTGGCTTGCCCCCAGCGACCGGTGATCTGCCTGCAAGGCGATGGCGGTGCCATGTACACTCTGCAAGCCCTCTGGACCCAGGCCCGGGAAGCACTCAATGTCACCACTGTCATCTTCTCCAACCGCAAATACCAGATCCTGCAAGTAGAGTTGCAGCGCCTGGGCTTTACTACTCCCAGCGCCGCGCTGCTCAGCACCATGGAATTGAGCCGTCCGGATTTGGACTGGGTCAAACTGGCCCAGGGCATGGGCGTTCCCGCGGCCCGCGCCGACAGCGCCGAAGTTTTTACTTCGGAACTTGAGCGAGCCCTGGCCGAGCCGGGACCGCATTTGATTGAAGCCCTGCTGTAGTAAAGAACGCGGCATGGTTGGAAGTAAACACGGGCGGATCGCGGCGGATGATGGGCTGGATGGCGGGATGTTTTTTGAAGATTTTTTCCACGAAACGGCGCACGGCAGCCCGCTGCCAGCCGGATGGATGAATAAAATCGCGGTACATGGCCAAGTCGCCGTCGTAAAAATCTCTTAGCTGCAAGCCCTGGGCATCCGGCCCGCCAATGGGCAAGTTAAAGATGGCGGTGTTGAGGAAATCGATGGCTTCGTGGTGATCGACCACAAAGTCCAGTGTCGCTTGGGCTGCGGCCTCATCTTCAGCCGGTGTACCAAAGAGCAGGTAGACATAGGCGGCGATGCCAGCCGTACGCAGGTTGTCGAGGACCCGCGTCGCCATGTTGAGTTGAATCCCTTTATGCAGGCGATCGAGTACTTGCTGACTGCCCGACTCCAGTCCGATTTTAAGCATCACGCATCCTGACTGCGCCAGACCATGGCAAAAGATCGGATCATCCAGGGGTGGGCCGATGCGCACAAAGCCATACCAGGGCGCGCCGGGCGGTTGATCCGCCAGCCGTCTGAGCAGGGCCGGCGAAATGGCATTATCCAGCAAGTGTATCAGGCGCGGTCGGGTCTGGGCCACCAGATGTTGAAGCTGCACAATTGCGAAGGAGTGGGGCAGGGGATGAAAGCGGCCGCCTTCGGCCTGCTCCGGACAGAAGTCGCAGCGCCGCCACCAGCAGCCATTCGAAGCGCTGAAGGGCAGGATAAATCCGGGGCTGAAGTAGGAATTGGCCGATAGATCACTATAATCGGGTTTGTACCGTCGGGTTTCTATCGGCCGGCCCAAGGCTTGGAGCAAAGGCCATTCACCCGGACCTGCCACCAAGGTATCTATCAAGCCCGCGAATGGCTCTAACCCTTGGGGCCGCCGCATCCAGGAGGTGATCAATCCGCCGCCCAGAGCGAGTTTTACTTCCGGTAGAGTTTGCCGGATGAGGCCCGCCAAAGCAAAACCACATAGCGCCTGGGAGAGATAATTGATGGAGATTCCCACCATGACCGGTTGATGTTGTGCCAACCGCGGTAGTAATCGGGAGTAGAAATAATTATGGAATGGATTGCGGCGCGGCTCCTGGGCGGCCCGAAGCAGATGATCGCGGCGCACCGGCGTCAAGTGAGCATCCTCATAGTCTCCCAGCCCTACTTTGATCTCTTCCCTTCGGCCGGCTTGGGAGAGCACGCGTCCAAGATCCGCCACCGCGCGCCGGTATTGATCCGCATTGGGGTATCCTTGCGGGTTTCGCAAGCAGTTCAAATGTTGTCCCAGGTGGCGATGGGCCCGGCGAGACCAGGTATCCTCCCCGGCCAAGGAAGAATCAAGAAGGTAGCAAAGCCCCTCAATATTGGCGTCGATCACCGTGCAGTTCACGCCATGAGCCCGCAAGGCCCCCGCCAGGCGGGCGATGCCGGCCGGCGGTTCACTGGGTTTGACTACGGGTGGATGGATCAAGGCAATGGTTGGGTTCTTCATGGGAGGTTTTTTTAGTGTCCTTCAATCATGATAGATTGTCTGAACTCATTACTACAAGCCAACCAAGGGACATGCAAGAAAGGAAGTGAAACCCATGGAAATTCGATTTCAGGCGGTCGGCCCCTATGCCATGAACGCCTATGTACTCATCTGTCCAGCAACCCGCCAAAGCGTGCTCATTGATCCTGGCGCCGAGCCGGAGGCGCTGGCCAAGTTGTTAGCGGGGACCACGCCCGTGGCGATTCTGGTGACCCATGCCCATCCAGATCATATTGGCGCGCTGGATGCGATGCGCGGCCAATTGAAGGTGCCGATTATGGCCCATGGTGGCAATCGCTTTGAACTGCCGGTTGACCGTCGCATCAATGATGGTGAATTGATCGATGTTGGGCAGAGCCAGCTCAGGGTTTACCATACGCCTGGACATACCCGCGATCAGGTCAGCTATCGGGTCCAGAACGGGCGCATAGCGGTGGTGGGGGATACTATTTTCGATGGCGGTCCGGGCAAGACCTGGTCAGCCCAGGATTTCCAGACCACGCTGGGGACCTTGCGCAAGGTCATATTGGCCTGGCCGGATGATACGGTTTGTTATCCGGGGCATGGGGCCAGTTTTCGCCTGGGGGATATCCGTGGCGCGGTGGAGCGGTTTTTGGCCAAGGATCATGGTCAATTCTGTGGGGACGCCACTTGGGAGATGTAAGGGAGTTTACTGTTTATTGAATTGTTCGCAAAGTTCTTTTAAGCGTGCCGCCATGGATTCGGGAATGGCAACTACGTTTCCGCTGGCGTGGTGTAATTGGACGGTGCGCCTGAGCTCGGCCAGACAGACCCGGCAGGCCGGGCAACCCGACAAGTGACCTTCCATGGAACGGCACAGGCTTTCATCCAGCTCACCGTCCAGATACTCCGACATGCGGGCAAAAAGATCCAGGCATTGTTTATGGTTGTGGGCTGCTTTACTCATTTTCAAAATAGCCTTTCAAACGATCCTTTAAAAACAGCCTGGCCCGATGCAGGCGGACTTTGACGTTGGCTGGCGTCAAGTTCAGCATTTGCCCGGCCTCCTCCGTGGAAAACCCTTCGATGTCCCGCAGCAGGAGCACGGCGCGGTATTTTTCCGGCAAGGCCAGAATGGAGGCTTGCAGATGCTGTTTCAATTCTTCATCGAGCACCTGATCGATGGGCAAGGCCGCCCAGCTAGGCACTTCTCGTTCCACCGCGGCCTCGTCGGCCGGCAAAAACTCTTCCAATGAAAGTTCGCGTTCGGGCGCGAATTTTGATTTGCGCCGGTTTTTAATGCAGACGCTGGTTGCGATGCGATAGAGCCAGTTCTTGAATTTGGTCTCGCGGCGAAAGGAGCCCAGGTATCTAAAGGCATTCAAAAAGGTTTCCTGGACCAGATCTTCGGCCGTATCGCTTTTACCGCACATTTTCAGACCGAAATTGTATAGTGGCTTGCCATAGCGCTGAACCAGGTCCGTGAACAGCGAGGGGCTGCCCTCCTGAATCGCTACAATCAAGTCGTGGTCCGGGTCATCGATTTTCGGTGGATTCGGCGTTTCGGTCATGCGGTTCTTTGCGTGTCACCTGACACGCATCGCGCATTCAGGTGGATATCCCCAGTTTGGGCAGAACATAGGCCTGCAACAAGTACCAGGCGGCTACAATGGCAATGAGGATGATGATCTCGGTCATGTGGTGCTCCTTTTGATTGGCATCTGCTTTTGTTTTTCTCTATAGAGCTTGTCCATACCAAAAGGTTACACGGGATTTGTGCCTTATCATACCCGGCCGCGCAAGGCCGAGGAATCGATTTCGTACTTTTTGATTTTGTAGTGAATGGCCCGGCGGCTGATTCCCAGCAGCTTGGCCGCTTCTTTTTGGACTCCGCCTGATTGCTTCAAGGCCCGAACGATGGCGTTGCGTTCGGTATCTTCCAGAGAGAAGGAGTCGGAGAGTGCTTCTTCGCGTACTTCCATGGGGGGCAGCCCCGAAAGGTGCATGTCCTCGGGCCGCAGCACATTGCCATGGCACAGAACAATGCCGGCCTCGAGGGCGTTTTTCAATTCTCGCACATTGCCCGGCCAGGGATAGGCGCTCAAATATTGGATGGTCTCCGGCGGTAGCTTGGCCGGTCGGCTGCCGTTTTGGCGGGCAAAGGCTTGAACGAAGTTTTGGGCCAGGATGGGAATGTCTTCCTTGCGGTCGCGCAGTTTGGGAATTTGCAGGGTGACCACCCGTAGGCGGTAGTAAAGGTCTTCCCGGAAACGGCCGCCCTTGATGTCTTCTACCAGATCGGAATTGGTGGCGGCCAGAACCCGACAATCCACCAAATTTTCCTTGAGATCACCGATGCGACGGATCTTGCGGTCTTCCAGAAAACGCAGCAGCCGGATCTGCATCTCCTGGGAGATGTTGCCGATTTCATCCAAAAACAGGGTGCCTTTGTCCGCGGTTTCGATGAGCCCGCGCTTGTCGTTGACCGCATGGGTGAAGGCCCCGCGAACATGGCCGAAGAGTTCACTCTCCAGAAGCGTTGCGGGTGTGCTGCCACAATCCACCACCACGAAGCTTTGTTTGGATCTGGCGCTCAAGCGGTGGATGAGGCGTGCGATGCGTTCCTTGCCCGAGCCGCTTTCGCCTAAAATCAAGACATTGACGTCGCTTTGGGCCACTTTCAGCACCAGATTGTAGAGATCTCTCATCCGCGGGCTTTTGGCGATTTCCATGTCGATCAGCAGGCTATCTTCATCGCTGACTGGCGTCAGACGCGGTTGATCTTCCAGGACTTTGCGTAGCTTGAAAACCAGTTCGCGACCATCAAAGGGCTTGGCGAGATAATCCACAGCCCCGGCCTTGACCGCTTTGACCGCATCCGGAATACTGCCGTAGGCGGTTAGAAAGATGATCGGCAGCCCTGGCTGCACGGTCCGAGCCTTGGTCATGACCTCCATGCCGTTCATGCCGGGCATCTTCATATCGCAAAGCATCAAATCGATTTTGTGTTCTTTGATCAGCCGCAACGCTTCCTGACCGGTCTCGGCCTTGTAAATGGAAAATCCGGACGATTGTAAACGCGCTTCAAGTACTTCCAGCACGTTTTGGTCATCATCGACAATTAAAATCGATGTGGAGGTTTCTGCAGTCAAACCGGCCATAGTTTTCATCCTTGAACAATTGTCTTCGGCATCCAGCCATATTGCAGCGCGAATCACCTTAGCACATTTGGATGGGATGTGCCACATAAGGAATTTGGCACCGAAAAACTGACTTAATTGGCTGACGGGATTGAATTTTTTTTCTTTTGGATCTTTTGGTCGATGGTTTCGAGGGCTTTGATTTGGTCATTGAGCCGGTCAATCTCTTTTTCCAAAGATCTGATGCGCTTTTCTTTTTCATCACTGTCCTGCTGGGCGCTGACTAATTGATATTTCAGCTTCTGCAGTTCATTGTTGGCCCGAAGCATAAACCAGCGCGTAGGGTCTTCGAGATCGACGGCTTCACCGGATTTCAATGGGATTAGTGAAAATACCATTTTCTGTTCAATGATCGGCTTGAACAGTGTGGGATTCTCAGCATCAGTTTTAGTTGGTGCGCATTGTACCCATGTTTCCCACAGCGCCAATGCCTGGCGGTATTCGTCCGGGGTCTTTGCTGCCATCAGCCGCGAACACGCCAGACCATACAACGCCATGCGGGTGGCCACGGGATTGCCCGATTGCTCGCGTATGGCGGCAAATTGCTTGGCGGCCCCCTCATACTGCGCGTTTTGATAGGATTTAACCGCCTCAAGATATTGCTTCATCTCGCTCGGAGAGATTTCCGATTCCACGACTTTGGGTTGCGGCTGCCAAGTTGCGGGACAGCCCACGACGACAATGCTCGCTCCGAAGCATAGGAGCGCTATGGCCAGGCGCACCAGGGTCAAAGGCTTTTGAATGCGGTAAGCAATCATTGAAAATTCCTTTTGAAGCTCATTGGCGTTTGCCGCGCCCTGATGTACCATCTGGGAAAGCCGCAGGCAATGTAAAACTAAAAGTGGTACCCTTGCCGATTTGGCTCTCTACCCAAATGGTGCCGCCATGGGCTTCGATGATATTCTTTGTGATGCTTAATCCCAACCCCACGCCATCCGAATGTTGGCGGACCGTGGCTCCACGGTAGAATTTGTTGAAGAGCTTGCCTTGATCCTCTTCAAGGATCCCTGGCCCATTGTCGATAACGCTCAAGGTCAAGCGGTTGCGTTTATCCAAGGAGCCGGCCCGGACCCAGATCTGGGTTTGGGGATCTGAAAATTTGATGGCGTTGCCGATCAAATTTAAAAACACTTGCTGCAAGTATTGCGGGTCTCCGCTGATATCGGGCGTCTCTGGCGATATTTCCGAAACGACATGAACTTTTTTGGATTCTGCGGCGGGTTTCAGGCTGGCGACGCAACCGGCTACCAAGGAGAATGTATCCACCGACTCATGGTGCAATTTCAAAGCGCCTGGCTCCAACCGGGAAGCTTGCATCAAATGGTTGAGCAGATCACAAATCCGGCCGATCTCTGATCCGGCAATTTCAAGAAATTTGCGCTGCCGGTTGTTGATCGGCCCCATAACCTCCTCTTCGATCATGTTGACCGATTCGCGGATGGAGGTCAGAGGCGTGCGGATTTCATGGCTGAGCATGGAGATGAAGTCGGAGCGCAACTGTTCTTCCTGGTGCAGCCGGTCCGCCATCTCGTTGAAGGCTGAGGCCAACTCTCCGAATTCATCCTTGGAGTGTATCTTGAGTGGCTCGCTTTGGCGCGCTTTGGAAATAGAGCGGATACCACGCATGAGTTCTTTCAGCGGCCGGATCATGGAATAAGCCAGAAACACCACCCCCAGCAACCCTACGACGCTCGAAATCCCGAGCCCTATTAAGGCATTATGGATGGACTGAACCGCCCTGCGGTTCAGCTCGCGGGTTGCGTTCTCCACTTCGGCCTGGTTCTGCAGGCGAGCGTCGGAGATCTTGCTAATCCAGTCGTTGATGACTTTCTCCTGGATCCAAATAGTCTTGGAAGTACCGTCCTTACTCTTCTCTTTTTGATCGTCCTCTTCGGAGATGTATTGGCGATAGGCCTCAGACACTTCCTGCCAGTTGGGGGAAAGAATTTGACCCTGGGATTGCAGTGACAGAATTTTCGTCAGGCTGTCTTCGAACTCCTTGCGGGCCGCATTAAAGAATTGAAGATAGTCATCTTTCTTGAGCAGGTTGTATTTCTTTTCGTTTTCCTCCATGCTCAGCAGGTTTTCCAACATGCGTTTGGAGTAGGCGGTAATGGCGTAATTCTTACTGACGATTTGTTCTGATATGTGCATCACTTGTTGGAAATTAATATAGAGCATCAGTATCGTGCCGTAAAAAATGGCCACGATGGCGAAAAACCAAATCAGCAGTTTGCCGGTAATGCCGTAGCTTGGATCCATGAAGCCGTTCTGTAATCCATTAGGAGTTATGCTTTGTCGATAATCTTTTTATAGTGCGTTTGTGGGACGACCGCAGAGTACTTATTAGACCTCACATTTAGCTGCTCTCCGTTCAGACCGGTCATAGTTGGTTGGGGGAGCAAAACGGTTTGCAGCCATTGGCAACTGGTGGGGCACTCTAGCAGAATGGACTTCGTAAATCAATTTCTTATCCATTTCGATGTGCAGCCTAGCAAACAGCAGTAGGAGGAAACAATTCCCTCGTTGCCGGACTTCCGGATGGGGATGGGGTGGGAAGAAGTGCCTTGTCAGTTCTTGACTGCAAAAATAGTAATCCCGTGAGAAAAATTGGTCCCTCATTGCCCGCGTTCACCTTTGGTCAGTAATTAATTCTCTGTTATTGTTTTCTTTTTTAAATTCACGCCACCGGCATGTTACTTGCTCCTAACTTTTTGATGCCATTGCTAAAATAAACCTTTACAGCAGCGGAAATACGAGTAATATGAAGCCAACATCAGCAAGAGCAATCCATTCAGACAGGCGTCTTTTTGACAGGCGAAGCTTTCATTATTCGGATCATATTCCCGAGCGACGTTCGGGCGATGAGCGGCGGCTCTCATCTCCGCATGTCCAAGGGAAAAGACCGATGAAGACACCAATTAAAGCTGAATGGGTTCAGCGTACCACTCCCCCCACCGTTCTTGGACATTGCAGTTGACCCCCGCCTTGGGGACCATCCCTTGACTTGGGACTGCGATACGGATAAAGATCGGCACACGAAAAAAATCGGTGCGACCTCAAGCGGCACGGTTTCAGGAAGGAATGCAATGATTCGGTTGGGCTCCCCATCATCTGACACACGCGAAATGAATTTGGATGACATCTTCAGTTCCCGTCTGAAATTAATGATCATCATGGCCAAAGCCTTTCTTAACGGCTGCCCCATGGGTGTGTGCCGCCGCAAAGCCATGTTTGACAATGCCTGCCATGTGGAACACGAAGCGTTGGAATTGGGCGGACTTATTGAAAGGCTTCCCGTGGCAAGCCACAAGCCCGGTCCATTGGCCTATGATTTTGTGTTTTATCAGCGAGTCAAACTGTTGGCGATTATGATGAAGGCCGCGGCCAAGGGCTTTCCCATGGGAGAACACCGCCGCTCTGCCATGCAGGAAAACCTTGATGTGATTTGCCAAACCCTTATGTTCAGTGGGCAGCCAGAGGCCATCGCCTTTTTAAAGGTGGCTTAAAATGCCGGCCGCGACCGTTTCCAGCGGGCCGCAAATCATCATTATCGATGATGACCGTTTTGTCCGCGATTTTGCGGTTCACACCATTGAATTCGGTATTAACCGTGCCGTTGCCACTTTTGAAAATGGATTCCACGCCTGGCAATATATTCAAGAACGCCCTCGTCACATGGATGTGATCATTGCCGACGCTAACATTCCGGAAATGAGCGGCCTGGAGCTGCTAGAGCGCATTAAAACCCAATATCCTCAAAAAAATTTTATTATCACCTCCAGCAACCCTGCCCATGAAAAGGCCGCCCATCAAAAAGGAGCGGATGCCTTCCTGTGTAAGCCGTACGGGGTTAATGATCTTTTTGCGGTAATCGAGCAATTCATGCTGCGGCCATCCGCCGAATAAATTCTACGTTTGTTAACTCGCTTTTTTAGTCTCCTGTAAAGCCCGCGGAAACAGAAATCCCCAATTAAAATAAACTTCCGGCGGCAATGGCCGATATTGACGATTGGAAACCTCCGGTGGTAATTTTATAAAAATGGAGTGCATTTCAATGCGATTTTCCGCATTCTTCCTTTTGATTCTGTTCTTCACGGTATCACTTCTGTGGTGCCCGCTGGTTGCCAACAGTCGCCCCGTCCTACCTCAGTATAGACTCGAAAAGGCCACTGCCCAGATTCCCAAGCGTTCGAGCCGGTGTATGACCGGTTCCCAATTTTTGAATCATATTGAGGGCATGGATAAATATCAGCGCGAAGAGGCCATTTTCCAGGCCTTGCTGCAAGGTAACCTGCCGGATTTTTTGCGCCAGCTCAAACCGGTCACCATTCGTCATCGTTTTGATGACGGCCACTGGGTGACAGCCACCGTATTTGTGATGCCCGATTACCTCGCCATTGGGTCCAACAGTGACTTTGTTCGTATCCCCATGAATTTACATACAGCCAGGAAGGTTGCCGCGCGCTTTGGTTTTAATCTGCCGACCGAAAAGATTGTGGATGCAATCTATTGCCAGTCCGAATACCATTATCAACCTCAGCCCATGAGGCCTGGGCCTCAAATGCGCTCAACGACCTACTATCGCATCCATAACCAGAAGATTCAAAAGCAACGCAAGCGCCTCGGTATCCCATTGAATGCGTTGGTCTGTGGCCACAAAAAGGATGTAGTGATCACCAATCAGCTGCGCCGTCATGATGATCGAATTGCCATCTATGGTTGGCATACGCCTGGTGGCGAGCCCATCCAACCTCTAAGCACGGTCCACGGCGCCGGGTATGTTGATTACAGCCATGGGATTCGCTTGGTAAGCGACCTGGTTCTTATCGATGGCCAACCACGCTCTTTGTGCGCCATTATGGAAGATCCCGAGCTGGCGGCCGTGGTCAGCTATGAAGGGGTCATTGTCCATGCCCGCCAATGGATGGGGCATCCCGACCAATATCTTTCCAAACTCTTTCCTGAATTAAACAAGTAACATGTAGGCGATAGGCGGATGTTGTATCGGCCACTGGGACCAGCGCCAATAGATTATGGTTTGGTTTGAATGGTTTTGCAGCAGCGAAACCCAAGGTGGTAATTGCGGTGGCTGTTGGGGTCCATGACTCGGCTGCCATGCCAAAAGGGAGCGCGCCAGCGGCACCAATCTTCATGGGCGCGGTAGGTATCGAAAATAAACCAGCTGCCCTTCATCTCGGTGTAGCCGAGGGTTTTACTTCCCCGGCTGGCCATTTCAGTCTCGTTGAGGGGCAGATTCATATGCTCGGCGGCGTTGCCGTTAAGATCGTAAACCAGCAAAGGGCTATGGCACTGGGGAAAACTGCCCGAGGGGTAGGTGTTGGAGCCGCAGCGGGACCAATTGCCGCCGTCACAGCCTGAGTTTTTGATGCTGGCCGCGGCGCAAACTCCTTCTTGATAAACAGGGCCGTAGCTCCATGACTTATCCGCCTGCCGTTTGCGGTTGTGGACCTTTCTCATCTGCTCGATGGCGGTTTCCGGGTTTTTGCCTTTGGCCATTTCAAAGTCGTAATCCGGTGGCTCCAGAGCTCCGGCACAAGCCCCCTCCCACTCGTGGGCATCGCACAATCGTTTGCCCATGGCCTCGCAGATCTCGGCGGCCTCGCTCGCCCTGACCCAAACCAAGGGATAGGTACATGGAATGTCAGGGAATTCAAATTGATCAATGCAGACTTGAGCTTCTTCCGGCTTTTGGGAGTCTGGGTTAAAGAGTGGCGCCATATATTTGGCCCCACAGATTTTTTCAAAGGAAGGGTCGTCAAACGAACGGGGGAGAGCGGCCGAACGCTCCTGGCATTGGGCAATCGTCAGCGGATGTTGGGTAATGGCTGGGTTACCCTGGCCGATCATATTGGATCGGGCGAAGATGGCTCTGATCGCCGCGATCTGTTCCGAACTCAAGCGGTGAATTCGCTGCACTTCTTTCAATAATTCCTCATTGATTTGGGAGAGGGTCCCGCTGCCCTTTTTCCCGGCTTGCACGGTGGTTAGGGCGATGGTCAGAATGGCGATAGCGGAGATCATCACGCGTTTCATGGGCGGGCCTTTCGGAGCAGATAAAAAAAGTCACGGTTGTCAGGAAAATCTACGAAACGCGATAAAATGTGGCCATTTTTCTTTTTGTCCAGGACATCCATCCCTGTGATCAGGTGCTGGGTGATCCACCTGGAATCTTCCTGATGGTAGACGGCAAGATAGGTGTGCTCCAAAGCGTTAATATCCAGCATCATGGCATATCGGCATTGATAGGCCGCAAAGACTCGCGCCATGGCCGATGGCGTGGCCGCTGAAAAGTAGGCAAAAATCAAAAACCGTTGGTTTTCATTCTCCTGCAGGGCCAGGCCGGCGCGGACGGTCCGACAACGTTCGTCCACCGACCCGGACCAGTTGCCCAGAGCCCAGCGGGGCACCATTTTCCCTACCGACGAACCTCCCGTATCGGGGTTGTAGTCGATGATGGGCAGTCCGTTCTGGCGGGCATGGCGGATACGCGCCAGATAAGTGTCGTCTTTCTCTGTCCAGGTTTTCAAGTCAACTCGACCATCGCTGGATATTAATACGGTGGCCAGAGCCGGCTGGAGTTTGCTCAAGATGGTGCCATATTCCATGAAGCCATAGTGGCTGCCATTGTTTTTCAGAGCCAAATCAGACCATTTAAAAGCGCCATGATAACGCTTAAAACCGCCGGCAAAAGCAGCCGCCACCCGGTTGTGGTTGCCGGGTGTGACAATGCCAGTCATGGCCAATGGATCGGTGTTGCCGATACCGTCAGGACCAGGCAACATAGGATCTCTGGCGTGTTCAGGAACCCGGTCCGACCAGTTCACCCGGGGATGCTCGGTACCCATTTCAAATCCCAGGTCAAACAGCTCTAAATCAAATGCCACAAGGTAAACGAGAGCCGCGCCTTCCACGTTATCCAGAGGATTGACCTGAGAGCGGACCCTGGCTAAGACACTCGGCGCAATTAAATCGGGTTGAATCACGCTGATAAAAATGCCGGGCAGATCCTTGGCGCGATACCAGCGTCCAACCTGAACCAAAGGTTCCGTTTCGCTGTCCAGGGCAATCCCCAGGTCGGTCGGCGTCAGCATATAATCAGCAAATTGCGCATTGATGAGCGGCGGCAGCGGTGCATCCGGGGGACCGTCGACGGATATTGCTTCCGGTGCAGCTGGCGCCACAAGGGTGGAGGCGGCCAGGTAGGCGTCTTTGTAGAAAGTCTCCCGTACGAAGGTTGTAATTTTTTCCCCTTGCCATACATGTCGGCGTAGTAAATCAGTAACGCTTTCAAGCGTGGATTTATTACCTTGGGTCTTGTTACGAACCAAAAGGCGCCCCCCGCAAATGGGCGCAAATGGGGAACCCGATTGAACTGCCTGGGTAAGAGGGTTGTTGGCTGGGTTATCCCACAATGAGCAATATCCTTGTCCCGAACTGGAATTAATCATAAGCCCATGCGGAAAATCCTGCGAAATGCTGATGGTGTCACTCAGGGGGGCTGCACTCTCCAAATGATAATAGGTGACCCCATTTTCATCGGCCCATTGGAGCAGCAATATAAACCAGGTATTGATCCAGGGGTTGAGATTGATCAAGGCGGCCGTTCCGCCTCTGCCCGCATTGTCTCGGATGGTGATAGTATTGGAGGTGCGGTAAGGTTGAAGGTCAATGACGCTTTTGGTTTCGCGGGGGACATTTTCTTCCAGTTTATCCAAGTTCAAGGGTGAGCTTTCAGCGTTCCCAGAGGTCTGGGAGGTAGCAGCGTCTTGAATGGATAATAAAGCAATCGCGGACAGCGTCAGCGGTTCAAACTCAGGTCCGGTTGCGATCGAATTGCAGGGCCAGATCATCATTAAGGCGGCGATCAAGGCAAGGAGATGTGGGCGCTTTGGCAATCCCCATGGGAAGCAATTGGCCCCAAGTCGCGCTCGAATAAATACCGGCAACCAATTCGCTCCCCCTGGCGGCCTCTTTGTGGCGGCCAAAGGAGATCTGGAGAGATCTCTATGGAACTTTGACAACATCTTGGGCAATAGCCATCGAGATGGCGTACCCCCTGAAAAGAACTCACAGATAACGCGACGAAACATAGATCTTAGTAACCGCCTGAACAAATAAACACCGTGTTGCGATTGATTCCAATTCTCCTGCTCCTCCAGTGGAAAAGCAAGATAAAACCATATGATTTTATCGGTCCTGAGGCCATACTTCTTAAAAAAATTGATTGCAAAATCAGCCGACTGAATTTAAGATGGAGTCTCATCACAGCGCATCAGGTCCTGCTCACCTCTCCATCATCTGGTTGATCTGCTTCTTCCTTTGAATCCGAGCGGCTGAATTAAATCTTTTAGGCCGGTATATTCCATTTCCCCCTTCACATGGGGGCATCTGAATTATTCTTTTTTCAATTCTAATGGGAGGTCACCATGAGTATTAAAAAGGAGTATGCAAGAAATAAAATGATTTGCAAGGTGACGTTCGAGGTGCCGGAATCCCTGGGCAATAATGCGGCTAAAGCATTCGTCGTCGGGGAATTTAATAACTGGTCCACCTCAGCCACCCCAATGAAGCGCAAGAAAAACGGGATTTTTACAGCCACCCTCGATCTGCAGAAAGGTCATGAGTACCAGTTCCGTTATCTTCTGGATAAAGATAAATGGGAAAATGAGGTTGAAGCTGACAAGCTAGCCCCAACACCTTATGGGGATGCAATGAATTCAGTTGTTGTGGTCTGACATCAAGCCATCCCCAAAAAGGTTTTTGAATTAAAAGACTTTTTTGAAGGGTTTTGAAAAGCCGCGCACCCGTTATTTCGCGGTAAATTCATGGCCGACCCGATCACGTGTACATCTGGGCGTAAAGATCGGTCCAGGGAAAGGAGCGTGCGCATGGAAAAAAGGTCCATGGTTCGGAGTCTCACGGCGCAATCCGTGGCGTGCCGCCGGTTTTCTATCCTGGAAGGTTCAGCCATGCATGAGGGGACCATGCTGAACTGCTCCAATGGCGGCAGCTATATCGAAATAGACAAGCCCATCGATGAGGGCACGATCCTCATGGTCAAATCGTCTGGTGCGCCCAACAATTCTGCGTCTTCAGAGATTCCCGAGGGCTTTCGGAGCGTATCTTTGGCTGAAGTCCGATGGTCCAAAATAATTGATGATGATTTTATGTGCCGGTTCGGATTGGGCCTGAAATACTTTGATGAATGATCGTGCACCAACAAAGCCCCTGGATCGCCACTGTGTCAATGAACGGCGGATGCAACCAAGCAATTGCCAAGGGGTGAAGTAATCAGGAATTTTTCGGAAACACCACTTAAAGGAACGCTAAAGCAATAGACAAAGAGAGGGGCACGGTGCCTCTCTCTTTTCTTTTTCATTGTTTCGGTGATGGCAATCAAAGGGGAGTTAACTCAACGGAATACTCATGATTTCTTCTTGCCCCAAACCCGCATCCCCAGCATGCCGAGTTCGAACAACAGGTAGAGGGGGATGGCCATGAGCATCATATTGAAAATGTCGGGGGTCGGTGTCAGAATGGCCGCAATGATGGAAATGGCCACAATGATATAACGCCGATAACGGGCCAGCGTCTTGGAATCAATCAGACCAATGCTGGCAACAAGGATCATAACCAATGGCAGTTCAAAAATGAAACCGAAACCAAATACCACCCAGGAGCAAAAGGAGACGAACTTCTCAATGGAAATCAGGGCGACGATTTTTTTGGTTTCATACCCCAATAAAAATTGAGCCCCATACGGTAAGGAGACTCGCAGGCAAAAAAAGATTCCAAGGGCGAATAAAAAGATGGAAGCCGCCCAAAAACCCAGGAATGATTTACGAGAAAGACCAGGGTAAGAGGCCGACACCGCCGCGAGGATCGCATAAAAGGCATAGGGCAGACCAGCGGCCAATCCTATTGCAACCGCCATTGTCAGAAGGGCAAAGAATGCATCTGGAAGACCAAATGCAACCAATTTGGCGCCAGTGACCTGCTGTAGATATTTCAACAGAGGTCGGGCGCAGAAATAACCGCCGATGGAAAAAATGCCCGTGGCGATGGCGATGCGGATCAGTGCAGTTCGGATGGCTGCCAGCAACGGGATAATCTGACGTTGAGTTTCGCCATGATTTTCAAGTACATCTTCCATAGGGATCTCCAATAAAAGGGCACTATATACCGCGTCCGCACTGGCATCAACGGCAGTTTTTAAATCTCTGAACCAAACGCAGAAAAGGGAGTGGTCACCATGAGCAAATCGCTAAAGGGATTATTATTGTCGGGCCTGGTATTGCCCGGGTTGGGTCAAATGGTATTGAAACGATATCTGCGTGGTTTGATTTTTATGGGGATCACCATCGGCGCGCTGGTGGTCATTATCGTGCAGGGCACTCAGGATGCCCTAAAGATTCTTGAAACGGTTAATTCCGATCAGATGGCGGTGGGTTTTGACCAGATAGCCAATGCCACGGACCAGGCCATGGCGGATATCTCATCCCCGCTGTACAGATATGCCTTAATGCTGATTGTGTTGGCTTGGGTGGTCGCGGCGGTGGACGCCTTTTTGATCGGCCGCAAGATGGATGGGCAACCGCGGACCCCTTCATCTCATTCCGCGGGCTTGAAGGGGGAATGAAAGAGGGGCAAAAAGTGGCTGGGCAGTTATTGCATTTATAAGACTATGCTTTGGCCTGGATTCGCCGGGTCATTTTTTCCAAGGAAGAAGCTATTTTGTCTGTCACCATGATGTACCTTTTCGTGAGCGGTTTTTGCTTCTGCCAATAGATAACGGAAGGATTTTGGTCTTGTTTTTTCGAAGTGCTCGGAATCGGGTTTACCATAATCACCTCTGCTGAAGGCGCCTGTTGTCGGGCGCATTGGAGATTTTTGCCTGGCCGGATGCGATGGAATCCCCAATCTTGATGGGCACCGGCACCTTACCGTTCGGCAATCGCTCTGGAACCATCGATAGCCTGGAACGAACTGGAGCATCTCCTATATCGTCACGTACATGGCCGTTGATGAGGGTGGAAGCTGACCTCACTGGCCGTTGATAGAGTTAAGATAGCCCAAGTCTGTCCGAGAAAGCAAATCAGAATTATATCTTGACATCAAGATAAGTGCGCTTAACATCCGCCCATGGAAACAGCGCCGCGCATACGTTTGTTTTTATGGAAAGCAGCCAAGGCGGTTGATGGCGTGGATCGTGCCAGTATCGCCGGCACCGGGCTGCTGGTTAGCGAATTCGCCATCTTGGAAGCGCTGCTCCACAAAGGGCCGCTCCCCATTAACACCATTGGCGAAAAAGTGCTTCTGACCAGCGGTTCCATGACGGCCGCAGTCAATCGCTTGGAAAACAAGGGGCTGGTGGAGCGGATTCAGGACGCGGTGGATGGACGCCGCTTTTTGGTACATCTGACCTCCCAAGGCCGAGAGGTAATTCAGCGTGCCTTTGACATCCATACTCGCAATCTGGAAACGATTTTGGAGCCTTTTTCCGAGCAGGAACGCTCGGAGCTGGCCACACTTTTGAAAAAATTGGGACGCAGCGCCGAGCAAGTTCAAATGGCGTGCTGCACTTATACAATGGAAACAACCTAACAAAGGAGAACTCTCATGAAAGTATTGATTCTATATTACTCCCTCTATGGCCATCTGCATAAAATGGCTCAAGCCATTGCGGAAGGTGTCCAACAAGTCAAAGGGGCCGAAGCCGTGTTGCGACGGGTGCCGGAAACCCTGCCGCGTGACGTGCTTGAGAAGATGGGCGCTGTCGAAGCCCAAAAAGCTCTCGCGCACATACCCATTGCCACCGTGGAAGAATTGGCCAAAGCCGATGCCATTATCTTCGGCACACCCACGCGGTTTGGCAACATGGTAGGTCAAATGCGCCAATTCCTGGATGCCACCGGGCAGTTGTGGCAGCAAGGCGCATTGGTGGGCAAAGTGGGCAGCGTTTTTACCAGCTCCGCCACCCAGCATGGCGGACAGGAATCCACCATACTCTCCTTTCAAATCACCCTATTGCATCACGGTATGGTAATCGTGGGACTGCCCTATGCCTTCCAGGGTCAGATGCGCATTGATGAGATTACGGGTGGTTCACCCTACGGCGCCAGCACCATCACCGGTACCAATGGCGAGCGTATGCCCAGCGACAACGAGCTGGCGGCCGCCCGTTTCCAGGGCAAACACGTGGCTACGATCGCCGCCAAACTTAAAGGCTGATCCAATGGAGACGGCTCATGACCATTTCTACCCCTGATCTCTGCGATGCCTATCCTGACCTGATCCGAGTAGTAGCGCCCATTTTTAAAACCTATGGAGGCCGGGCCGCTTTTGGCGGTCCGGTCTTTACGGTGAAATGCTTTGAAGATAATTCGCTGGTTAAAGAACACCTTGGCCGGGCCGGTCACGGACAGGTGATGGTGGTCGATGGCGGCGGATCTTTGCGGTGTGCGCTGCTGGGGGATCTTCTGGCCACCAAAGCCGTGGAAAATGGTTGGGCCGGAGTGATCATCCACGGCTGCGTTCGCGATGTGGATGCCATCGGTCGCATGGATATCGGCGTTCAGGCCCTGGCTGCCATTCCATTTAAGAGCGTGCGCAAAGGGCAGGGGGAACACCAGGTGCCGATCTCCTTTGGCGGGGTGACCATTCAGCCCGGCCACTTTGTCTACGCCGACCGCAATGGGATCATAATCTCCTCCCAGCCACTGGAAGTAAAAGCCTGAAAACACGGCATAGGCATCAGAACATCAATTCTTTGTCGATTCCCGCGCCAAGACTTTTTAGGCTACCACCTTATAGACGCTGGAGTCCCATCGATTTAACAATCAGGGATGATCCGGAGATTTGTCTTCCAATAACGCATTGGCCTCTTGGACCAGGGGGCCATCCGGACGCCACAAATGGCAGGTGTTGATGACACTCTTCAAATGGCGTTTGGTAAGTTTGCCCTCGGTCAGCGGCCGGCTGGCCACCGCTGACCACGCCCCCTGAATCGCGGCCGAGGCCATGGCCCGACAAAGCGCCACTAGATGGGCGCACCCTTTTTCACCTCCCACCAGGCGGTGGACTTTGGCCGTGAAACCGGCTGAAATGCCTTCTCCCTTTAACGGCAACAAAGAGTTCAGCGCACCACGACAATCCGGATTAGGCACTGTCACCATCTCGGCTTCGATCTCTTCAATGACCAGTTTGGGACCCCGGACAATCATGCGCACGATCATGTCATGGACAATACCAGGGGGCCGCTTTTGGCCGAACAAGGTATACACCGCATTTAGCCGGTCGTCCGTCAGCCGACCCTCCAGGGCAATGGCTTCCGCCTGGTGAAGATAAGAGACCACGTGGATATCGCGGGTATGCAGTCTTTGGCACTGATCGGGATTAAAGATCATCTCCATTCCTTTGGTTGCGCTGTTGCCCGAAGCAAAATGGCCGCAGATTCAATTCTTGGCCACTCATAGCCATAAAGCAATTTATAAAGCCATTATTTGCATCGGACATCATGCAATTGCAAGCCATCAAAAAATAAACCGGCCTGTCGGCCGGTTCAGGGAGGCTGAAAAGAGCGGGGGATGGCTGAGCGACGAGCTAAGCCCGTTCGTCAACCGGTTTGTAGGATGGTGGCACCCTGTACACCAAATCACCATCTTTATTGTATTTTTCAAATACGATGGTGTTGTTGTCCAAAATATATTTGGAATTGGTGTCCTCCTGGGCATCCTGTGACTTGGCTTTGGCTTTGCCTTCCGATTCGCTGCTTTCCACCGGACGGGCTTGCCGCAGCACTTCCGTTTTTTCCTGGGTCGCTTGGCGGTCATGGATCGCCACACTCGGATCGATCTTCATGGCAGCGCGAAGCGGTCCCTCGCCGATATTGTTGATCATATGATCCCCCTTTCTGCACCTGCTTGGAGCTGCAAGCTGCCGGCTCGCTGCCCAAGTCGCTCATGTTTGCTGATGGCGGCCGCCTCCCAGGCGCCGAATTAATCAGCAACCTTCTGAGCGTCTGTCATTACCCCACCGGCCAAAGGACTAAAGTTTTCCACCGGCAAGGTATTGGTGACTTTGTTGTCGTTCTCGTCAATGGTCGTATAAGTAAACGCAGCATCCTTTTTTACAGTACGGCTTCCGGTCTGCTTGTTAGTATCATCCCACTTTTTGGCCAAAGCCTCTTCAAAACGGTTTTGAGGTCCGGTCTGGGCAATCCGATCCACGATTTCGGCCGAAACCTGATCGATGATGGATTGACGCTGGCCATCCTTGGATAGAACCACCCGATCCCCATTCTGGGACGCCGGTGCCTGCTTCTCGGCCTTGGCCGCCGGCATTTGACTCAACTGTTTGCGGTACACGTTGAGCACATTCTGAATCTGATAACTGTGAATATACATATTAGGTTCCTCCGGACTTTGTATCGGCTTTCCAGGGAGGGGACTTTAGAAAAAAGATCAATCCGGATCATCTATTTTAAAACAACCCGTAATCATGGGCTATTTTCGCTATCCAAAAAATCCGGGTAGTCAGGTGGGGGAGACAGGAACGGGAAATGGGGCCAAAGCCCCCATTCAGAATGCCCCGCCGATCTTGTCACGATTCCGCCTTGGGAGCCGCATCTTTTCTCCGGCCAGCATTACCGCGGCATCAATCAAAATGATCGCCAGCCGCCTATCAGTCACTCATTTTAATAGAAGACCAATCAGGTGCGCGGGTTTTTGATATTTAATTATTAAAAATGAATTCAAGTGGTTATAAAAAAGTTAAAAATTGGCAAGGCTCTTGCTTTTACAGTTTCCAACTTTTGCTGATTAACCAAATTAACTAACTTTGGAGGAAATATGAAGACCCTGAAAGCGAAACTCAACGGCAAACTCATCCTGGCGGCCATCATCCTGATCCTTGCAATCTCCAGCCTTCCGGCCACTGCTTTTGAACTGACCCTGGCCACCGGCGACACCATGACCACCGGGTATGACAGCCAAAATGTCCAGCAAGGCACCATTTCACATCAAACCCAACGGAGCAGAAGTCTGAAAGATCTATTCGAAATTCCCCAGCCGTAACCCCCAACCAAAGGAGGAATTGACATTACAATCTGTCATGTACGATCAAGGGGCCCAGCGATGCGCAACATCCATCCTGGGCCTCTTGAATTATAGTGGTTCATACTCACGTGTGTGTGGGGCTCTCAGCAATCCATCTAAGCCCCAAGGGGCGAACCGGCTCATCCCCACATTTATGGGGAATTCGATTCGCGAATTGTTTCCAAGAACTTCATAATCGGTTCATCCCCACGTATGTGGGGAACTCCAGAGCAAAAGATGGAACTGGGGGCACCAACACGGTTCATCCCCACGTATGTGGGGAACTCTGATCTGCATCCAGCCCGATTGCCGGGCCGTACGGTTCATCCCCACGTATGTGGGGAACTCGGGTTTTACTTCCTCTGGTTTTTCTGCCCGGGCGGTTCATCCCCACGTATGTGGGGAACTCCGCGGAGGGATGGGCCGTCTTTTCGGCGGGCACGGTTCATCCCCACGTATGTGGGGAACTCGGAAGGTGGCTAAGAAGGAAGATATTTCAATCCGGTTCATCCCCACGTATGTGGGGAACTCTGCGCGAGATGGTCGACAAGAAGACATCTCAGCGGTTCATCCCCACGTATGTGGGGAACTCCAGAGAGTGGTGGTCCAAATGGTGGCCCAGATCGGTTCATCCCCACGTATGTGGGGAACTCGGGCAGGGTATGCACCTGGATGCAAGTTCACCCGGTTCATCCCCACGTATGTGGGGAACTCTCCACTGCTACGCTGACCCAGTACTCGCCCTGCGGTTCATCCCCACGTATGTGGGGAACTCGTTATCCGCCAACAGATCCGCCAGCTCCGCCGCGGTTCATCCCCACGTATGTGGGGAACTCGGGGGGAAGTATTCCCGAAATATAAACATCTACGGTTCATCCCCACGTATGTGGGGAACTCTCGTGATGCCGGGGCAATCGGCAATCGTAATGCGGTTCATCCCCACGTATGTGGGGAACTCATTGATGGCCAAGGGATTTTTGCTTGAATGCACGGTTCATCCCCACGTATGTGGGGAACTCTGAATGGCCTGGATGTAAAGGGCGAAGTAGAACGGTTCATCCCCACGTATGTGGGGAACTCGCGCACCACCGCCGCAATATCGGTTTTGTCCTCGGTTCATCCCCACGTATGTGGGGAACTCAACGCCCGATAAAATTCGATCCAACCCACACCCGGTTCATCCCCACGTATGTGGGGAACTCTTGATACGATATAGCGCGCTCCAGGGCGTCACCGGTTCATCCCCACGTATGTGGGGAACTCGCCAGATCGATCACCTGCATTCTGGTATACTGCGGTTCATCCCCACGTATGTGGGGAACTCCGATCCAGGGCGACCCCGAAGCGCAAATCAAACGGTTCATCCCCACGTATGTGGGGAACTCGATGGCACCGCTCGGTGGTCAACATCAGATGGCGGTTCATCCCCACGTATGTGGGGAACTCATTTCGTAGAGTGTTGTGCATCTCTGAATATCCGGTTCATCCCCACGTATGTGGGGAACTCTTCCAGGGTGTAGACAAAGCGCGCCGCTTGCGCGGTTCATCCCCACGTATGTGGGGAACTCTTAAACTCCACCAGGACATTGCCGGTAGGTTGCGGTTCATCCCCACGTATGTGGGGAACTCGACTGAGCGCATGCGCACATAATAGCGCTGCCCGGTTCATCCCCACGTATGTGGGGAACTCGCGCGGATGATTTCAGCCAGGCGCTCGATTTGCGGTTCATCCCCACGTATGTGGGGAACTCCTGTTGGGCGCAGTCCGGTTGCCGAGCAGCGCCGGTTCATCCCCACGTATGTGGGGAACTCAAGATCTCGATCCACATGAGTTTTACTCCTTGCGGTTCATCCCCACGTATGTGGGGAACTCCCGTGCTTCTTGAACCACACCGGCCACCACAGCGGTTCATCCCCACGTATGTGGGGAACTCTTGTCGCGCGCATCTACGCCCATCTCAATGGGCGGTTCATCCCCACGTATGTGGGGAACTCAGTTTATTCAGCTCGTTGGTAAGATGGTTGATCGGTTCATCCCCACGTATGTGGGGAACTCCTGGGTAAAGGCCAACAAACTGCCCTTGGTGTCGGTTCATCCCCACGTATGTGGGGAACTCAGCAGGTAGGCCGGCATGGGATATTCAATGGGTGGTTCATCCCCACGTATGTGGGGAACTCGCATTCCAGCGTGCTTCGGCAGCTTTTTTTGCCGGTTCATCCCCACGTATGTGGGGAACTCTCAGGGTGTCGCGGAAGATTTTTTCGGGGTCGCGGTTCATCCCCACGTATGTGGGGAACTCCTGGCCCAGCCCAAAGAGCACGTGCCGGGCGGCGGTTCATCCCCACGTATGTGGGGAACTCCCACGCTTGGACTGTCGAAAAAGGCACCCCCGCGGTTCATCCCCACGTATGTGGGGAACTCCTGCCAATTAAGGTTGCCCAAGTACTGACACGCGGTTCATCCCCACGTATGTGGGGAACTCAATTTACGGTTACTCCGTGACATGAGCATATGCGGTTCATCCCCACGTATGTGGGGAACTCAATATGCTTCTTTTCTACCACCTTGCCCTTTACGGTTCATCCCCACGTATGTGGGGAACTCGGCCCCGGCACCATCGGCCGCCACGTCCCCGACGGTTCATCCCCACGTATGTGGGGAACTCCCGTCAATGATACGGCGCCTAATAGAATCGCGCGGTTCATCCCCACGTATGTGGGGAACTCGCGCTTGTCCGTATCATCCAGGCTGCGAGACAAGGTTCATCCCCACGTATGTGGGGAACTCCTATCACCAAGCCGGCGCATTAATTTTAGCGCCGGTTCATCCCCACGTATGTGGGGAACTCGGGCGCCCCAGCAGCTACGCCGGAGATGGCAGCGGTTCATCCCCACGTATGTGGGGAACTCTCTTCCTGGAATCCGCTGAATTTATTTTAGATTCAGGGAAGATGATATTGTACCAAATAGTGACATGGCCAAGTCGTCTTGAAATGAATTGTCAAAGATCGCTTTTCACTCCCACCATTTCATTTTCAACTGGCAGGAAGGAGACGAGCCTGAGCCCATCGTAGTTAATGGGAATACGGCGGTTTTCTCCGAACGTCTGAAAATCAAAGCCGGATTCGGTATTGGTGGCCCATGCCATAGCCACGTTACCAATTTCCGCCAACAGCGTTACTTGCTCCCAAATCATCTCCCGGACGCGCTGGGAAACGTCTCCCACATAAACGCCGGCCCGGATTTCGAGCAGCCACACCGCGAGCCGGCCGCGCAGCCGCGGCGGCACATTCTCGGTTACTACCACCAGCATGCTCATCTCATTTGCTCCTGTGGCCCTGATCGCCAATGCTGATCGGCTCGGGAATGGCCGGAGGTTGGGCGTCCTCGGGCGGCGGTGGTGGTTGGATCTCTCCGGCCGCCAGAATATCTTCGATAGCGGGTATGATCCGCTTTAACAGGCGTGTTTGCCGGAAAGCATCCCGGCAGGCAATACGTACCTCCCGGTCTGGCTGGACCGGCTTTTGTGCCGCAATCTTGAAGGCCACCGGCACCACGGTCTCAAATTTGAATACATCGGCAATGTCGTAGACAAAAGATAACGGCTTGCCACTGTGCAGAAAACCCACCGCCGGTGCATACCCCGCCGCCAGGATCGCCGCTTCCGTGACGCCATAAAGGCAGGAAGTAGCCGCGCTGACGCATTTGTTGGCAATATCTCCTTTCTCCCAATCCTTAGGATCATAGCGCCGCCCGCGCCACTGCACGCCGTATTGCTGCGCCATCAGCTCGTAGAGTTTCTTGACGCGGATGCCCTCGATGCCGCGCAATTGATCCACGCTGCGGCGCTCGGGCGGCTTTTCGCCGAAGCGCATTTCAAACATCTTACGCACCACCTTCAATCGCAGATTCTCGTCCAAAGCCAGCTTGGCCTGATAGAGCAGTTTGTCGGAGCGTGCCCCGCCCGGCTGGCCCGAGGAGTAAAGCCGCACCCCGGCTTCGCCCACCCAGATGAGCAGCGTGCCCACGGTGGCAGCCAGCTTGACGGCCGCGTGGCTGATGCGCGTGCCCGGCTCCAGCATGATGCAAGCCACCGAGCCGACCGGGATATGCTTGCGCTCCTGATCCTGCCCATCCACTTCATTGATTACTACGAAGGCGCCATCCTTCACGTCGATGCGGCCGTAGTAGACAAAGATCATGGAGACGCGATCCTTAATAGGGATGGGTTTGAGAGGAACGAAACCGATTTGGCTCATCTCTTTCCGACTACCTCCCAAACTGCGCCGCGGCCTTTTCCGGTTACTTCTAAAAGACCTTCAGCCTTCATTTCAGCGAGCACCTTTTTGATGAGTTGACGACTCGCTACCGGCACTTGCCCGGCAACTTCTGCAATGCTGAATGGGCCGACTTTCTCTGATATGAAGTGGCGCACCAAATCGCTTTTGGGCGCTGCGGCTGTTTTGGATTCGACCTGTCGGCCGAACTGGATATAGGCACTTCGAAGAATAGAAAGAAAGAAGATCCACCATGGAGAAATATCGTTTCGTCCTTCATGCCAGCCGTCTGAGCATTGTTTCAGGACCCGGTAGTATTCTTCCTTGCGCTCCTCCACGAGTCGTTCCAAGCTCACGAACCGGCAGACATTAAACCCGTTTTGAGTTAACAAAAACGCGGTGACCAGCCTGGAGACCCGGCCGTTGCCGTCCCGAAAAGGATGAATGCACAGCAGATCGAAAACGGCTGTTGCAATGTTAAGCAAAGGAGAGAACTGCTCTGCTTCCCCAATGACAGAATAAGCGGTGCATAGCGCGCCCATGGTGCGGGGTGTCTTCTTGGCCGGCGTTGGTGTGAATCGAATCCGGCGTTCTCCATTGGGCAAGATTTCGACGATCTCATTGTCTTTTTGCTTCCATTGGCCCGCGTCCCCCGACATACCGCCTTGGGCCAAAGCGTGCAGCTTTAGCACTACCTCAGGCGAAAAAGCGACGCCCTTTTTTCGCGAGAAAATCCAATCAAGGGCTTTGCGGTACCCGGCCAACTCCTCCTCGGAGCGGTCCCTGGGGCGGGCCTTACCGATTATTACGGGTTTCAGGCGATCGGTTGCTATGGTTACGCCCTCGATTCGATTGGAGGACTCGACACTCTGCACAACAGCCTGCTGTCGCAAAGCCTCTAAAATCTCAGGACGCTGCCGGGTCCACAGTTCCTGCAGGCCCCTGGCTGCCATGCATTCACCCAACAGCCACCCCACTACTGGGGTCAAGTTTAAATAATGTAAGCGCAATATGGTTAGATTAGTCATGACGTCATTTTACTATCTTTAGTAGCCAATGGGTAGCCATTAAATTAATCGGTAGCCATTTCGAAAATTTCAAAGGGGGGTAAAAAATGTACCATAGTAGGTGCTCAATTCCAGATCGTCTTGCCCTATTTTTTACGGATCTATAACCAATAAGAAGGCTTCATGTAACGCAGCTCAAATTTAGGATGCCGCCGCATTTAGTTCTCCTTACTTGGCACCCTGGCGCCTTCGCCAGCAATGAGCGCAGCATTGCCATCACCGGCATAGGTTACATTACAATTTTAAGTGTTTCGTTTTTATCTTTCTTGAGTACTGGGATGCGATGATTCCACCTAAAACAGACTTCATGGAGATAGCGCACCAAATGCTGCTTGCTCATATAGTGAAAAACACCCAGTTTCGCGCGCTCCAAGTTCGCATTAAACGATTCTACCGTATTGTTGTGGACCTTACCCCTCACAAACTCTTTCTTGCCATGGTTCACCCAATCATGGGTGGCAAACATTTTGCCCACTGCACGATAGCTTTGAAGTTGATCCGTCATCAAATGCGCGCCTCTATCCACAAAACGCTTGATGTGAGGCAAAAGATCGGTGAGCTTGTCACTTTTGACCGGTACAGCCCGAACCGGGCCGTTGCGTTCAACCGCAACAAATACTCACTGCTTTTCAGTGCCTCGACCTCGCTTATGTTTTACTCCTTGCTCGTAGCGCGGTTTGCCTCCGATATACTTTTCATCCAATTCGACAATGCCTTGCAGCGCTGGGACCAGCTCCATTCCCGGGTCCATCATCTTTTTGATGGCATGACCGAGTTTCCAGGCGCTTTTTTGCGAGATGCCAACCCATTTGCCCAAAAAAACCGAAGAGACTCCTTTACTCGAATTGATGATGTAATACATGGCCAACAACCATTTCCATAAAGGAAGCTTGGTGCTGTGCATAGGTGTCTTGACAGTCACCGTAAATTGCCCTTTGCACTGGGCGCATTCGTATAATCCTGCACGCACGCTGTCACCCGACAGCGCGTAGGACTTTGAACAATGGCAGTGGGGACAATAGCGGCCGTGGCGCCACAATACGGATTCAATAAATTGTCGACAAGTCGTTTCATCTTCAAACCTCTTTCTGAATTGATCGATATTCATAGCATCCTCCTTTGTTTAAAAAGAATGCTATCATTGCCCTGTGACAGATCCGGTCACACCCTATGCCTTTCTTTGGGTCATAGATCCGATTTTTTATGTACTGCTTTGGGTTGGCGCAATGGACAGCAGGCCAAGGCCCATGGACTTGCCATGCCCTATGCCATCTTGCACCCCGGCTCTGAAGCGTTCCGGGTCGGTAACCTCCAAAGCCCCATCATACAAAACGGAAAAGATAGAAATAGCATTACCGTCGCGTTTGCGGCCCGTAAGCATCTGCTCTTGGCTTACTCTTACGTCCACGCGCTTTGCGGGCGTTTCAGAAAGGTCGAAGGATACCGTTCGCGGCAATGAAAAACCGTGCTGACCGCCTTTGCGGTCGATCCATTCTTCCTGTTCCTCCAGCTTCAATAGTCCTTTCCTTTTGCCATTGCGGGTCACGCATGGATTGGCGCGCAATCTGAATCGAAAACGCCGGCCATTTTGAATGGAAGCAAGCGAGAGCCGTGCGTTCAAATCGATGGCCGGGTCAGCCTGAGCAAGCCAGCCCTTGATGCCGATGCAGGACCAATCCGGAAGCATCTTGCTTTGCAATAGAATGCACGGGTGGCCGGTGGGGGCTGCTTCCGGCTCGATCCGCCACAAAAACATACCTTCGGGGCATTTCCTGTCCGGTGCGGCAAAAGCACGACACAAGGTGGAATGAAGTTGATAGGGATCGGAAAGATCGCGTCGCGCTTCACGGCATCTGGGATCGAGGTGGATTCTATGCAGGAACATGGGGCACCTCCTTGGGAAAATGAATCCACTCCGAACTCACGAAACGCGCGCCGAACCGGCGCTCGGCAAAAGATGAGAGCGGCTGATCCATTTTGAGCACACCGGAACCATCCGTGGATTCTAAGGAAATTAAAAGCTTTTCGGGTGGCGATTCCCATTTGCGTGCCGAGCAGATCCATGGCCATTGCGTGAGAGCTTCCTTCAAAGAAGCATCTTGAACGCCGTTTTCAAGCGCAATCGGTTCGGAGGGCAGATAGGATTTGCGCCCCAGAGCGAGTGGCCAGACAGGATCTATTAGGTGGGCGTAAGCTTTATCGAGAAGCGCCCGGTCACCTCCTTCGACTCCCACAAGGAAAGCCGCATCTGCAAGGTAGAAGCGTTGAGATACAACCCCATCCCTTGATGGCTTTCCATCCGCTTTTATCATGGTATCGTTGGCGGCGCAGCCGGCGGTCTGGTAATCTCGCTTGGGAACCCCTGGTCGGTCGTGGCGAACCCCCATGGACAGCTTTGTTAGTGGTTGCAGGTCTGTCCAGTTTTCACGGTCGATGCCCAGAGCAGCGGCCAACAGACCGATTACGCCGGACTTGCTGGGCTCTTTGCCGGTATCGCGTTGATCAAAACGGCTGGTGGTGCCCCACGATTGCATGGGGCCGATCAGGCGCAGCAACAGTGTCGGCATATGTCACTCCTTCAGCTTGGCCATGCTATGGTCGAGCAGCTCCGTCAGTGAAGTTACCTCGGTCCCAAATCCATCGGTGTCCACTCCGACAAGATTCAGTGCCCAAATAACTCCTTCGCCGCCAAAAGCCGCATTCAGCGCCTTGGCCTTTTTGATCAGTTCTTCAGCAGACTTTTTGGTTAATGACTCATCTTTTTTCGCGCGGATGGCGGTTTCGAATGCATTGGCCAGGTTCCGTGGTGCGCCGTTCCTGCGAATCGAGATCGCCACGAACTCCGGCGGGTTGTGTGCAGCAAAGGTGTTCTGCTTGCCGGTGGGCTCGGCCACGACGAAACCTTCCAGGAAGGCTCTCAACCCCTTTGCCGCCAGTTCCTTGTCCGCTTGCAAATTGGAGATGAGCTTTTCCCAATCCACCACGGCATAACGGTAAAAACAAGCCGAGTTGAATTCTATGGTTCCCATCATGTCCGCGCCGGCAGTATCTTCGGGTTTTAGATCGTCCACGGCCGTGTAGAAGTCGAATTCACGCTCGACGGCATGCGTCGAAATGGCGTGGGCTACCTGGCAGGCGGCATACTGGTTTTTTTCCGGCATATTGGCCAACATGCGGCCGAAGAGGGCAACATCTACGGCCTTACCGCCATCAAGAACATTCAATAACGCCCGCCCTAAGGCTGAAATACCTTCCTTTCCTTCTTTCACTATTTCTTGGATTTTGTTTTCCCATTCAGCCATTTCACTTTTTTTTCTCTTTTTCCCTTTTTCGGTACCGGCGATTTCTGCATTAACCGGCTGTTTCTGGTCAAAATATTGAGTGATTACATCCAAAATGCCATCAAGGTTGGCCTCAATGGCAACGATTTCCTCCTCCTTAATCGATAGCTTGTCGCCGGATAGCTTAAGCGTTTGGAGAATGAGGTTGAGTTTCGTTTCAGAATTCTCATCTTGGGGTATCCCACTCTTTAACGCCGTTTTTATGGCCGATACGCGGGATGGAGGATCACCGATCTCATTCCATTTCGTGTCGATCAAATTAACCAGATTTGCGATTTCTGACCTACCGAGAAACATAAGGTATTCTGTCTTTTCTCCTTTTAGCTTCAAACGCATTGAAGATAACGCGGCTTCTATTTTGGTATCGACGTCATGACCTTGTCTTCCTCTTTCCGCGAGCTTCTTCTTCAACTCACCGACTAACCGCTTAGTCCGGTCAGCCAATTCTGAATCCTGAAAGATTTGTTCTTTCGTCTTCTGCACGAAATGCTGCCGAATAGACCTTTTGAGGCATTGACTTGACACACGAGCGCGACGGGTACCACCGAAAAGGGCATCTTTGGGGGCACCGGTGTCATCTCTATTTAGGTTTGAAGGCGCAAAGTTTTGCAGAGCGTGAATCTCGACAAATGTTTTCATTCGATGATCTCCTTGTAGTAGTGAAGTAGGTACGTTATCCATCTATAAATCAAACATTTTGATAGAAGTCTCTGGCCCAACCATTTTGTGTTCGTTTTTGATCGTCATGCCAATAAAGCAGACCCTTTAACAGGTCGTCAAAGTCTATGGCATACTCTTTGAGCAGGGCTATCATCTGACGAAGCCTATGGGGTAATTGATCGCTATCAGCATCGAGCAGTGAAATGAACCGGCCCTCGACACTTTTCGTCTTATTCCTCGATTGATAGTAGGCGGCACAAGCCTTTCCTATGTGCATTGGGGCACCTGTTTGGTCGTCCCGCCGATATGCGGCCCAAACGCCAGCCACAAGGTAGAACACTTCCCGGCGCCAGCCGTTGTCTTCATCCTTAACGAAGGGTTCGACATATGGATAAGCTGGTACAAATTTCCCAGGATCGAAAGATAGGCTTCGTCGAAGAACAGCGCGCACCTTTGAATCCTTTTTGTTCAGATCCTCTAACCATTCGATAAATCTGCTCATACGCCCTCCTCCTTTGATTCGTATTTCAGAATCTCTTCTTTTAGCTCTTGGAGTTTATGCTTTACCGGTCCTTCGGCTAATACAACGGCACGAATAGCCCAAATATCTCCAGCCGATACTGTCGCGCAATGCTGGTCCCAAGCGTTATGCAATGTGGCCCGAATATATTCCATCCATTGTCGTCGAACGTCATCGGAATCCTCCCGCAGCTTGAATTCACTTAAGATTTCATGAAAGTGGGATTCGAGAATAGCCCAGTACCACGTAATGGCGTTCACGGATTGGGCAAAGCATTTAATGTCCGGAAAAGGCACCTCCCGTCCGCCGCGCGCAAGAATGTTCTTTGCATAAATTCCCATACTGCTATTCAGACATGCCCTGAGACCATCCTCACCGTTCCACAAAGCCTTTCCTGCGTCTTCGGCATCGATTAAAAGCCTGCGAATATCACTACGAATGTATTTATCCCCTGATAACGCTTCAGGAAGCGCGAAGTGTTCCTGCCGCCAGAACACAATGTTTGGGCGAGGTGGATTATACCTCTGTCCAAGGACCATTACACCTTTCGGCATTCTTGCTCGATCTATTCTGGAAAGCGTCGCAACATTCTCGATGACTTTCGGCGCAAGGTGTTCATTGTCGGGAAGCAGTGAATCGAAATCTCTCCAGAAACCCTTTTCCCCAAATTGAATTGGAACTCTAATTTTCATTTTTTCTTTTGAATCTTTATCTGAGATTTTTTTGATATTGTAACCAAGCATTGGATCGATTTCTATCGATTGCTTATAGCCGATGCCAGAGGCAAGGCCTACCTTGGAAATGCCATCGGAAAGCGACTGCTTGAAAAGGATCGATCGTGTCCTCCAAGTGTACAAATCCACAATGCCATTAGCCACCCTTTCGATCGCTCGATTTTTTTCATTTCCCGTTTTTTTATCAGGTGCTTTTACCGACTTTTTTAAATATTCCAGAGTTTCAGGTTCCTTTTCCCATAATGGAATGTCAGAATGCATTACCTCTTTATTTTGGGGAACGAGGCAGAATATAAGTGTATCCATGAGATTTGAAGCAATTGGGATAGCCATTACGGAACCGGCAGACGGTGCCGTTCCCGTATGGGCGATCTCACTCTTCCCGGCAGAAACCGCGAAAGACTGCGTTGCAAGCAGCCATCTTGCGGCGGTACCGGGACTAATGTTGCCGGCCTTTGCTAAAGACACATGATCGAATAGTACTTTTGCATTGTCAGCATTGTGCTCGGCAGCAAGGGCTGTCCATTCTCTCCATGTCTTTGGGACAAAGGAAGGGATCTGCCCAAACGGATATTTTTCATCGAACAGCAAAAACTTGGGCCGCCACTTTTCAAGGTAAGCCACAATTTTATCGCCAGGTAACCCGCCTCTGAATAGCGCCTTGGCTTGCTCGATGTCAGTTGGTCCTTCCAATGCGCGGTACAGCACCGCAAGCAGAAAGCGATGCAAAGACGCAACCACCAGTGGCGAAGGGTCTTCAATGGCGGCGATCTCTTTGCTTCGCAACAAGGTGTCGCGGATGCCAAACTCATCGCGGGTGCCATCCGGCATTCGTACTGGAATCCATTTTTCGTCAATCAGGTTGAATCGGCTCATTCGGCCTCCTTTGTTTCGTACAATATGCCAAGGTCGTGATCCAGACGCACCATGACGTTCTCTGTCCAGCATCCTTGGGCATCCATCACAAACGGAAAGCAGTTGCGCAAGAGGGGTGATTTTCGCCAACCTTCGGGTACTCCCAGAGTGCGAAGTTTCTGGACGACATTTTGACGCGATAGACTTACGGATCTCATAAGCCAGATTTTGGCTTGCGAAAAGGCCGGAACCTCTTCAGCGTTGAATCCATCGTGCGGCCATAGAGGGATGGCAACGACCGATTCTTGCCCAAGGCGGGTCTGGGCCATCAGGGTGCGGTGCACGCCGGGCTCATCTTCATCATATAAGACAAGGCGGGCCGCATCGTTCCAGGAGGCATCGTCCGGGAGTCCTATGATCGCCTGGTTGGCCTGCATCTTCAAGGCGAAGGCGTCGCCTTCGCCTTTCATGAGCGCGCTTTCCAGCCGTTCTCGCAAAGCATCCGGTACGTTGACTTGTTCTTCGTAAACCGCCTGCACTAGAACATCGATGTCATCCGGCAGCGTAAGACTTTGCTTCGGATTCAAGAGAACCCATGTGCGCAACAGAAGATCTTCCCGGTATACAGCCCCCCACCAGAGAGGATCATCGAACAGAGGCGGCTCACCGCCGGCAAGACCGGCTATCAGCAAAATCGGTTCCGAAACCGGTCTGGACCCCGATGCATGCCGCCACAATCGGCCGGCTCTTTGGAGCACAAGGTCGATGGGCGCAAGATCGGTTGCGATCACGTCGAAGTCCAAGTCCAGACTCTGTTCGGCCACCTGGGTGGCGATCAGGATTTTACGCCCTGCCCGATTGGCGTTCGGACCAAAAGCCGCTATGGCATGATTCTCCCGCTGTTGCCGCCCATCGGCCGGAAAACGGGCGTGAAAGAGAAATACTTCCGTTCCATCGGAGAGGTGCTTGCCTATCCTTTTGCCTGCTTTTTCGATAGGAGCCCCTTCGGGGAAAAGCCTGAACAAATCCTGCGCCCTTTGCACGGTATTGACCAGCGCCAAACCCAAACCGCCATTTATGAGTTGGCCTTCGATGGCCGTGCGCATGCTCATCAGGTCCGGCTGGATTCCAACCAGCCGGAGTGTCCGGCGTCGCGTCGCGTCGGTCGCGAATCGTATCTGCCTTGCCTGGCCGGATTGGAAGACGGAAAGGCGAGGGTACGCCATCTCCTCTTCCGGCATTGCGCTATTCGTCACTTCCGCCAACTTTCTCCGTATGGAAGGCGGCAAGGTTGCCGATAGAAGTATGACCGAAGACCCCAGCGCCATGAGCCAACGCAGAAGCTGAACCAAAAGCGTGCCCGTATATGCGTCGTAGGCGTGAATCTCGTCGAAAATTACAACTCGGTTCGCAAGGCCCCATAAACGGACAAAGTTGTGACGAACCGGCAGAATCGGGAGTAAGGCCTGGTCTACGGTTCCCACGCCGTATTCGGAAAGGAGCGCTCTTTTTTTGTGAGTGAACCATTCGCCGGCACGAATCTCACCGCCCGTTTCAGGGTCATGGATGCCGGAAAACCGTAAATTTTGAAAAGTATCGCTTAGCAGGGTGGCGCCATGCAATAACTGCAAGTCTACTTTCCGGCTCGCCCCTTCATTGGCTAAGAATTTGAGGACCCGCTGGAACATGGCGTTACCGGTGGCCTTGGTCGGCAGCGCCACATATAGGCCCCGGTGCCCGAAGCGCCGCTGCAATTCGAGATGGGCAAACAGGGCCGCTTCGGTTTTGCCTTCCCCCATGGGCGCTTCCACCAACAAAATCGAGGGTGCTTTCAATACGGGCAACGTGTCGGATACAGCCTGCTGCAATGGCCTGGGGGAAAAGCCAAAGACATTTTCGAAGCTCTTTTGCGCGGTTGCAAGCGGCGTTCTGCGATTCCAACCGATCAGGTCCAACGCCTGCTCCGCTCTAATCCTGCGATTTTGAAACCAACCGACCAGATCCTCAGTGTCATGGGGCGTTCCATAGGGAAACCACTCTTCATTGGAGCCGATCCAGTCGGCGAAACTGGTGAGCCCGGCCAGCAGCATGAAGTCGGGTCCAGTAAGCGTTTTTTTGATCGGAGGGGCCGCCGGGCTGAAGAGCGCAAGCAATGCTTCAATGAGGCACTGGCGTGCCTTGCGCCACTCTTGTTTTCCAAGGGCGCGCCGATCGCCTTCCAGATCTTGGCGTTTAGATGGAGATAAGCGCGCGCCATGATGGCACCCTACCGCATCGGCGATCAGTTCAGCCAGATCCTCCGGCCAGCCAATGTTGAGCAAGAACTCCGTTAAGGCGATCTGACTGACAAAGCCGTGTCCGATATTCGCGTTTGGGCTTGGTCCGGCATCCATGCTCGTCAGATTATGCCACTTACACTGAAAGCCGGGGCAAGCTTTCCCTAAATCGTGGCAAGCCACGACAAACAAGAGCCATGATCGCGCCAATTTCCAATTCATGCCAAAAATAGCAGCCATCCTGTCCCGGCTCTCATTTGGTTCTCGTTCCATAATGGCATCTGAAACGGCCGCCACATCTATCATATGCAGTATAAGGGGGTGCCAAGCGCTTACAGCATCAGCGTTTTTTTCTGTTTTCGCCCATAAATTAGCTAAATCGTGTTGAAGCATAGGCCTTTTCTTTAACTGCGTTCGAAGAAACAAAGAAACAGGACGAATCTAAACTCTTTGAACTGACTGTATCACTCCGGTGTGACAGATCCGGTCACAGGGTGAAGGCTTTTTGATTTTCCCAGGGTACCTTTCTTTATGAAACTGAACAGTGGTATTGGCAGCCCTAATAATTTGGATGAATAGTATTCACTTCGCTTCTAACCGTCGCCGATGTAAGGAACTCCCATTGTCACCAGCTTGATAATCTCGGCCAGGCGTTCCAGTTTGAAGGGTTTGCGCAGGCAGGCGTGGGTGCCGCTGGCAAATGCTTCTTCTCTTTTACCTGGATATTCGTAGCCGCTCATGATGATCACTGGCGGGCCGCCCAGGTCGTGGACCTGCTGGGTGAACGCCAGGCCGTCCATGCCGGGATGCATGATGTCTGTGGTGACGGCGTCGAAGCGTTGGCGTTGGATCAGGTCAAGGGCCTGCTCAGGGCCTTGGGCCGGGCAGGCGATCCATTGATGGCAGAGGGCAAAGTATTCCACTAACGTCGCCAGTAGAAGTTGGTCATCATCAATGCTCAAAATCTGGATGGGTTTCATGGCCGCCTCCTTTCTTTCTTCCGAGACGGTTATACTACTGGGGTGTGACAGATCCGGTCACACGGCTGAAATTTTTTTGCTACAGTTTGAATCGCGGTCTTGTCGCAAGACCGCACCTGACCCTTGCCGCCCCACGGAATCCGGCCAAAACCACGTTAGGGGCGGAGGGAATCCGCAAGGATTGAGCTTGTCCTATCCCGTCGCGGTTTAGGCCGCAGTGAGTCGAGGGCGGGATGGGGATGGCCTTGAAGCTTGGCTGAAAGATTTGTTGTGAGTTCATTAAATAAGAGTAATGCAAGTAATTATTTTGTGGATCAACTCGATGGATTTTGCAAGCGTTATTGTGGGTTGCGACTTATGGCGATTGATCTGTTTCCGAGCGGGCGGGTAGAGTTCTGGCGCGCAATTCGGCGCTGTTTAGAGTCGGTTTTGCTCCTGATCTTGCCGGTACAGCGGCAAGTGCGAGCCATCGCCTGGGTGTAAAGCGATATTGGGTTATTGCTCCCCGGCCGCAGGTTCTCGCGCGCTCAATCTGGAGCGGAGATGGCGTTAAGGGCCGCCGAATTGCTTCTCGGAAGGCCGTCTATGTTGGTATTGAGGATTTAAAGACCGTGGTTTTTTACTTGACCATTCTGACCAAATGGTAATGTTTGAATCATCTTATGGTCATCTCGCGGCCTTATTGTTATAACATAGTTACTGTCAAATGGTTTTGTGCTCAATGAAAGGAATACAGCATGCGTAAGATTTTTGTTCCTGTGGTGATGTTATTTTTCTTCGTGGCACTGATGGCCACTTTGAGTTTGGGGACTTCACCGGCCCGGAGCGAAGAGGTGGCCATGGTGCCGGCCAATTTCAGCGAGTTGGCGGAGATGGCCAGGCCGGGCGTAGTCAACATCCGTACGGAACGCACCATGAAAGACGGCGGGCGGGTATTCAGACACTTTCATGGCGGCGGTGATCCGTTCGGCGGTCGTTCCAATCCCTTTGATGAATTTTTTGGTCCTTTCTTCGATCAGCCCCAGCGGGAGTTCAAGCAGCAGAGTCTGGGGTCTGGTTTTATTATCGACAAGGAAGGTTTCATCGTCACCAATAACCATGTGATTGATGAGGCCGATCAAATTAAGGTCAAGCTGGCCGATGAAAAAGAGTACGATGCCAAGGTGGTGGGGCGCGATCCCAAAACAGACCTGGCGTTGATTAAAATCGAGGGCGCCAAGGACCTCCATCCGCTGCAATTGGGGGACTCGGAAAAGCTCAAGGTGGGCACCTGGGTAGTGGCCATCGGCAGTCCCTTTGGTCTGGAGCAAACGGTCACGGCCGGTATTGTGAGCGCCAAGAAACGGGTGATTGGGGCTGGCCCCTATGATGACTTTATCCAGACCGATGCTTCCATCAATCCCGGCAACAGCGGAGGGCCTTTGCTAGACTTGAAGGGTAATGTGGTGGGCATCAATACGGCCATTGTGGCCAGCGGCCAGGGCATCGGCTTTGCCATCCCCATCAATATGGCCAGATCGATTGTGGATCAGCTCAAAGATAAGGGTGAGGTCACCCGCGGTTGGCTGGGGATCGGCATTCAGGATCTGACCCCGGAACTGGCGGATTATTATGGCATCGAAAATCGTAAGGGCGTTTTGGTGACCCAGGTGTTCGAGGATGATCCAGCAGCCAAGGCCGGTGTGAAGAAAAATGATATTATCACGGCCCTGAATGGTCATCCGGTTTCGACGGGTCGGGAGCTATCTTCCCAAATTGCAAACACGCCGGTGGGTGACAAAACCAAGATCACCTTATTCCGGGGCGGCAAGGAGATGACCTTGACGGCTACGGTGGCCAAACGTGAAGATCGAGAGCTGCGCGCCGAGAGCGGTAAGAAAGAAAGTGATGCGCTTGGGTTGCAGGTGTCTGACTTGACGGCTGAACGGGCCCAACAGTTCGGCCTGGATAAGGATGAAACCGGTGTGCTGGTGGTGGATGTGGCCAATGACAGCCGTGCGGATAAGGCTGGCATCAATGCCGGAGATATCGTTAAAGGCATTAATCGGCAAAAGGTTGAGAATTTGGATGATTATCAAACCATTATGAAAAAAGCGAACCCCAAGGAGCCGCTGAATCTGCTGATTATGCGGCGTAATGAGGGCCTTAAGGCCGTGAAAATTTTGCCATAGCTCTCTGTTTCCCCACCCAAGCAGGACCCTCCCCTACCTCCTGCGCTGATGGGCTGGTAAGCCTATTCTTGGCTGCTGGCCCATTTATTTTTTATGGAAGGCATATAGGCACTTGGGAGATAGTAGAAGGTTGAAGGGAAAGGAACCATCTACTTTCTGCTTTCGCCTGTAACCACTTCCATCTTGACAATTGGCCTTCGCATCTCTACATTTGCGAAGCATTTGAAATTGATATCAATTGCCCAAAAACGATACGGAGTGTGACGCCATGCCTGTTTACGAGTTTGAATGCAAATGCGGCCATGTTTTCGAAGAGTTAGTCCCCATGGGAACCGAGAGCCACAAATGTCCCCATTGCAAAAAGGGTGAGGCCAAAAAAATTCTGAGCCCTTGTACCTTTGAGCTCAAAGGCGGCGGATGGTACGCGGACGGTTACGCATCAAACAAAAAATAGGTATTTGGGGCCTGATCACCACGCATCGGCGATCGGCCTTAATCAGAGCCGGTACAAACTTTAAACCTATGCCCTCTGGGTACCGGCGGGAGCCATTTCAATTTTTCCTTTCCTGTTGTTATCTTTTTGTTGCCCTACCTTGGGAAAACCCATTGTTTGAACAAATGAGCTTGGTTGCGGAGCGGCTGGCGAAGAGCTGTTCCGCATCCACTTGTTTTTCCGTTTCGGTAACCCCGGCCATGCCGCTGGAGGCGGCCGGTTCAGTCACGGGTAGAATTGGGCTTCACTTTTGATTGATGTAAAGGAGGATGTATGAAGTATAAGGATTCGGCTTTAAGTATCAATGAATTGAATCGATTCGCCCAGGAGACAATCCGCCAAATGGGTGGCGAGGCTTTGAAATTTTACGGCAAGGGCCGTCAGAATCCTCCCTTTGACCAGGATTTGGTTACCCAGGCGGAATTGCATCTGCACGACGCTTTCCAACAATTGATTTTCAATCGTTTCCCGGATCATCAGATTTTCGGCCGGGAGCCGCTGGATGAGGGCTATACTCATGATGCCAAGCGCTTCCTATGGGTGTTTGATCCGCTGGACGGCGTGGATAACTTTCAAGCGGGCATTCCCGTTTGGGGCATGTCGTTGGCGTTGTATGAAAACCACTGGCCGGTGATGGGGATGTTCTATATGCCGGTCACCAATGACCTGTTCCGGGCCAATGCCGGGAGTCCCGCTTACTGGAATGATTATCCCATCGAGATTTCCGAGCGCCAAGATATTTCCCAGGAAAGTGTGGTGTTGACTTTTTCGCGCTTCCACCAGCATTACCAATGCCGGTTCCCCGGTAAGATCCGGGCCTTGGGCAGCACCGGGGCCCATATTTGCTATGTGGCCATGGGGCGCGCCGATGCCGCCATCTTCGCCAACGAATCGTTTCAGGATTTGGCTGCCGTCCGCGTGATTATTGAGTCCGCTGGGGGCCGATGGCAGAAAATCGATGGTTCGGAGTTCTTTTTGGGTGAATATCTGGATGGCCGCAAGATAGAGGACCACATCATGGTCACGGCGCCTGACAAGGATCAAATTTTAATGGATTGTTTCAGAAAGTCATAATGAACAAGGGCCGGCCTGATAGCGGTTTGCGGCAATGTCTTGCGAACCGAAGTCATATCAGGCCGGTTTATTTTTTTGGGCGGATTTCTTGCGGTTATCTTTTTGATAGAAATAGGCGCAGAGAGCTAAAATCGAACTGTAAATCATGAGCAAAGACCAAAGCTCGTCGGCGGTGCGCCGTTCGAGCAGATAGAAGATCCAGGTGAGAAACAGCAGCCGTTTTGGGTTCATAGCATCTTTTGTCCAAATTAGACCTTCACTTCATGAGCCGGGTTCCGGCTCATCTCCCAATTGAATATCGGCCGCAACCAAAGTCCGCTTTAGGCCAAAATGGCGTCAATTTGAGCTAACTTGCAGTATTAAGAGCGCCTTAGGGCCGTTATTTAGGATGTGGCCCCGAACGCCACTGGTTTGCCGGTGCGATAGGCCAGCGCCTGGCAGGTGGCGATGAGATCGCCATTGGCATTGGTGACTTTGATGGCATAGGTGGCGGTTTTGCGGGTGAGGGCCACTTCCTCGGCCTGGGCGCGCAGCCGTTCACCGGCTTCCGGCGGGCGCACGTAGGTGACGTTGACATTGAGCGCCACCGCAATGGTGCCATGGGTCTGGGAGGCGGTTTCAAAAGCTTCGTCAATCAGCGCAAAGAGCGCGCCGCCATGGCAGCGGGTATAGATGTTATCCATGAGGGCTGGCGCGTAGTCCATCTCCACCACCGAGCGGCCCAGTTCGAGTTCCATCAGACATAATTTCAGAGCCTGGGCAAAGGGTTCTTGGGCGACGGCGTCGAAAATGGATTGTTTGACTACTGGGTCCACTGTCAGCTCCTGAGAGGGAAGTTAAAGGTTGAAATCGTAACGATAGTAGCATTCGTACTCCTGCCGCACCAGCTCAAATCGTTGATAGAGGAGTAAAAAGAGTTTAAATGCGGCCATTTCCAAGTAGGCATAAAACGGCGTGGCCAGCAGCGCCGCGACGATGAAGCGGACGGCATCGGCACGAATTTTGGCCAAAATAAAAATGGTCGTACCCGCGATGAAGAGTGCTTCGACAACTATCCAAGCCAGAAAAAAGAGCCAGGCGCGCCATGCGATGGGCCAGTTGGAGATCACTTTGAGCAGCAGGCGGCCCTTTTCCCAAAAAGTACCCATGGCGTTGAGCGCCAGTTTGCTGGAAAAGGAAAAACCGGCCAGCGCCAGGGGAATCATTAAGGCCGCGAAAAGGCCAAATCCCCAGAGCCAGCCTTGGGATGGCCAATAATGCCAGCCCCAGCGGCCGATCGTATAAGCTATTCCATCCAAGGCGCCGATGGCCGCACACCATGCCCCCTGGGCAAGTACATACCAAAGCAATTGCTTCGGTCGAATGGCCCCAAGAGCGGTCAGCGGCGCCCATGGGGTTCTCTGCCGCAGGTGCATGCGGCGCATGTCGCTATTCGGCCAAAGCAATAAGATTTTCTTCGCGAAAAAAATACCGAGAAGAATGGCCATGACCCGCGGATTGCCCATTTGTTTGACAATCATGCCGGGGAAGGTGAAAAGCAATTTGGCGCTCACATCCGGAGCCACCCGCCAAAAGGGCGGCAGCTTGAGATTCAAATGGTAAGTGCCCTTGATAAGCTTGATGGTCCGGTCGGCCAGGCAGAGAAGAAGAATAACAAGAGAAAATGACTTGAATTGGAACAAGTGAGCTATTGGATGAATGAGAAGAATTTTGAATCGGTTTTGCATTGACGCGTTATCCAATAGTCTTTCCGCCCTTGGCCGACCGTTTCATTCCTGCAACGCTTAAGCAAAGATGTTGAATCAATACCATTCTTTTACACTGGCTTGTAGTGATATTTTTGGGGCATGATGATAATGGCTGCAGCGCCGCTTTCCAATCACTGATCAGAAGCCCATGGCCCCGATAAAGCAGCCTGCTCCGCCATCCTCATGGTAAACATGTTCTTCGACCACCAGCACCTCCGGTGGCTGATTGGGGTTGTCAAACATATAGGCATCACAGGATTGGTCGGGCGGCGCGGAGGAGTAGGGATACCCGGAGTTGTCGAAATTGAGAAATTGATAACCGTCGCCCAACGCGCCATCGATGCATCCATAAAAGTCATCGCTCACTTCGCCATAGGCGCAGGCCGAGTATCTGGCATAGGCCAAATCGGCCCAAAGATTGGCATAACTGCACATGCCCGGCTCCACATAAACCCCGTAATAGACCCAGCCCGAGTAATCCTCCACCGCCAGCTCCACATAGAGGCTCTCATTGGTGTAATTGGTAAAAGAGACCTCTTCATTGATATCGGCCCATGCCGTTGCCGTGCCGTTGATAATGGCCAATAGAATCATGAAAGTAAGCAGTATCCTTTTCATCCCCGCACCGCCTTTTTTGCTGTGCCATCCAGAGGGGTTCGACGCCTCTGATGGCCGCTGTTGAATGCAACTTTCGGGGGATAGGACGCTAAAGGAAGGAAAAAGTTTACAACCTACTCTATCGGAAGGAAGCAGTCACCAACGGGGAATTTATACCGGATCTATTCGTGCTACTAAGGTACTGAACTATTCTTCTTTAAAGCGCCAATAAGGAAAATCCAGCACATAGTCGGCCACCTTGCCGGGAGAAGATTCGCGGCTGGCCACGACCCACAGAATGCTACGCCGCTGTTGGGCGGCCGTGGGCGCCATGGGGTCCCAATCCGGCATCAGGATCAGGGCATTATCGGCGCTGTATTCGATATCGCCTGATTCTTTGAAGGAGCTTAGGTCCGGCTTTTCGCCATAGCCGCCGCCTTTGCCGCGACTCAATTCGCTGATTACCAGAAAGCATACGCGATGTTCGTCCCGGATGGCTTCCAGTTGGCGCAGCCAGGAATCGATGCCGGTGCGCCGTTCGGTTAGGTCCTTGAAGGGCAGCTTGTGCAGACTGTCCACGACGATGAGCAATTCATCCTTGCGCGTTTCGTGTTTGATGAAGTCAATGTGGCGGCGCATGGTGTCGGGCGTCAACTGGCGGTCGTTGACCACCCGGAAGTGGCTGAGCAGGGCTTCCAGCTGGGTCTGGGCCTTTTTGAGGGCCGCTTCTTCTTCAGGGGTCAATTGCGCGCTGACAATTTTCTTCTCGGCCAGACCGGTCAGCCGCACCAGAGTGCGCATGTAGATCTTCTGCCGGCCGTTTTCAAAATCGTAGTAAATTACGGGGATGCGCCGTTGAGCCACCTGGGTGGAGATTTGCATGAAGAAGCACGATTTGCCGGCTTTGGGCGGCCCTCCCAGAATGTTGATGCCCCGCAAGCCTTCCAGGTGGGAATCCATTTTCGCGAAGCCCGTTTCCAACCCCATGATGGCCTTGCCTTTCTCATGGTCGATGAATTCAACGAACTGGCGATGCTCCTTTTCCGGAGAAGTAAAGGGTGAGAAGGCTTTGGATTCCTGGATCATTTTCAGCAGTGTTTTTTTGGTGTCCAACGCTTCGTCGGCCGCCAAGTCGGCCAGATGTTGCCCGCGCTGCACTTGCGATGGCCAGCTTAAAATGCGGGCCTTGAATCCCACCCGCACCGCGAAATCCCGCGCGGCCAAGCGTGCCTCGGGAGTATTGGCGACCAGAAGAAAGAGATGTTCGACGCGCGCCAGACGCTCGGGGGCCAGATGGATCAGCGCGTCGGTGGAAGGGACGGCCACGGCCGGATAGCCCAATTCCTTGAGGATCAGCAGGTTGAGTTCTCCTTCGGTAATGAAGAGCGCTCCACCCTCACAGCGACTGATCTCCTGGGTATTGAAGAGCGCGGCTTCACCCGAAAAGAATGCTTCATTACCGTGAAAGAAGTAATCTTCCGGTTTATCGGGCATGATACAGCGTGCCGCGTAGGCCATACCGTTTTCTTGAATATAGGGGAAAATCAGGTAGCGCCCGTTAAAACCGATGCGCAATTGCTGAAGCGTCGCCTGGGAGATGCCGAAGCGGGCGAAGTAATCCAGCTGCTCGGGTCCCATGAGGGCGCAGAATTTGTCGATTTCAGGCCCCAGGTGCCGCGTGGGGTAGCTGCGGTTCAGGGCATAGGCGTCGGCCTCTGGATCATGGCCGGGGACCAGGCGGCCTTCGATGCCCTGCATCTGGCCGAAGTATATGTGATAGCCGCCCGGAACACATCCCTGCGTGCATTTGAAATAGCCCCTGAAATAGCTCTCGGGGTTCAGAAAGACCGCCAATTGGCCGGGTTTTTCCTTATTGAGGCGGCTGCAAATGGGGCAGGGGGCCACCAGATGGTGCCCTTTCCATGTGGCTGGGGGCAAATTGGCTTCGTAAAAGGCTTTGATCAGTTCAAATGGGATCATGGTGACGACCTTCCGAGGTATGGTTGGGAACATTATAGAGGGGGTGGTGAGCAATGTAAACAGCGGGCGGCATTCTTTGAAAGGAGGCAAGGGGTTATGGGCTATAGGGCGATAGAGGTAAAGGATGGGGCGAGTGGGGGAGTAGAGTTGCGGGAAACGGCCATTGAAGAAATGTATGCTCTTTCATTTTTGTGGTTTCAGTCCTCTTGACAGTCGAATTTTTTACATTACCATTTTGGCAAGTCTTAATTAATCATGACGCATTGATTTTACCTTTTATTGAATTTGTATGATTCTGACTGAAATAATAGGAGGTGAAATGATGATTCGTGAACACATCCTATCTTCCTGATAGTCCAAGCCTGATTTCAGAATCGCATCGTCAAAACACATAAAACCGGCTGGTCTTGATTTGGGGCAAAGGACGCTATTGGCCGATTTGAAAAAGCACGAGTGGCATTCGCAGTAAAGAGCGTAAAAAGAAGGATGAACTGGTCCCTACATATGGAAAGGTTGATACGTTGATTGGTGGGTTTAAAAATACAGATAGGAATTGAAACCATTCCCCTTCAGCGAATCGACCTTTAAACCAATCCACCAACTAAAGGAGGAACAAACCATGATTACGCGAAGATTCATTGATTGGCCTGGAGTTGCTCTGCGCAGCCCAATTGCGCAGCTGGAGCAAATGAGAAGGGATATGGAACGGCTGGGAGGCGCATTTTTCGGCCGTCTAGGGTTGCGGCCGGAGGCAGCCGGCGTTTTTCCGGCGCTCAATATCACCGAGGACCGTGATAACTATTTTGTGCGGGCTGAACTGCCTGGCATTCAAGCCAAGGATCTGGAGGTGCAGGTCCACGGCAAGAGCCTGACCATTGCGGGTGAACGCAAAATCGCCTCCGAAGGTGAAAATGTGAAGTATCACCGCCGGGAACGAGAAGCCGGCAAATTTTCAAGGATCACCGATCTGCCGGGAGAGATCAATGCGGATCGGGTTGAGGCGCAGATGACCAATGGCATCCTGACGGTCCGGATCGCCAAGGCCGAAGCCGCCAAACCCCGTCAGATTGCGGTGAAGTAGTTTTTATTCATCGATGTATATCCTTAGCGCCTTACGGCCGCTGCAAATAGGAGGGACGAATCATGACTACCGCCAAGGAATTACAAGTGAAAGAAAAACAGGAAGTCTCCTCGGCCGCCGAGCAGACCAAACCCGGTCTGGTGTTCACTCCGGCCGTGGATATTTTTGAAAGCGATCGCGAGATTACTCTGCTGGCCGATATGCCTGGTGTGGCCGCCAATGATATCTCCATCGACCTGCGCGACGGGGTTCTGACCATCTCCGGGGATGTCAAGCCCTGGGAAAGCGCAGAGGAGAAAGATGTGTTGATCGAATTTGAAGTCGGAAAATACTACCGGCAATTCACATTGTCCGAAGCCATCGATCAGGCCAAGATTGATGCCCAGCTCAAAGAGGGCGTGCTCAAGCTGGCTCTGCCCAAATTGGCCAAGGCTCAACCGCGTAAAATTGCGGTGAACGCTGGATAGAAGGTAGCGCCGGACCAGCCTTTGTTTTCAATCTTCGGCATGTGAAGCTCGGGGAACGCAGAGGGAACAAGGTACCCCATGGGGTAGTCCCTCTGCGTACTCTCATTGCAATAAAGTGAAAAAGAGCTCGACTTATATTTGATGAAAACTGGTTGCAGCCCATTCAGGAGGCAATATGGCCAAAATCTTTTTTTGAGATGGCTTGTGACACATCCCTATTTCTCCTGCCTTGCTAAATTCCAGATCTGATTATACACAAAGCCCAACTTATTTCCGTTAGTTGGAGGCAGATATGCAGCGTCAGAGTGTCAACCGGTTCGTTGTGTTGTTGATGGTCCTGCTGATTTCGGCCCTGTTTCTGGCCATGATCCGCACTTTTTTGATTGTGCTTCTGCTGGCCGGGATCTTGAGCGCCCTGGCGCAACCGATATTTCACAAGATCGAGCAACGGCTGGCCGGGCGTTCACGGTTAGCGGCCCTGGGGGTGGTCTTGCTTCTAGCGCTGGTGGTCTTTTTGCCTCTTTCCGGTTTGCTGGGAATCATTACAGCCCAAGCCCTTAGTGTGGCCCAATCGGTGACGCCCTGGGTCCAGCGCCAGATGGCCGAACCGGCCGCCTTTTCAGCCTATCTGCAAAAGATTCCTTTTTATGATTACTTGGCGCCCTACCGGGACCCGATCCTGCGCAAGGCTGGCGAACTGGCCGGCAAAATGAGCTTGTTCATAGTTGATGGCCTCTCGGCCGGCGCGGCCGGCACGGTCAGTTTCATTTTTTCCTTTTTCGTATTTCTCTATGTGAGCTATTTCTTCCTTCGCGATGGCCAAGCGCTTTTGCAGCGGATTCTCTATTATCTACCCATGGATGATTCCAGCGAACAGCGACTTTTGAATCGTTTTACTTCCGTGACCCGTGCCACCCTTAAGGGCACGGCGGTGATCGGCCTGCTGCAGGGTTGCCTGTCGGGTATCGCTTTTGCCGTGGTGGGTATTAATGCCGCGGTATTCTGGGGCACTGTGATGACGGCGCTTTCCATCATCCCAGCCCTGGGGTCGGCCCTGATCTGGATACCAGCGGCCATTGTGCTGGCCGTGGGCGGCCACTATGTCAAGGCCGCCGGTCTGGTCTTGTTTTGCGGCTTGGTGGTGGGCAGCCTGGACAACCTGTTGCGGCCCCGGCTGGTAGGCAAGGATACCCAGATGCACGAGCTGATGATCTTCTTCGGCACCCTGGGCGGCATCTCCTTGTTCGGCATCATCGGTTTTATCATCGGCCCTATTATCGCGGCTCTGTTTGTGACCATCTGGGATATCTATGGCGAAGTATTTCGGGACTATCTGCCGGCGGCGCGGGACAAAGAAGAGTAGAACATGGCGCCTTGGGTTCCAAGAGCACTTTTCACCTTTCATCTTTTTCTTCATGGTCAAAAACATATCCCACCGACCGTATACTTTTAAAGTAGATGGGATTTTTAGGGTCTGGTTCAAAATACTTGCGAAACCGGACAATGAAATTATCCACGGTGCGGGTTCGGGTGTGCCGGTCGTAGCCCCAGCCGATCTCCAGCAGCTGGCCGCGTGAAATGGGTTTGCCGCGGTGGGTGATGAAGAGCTTAAGTAGCTTGAGTTCCAGTTCGGTAAGATCGATCCGCCCCCATTGGCCGTGGGCCGCGGCCGCGCCAAAGTCGATACGATTGGCGCCAAAGGCGTACACCGGCATCGATAGGAAAGGCCCATCTCCTCTTGATGGCGCCCGGTCTCCCCTAAGCGGCGCCCTGAACAACAGGCGCTCGATGCGCATCAAAAACTCTTCCAGGTGAAAGGGCTTGGAAAGATAATCGTCCACGCCAAAGGCAAATCCTTTGACCTTGTCTTCCAGCTCGCTTTTGGCGGAAAGAATCAAAACCGGTAAATGCTCATCTTCTAAACGAATATGGCGCAGCACGGACAGCCCATCGATACCGGGCAACATGAGGTCCAGCACGATGAGATCCGGCCGCCACTCCTTCCAGGCGTGAAGCCCAGCGGCGCCGCTCGCGGCGATGCGCGCGGCGTGGCCTTTCAGGGTCAGGTTCAACGAAAGGCCTTCGGCAATATGCTTTTCATCCTCGATGATCAGGATGCGTTTCTTCTCGGCAGGGTTCATGCGAACTTCTCTATTGGAAAAACCACCGTAAACAGCGATCCTTGTCCGCGGCCCTCACTCTGGGCGCAGATGTGGCCATTGTGAAGGCGCACGATGCTGCGCACCAGGTACAGGCCCAATCCGCTGCCCTTGGCGGTCATGTCGCCGGATCGGCCGACCTGGTAGAATTTGCGAAAAATCTTCTTCACTTCGGCGCGGGGCAGTCCAAGACCGTTGTCCTTAAAACAAATATTCAATTCCCGGCCCTGGGCAGACAGAGTGATATCCAGGCGCGGCGCTTGGCCGCCGTTGTATTTGACGGCATTGGTGATCATGTTCATCAGCAGCATTTCAAACAAGGTGAGATCCACGGCATGGAAGATTGGATGGCCGGAAGGATTGTGAATATGAATGGCGCAGTTGCCGAAAAAGTGTTTGTTCTTTTCGCAAAATTCTTCAACGAGCGCCACCAGATCGCGTCTTCGAAATTCGGCCTTGAACATTTTGCTTTCAATGCGGGCCAGATTCAGGATGCGGTTGATATGCTCGTCCAGGCGTTCGGCGTCATGGAGCAGATAGCCGATGTATTTGCGTTGATCTTCCCGGCTCAGGTCATGCATTTGCAGGGTCTGCAAGGACAATTTCAGGGAGGTGACCGGTGTTTTCAACTCATGGGTGAAATTATCGATGAAATTGCGTTGCAGCCGCAGAAGTTGATAAATCTTCTGGCTGTAGACAAAGATGATGAAGATGCCCACCAGGATGATCGCCACCAGGATCGAGAGCGCCAGGATCACCACCCAGGTCTGCGCGGCCAGCACCTGCTTGGGATCAAGGTTGGCTTTTTGAATAACGGCCTTAAGCCCGGCGCTGACTTCCACGTACCAGTAAATATACAGGGAGAGCGAGGCGGCCAAGGCCACGATGGAGAAGATAAACACCAGAATGGGGTGCAGAAACCATTTGGATCGGTACATGGCCTTTTCCCCTTTTGAGGCAACGTGGAGTCAAAATGAAGGCAGCTGGAATAGAGAGATTATCTCTGGAAGAATTTCCGTGTGCGCCGTCAGCGCGCAGCGATGCCTATTGTAAAACTTTTGTAATAAACGCCGGCCGTACTTTCCTTCCAGGTGCAAGTCTATTAGCTTAGGTCTATGAATACAACCGTTAAACACAGGTCACTCGATGGGCGCCTTTGTTTAGGGTCTTACATTATTTTAGAGATAAAGGGGCCATTCAATGACCGCGACACCCGTTCACCCGCTCGGAACCCGAGCCAGAATCTTATTGAGCAGCGTATTCGGACCCTATGCCCAGGATGACACTTATGGCAGCCGGGCCGTCAATCCCATGGAGCTCTATCAGAACCAGGTGACGCGCACCCAGGGCAGCCTCTCTCTGCGTATGTTCCACCGTTCGTTTGGCTTGATGCTGTTGCAGGCCAATATCGAAGCCCCCTGCAGCCTGCTCGATTTTCCTTCCCGCGAGCGCTTCATCCAGGAAATTCAGGCGAAACAGTATGATATCATCGGCATCAGCGCCATATTGCCCAATACGGCCAAGGTGGTCGATATGTGCGCGCAGGTGCGCCGATACCAGCCCAGCGCCACCATCGTGATCGGCGGACACATCGCCAACAAGGGGGATTTGAACCGCATTGTGGATGCCGATTACATTGTCAAAGGCGATGGGGTGCAATGGTTCAGAAAGTTCCTGGGCCAGGATGAAAAGGCGCCGATCCAACACCCGGCCATCCCTTCGGGGTTTGGGACGCGCATCATGGGCGTGCCTCTGCCCGACTCGCCCGGCAGTACGGCCGCCATCTTGATCCCTTCGGTGGGCTGCCCGCTGGGGTGCAATTTCTGTTCAACCTCCGCCATGTTTGGCGGCAAGGGCAAGTTTGTCAGCTTTTATGAGACCGGCGATGAACTGTTCGCGGTCATGGAGCGCATTGCCGCCCAACTTAAGGCGCACTCCTTTTTCGTGCTCGATGAGAACTTTCTTTTTCACCGCAAGCGCGCCTTGCGTCTGCTCGAACTCATGAAACAGCACGGCAAGAGCTGGTCATTTTATGTCTTCAGTTCGGCCCGGGTGCTGCAATCTTATACCTTGGAGCAGTTGATCGGCCTGGGCATCTCCTGGGTCTGGATGGGGCTGGAAGGCAAACAGAGCCAATATACCAAACTCAACGGCGTGGACACCCTTGCCCTGGTCAAGGCCCTGCAATCCCACGGCATCCGGGTGCTGGGCTCATCAATTATCGGACTGGAGCATCACACGCCGCAGAACATGGATCAAATCATCGACGAGGCCATTGCCCATGACACCGATTTCCACCAATTCATGCTCTACACGCCCATTGCCGGCACGCCCCTGTACGCCCAACACCAGGCCCAGGGCACATTGATCCCCGAGAGCGAATTGCCGCCGGCCGATGTGCATGGGCAATATCGTTTTAACTACCACCATCCCCACATCCATAATGGCCAGGAGGGAGAATTTCTGCTCGAAGCCTTTAACCGGGATCTGGCGCACAACGGCCCCAGCCTGTTCCGCCTGATCCGCACCACCCTGGCTGGCTGGCAACGCCATAAGAAACACCCGGACCCACGCATTCGCAAGCGCTTTGCTCAAAACGTCCTTGCGTTGCGCACCACCTATGCCGGCGCGGTGTGGGCCATGGGCAAAATGTATCGCGGCAATGCCCGCATCAGCGACCCGATGCGCGCGCTTCTATCCCGTCTTTACAAAGAGTTTGGTTGGACCACACGCATTATCGCCGCCCTTTCCGGGCGATATCTTTTTCACATGATGAAAAGAGAAGAGCGCCGGTTGGCCCAGGGCTGGTCCTATGAGCCCGCCTCCTTTTATAGCCACAACCGCGCGGCCCTGGCCCTGCAACATATCCCGGCCCATCCCCGCAAGAACTCCGCACCGGTTTTCAGAGGATTGCCCAGCAAGGTCAGTGATCCCATCTAATGCCAGCGTGATCGCATGTTAAATTTCACGCTGGAACTGTCCAAATCGAATTCGATCGCAACACATCAACATGACGGCATCGCGAGCACCCAACGGCGGCATTATGGGTCACAATAGTCGGTCGGCGGCAGTTGTGAATAAGTGGCGTCGATGGTGAATTCAGATTCAAACACGGGCATGGGATCGGCACGGGCCTTGGGCGGGTCGTGGTTTGACTCTTCACGTGTTAAGCTTCACCCCACAGGTCTTGTCCGCCACAATCCTAAATGCGACAGGATCTTTTTGATTACCGGTTGCTTTTAGAGATGGCAAAACCCACTGGCGGTGGGGCGCTTTTTGAGCACCTGGCCTACAAACCTCTCGTCGAAAGGCTAAGCCGCCGCATTGCGCATGGTTGCCGTCTTTAAGGGCCATTCATCGAATCGTCGCGTTCCTACCCAATCAACGAATCAATCACCTACAACACCCCCGCCCGCTCCACGGTCAAAGTCATCGCGCCCCAGTTCTGCCCACCAACCCACTCAAAAGACAGTGCCCGGATCTCGGCATTATCGGGCCGTACGGGCTGGAAGAAATCGGCCGGGTCAATGATCATCCCCAGGCGCCGTGCTTCTACGGCACTCAGTTTTCAGTTTTGCAGGGCCTTGCTTGACAAGAAATCACCCAATCGGAAGCCAAAGCGAAACTGCCTGATCGGGATCGGCGCCCAAATTCGCGTGGGAGCGGCTCCGCGGTAATGGTGGACGGCATTGTTTTCGAATACGAGTACAATCGCATCCTGGGGATGGCACTCTTCTTCCTGCTCGGTTTTTTAGCGAGCTTTCTGGGCATCGGCGGGGGCAGTCTGATCGTGCCGCTCTTGGTCTATCTTTTGAACTTTCCGGTGGCCATTGCCGCGGCCACATCCCAGATGATTGTCGCCATCCTGACCTTTGCGGCAACTATGGTGCACATCTGGATCGGCTCGTTTCACCATGGTGCGCACCGAATCGCGGCCTTGGGCATCGGGGTACTGACAGGTGCCCAACTGGGCGCGTATCTTTCCTGCAAGATCAAAGGAAAATGGATTATTCGAAGCCTGGCCATTGCCCTGGTGTTGGTAGGCATTAGAATGCTTATTGCCCTATACTGATTACCCATGCCCCACCGGGCGGCCGCGAAAGTCCCTGTTGTCACAGGAGGAATTTACGCCCATCATCACTATTTCACGAGGGTCCTACAGCCACGGTAAAGAAGTGGCCGAGAAGCTGTGTGCGAGACTGGGTTACGAATGCGTTTCCAGGGAAATCATCTTGAAAGCTTCGGCGCATTTCAACACGCCGGAAATCAAGCTGGCGCGAGCGATTCATGATGCCCCGTCGATCCTCGACCGTTTCACGTTCGGAAAAGAGAGATACACAGCCTATGTCCAGGAAGCCCTGCTCAATCACCTTCGAAAAGACAATGTGGTCTACCATGGGCTGGCCGGCCATTTTTTTGTACAAGGGATTTCCCATGCCATCAAGGTCAGAATAATAGCCGACTTTGAAGATCGGGTGGCGGAAGAGATGCAGCGGGAGGGCATCTCAAGCGAGCAAGCCAGCAAGGCGCTATCGAGGGATGATGAGGAACGCCGTCGATGGAGCGCGCACCTTTATGGCATTGATACTCGGGATGCCAGTCTCTATGACCTGGTCATTCATATCAAACCCCTCACCACGGATGATGCTGTCGAATTGATCTACCAGGCGGCGAGGCGACCATGCTTTCAAGTCACGGCCCAATCCATGGAAGCGGTCAAAACCCTCTTTCTGGCTGCCCAGGTGCGGGCTGCGCTGGTGCAAGAGATCCCCAATGCGAGGGTAACGGTCGAGAAGGGTGAAATTGTTGTTTCAACCAGCGGGTACTGGGCAGAGGGGAAAAAACTAACGGCCAGAATCGACCAGGTGATCGATACAGAAAAGGAGGGCGTCAAAGTTAAAGTACGATTGATAAACAAGCCATTGAAACATGGTGTTTAGCGGCGCCGGGCATCCCTCTTGAGTTTCTTACAAAGACCATCAAATCCAAAATAACTGTCTTTACCTGCCGCAAATACATTCAATGCCCTATTCATTAGAGATCCGCATGTTCTATGATACTTCAAATTGAAGAAGATCAGCCCTGCCACGGGTGGTGGTGGCGCTGGCTGAGTATATAAAATTACTTTCCCCGAACGGGGAAAGCCTAAAGCCAATCACAAGTTGCGGGTCGGTAGCAATGTCAACGTATCGAATAACCATGTAACCGGTCAATCCATTGACCGATGACCGAGCAACTCAACAGGCAACCATCGCCAGGGAGGGCTTAACCTATGCGTAGAATGGTATGGCCGGCATTTATTCTTGCCGCTGTGACCCTAATGACAGGTTGTTCCCTAACAAAGTTCAACCTGTTCGGACAAAAACCTGAACCTTTGCAGGAATACGTGCTGCAAGGCACCGGCAAAGGCAAAGTGCTGGTGCTCTCCATTGATGGTAAGATCAGCAACAAGCCAGATAAAAACCTCCTGCGCACCGAGCCGAGCATGGTGCAACAGGTTGCCGCCTACCTCAAACATGCCGAGCAGGACCCTGAAATCAAGGCGCTGCTGATCAAGGTTAATTCTCCAGGCGGGACCGTAACCGCCAGCGATATTATCTATCATGAAATCAGCGCGTACAAACAACGGACCGGAGTCATAGTCGTCGTGGCCATGATGGGTCTGGCGGCCTCGGGGGGATATTACATATCGCTGCCGGCCGACTTTATCATGGCACACCCTACAACCGTTACCGGTTCTGTTGGCGTGATCTTCCTGCGTCCGGGGATCAGCGGTTTGATGGAGAAGGTCGGTGTGTCGATGAATGTCAACAAGTCCGGCGTCGATAAAGACATGGGTTCTCCCTTCCGTCCCCCCACCAAGGAAGAGACCGTCTTGTTTCAGCAGCTGACCGACACCATGGCGGCTCGATTCAAGGACCTTGTGGCGAAACACCGTCATCTGAAGCCCGAACAGCTTGATCAGGTTGCCACGGCACGGGTGTTTCTGGCCGAGGAAGCCAAAAGCCTCGGCCTGGTGGATCAGATCGGCTACTTGGATGATGCCGTGAGCAAAGCCAAGGAACTGGCGAACCTTGGGCCGGATGCCCGGGTAATCGCTTACCACCGTCATAAAGTGGAAGACGATACCATTTACAATCCCGCCATTCAGCGGCAGGGAGGAGATCTTGAAGCCGTGCTACCGATTCTCGCTCCTCTGAATGCAGGAGGCGAAGCCGATTTCTACTATGTCTGGCCGGCGGCCGTGGGATATTGAGCCGGGGCTTCGAAGACCATAGCCACTTCAGGCTATCTCGCAAAGCTCCTTGAATAAGCCTTTTGTGCCGCCAGTAGAAAGCGCAACCTTGTTTTACTCTCTCGATCTTTATTCTTTTCCGTCGCGCCATCGCGCCGCGGCGTGAGGCGACATTAATCATAAGTACTTCCTTATGCTGCCTGGGGGGCAAGCACTCGTTGTTTGTGTTCGACTTGGCCATCTGCCAGGCGGCCGTCTTGTACATTGAGGATGCGTTGGGCAAATTGAGCACAGGTTGCACTGTGGGTGACCATGATAACAGTTACACCGCTCTGGTTGAGCCGTTGCATCAGATCCATTACTACCCTGGAGTTTCGTGAATCCAGATTGCCGGTAGGCTCATCGGCCAATAATATCGGCGGTTGGTTGACGATTGCCCGGGCTATGGCCGCGCGTTCCATTTCTCCACCAGAGATTTCATTAGGCAATCGCGCGGATTTCTCCGCCATGCCCACCCAGGCAAGGGCTTCCATCCCCATAGATCTTTTCTCGGCTTTTGTCTTCTTGACGGTAGTCAAGGGCAGCATGACGTTTTCAAGCACTGTGAGATAGGGGACCAGATGAAAGCTCTGAAAGACAAAGCCCAAATACTCCCGACGAAAATCAGCCTGCTGCTCGCTGCTCAGGCCGTAGACATCAATATCATCCACACGATATTGGCCCTGGCTGGGACTGTTCATGGCGCCCATAACCGATAGCAGCGTGGATTTGCCTGAGCCGGATTCTCCCATGACCGCTACAAACTCTCCGCTTTGAACGGAAAAGCTGATGCCGTTAATGGCGTGCACCGCCGAGGGGCCTTTCCCATATCGTTTCACAAGGTTGTCACAGACGATGAAATCCATAGTTCCTCTCAAGATGATTTATAGTGTTTTTAAGGCTTGATTCGGGTCCATCCGCGCGGCTATGGCTGCTGGGTAAACGCCGGCGGCAATTCCCACCATTAGGGCCATGAGTATGGCCCCGGCACCTAACAAAGGATCGATGTGCAGCGCGGAAACCGCACCGTGGCCGAACAGTTTGAGCCCGGACCAGATGCCGCCCAAGCCGATCAAGTATCCCAAAAACCCGGCCAATAAGCTTATAACGCCGGCTTCAATGAAAATGATCCGCATGACATGGCTGCGCCTGAATCCCACAGCCCTGAAAATGCCGATCTCCGCAGTGCGCTCCTTGACGCTGCTCATTAAGGTCACCAGCACAACCAGACCGCCCACTAGGACCACCACCACAGACAGGCCGAAAGAGAACTTCTTGAATTGGGCCAAGGTCTCCATGCGTCCCTTGACCACCTGCTGAATGGCCATCACCTTGGCGCTGGGCAGTTTTTCGGACAGCTGCGCCACCATTGCATCCACCGGGCAGTTATGGCAGAGGGCGGCCACTTCCACGATGGAGATTTCACCGGGCCGCCCCAGCACCTCCTGGGCGCTCTTCAGAGGAGTAAAGAGCAATTGATCATCCTGGGAGCCGGTGGGCGCCAATACTCCCGATACTTTCAGGTCAAAATTGTCTACCTTGATAATGTCGCCCGGGGAAAGCCCCAGGATACGTCCAGCCTCCGCGCCCACCAGCAGCTCTTTATCGGCCGGCTGCTGCCCCGAGATTCTCCACCAGGGTTTCAAGATATGGGCGCTTTCAAAATCAATACCGGCCAGCAGTGCCGGGTGGGCGTTGATTTTCACCGCTCCCAGAACAATCGGTCCTACGGCGGCGATATTGGCAGCATTTTTGATGGTTCTTATTTTAGGCAGATCCTGCTCGTGAATCGGCTGTAGGTCAAACGAGACGCCTCCCAAGGTCATGCCGCCGTATGAGAGGGTCAGATTGTCGGCCCGGGGAACTATCAAAATGTTGGCCCCGTATTTTTCAAGTTTCGTGTTGATATCGTGGGCCATGGTTTCCGCAAAGCCGATCACCGCTACAACTGTCGCCACCCCGATCACCAGACCTGCTAGAATAAAAGCAGCCTTGGCCTTACGGCGCATCAGGTTGCGTAAGGCAATTTCTCGAATAGTCATATTATTAGGCCCTTCCCCGGAAGTTGAAATACTGTTGCCCTTGCAAGATATCGCTGACTCGGATCATCAGTTGATCCCCTTGAACCTCGCGCTTCAACGGCGCTGGGTTGCAGCCGCCCTGGACTTGGTTGATCATCTTCGATGGGAAACGGCGTCCGCAATTGCGGCAGACCATTTCATCCCCTTCTTGGACATATCCTTTACCGGCCGGCCAGCATACATCGCAGGCGTCGAAGGCCGCACGGACAATCCCGTCGGAGCTTTTAAGGATAAAATAGCGGATGGTCAGGTTTTCGGCCTTGTGCTCGAAATAGTGCGCTTGATTATCGGCGAACAGGGATAGTGGATAGGAAACCTGCTGCGCGAGCCCGGACTGGGCTATGGGGTTGCCTATACTAGATTCCATGGCTGGCTGCCTGCTGCCGAGTTGGAGAGAGTAGACCACCACAAAAGCCGTTGCAGCGATGATGATGGCGACGGCAGCAATAGCCAAAGGCATGTATGATTTTCGCGGTTTGGCCAGAACGAGCTCTTTTTTGCTATTATTATCAGTACGCTTACCCTTATTGTTCGTCATGTGTATTCTCCTATTGCATGTTTAGTTCGAGGGCCAAGGTCGTCAGGACCCTTTACGGCCTATCCGGTGCGGGATGGTTTGGCTCCGTTTCATAAAACAATTGCTGATCACACTGTTGCGCTCAGGCAGCAATAATCTCAATCTCAACAACGATTATTCTTGAGCCGTTGCAGGCGATCTTGATTTTTTAATGGTTGCTATCTGAAATAATGAGTAAAATTATGAAGATGGAAGGGAATCAACAAAGAATGGCGAGGGACCTGAGGTAAAGCGGGATATCGGATACGACAGGGTCCAGAAACATCTGTGCCGAGTGCTGGTGGTCAATCTCTTTCAGCGTGGGTATTTCTTTCCCTGATGCGGATGCCAAAACCGGCATCCAATGGTTCAGGGCGCTGGTTAAGGCCACGGGTGATTCGTTTAGGATTGGATTAAAATTCTTCATGTGGCAACAGCTGACATTCGGCCGGCAGCCTGCGCCCATACCCGCGTGATGGCTAAAGCCATGTGCCGACGCACGCATTTTGGCGCAGCAACAACGACCCGGTGGGCACCCCCTTGAATGAGCGCTTGCATTCGCCATCGTACCCAGGAGTATCAGGCCGCACAGTACCACTATGGAGGTTTTCTTAATGTTAACCCGCATTCCAATCCTACTTGTTCGGTATGGATCATATTTACCATTATTTCCGAGGCAGCTGTCAAGAGCAATCAGGGGGCGTCGAGATGGGGCCACCTCTTTTCCATCACTCACTGGCGGTGGGGTGCCTTTTTGAGCTCTTGGCCCACACGCCTTTCGCTGAAAGGCTGAGCGGTCGCGTTGCGCATGGTTGCAGCTTTGAAGGTCGATTTATCGAATCCCATCGTTCCTACTCAATCAACGAATCACCCATCAACCCTTTATCCATCTACAACACCCCCGCCCGCTCCACCGTCAATGTGGCCGCGCCCCAATTCTCTTCCACCAATCCGTTCAACAGATAGGGCCGGCCCCGGTCCAGCAGATGGCAGAAGCGGTCGTAGGCTTGGGGGAAGAAGGTGGTTTCAATAATACCGGTCTCATCTTCAAAGGTGAGAAACTCCATGGGATCACCGTGCTTGGTTTGCACCACCTTGCCGGTGATCAGCCAGCCGGCGAACTTCACCCGGCTGCCCACCCGGCGCACCACTTCCTGGGCGGTCTGGGCGCCGGCGCGCCGGGCCGCCTCCCTGAAAAGGGTCATGGGGTGGCGGTCGCACAGGAAGCCCAGCACTCTGAACTCGCGGCGCAGACGCTCCTGGGGATCGTCGGCCGGCAGGATCGGCGCTTCCACGGCCATGGGGTCGTCGAAGAGCGGCAAGGTGCCCTGGGCGGTTTTGCGGCCGGCTTGCCATTGGGCCAGAAGCCAGAGCAACTGCGCACGGGAGAAGGAGGTGGAAAAACCGGATGTGCCACTTAAGGAATGGCTCTGCCCCTCACCCCGACCCTCTCCCCAGGGGGGCGAGGGAGTCCCTACCTTGATGTCCGGCGGTAGATTAAGAAATTCTGATTTTTTAAGGGAAGCAGAATTTGCCAATATACCGTTGGGTCTCCGAGTAAGTGCTCCCTCTCCCCTTGGGGAGAGGGTCGGGGTGAGGGGGAGATCCGCCCTGTCAAACGGGATATCGGAATTTTCTTTATCCCTAAGATGTAGCGCCAGGGTGTCCAATGCGCCGCACAGGATCAAGGTCCGGGCCTCGGCATCGTCGGGCCGCACGCGCTGGAAAAAATCGGCCGGGTCGCGGAAGGGGCATTGCCGGCGCTGGGAGAGGATGGTTTGCATGGTGTGATCGGACAACCCCTTGACCGCCATCAGCCCCACCCGGATGCGGTGGTTGGCCCCGCGCCAGCGGATCTCGCTGCACTGCACGTCGGGCGGATCGATGGTCACCCCCAGGCGCCGCGCTTCGGAGACATAGGCAAAGGCGTTGTAAAAGCCGCCCTGGTTGCTGATCACGGCGGCCATGAACTCGGCCGGGAAGTAGACCTTGAGATAGGCGGCCTGAAACGAGACCCGGGCATAGGAGGCGCTGTGGGGCTTGCAGAACGAATAGAACGAAAAACTCATCATCATGGCCCACACGGCTTCGATCTGCTGCGGTGTCACGCCCCTTTGCCGGGCGCCCTGGGCAAAGCGCTGGTAGTAATCCTGCAACCGATGTTCCCGGTCTTTTTGGGCCATCACCTTGCGCAGGCCGTCGGCCGCGGCGTCGTCAAAGCCGGCCAGGGCCATGGCGGCCTTGGAGACATCTTCCTGGTACACCATGATGCCGAAGGTTTCGTCCAGCACGTCGGCCAGCAGGGGGTGGATGGGTTCCCAGGCGCCACCGTGCAGGCGCCGGATATACTCCTGGATAAAGGGATTGGCGGCCGGCCGGATGATGCTGGAGTGGATCACCAGGTGCTCGAAGTCTCCGACCGCGGCCTTTTGCTGCAGCAGGCGCGTGGCCGGGCTTTCGATGTAAAAGCACCCCATGGTGCGGCCCAGGGCCAGGGACTCCTGGGTGGCCAGATCATCTTCAGGCTCCCAGCGGGTTTCATCGAAGCTCACGCCGTTGGAATGAACGTTATGGATAGCGTCGCGGATGACCCCCAGGCTGCGGTTGCCCAACAGATCGATCTTCACCAGGCCGGCGCGCTCCGTGGCGTCTTTTTCCCATTGGATGATGGGCACGCCCTTGGCGGCTCGTTCCACCGGCACATAATCCCGAATGGGGCCGGGGGTGATCACCACGCCGCCGGGGTGCACCGAGAGGTAGCGGGGAATGCCGAGCAGTCGGCGGGCCAGGGAGAGGATCTGCGGCCAGGGTTCGTCCAGCGCCAAGTTCCGTGTTTGAGGGTTGCGCTTGAGATCGGCCAGCAGGTCGGCTTTTTCCTGGCTGTGCCAAAACCAGGGCAGCCGTCCGGTCACCCGGCCGATCTCGGCGTCGGTCAGGCCGAACACCTTGGCGGTCTCGCGCACGGCCATGCGGGGCTGAAACAGGATGTGGCTGGAGACCATGGCGGTATGGTCACCATGCTCGTCCAGCACGCTCTGGATCACATCGTCGCGCTCGTCCCAGGCAAAATCCACATCAATGTCGGGCGGGTCCTTGCGGCCGGGATTTAAGAAACGGCCGAAGTAAAGGTTGTGCTTGACCGGGCAGACATTGGTGATGCCCAGACAATAGGCCACCAGGGAGGCGGCGCCCGAGCCCCGGCCGCAGGTGCGCGGGCTGCGGCTCACGATGTTGCGCACGATGAGAAAGTAGGCGGAAAAGTGCATTTGGGCAATGATGCGCAGTTCGTGCTCCAGACGGTCCACCACTGGTTCCGGCAGATCATCGCCATAGCGGCGGCGGGCTCCTTCGTAAGCGGCCTCACGCAGGGCCGCCTCGGCCGTGCGACCCTGGTCGTCTTTCCAGGGCGGCATGACCAGGCCGAACTCCGGGCCCGTGAAAGTGATCCGGTCAGCGATAGTGCGGGTATGGGCAATGGCTTCGGGACAAGCGGCAAACCGTTGGGCATAGACTTCCGGCGGGGCCAGCCAGGCATTGGCCGGCGCCACCTGATCCGGCGGCAAGCGTTCCAGGGTGGTGTTCAGATCAATGGCCCGCAGCAGGCAATGCAGGGTGTACTCCCCGGGCTGCACGAAAAAACTGCCCGGCGTGGCCACCAGGGGAATGTTCAGCTCTCGCGCTTTTTGGCGCAGGGCATGGGTTGGCGCCAGGGGCGCCCGGGGCATGGCGGCGGCCACCTGAACGCCGGCCTGGTGCCACCTTTCCAACAGCCCGGCATCGGAAACCAGCACGATCAAGCCTTGGGCGTGCTCAAGCAAGGCTGTTGCCAAATCAAAATCTTCGTCCATGTGGCGCCGGGTGATCAGACGGCACAAGTGGCTGTAGCCCTGGGCATCGGCCACCAGGCAGACCGCCCGGCGCCGGGAGCCTGGATCGGTGATCTCAGCGCCGATAATCGGCTTCAATCCCTCCCGGCGGCAGGTATCCAGAAAGGGCCACAACCCGTAAAGGTTGTCCGTGTCGGTCAGCGCCAGCCGGTCATAGCCCATCTGCTTGGCGGCCCGGCACAGGTGCTTGATGGAGGTGGTGCCCCACATGAGGGAGTGGTGGGAGCGGGTGGTTAGGGGGAGCATGGGATCGTTAGCCCGTTGCCCGTTTGCCCGTTGGCCCGTTGGCCCGTGTGCCCGTTGGCCCGTTTGCCGTTGACCCGTTGCTCGTTGGCCTGTCGACTTGTGGGGCTGATTTATCTCTTGGTTTGGTACTCGGCGCAGTCGTTGGGCGGACGTTTTCTCGGTTGGATTCACTATCCCTGGGATGTTTTAGGTAGCGGATAAGACCGTCTATAATTTGTCTAACCCGTGCGCACTGTTCATAGCAATGTTTGAAAACAGCGAGAGTAATGTAGCCTTGGTCTAATGAAACATACAGGCAATTCTGTACTTCCGAGCATGAACGTCGTGAATAGGTTAAAAAACGAATGAATTCTTTGTTTGATTGCGCATCAAAGCCCTCACTGATGTTGTTCATGATTGAAACCGATGCACTGCAAATTTGATCTGTCAGCTTGAAGTCCTTTGAAAATTCAGAAAGCCGCGTTTGATCATAGATCTCTTTTGTTAAAATTCTTGCTACCTGCCAACATTCCAAATCTTCAAAACGCTTGATTGTCATAATAAGTATCCCCCACTAAACGAGTTAACGGGCCAACGGGCCAACGGGCAACGGGCTAACGCGCCACGGCCACCGCCCCCCACCCAAACCGCTCCCGAACCCGATCCACGGCGGCGATGATGCAGTCCTGACGCGCCACGGTGCGGCGCTCCTCCTCGAATAGCGGCAGTTGGGCCGGCGGATAGACCAGTCGGTCGCAGGTCAGGCGCAGGTGGCGCACCCTGGTGCGGCGGGCCGTGGCCAGGTGCAGGGCGCGCTGGGCCAGGGGAAACAGGGCCAGGTCGTTGGCCGTGGGCGGTTCCACGCGGAACTGGCGGATGCAGCGCCGGCCGTCACTGTAGTCGGCCGTGACGATCACGCGGCGGGCTGCCCGGCCCTGGCGGCGCAGCGCATGGCCCGCTTTTTCCACCAGGGCGTAGAGTTGGGCCTCCAGCTCGGCCGGCGCGTGGGTGTCGGTGCCGAAGGTGTGCTCCAATGTGACCTGGAGCGGTTTTTGGCCCACGGGCCGCACGGCCGTGTTGTCCTGGCCGCGCACGGCCCGTTCCACAAAGGCGGCCTGGGACCCCAGGGCCACTTCCAGGTGACCCGGCCCCAGGGCGGTGATCTGGTGGACGCGGGTGAGATTCAATTCCCGCAGACGAAGCAGGTCGGTGCTTTCAATGCCGGGGATGAGCCAGACCGGCAGGGGGGCCAGAAAGGCCTCTTCGTCGCCCGGTGCCACGATGTATTCGCCGATGGGTTTGACCAGCCGCGAGGCCACCTTGGATACCAGTTTGTTGGCGGCCAGGGTCCAGATGGGGTCCAGACCCAGATCCTTGCGCGCCTGGCGGCGCATTCGCCAGGCCACATCCACGGCCGGCCCGAACAGGCGGCTGGTGCCGGTGACATCCACGAAGAGGTGTCCGTCGCTTTCGCCCGGTTCGATCAGCGGCGAGTAGGGCAGGGCCTGGCGCAACAGGTCGGCCATGGCCTGTTCATAGCGCGCCGGCTGGGGCGGCCGCACCAGCATGTCGCGGCTCAACCGCGCGGCCCGGCCCAGGGGCATGCCCTTGCGCACCCCGGCCCGGTACGCCTCCTCGCTCATGTCAAAGACCGTGGCCCGGGCCGCACCCTGGGGCGCGATGATCAGCGGCCGGCCTTCCAGGCGGCGGTCCAGGCGCCGTTCCACGGCCGCGGCGAAATCGGCGATGTTGATATGAATGATCGAACGATCCATCTTTACTGCTCATGACATCTTGAAATGCAAAGATGATTTGGGTGCTTGAAAGAGTTTTAAGTAAGAAAGTTTAAAGTATGAAAGTTGAGGAATTCTATCGATTGATTACTGATAGACAGGTCGGAACCGCATCCTATAAATGGTAGTATTCCTTAACTTTAAACTTAAAACTTTACACTTAACTTAGTGGTCGCAAGAACACCGCAAATCATGGAGACTGAACCCCCAACTGCTCGGCAAGCATCTTCGCATTGCGCGGCGCCTGGCCCCGCACATGGTTGTTGAAGAAGATGATGCCGTCGCGGGCCTGGGCCGCCATCCGTGGGATCTTCTCCTGGCTCCAGGGTTGCAGTTCGGCGGAAGTATAGAGGTAGTCGAACTGCTTTTGCATGTCACCCGAGCGCCAGCCTTTGGCATTGCGGCCGTGAAAGCGGAGGTAGAAGAGATCCGGGTTGGTCACCACGTCCAGGCTGGGAAAGAGATAGGGCAGGTCGGGCACATCCACGGCCACCAGGGGCACGCGCCGCTTTTGCAGCTCGGCAAAGACCCGCTCCTCGGCCCAGGAGCGGTGACGGAACTCCACGGCCACGGGCAGGCCGTTCAAGGCATCCAGTAAAAGGGCCAGGTAGCGGCGGTTCTCTTCGGTGCGCTGAAAGGCGGCCGGCAGTTGCGCCAGCAGGGCCGTCAGCCGGCCGGCCTGGACCAGCGGCGCGATGCCTTCGCGGAACTGGGCCACCTGGCCGCGCCAGCCATGGGGGTCGATTTCGTGGGTCATGGTGCGGGTCAGCTTGGCCGCGAATCCGAAGCCGGACGGGACCTTGGGCAGCATGCGTTCCAGGGCCGCGGCCTTGGGCATCTGATACCAGGTGTAGTTGAGCTCGGTGATGGAGAAGTGTTTCGCATACAGGGCGAGCATCTCCTTGGCCGGCGTGCCGGGCGGATAAAATCCCGCGTCATTCCACTCCGGATAGGAGTAGCCGCTGGTGCCGACCCGCAGACGGCCGGCGGAGATTTGTGTCTTGGTTGTTGATGCTTCTTGCATGGCTTGTTATCTTCTACATTTTCTACCCCTCACCCCGGCATCGGAGAAAACTGGTCGGCTACGATCCACCAGCGGTTATTCTCCTTATTCTTCTCCTATGAACCCATCGTTCTCTGTATCCCGATCACCTTGCCCTGCACCAGTACTTCGTCGAAACCATAGAACATGGGCTTGAAATCGGGATTGGCCGGCCGCAGTTCGATGCGATCCTGGTGCAGGAAGAAGTATTTGACCGTGGCCTCCTCATGGTGCACCAGGGCCACCACGATTTCACCGTTGCTTGCATATTGGCGCGGGGCGCAGATGGCCAGATCGCCGTCCAGGATGGCGGCTTCGCGCATGGAGTCGCCCTTGACGCGCAGGGCAAAGAGGTTCGGTTGCTTGAACTGCTCGGTATCCAGCACCAGGGTGCCGTCCCACTCCTGCTGGGCGTACATGGGCAGGCCGGCTTGGACCCGGCCCACGACGGGCACCTCGCGCCAGCGGTGCACGGCGGCGGTCTGCCGGTCCGGATTGAGCAGATAAACCGCACGGCTGTAGCGCCCCTCCCGTTTGACATACCCCTTTTCTTCCAAAACTTTGAGCCCCTGGGCCACGGCCGCGTGGCTGATACCCAGCTCACCGGCGGCCTGGCGCAGACTGGGCGCCCGGCCGCCGTCTTGAATGCTCCGGGTCAGGTACTCGAACAGCTCCTGTTGTTTGGCGGTTAAGCGGGAAATCATGGAGGCTCCTTTCGATTCGCACCTGCGATTCAACTCCACTATAATCGACAAAATGTAAATGTCAATGTAAAGTTTAATGTAATTTTTGTTTTACATTCTGGATGTGATCTGGCCGGACCGCGCCACCGTGGAAATTTTGTGGGTATTCAATAACCTTCTGGAGCGGCGCCCTCTTTACAGCCGTGGCACTGATCGGATATCTCTGCACGAAGAAAATGTTTAAAAACCTGGTGCCTGTTCTGTTTGAAGATAGGCGGCCGGATGACGGACTCCCCATGAGTGATGCAAAAAACAATGAAGATTTGTTGAAACAACATTACGGCCGTCCCGATTTGGCGCAAACGCTGTTTGAAGCCCTGGCTCAAGCGGGCCGCAAGATCAGCTCCTATAAAGATACCGCCGCTTTTGACGAATTCCATATGCGGGGTCGGGAAGCCACGCTGGAACTGGCCCGTTTGGCCGGTCTGCGACCCGGTCAGCGCGTCCTTGATCTGGGGTGCGGCCTGGGCGGCCCGAGCCGCCTGCTGGCCGCCGAGTTTGGTTGCCAGGTTCAGGGCATCGATCTGATGGCGGAATTCATCCAGGTCGCCACGCGTTTGACCCAAATGGTCGGCCTGGAAGAAAAGGTCTCTTTCCAACAAGGAAATATGCTGGAGTTGCCTTACGATGACGGCGCGTTCGATGTGGCCTGGTCCCAGCACACGTTCATGAACATCGAGGATAAGCTTCGTCTTGCGGCCCAGATCCAGCGTGTGCTCAAGGTTGATGGAATGTTGGCCATGTATGAGATTTTCCGCGGCCAAGCGCCGCCCATTCATTACCCCGTCCAGTGGGCCGGCGACGCGTCCACCAATTTTTTGATCTCCCTGGAAGAAATGCTTCTCTTGCTACAGGATGCCGGATTTAAAACAGTTCACCAGCAAGATGTCACCCAGGCCTGCTGCCAGTGGTTCGAGGCCCTGATCCACCAGATGCAAAACCGGCCCCGGCAGAGCCCGCCGATTGGTCTTAATTTGGTGATCGGCCCCGGCGCGGCCGAAAAGGCGCGCAACACCGGGCGCAATTTACGGGAAAACCGCATTCAGGTGGCTTATCTCGTCTTGACCAGAACATAGAGCCTGGGCCACCCCGACCGGATTTGATCAGCCCAATATCCTGATCCCGCGATTTTAATCTCCCTGGGCGCGCATCCCCACATGCACTCTTCCTAAAGAGTTGCGGATCAATTTATCTTCGACATTTTGGCCGCGATGCGCGCACAGCTATCCAGCAGTGGGGCTCCCATATTTCAGCGTGCCGTCCGCAATGGCTTTCTCAATAATCGACCGGGGGATGCCCTTTTGGGCTGCTTGGATATAATGAGGGTCTTTGGCCATCTGCCGCCAAGCCTGCACCGTGTCAAAGCTGACTCTGCGGATTATCCAATTGGCAATGAATGCCGGTGCAAATCCGGCGGGATCGCTGAAAGCCGTATAGCTCACCTGGGTCTTGTCGCGACTGAGCATCGTCAGTTCAAAGGTGCCGGAGAATTTGTTCATCCGCACACCGTTCGCCTTGGCATAGGGCCGGTCGATGGAATTCAGTGTCGTGGTGCAACTGCCCTTGCTCAGATCGTAGGTGGTTATGGATTCAATGATCGCCCAGCGATCCGGTTGGCCGATGACGGGGATGTTCTGATCGTAGTAGAGCACGCGGTGGAATTCATCCGTTTTATCCAAGAGGGTTGCTTGCTTGCATTGGTACATCCATTTTGGGAAATTGGGAATGTCCATCAATACTTCCAGGAGAACACCCATGGGTGCGTCGATGACGGTCACTGCTTTGGTTTCCTGGTATTTGGAATCCGCGACGCTGTGCTCATAGCCGACAATGCCGTCGGCCTCCCTCCATTTCTTCCAGCTGATCTTACCAGCGGCAAGGGCGGGAGCGGCCATAAATAAAACCAATACCGTTATGCCCAATACTGCTCGCTGAAACTTGTTATTCATGTGGACCTCCTTTTTCATCCTGCGCGTTGGGAAAACGGTGCCAACGCCTTCCTCTCCCAAGATAGCCTCCTTTCAGATTAAATATGGTGCACGATTTGCGGGATGTGAACGCGCCTGACCGAATTAAAACCACATCATGGCCGCATCGGAGTCTGGCTTCCAGGCGGAACGGAAACCTTGTCCGGATATAAATATGTTTCAAGTAATTATCCCGCCGAGCCGATAATACCAGCGAGGCTCTCCAGGGAGTGGTTGAAGAGGGGCCGTTGACGGTTCGAGCGGCCGCCCCGATTTAACCATTTGAAATTTAGATCTATTTTTGTGATTGGCAGGAAGTCGCGGCGGAAATAGCACCATGTTTGCAAAACGGTTTGTCGGAATCATTGCGGTCCACAACGATGAAGTCCTGTGGATTGCGGGCCGGTCGCCGGAGGCCGGGCGCTGCGTGCTGCGTCTGCCTTTGACGCAGGTGCTGGCCGCGGACGGCGTGGTAGCGGGCCAGATCCCCAAAATGTTTCAGGGTCCCTACAAGACCCTGTGCATTGTCCCGGACCATTGGTTTGGCACGGCGCGTTATCCGTTTCAATCCACGCGGCCGGCGCTCATCGAGCCGTTCCTGGAGCGCAAATTGATTGCCACTTTTCCCGAACGCAGACAGGTCCGCCATTTCTTCAACTACACGCATCTGGGCGCGGCGGAGGCCGAAGGCTTGCTGACCTATTTTCTGCAGGATGAAAAAGGCTATCAGCTTTACCATGCCTTGGCCAAAATGGATGCCGCCCCCCGGCTGATCACCTCTCCGGCCTTTTTGTGGAAGGAGCGTCTGGCCCAGGCGGCCGTGGAGTTCCACCGCGAAGGCACCCTGTTGATTCATATGGGCAGCCGGGAATGCATGCTCTATTTCTATTTCAAGGGCAACTTCGTATTTTCGCGCGATGTGGTGCTCTCCGAGGCCCAGGACCGCCTCGAAGCCCTGACCTTTGAAATCAATCAATCCCTGTACATGTTTTCCCAGAAGACCAAAAGTGAGTTGAGCCGGGTCTATCTGCTGGCCTGCGCCTCGGACAGTTGCGAAATGTTCGCCCAAGTCCTGGGCCGTGAAGTAATCGACCTGCGGCCGCTGCTGGAAAACGCCCAGACCATGGCCATCGAAGCCGCCCCCTTTTTGGACGGTGCGCTGCGGTTCACGGATCTATCCTATCAGGCGCCCTATTTCAGCATCACCCATCGCCGGGTCAAACAGGAGCTGGAATGGGAGCCGGTGCAGTGGGCCGGCATCCTTGTCGGCGCTTTGCTGTTGCTGCCCCTGGCGGGGGAGAATTGGATGCTGGGCCAGTTGCAGCGCCGGGAAATCGCGGAGCAGCAAATGGTGCAGCAGCGGATGGTCGCGGCCGGCGCGGGCATGGGGCAATACGAACAGGCGTTGGACTCGGTACTGGCCGTGACCGAAAAACCCGCCTGCGGAGAGACCCTGCGGCGCGTGATGTCCAGTCTGCCCAGCGGTGTCCAGTTGCAGGCATTAAACATCGCTTTGGAAGAGCAGCCGGCCCTGACCCTCAATGCGTCCGTGCAGGCGCAGGATTCCGAGCAGTTGAAATCGCTGCTGGAACAATTGGTGGCCCGGTTGAAGAAGAACCTGGGAACCCGTCAAGAGATTTCCATCCATAATATCAACATCAGCGTGGATGCGGCCGAGGAGGCCGATCGATCACAAAAGTATCTGATTGCCATGCGGTTGGAGCTGACATGAATTCGAAAATGAAATTGCGTTGGATGGTGGTAGCGGGAATCTGGGGCTTGGCCCTGGTGATGACGTTGTGGAACACCCTGCGCATCGACGATGTGGCCAGGGCCAGGGACAAGAGTGAGCAGATCCGTAAGGAGATCGCTTTTCAACATCAAAATGCTCAGACCCTCAGCCGCCTCCTCAAGTTCCATGATGCCTTGTATCTGCGCGTGGAGTCGGTGGATCTGGGGATCGTATCGGTGCGCGGCCGGGTCCAGGCTTTGGCGGCGGCCTTTGATCTGCAAGGATTTTCAATGCTGCCCGAAGCCGGGCAGATCACCGAAGAACTCGTCCCGTTCCATTTGAGTATGCAGGGGAGCATGGCCAATGTGGCCGGGTTTTTAACCGCCTTGCAGAAATTCTCCTACCTCCAGGTACGGCAGGCGAGCGTTAAAACAGCCAGGGAGGCCGGTGCCATCGAGCTGGAGTTTGATTTATCGCTTCATTATCAGACGACTTCGCCACCGGATGAAACCGAGGCGGTCTCCATGGGCACACTCGACCCATTGATGACGGGAAAGGGGCGCCTATGAAGAATTTCGGCGGCAAACAACGGTTGTACATGGGGGGCTGGGTGCTGGCGGCCTTGGCGCTCATCGGTCTCAACGGTTTCAGCTATATGACCCTGGAAAGCAAACCCCTTCAGGGTAGTTCCGTGGCCATCCGCAATCTGCGGCAGAAATTAACGCGTCTGGGCAGCGGGCGGGATTTGGGATCTGCCTCTGAAATGCTGATCTCCATGGTCACCCATCCACCGGCCGGCGCGGTTGCGTCAAAAGACGATCCGCAGCCCCAGGCCGTCGCGGACAAACCGGCCCTGCCGGTGTTGGCCGGCATCATGGTGTCGGCTGATCCATTCGGCGCTGTTTCCTACACGGCCGTAGTAAACGGCAAGGTGTGCCGTGAAAAGGATAAGATCATGGATTACGTGGTGGCGAAAATTACTACCGAAGGCATCGTCGTACAGCGTGACGGGCAGGAGTGGTTCATTCCCGGTCCAAAACCTTCCCATTGTGACGACAAAGGACATTAAAGGCCGGAGAAAGAGAAGTATATGCAAAACAAATTCCCGCAACACAAGAGATGGCGCCTCCCCTTGGTTGGTTTGGCCTGTTTAATCGCCTTCGGCGGATGCGCCACCCAAACGCCCAAGGGCCCCATGGTGCACGAAGACAAAGAAGTACTTCAAATGGAACCGGGCAAGGCGTTGAACCAGGCCAAACAGCAGCGCCGGCCGGGCCCGCCGCCCTTCACCGAGCAGATGGCGCCCATGGACAAGGAAGTCAAAGCGCCGCCAATGCTTTACTCCCTGGTCTTTGACAAAGCGCCCCTGGGCGAAGTGATCGCCGCCATGACCAAGGATTCGACCTATAACCTGTCGGTCGAGGCGGGCATTGATTTGAACATGCCGGTGACGGTCAAGCTCAACAATGTGACCTTGGAAGAGGCCCTGGACACCATCGTGGTCAACGGCGCCGGCTATGCCTGGGCCATTGACCGGGGCACGCTCTCCATCAAACGGTTCGCCGAACGCATCTACCAATTGGATTGTCTCGACATGGTGGGGGAAACCGTGGTGGATGTGGGCGGTGATATGCTGGGCTCGGGCGCGGAAGGCTCCGGGGTTTCCGGCAAGTATCAGATCAAAGGCAAAAAATCCGAGGAACATTCCGATCTCTGGTCGGCGGTGGAGCAGGCCCTGGGCGGGTTGAAATCCGAAGAAGGGGTTTTGCGGGTGAACCGCAACGCCGGAGTCATCTACATGGCGGACACGCCCCGCCGGCTGGCGGCCATGGTGCGCTTTCTGGATGTGCTGACCGCCGCCATGAACCGCCAGGTCTTTGTGGAGGCCCGCATCATGGAGGTCAAGCTCACCGACGAGAGCAAATACGGCATCGACTGGACCCATTTAGACGTGGCCTTTACCTCCAGCCAAGGGGATCTGCCGGATATATTCCAACTGGGCTTCAACAGTAACGGCAGCATTGCCAAGGGCGCCCAGTCCCAATTCCAGGCCCTGCTCGATTTTCTGCACACCCAAGGCGATGTGCGGGTGCTGTCCAATCCCCATTTGACGGTCATGAACCGGCAGTCGGCTCTGCTGACGGTGGGGTATCAATTCCCCTACACCGATATCAACGGCGTGGACCGCGATGCTGAAACAGGTGTGATCACCATCGGGACCACCATCCGGCGGGCGGTGCTCGGGCTGCAACTGGGCTTGACCACCCAGATTTCCGAGGATGGCATGATCACCTTCCATATCGTGCCGGCCCTGACCCGCATCGACCGGGAAGTGGAGTTGCAAATTCCCACCGGCATCTCCACCCAATCGGTTTCCAACCCGGTCATCGACCTGCAGGAACTGGCCACCACCGTGCGGGTGCGCGAAGGCCACTCCTTTGTGCTGGCCGGGTTGATCAACAAAATCCGCACGGTCAACCATGAGGGGTTGCCGTACCTGGGCCGTTTGCCGCTGATCGGCGGGCTGTTTAAACACCAGGACGAAAGCGAGGAACGGAGCGAACTGGTGATTTTTATTACGCCGTATATCCGGGAAGATGCGTAGGCGGTGGTTGGTTGATTTGTTGATTTGTTGATTCGTTGATTCGTCACGAAGGTTGGGTTCATAGAAATTCCGCCAAGGCCGTCACCCCCGTCCCGCATAAATACGGGACGGGGATGACGTTAACGGCCGCCGTGCTGCTTATTACGAGGGCACCAAAAGTGGAAAACGAGTTCACATCCAATGTTTTCCCAATCAACGAATCAACGATTTAACGCATCAACGAGTCAACCAATCAACCAATCAACGATACCGGTATCACGATCGATTAAAGTCGAACACCGACCGCGCCGATATATAAATAAACGGCCACCCGCGCAGAATCGTCCTGGGAGACCGCAACTAATTATTGGAGGAGCATAACCATGTTGAGTCTGAAGAATTTGAAACGGGACCAGGCCGGTTTTACGCTGGTGGAAATTGCCATCGTCATGGTGATCATTGGCTTGCTGATCGGCGGCGTGCTTAAAGGGCAGGCCATGATCGAGAATGCCAAGGTCAAACGGGTGGTCAAGCAGGCCGACGAATTGCGGGCGGCGGTCATGACTTTTTACGACAAATACGGCGTTTATCCCGGCGACAATAACCTGGCCAACGTGCCGCCGGGCAGCAACGGCACTGGCAACGGCAACGGCCAGATCGCCGGGGCCGAAGTCTTTAGAGCTTTCCTTGAGCTGAGTCTGGCTGAACTGATCAGCGGCACCTATGATGGGACCACCACTCTGCCCAAACACTCCTTTGGCGGCAACGTGGACGTGGTTTGGGTCAACCCGCCAGGCAACTCGACGCCGCCGGCTCACTATATTCGTTATTATAACTTGCCAGGGGAAATCTGCCAGGAAATTGACCTTAAAAATGATGATGGAGACCCTGTCGCCGGAACCATCGTGAGCAGCAGCGGCGTTTATACGAAGGGCACGACGGTGCCCATCCTCTATGTCAAGTTCTAGAGCGCTAATACTCGACGGGCCGAAGGGGTGCTTTAGCTGCATAACGCACCCTAAGCCACTCTCCTGATAGAGGCCCTCATGAAGCGATCTCAATCGGCCATAGACAACCCCAAAGGCTTTACCCTGTTGGAAATCGCCATCGTGATGGTGATTATCGGCATTTTGACCGGCGGCGGCGTCTCGCTGATGAAAATCCTCACCGAGCGCAAGATGCGCAACGAAACCGTTGACTACCTGGCGCAGGTCCGCGGGGCTTTGGTGAGTTATGCCATCAACAACGGCCGCCTGCCCTGGGCGGACGGCAGTACGGCCGGGTCCGGCGACGGCCAGGAAGATAATGGCGTCACCAATGGTTTTCTACCCTACCTGACGCTGCAAGCGGGGCCCAGGGACCCCTATAAACACGTCCTGCGCTACGAGGTCAACGCTAACCTGACCTCCAACAGCCGTGCGACCACCTGCACAGCCCTCAAGAATGGCTTGAACACCCGGCCCCTGGTGGTGGACGGCGATGGCAGCGGGACAGCCTTCAACGTGGCGTTCGTGCTGGTCAGCGCCGGCCCCATGGATGCCGATAGCAACGGCAATGTGTTCGACACTTACAATAGCGGCACCCACCGGGGTAACAACGCCAACGGCAACCCCAATTACCTGCGTTATCCTCCCCAGCAAACCTTTGACGATTTGACGGTGTATATCGGCGGCAATGAACTCTTCGGGCAGGTCTGTGAGTATCTTAAACTGGCGGTGAACAATACTTCCGGGGTCCGGGTGTATGTGCGCGATGTCACTCGCGGCGCCGACCTCGGATTTCTGAACGCCAACACCTCCAACAGCTACGATATCTTGTCGGGCAGCCGCATCGAGGTGCGCACCGCCGCCAATGGCCTCGGCGCCATCGTGAGCCCCTCCACCCCGCCCACACCGGTCATCCTGGCCGGCCGCGGCGCGACGATCAATATTCCTTGAAGGGACTGAGGGACTGAGGGACAAAGGGGCTAAGGGACAAAGGCACACAGGGGCAAAGGCACAAAGGGACTCAGGGATTTAGAAGTATAGGGTGCATTTTAGACGCCATTGTAAATGTCAATGGTGCATGGAATGCACCCTACGTGTTTCTAAGCCTCGGCACGGTAGGGTGCGTTCTACGCACCACCCCAATTCATTGCACTGGTGCATAAATGCACCCTACGCCTCAGACCCTCAGTCCCTTTGTGCCTTTGCCCCTTTGCGCCTTACGCCTGTAGTAAAACACTCCGTCACCCTAATTACTACCGTATGCACTTAATACGCCTTACCCATGGACCCCATGACATCATACAATGGCAGTAAAATAGAGAGCACAATCAAACCAAAGACCGCCCCCAGGGCGATGATGGCCATGGGTTCGATGGCGCTGAGCATGGCCTGGACCGTGCGCTTGACTTCCGTGTCGAAGTAATCTCCCAACCGCTTGAAAGATTGGTCCAGGGTACCGGTGGCCTCGCCGTTGCGCACGGCGCCCAGCAGCAGGGTGGGGTAGCCGCCCGCGCTTTCCAGGGCGCTGGCAATGGACTCACCGCTTTCCACTTCCCGGTAGGCCAATTTCAGGCGATCTTCCAGGAAGCGGTTGCCCAGACCATTTTCGGATAAGGTAGTAAAGATTTGTTGAATGGCCATGCCGCTCTCAAACATGGTGGCGAAGTTGTGGCAGAGGCGGGCCAGGGCGATGTTTTTTAATACTCCACCCAGCAGGGGAATCCGCAAGAGCCAACGGTCGAAACGCAGTCCGCCCTGCTCGGTGCGTTGAAAGAAGTAGAGCAGGCCCAAGCATACTGCTGCTCCGGCCACGAACCAGGGCCAGTTGGCCTTGATGAATTCGCTGACCTTCAGAACCATCAGGGTCGCCTTGGGCACGGCCACCGACATCTCCGAGAGCACCTTGACCATCTGGGGCAGAACATAACCCACCCACACGCCGATGACCGCCACGATGGCCGTAATTACAAAAGAAGGGTAGATGGTGGCTTTCTTGATATGGGAGCGCAGTTCTTCTTTCCATTGCAGAAAAGCTGCCAATTGCTTCAGGCAGGCGGGCAGCACGCCGCTTTGCTCACCCATGCGGATGATGGCCAGCTCCAGCTTTTGAAACACATGCGGATGCGCGGACATGGCGTCATGCATGCTGCGACCGGCCTCCACGGACACTTTGATCTCGCCCGAAATATGGCGCATGGTCTTGGAGGGCAGGTAGCGGCTGTTCTCTTCCAGGGCGGAGAGAATGGGCAGACCGATCTCCAGGGTCTGGGCCAGGCGCAAGTAGAATTCAACCACGGCACGCAGATTGACCCTCCCGCCGCGCCAGCGGGCCCAGCCGCTCTCCTTGAGCGGGCGGCAATGGATCAGGGTCAGGCCGCTGATTCCCAGTTTGCGCTCCACATCGCTTTCATCAAAGGCGGTGGATACTCCCCGGGTCACGCGGCCATTGTCGTCGACCGCTTTGTATTCGAAATTAGGCATAATTGACGATCACGCGCGTGATCTCCTCCAGGGAGGTCAGGTGGCGGGCCACTTTCTTCAAGGCCTGGCGGAACATCAACACCGTGCCCGCGGCCGTGGCCGTATCTTCGATTTCGCGGTGCAGAGCGCCGGCAAAAATCATCTTTTCAATATTGCGATCCACGATGATGACTTCGTAGATGCCGGCCCGGCCGCGATAACCTGACTGGAAGCAACTGTCGCAGCCTTTGGGTTTGGCCATTTCCGTGGGCGGCTCCATGCCGTTGCGCACAAAGAGGGCCCGTTCTTCTTCGGTGATGGGCTCGCGCGCGGCGCAGTTGGGGCACAGCAGACGCACCAGGCGTTGGGCCACGATCATGGAGAGCGCCGAAGCCAGAATGCTGGCGTTAATGCCCAGGTCAAGCAAGCGGTTGATGGCCGAGGCCGCATCATTGGTGTGCAGGGTGGAGAGCACCAGGTGACCGGTCAGAGCCGCGCGCATGGCCAGATCGGCCGTGATCTTGTCCCGGATTTCGCCCACTAGGATCACGTCCGGGTCCTGGCGCATGGCCGAGCGCAGGGCATTTTCAAAAGTCAGTCCCGCCTTGACGTTCACCGCGGTCTGGCGGATGGTGGGAATCACATACTCAATGGGATCTTCCACGGTCATGCAGTTGATGCTGGGGCTGTTGATGGCCATCAGGGCCGTATACAGGGTTGTGGTCTTGCCTGAGCCGGTGGGACCCGTGGTCAGAATCAAGCCATAGGGACGGTGGATGGTACGTTCGAAGCGTTTCAGATCGTCTTCTTCCAAACCCAAATTCTTCAAGTCGCCCACTACCTTGCTGTAGATCAGCAGGCGCATGACCACGGTTTCGCCCAACTGAGTGGGGAAGGTGGAGACGCGGATGTCGAAGGCGCCCACGTTGCTCTGGTATTTGATGCGGCCGTCGTGGGGGATGTTGGGGTTGGAGATATCCATGTCGGCCATGATCTTGTAACGGGTGATCAGGGGCTGCTGGAACTTCTTCGCAAACAGATACATCTGGTGCAGTACGCCGTCGATGCGGTAGTAAACCCGCACCAGGTTGGCGTCGGGCACCACATGGATATCGCTGGCGCCCACCACGTAGCCTTTATCGATGAGCAGGCTGGAGAGTTTGATGATGCGATTGTCTTCGGTGGTGTCGCCCGCGGCCTGGGAGTAGGTCAGGGTGTTGATTTCATCATCCAGGGTCTGGGCCGTCTTGTAGTAAACTTCGATGGCCTTAGCGATCCACTTCTTGGGCGCGATGAAGGTCTCCACGCGCTGGCCCACCAGGCGCGCCAGCTTGTCGCGCGCAATGACGTCAAAAGGGTTGTTGGTGGCCGCCTGGAGCGCGCCGTTGTTCACCGCAAAGGGAAACATGCCGGTGTCGTTGACGAATTCTAGGGGTACGCGGGTTATCAGGCTCTGGTCGATCTCCACATTCTCCGTGTCGAGAATTTTGGCCCCGCTTTGCACGGCAATGGCCATCTGCAGATCTTCTTCGGTCACCCAGCCCAGGCGCTGGAGCACGTCGCCGAGCATTTGGCCGGTCTTTTTGCTTTCCATCAGAGCCAGCTTGAGCTGGTCCCCATCGATGAACCCCATTTCCATGAGGATATCGCCGATGCGCTTTTTCATGGGCTGGTTCCTTCCGTGTCGGGGTTGATGGCCAGATCGGCCCGCAAGGCGCGGATGCGCTGGGCCACGCGCTTGCGCGTTTGCACCTCCAGATCCGGTGATTGCTTCAGGAACCTGGAGTAGTAATCAACGGCCTGTCGGTACTGCTGCTGCTGGTCCAGGGCCACGGCCATATTGAAGAGCAGGCGCGGGTCGTTGGGTTTGAATGCTTCCGCCTTGATGTACCACTTCACTGCTTCGTCCGCCCGGCCAAGGTTGCGGCAGGCCACGCCTTTGTGGAAGAAAATCTCGTAGAGCGGCGGATCGGGCAGGGCCGCGATATGGTCCAGCAGTTCGAGGGCCTCGGCCGGCCGGCCGCAGCCGATCTGGGCAATGGCCAGATTCAAGCCCACCCTGGGGTTGGCCGGCGCCTTGCGATAAAGATCAGAGGCCATGGCCAGGGCATTGGTGTAGGCGTCCTGTTGAAGATAGGCGCAGGTCAAGTTAAAGGCGGCGTCAAAATGGTCTGGATCGATTTTGAGTACTTCCCGGTACATGACGATCGCTTCGGCGATGCGCTCCTGGCGGTGGTAGGTGAGTGCTTTGCGGTAGAAGCGTTCGGCCGCGGCCCGCTGTTTTTGGGAAAGCGTGGTTGTGGCGGTCGTGACAGTGGGGCTGTCGGCCGGCATAGGCTTTGTGCCTGCTTTGGGTGCTTTGGTGCTCGCAATTCTGGTGTGGGAAGTCTTCTGGGAGGTGCTCGTATTTTTGGGTGTAGCATTTGCCGCGTCTGGTGTGGCTGGGGCGGCAGTCGGGGTCGGCTGGGTTGAAACAGCAGCCGGCGCGTCAACACGGGCGGGCGCCGGTGCCGCCGAGGCCGTGCTCAAACCAGCAGGTTTTTCTTCTTCTTCATCGGCCGGCCCAGCATTGGGCAGCGTTGCCACGGATGTGCTGCTGGTATCAGCGGTCTCCTGCACGGCCGAGACAGCCGCTGGTGTTTGCAGGCGCGGGTGCGGCTTTTGGGCTGGGGTCAAGAGCCACCAGAGAGCGCCAGCTCCCACCGCCAAAATCGTTGCGGCGATCAGGGCCTGGCGCCAATCCATTTTCGGGCGTCGCGATCGAGGCGTCGAAATGACGGCGCCGTCTCCGGGGTGGTCGCCGGACATTTGATCACCGTGGTGTTTGCGAAGGGCGTCGTTGAGCAGGCTCACGGCAAACCTCCCTGCCCGCTGGAGCGGGGCCCCACGGCCGGCATGGCTTGCCAGCCGCGGCGCAGCCAGCTTTTCCAGGAGCGCTGGCCCATGAGCTCTTCATGGGCGGCCAAGACATGGGCCAGGTCCACCAGGTGGCTGTCGGCGGCGTAGGCCGCGGTCAAGGCCAGGTCGCACAGCTTGTTGATCATGCGGGGCACACCGTTGGACAGACGGTAAACCCGGCTCGCGGCCTTAGCCGTAAAGCGTACCTGACCCTGGTTGCCGGCCACGGCCAGACGGCGTTCGATATAGGCGCCGATCTCGTCACGGCCCAGAAAGTCCAGGCGGCAATGAATGGCGATGCGCTGCTGAAGTTGTCGCAGTTCCGGACCTTCTAGCAAGTTCATCAGTTCTGGCTGTCCGACCAGCACGATTTGCAGCAGTTTGTTCTTGTCGGTTTCCAGGTTGGAGAGCAGGCGCAGATCTTCCATCGTTTGCCTGGGCATGGTCTGGGCATCATCGATGATGATCACCACCGGCGCGGCGCTGGCATGATTGATCAGAAATCCATTGAGCCGGTCCAGCAACTCCTTTTTGCTGGCGCCTGCCTCGCAATTGATGCCCAGATCCTCCAGAATGCAGGCGATGAGCTCCACGCCGCTCAGCGACGGATTGATTACATAAACCGTGCGGGCCCGGCCCTCCAATTTATCCAATAGCGCGCGGCAGAGGGTGGTTTTGCCCGTGCCGACTTCGCCGGTGAGCAACATGAAACCCATGAGCCCTTTGATGCCGTATTGAAGCTTTTCCAAGACCGCCAGGTGCGTATCGGAAAGAAACAGGAATTCCGGGTCAGGTGTGATGGAAAAGGGGATTCCGCGCAGATTGAAAAATTCCGCGTAAATGCGCTGCGGCACGCTGGGCGCCGCGCTGATTGGTGGATAGACCAAGCTCCAGGCCATACCTTGCCATCCATTTCGAGTATCGTCTCAGGCCATCGCACCCGACGCAATGCATCCAATGGACGCATGGGCCCAAACCATTGCACCTGACGATGGCAACAGCAGAGCAGCAAGTAATATGCCGATTTCCTGATTGGTTTTTAATTGTTATAAAACAAATGGTTAGTTGGGCCAGAAGTAAAGGGTGGCCCTGGGGGCCAGCCAAATGAATGGGGGATTGACGCTGGTTATGGCCGTGCGGATGTCAAAAAAACGGCGCAAGACAGAAGAATCGGCCGCTGACAGCCGGCCTTGGTGAGTGTAAGTCAGGAGTGTTGCATGGTATGGGCTTTCGCGTACTCGTACTCGTACTCGTACGCGTACGCGAAATTCTTTTTAAATCATTCGAGTACGAGTACGCGTACGAGTACGCGTACGATAAGGCAGAGGCCTCATGCTTCATGCAACAGTCGCGACTCACACCCGGCCTTGGTATGGAGCTTTACAGGTATGCGGCCGGCAGATTAAGATCCGGCCCGATTTGAATGGAGGGTGCTGATGGCGAAGAAATTGGAGAAATTGGATATCGATCGTTTTGTGGCCCTGTTGACCCAGGCTTATAGCCAGTGGCAGGCGCCCATTATCACTTTCATCGCCAACCGGGGCGGCACGCCCTTCGAAATTCTGGTTTCCACGATTTTATCGCTGCGAACCAAAGATGAAGTGACCTCCCAGGCCGCGGCCCGGCTTTTTGAAAAGGCCCGCACGCCGAAGGCGCTTCTGGCCCTGGGAGAAAAAGAGACGGCTCGCCTGATCTATCCGGTGGGCTTTTATCCCACCAAGGCCCAGCGGTTGATGGAGATCAGCCGGCTGATCATCGAACGCCACCAAGGCCAGGTGCCGGACACCATGGAAGAACTGCTGGCCCTGCCCGGCGTGGGGCGCAAGACCGCCAATCTGGTGCTGGTGGAAGGTTTTCGCCAGGACGCCATCTGCGTGGACACCCACGTGCACCGCATCAGCAACCGCATCGGCTACGTGCGTACCAAAACCCCCGAACAGACCGAGATGGCCCTGCGCGCCAAACTGCCCCGCAAACACTGGATCAAATACAACGAACTGCTGGTGGCCTTTGGCCAGGTGCTCTGCCGGCCGGTGTCGCCCCATTGCAGCCAGTGCCCGGTGGCGGGTATGTGCCCGCGCATTGGGGTGGTCCGATCTCGCTGATGGAGGTGGCCACGAGCGTAATTCTGGTGTGTTGCTTTGATCAGAATCGGTATCGGCATCGGTATCGCTATCGTAGTGTTTCGATTCCGATTCCGATACCGATAACAGGGCCGTGCAACGGCCGTGGCTCACACACACGGTAGCAATCGGGCCATTGATTTTTATTTGCCAATGAAATAGACTAAGTTTATGGACTAAGTCTAAAAAGGATATCACCATGGAAACTGTAAATGTACATGAGGCCAAAACCCAGTTCTCAAAGTTGCTGGCCCGTGCTCATTCGGGCGAGGAAATCGTCATTGCCAAATCAGGAGAGCCCTACGCTAAGCTTGTCCCCATCACCAAAGTTAAAAAGCGGCGCCCCGGCATCGCCAAGGGCGCGGTGACCGATGCCTTTTTTGAGCCTTTGCCCGAAGAAGAGCTGCGGCGGTGGGAGTAGACGCAATGATTGTAGATACACACATCCTCTTATGGTGGCTGTTTGACGATCCGCGTTTGTCGGCCAAAAGCCGTGAGATATTAAGGAATACGGATAATGTGATTTATGTCAGCGCCGCCTCGGTATGGGAAATTGCTACGAAGTTTCGTTTGGGAAAACTCAATGAGGCCGCTTCAGTTGCCAAGAATGTCCCCATGTGGATCAAGCGGGCCGGATTTCAAGCCTTGCCTGTAACGGCCGAGCATGCGCAGTTGGCCGGAAGCTGGAAGATGGCCCATCGGGATCCTTTTGATCGTATGCTGGCGGCCCAAGCCAAACTAGAAAAAGTGCCTTTGATCAGCGATGATTCACAAATGTCCGCTTTCCCGATAGTGATCATTACTTAGACTTGGCGCCGGTCAGGCCCCACTTTATGCACGGTTAACCTGTGACATGATTGGTTCTTCATTCAGAGCAACCGCATTTGAACTCTTCTATTCGAGTAGTCACCCTTATTGGCATCAGCATCAATTCTTTTATTGCAAAAGATGAAAGCGAAGAACAAAAATTTGAGTATAGGTTAATTAAGGCCATGGACTTATTTGATTCTAAAGCTCTTGTCTTTCAAGAGTTCAAGGTACTCCTTGAGAAACCAGTAGCAGATCCTATTGTCGACACAAAAACAACAGCCATAGGTAGGAGGAATAACATGTGGCGAATCGCTCTGTTTATTATTTTGTTTATGCCTGCATTGGTACTATGCGAAAATTATGTTGGGAATAAATATTCCGCCACATTGTTTTCAATTGAGATTCCTGCGGGCATGAAAATAGACGAATCTGATGTTAACCAAATTTGCCTGGTATTCGATAATGATCCTGATCAGGCTCTCGGAACTATAAGTGTGTCTTCCAAAAGCCATAAGAGTATTATCGACAAGGATGAGGCATGGCAAAAAATCCGTTCAATGACACTTAGCGGAAGAACGATGCTTAGCGAAGGAGAGGTTCAATTCGCTGATCGGAAATGGAAAAGCATTTCAGTGATGGATGAGACTGGCAGCTGCAAAGTTAAAAGCAATGCTTTCTATGCATTCTCCCAAACAGCTACCTTTTCATTTCACTATCATTGTGATCCATCAAATTGTGAAAAAATCACAGATGCCTTTAATAAAATTACCTCCTCACTCAGAATCAATTGAAGAAGGTACAACGTGTGGGCACAGGACGGGGAGGGGCTGCCGTCTGTGATGCTGGCCTTTTATTTGAAGAATAATGCCCAACAAAAAGCATAAACATGAAGAATTGCTGAAGAGCAGGATCAAGCGCCTAAAAGATCTCGGTACAATTGATACATGCGATAAAGGCATTAAGCCGCCGGTTGGATCAGTTATCGCAAATCAGGCCGAACTGGCGCACAATAATACTTATGGCCCACTGCCGGTTTTCTATGTCGACAGGCTGGTGGTGTGCCGTGATTGCGGCAAAGAAGAGGTTTGGACCGCTCGGCAACAGAAGTGGTGGTATGAAGTTGCCAAAGGAAATATCAACTCTTTTGCGGTTAAGTGTCGCGCCTGCAGGAAAAAGGATCAGGAACGGAAAGCTGCCGCCAGAAAGATCCATTTAAACGGAATAGCCAAAAAAGAGACAAAGACAACACAATAAAGGCTTGCTCAGGAGTGAATTCTTTTCTTCTTCGTTCCTATGGTTTGCCCATTAACTCTTTGAGATTGATCTCACCCTTGGCCTCAAACGGCATTTTGCCGGTCCAGGCGCCGCCGCCCATGTCCAGATTTCCATTGACGGCATAACTCCATTTTTCATCGGGTGTTTCGCTCTGGGCTCCTTGGATCAGGCGGCGGGCCGCGCCGAAGAGATCCACCATGGAAGCATAAACCATGACGGTGACGATTTCGCTGCCATAGGCCGGGATCTCCTTTTGCGGACCAGCCACGCCTTTGGCCAGATGGCGGTCGTTGAAGCTCAGGTCGCAGTCGATGCCTTGGATGTTCAACGCTGTTTTGTTGGGGTTGAGCACGCGCAGATCCACTTCGAACACGGTTTCAAAACCTTTTACTTCCGCGATGCGCAGTCCCGCCAGATTGATGCCGGGTGGCTCCAGGCCGCTGAGGGTGGCACAGCCGGTGAGGAGAAGTATTAGGGCGGCAATGAGGCAGGTCGTATTTTTAGGGTGTGGTGGTTGGGGGTTCATGGTTTTTTCGTTAATTCGTTAATTCGTTGATTGGTTGATTGGTTAATCGGTTAATCGGTTGATCGGTTGATCGGTTGATCGGTTGTTGGTTGAGTCGTTGAATGGCCAAGTCGCGAAGCCCAGCCCCTGTTCCCAATCAACCAATCAACGAATAACGAATCAACGCTCTACTGCTTCTGCTGACCAAACGGCAATCCCTTAAGCAGTTCCTGTCCCTTTTGCTCCAGATCTTTCTGAATATCTTCCTTGGGCGGCACCATCTTTTCGATGGACTTCTGATCCGGAACCATCTTCTTCAGTTCTTCGGCGTTGGGCAGTTGCTGGGTCAGCATGCTTTTCAGATCAGGTTTGAACGTGGGCTTGGAAAAAGTTCCGCTCACAATGATCGGCACCATCAAACCGGAACGTTGCTGAGTGTCGCCCTGGCCCACCAGGGTGGCCACAAACTTGGGCTCCACCCGAATGTTGAGGGCTTCCTGCACCAGGTCGGCCGTGCCGGAGGTCAGGACGCGCAGCAGGGGTGAGTTAAGTCGGGCATTTTCCAACGTAGTAACACCCTTGTTGATGGAGAAGGGTGCCACCAACTCGGCAAAGTCGGTACGCGGCTTTTGAGCGGATTTTTCCGCCAAGCCAAAGGCGCTTTCAACGTTGCGCACCATATTGGCCAGATCAATCCCAACGAAGGCGCCATCTTTGAAAGTAATCTCCCCCTTGCCGTCCAACGTTTTTTTGATCAGGTCGGGTTGATCGCCTTCAAATTTCAAATTGATGCTGGCCGAGGCGTCGCCTTCAATGAGATCCTTGTTGAGAAAATCCTTGAGCAGGGGGCCGGCCTGGACCCCGTTGACCGAGAGGTTGACGGCCGTGCGGGGCTGATCCTGCTGCACATCAAAGGTGCCGGTGGTGGCGATTTGGCCCTTGTAAAGATCGACACTCATTGGATCGAGGTGGAAAATGCCGTTGCTGGCCGTGGCTTTGACCACGACATTTTGCATGCGGACGTTTTTAGCCTTCAAGGCGCCCACCTTGATCTGGGCGTCGAGGATCAGTTTGCGCAGCGGGGTATAGTCGGTTTTTTTCTTTTGCTCAGGCGCGGGCGTAGGCGTGGGCGCGGCGGCTTCTTCGGCTTTCTTGGGCGCCGGCGGCGGCAGATAGCGGTCTACGTCAATTTGATCCAGGTCCGCTTTGAGTTTGAGGTTCGGTTTGTCAAATTCTTTGGCCTGGGCCTGGAAGGTCATCTTGGAATCGTCCAGGGTGAGCTGGCCGTCGCTGAGGGCAACCGCTTCCGGTGTTCCGGAAATCTTCATGGCCAGGGCAATGGCATTGAGCACTTTGGGATCGGCCGGTTCCATGGGCAAGGGTTGATTCAGGGCCGCCAACACCTTGCGCGCCGAGAAGGCGGGGATATTGAGCTGCATGCTGAAGGCGGGTTTGTCCGCTGGATTTTCCACCCGGCCTTGGATCTCGATTTTCATCTGCTGGAGCAGTTCGGCCACCAGATCCAGATTCACCGGGCTTTTGCCCGGTTCGGGTCCCACCGGCCCTACTTTGCCGGTGATGGTGATGGGCTTGCCGTCGGCCAGGACCGAAAAGCGCAGGCCGACCGGCTTATCCAGGGAAAGGTCGGTCAGTACCAGGTTGATATCCTTGATTTCATGGCGGGTATGGGCGACGGCATCGATAACCAGCAGTTGGGCATTGGTGATGGCGAATTCTTTGGCTTGAAAGGATTTGATGGGCAAGCCAGATCCTCCCGTGGCGGGCGCCTGGGGTTTTGCGGCCGTAGCTTCGGCCGCCTTGGCGGTTTTGCCCAAGCCTTCGAGGTTGCTTTTGCCATCCTTGTTTTTTTCCAGAACAATGCGTGGGTCTTTAATTACAAAGCGTTTGATTTCAACCTCTTTAAACATAGACAGCAGCAAGGGCAGCAATCTGACACGCACTTCAAACAGACCCACCGAAACGAAATCTTTTTCGCTAAAGCCCGTTGGATTGCCCAGATGCACATTGGCCAGCGAGATGCCCACCCACGGGAATACCGATGGGGATATCGGGCCACCTAAAGTAACCGGACGGCCCAGGGCTTTTGAAGCTTCGGCCTCGATGCGGGGTTTATATTTGTCAAAGCTGATCACCATGGGCGCAACGATTATCGCGATGATGATGATGGCGATCAGGGCGGCAAGAGCGATGGCGGTCCATTTGACGATTTGTTTCATATGGGCTCCCTTGGGTTGAGCTGTGGCTTTTGGTTATTGGTGCTCCGGCAACTCTTACCAGGGTCAGGGCTGTTTTACAGGGGGCGATCGGTCAAAAATTCACCGGAGAGACTTCGTACCGTGGCGATAACGTTTATGATTACCTTTAAACCGAATCGAAATCAAAGCAATTTAATGGAGCGGCCGGCGGTCGCAACGCTGCTACCTTTTGCTTGCCTTTTGGGTGGGATTGGGTGATGCAGGGGAGAGATAGGAAAAGCGGAGATGGATACACTCAATAATAATAACATTGCCCCGGCAGTGGAATCCCGCCCCCTGGCCGAGCGCATGCGGCCACGCACCCTGGCGGAGTTCGTGGGGCAGTCCAAGGTGGTGGGGCCGGATAGCCTTTTAGCCCAGGCCATCGGCAATGACCGCATTTTTTCCATGATTTTGTGGGGGCCGCCGGGCACGGGCAAGACCACCCTGGCCCGCATCGTGGCCCACGGTACCCGTTCCCATTTTGTGCACTTTTCAGCGGTTTTGTCGGGCGTCAAGGAGATTCGGGCCGTCATCGAAGAGGCCCGCCGGCAGCTCAAGGAGCATAGTCAGCGCACCATTCTCTTTGTGGATGAGATCCACCGCTTCAACAAGGCCCAGCAGGACGCTTTTCTCCACCACGTGGAGAGCGGCTTGCTGACGCTGATCGGCGCCACCACTGAAAATCCCTCATTCGAAGTGATCTCGGCGTTGCTTTCGCGTTGCCGGGTTTTCACCCTATCGGCTCTGGGCCAAGAGGAGTTGCGCATCGTTGTGCAAAACGCCCTCCAGGACCAGGAGCGCGGTCTGGGTCGCCACCATTTGGCTTTGAGTGATGAAGCCCTGGCCCATCTGGCACGGGTTTCGGATGGCGATGCCCGCAGCGCCCTGAACAATCTGGAGATGGCCGCCTTTCTAACCCTGGCGCGCCAGGGGCCAACAGCCGACGACACGCCCCGCCGCATCGAATTGGCCGATGTGGAGCAGGCCATCCAGCAAAAGGCGCTGCAATACGACAAGGCCGGCGAAGAACATTACAATCTGATCTCCGCGTTGCATAAAAGTTTGCGGGGCAGCGACCCCGATGCGGCCCTTTATTGGCTGGCGCGCATGCTCATGGCCGGCGAAGATCCTCTATACATCGCCCGGCGCATGGTGCGATTTGCCACCGAAGATGTGGGCAATGCCGATCCCTATGCCCTGCGCTTGTGCATGGCCGCCATGGAGGCTTTCCGGTTTCTGGGACCGCCCGAAGGCGAGCTGGCCCTGGCCCAGGCCGCGGTCTATCTGGCCACGGCCTCCAAAAGCAACAGCATCTATGAAGCCTATGGCCGGGTACGCGAGGCCATCGAGCAAACCGGCACCCTGCCCGTACCGCTGCATATCCGCAATGCGCCCACCCGGCTGATGAAATCCCTGGGATACGGCCGGGATTACAAGTATGCCCATAACTATGAGGAAGCCTTTGTGCCCCAGCAATATCTGCCGGAAGGGTTGCAAGGCACCCGCTTTTACGAGCCGCGGGAACAGGGCTATGAAAAATTCATCAAACAGCGGCTGGATCATTGGCGCGCCCAGATGGCCAAGAAAGTGGATAAAGACCACAAGGGTGAGTAGGTCTGACCGTTGCCCGTGTGCCCGTGTGCCCGTTGCCCGTTGGCCCGTTAGCCCGTTAGCCCGTTTGTCAGATGGCTTGTTGAATGCCCAAAGAAAGAATTTCCTAATATTCTGCTGAGAACCCCGATATGAGAGCCTCTTGCGCCAGGGGAGAGGGTCGGGGTGAGGGGGGCTCTTTTTTCTTTCGCCCCCCTTTTATTTTTTCTTCTTTGATTTACTTTATCCCAGTGAAGTGAAACGATTCCTTTGATCGTTCTTCATTGAAGGATTCGCGGATTTTTCCGCGTTTAAAAGTATTGGCCGGTATGAGGTGACGATCACCGCAAATCCGGCCAAAACCACGAGAGGAAGGAGGGTCAAGATGTCTCAATTGATTGCTTGTAAATCCCGGGATGGTGTCGTTTTTGGAGCTGATGCCAAAGCAGTGGATGTGGATGCCAACGGCAATCTGATCGAGCTCAAGGTTGAGCGTCTGCATCAACTTTCCGACCATGCTGTTATTTTAAACGGCGGCGCGGTGGCGGGCGAGGCCATGTGCCGCGCGCTCAAGCGCTTCGTGGACGATGAGAACCTGCGAGATGTGGACGATATCCACAAGGCCGCCCTGCCGTTTCTGGCCACCGAGTATGAGCGCTTCATGCGCAAAACGTGCGAGATTCAGCCCATTGATCCCATTCACCAGGTCACCTTTATTCTGGGCGGAGTGAGCCGCAATGACTCCCAAAACCCGTTCCACATCTACCTGCTGTGGACCAAACGCAAGCTGCCGCTGCTGGACAGCGATGAAATCAGCACCAGTTTCAGCGTGCCGCGCATCATCAAGCTTGAACATCGCTTGCATCATATAGTCCAACAACAAGGTGAGCTGGACCAGGTCATCACCGTGGTTCGCCAGGAGATGGAGCGATTGGCGCAGGTGGACGAAGAAGTGTCTCATCCCCTATCATTTGCTTACATCACCAGGGATGGATTCAAGCATCTATAATTCGCGGTCTAAGTGACGAGCAGGTGGCATCGGTGTCGGAACTCAAAACACTTCGATACCGATGCCGAGGTGACCTCAAGCCGGCAACTATTTGTTGGGCCAATTGATGGCTGCCAGCGAAGTGGGGGAGAGAACAAGGAGCATGCTCATGAGTGAGAAGTTAAAGAAGAAAACCTTTTGTAAATGGGAAAAAGAAGATATCAAGGAGAATATCAGCGTCATCTATGATTTGACGGCCAAACCCAAGTATGTCTGCCAGAACTGCGCCCGTGTGGCCAAACAAAAGGTCAATCTGTGCAAGCCCTATGAATTTAAAAAAAGCGACGCCTAAACCCACGCCATCCTCACCCAAAGCCAAGGGCCCCGCCAAACAAGGACCCATAAAAATTGTGAGCCTGATCCGCCACGCCAAATCCAGTTGGGATTTTGAAGGCTTGGATGATCTGGACCGCCCATTGAATCCCAGAGGCCGGGAAGACGCCGCCAAAATGGGACGTATTCTGTCTGAATCGGGCTTTGCCCCTCAGCGCCTGCTTTGCAGCCCCGCCCTGCGCGCCATTCGAACCGCTCTGGTCATGGCCGAAGCAGTTGGTTTTCCATCACATCAAATCGAAATGACGCAGAAACTCTACCATAACCGGATCGACGGCATGCTGGCATTGTTGCGCGCCAATGCCGATGAGGTGCGCTGGGTGGCCTGCGTGGGGCACAACCCGGAGTTGACCGCCCTGGTCCATCGGCTGGGGGCCAAAGAGGTTGAAGATATGCCCACTTGCGCGGTGGTGGAGCTGCACTTTGCCATTGACCGTTGGAAGGAATTGGGCCAAGGTGACCCGGTGCGAGTGCGCTTTAAAGCGCCGAAGAACCATCCTTAAAGGGCATCCCCATGATTCAGGCGCTGAAATTCGCGGCCATCGATATCGGCTCCAATGCCGTGCGGCTTCTGTTGGCCGCTGTGTTCGAAACCGGCCAAAACCCAGTGTTCAAGAAAATCTCTCTGACCCGCATGCCCATCCGTTTGGGCGGCGACGCCTTTTCACTGCATCGCATCTCAGATGCTAAAGCCAATGAACTGGTGGCGGCCATGACCGGCTTCAAACATCTCATGGATGCCTATCAGCCCATCAGCTACCAAGCCTACGCCACCTCGGCCATGCGCGGGGCCCAAAACGGAGCGGAAATCTGCCAGCGCGTCAAACAAGCCTGCGGCATTCAGATCGATATCATCGACGGGCAGCAGGAGGCCCGTTTTATTTTTGAGAACCACAGTTCGGACCGGTTCGGCGGATTCAAGGACTACCTCTACGTGGATGTGGGCGGCGGCAGTACCGAGATTACTCTTTTTTCAGGCGGCAAAATCGCGGTTTCCGGTTCTTTTGACATCGGCACCATCCGCATCCTGCAAAAGCAGGTGGCCAAAGAACAGTGGCAGCAGATGCGCCACTGGCTCAAGACCCATGTGTCTAAGAAAAGCAGCATGGCCGTCATTGGCAGCGGCGGCAACATCAATAAGATCTTCAGCCTGGCCGGCTGTAAGAACGGCCGGCCGCTGGTCCCGGAAAAGATCCAGAAGGTGCGCCAGAGTTTATCCAAACTCTCTGTTGAGCAGCGGATTCTCAGGATGGGCTTGCGGCCCGACCGGGCGGATGTCATTGTGCCGGCCGCCGATATCTACCTCTATGTCATGCAATGGACCGGCATCCAAAAGCTGTTTGTGCCCGTGGTCGGCCTGGCCGATGGCGTGGTGCATATTCTCTACCGTCAATACAAGGCGTCGTCCGCCCAGGACAAGGGGCAAACCCAATAATCACAAGCACCGCTGATGGCAAAGCAGATCCCATGAGCGCTCATCCAAAACTCTTCATTCTGGCGCCGAAGATTTCTCCCATGACTGTGCGGCAAGCATTGCAAGCCCAATTGGGAAGTATTGCGGGCACCATCACCCTTCAGCGCCTACAGATTATGGATTCATTTGATTGGCGACTGGCGGCCCAAGGTTTACTCTTCGTTGCCGAAGAAACGCGTTGCCGCTTGCTGGACCGGTACACCGGCCGGATGAAGGCATCGGCATCCTGGAATCCCGGCGCCAGGGTAAGTTTTTGGTGGCAGATGGCCGATTCCGCAGTCAAGGAGGTGTTGCGGCAGTATTTGGATATACGAGCCTTGATGCTCTGTATGGAACTGAGCAAGACCAACGCGACCTTGCGTCTGCTCACGCCGGATCAAAAGCCTTTGGTCCGGTTGGCCATTGATACCTTCAGGACAGGCAATACTTCCCTTAAAAGCCCCCCTCTGCTAAGGACCTGCCGTGTAATTCCCGCCCGCGGCCATGCCCATGCGAGACAGCCGGTGGAAGCCATCTTGGCCGCGCTGGGAGCCACGCGCGCGCAAGCCCATCCGCTGCCGCTGGCCTTGGAAAAAGCCGGCTTCAGCCCTGGCCATTACTCCACCAAGATGAATCTGGATTTGACGCCGAGCATGAGCGCCGGACAAGCCGCCGGCGTGATCATGAAAAGACTGCTGGATATCATGCGCGCCAATGAAGCGGGAATGTGCGCTGATATCGATACCGAATTTCTCCACGACTTCCGCGTGGCGGTGCGCCGGGCGCGGTCCTTATGGATCCTTTTTAAAGAGGAATCGGACCCGGCGCTCGCCGAGCTTCTAAAGAACAACTTGCGCCGCGTGGGACGCGCCACCAATGCCTTGCGCGACCTGGATGTCTATCTGCTCAAGCAGGGCCAGTACGAACAGATGCTGCCGCATTCCATGCGGCCTGATATCGGTCCCCTGTTCGAGTACTTGCGCGGCCGCCGACAGGTCGAAGTCCAAAAGCTCGCGGCTTTTATTGCTTCGAACGAATATGGTGAATTGCAGCGTGTTGTCCAGCGTTGGGTAGATTCGGTCCAAGCAGTAAATACTTCCAGTGCCCAAGCGACGTCGGTGCCGTTGGTGGAGCTGGCGCGTCGGCAAATTCAAGAATGTTTCATTAGCGTCTTGCAGACTGGTGACCTGGGGGGGGGTGAAATGTCAGATGAACAACTGCATCAGCTCCGCATCCAGTGCAAACGGTTGCGATATGCCCTGGAATTTTTTCAGTCCCTGTTTGATCGAAGCGAAGTGGCCGAGATTATCAAGAAGATGAAAGCACTTCAGGATTTCTTAGGAGCCTATAACGACAAGGTGGTGCAGCAGCAATTTCTTCTCAGGTTCATCAAAAAAGTGCCGGCCAAAAGGAAGAGTAAGCAGACCACCCTAGTCGCCGCCGTGGGCACGCTCATCGGAAGCTTGGGATTCGAAAAGGAGCGCATGCGCACATCTTTTAGCGAGAATTTCACCGCCTTCAGCGCCCCGGAAAATCAAGAACGGTTCAAACAGCTGCTCAATTCTCCTTAGATTTTTTCTTCTTGAACTTCTTGCCCTTGCTTTTCTTGGAACTCGGATTAATGGCCGATCCGCGTCCCGACAGGCTGGGGTTGGTCATGAAGAAGAGGTGGGCGCCGAAGCGCTCTTTTTCCGGCTTGAGCCGCTCATACTCACCATCGGGTTTTAAAATCCAGGCTTGGGTGTTATCCCGCAAATTGGCCACCATGATCTGGTCCAAAACCTGCTGGTGCACCGTGGGATTGAGAATAGGCACCAGGCTTTCGATGCGCCGGTCGAGGTTGCGCGTCATCCAGTCGGCCGAGGAGATATAGACCTTGGCCTGGCGCGACGGCAGGGCCTGACCGTTGCCGAAGCACACGATGCGGCTATGCTCCAGAAAGCGTCCCACAATGGATTTGACGCGGATGTTATCCGAGTAGCCGGGGACGCCCGGCCGCAGGCAGCAGATACCGCGCACCACCAGCTCGACTTTAACTCCTTGCTGGGAGGCCCGGCACAAGGCGTTGATCAGGTCCGGATCCACCAGGGAGTTCATCTTGGCCCAAATACTTCCGGGACGTCCGGCTTTGCAGTGGTCGATTTCGGCCTGGATATCGGCCATCAGTTGACTTCGCAGGGTCAAGGGCGACAGGCTCAGACGCTTGAGATTGGCCGGCTTGGCGTAGCCAGTCATGTAGTTAAAAATGCGCATCACATCATGGCAGATCTGCGGGTCGCTGGTGAAGAACGAAAGATCAGTGTAGATCTTGGCCGTGATGGGGTGGTAGTTGCCGGTGCCCAGATGGGCATAGGAGACAAACTTTTCTCCTTCGCGGCGCACCACCAACGACAGCTTGGCGTGGGTTTTATAGTCGATAAAGCCGTACACTACCTGAGCGCCGCTGCGCTCCAGGCGCCGGGCGAATTCGATGTTGGCCGCCTCGTCAAAGCGCGCCTTGAGCTCCACCATGACCGTGACGCTCTTGCCCGCTTCAGCCCCTTCCACCAGGGCCTGTACGATGGGGCTGTCTTCGCTGGTGCGGTACAGGGTCTGCTTGATGGAGACCACATTGGGGTCCAGGCTGGCCTGGCGGATGAACTGCACCACCACGTCAAAGCTTTCGTAGGGGTGGTGGACAATAATGTCCTTAGCGCTGATGGCCGCGAAGCAATCCCCGCCAAAGTCCCGGATGCGCTCGGGAAAGCGCGGCGTGTAGGCAGGAAAGAGCAGATCCGGACGGTTGTTGACGATCAATTCTTTGAAATCGGGCAGCCCCAGATATTTGAAGCGAAATACTTCTCCGGCGGAAACATTCAGTTGGTCGACTATCAGCTCCATCAGCTCTTCGGGCATTTCTTCATCCACGGAAAGGCGCACCACGCTGCCCCGGCGGCGGCGGTTTAAGGCCGATTTGAAGGTCCGCACCAGATCTTCGGCCTCTTCATCGATTTCCATCTCGCTGTCGCGGATGACCCGGAAGACCCCTTTGGCCAAGACCTTGAACCCGGGAAAGAGCTGATCGAGATACATCAACACCACCCGGACCAGGCTGATGAAGCGGTTGGTATGGCCCGGCAGGTGAATGAAGCGCGGCAGCTGATTGGGCAGGATCACCAGGGCAGTCATATAGGAGCCATCGGATTCGTTTTCCAATCCCAGGGCCAGAGAAAAACCCAAATTGGGAATAAAAGGGAAGGGATGGGCCGGGTCTACGGCCAAAGGGCTGAGCACCGGGAAGATCTGTTCCTGGAAGCGTTTGGAGAGCCAGCCGCGCTCGAATTCGTTTAAATGATCCGGCAGGACAAGCTGAATGCCCTCTTTTTCCAGCAGCCCCAATAACTCTTCCAGGCAGCTTTGTTGACCCTGGCGCAGCAGGGCAATGCTTTCGTCGATGTGTTGCAGTTGCTGGGCCGGAGTCATCTGGTCCGGGCTTTCGCTGGAGGCCCCGGTGGCCACCTGGGCCTTCAGACCGGCCACGCGCACCATGTAGAATTCGTCCAGGTTGCTGGCCGAAATCGTCAGAAAGCGCAGCCGTTCCAGCAAGGGATGGCTGGCGTTGAATGCTTCTTCCAGCACCCGCCGGTTGAACTTCAGCCAGGAAAGCTCGCGGTTGATGTAGCGCCGCGGTGACTGATGGTCGAATTTTGAGGATAAAAGCTGTTCCTCGTTCAATTCCACGGGCTTGATCACCTTTATCTGGGCCGGTTGGGATTGGCTTGCATCCATGGCATATTCCTATGGCTGAACGTTTTAATGTTGCTTTGATTATAAGCACGTATCCCAATGCTGCACAAGGGACAGGGGGTTTTGGGTGTAAGTCACGACGGTTGCATGGTGGTCTTTTCGGTATTGGTATCGAAACGACGCGATGGCGATGCCGATACCGATTCCGATCGACGCTATGCTCCTGACTTACGCTCGGCGACTTGACCTGGCTCAATGGTCGGGTGTAGCTCTATTGAAAGCCTGAGCTAAAGCCCCTAGATCTTCAATTTTTCGTGGCGACCAAATTAGACTCCTTGAAATATTGTTGTGTGTCTCTGATTTAATTTTTGCCGGCAACCAAGGAATAGACAAAACTTTTAAGATGGCTTGTAATCATCAGAGGAGGAAAAGTGATGAAGCAATTGGCTAAAATGGCAGTGGTAGCGGTCATTACCGCGCTGGTGGTCATGGGCGTGTCCTATTGGCTGACCCAAAGAGGACCGGACGTGCGGGTGACCGTTCAGAGCATTCGGAAAATAGCCTATTTGGCGACGGTCGAATATCGCCTGGCCGCCCTTATGGACCAGACCTATCGATCCCAGAGTTTGTTCACCAAAGTGGATTCCAGCCGCATGATCGCTTACTATACGGGGACCGTCAAAGGCAGTGTGGACCTGGATAAAGCCGACATCACCATCGATAATCAACCGGAAGTCGGCCGCGTAACAATCCATTTCAAGCCAGGGTCCATTGTCGTGTCGGGAGTAGAAATCATACCCGGAGAAGATAGCTACAAGGAGATAACTTGCTACACTAAACCATTGTTTAACCCTCCCACCGACGAACAACGGGACAGACTGCGCGGGGACGCGTTGAAAATCATTCGGCAGAAAGCCATCGATCAGGGTATCGTGGCCAAGACCATGGAGAATGCCAAGACCGTTCTTTCGGAGTTTGTCGGCGCTTTCGGCCTTCAAGCCATGATCGAGTTTGACGAGAAGGCTTATGACCCTTTAGCGAAATAGGCGGAAAATGACGTGATCTTCCCAGTGAAGCCCTTCGGCCGCTAAAATACAAGCCATCTCAATAGAGGGCGTGATAGCCGGTTGTTATCTACGGTTCGATGGTCAAAGCAATGGACCCGCAAATCACCATACTGATTACCCTGGACAAGAACCAGGCCGGTGGTGTCCATGAGAAAGACTACTCGACTCCGATATAGCCAAGAATCCTACCGCCTTCAATACGCATTAATTAGGCTTTTCGAGGTCGGGATTAAGGGCATCCCCGCTTGCTTCATTTACTGGAATGCAATACGGAATTCCAAGCATCTGCCCCCGCCATCATATCGTCATTCTTTCGCCTAAGGAGGTGAACCCGATGAAACAGCGGAAGCGGAATTTGTTATTCATTTTTTGGGTATTATTGGCTTTTAGCTTCACCGCTTCCGATTTATGGGCGGCCAGTTGTCAGAATTGGACGGCGACCAACGCTCAGCATGTATCCGCGGGCAGGGCGTACACCGAATCAAGCACCAGCGGTTGCACCACCATAACGACCTATTATGCGGTGGGTTCCGATGAGAGTTTAGGCACCTCCAGCACCACCACCACCACGCTTAAAACCGAAGACGGTGGTGAAACCTATCAGCAAGGGAGCTGTTCCGGAACCACACCGGAACCAACTTCGGGCCTGTATGTGGCCCCGAACGGCAACGACAATAATCCTGGAACCATTTCGGCCCCCTTCAAGACGATCACCAAGGCCCAATCCGTGGCTTCATCCGGTACCACCGTCTATTTGCGCGGCGGTACCTACAGCGGGTTCTCCATCGCCGGTTCAGACGCCAACTACAATTTCGTTCATAACATCACTAAAAGCGGGATTACGTACTCGGCCTATCCCGGGGAAACTCCGGTGTTCAACTTCTCTGGGACCACTACGGCCAAGCGGGTGGCCGCCTTCCATATCGCCAGCGGAGTGACCGTTACCTTCATCGGTTTCCAGGTTACGGGCGTGCCGGTAGGCAGCAATAAGCAGTCTGAATGCTTCAGGATCGAAGGCAATGCTACCTTTGATCGCATGACGTGCCGTGACAACCAGGCCAATGGTTTTTACTTTACTACCAATGCTTCCGGCTCCTGTACCAACTGCGACTCGTACAATAATATCGGAGTCGGTGAGTCGGCCGGGAATACGGACGGCTTTGGCGCTCACTGCAAGGGTTCGGTCACATTTCGTTACTGCCGGGCCTGGAACTGCAGCGACGACGGCTTTGATTGTATCGCGGCTTACGCGTCGGTCACCTTCGACCATTGCTGGGTTTATAATATAAATGGTTCGGGCGACGGCAATGGCTTCAAGGTCGGGGGCTGGGGCAGCACTACGCCTCCTTCCAGTGTCCCTAGCCATATCGTCCGTTACTGTTTGGCGGCCAACGTTAAAAACAGCGGCTTTTATGCCAATCATCATCCAGGCAAAGCAGCGGACTGGACCCATAACACCGCTTACAGCTGTCATCCGGATTTCAATATGCTCGAGCGCGTGAGTACGACAAACTCTACCGATATTGCCGGTACGCGCGAAGTTTTGCACTATAATATCGCTTATGGCGGCACGCTCACCAGCAATATGAATCTGCCCGCGGCCAATGTGACGAACAACTCCTGGACAAAATCAGGTGTGACGGTAAGCTCGGCTGATTTTCAGAGCACGGACGGCAGCCAGATTACCCGGCCACGCAATGCCGACGGCAGTCTGCCCTCCATTACCTTCATGAAATTGCTATACGGCAGCGATCTGGCTGGTATGGGATATGATCAATAGGAGAAGATCTAAAAACCATAGCCAAAATTCGTAGAATTTGGAGGCACCCAAAATGAAAATATTTTCTCCATATCTACAGCTTGCAGCGGTGAAGAATACGAGAAATGGTGCCCCCGGCAGGAATCGAACCTGCGGCCAACAGATTAGGAATCTGCTGCTCTATCCCCTGAGCTACGGGGGCATTGTGCCAATGCGGATGACTTTTCATGTAACCGCCCCGCAGATATCATAATTGGGTTCAAACGAAAAGGCTTAATACCGAGCAGCGACCATTAAGTCACTGGACAGACAAGTCTATTTTTTGCCCGTTCTATGACAGAGTCTCGGCGGATTTATGGCGTGTACGAATAGGGGCAGTGTGCTCGGATTGTTCGATGGGCCTATTTTTGGAAGTAACTATCTGACTTTGTGTTTTAAATTACATATCGAGCAGCAATTGGAGCCTATTTTCGGGTGATGCGCATTTGCGTTGGAGGCAGGCTAATTTTCTTATATTATCTTCTTTCTTCCAGGCGAACGAACGGGAGTATGGCTTTGGAAGGCCAATTTTTAACGCATAGAAATTATAGTCTATTTTCGCAAGTCAATTCTACTGGCTTTCGTTTAGTCCCTGAATCAGAATTAGGCTTTTCGAACCTGAAATTGAGGCGATTCCCGATTGTCAACGCCATTAGTTTGGAATAAATTATAGTTACAAAGTGATTATTTGTTAAGCAGATGGCAAGCGTTACGTGAAAATCAGGTTTGAACAAGATATACCATTAAGTCAGCTGTGAATTTTTGATCCTGCATCAGTTCCATCAAGCCTGAAGTTGTTCCGTTTCCAGTGTGGCTCATCGTGGGGAGGAGCGCATTCGGCAACCGGCAGTAGGGGGGATGATGAATAGAAAGCGTCTTGGTCGGGTGTTCAGTTCGATTGCCTTGGCCGCATTTTGCTTGATTGTTATCTCCCTCGGTTGTGATGGGGGGTCGAGCTCCAGTTCGAGCACCAGCTCAACTTCCAGCACAAGCTCAACAGGCGGATGCAATACCAGTTCGAGCAGCTCCAGCAGCACTAGTAGTACGAGTTCCAGCAGCAGTACTTCCAGCAGCGGGAGCACTTCAGGCTTGGTAGGATTTGCGGCGGTTTCGGCCAACGGTCTGAGCACCACCACCGGCGGCGCCGGGGGAACCACGGTGACCGTCAACAGCGCCAGTGCGTTGAACGATTACATCAGCCGCTCGGGCAGCTACATCATCCAAATTTCCGGTACCATTAGTATCGGAGCCGGAATGCATAAAGTCGCTTCCAATAAAACCATTATCGGCCTTGGATCAAACGCAGTCATCACTGGTGGCGGGCTCAATTTGTCCAGCGTCAGCAACATTATCATCCGCAATATCAAGTTTATGAATGCTGATGATGATTCCATTAACGTTCAAGAATCCTCGCACCATATCTGGATCGACCACTGTGATTTCACCAATGGCTATGATGGCTTGGTGGATATCAAGCGCCAGTCTTCTTACATTACGGTTTCCTGGAATCACTTTTATAATCACCAAAAGACGTGCCTGCTCGGCCATAGCGACGATTATACGGCCGACATCGGCTACCTGAAGGTCACCTATCATCACAATTTCTTCGATGGCACGGGCACGCGCCACCCACGAGTGCGCTTCGGACAGGTGCACGTGTTTAACAACTACTACTTGAATAATGAATACGGAGTCGCTTCGACCATGAATGCCGATGTCCTGGTAGAAGGCAACTACTTCCAGGGCGTACAGGACCCTTGTCTGGTCGGTTATGCCGATTCGGCTCCGGGCGACTTGGTTCAACGCAACAATGTGTTTAGCAATTGCGGCAGCTCACCCCAGACTCAGGGCAGCGTGGCATCGTTGCCTTACAGTGTGACGGTGGAGAGCGCCAGTAATATTCCCACGACCGTGCGCAACAGCGCCGGGGTGGGGAAGATATAGATGTAGAAGAATTAAAGTACCATCGGTTGTGTTTGTAGCTATGCGGAGTTTGGGCACCCTGACTGAATAGCATCGTGCTCGATAAAGGGGATAAGCGGTCGGCCCAATGGGTTGAAGGGGGATTTCAGCAGTACGGCCACCGCCAAGAGGATGCTCAACTCCGATTTTCATAGCGAAAGTAGAGGATACGCCGAAAGTTCCATCCAAGCTCGCTTTGGAAAGGGCTTGCGGTCGCATCGCTCTGGGGGGGGCGGACTTCACCCTTTTCAATGAGCTTGAGGCGTATCCTCAACTTTTAATTCTCTCGTGCCCCCCGGTCAGGCCACCGGGGGGCACTTTTCTTTTCGCAAATTGGCTTCGCGTCTGTAGACGGCGCTGGTAGTGCGAGGACGATCAAAATTGGCCATCTCAGGTCCTCAACATGAACGCGAAGACTCATCATCTCCTGTCACCGCATGGGAAAGGAGGGCGCTGTGAGAAGGTTTAGCTGGGTATCTTTATTAACAGCCCTGTGTATTGCGGCGGTGTGGGCGAGCCCCGCCAATGCCGCGCGCTTCATGGAAGGATTGAACCGCGGGCTGGTGAGGGTCTATCAAAGCAACGGCAATTTTCTAAGCTGGCGGCTCTTCGGCACTGATCCGGCCGGCATCGGCTTCAATATTTATCGCGGCGCAACCAAGCTAAATTCTTCACCCATCACCAACTCTGCCAATTATTTGGATTCCGGCGGCACCTCCAGCAGCAGTTACACAGTGCGGCCGGTGATCAATGGCGTGGAGCAGGGGGCATCAGAGTCCTCCTTGAATCTATCCGGCAACTATCTGCAGATCCCGCTTCAGACCTTATCGGGCCACACTCCCAATGATGCCTCGGTGGGCGATTTAGACGGTGATGGACAGTACGAGATTGTGCTTAAGCAGGAGATGTCTCCGCTGGATAATTCCCAGTCGGGCGCCACGGGTCAGACCAAGCTGGAGGCCTATAAGCTGGACGGCACATTCATGTGGCGCATCAATTTGGGTATCAATATCCGCGAAGGCGCGCATTATACGCAATTTATAGTCTATGACTTCGACGGCGACGGTAAAGCTGAAGTAGTTTGCAAGACAGCGGATGGCACCCAGGACGGCAAGGGGAATTATATCGGCAGCAAAACGGCCGATTACCGCAATTCCAGCGGTTACATCCTCAGCGGACCGGAGTATTTGACGGTATTCAATGGCCAGACCGGCGCGGCTATGGTCACCACCAACTACTTGCCGGCCCGGGGCACTGTCAGCGATTGGGGCGACAGCTACGGCAACCGGGTGGATCGCTTCCTGGCTTGCGTGGCCTACCTCGACGGTGTCCATCCCAGTTTCGTCATGTGCCGTGGCTATTATACCCGCATGGTGCTGGTGGCCTGGGACTGGCGCAACGGTAGCTTAACTCGGCGTTGGACCTTCGACACCAACAATGGCTATTCTTCCTATGAAGGGGCCGGCAATCACAATCTGAGCGTCGGTGATGTGGACGGTGATAGCCGCGATGAGATCATTTACGGTTCGGCGGCCATTGATGACAATGGCACGCCCATGTACAACACCGGTTATAAGCACGGCGACGCCATGCATTTGGGAGATCTGGACCCCAGCCGGTCCGGCTTGGAAGTATTTCAGATCCATGAAACAGACAGTACGCCAGGCGCAACATTTCGCAATGCCCGCACCGGGCAGATCTATTGGAAGACCGCCAATAAGGATGTGGGCCGAGGCGTAGCCGATGATATCACCGGAAGCTACAGCGGCGCCGAGTGCTGGGGCTTCGGCGCCTTGTATACCGCATCGGGCACTCAAATTAGTACGACCCAGCCGGCCTCCACCAACTTCGTGATTTGGTGGGACGCTGACGTATTGCGGGAATTGCTCGATGGCACCTCCATTACCAAATATAACGGCGGCACTTTGTTATCCGCCAGCGGCTGTGCTTCCAACAACGGTACCAAATCCACGCCGGCTTTGCAGGCCGATATTTTCGGCGATTGGCGTGAGGAAGCCATCTGGCGCACCAGCGATAACAAGTATCTGCGCATTTATACCACTACCGCAGTCACCACCACCCGCATCTATACCCTGATGCATGATCCCATGTACCGTCTCGCCGTCGCCTGGCAGAATGTGGCGTATAACCAACCGCCGCACACCAGTTTTTACCTGGGCAGCGGTATGAGCACACCGCCGGCGCCCGATATTGTTTTGATCGGCGGTAACAACAGTGCGCCCAGTGTTTCCATCTCCACGCCCGCCAATGGTGCGAGCTTTACGGCTGGTAGTAATATCACCATCCGCGCCGATGCGACGGATAGTGATGGCAGTATCAGTCGCGTGGAGTTCTACCAGGGCGCCACCAAACTGGGTGAGGACACCACGAACAATCCCTATGAGTATATCTGGTACACCGTGCCCGCCGGCAATTACAGCTTGACCGCCCGGGCCACAGACGATAAGGGCGCCACCAGCACTTCGGCGACCGTCAGTGTCACGGTGACGTCCAGCGGCAGCTCCAGCAGTACCAGTAGTTCGAGCAGCACCAGCAGTACTTCCAGTTCTACCGGCGGGTGCAACAGTACTTCCAGCAGTAGTTCAACTGGAAGCGCCAGCAGCACGAGCAGCAGTAGCAGCACAACCAGCAGCAGTTCAAGCACCGGCGGCTGCAACTAGGAACGAGTACTTGGATGGATTAAAATAGGCATATTACCAGAACCCAAAAGAGAAAAAATGGAATCAAGTAAACGCCAGATGGGAAGGGAAGGAGTTCACGGCGAAAAGCCGTAGCGGCGTTTTTCACCACCCCACGTGGGTAAACCTCGGGGAATCGGAAAGAACACCGGCCTCAGGACGCGGCCCGTGCCAGTGCCCCATATGGAGCCCACCTAAAATAAGCAGCTCCCTGATTCCGGGGAGCTGCTTATTTTTTGCGTCAAGACCTATCGAAGTAATTTTCTGTCGGAGGAGATCAGTGCATCGATGCGCGCATCAAGGCCAAAAAATCGGTGAAACTTCTGGTTCGCTTGACGTGGTCGAGCATGCGCTGATCGCGAAATTTTCGCGCCAATTCCGCCGCGATGTCCAGTTGCTGGCCCGGATCATCCTTAGGTGTCAAAATAAGAAAAATGACATGAGCCAATTTGTCATCGGGCGCATCGAAATCAATGCCCGATTCGGAAATCCCGACGCCTATTACGGATTGACGCAAGCCGTCAATACGGGCATGGGGCAGCGCCACCCCATTGCCGATACCTGTGCTCAAAGCCTCCTCCCTTTCCCAGACGGTTGCTTCCACAATTTGGGGTTCCAGCCCGGCGGCGGCGCTGACCAATTCCGCCATTTCGCGAATTACTTCCCGGCGCGAAATCGCTTGGAGCTGCCGCGAGAAAAGCTTTGATGTCAGCATGTCATGCAAGCGCCACCTTTTTGCGGGTCGCAGCACGAGACGCATCATGGGGCCGCTGATCAATGACGTGATCAGCGCCATGATCACCAGCGCCACGAACAGGCTATGGGTGATGATTCCGGCCTGAAGGGCCAACAGACCTAAGATGATCTCCATGGCGCCGCGTGAGTTCATGGCAAAGCCCACGGCCCAGGCATCGCGGACAGGCACGGCCCCCCAGCGGGCTCCCAGGATGCTGCCGGCCAGTTTGCTAGAACAAGCAATCACCAGGACCAGCAACACCAACCAGAGATTGAAATGGGTAAAGAAGTTCACCTTCAACCCAATGCTGGCAAAGAATACCGGCGCGAAAATAAAAGACACGAACTGGTCGATGATGACCCGGGTTCTTTCGCGCAAATGGGCGGAATCGCCGATGGCCACGCCGACTAAAAAAGCGCCGAAAATGGCATGTATCCCGATCCATTCAGCCAGCGCGGCTCCTAAAAACGCCAAGATTAGGGCGAAGCTCAGTTCGCCGCCCGGCCAGCGGGTATAAGCTTGCACGAATGGCAGAGCCTTGTGGATCAACCAACGGCCGAGAGTGAGGATGATGCCGGCTAATGCCAGCGTGAGCACTATGATCAATGCGATGGAGTTGTGGTTGCCAAGGGGCGATTTCCCCATGAGGCTGAGCAGCACCGCAAAAACGATCCAACCCGTGAGATCATTAAAAATGGCGGCGCTGACCACCACCATGCCCAGATCGCTGCGGTAGAGATCCATATCCATAAGTGTTTTAGCGATCACCGGCAGCGCGGTGATGGACATGGCCGTGGCCAGAAAAAGCGAAAAGATCAATTTGTCGGCTTCGGGCGGATGGCCAAAGGACTGGGGTGCCAGCCATGCCACGCCAAAGCCGCAGATAAACGGAAGAACGATCCCGGCAAGCCCGACTTTAATGCCGGTCTGACCTTGCCGCCAGACCGTGGATAAATCCACCTCAATGCCAGCCACCAATAAGAATAGAGCAACGGCCAGGGTCGTGATGGTGTCCAAGGCAATGGCACACGGTCCTTGGGAAGGAAAGAGAAAAGAATTGAACTGGGGCGCGATGTTGCCCAGGACGGTCGGCCCCAGCAGTATTCCCGCCAGAAGTTCTCCCAAGATCGCGGGTTGATGTAAATGTTGCGCCAGCTCTCCGAGTACTCTGGCCAAGGCCAAAAGAATTCCCAAAGAAAAGAAGAGAATGACGATATCGTGCGGTGTCAAGCTTTCCATCGCATCATTCCTATCACTCCGGTCTGAACCTAGAATCAAATGAATGCCACCGGGGGAAAACAGAGAGGGGGCTCCGGTTAATGCTTGGCCCACGTTAGCAAAAACGGTTTTCGATGGCAAGGGTGGGGTGGGGGGGCAGGGTAATTGCGTGTTGAACAAATCTTTTATGGGCTAATATCATCAGGGCCGATAAAGGTGGTTGAAAAAGAATAAACGTTGAATCCCGCGGGGTTCGGGCGGGATTCAGCATTCAATCCTTATTCCTCGTTCCCACGCTCTGCGTGGGTAGCTGCCCGCTATCCATGACTTCCCACGCAGAGCGTGGGAATAAGGAAAAGAGAGCACAACCGTTGTGCCCCACACCATCGAAGATATCACGGGCAGCTTGAATTATGTCTTCTATATCTCCGGCGCGCTGCTGATCGTGGGCGCGGCCATTTCCCGCGTGGTGAGCAAACCTTTAAAGGCCCGCCGGCGCGTCATTTCAGCCCTGGGCAGGACTTCCGGGCAGGCACTGGCGTTGGCGGATTCGTAGCATTTGCAATCAGCGACGGCGTGGCGCTTAGGTGACCTCCACAATGTGTTTGAGCTGGCAGAGGGCGTGGTTCCAGACAACATCATGGATAAAAGCGGGAAAGCACCGGCGAAATGTTTGCCAATAGAGCTTTTGAAGCAGGTGTTGCCCGGCTGGAAAAGAATAAGCGACATAAAGGGAGAGAATGCACAATCCTTTCTCTTTCTCATGAATATCGAAAGACAGTACTCCGCCCTTGGCAAAGCCGTCCAGTACCCGGTAGAACAGATTTCGGTGCTCGATGACCTTTTCTATAGTGATGCTGAAGGAGAGAAATCGGAAGGGGATATCATAGCGAATCTTACTACCCTGCTGATTGGCACCACCGCGGACGCGGTGGATTCTAATGGCCCGGGGTTTTAGATATTGCCGGTCCGGGTCGCCGAATTTGCCGAGCTGGTCAAAGATTTTTGCCGGCTCAGCCTGAATCTTGATGGCGTACATGCGTTCAAACTGGGGTGGTTTCTCAAACGGCCACTCCCCGTGCACCTTCATGAGCTCGTTTCTTTTGACTTCCACATTCTCCTTTGGAACACCTAACGGATAACGGCCAAAGCCAGCCCAATTCAAATCGAAGATCTTCTCGGTAATTACATTGCGGATGGTTACCAGCAGGCCGCCCACGAAAATCGACCCGATGGTGCTCGGAGAACACATGGCCAGCAGAATGCGGCGATAGGTGTCATCGCCACTGGCAATGCGCCACAAAATATTGGCCAGCCGGCGCTGCGGCTCGGGCAATGATTTTCTTTCGGTGAGCAGAGCCTGGTAGAAAATTCTGCTCAACAGGGGATTGGAAAAAGTGATGCGGTTGAGCAGAAAAACGACAGCGCCAAACAGGTTGTCGATTTGGCTTATTCTGGCCATCGGCCAGTAGGCTTTTTTCAAGCTGGCGCGATCGATGCCCACCTTGAAAATACAATCCACCAAGGCCGAAGCCGTAGTATACGCCGAGAGGATGCCGTCCTTGTAGAGCCGCGATACGACCATATCCCCAATCAGGGCGACGCGGTGGCCAAAACCATTGTGGCACATTCCAATGGTCATATTGGGGTTGCAGACGCAAGCGGGGCTAAAGGTCGCCGCCCGCGGAAATAGGCGCCGGATATACGGCAGTTCAAGGAATTGATTGAAAATCCGCGTGTATTGAGAAGGCTTGGCGCAGTCGATGCTCGGCCCGATCAACACCAAGGTGATCCAGCCGCCCTTGGCCAGAAAAGAAGACATTTCGATCTGAAGATCTTTGGAGCCGTATTGGGCGAAATGTACTTCCCCGCGCATTGGCCGGAGCAATGCTTCTTCGGTTTGCAGCTCACAAATCAGCGCCTTGCGAACCTTCGGCGGACGAAAGCCGGGGAAGATCATTCGAAGCGTCTGATACAGATGGTTGGACTCCAAGGTCATACCGGGCGTTTGATTGACGCCGGCAGCCAAGGCCACAAAATCCGCTTCCAGCGTTTCGATTTGGCTTTGCCCATCTTGGGCCGTGCGGTAATGCACCACCGGCTTATTCCGAGATGAATAGCTGATATTCTGAACTTCGCCCTGAAGCAACGTGGCACCTTCCTTCTGGGCTGTGTCGATCAAGAAGGAGTCAAAGTTGAAATGTCCATCCGCGCGGTGCCGCGGTCGTGATCCCCGGAAGACGGTGTACATTTTTCGGCCCTTTGGGATGGAAAGCTCAATGCTTTTCCAGTCGCCGTGCACCGTAATCAACTCGGTCTTTCCCATAATGATCTCTTCGGGGATTTGAAGGCCATTGGCGCCGAGAATGTCGATAAGCTTGGGAGAAATACCTCCGGCGCAATAGTTGCAGCCGCGTCCGAATCCAGAAGAAAACGCGCCGTGATGAACGCAGAGATCTCTTTTCTTCTCGATGATGACCAAATTGATTTTTTTATTCAGCTTGCGGGCCTCTTTGGCCGCCTGAATGGCAAAAAAGGCGCCGGCCGGCCCACCGCCGACCACCGCGATGGTGGCGTTGTCCGGAAGCACGCAGCGTGCTCTCTTTGGCTTGGTTTGATCGATATTAGGGTTGCCCATGGGCTTTAAACCTATCTGATCCAGCGTTCAATTTGTTTCTTTGTCCGTTATATGGATCGAGTCTTCATCCTGCCATGGCTGGGCATAATCCGTAAGCTCCGAGGCTGCCTGATACTTATATCATTGTCTTCTGGTGATTGCTGTTTCGGCATTGGTCACATGCTTGGCTATCCGGACTCTCAGAAGACGCTCAACGGCGCTTGCCCCATCCAATCGCCTTCCTTGCCATATCCGGTTACCCTATGGTAGCCTCTTTATAGTTGGGTGACGCAATGGTTCTAAGGTTGTGTCAACCGTTCCAGACAGCGGTAAACCGTGTTCAATTCGGCTCTGTGATGCAGGCAATGACCGGTGGGCCGCTTCAAGTTCTCCCACCGAACCAGGTATGGCCATGGCGCAAAATACATTCACCGATGCAAGCCCCGACTCCTTCCCCTTGCCTTTGGCGAATGTGGATGCGCAGGCCATTAAACGGGCCGTCGAAGCGGTCACCGATCTCAATATCGCTCGCAAAAACCTGCTCATTTATCCCGCCTCCCACGAACAAGTTCAACGCAGCGTGCAGCGCGCTTTTGAACGGATGAAAGGGATCGCCTCGCGCCTGGCGCCCTTCACATTGACGGTCCTTTCCGAGCGGCTGGCCATTGGCTCTCATCTGTTGGAGGAAAAAGGCGTCGCCATCAAGGAGATGGCTCAAACCTTCAAACAGCGCAGTGTCGCTGCCATAACCTTCCTGCCTGAATTGGGCCAGGAGGAGTTGCTCGATCTTTTAAAATTCTTGGCAGCGGAGCCCGATCGGACCAAAACCGACGTCGGTCTCACCAACCTCCAGGGGTTGACCCATATTCTATTGCATGCAGTGGACTACAGCAAATTGCACCTGACGATCGAAGATCAAGTGCAACGCCACAAAGGGCCGGCCAAGGAGACCGCCCCCTGGAACCTTTTTGTTTCCCAATTGTCGGCCGGGACCGCGGCTGGCCCCGTCGAAACAGCGCTCAGCAGCCAAACCCTATTCGATAGCCGGCAGATGGCCGAAATGCTGAATACGCGTCAAGTGGACCCCGGCCAGGCGGTAGCCTATTATCGAACCATAATGGCCGATTATATGAAGCAGGTCTCCACCAGCAAGACGCCCAAGGCCATCTCCGGCCTGGCCTTGGAGCGGTTTAACCGTCTGCTCAAGGAGCTGCATCCCGATCTGCAACAGCAATTTCTGGCGGTGGCCTTTGATCAATGGGTCAAGCATGATGATCCGGATGGCCTCGGTGGATTGGCGGGCGGGATGGAAGACCGGCTGGTGGTAACCATGCTGCGACAGGCCAATGCCCAAGGCAAGCGCATTTCCCCTTCATTGATGGCCTTCGTGAAGAAGATGGCACCGTTATCCGGCCGTCCGGCCTCCAAACCGCATTCCGGCCGTCGCGCCGATACCCGCCAAAAGGTTCAAACCCTGCTGAACAAGGAAGATTATGAAAGCTACGTGGACGACTCCTATGATGGTCTGCTGCAACAGCTTTCAAAGGATATGGCGCCGGACGATACCTCTTCGGAAATGGCGGCACTGAAAAGTGAGATGCTCGATTTCCTGGAGGAGCAACAACTGGCCGCCAGAGTGGGCGCGGCCCTTGAAAGCCTGATGAGGGCCAGCATCGATGTGGAGGAGTACCGCGATTGGGCCCGGCAGTTGACCTTCATGCTCGATGACATGATCATCATGGGCGCTTACGGACCGCTGTTGGATCTGCTTTCGGCGGTTCAACTGCAATGCCGCGGCTATGCTGATTCGGAACGCGCCAAAATCTGCGCTCTGGTATTGGACCATTTCCATTCCACCTCTTTTTTGGCCACCGCCATGGCCTCGCTGAACAAGGAAGTAGCCAAGGTTGATCCCAAGGCCTTGACCTTGCTGGAGCGATTGGGCGAACCGGCGATTGCCGAAGCCATGGAGTTCCTGAGCACCCAAGAGACCATTGACCCGCACTGCGCGGTCTTTGTCTTTTTGCAACAATGCGAGTCCCTGGTCATCGAGGAGGCCCTGGAGCGCCTGCGTGATCCGCGCCCCCGGGTGATTTGTCGTACCCTGGAACTGATCCGGATTCTGGGACAAAACTTCGGAGCCGAGGGGATCCGAAAGCTGTTGGCCCATGAAGATCCCAATGTGCGACTGGAAGCGTTGGCCAGCTTGCTGCATTTCAATAACCCCTGGGGAGTGGTGCATCTGCGGGAAATATTGACCGGCCCCTGGTCTGAGGCGGTCTCGCAGGCCATGCAAATCGCCGGCACCTACAAAGTCAAGGAGGTGGTGCCGCTTTTGGTCGGCATGGTGGAGCGCATTGGGCCGGTGGGACCGGATATGGCCCGCCGGGAAGCGGCCTTGCGCACTTTGGGGGCCATTGGCGATAGCCAGGCCCTGGCGTCGCTGACCCGTATCGCCCGCCGCCGCTGGTCCATCTCCCACAAGCATCTGGTTCAACTCAAACGGGTGCTTTTTGAATCTTTGGAAGGCTATGAATTTGGATCGGTTAAAGAGCTGCTTCATTTGGGCCTCAAGCAAAAGGACCATCTGATTGCTTCCACCTGTTGGCGATTGTTGAAGAAGAATCCTGGCGATGATGAAAAGCTGAAGACCCTCGGCGCTCAGCGGACCCTTTCCCATTGAGATGACAGCCATGCAAGATGCCTTCGGCGGACCCAATTCGATCCTCAGCGTGATCATCCACCTCCATGCGGCCATTGCCAATACCCGCTTGTACACCAGCGGTCATCCCCAAGTGACCCGTTATTTGGAAGGAGCACACGCGGAGCTGGCGCGTTTGTTGGGTAAGCGGTCGGAACTTACCCTGCTGAATTTGGACCAGGAGCTGGTGGTGGATCAGCAGCCATTGACCCCCAAAACAGCGCATAGCGTCCAATTTGCCCAACTGCTGCGCCGCGCCGGAGTGGAGCACATCTCTTTTCTTCCTGGCGTCACATTGGCCGAGCTGACCCAATTGGCCAGCGAACTGGCCGCGGATGACCAGCGGGGCGTGCGCAGCACCGAAGCCATTAAGGTGGGCAAGGTAGAGGTACTAGTGGTGCCCACCGACGATCAGATCATCAGCGCCGAAACCCAGGCGCGCATCGAAAACATGGAGATGATCCGGGAACGCTCCATGGACCATTTCAAGGAGCTCTACCATCTGATCCGATCCAACAAGCAAGCGCCGGTCCTGGGTTTGGAAGAGATTGTTCAGGCCTTTATCCGGGGCATCGGCAACAACCTGCCGCCGCTGCAAGTGCTGGCTACGCTTAAAAGCTCCGACGAGTATACCTTTACCCATGCCGTCAATGTCTGCATTCTGACCATGGCCCAAGCCGAAGCTCTGGGCATCAGCGGCCGGCCGCTTTATGACATCGGCATCGCGGCCTCATTGCACGACGCCGGCAAAGTCTTTGTGCCCGAAGACATTCTCAACAAACCCGGCAAGCTCACCGAACAGGAGTGGGCCTACATGCGCAACCACACCATTCGCGGCGCCCGCCAGATTCTTCGCATGGACGGTCTGCCCAAGCTGGCTTTTCTCGGCGCGCTGGAGCATCATATCCGGTATGACGGCACGGGTTATCCGGCCTTGAGCAATTGGAGACCCAATGTAATCAGCCAGATGATCGCTATCGCCGATATGTTCGATGCCATGCGTACCCGCCGCCCCTATCAAGCGCCCAAACCCGATGCTCAGATTATCGACATCTTACGCAAGGACAGCGGCACCATGTTCAATCCGGTGCTGGTGAAAAATTTTGTGCGGCTGATCAGACGCTGAGTGCTTACTCCATCCTCATATTTCAGGTGGAAATCACCGCTTTCGTGCAGGCGTACGCGTGCTCGTACGCGTACGAGTACGAGTGCGATAAGGGAGAGACCTCATGATTCATGCAACAGCCGTGACTTACACACGCCGCCAAGTCCCCTCTCGAACCCATTGGGCATCTATGTTATACGACCCCAATACGTTTGGCTGGCACCACAAAGAACCAAGCCACACCATCCATAAATGTTGATAGGAGATTCAGTAATGACGCAATTTGTATTTCAATCCATGTTTCCCATGGGAGCAGATGATACTCCCTATCGTCACTTAAGCGCCGACTATGTGAGCAGCGCCCAGTTTGAAGGTCGCCAGATTCTCAAGGTGGCCCCCGAGGGCTTGACCCTGTTGGCGGAGCAGGGGTTGAAGGATATCTCCCACTTCTACCGTCCCGGCCACCTGAAGCAATTGGCTCAGATCTTGGAAGACAGCCAGAGTTCACCCAACGACCGCTATGTGGCCCTGGAGCTGCTCAAGAACGCCATGATCGCGGCCGAGGGAGAGTTTCCCATGTGCCAGGACACCGGCACGGCCATCATCATCGGCAAAAAGGGCCAGCAGGTTTGGACTGGCGGCCATGATGAGGCGGCCCTGGCCGAGGGCGTCTTCAATGCCTATACCCGCAACAATCTGCGTTACTCCCAGAACGCTCCGCTGAGCATGTATGCCGAAAAAAACACCGGCTGCAACTTGCCGGCCCAGATCGAACTCTATGCCGTGGACGGTGATACATACAGCTTTCTGATGCTGGCCAAGGGCGGCGGCTCGGCCAACAAGACCTATCTCTACCAGGAGACCAAGGCCGTGCTCACGCCGGCCACCCTGGTGCCGTTTCTGGTGACCAAGATGAAGAGTCTGGGTACCGCCGCCTGCCCGCCCTATCATCTGGCCGTGGTCATTGGTGGGACTTCGGCCGAGATGACTTTGAAGACTGTCAAGCTGGCCTCGGCCAAGTACTTGGACCATCTGCCGGCGCAGGGCGGGCCCGGCGGCCATGCTTTCCGCGACCTGGAGATCGAGGCCGAGCTGCTGGAACGCTCGCGCCAGTTGGGCATCGGGGCCCAGTTCGGCGGCAAATACTTCTGCCTGGATGTGCGCGTGATCCGCTTGCCGCGCCACGGGGCCTCATGCCCCATTGGCATCGGCGTGAGTTGCAGCGCGGATCGCAACATCAAGGCCAAGATCAATGCCCAGGGGATTTTTCTGGAACAACTGGAAACCGATCCGGTGCGCTATTTACCGCAACCGGCCGCGGCCGAAGAAGCGGCCGTCAGCCTGGATTTGAATCAACCCATGGATCGAATCCGCGCCACCCTGAGCCAATATCCGGTGGCTACCCGCTTGCGGCTCAACGGCACTTTGATTGTGGCCAGGGATATCGCCCACGCCAAGCTCAAGGAACGCCTGGACAGCGGCCAGGGGCTGCCTCAATACTTTAAGGATCACATCATCTACTATGCTGGACCGGCCAAAACGCCGCCAGGCTATGCTTCCGGCTCATTCGGCCCCACCACCGCCGGCCGCATGGATGCCTATGTGCCCATTTTCCAGGCCCAAGGCGCTTCCATGGTGATGCTGGCCAAGGGCAATCGTTCGTCTGTGGTCACCGAAGCGTGCAAGAAATACGGCGGCTTTTACCTGGGTTCCATCGGCGGCCCGGCGGCTCGCCTGGGCCGGGATTGCATCACCCGCATGGAGCTGGTGGAGTTCCCTGAACTGGGAATGGAAGCCATCTACAAAATTACGGTCAAGGATTTTCCGGCCTTCATCCTAGTGGACGACAAGGGCAATGATTTTTTTAGCGGGTTGCTTTGATGCCCGGGCTTTATTTTTTTGCAAAACGGCCGAAAATGGTTAATTGGTGAGGGGGCTGTTGGATTGAAGGCACAAAGGGGCAAAGGCACAGAGGGGCAAAGGGACTAAGGGACAAAGGGACTGAGGGACTGAGGGTCTGAGGGACAAAGGGACTGAGGGACAAAGGCACAAAGGCACAGAGGGTCAAAGGGACTGAGGGGCTAAGGGACATAGCTATTTAGGGAAGCAGAATTTATTATACTACTGACGGTCATTCGGAGATGGACTCCCTCTCCCCTGTGGGGTGTACAGACCGGGGTGAGGGGAAGATCTATCCTTTAAATCGTATATTCGCTTTTTATATCCATATATAATTTACAGTTAAGCAATCAAAGAAAGTGAGAACCATGAAAGATCTAGATGCCATTTTTTCGCCGCGGTCCGTGGCAGTGGTGGGTGCCTCAACCACACCAGGTAAAGTGGGGCATGACATTTTCGTCAACATTCTTAAAGGCGGGTATAAAGGGGTGCTTTATCCCGTCAACCCCGGCGCCGAGGCCATTGCCAGCGTGCGGGCCTACCCAAGCATCAAGGACATTCCCTATCCGCTGGATCTGGCCATGATCATTGTGCCGCCCAAGGCCGCCATCGCCTCGGTCAAAGAGGCCATTGAAAAAGGGGTCAAAGGAGTAGTGATCGTCTCGGCCGGCTTCAAGGAAGTCGGGCCCGAGGGGTTGGCCATCGAGCGCCAGATCGTGGATATCTGCCGTGAGCACGGCGTGCGCCTGGTGGGACCCAACTGCCTGGGTGTGATCAACCCCCTCACCGATGTTATGTTAAACGCCAGTTTTTCGGCCCGCATGCCCAAGGCTGGCAATGTCTCCTTCATCTCCCAGAGCGGCGCCTTGTGCACGGCGGTACTTGATTTTGCCACGGCCCGCGACTTTGGTTTCTCCAAGTTCATCTCCATCGGCAACAAGGCGGACGTGGATGAGGTGGATCTGCTCACCTATTTCCGCGATGATCCGGACACTGAAGTCATCATGATTTATGTGGAAGAACTTCAGCGCGGCCAGGAGTTCATCAAGATCGCCAAAGAGATCACCGGTGGCGACCGGCCCAAGCCCATCCTGGTGATCAAATCGGGGCGCACCAGCGCCGGGGCCCAGGCCGCGGCTTCCCATACCGGTTCTCTGGCCGGTTCCGAAGCGGTCTATGACGCCATCTTCGCCCAATCAGGCATCATCCGGGTGCAGAGCATCGACGAATTGTTCGATTTTGCCATTGCCTTTGCCTATAAAAATGAAAACGCCCTGGGCAAGCTGCGGCGCAAGGTGCCCCACGGCAACCGCGTGGCCATCGTCACCAATGCCGGCGGCCCCGGCATCGTGGCCACCGACATGACGGTGGTTTCAGGTCTGGAACTGGCCCATTTCGGCGAAGAGACCGTGGAGGCCCTTAAGAGTTATCTGCCGGCCACGGCCAATGTGCACAACCCGGTGGACATCATCGGCGATGCGGCCCAGGACCGCTACGAGAACGCCTTGGCCACCGTGATCAAGGACGAAAACGTGGACGGCGCCCTGGTTATTCTGACGCCCCAATCCATGACCAATGCCATTGGCACGGCCGAAGCCATCGTGCGTATCGCCAAACGCTCCCATAAGCCGATTTTGTGCTGCTTCATGGGCATCATCGATGTATCGGCCGGCGTGAAGTATTTGCAGGAGCACGGCGTACCGGTCTATCCCTTCCCCGAACACACGGCCAAAGCTTTCGGCGCGCTTTATCGCTACTCCAAGTGGCTCAACCGCCAGATTCTGGCGCCATTCAACCTGCAGCACGACAAAGAGAGCGCCAGGGAGATCATCCAGTCCAGCCTGGCCGCGGGTAAAAATTACCTGGGTGAGCTGGCCGGCATTCATCTGCTCAAAGCCTACGGCTTTACTGTGCTGCCCACAGTATTGGCCAAGGATGCGCAAAGCGCCGTGGCCGAAGCTGAGCGCATCGGCTATCCCGTGGCCATGAAGATCGTCTCGCCCCAGATTATCCACAAATCGGATGCCGGCGGTGTGAAGATCAATCTGGGTGACGAAGGGGCCGTGCGCAAAGCCTTTGACGATATCATCGCCAATGCCAAGGCGTTTAAGGCCGACGCCCAGATCGAGGGGGTTCTAATCCAGCAAATGGCGCCCAAGGGCCAGGAAGTTATTCTGGGTGCTAGCCGTTATCCCAAGTTCGGACACCTGTTGATGTACGGCTCGGGCGGCGTCTCGGTGGAAGTATTTAAGGACGTCACCTTCCGCCTGGCGCCCATGACCCGCAACAGCGCCCGGCTCATGATCCGCGGCATCAAAGGGTTTGCTCTGCTCAATGGGTTCCGCGGCAAGCCCAAATGCGATCTGGCGGCTCTGGAAAAATTGCTGGTGGCGCTCTCGGACCTGGTAACCGACAACCCCGAGATCAAAGAGCTGGACATCAACCCGTTGCTGGTGCATCCTGAAGGAAAAGGGGCCACGGTGGCGGATTGCCGGTTTATTTTGGAAGCGTTGGCGTAGCGGGATTCGTCAAATCGTTAGATGGGTTGAATCGTCTGATTCATTGAGGATGAGCTGTTCGTAGCCCTAAAATGTAAAAAGAATCAACGAATCGACGAATCAACCAATCAACGAATCAACCAAACCAGGAGGTCTTCATGGCCAAGTCTCTCTATTGGGCCGACAACTATCTGGAGAAGCTGCGCACGCCGGAAGACGCCATGCACCTGATCCGGCCGGGCCAGCGGGTTTTTCTGGGATCAGCCTGCGGCGAACCTCAAGCTTTGGCCCGGGCCCTGGCGGATCAGGCGCATCTGTTCACCGGTTTGGAAATCGTGCGCATGATGAGCCTGGAATCGGCCCCCTTAACTGAAATCGCCAACCGTACCTATGAAACCAACTTCAGCATCCGGCACATCTATTTAGGTTCGGCCCGCTCGGAGAGTTTTGCGGACAACCTGCGCTTCGTGACACCCATGAATATGTCCGAAGTGCCCAGCCTCTTTAAAAGCCGCAAGCTGCCCATCGACGTGGCGCTGATCCAGGTATCGCCGCCCGACGATTTCGGCTGGATGAGCCTGGGCGTGTCCGTGGATGTCACCATGGCCGCGGCCAATTCCGCCGAAAGGGTCATCGCCCAGGTCAACTCCCGCATGCCGCGCATCATGGGCCGCAGCTTTATTCACGTTAATGACGTGGACTGCATCGTGGAACATGACGAAGAGATTTTGACCATCGCCCCAGCCCTCCGCTCGCCCATCGCCACCTGGATCGGCCGCCATATCGCACGCTTGATCGACGACGGCTCCACCCTGCAAGTCGGCCTGGACGCCAACTCCCAGGCCACGGTGCAGGCCCTGTCCCAGAAAAACGATCTGGGCCTGCATTCGCAATACTTCACCAATGACATCATGCATCTCTACGCCATCGGCGTGATCAACAACCGCAGAAAAGGATTCAATGAAGGCAAGATGGTGGCTTCGGCCGCCATCGGCACCAAAGAACTCTATGAATTCCTCCATGATAATCCGGCCATAGAATTTCACCCGTCGGATTACGTCAACGATCCCTATATCATCTCGCGGCACAACCGCATGGTTTCGCTCAATGTGGCCAAGGCCGTGGATCTGACCGGCCAGGTCTCGGCCGAAGCCGTAGCCCAGACTCTGTTTGCGGGGGTCAGCGGCATCACCGATTTTGTGCGCGGCGCCCGGCGCAGCCCCGGCGGCAAGTCGATTCTCATGTTGCCTTCCACCACTGCCGATGGCAAGAAAAGCCGTATCATTCCCATGATGTGCGATGAAGCCGTGGTGGTCTCCAGGGGTGATGTCCACTATGTGGCCACCGAATACGGCGTGGTCAACCTCTTCGGCAAAAGCCTGCAGGAACGGGTCATCGCCATGATCAGCATCGCCCATCCCAAGTTCCGCGACGAACTGTTTCAGGCCGCCAAGGAGGCCCGTTTGATCGGCCCGGAGCGTACCCTGGGCGAAGCGGCTAAAGCAGTCTATCCCGTCAACCTGGAAGAGACCGTGACCATCGATGGTCAACCTATCATCATCCGGCCCGCCAAGCTGGTGGATGAGCGCCGCATCCAGGAACATTACTACCACATGGACAAGGACGATATCTTTTTGCGCTTCTTCCACGAGAAGACCAGCTTCGAACGCTGGGAGGTGGAGAACAAGTCGCAGATCGACTATATCAAGGACCTTACTCTTATTGCGGTGGTGGGCGAGCCCGGCTTTGGCAAGATCATCGGCGTGGCCGAATATTTGCTGCTCATGGACAGCAACATGGCTGAAGTGGCTTTCACCATCAACAAAGAGTTCCAGGGCAAAGGCCTGGGCAAACTCTTCCTCAAGAAAATGGCCGACGCCGCCCGGGAGCATGGCATCTCAGGACTGGTGGCCTACACGGCGGCCCATAACCAGGGCATGATCCGCCTCTTCAAAGGCCTGCCCTACAAAGTAAAGACTACCTTTGACGGCGAAGCACTTACTCTAAGCTGCAAGTTTGATGAATTGAAAGAGGAAGGCCGATAGATGTCCGCGATAGAAAATCCAATACTCCGGTGAAGTTTAACCGATCCCTTCTTTCCAGGCTGTTGCCGATGGTGCTGTGGATGGCCTTGGCCGGGGGCTGTGCCTCACCGGCTTATGTCACCCGCCTGGACACAATTCTTGAACAAAATCAGATCCAGCCTTCAATTCGCTATGACTACCGGTGCACGGCCGGCGCCCATCGTGGTGCTTCCGAGGCATATTTGGAAAACACCCTGGCCGCGCTGACGGCCGCGGATATGGACAGCAGATATGCCTTCATTGAATTTGACGTGCAATACTCCAAAGATGGAAGAATCGTGGTCTATCATGACAAAAGAATGCTGCGGCTCTTTGGCAACCTCAGCGCCATTGGCAATAAGACCTTTGCCGAATTGTCTGAAATTACCAATGGAGAAATTGCGGCTTATGATGAAGTGATCGGTCAACTGCACAAGAAGCTGGATATTGAAATCAAATCCCAGGGGGACTTAAAAGAAGATGAACGTCTGGTGGACGCCATCGTGGCGGATTTGCGCGACCGCAAGCGTATAAAGGATGTATTGATCAGCTCGATTTCCGGGGAAGTGATCCGGTATGTGAAAAAGAAGTACCCGCAGATCCCCACCGGCCAAGTCTTTTGGCTGACCTCATCCACCTATCTGCATTTCGACGGCTTGACCAGTAATTTGTATGAAACAATCAATACTACCCAGGCCGACTACCTTTTACTGTATGTCGCCAATCTGCGCAACATCGATGCGCTGCTCAAGCTCAAGCCCAAGGGCAAGACCATCGTGTTCTGGGATTTCGACGACACCATGTACATCGTGCACAAAGATCTCTCCGACCGGCTCTGGGGCGACTCCGGTCTTAAAACCTTTTTTCAGTATCTGCGCTTTAAACTCACCGGCGGATGAGCACAAGCCATCTCAAAAAGGCAATGGGCCGTATCTTTTCTACCGTTATCTCCTGGCCGCCCTCATCCAAGCGGATGAAGCCCTCAATACGCCCTTTGGCCCCATGCTCGGCCATCAGCAACAACTGGAGGGAAATTTCGTCGTTTCCCTCATCATCGAATCCTTATCTGGCCCAGGCTTACAAAGACTGGGACTTGATGCCTGGCAAAGGCACCAAGTCCCATTTTTCGATAACCCTACTGATAGGCATGACGAAGCGCTGTTCGATGGATACCAAGGAGCTACCGCGTTGAATCTTATTTCAGTGTCCCGTAGCTGAGAAAATCACGGCCAAAGATATCGACATCCACGCCGTCAGCACTTCCGCCTGGGCGGGCGCCAACGACCACGATGTGGAACCATTCTTTCTGAACACAATTAATGGTCATCTCGAAATCTTGATTACCAGCAGCATTAGTGCTGCTGTTAACCAAAACAGAACAGACGCCACCATCGATAACCAAGTTCATTGGAATTACCGCGCTGTTGCCGGAGGGTGTCGGAGTCGGCGCCGGGGTTGGGGTCGGAGTAGGTTGGGGCGAAGGTTGCTCGCATCCAATCAGCGGAGTTAAACAAAAGGTTAATATCAAGCAGAAATAAATAAATCTTTTCATAATTTTCATCCTTTCCTTTTTCGTAGCGTTCGTGCCTTGCGCTACGAGTCGTTTTAAAGATTCCATTTCTTGAACAGCGCTTCAAAGATTTGGAAGAACGTGATGGTTGTTGACAGAGGTTCTAAAACTAATCAACCCCGCGCGAGGTAAGTAAAAAGACTTTGGTTCACCATGGAAACGAGCGCATTAATCTTCCCATGTGCTTTTTATCCTCAAATAGATCACGAGGTGTGGAACTACTATAGTCGAACATCATCTATATTTTTGGATTGCTTCTCGAAGCCACGCCAAGCATGCCATCGGGTGAACGAAGAAATCAACACAAATACTATTGTGTGATGAAAAATTCGTTTTCAGTTGAAAACGAAAAATCTTATAAAATAGTAAAAATTTTAGTTATTACAGAATATTAAGAGATTAGAGACAATAGCTTTTACATTCCGATATCAATGAAAGAAAACAGCAAAATTGCAGAGCATTCTAAAAAAGAGAATTCTGGCTCATTCTCAATATGGTAGTAGAAATTAAGCCCAGACCTATAAAAGTATTTCTATGGTCTAAGCTTTCTTCATAACGAAGATATTGGTTTAAATGGTTTCATTGAGATAACTGGTAGATCCGGGGAGAGCAATAAATAGTCTCGCGCAACTTCAGGGCGGGAAATGATCAAATTTCGTTTCCAAGTCAATCATTCGCGCTGGACCCATCCTTAAAGGCCTATTTTTCATAGCACTCGATAGAATTCGGTCTTGCGCTGATGTTTTCTGAAATTGTGAAAACAATAAAATGATTAATCGAATGATTATGCATAACTATTAGTCATTTAAATATAAATTAGCTTTTTGATGTTTTCTGTTGAAAACGATTTTTTTAAAATTCATCAAAAAACCAATTGTTTTCAGGCCCAGTTCTGGTAGTTAGTAGGCAGCACTCACAATCTTGAATCAATTTAAGGGCGGAGCACCACTTACAGGGAGATTATGCTTATGGAGATCTGTGCGGTAGTGAGAAGGTACGTTCAAATTGGTCCCGATCAATTTGAGATGCAAATGGTGACGCGCGTATTTTCAATATCCAGGTCAATACAGGATATTCTGGCTTGGGTTGAATCCATGGGGATAAAGAGCCCAACATGCAAGGATTTTATTTTAGCGGACCACACAGGTAGCACCTTGTAAGGATAAAGCGGCTTGAAAGATATGGAGCGCCCAAAAATTTTTGACTATCACGACTATCGTCGATTTCTAAAGGATAGTTTTGATTATGCCAAGAATAATAACGGCAAATTTTCCTTTCGCTATTTTGCGCAAAGGGCGGGCTTCAATTCAGGCTCTTTTTTGAAACTGGTGATTGATGGCAAGAGAAATTTAACCAATGAAAGCATCAGCAAGATTTCAAAAGGGTTCAAACTCAATAAGCAAGAGCATGATTACTTTGAGAACTTGGTCTTCATGAACCAGGCCTCGACCCATGAAATCAGAAACCACTACTATAAACAAATGTTGTCCATGAAAGGGTACACCAAAGTAAATCATATTGCCAAGGCCAGCTACGACTACTTTTCCAAATGGTACTATCCGGCGATTAGGGAAATCGTCACATTTGGTAATAGAAAATATACTCCGGAGAAAATAGCCGGTTTATTAAAACCTTCGATTTCTGAAAAACAAGCCCAGGAGGCGCTCGATCACCTGCTTATGCTTGGATTGATCCAAAAAGATCAAGATGGGTACTGGGAACAATGCGATCAGCACATCAGCACCGGTAAAGAGGTTCAATCATTCATTGTGGCTCAATATCATCGGGAAATGCTTCAACTGGCATCGGATTCCATTGAGCGCTTCTCTTCTCAAGAAAGAGATATTACGGCCTTGACATTCAGCATGGACGCCAAAAGGATGGATGAACTGAAACAATTGATCGCCTCTTTCAGGGATAAAATACGCTCTAGTTTTTTAGAAAATGGGTATGTTAATCAAGTATTACAACTCAATATTCAATTATATCCACTGTCCAAAAAAGATGGCGAGAATGAATCCTAAAATTTGAATATCTCCAGTTGGAAAGTAGTGACAGAGGGGGCGGCGGCAATGACTAGAAAAATCGGTTTTCCACTTCTACTGGTTGGGATACTATTTATCTTCATCGTTACAGGGTGTGGTGGAGGCGGGGGCAGCACGGAAACCGGAAATCCCTCCTATGTCAGTGGTGTTGTTCAGAAAGGGCCATTTTATAAAGGCGCTACGGTTGTTATCAAGGAACTTAACGACGCCGATCTTCAGCCTTCCGGTGTTGAGCACACGACCCAGACAGCCAGTGATTTGGGCGAGTTTAACTTTGTGAACCGGGCCGAGATCAAGTCCACATATGTGGAAATTAGCGTCACAGGCACCTTCTATAATGAGATTACTGGTATACGGTCGTTCTTTCCCATAACCCTCAACGCGTTTGCTAACCTCGCAAGAACTCAGCAAATCAATGTCAATATCTTAACGACTATCGCCTTGAAAAGAGAAAAATACCTGATGGTCCAAGGCGGAAAAACCTATGACGAGGCCAAAATTCAAGCACGCAACGAGATTCTAACTGTTTTTAAACTTCCTGATGGGATCATTTCCGATATGCAGGACGAAGACACCGATACTTTTCTTCATATGGATATCGGTCGAGATGGTGTAAAAAATGCCGTCCTCCTGTCGCTGTCCATTGTCTTGGGAAACTACACGGCGCAATCAATTTCGCAAGTCATGCAAACCATCGGCAACGATATTGAAAGGGATGGTGTGATCGATGATCCTCAGTACGTCGACCAATTGTATCAAAATTCGGAGGATCTCAATTCTTCCAGGATTAGAACAAATCTTGATCAGTTCTTCAGGGCCATTACAGCGGGGTTCATTATCCCTAATTTTGAGCAATTTATAGAATTTTATATCAGGCCTTATGTTAAGTCGCCTGCCCCAATTTTTAGTTTGCCTACAGCAACCTATAACCAGGATATCTCTGTAGAGCTCTATGACGTGAAAGCGAACGCCGCCATTTACTACTCGGTCAACAGAGGCGCTCCGATGCTCTATACGGACCCGATTGCAATTTCTGGAAACCAGACGGTTATGACGATTAGCGCCTATGCCGTGAGGCCAAATATGGCGGCCAGCGATCCTGTTACTTCCTATTACTTTATAGATTATGCTTATGATCCCGCTCACTATAGGACCAATATGACCATAGGCGACTATCAATCCAGCATTGTCGGGACCTGGGTTGGGCATATGGAACCACCGGCATCCTATCTTTCTCCAGATAATGTTCAGATCACCTTCGATGGCAGCATGCAGTACACCGGCCAAAAAATCTCTCAATTCTATGGGGATAGTTCCGGGCTGAGCATAGTCTACTATGGATGGGTGGGCAGCGAACTTTACTATGGCACCGGTGCTGCTTACGAGAGCAAAATGATCGACATATACAGCCTAAATCCCAATGGAACGGCCGTATCGAATTTTCTTAATGTGTATAACAATGGCGGCGGCACCACCAATGCCGGCCGATTGGATCAAATGGCGATGAGCGATGATTTGAATCATTTGCGATTTGAGCTTTGGAGCAATGCGTATCCCACGCCCATTACTTTTATTCTTACCAGGCTGAGTGAGTAGCACGCTATTCAAACGAACCCTAAGAATGAAGTTTTGCTTTTTTTGACATCTCAATAAAGGAGTATTCATATGTATCGACGCATTTTTAATGCAAATATGTTGGGGCTGACGTCATTTATTGTGGTGGCCGCCCGCGACGCCGGAGATTCGGCTGGTGGCAATTGTGAGAAACTCGAAAGCGCCAAGGATACCATCGTATTTAGATTACCAGCCGCTACTAAAGAAGTCGTTGCCAAATATGTCGTTGAACTCATAAACCCAATCTCCAAAAAGAGTCTCGGGCTCGGGGAAGGGAAATGCGGCCAAACATTGGTTTTTGCCCTCGAGCAAAACCAAGTCCGCGTCAGCGCCATAATGATCTCTTTTGGCTCCAATGGAGCGGTATTAAATACTACCGAAATTATCGTGTTGGATTTAGACTACCGAAGTTTGGACCATATGACTTTCACAAAGAGCGGTTCGATGCAGGCTGATGAAGGCAGCAATATCAGTATTAATGCCGATCGCAAGGGGGCGGATCTTGAATTCGCTTATCTTGGTTGATGCTGTTGTATTCAACGCCGGAAGCGCTTCTTATTATTTAATCGTTTCCAAAACCGGGCTGGATGCCCCGTCCATCATCATGGCCAAGGTCCAGAACATCATGCCTTTCAGGCCTTTGGTGTGGCAGTAAATCAACTTCTCGCCCATGGAACGCGGTGTCTCGTAGAAGATCAAGCCAATGCGACGGGATTGCCCGTCGAGCTGCGCGGAGACCAGATCATTGGCCGCGGGTGCGTGCCAGTAGGCGCATTTGCCGATGTCGTCCCAGGCTTCAGTAAATTTGGGATTCGCTATAATCGGCCTGACCCAGCCCCAGGACACTACATTATCACTGGCCAGACACCGGGATTCGCCTTCGGCGCCACTGTTTAGGTCGGAATTGGAATAAGGCGCAACAGGCGCGCGGCCATCGCCATTGGAGTCACCCCACACCGCACCAAAACCACCCACCCCCATGACGATCTTTGAGGCCGACACACCGGCCACGGTCCATTGATTCAGGGCATAATCCACGGAGTATGGATTGTTCCCATAGGAGTGCAGCGGGGTCAGGGGAACAGGCACGTGCCAGCCGCCCCATTGCTCGATGCATTGATAGGTCATGGGCATAAATGCATCCACGACATCTTTCGCTGGCGCCAAATCGGCAGCATCCCGGCCTTGGGCATCAGTGGGAATCGTAATGATGGCTTGGGGCCAGGCGCTGCGCAAGGCTTGGGCCAGGCGCACCAGGCTGGGGTATTCGACATTGTCTTCCCAGTCCAGATCCACGCCGTCAAAGCCCATGGGCTGGAGCAATCGGGTGATATTGGCGGCAAAGGCGGCTACATGGTTTGCTGCGGCCGCGCGGTTCCAGATATGGCCGGGGTTAGACCCTTCGCCGCCCAGCATGCACATGACTTTGCGACCGGCCCTGTGGCCCGCCTGGATATAAGCCTGGGCACTGCCGCGCCAAGCATTGAAGTCGGTACCGCAGCCCTCGCCCGGAAATTCAACCGTCCATTGCTCGGCCACTTGCCGCGGCCATAGATAGCCCACAATCAGGTGGGTGATTTTGTTCCACGGCACGCGGTCGGCGGGTACGCTGGGCCATTGATAACAGGGATGATAGGGAACAACCCAGAGATTGTTTCCGGTCAGTCCGCCTTTCGGCGCGCTTCCGGCTTTGTTTTGGCAGCCCATCGACAGCGTGATCAGCAGAAGAACAAGGAAAATACGAATCAGTTTAATGCACATGCAGCGCTCCGAAGGTTTCACGGTGGCTTAAATCCAGCATCCATCCCGACATTGGATAAGGCGCGAGGCCCCCTGCGTAGAAAAGCACCACTCAATGCCACTGCCGGACTGTCGCGAGAATAGCCTGACCCGTCATATTAGATCGCCGACAGGCTGAACTCAAGAGATGCCCTGTGTTGCCTGTGGCGGGATCGAGATATAAATCGAAATCAGGAACCTTCAAATCCATTTCGCGCAACCGGCCAGGACCGGAACGAGACTTCACAGATCCGTACTTGTCAACCTATTGAAATGGCAATAATATGATCCTATGGAATGCCCAGTCTGCCAAACCGACAATCCTGTCGGACAAAAATTCTGTGGTTCCTGCGGCCATAAACTGGAAGCAGTCTGCGCCCGTTGTGGGAGTTCCAATCCCATCCACTTCAAATATTGCGGTCAGTGCGGTCTGAGCTTAAGTGAGGTCGGCGTCGTGACTCTGGCCCGCTCGGGGCTGATCACTCAGATCAACCCCAAAGCCCTGGAAGTGTTGGGGTATCGCAAAAACGAGATGCAAGCCAAGCCCTTTACGCTCTTTGTGGCGCGCTCGGATTTGGTGATCTTCTTCTCCCATTGGAACGAGCTAATCAACAGCGCCAATCCGCAGTCTTTTGAAATCAGCCTGAAGCATAAAACCAAAGGCAGCATCTACGCCCGGCTGGAATGCGGCCCTGATCCCGCTTCTTCCGACACTCGCAACTCGCTCCAGATTTTTTTGGCTGAAATCACCGACAGCCGTCGCGCGGCCGATCAACTGCAAACCTTGCAGGGGTTGTTGGGACTGATTTTTACGGTGGTGGACAATATCAGCACGGTCAGTGAAAAACATCTGAGGCTTTCCATCGAAGATGCGCTGAAAAAAATCTGCTTATTTACCAAGGCCGATCTGAGTTTTATTTATCACATCAATCGCCAGCTGAATCGGCTCGATCCGGTCTACCAGTGGCAACAATCATCGGCGGACGAGATCGAAAAAAGCAAATTCCAAAGCATCTCGCTGTCCAAGGTCAAACGCACCATCGTCAAGCTGCGGCAGGACAGAGTGCTCGTGATCCATGATGCCGCCAAACTGGCCTCCGCGGAGGGTGATGAATTGCAGGCCTGGCATCAGTCCAAACTCGGCGCCATCGTGTACCATCTGATATATTCCGGCAAAATTCCCATCGGGATTATTGGGGTGGCCAAAAAAAGCGCGGGCGAGGAATGGGCCAGCGAGGAGGTGGCGCTGGTGAAATTCTTTGGCGGGTTTATCGCTGAACGCCTGCCGTTTGGGGCTGATTCAGGCAAGAGTCTGGAAAGCCCTCAGATCGTTGCCACCCAGCCTGAAAGAGTTGTGAAGAGCGAGACGGTTCAAGGCGAAGCCGCGGTTCAGAATAAAGAGCCCAGCCCCAAAGAAAAGGCCGAGAAAGAAGCAACCTGGGAGGCCGACAAGCCCCCAAGGGAAAACTGGCAAGGGCTGCCGGACATGTCCCGGCCCATGCTGTTGGAGAAGTTCTCCGGCGGTCCAGCGGAAGAACAACAGGCGGTATTTCTGCGCGATGACGGTCTGGTGCTCTTAACTTGCCCCCATTGTGGGACTCAGGAGTCGGTCTCCGCCGGGCGCTTCGACAAGCTGGGAAGTACCATCCATGTGAGCTGTCCTTGCCGGAAGCAATTTACGGCCGTATTGGAGAAACGGCGCTTCTTCCGCAAAGCAGTAAAACTGGAAGGATACTTTTCGGTGGGCGGGGATTTGGGGCCGATTGGCGCCGACGGTCATATTTGGGGGCAAATGACTGTCAAAGATCTTTCAAAAGCCGGTTTGCGGTTTACTTCCGAAAAAGCCCATCTGGTTCATCTGGATGACCTTCTAATGGTTCGTTTCAACCTCGATAACACCAACCAAGCCTTGATCCACAAGCCCGTGCGGGTGATTTCCGTCTCCAATCAAGGGATAGGCTGCCGGTTTGAGGGCGCCGACAATTATGATATCACCTTGGGGTTTTACTTCATGTGATGGAACCATCCAGTACTTCCCGGATCACTTCCGCGATCTCTCTGCGGATGATCGGTTTCATGACATACCGGCGGATGCCCATGGCCCGGGCCTTTTCTTCATTGATGAGGTCGCTAAAGCCGGTGCACAAAATAATGGGGATATCTTTTCGGATTTGCATCAGGTTCCGGGAAAGCACGGCACCGCTCATGTTGGGCATGGTCATGTCGGTGATGACGATGTCAAAATCTTCCGGCCGGCGGGCGAATAACTGCAGGGCATCGGCGCCACTGGTCAGGGCGGTGACCTGGTAGCCCAGGGCTTCCAGCATGCGTACCTGCAGATCGATGATGGGTTTTTCATCGTCGACCACCAAGATATGCTCCGTTCCGCGGGGAATCTCTTTCACCTGCTCAACGGCCTCCGACTCCGCCTGCCTCACCAGCACCGGAAAATAGACATGGAATGTCGCGCCCTGGCCCGGTTCGCTATACACGTTGATATATCCTTGGTGATTCTTGACAATGCCATGCACTACGGCCAAACCCAGTCCGGTGCCCTCGCCCTCCTTTTTGGTCGTGAAGTAGGGATCGAAGATTTTTGCTTTCACGGCCTCATCCATTCCAATGCCGGTATCGCTGATTTCCAGGCGCACATATTTTCCAGGCTGAACCGTCAAACCAGGTAGATACAGATCCGGCTCCACTTCAATCTCCTTGACGCCGATGCTCAAGGTGCCGCCGGTTTCACGCATGGCATGATAGGCATTGGTGCCCAGGTTCATCACTACCTGGTGGATCTGAGCCGGATCAGCCAGGATGTATCCGGTTTTGTGAATGCTCTTTTTGATCTCGATGCTTTTGGGGATCGAGGCGCGCAGCAGGTTGCCTGCTTCCTGGACAATATGATGAACCTGGATAGGGCGCAGTTCATGTTCATGCTGGCGGCTGAAGGTTAAAATCTGTTTGACCAGCTCCTTAGCCTTGGTGCTGGCATCGACGATTTGGGAAATGCTCTCGCGCAGGGGGCTGTTGGCGGGAAGATCGCTTTGAATAATCTCGGCATAGCCCAGGATGGGGGTCAACAAATTATTGAAGTCGTGGGCCACCCCGCCAGCCAGCGCGCCGATGGCTTCCATTTTCTGGGCCTGGCGCAACTGTTCTTCCAGGGCTTTTCTTTCGGTGGCGTCACGGAAGATTCCCCGGATAGTGGTGACCTCATTGTGCTCATTGAGGATGGCGGTGGCCGTGATCAATACGGTGCGGATCGTACCGTCTTTCTTTTTGACCCGGACTTCATAGTCTTTAACAAAGCCACTTTGTTGTAAACGGTGGATCAGCCAGGCGCGGTCCTGGGGATCGATGAAGACATCCCGCGGGATGTTCAAGGCCAATATCTCTTCTTTATTGGCATATCCCAACAGCTGTATTCCAGCGGGATTGATGTCCAGGTAGTTGCCCTCCACGGTGCTGATAAAAATGGTGTCGATGGACTCTTCGAAGAGATCGCGGAAATTCTTCTCCGAGCGCCGTATTTTCTCCTCCGCCTCTTTGCTTTCGGTGCTGTCCGTCAGAAAGCCTTCCAATGCTATCCATACTCCGCCTTCATCAAATACTCCCTGGCCGTGATCCGCTACCCAACGCGATTGCCCCTCAACGGTGACTATGCGATAGCTGAGGCGATAGGGCCGCCGGGCAGCGATGTGCAATTGCAATTGCTCCCACACTTGGGCTTGATCATCTGGATGGATCAGGCTTTGAAAATCCCGGCCGCCGTTCGTGATCAAATTCTCCGCTGGGTATCCAGTCAATGCCTTGCAGCCCTGGCTGGCCAAAAGTACTTTGCGTGGGATATCCGGAGTGAGACGATACACCATGCCAGGCAGGTTGCTCATCAGGCGCGCTGTCTGTCTTTCATAGGCGTGAATTGCGGCGGCCATCTGTTCCAGGTTGGCGGAGAGTTCATTGAATTCGGTGATGGTGCTTTTAGGCCAAGCCGAGCTTTCAATGCCCCCTGCCACGCGGCGGGCATGCACCGTCAGGGTTTCAAAACGTTGGGACATTCGGCGGCTGAAGAAAATGGAGAAAAGTATTCCCGCCAGCAGGGCAATCAGCGCGCCCACGATCACAATGTGCACGATCGCCTTTAAAGAAGCATACGCGCCGGCTTTGGGTTGCGCCACCAGCACATACCAATCGATGGTGGGGGTATGTACCAGATTGGCGATCATGGTGCGTTGGTCGAATTGCAATTCACCGGATTGAGATGCATGGGATTCCAGCGCGCTTTTGATTAGAGGGAGATTGCCAATATTGAATTGCTGGGCCGTGTAGCGTCCATCCTGATCCACGATAATCTGACCGCGGCGGTCCAGCACAAAGATGTGCTGCCCCTGCTCCAGGGAGATATGTTGGAGATAATCCGAAAGATGTCGCAGTTCGATTTCGCCAATGGCCACCATATTGGGCGAGGAAATGGCCAGGGCCACGGATATGCCCCCGCCGATAACGGACAGGAAGGTGTCCGACCAGATGGCGTGTTTTTCCTGGAGCGCCGACTGGTACAGGGGGTTTAAGGACAGATCGATGCCAATCAATTCTTGTTGCATCACGCCGTGTTTTGGCGGCAACCCAACCCCCATGAGCCGGCCCTGAAGGGAAACCGCATAGATGGTTTTGAGCGAGCCCTCCTCCGCCATTTGGGCATCCAGCACGTGCTGAAGGTTGTGCCAGGACAGATCTGCATCCATACTGATGGCGGCCGTCATCCTTACCGTTACCATGGCGGATGTGAGATAGCTTTCCACCTGGGCCGCGATGGAGCTGACCAAATGACGCTGATAGGATTCAATATCTGTCCGGATGCGCTGGTAGAGCCAGAGCATGCACAATGTTGCGGCCAATGCAAAGGGAACCATGGCGATGACCATGGATTGCAGTGTCAGCAGCTTTCGCAGGGGTTGAATGCGCATCCGCTATTCCAAGGTGTGATATTGGCCGTTGTGAATGACCGAGAGGTAATTTTTGCGTTCGGCATCTCCAAAACGGTCGATTTTGATCCACTGTTGCAGACAATGAAACTCTCCGATGCCGATGATGGTGTTTTTCAGGGACTGGTCCATTCGTTGCCTGGCCATGGCTTCGAGCACTACACTGGCGGCATCATAGCCTGCCACGCCGGCAAAGCCCGGCTCCTGGCCGAACCGTCGCATGTAGGCCGTCCGGAATTTCAAATAGCGCTCCGAGGTATCGTCGCGGTTGAGAAATTGGGACACATACACATTTTCCGATGCCTTGCCGGCCAATTCAATAAACCGCTCGGTGGAAGCCCATTCGGACATGGTGATTGGCAATTTAGGCGCGACCTTGCGCACCTGCTGGCAGATCAACGCGGCATCCACGGCATTGGCGATAATCAAAAGGTTATCCGGTTTGGAAGACAACAGATCCATGACCATTTCCAGGAATACGGTTTCATCGCTGGATCGGTAGGGACGCATACGCACTATGGTGCCGCCCAGCCCTTCCAAGGTTTTACGAAAATCACGTAACCAGCTTTCGCTGTAGGCCGCATTGTTCCGATCGTAGATAACGGCGGTTTTCAAAAGACCCAGCTTTTCTACTTGGTAGCGCGCATTGCGTTGGGCGTAGTCGGTGGTGACTCCGATGACGCGGATAAAATGGTCGTCCTTGCCTGACAAGTCAGTGGTAGCCACCGTGGGGCTGACCAAAATCGCCGGCGATGTGTTGATCACCGGCAGCACCGCTATGGCCATGTTGCTGGTCATGGGCCCGATGATCACTTGCACCTTTTGACTGAGCAGTTCGGCCACCGCGTTTTGAGCTGTTTCGGTATTCTGCTGGTCATCGCGGGCCAATAGCGTTACCGGGCGGCCGTGGATGCCGCCCGCGACATTAATTTGTTCCACAGCCAGCATGGCCCCATTGCGGCCGGGCACACCCAGATCCGCCACCCGGCCCGAAAGTCCGGCGATAAAGCCGATTTGAATTGGTTCTTTCTTGGTGCAGCCCAAAACACCGGCAAAAACCACCAAACCGAACAAGATCGCGGTGAAAGAAAAGGGGGGACGGGTCATCGCTTACCTCACCTTAAAGAAAGATAAAGCAAAATTCAGAAAAAACGATTTTTTCGGTCACTGGATCTTCAGCAGCGGGGAAGGGATCATGGGTGCCGGTCCAAACGGGGTAACAGTTCATATAGGATAAAGCTATGATAGAATTCCTATTTGTGTCAATTGACTTATTCTCGGTCCCCAGTCGGCCTGCCTGGGGCAATCAGAAGCGGCTACCGGATCACTATCGGCCTTCTGGTTGGCAATGGACTCGCAAGAATTCACTTGACCCAGGCGGCGCTTGTCGTTAACTAAGTCGGCAAATTTGGTTTACGAATTTAGATGCGCTGATCAGCCCGTTTCTTTGGATGCGGCGGCTAAAAGGATCGATTCGCTATGAATCCGTTATCTGCCAATGAGATTCTGGCATTGGACCGCCAACATGTATGGCATCCCTATGCCTCCATGGTCAATCCCGTGCCCGTTTTCCCCGTGGCTTCGGCGGAGGGCGTACGCTTGCGCCTGACGGACGGCACCGAGCTCATCGACGGCATGTCTTCATGGTGGGCGGCCATTCATGGCTACAACCATCCCTTCTTAAACGCCGCGGCCAGCCGCCAACTGGAAAGGATGGCCCACGTGATGTTCGGGGGCTTGACCCACGAACCGGCCGTGTGCTTGGCCCATTTGCTGGCGCGCTTGACGCCGGGGAACCTGGATAAGGTTTTCTTCTGTGATTCCGGTTCCGTTTCCGTGGAAGTAGCCCTCAAGATGGCCCTGCAATATTGGGTGGCTCTGGGCAAACCGCAAAAGAGCACCATGCTGACCATTCGCGGCGGGTATCATGGGGACACTTTAGGCGCCATGGCAGTGTGCGATCCGGTGACCGGCATGCACACCCTGTTCAGCCGTAATTTGACCTCACACTATTTTGCCGACCGACCGGCCTGTCGCTTTGGCCAAGAGTGGGACCCGGCGGACATCACCAGTCTGCGCCGGCTCATGGAAGAGAATCACGGGCGCCTGGCCGCGGTCATCCTGGAGCCCATTCTGCAAGGGGCCGGCGGCATGTGGTTTTATCATCCCGAATATCTGCGCCAGGTGCGCGCCTTGTGTGAGTCTAATGAAGTGCTGCTGATCTTTGATGAAATCGCCACCGGTTTCGGCCGCACCGGAAAGCTATTCGCCGCCGAGCATGCCGGTGTGACGCCGGATATCCTGTGCCTTGGCAAGGCGCTAACTGGCGGTTACATGACTTTGGCCGCCACAGTGACCACCCAGCGGCTAAGCGATACCATCTCCCAGGACGGTGCGGGGGTATTCATGCACGGCCCGACCTTTATGGCCAACCCGCTGGCCTGCGCCGTGGCTTTGGCAAGTATCGAACTGCTGCTGGCTTCGCCCTGGCAGAGCCGCATTGCCGAGATTCAAGATCAGATGAGCCGTGAACTTGAATCCTGCGCGGTTTTGCCCCAGGTGGCCGACGTGCGCGTGCTGGGGGCTGTGGGCGTGGTCGAGTTGCGCCGCCCGGTCAACATGCGGGTAATTAGCCGGCGCTTCGTGGAACGCGGCGTCTGGATTCGGCCTTTCGGCCGTCTGGTCTACATCATGCCGCCGTATATCATCCAGCCGGAAGAGTTGAACCGGTTGACCATGGCTATACGGGAGACGGTGGTTGAAGTAGAGTGCTTGGCTTAAAGGGGAATAGACTGAGGCGCAAAGGCACAAAGGCACAGAGGCACAGAGGGGCTGAGGGACTAAGAAGTATTTTTCGTGGCTTTGAGGCAGAATATAAAGCGCCTTAGTTTCACTGGACGTTCGGAGAAACACCCCCTCCTCCCCGTTGGGGAGAGAGGATTAGGGTGAGGGGAAATCTTCAAGAGAGGATTCACCGCATCGTGGTTAAGGATAGCAGAAGCAATGGGCAGTAAATTTGACTTCATCGATGAAGAGTTGTCGCGGCGGTCAAGGCTGAAGCAGCAACGGCGTCTCCAGAGCGTGGAGCCGGGCGAGGGCGCCTGGGTGAAGGTCGGCGGCCGGGACATGATTAATTTCTGCTCCAATGACTACCTGGGGCTTGCCCGCCATCCCTTGTTATCGCGGCGGGCTTCGGAGTTCTTGCATTGCTTTGGCACCGGCAGCACGGCTTCGCGATTGGTATGTGGCAACCAAGTCTATTTTGAGCCCGTGGAAGAACGGCTGGCCGCGCTCAAGGGGACCGAGGCGGCCCTGATCTTCAACTCCGGCTTTCAAGCCAATGTCTCCGTTCTTCCGGCCCTGGCCGATCGCAATAGCCTGATCCTCTCCGACCGCCTCAATCACAACAGCTTGATACAGGGTATCCGCCTGGCCAGTTGCCGCGTGGAGATATTTAACCATAACGACCTCAACCATTTGCGCTCTTTGCTGCAAACCTTCAGCAAGGAGGCTTTCTCACGCATCCTCATCGTCACCGAATCGATCTTCAGCATGGACGGCGATCAGTGCCCGGTCCGTGAAATGGTGGCATTGGCCCAACAATTCAACGCCCTATTGGTGGTGGACGAAGCCCACGCCACGGGTGTGGCCGGGCCCCGCGGCATGGGATTAACCTGCGGCGAAGGAGTAGATGTCACCATCGGCACATTCAGCAAGGGGTGCGGCTCCTTCGGCGCATATGTGGCCTGCTCCCAAAAGCTGCATGACTACCTGATCAATTGCTGCGGCGGAATAATTTACTCCACGGCCCTGCCGCCGGCGGTGTTGGGTGCCATTTCCGGGGCCCTGGAACTGATTCCGGAGATGGAGGCCCAGCGGCGTGAGCTGCATCTTAACGCCGAACGTCTCAGGAGTGCTTTGGGAGGGATGGACTGGGATTGCGGCCGCTCCACCACCCAAATTGTTCCGGTGGTGGTGGGCAAGGAAGCGGATACCCTTGCGCTTTCCCAATGGCTGGAAACCAACCAAATCTTTGCGGCGGCCATCCGCCCGCCCACGGTGGAGAAAGATAAATCGCGCATTCGTTTGGCCGTGACGGCCCTGCATCAGGAGGAAGATATTGAACGGGTGGTAGATGCTTTTAGGCGGTGGGGGAAGTAGATGGGGGACTGAGGGGCTTAGGGGCTAAGGGACTGAGGGACAAAGGGACTAAGGGATAGAGGGGCAAAGGCACAAAGGCACACAGGGATTGAGGGGCGATGAAGTGTGTTCGGGGGGTAGGGGAGAAAATAAAATGCGCATTGCGGTTGGGCATTATACAGAGTCTATCATAATACTTCAAAGGCGGTATGGCGGGAAGTCCCCATTTTCAAAATGGAGATTTAGGAGAAGTTCCCTTTAAGTGGACAACGTTGAATGAAAACTAGTAAACCAAAATTTTTACTTCCCCCCAAACTCTTCATCACCGGCACCGGCACGGGCGTGGGCAAAACCGTGGTGTCGGCCATGCTTATGGCTGGGACTAAGGGAGTTTATTGGAAGCCGGTCCAGAGCGGCCTGGAGGAGATGACCGACACTCAGTGGATTCAATGCGCCACCGGTTTGTCTGATGAACATTTTCTACCGGAAACATACAAATTACGCCAGCCGCTCTCGCCGCACGCTTCGGCCGCCCTGGACGGCGTGCATATTAATCTTGAAGCATTCACACCGCCCCAACCCGAGCCCTCAACCTGCTTGGTGGTAGAGGGCGCTGGAGGAGTGCTGGTACCGCTCAATGAACGCCATTTCATGTTGGATCTGATAATTCAATTGGGGGTGCCGGTGTTACTGGTGGCCTCCAGCCAGTTGGGAACCATCAATCATACGCTGTTGAGCTTGGAAAAGTTGCGCGCCAGCCATCTTCAGGTAATCGGCGTAGTAATGAACGGCCCGAAGAATGAATCCAATCGCCAAGCCATCGAACACTTCGGGCAAGTCCCCGTATTGGCCCAAATCGAACCATTGCCGCGGATTGACTCCACCACACTTGAAACACTTTTTACTGAGAATTTTGCCTTAACGCAAAAATAACTTCTTGGTTCAGACGGCTTCAGCCATTTTTGTCCGGCGGGCATCTCTTCTTCGCCAGGGGTTCGCAAACCAGCAGGTTGCGATCATCATGCTCAAATTGGCAATGGGATTCCAGAATCGTTTTCAGTTGTTTGCGCGCCCGATGCGGGCGGACCTTGGCGTTGTCAACCGTGATGCCGAGAGTATCCGCTACTTCCTGATTTATTCCGATTGAAGCTCACTGGTTGGCGGTCACTCCTTTTGCCTCTATATCGATGATCTGTTGCAGGACCTCTTTATAGATTCGGCCTTGGTAGCGTTTATAGTTGATGAATATCGTGGGCGTACTGTCGATTTTATAGGCGTGGGCGGCCTCAATTTGCCATTGAAGGGTTCTCATGGTGGACGAATCTTGCAGACATTGGGTGAAGAGCGCTGGATCGATGCCTGCGGATGCGGCGATGTTCGAAACCTCTTCTTTTGATGACTTCTTTTTTTGGTTACCGAAGGCAGTACTCTCGTATGGAAGCAGTTTGCCCAGGGATGCGGCACAGACGGCGCCCTTGGCCAGCTCGCATGCGCCTTGATGCATCCGGGCGCGCATGTAGCGGTTGCAATCTATATCCAGCGGGAAGTTCACAAACAGCACCCTGAGCTTCCCAGGATTTTCTTTGATCAATTCATCCAATATCTGCGAGGTCCGGGCGCAATAGGGACAAAGAAAATCGGAAACCTCGATGATGGTGACAGGGGCGTCAGCCTCGCCATGCACTAATAGCGCCGGCAGCTGAACCTGTTCCTGTGGTTGGTTGAGAAATGTGGTCACGATCTTCTGCATTTCGCCCTGTTTGTGCGTTTCCAGAAAGTCGATTTTGCTCTGGATCAAAAAACGATTGGCGGCAAATGACAATCCGGCCGCGGCAACGATCATGAGAAGTAAAACGCTGATGTGGATCACCAATGAAGCGGGTTGCAATCGTCCATCCGCGGATCTGAATAGCTCGAAGAGGTTCGTGGGATTTAGGCCGGAGGCGATGGTATACACCAGCGTAAGCACCACCAGCACCAGATTGATTCCATAGGTTAAAAGGCATAAGGGGCAGAGCGCCTTGATCTTCACATAGCTGATATAAAATAGCGCCACATCAATGGCCAAGCCCACCGCGGCCAACCAAAACAGGGTAGCGACCATCGTCTTTTTGACCGAGGCGCGCCCAACCCAGCACCCCAGCCCCATCAAGAAGAGTAACGCGTAGTACAAAACACCGTAAAGCGCCATGGGAAACCCGAAGAGAAAAGCATACCTGGATTGGGAAACACTCTGGCAACTGAAAAAGGTGCTGGCTTTCCCACAGACCTGGGCGCTGATCGTGGTCAAGAATCCCGCCTGGTGCCCGTCAATTTGGGGTAAATCCATGAAATAGAACTCTTCGGCCAACGCATAGGCCAGGAGTAGTCCGGTCATGGATAGAATTAAGACCGATAATGGGAAGAGATGTTTTTTTAGCATGGCGTCACTTGGTCGATAGGTAAACGGTTTGCATCCATATTAAATTGATTAAGGTTATTCTGTATGATGCGAAGGAGCATGAAACCAACCCCTTCACAAATGGTTTGGTACAAAGGCGAGCATCTAACTACCCGGAATATATACCTACCGTTGTCTTACCGGTTTTTGCGATTCGATCCGCAGCGTGGATGAAGCCAATGCCCATTGAAGCAAATTGCCGCGGATTATAAAGGGGAGGAACACATTTTTCAAGGCAGGCTTTCAATGGTATTTCTGCCCGAGAGTGAACTCCATCCAGAGTGGGGGAGGGGCACCAAAGCCCCAGGGTTTCCGAAACCTTGCGTCGATTTCTAAACCTATTGATTTTGTATGGAATATCATCCTTGGTGATAGTCCCCAGATGTAATCGCAAAAGATTCTGTTACGCTCATTTTCCCCTTGCTAACCTTATGTGAATATGTTTTTCTAAAATCCTTTTTTATTGCCCTCGCGAGACCCTTGATCGTTTTGGATTTCCAAGCGGTGTTGTCAGGCGGGGAGCAACTGGCTTATATTCGAGGGGAAGGGGATCAATAGAAAAGGAGTAGATTAATGGCAAAAACGATGCAGACGGTCGACGGTAACACCGCAGCGGCCCACGTGGCCTATGCCATGAGCGATGCGGCCGCCATTTACCCAATTACGCCTTCATCGCCAATTGGTGAAATTTGCGATGAATGGGCCGCCAACGGGCGCAAAAACATATTTGGGCAGCCCGTATTGATCCGGCAGATGCAAAGTGAGGCCGGCGCGGCCGCGGCGGTTCACGGCAGTTTGGCCGCCGGAGCTTTGACCAGCAGCTTTACCGCTTCCCAAGGGCTGCTGCTGATGATCCCCAACATGTATAAAATGAGCGGCGAAGTGCTGCCGGGAGTATTGCATGTCACGGCCCGGGCCATCGCGGCTCATGCCCTGAGCATTTTTGGCGACCATCAGGATGTGATGGCCGTGCGGCAAACCGGCTTTGCAGTGCTGTTCTCAGCCTCGGTGCAGGAAGCCATGGATCTTGCATTGGTGGCCCATCTATCATCCATTGAAGCCAGTGTTCCTTTTGTCCATTCATTGGACGGTTTCCGCACCAGCCACGAGATTCAAAAAATCGAGATGATCGATTACGCCGACATGGCCAAGCTGGTGAACATGGAGGCGGTGAATAAATTCAGGGCCCGCGGCACCAATCCCGAGCGCCCTGAGCTGCGCGGCACCGCCCAAAATCCGGATATCTATTTCCAGGGCCGTGAAGCTGCCAATGCCTTTTATCTGAAGGTTCCGGGCATCGTTGAGCAGTATATGAAAAAGGTGGGCGACCTCACCGGCCGCCGCTATCAGCTCTTTGATTATGTGGGCGCACCGGATGCTGAAAATATCATCATCTCCATGGGCTCTTCTTGCGAGACCATTGAAGAGGTGGTCAACCACCTCACCGCCAAAGGGCAGAAAATCGGATTGGTCAAAGTGCGGCTCTTCCGCCCCTTCTCGGCGGCCCATCTGCTGACGATGATCCCGGCCAGCGTGAAGACCATCACAGTGTTGGATCGCACGAAGGAACCCGGCGCTCTGGGAGATCCCCTCTACCTGGATGTGTGCACCAGCCTGATGGAACATAGACGGATTCTCAAGGTGCTCGGCGGCCGTTATGGTTTGGGTTCCAAGGAGTTCAATCCCTCCATGGTCAAAGCCGTGTTTGACAATATGGCCGCCGCTGCGCCCAAGAACCATTTCACCGTAGGCATCGTGGACGATGTGACCCACACCTCACTTAAGGTCGAGGAGGGCTTCGATGTCTCTCTGAAAGGCACCGTGCAATGCAAGTTCTGGGGCCTGGGTGCCGACGGCACGGTGGGCGCGAATAAAAGCGCCATCAAGATCATCGGCGACAACACCGATATGTTCGCCCAGGCTTACTTCGCTTACGATTCCAAGAAATCGGGCGGCGTGACCATCAGCCACCTGCGCTTCGGCAAAAGTCCGATTCAATCCACTTATCTGATCGACCTGGCCGATTATATCGCCTGCCATAATCCAGCCTACGTGAATATCTACGATGTGCTCGATGGCATCAAAGAGGGCGGCACCTTCATGCTCAACAGCCCCTGGAGCGTGGAGGAGATGAATGATCGGCTGCCGGCCGCCATGCGCCAAACCATTGCCAGGAAGAAATTGAAGTTCTACAACATCGATGCGGTTAAAATCGCCGGTCAAGTGGGCTTGGGCGGGCGCATCAACATGATCATGCAGGCGGCTTTCTTCAAGGCTTCGGGAGTACTGCCGCTGGAACACGCCCTTGATCTTCTTAAAAAGGAGATCAAGAAGATGTTCGGCAAGAAAAGCGATAAACTGGTGAAGATGAATGTGGATGCCGTGGATCGCACCCTGGATAACCTGGTGGAAGTAAAAGTTCCGGCCGCCTGGGCCAATGCCGCGGGCGGCGCCAAAGAGACCTTGAGCGTGCCCCAATGGGTGACCAGTGTGATGCAACCCATGCTGGCCCAGCAAGGCGATAAGCTGCCGGTCAGTGCTTTCCGACCCGATGGGTTGTTCCCGGTCTCCACCACCCAATATGAAAAGCGCGGCGTGGCCATCAATGTACCGGAATGGATCATGGACAACTGCATCCAGTGCAATCAGTGCGCGATGGTGTGTCCCCACGCGGCCATTCGTCCCTTCCTGGTGAAGGAAGAGGAACTGCAAAAGGCGCCGGCCGGTTTCGAGGCCAAGAAAGCCATCGGCAAGGAACTGGCGGGCTACAAATTCCGCATCCAAGTGTATACCGAAGATTGCATGGGCTGCGGCAACTGCGCCGACATCTGTCCGGCCAAGGTCAAGGCCCTGGCAATGAAACCGTTGGATACGCAGTTGGCGACCCAGGTCCCCAATCAACGCTATGCTTCCACCCTGCCGCTGCGCGACAACCTGGTGAAGCGCGATTCCATCAAAGGCAGTCAATTCCATCAGCCCTTGTTGGAATTTTCCGGCGCCTGCGCTGGTTGCGGCGAGACTCCTTATGCCAAGTTGATCACCCAACTCTTCGGCGAGCGCATGATCATCGGCAATGCCACGGGGTGTACTTCCATCTGGGGCGGTTCGGCACCCTCCATCCCATATTGTGTCAATAAGGATGGTCATGGCCCCACCTGGGGCAACTCGCTCTTTGAAGATCCGGCTGAATTCACCTACGGCATGCTGCTGGGGCAATTGCAGCAGCGAGCGCGTTTGGCCCAAATGGTCGAGCAGGCCTTGGGCAGCGTTAAGGAGGCCGACCTCAAGGACGCTCTTTCAGGGTGGTTGGTCAACATGAAGGACTCCGAGAAATCACGCCAGTACGGTGATCAGCTCAAGGCCTTGCTGCCCAAATTCAAAGGCAATGCCCTGCTGGATCAAATCCAGGCCATGGCCAATCTCTTCACCAAGAAATCCTACTGGGTCTTCTGTGGGGACGGCGCAGCCTACGACATCGCCTATGGCGGTATCGACCATGTCCTGGCTTCCGGAGAAGACATCAATATTATGGTCTATGACACCGAAGTCTACTCCAATACCGGCGGCCAGAGCTCCAAGGCCACGCCCACCGGCTCCATCGCCAAGTTCGCGGCTTCGGGTAAAAAGACCGCCAAAAAGGATTTGGGCGCCATGGCCATGACCTATGGTTATGTCTATGTGGGCAGCATTGGCATGGGGGCCAATAAACAGCACACTCTCAAAACGCTGCTGGAGGCCGAGGCTTATGATGGGCCTTCATTGATTCTGGCTTATTCCCCCTGTATCAATCACGGCATCGCCAAGGGCATGGGCAAAACCCAGGAAGAGACGCGCCTGGCCGTGGCCTGCGGCTACTGGCCGCTGTACCGCTACAACCCGGATCTGGCCAAGGAAGGCAAGAACCCATTTGTTCTCGACTCCAAGGCTCCGGACGGCAGCCTCAAAGAGTTTCTTTCCGGTGAGGTGCGTTACGCTTCCCTGCAGAAACTCTTCCCGGCCGAGGCCGAGCGGCTGCATACCCAGCTCGCCAAAGAGATGACGGCGCGCTACGAACATCTCCAGCGCCTGGCCGCCGAGCAGCCGGCGCCATCCCAAGTGGCTGGAGTGGCCGCGGACAAGGCAGGCGATGTCAATGTGTGCACCTTGTCCTCCACCGCTGAACATGGTGGCCGGCCTGGCGCCGCCGATGAGCCATGCGATGATGGACGGGCAGGGAAGTAGTGTATTGCCCTCATAAGAAGTAATATCCAAGGCCGCTTCATCTGACGATGGAGCGGCCTTTTTTGAGATTGAAGAAGTATTATGGAATTATTCTACCCTCTTCAGTCCTTAGGCTATACCCATTGATTCTATGAGAAGTAGAATTTAAGATGCCCGAAAACACCCCGTTAATTCGCCAATGCCGCCGTTGTGGTACTTGTTGCGCTAAAGGCGGTCCAGCATTGCACTTGGAGGACCGCGAAAAGGTGGAGTCCGGCAAAATCCCCTTGAAAACGTTATTGACTATCCGTCAGGGCGAGCCGGCCTTTGACAACATCCAGGCCAAAGTGACCCCGGCCCTCACGGATATTATCAAAGTCAAAAATGCGGCTGAAAATGATGGCACCTGCCGCTATCTGGATCAGGCAAAGGTCGCCTGCGCCATCTATGATTATCGACCTATCGAATGCCGGCTGCTCGCTTGCTGGGACACCCGTCCTCTGGCCGCCATGTATGACCAAGACCGTCTCACCCGTAGCCATCTTTTGTCGCGGTTGCCTGGCCTGATCGACTTGGTTGCTGAACACCAGCAGCGTTGCGATTATGTGCGCGTCGGTCAATGGGCCGCTCAGATTCGGTCCGGGCAAGGTAGCGAAGAGGCCGTTCAAAAGCTGCTCGAACTGATGCGCTACGATCAGAGCCTGCGTAAGGTGACCGTGGAACGCACTCGCCTAGACTCAGAGATGCTTGAGTTTCTTTTTGGGCGCCCCCTGCATCTGACCATCCGTTTGTTTCGACTTCGCCTGGCCCGCCACGGGACGGCCCTGACCATTGAACCTTACTTGTAGTTTCGCCCGAACCAGTTGTCATTGTGTTGAAATCTTGATACAAAGTTTTCACATCAATGACATGATAGCACCATTCATCTGCCGCGCGCCTTGCGGGTCACCACTTATTTTATTCTTCAAACCGATATGAGGAGGAAACCATGAAGTGCCGAAGTATGAGAGTTCTAATGCTTTGCGTATTATTGATATGGATCGTAACACCGGCTTGGGGTGAGGAAGGATCAGCCCCGGCCATACAAACACCTCCAACCGCGCAACCTGCGCCTGAGCAGCCGACCACTCAACCCCCGGCCCCTCCGGCCGTCCAAACCGCAGCCACACCCGCTCAGGCACCACCTGTCGCTGGGAAACCGGTCGCGCCGCCTGCTTCCAAGGAAGAGGTCCAGATTCAAGACGCCGTGGTCTGCCAGGATGTGGTGGATCGCGCGCCAGTGGGCAGCGCTGATGTCTTTTCCAAGAATATCGCCAAAGTCTATTGCTTCTGCCGTGTGATCGGTGTTGAAGGGGAAAGTTTTATCACCCATAACTGGTACTACAAAGGCGCTTTAAAATCTTCGATCAAATTGCCGGTGCGCGCCGCCAGCTGGCGCACTTATAGCGCTAAGACCATGAACCCCGAATGGACCGGTGAGTGGATGGTGGAAATTCTCTCCGCGACCGGAACCCCTTTGGGAAGCATTGTATTTTTAGTGCAATGACATTTCCTTCTGCCCCTATCGAAGACATCGCGAATTGCAGTAGATAGAAGGAAAGGCCATATTTCAATTCCAAGTGCTGAATGTAGTAAGGCCTCCGTTCGATGCGGAGGCCTTTTTTATGGGAAGTATTTCGACCGGCGATTCAAGCATAGAGTTCCGGACGCCGGTTAGGGAAGAAATGGCGCATGGGATGGCTGCGGACGTTTTGCCAATCCGCGGCCCTGAGGTCGACTATCAGTAATCCTTCGTTATCTTCCAGGCGGCTGGCCAATAGATTGCCGGCCGGATCGAAGGCCACGGCATTGCCTGGAAACACCAAGCCTCGCCCGTTGGGGCCCCATTGGTTACAGGCTACCACGAAAATCCCATTATCATAGGCCCGGGCCGGCAGGTGGCGCAGCCAGGATTGGTGTTTGGTTTGGGCATCGCCGCGGGGCGAAGCATGGGGCAGGAAGATAATTTGGGCGCCCTTGGCCGTCATGATGGTGGAGAGTTCGGGGAAGTGGCCATCGTAGCAAAGCTGAATGCCGAAGACGGCCTGAGGAAGATGAAATAGTGGGACCGTGTCACCTGCTGAAAAAAAGGGTCTTTCGTTGGGTGCCAAGTGTAGCTTGCGGTAAATTTGGGTCTGCCCATCGGGCCAGCAGACAAGATGGCTGGCATAGGGCAGCCCATGGGGATTGTGTTCAGCCATGCCGGCGAGGATAATAAGCTGGGATTTTTGGGATAAGTCCGATATTTGGCGGCTTATCGGTCCGGGGTAGGGTAGCGCGATGCCGGCCATATCCACATGGTTGCAATAACCGGTAATATTGAGTTCAGGGAAGCAGACCAGTTGAGCACCCGCCGCTTTGGCCTGCTGAGTCCAGTGGATCGTGCGCTCCAGATTACTTTGAAGTTCACCCACGGGTGCACGGCAGACCACGGCAGCGATGCGGATATCTTTCATAGATCAAACTGTGCTCTGATTTTAAAGACCTTGGTCGCCGGCAGGTTGAGGATCTTCTCCACCCCCGTCTCCTCCGAGATCTGATGAAGACTTCGAGTGATTTCTTCCCTGGAGCGGGCGATAAACGTAAACCAGACATTAAAATCGTTATCCCGCTGGTAGTTATGGGTCACTCCCGGATAACGATTGACTACCGCAGCGAAGTGATCGATTTTTTCTTCGGGCACACGCGCAGCGCACAGGGTGCTCACAAATCCCACCTTGCCGGGCACGAAGTTGGCACCGAGACGTCGGATAATGCCTTCTTCTTTTAAAGCCCGCACTCGCCCGATCACCTGGGCTTCGCTTAAGCCGATCTCTTGGGCAATCTCTTGAAAGGGGCGTGATGTCACCGGAAAGTCGGATTGGATGCGATTGAGAAGGGCTTTGTCGATGTCGTCCAGGAGCAATTTGAATACCTCTCGTTAGCGCAGGGTTATATTGACCTTGCGAGATCGCGGACCGTCAAACTCACAGAAAAAAATACCTTGCCAGGTTCCAAGTACCAATTGGCCTTTTTCCACTTGAATCATTTGAGAAGCCCCCATCAAAGAGGCTTTGATATGGGCCGGCGAATTGCCTTCGGCGTGCCGGTAGTCCGCATTCCATGGCACCAGTTGGTTGAGCACCATGAGGATGTCCGTTGCCACGCTGGGGTCGGCCGCTTCATTGATGGTGACGGCCGCGGTGGTATGGGGGACGTACACCATGCAGAGGCCCTCCGGCACACCGCTTTGAGTAATAATTTTCTGCACCTGGGCGGTGATGTCGATCATCTCGGTTTGGGCGTGGGTTTTGATGGTCAGATGCACAAGAGATCCTTAACTGAAAAACAGGAATAAAAAAAGGCCCTACCGCATGTACCGGCAGAGCCTTCAAATTTCAAAATTGTGGCGCGCGATTAGACGCAACCGGTGGGTTTGGGAAGACCCGCCATCTTACAGGCTCCCTTACCAGGCCCGGAGGGGAACAGCTCATAGATGTGTTTCAGTTTGAAGCCGGTCACTTTGGAAAGAACGCGGACCATGGGGGCGATGCCGTTCTTCTCATAGTACTCGCGGAGCACTTCGATGACCTTTTTGTGCTCCTCGTTCAGCTCATCGATACCCTCTTGGGATTTTACATACTGAACCCAACCCTGGTTCCAGTTTTTGTAATCATCGATGAATCCATCTTCGTCCACGCTGTAGCTTTGACCATTGAATTCAATTGTCGGCATTTAAACTCCTCCTTTGCCAATATTTTATGGTTCTTGGCTGGGCAGCCTTTACTATTCAGAAATCGCGAAAAGCTTTCTTAACGAATAGCCTAATGGTTGTCAATATGAAAAAGCGCCATTCAGCACAACTATTTTTATGGCTGAATTCGATTTTAAGCCCGAATTGTTAATACTCTTTGGGCGTCCGATTCACCTGGGCAAGAGTGAACACCGGTCCGTCTTTACACACCAGCTCCCGACCAATACCACAGCGGCCGCACATGCCGATTCCGCATTTCATCCGGTTTTCCAAAGATAGGATGATGTGGTCATGGTCATAGCCCAGCTTTTCCAACACAGGTTGGGTGAATTTGATCATGATGGGCGGCCCGCACACAATGGCATAGCTGTCCGCATCGCCTTGGGGAGCCTTTTGCTCGGTAATGGGGGGCACAAAGCCCACGTTGTATTTCCAGCCTGGGTCATTGGTGCTGTCCACGGTGATGTTCATGTGGATGTCATCGCGTTTTTCCCAGGCGATGAGTTCATCCTTGTACAGGAGCATGCCAGGGGACCGGGCGCCATAGACCACCGAAATATTTTTAAATTTTTTGCGGTTGGCCGGATCGAGCATGTAGATGATGGAAGAGCGCAAGGTAGTAAAGGCGAAACCGCCGCCCACGATGAGCACATTCTTGCCTTCCAGCATCTCCCAGGGGTACCAGTTGCCCAGGGGACCGCGTACGCCCATGATGTCGCCCACCTTCATGTTGTGCAGATGGGTGGTGACCACACCGGCTTTGTTGATGGTGAATTTGATGAAACCCTTCTCCACCGGCGACGAGGCGATGCCGATGGGGATTTCACCCACGCCGGCGATGGAGAGTTCAGCAAACTGGCCGGCATTGTAAGCAAATTTGCGTTCATCATCCGGGTTTAGGAAGACGAACTTGAAGGTCTTAAGATTGCGGTCTTCGCTCTCCACGGTAATGTCGTCGATGCGGACCGGATATGGCAGATATGGATTTTCCACGGGTTCCTCCCTTAATGGGGTCTTCACAACACTGCTGGCGGCTTGGGCGGCGGACATGAATCAGCTCCCCTTTACAGCGCATCGGGCTTCAGATCCCAGTTGGTTCATCAATGCGCTCACCTTGCGGATGTCAATATTGACCGGGCATTGACGCACGCAGCGACCACAACCCACACACATGATTCCCTTATCGTATTTGTCGACGAAGTATTTTAGCTTGTGCATGAAGCGCTGACGCACCCGGGATAATTTGGAGTCCCTGGGATTGTGGCCGGTGGTGTGCACGGAAAAGATCGGGAACATGCAGCTGTCCCAGTTGCGCATGCGCACACCTTTTTTGCGGTACACTTCGTCCTGGATATCAAAACACCAACAGGTTGGGCAGGAAAAGGTGCAGGTGCCGCAGTTGAGGCAGGCAAAGGAGATATCCTCCCAGAGGCCGGCTTTATACAACGCCATCATATCTGCGCCGCGCAGATTGTCGGTCTCGATTTTGGCGGTGATTTTGGCTTCGGCCGCTATCTTAGCCGTTTCAATGGCAGCTGCGGTTGTCTCTTTGCTGCCCGTTTTTTGAAGCAATTGGGTGCCTTTATCGGTCAGGGCTTTGGCCACGTAGTGATCATTTTGGTCGACCAGCAGGACATCCAATCCCTCTTCGCTGAACGGGCCACATCCAGCGGTGGTGCAAAAGCAGGTGCCGCAGGGCGCATCACAGGCCAGACCGACAAAGGTGGTGGCATTGTATAGATTGAGCCAATACGGGTCTTTGTATTGGTCGGTGTCGAAGTTCATCTTCACCAGCGCCAGGGCTTTGGCGTCACAAGGACGAATACCGATGACCGCGCGCGGCGAATAATCCTTGGGCGCTTCCTTGGGAACGTGGTGATCCGCGTCGGCCTCATCCAGGGAGTAGTTGAGCATCACTTCAGATTGTGGGAAGACAAGACTTTTAGGGGACAATCGCGTATTTTGAAAGGCCAAGTCAGGCGATTGCCCATCAGACAATTCCGTAAAATTGTGGAATGTCTTTTCCTTTACGGGTCCAAAGAGCCGATATGCGCCCCGAATTTTTTCAAGGGTTTGGGACCATTGGCTTTTATCAATTTTGATGACCTTCATAGCATGCCTTTTTTATTTAATGAATGAAGTCTTCAGGATCATTGGCTTTATACACGTCCAGGGCAGGCCTTGAGTCCAGGTTGAGTCCGGCTTGCCAACCATAAAGTTCCAAACAATCTTTGTTCAGTTTTTTGGTTAGCAGACGCATGTTGATTCCCACGGGGCAGGCCCGTTCACACGCGCCGCAATCGGTGCAGCGGCCCGCGCAATGGAAAGCCCGCAGGAAGTGGAAGGTGCGCACATCCATGGGGTCCTGGCTTTTGCCCACCCATTGGGGTTTGGATTCATCCACAAAACAGGTGGGGCAGTAGCACAGCGGGCAGGCATTGCGACAGGCATAGCAGCGGATGCAAGGCGCCAGCAGTTTTTCGAAGAATTCCCAACGTTCCTCGGTGGACATGGCCTCAATGGCGTTCACATCGGCGTATTGATCCACATCGGTCTGCTCAGCCACTGGGGCAGCGACCATCTCATCGTGGATCACGGGATTGCGATGGACACAAACCGAGCAATTCTGCTGGAGAACTTCATTTTTATTAAAACTCTTCTCCCCACCGGCGCTCTTGACTTTAATCTGTCCACCGGTCTCGCTGACCGCTAGAATTTCGCCTTGAATTGAGGCGGCGATTTTACGTTTGTCGATCATGCCTTGGCAGGGGACGCCGATAATGACGAGCTGCTCGCGTTTGACCTTGTTTTCCAGGATGTGGGTCACTATGTTGCGTGAGTCGCATCCTTTGGCCACGATACCGATTTTTTCCTTGCGATTGGTCAGGTAGTTGGCCAGGTTGATGCCGCAATTGCTGTCCCACACCAGGCGGTCCACCTCTTCAGGCTTGCGCACAAAGCAGGGTTCATTCATCATGGGCATGGAGCCTTGCCGAAAGCCGATGACCATCTCCACCCGGCACTCTTTGAGCAGCCGCTGGGCGATTTCTCTGATCTTGTCGGTGTATGTTGACATCTTAGGCTACCTTGGCTTCTTTTTTCACAAAACGTTGATTGGGGCCGATGGCTTTGACCTTGGCCGTAATTTCATTGACAACCTTAACGAATTTGGTGGATTCGGCCGAAGAGATCCACGAGAAGTGGAGGCGGTCCGGATCGATCCCCATGGTAACAAGCAGATTTTTCATCAAGGTGAATTTCCGACGGGCGTAGTAATTACCTTCCAGGTAATGGCATTCGCCCGGATGTCACCCAGATACCCAGACCGCATCGGCGCCTTCGCGCAACGCGGCCAGGGCGAACTTCGGACTCATGCGACCCGTGCAAGGAATGCGCACCACTCGAACGTTAGGCGGATACTCCATGCGGCTGACGCCGGCCAGGTCCGCTGCGCCGTAACTACACCAATTGCACAGGAAGCTTACGATTTTGGGTTCCCAATCACTCATATTCTTGACTCCATGACAGGTTGAAGTTTTTAAACGATTCCTCCGGGGCTTAATCCCAGTTGATGGCCGCAATTTGGGCAAATATCTGGTCGTTGTCGAACCCTTTAAGATGAATGGCGCCTGAACGACATGATGCTACGCACAGGCCGCAGCCTTTGCACAGGACAGCATTGATCTGGGCCTTGCCGGCATGCATGCGCGCGCTGGCGTCGATAAACGAAGGCGCCGAATAGGGACAAACGGATACGCACACGCCACAACTGCTGCAGACCATGGGGTCCACCGATGCCACCTGGCCGCTGGTGAAGATTTTCTTGCGGGCCAGAAGAGTGATCGCTCGAGATGCGGCTGCCTTGCCTTGGGCAATGGATTCATCGATAGGTTTGGGATAATGGGCTAAGCCGCAGAGGAATACACCATCCGTGGCAAACTCCGACGGTCCTAGCTTGGCGTGTCGTTCCACGAAAAAACCATCTTCATTAAGCGGCACCTTGAAGAAGGTGGCCAGCTGCTCATCGCGGTTGGGCAGTACAGCCGTGGCCAGGGTCAGAAGATCAGCTTCGATGGTCACCGGCCATCCCAACACATGATCCGTGGCTTGGACATTGATTTTTCCGCCGTTTACACTCACCTTGGGCTTATCTTCCGAGGAGTAGCGGATGAATATCACACCAGCTTCACGCGCCTTTTTATAGAGCAGTTCTTTTTCGCCGTAGGTCCGGATATCGCGATAGAGGATATAAACGTTCATATCCGGCTGGCGCTCTTTCAACTGCAAAGCGGAATCCACTGAATGAGTGCAGCAAACCCGTGAACAGTAAGGACGGTCGGGTTGGCGCGAGCCGACGCACTGAATGAATACGGCGCTTTCGGCCTTGGCGATCATGGGATCATTGGCCATGAATTTGCGATCCAATTCCAGGCTGGTCATGATGCGCGGATCTTTGCCGTAGAAGTACTCTTCGGGAGTGTAGGGCTTGCCACCGGTGGCGATCACGGTTACGCCGTGCTCGATGGTGGTTTGGCTCCCGCCGCTGGCCAGGGTGGTCTTGAAATTACCCACAAAGCCATCAACCTGGGTCAGGGTGGTATTCAGGTGGACCGAGATATTCTTCTCATTCCCCACCGCCTGGATCATCTCCTGGAGCTTCTCGGCGATGCGTTCACCTTTGGCGGTTTGGAAAATATTGCGGGCCTGGCCGCCCAATTGGGCCTCGCGTTCGACAATGTGGGTAGCATAGCCCTGCCGCGCCAGACTCAGAGCCGCGGCCATACCGCTGATGCCGCCGCCCACCACCATGGCGCTTTGGTTGACGTTGAGTTCGGCTTCGGTCAACGGATTAGCCAAAGTGACTTTACGAACAGCCGAATGCACCAGATCTTTAGCTTTTTTAGTGGCCAGATCGGGATTGTTTTTATGCACCCAGGAGTTGTGGTTACGGATGTTGGCCATCTCAAAAAGATATTTGTTGAGACCGGCCGCAATCAGCGTCTCCTGGAAAAGCGGTTCATGGGTCTTGGGAGTACAGGCCGCAACTACCACGCGGTTGAGATTCTTTTCCTTGATAATTTGGGCCATGGCATCCTGGGTATCTTGGGAACACGCATAGAGATTGTCGGTGGCGTACTCCACATATGGCAGGGTAGCCGCATATTGGGCCACGGACGGTACATCCACCACTCCAGCGATATTGATACCGCAGCGGCATACAAATACGCCGATACGGGGCCGCTGGCCATTAACGTTGGTTTCGGCATGTTTTTCGGGCACTTTGGCCAGGGTGCCACGGGCCGGGGCTAAAATTTCACCAGCAGCCTCAGCCGCCGCGCTGGCATCCACCACCGACTGAGGGATGTCTTTGGGTCCCTGGAAAGCCCCGCATACAAATACACCGGGACGCGAAGTCGCCACCGGGGCAAAGGTTTCTGTGGCGCAGAAGCGTCCAGCGGTCAGATCGACATTCAGCTTTTTGGCCAGTTCGACCACGGCCGGGTTTGTCTGCAAGCCCACCGATAGAACCACCAGGTCAAATGTTTCGGTCACGGCCTTACCGTCATCGCCCACATAGCGCACATTCAGGCTCTCGTCGGGAGTGGGGTCGATGGTGTGCACGCGGCTGCGAATGAATCGCACCCCTTTATCCTTGGCACTGTTGTAAAAACGCTCGAACTCTTTGCCATGTGTGCGCATGTCCATGTAAAAGATAGAGCACTCCAGACCATCACCCGCATGCTCCTTGGCAATGACCGCTTCTTTAATGGCATACATACAACAGACTGAGGAGCAATAGGAATTATCACATTTGTTCTGATCGCGTGAGCCGACGCATTGGAACCAGGCGATTTTCTTGGGCTCACCATGGTCTTTGGACTGGCGCGTCACATGACCGGCCGTGGGGCCCGAGGCCGATAGCAGCCGCTCGAACTCCATAGAGGTCACGACATTGGGCAGGTTTAAATACTGGTAGTTGTCAAAACGGCCGGGATCAAACGGTGTGAAGCCCGGAGCTAAGACCACGGCGCCTACGTTAATGGTTTCGGTGGTGGGTTTCATAGTAAAATCCACCGCGTTGGTCGGGCAGATTTTTTGGCAGGCACCACATTTGCCTTTTTGCAAAAAGATGCAGCTTTGCGAATCGATGGCGTATTTCAATGGCACTGCCTGGGCGTACTCCACGTAGACCGATTTGCGCTTGGCCAAACCCATATTATAGCGGTCATCCACTTTCTTCGGGCACTTTTCCGCGCAGGCCCCACAGGCAATGCACTTGGATTCGTCAACGTAGCGCGGGTGCTTGAGCAACTCCACTTGGAAGTTTCCCGCCTCTCCCTTGATATCTTTAATTTCGCTAAGCGTTCTCAGCTCGATGTTCAGATGCCGGCCGACCTCGACCAGTTTGGGGGAGATAATTCACATCGCGCAGTCATTGGTGGGGAAGGTCTTGTCCAACTGGGACATCACCCCGCCAATGGAGGACGATTTCTCAACGAGATACACATAATAACCGGCATCGGCCATATCGATTGCCGCTTGCATTCCGGCGATGCCACCTCCGACCACCATGGCTGAACCGATGATCTTATTGGCCATAATATTTTTCTCCTTATTATGATTGGGATTTTAACGGCGTATGGGCCCGGCGGGACAATCCATTCACCGCTCCCGCTGCCGCCTTTCGGATCTGAATGGCGTATCCAATAGGCGGCTGAAAAACCTTAAGCGGTTTCTCCTATCTACAGAAATATTTCTTGTCAACACAATTCAACCCGATGAGCTTGCGCAAAGCAGTTTCTCATACCAAGTTAATATGAAATTATAACAGATATATATGTATGGTAGGGGTTCCTTACCATCGCCTTTCAGGGCCTTTAGCACCAGTGTTAATTTATTAGGCGCCCATCAAGTGATGGGGGAGGGCGGCGTTCTGATAAAGGTGCTGATAGCACTGGAATTAGGACTTGAATTAAGTTGACTTCGTCACCATTGACGTTATTATGTGGGCACTTTTTTTTGACCTTTCATGGGACTTTCAGCGCAGTAACATAAGGCCGATTCGGCCGAACAGAGCCGGCATAGATTACCCGCGGGCATGGAGGAAGAAAAGATTATGGAGTTCAAGAACCTTGCTGAAATTATTGATTTTGCTATCGAGAAAGAAAAAGAGGCAGCTGAATTCTATACCTCTATAAGCAAGAAGGAGCACTTCTCCGGCAAAATCGAAATGCTCAAGGAGTTCGCCGCCCAGGAGCGCAAGCACCAGAAGCTATTGGAGGATCTCAAGGCAGGAAAAGCGGGCAGTCAGCTCAAGGATTATAAATTTAAATGGATCACCGATATCAAACGCAGTAATTTCGCCGATGAGGTCGCTTTTCATCCAGGCATGAGCTACACCGAGCTGTTGATGTTGGCCATGAAACGCGAGGAAAAAGCCCTTAAGCTCTACAATGAAATGCTGGCCAGCGCGCAAACCGACGAGCAGAAAAAGGTGTTCAAGGTTCTGTGCCAGGAGGAAGCCAAACACAAGTTGTCTTTGGAGACCCTCTACGACGATCACATGGCCGAACAAGGCGATTAAGATCATCTCATCTGAGGATATTCTTCCACCAGATTTACTATTGTGTAAGCCACCTTCGTGCATGCGCTAATTGAATAAATGAGCTCATGCACGAAGGATAAATATCGATTGATCGCGTTTTTATTGTTTGCGGACCCATTCCTTTCACAGGTGCGGGTTCGAAATGGCGGCTCCACGAGTTACGGCTCCTAAGGGAACCGCCAAAGCAACTAATCACAAATGCCTCCCATTGATAATTCTTCATCCCGCGGTAACCACCAGTTAAATAGGGACCCATTACCTAAAATAGTGATTGTCTGTGGCCCCACCGGTGTGGGTAAAACCGCATTTGCCATTGGGTTGGCCCAGCGTTTCCACGGCCAGATCGTGGGCGCAGACTCCATGCAGATCTACCGGCAGATGAACGTGGGCACAGCCAAGCCGACGGATGCGGAACGCGCCGCTGTGACCCATCACATGGTGGATATAATCGACCCGGATCAGCCCTTTGACGCTGCCGTATATGGCGTGCAAGCCCATCTGGTGGTGCAAGGGTTGTTGCAGCGGGGGATTGTGCCCTTTATAGTGGGTGGCACCGGCCTCTATATCAAAGCGCTGATCTTCGGGCTTTTCAAGAGCAGAGCCGTTGATGCCTCCTTGAGACAGAGGTTGAAATATGAGCTTGAGACTCAAGGTGCCGCCGCCCTTCACGCCCGCCTTGCGCGGAACGATCCCCAGGCTGCGGACCGTATTCATCCCAATGACGCCTTTCGTATCACGCGCGCCCTTGAAGTGATCGAACTCACTGGTCAGTCCATCAGCACCCACCACCGCGCCCATGGTTTTGAAACGCCGCGTTATCAAACCTTGATCATTGGACTGGCTTTGCCCAGAGAACAACTTTATGCCCGTATCGACCAACGCGTGGAAGATATGCTTAAAGCTGGATTGCCGGATGAAGTGCGTGTTTTGTTGAATCGCGGGTATGACTCAAACCTCAAATCCATGCAGTCGCTTGGATACCGGCACATGGTCGAATTCATTCAGGGCCGACTCAGCTGGGAAGAAGCGGTCCGCACGCTTAAACGCGATCACCGGCACTATGCCAAACGGCAACTCACTTGGTTTAAGGCTGTACCGGGGATTCACTGGCTGGCACCGGACCAGGAGTATATCGCTGCCGCGCAAATAGTAAAGTTCCTGTCAAATGGTGGCAGTGATACCGCCACGGAAGCACAAGATTCGTAGGCTTAACAAAAAAGACTTCCACGCGTTAAACGACAAGCCCGCTTATTTGTGATTAATCCTCGAGAATCGCCACCGGCCGCGTCCAACCGGCTGAGGCGTTTTTGATCTTAATGGGAAAGCAGGCTACTTTGAAACCATAGGGTTTGGGAATCTGGTCCAGGTGAGCCATCTTTTCCATGTGGCAATACCCGCGTTCAATACCAGCAAAGTGGGCTTCCCAAATCACCGCAGGATCGCCTTTCTGTTGAAATTCCTGGGCCAGGAAAGGCAGGGGGCGGTCCCAGGACCAGGCGTCGATGCCCACAACTTTGATTCCACGTTCCAACAGATAGAGGGTCGATTCCCGGGTCATGCCCCCACCTTTGATCAGATATTCGGGTTTTCCCCAGGCGGCATCCGCTCCTGTGCGCACCAAAACAATATCCAACGGTTTTAGGGTGTACTGGAGGTAGGCTAATTTTTTCTCGACATCACGGGCGGTAATGCGTTCGCCATCCTTTTTGTCGCTGAAATCCAATAATACTCCGTCCTGAAAGCACCACTCCAAAGGAATCTCGTCGATGGTCATGGCCGGTTTACCTTTGTCCATCTTGGGGTGGTAGTGAAAAGGGGCGTCCAGATGGGTGCCCGAATGGGTGGTCAGGGTAATCGATTCCACGGCCCAGCCCAAGCCTTCTGGCAGTTGTTCTTTTTTCAGGCCTGGAAAAAACTGAGTCATCTGTTCAGCTCCCTGGCTATGGCTGGTGTATTCAATTTGAGGAATCATCATCGGGGGGTCGCTGGGCAGACCAGCTTCGATAGCTATGGATAGATCGATTATTTTTCTTCCCATGGGCTTTCCTCTGATTAAGTGGTTGAACTGTTGATCGGTTGATGGGCGCAGAAGTTCGAGTGTACGGTGTCGTAGGAAACACTACCGGGGGCCATTGCGGGATGTCAAGCTCATATCCTTGCAATAAGGCCATTCAATCTTAGCTTAAAGACCTAATTGATGCGGGTAAACATAGGCAATTGGCACTAACCAGGGAGGAAAAAATGACGCAATTAAAAAACAGCGACAAGGCTCCGGAATTTTCTTTGCTTGATCAAAATGGAAAGACGGTTTCGCTCAAAGACTACACCGGTCGCAGGCTTTTTATTTACTTTTATCCCAAGGCCAACACTTCCGGGTGAACCGTACAATCTCAGGCGGTGCGGGACGCACTGCCCCAGCTCGATAAATTGAATGTCGCGGCCGTTGGTATCAGTCCGGACGATCCTGACGAACAGAAGAAATTTGACGAGAAGTATTCATTGGGGTTTCCGCTGCTAAGCGATCCGGACCACCGCGTGGCGTCCGCCTATGGTGTTTGGGGAGCCAAGGAGATGTTCGGCAAGATGATCGAAGGCGTCGTGCGTTCGGCCTTCCTCGTTGACGAATCCGGCAAGATTGCTAATACCTGGTATAAAATCAGCCCGAATGATACGGTGCCGGAATTAATGAAGGCATTAAAAAAGTAGACGAGCTTCTTGCACCGGAAAGTCAGATCAAAAACAAGGTGAATGCATATCGGACTTGAGGCAAGAAAGTATGGCTTGCATCACATGAACCGGGTGTTCTTAAGGGAGAAGAATATGATCAAGGTTAAGACATTTGCCAATACGTTGGAAATCTTTCATGCCCGCAAAGCCATGGAAGCACTGGATGAGGAAGTCAATGCCTTCCTGGAGCGGATTCAGGTCAAACGAGTGGTGTCGGTGTCCGATACCCACACCACGGATGGTAGCGGCGCCACCATCGGATTGATTCGGGTTGTCGCATATGAAATTTGACGACGGACCAATTTTTTACATTCCATATTCAGGACGATGATGTCATGGCACATAAAATCATTATTTATGGTAAGGATGGCTGACCCCACACACACCGGGCCCGTGAGGCATTCGGCGAGCACGAGTACTTCGATGTGAGAAAAGACCCCAAGAGAATGGACGAGATGCTCAAGCTTTCCAATGGAATACGCAAGGTGCCGGTGATTGTGCAGGGGGCCGATGTGTCGATCGGTTATAAACGTGGCGCTTGAGGGGTGTAAAACCGGCCCGGGCGGCCGGTTTCACCATGAAAGTATTTTCCTTCCAAATTATATTTACAAGCCATCTCAAGAAAGTCTTTTGGCCCAAAATCTTTATTTTGAGATAGCTTGTAGTTACCGTTACAGATTAATGATAGCCAGCTTCATCTTCGGCGACTTTTCCGCGGAATACCCAATAACTGTAGATGGTGTAGCCCAGCACAAACGGTAATATGCAGAGGGCGCCAATGAGGGTGATGATCTGGGTTTCGCGCTGTGAGGCGGCATCGAAAATGGTGAGATCGGGCAGCACGGCGTAGGGGTAGATGCCGGACTGCAATCCCAAGTAGGCCGCGAAGAACATCACCAGGCATGAAGCAAACGGCATCATTTCGCGTTTGGCTTTGATGCTTCTGAGCATCATGATAAAACCGATGGCGCCGGTCAGCGGGAAGAGCCACTCGAAATAGGCGCGCGGTGGGCTCCACCAACGCTTCATGATATCGGGGGCTACAAAGGGGGTCCAGATGCTGACGATCAGCATGAAGGCGGCCACGGCCCACACCGAGGCCTTGGCCTGGAGATAGGCGCGTGCTTGAACTTCGCCAGTGGTTTTGATGATCAGATAGGCGGCGCCCAGCAAGGCATAGCCGGCGATCAGCGCCAGGCCTACCATGATGTTGAAGGGCGTCAGCCAATCAAATGCACCGCCGGCAAAATATCCATTTACTACCTTAATACCCGAAATGTAGGCCCCCAGGGTTAATCCCTGGGCAAAGGCGGCCACAATACTACCGCCGAAGAAGGCACGGTTCCAGGCCTTGGTATGACTGGATTTGGACCGAAATTCAAAAGCCACGCCTCTGAAGATCAACCCGAAGAGAAAAGTAAACAGCGGAATGTACAGGGCGCTAAACAACACCGTGTAGATTTTGGGAAAGGTGGCGAACAGGGCCCCGCCGCCAAAGACAATCCAGGTCTGATTGGCGTCCCAGACCGGCCCAATCGTATCCATCATCACGTCGCGCTGCTTCTCATCCTTGGCAAAGGGGAACAAGATTCCCACCCCCAGGGTGAAACCGTCCAGAATGACGTAGAGAATGACCACCACTCCTACCAAACACATCCATAAATTAATCAAAAACATGGCTTAAGTCCTTCCCTATGGCTATTTGTCGGCTGATTGCAGATCCGCTAACCGTTGGACGTGCGGAATAGGGCTGTCGAATTCAGGCCCCTTTTGCAGGGTTTGAATGGTGTAGTAAAAGTAGGAGGCCCCGATGACACCGAAGAAAAGACCGAACATAATTAGAGACCAAACGACATTGCCTGGCGCGATGGGGCTGGCCCCCTCGCTGGTGCGGAATACGCCGTAAACCAGCCAGGGCTGGCGCCCCATTTCCGCCGTCACCCACCCTAGAATGGTCGCCGCAAAGCCGAATGGTTGCACCACCACCAGAGCCTTTAAAAACATGGGAGAATCGAACAGCCGGCGCCGCCACCATAGATGGCCGGCCCAGAGCATGAGCACGAAGAAGAGAAACCCGATACCCACCATAATGCGAAAGGTCCAGAAGGTGACCAGCACGTTGGGCCGATCCTCCTTGGGAAACTCTTTCAATCCTTTGATCTGACCGTTCAGCGAGTGGGTGATCAACAGGCTGAGCATGTTCGGGACGGTGATCTCATAAAGGTTGCGTTCGTTTTCACTGTCCGGAATAGCAAAGGCGATAAACTCCGCGCCCTTTTCTACGTTGGTTTCCCAATGGGCCTCCATGGCCGCCAGTTTGGCCGGTTGAAGCTCGGCCACGGCCAAGCCTTTAAGGTCGCCCACCACCACCTGTATTGGGGCTACGATCGCCGCCATGATCAACGCCAATCCTAAAGAGCGGCGGTAAAACAAAGTGTGCTGATTCTTAAGCAGATAGTAAGCGCTGATACCGGCCACCACAAAGGCAGTGGTCTCATAACTGGCCAAAAGCATATGGGTGATGTGGGTTGGAAAGGCCGGGTTGAAGATGGCTTTTTTCAAGCTGGTCAGCATGAAAATGCCATCTTTGATTTCAAAGCCGGCCGGGGCCTGCATCCAGGAGTTGGCGGCCATGATCCAAAAGGCCGAGAAGGTGGCACCCAGAGCCACCAGGCAGGTCGCCAAAAAATGCAGGACCGGCGGCACCCGCTTCCAGCCAAAGAGCATGATGCCCAAAAAGCCGGCTTCCAGAAAAAAGGCCGTCATGCCCTCATAGGCCAGCAGTGGGGCCAGCACATTGGCCACGCGCTGGGAGAAGACGGCGAAATTGGTGCCGAACTCGAACTCCAGGGTGATACCCGTAACCACGCCCACGGCGAAATGGATGGCGAATATCTTCACCCAGAAGCGGTACATGCGGTAGTAGAGTTCGTCCTTGGTTTTGAGCCACAATGCTTCCACGACCACCAGAAACAAGCCCATCCCGATGGTCAGGGTGGGGAAGATGATGTGAAACGCGGTGGTCAGTCCAAACTGAATACGCGACAGGAGTAATGTGTCCATGGGTTTTCCAATAGTTAGTGGGGTTGCTGGATGTGTTCGCCATCCCCGCGGCAGTGAAAGCAACGCTTAGCGGATGGCGACCATGAGGTCATCGGCAATTTTAACCACTTGGTAGAAGGATGCAAGCTCTTTATGATTCGATCCATGGAGTTTTTCGGTTTGGTTTCATCTGTAATTTTCATCTGTTGCGCTACCAGCGGATTTGGCTTACATTAAAATTCTATTTCAAATGGAAAGGGAGAAAGGCTCATGTTCAAATCGAAATTCGGATGGATCCGCTTGGCGTGGATGATGGCGGTGGTTGCCGTCGTCTTCTTCCCGCGGATGGCGCTATCCGGTGATCGCATCGAAATCTTGCGCCGCGGCGTGGTTCGCATCTATGCGGTGGCTCAGGTGCCCGACTACCTCGTCCCTTGGGCTCCCGGCAACTCCCAGGAAGGGTGGGGCACCGGCTTCATCATTTCGCGCAACCGGTTGTTGACCAATGCCCATGTGGTGAGCAACGCCCGGTTTATCACCATTGAAAAAGAGGGCGATTCACGGCGCTACGAAGCCCAGGTCAAATTCATTGCCCACGATTGCGATCTGGCCATGCTGGAAGTCGTGGACGAAAGCTTTTTTAAGGGTACGGCCGCTTTGAAGCTTGGGGGCGTGCCAGCGTTGGATTCGGTGGTGACTGTGCTTGGTTATCCCATTGGCGGGGATCGGTTGTCCGTTACGCGGGGCGTGGTGTCGCGCATCGATTATCGCGGCTATGCCCATTCGGGCGTGGACAGCCATTTGGTGGTGCAGATCGATGCGGCCATCAACCCAGGCAACAGTGGCGGTCCGGTTTTTCAGGATAATGTCGTGGTGGGCATGGCCTTTCAAGGCTTCAGCGGCATGGTGGCCCAGAATGTGGGGTATATGATTCCCACGCCGGTGATGAATCGCTTTTTGGAGGATGTGGCCGACGGCCACTACGATTCTTATGTGGATGTGGGGTTTCAATACTTCCCTTTGATCAATGCCACCCATCGCCGCGCTTTGGGATTGGCGCCGGGCGACTATGGCGTCATGGTGGGTGAGGTGATGCGGGCCGGCGCGGCCTATGGGTATCTGCAAACCGGCGATGTGCTTTTGTCTATTGACGATCACGTGATTTTCAGCGACGGGCGGGTGGATCTGGACAATGACCGCCTGATGCTCAATGAAGTCGTGGAAAGAAAATTTAAGGGCGACACTGTCCGGCTCAAACTCCTGCGCCAGGGGCAGGAGATGAAAGTCACCATGCCGTTGAATACTCCCTGGCCCTATCTGATGCAGGCCAACCAATACGATGAACACCCGCGCTTCGTGGTCTTCGGAGGGTTGCTGTTCCAGCCGTTGTCCAACGAATTTTATGAGGCGTTGAACAGTAAATCGGTGACCTTGCGATATTACTACTCTCAATTCCTGGAAGAAGAACTTTACCTGGAGCATCCTGAAGTGGTGGTGATCAGCAAAGTCTTCCCCGATCCCAGCACCAGTTATTTGGAGGGATTTGCCACCTCCATCGTGGATTCGGTCAACGATGTCAAGATTCGCACCTTGGCACAGTTGAAAGCGGCTTTTGAAGCCCCGGCGGAGTTCTACGTGATCCGTCTCGTGGGCGACCCCCAACCCCTGGTGCTCGAGGCCAAGGCCGCCAAGGAGGCCAGGGACCGGATTCTCAAGCAGTACGGCATCACCCAGGAAGCATATTTGCCAGGCGGAATTGTTCCACCGGGCTGGGCAGTGGAGAAGTAGAGTTGGGAAACTGGAAGGTAGACTTTCCGATAGAATAAAAATCCGACGAGAGAGATCATGGCTATTAAAAACAGATTATATTGCTTGTTTGCGGGCGCGCTTTGCTTCTTGCTCGCCGCTTGCGGGACATTGTCTGGAGCGGCCCCCAGTGTTGGAGCCCTTCAAAACGCCCGGCGCTCCATGCTGCGCGTCACGGTCACCAGCCAAAGCTATGTATTCCATAGCCCCTGGCAGCAGCGACGCCCCGCCACCCAGACCGCCATAGGGGTGATTGTGCCTGGCGGGCAGGTGTTGGTCACGGGGCTGATGGTGGCCAATCAGCGTTACATCGAGCTGGAGACATTGGATACCCAGGAAAAGCAGCCGGCCCGAGTGGTTGTGGTGGATTATGATGCGGACTTGGCCCTGGTGGAACCCCTGGACGCTAAATTCTTGGCCGGCCGTCAACCCATGGACCTGTCCGGTGATGCCTCCATCGGCGATCAACTCACTGTTTGGCAGGTCAAACCCAATGGCGATGTGATCCCGGACCAAGGCCTGGTAACCTCCGTGGACCTCAGCCTCTTCTCATTAAACAACTTCTTCCTGACGTATCGTCTCAATGGGTCGTTGCAATACGGTTTCAACAACCAGACCCTGCCCGTGGTTTACGGAGACGCGCTGGCCGGATTAGTTCTTCGGCAAAATACCAGCGGCCAGACCATCGAGGTGATTGCCACGCCCGTAATCCGTCATTTTCTTAAAGACGCCCAAAGCAAAAAGTATAAAGGTTTCCCCACGGCTGGGTTCTATTTCGGGGCGCTGTCCGATCCCCAGCTGCGCCGGTACATCGGCCTGCCTGAAAGTCTTACCGGGATTTACGTCCAGAAAGTGCTCAAGGGCAGCCCGGCTGACAAAGCCGGATTGATGGCCGGCGATGTGATTACCCGCATCGGCGACCATGAGGTGACCAACAACGGCCAGTATAACCATCCTCGCTACGGTCAGACTTCTGTAGTGCATCTGATCCGGACCGGCTCCTACGTGGGCGACCCATTGGCCATGCGGATCTATCGCGCCGGTAAGACGCTCGACCTCCAGCCAGTCCTCGATCACCGCCAGCCCGATGAGTACCTTGTGCCACCGTACATCCTCGACCGTCAGCCCGAGTACCTGATCGTGGGCGGCCTGGTTTTTCTTGAGCTTTCCATGTCGTATCTGAGGGAGTATGGCAATGACTGGGTGAGCGATGCCCCCATCCATCTGCTTTACTATCAGCAAAACCAGGACTATCTGAACGGCGATCACCGGGAGAAGATCGTTATCATCTCAGATGTCATCGCCACGCCCTTCAGCATTGGCTATGAGAATCTATCCAATCTGGTCGTATTAAAAGTAAACGACCAACCTATTGGCAAACTGGACGATGTGCGCAAAGCCCTGAAGACTCCGGTCAACGGGTTCCATAAGATTGAAGTCCAGCAGCACCCCAAGGAGCTCTTCCTGGACCCCAAGGAGCTGCCGCAAATCCACAAGGTAATCGAGCAACGGTACGGGATTCCGATTCCACCGTTGTGATCCGTGGGGCACTGGGCCAACGATCAATACAAAAACATCGGTATTCCGCTCACTTTGCGAATATCGGGACGATAATTCTGGCGATCATACAGTTTGTCCACGTCCACCCGCTTGGCGCCGCCTTTGAGATCCGACATGTCCAGGGTCGTATAGCGGCCCTGGTTCAAGGCCACCATGCGGCCGGTGCGGCCTTCGCGGATCAGCTCCATGGCCAGGTTGGCGTAGTTCATGGCCACCATCAGGTCCAAAGAGTCGGGCGAACCACTGCGCATCAGGTAGAATAATGGCTGAAAAATCATGTCGATGCCGGTGAGCTTTTTAATGGCTTCGGAAGTCACGGCGCCGATGCCGCCCAGCTTGCGGTGGCCGAAAGCGTCGGCCTCGCCCCGCACCTGCATATCACCGCCTTGCATGGTGGCGCCTTCGCTGATGGTCAGCATGGCGTAGGCACTCGGATTGGTGCGGCGATCTTGCGCCAGGAATGCCGCCAGCCGCTCGATATCAAACGGCACCTCGGAAATGATCACCCGATCCACACCCGCCAGATAGCCGGACACCAGAGACGTCTCCCCACAGTAGCGACCAAAGAGCTCCACCACGGCGATGCGTTCGTGGGAGCCGGAGGAGGTGCGCAGGCTGTGTATGAAATTCACGCTACGTGTCACGGCGGTTGAGAAGCCTATGCAGTAATCCGTGCCGATGACATCATTGTCCATGGTCTTGGGAATGGCCACTACCGGGAAACCCTCCTTGTGCAGGCGTAAGGCAAAGGAGAGGGTGTCATCCCCGCCGATAGGCACCAGAACATCAATGCCCAGGTGGGCGAGGTTTTTGAGAACATGGTCGGTAAAGTCCATCTTTTTTTGAGGATCACCGAAGGCGGCCTTTAAGAAGGCGGGGGCGCTTTTATAACTCACCGCGCCAGGATTGGTTCGGGAAGTGTGCAAAATGGTGCCGCCCGAACGGTCAATGGTGCGGACCACAGCCGTGTCCAGCGGCAGGAGGTTGGCATCACGGCTGGCAGGATCATCCGGTGTGAAGGCCAGCAATCCCTCCCATCCTTTGCGGATGCCCAATACATTGATGCCGAGTTCGGCGGCTCGGACCACTAGTTGTTTAATGCAAGGATTGAGGCCGGGCACATCCCCGCCGCCGGTCAAAATGCCGATGGTGCGATTTTTTGTGGTGGCCATTTACAGCCTCCTTTCGGTTGGAAGAAAAAGTAGCCTGCTATTGATACGGCTGCAGGTTGGTTTTGGCAAGTCTTCGGGTGGACCCCATGGAAGGGTGAAGGATGGGTAATGGCTATAGCGCCACAGCGTGTTTGCCATGCGTATCGAAACGCTGCGATTCCGTCGTTGAGATAGGCCCTGCTTTGACATACCTCCTGAGGCATCCTTCCCCGCGCGGAGGTCCGATTCGTCTATCCTTGGCCGATGAAAAAACCGAACGATCGTTCTACGGATTGACAAACGCCGGGGGCTTGGCTATTGCATTTTCCATTCAAGCCCAACCCTTAACCGCTTGGAATAGAGATGGGACAATAGCAGCTTGCGCACATGGGCAGGCCTCCGTTCATGGGATCACATCAAACGAGGAGAATAAGACATGATAGACTTTAGGTTGGACGGAAAAATCGCAATCGTCACCGGCGCCAGCAGAGGTATCGGCGCCGCCATCGCCGAAACCTTGGCTGCCCACGGCGCCCATTGCATTCTGGTCAGCAGAAAGATCGACGCCTTACGCGAGGTGGAAGCCGGCATCACCAAACAGGGCGGCAAAGCCGAATCCATCGCTTGTCACATGGGACAAATGGATAAAATTGCGGCTTTGTTCGAGGAGGTCAAAAAGCGACACGGCAAGCTGCACATTCTGGTGAACAATGCCGCCACCAATCCCCATTTTGGCGAGATGGCGACTATTGATGAAGGCGCCTTTGACAAGACATTTGAAGTCAACGTGAAGGGGCCTTTTTTCATGATCCAAAAGGCCGCACCGCTGATGGCAGCCAGCGGCGGCGGGGCCATCGTCAACGTGGCTTCCATCAACGGCATCAAGCCCGCTCCCATGCAAGGCGTCTACTCCATTACCAAGGCGGCCGTAATCTCCATGACCAAAGCCTACGCCAAGGAGCTGGCTTCAAGAGGCATCCGGGTCAATGCCCTGCTGCCGGGATTGACCGAGACCAAATTCGCCGGCGCCCTGTTCACCAATGAAGCCATTTATAAATATGCCTTGCAATCCATTCCCATGGCCAGACATGCCCAGCCCATGGAGATGGCGGGCGCCGTGCTTTATCTGGTCTCCAATGCTTCCTCTTTCACTACCGGCACGCATATTATCTGTGATGGTGGAAGTTTAGCCTAATAAGGGAGATTTTGATCAAAAGCATTTCTCACCTATGACCACCTCAAAAGGGAGGGCAGTCGGGACTGCCCTCCCTTTTTTGCATCCATTGGCCAAACGCTTATGGGGCGATAGTTTATTTCGAAGGGTCGGACAGACCGGCGTCCGCAAGGGTCTTTTTGGTGCATTCCGGACATATGCCGTGGGTGAAGGCCGCGTCGGTATGGTGAGTGATATAAGATTCGAGCTGGTTCCAATAGCCCTTGTCATCGCGAATCTTCTTGCACGAGGCGCAAATCGGCAGCAAACCGCTCAGGGTTTTGACTTTGGAAAGCGCCTCCTTGAGTTCCAGGATCACTTGGTCTTTTTCAATTTGAGCCTTTTTGCGTTCCTCCATTTCAAGCTGGATCTCCGCGTGGGCCTTCTGGATGGCCTCGGCCTGAATCTTGAGCCGGCGCCGGATATTGGAGATAAAGCCACCGAAAAAGGCAAACCAGGTCAGGACGATGCCGAAGACAATGTACAAGAAAAGTTCGTACATGACATTAAAATCCGGTCGACCCTGGAGATACTCCACCATCAAGAGCAACGAGTAAAAACCCATTACCCAGGCCACCAAGCTCAAATAGTCCCTGCGCGGCAAGCGAAGCATGCCGAAACTGAAAGAGGGAATAAAAAACAACAGCATGGTCGGCCGCATGTTGGGGACGGCATATAGGATCACCACGATCACCAGCCCGGCATACAAGATCTGCCACCAGGTCAGGGATGGATCTGGCAATCGCAGGTTCCAGTTGGAAACGATCAAAACAAAAAAGACAATGTTTCCGCTGATCGATAACCCGATGATCAGCCACCAATGCAGGGGACTCAATCGTCCAAAGCCAAAGGTGTTTGTAACAAAAAGAGATATGATCACAATTATATAAGTCGCCATGGCCATGGCATGGCGTTTCATCCGCAACCGTTGTTGGGCTCGAATGTCCGGTTCATCCCGGCCAATGTTGGATCTCTGAATCATCGCTTGCATCCTGCCAAGACTACTATGCGCCCTTAGCGCCGCTGGTAATTTTCGGCCGATGGCACTATTTCGTCAATACTATCTCAGACCTCAACTGGGCGCAAAGGTCGCTCTTTGGATCAGGGCTGCTCCAGGCAACCATCCAGATAGGCGATCATCAGCTCCTTGATCGCCTGTTGATCCACATTTTCAGCCAGGGCGCGTGTCCCGGCACCGCCATACAACGAACCACTCATGGGCACGGGGTCGGCTGGTTTGCGTGCATACGCAACGGCGGCCTTGAGATCCTGCTCAAAGGCGGCCACCACGCCGGGCTGGGTTTGCGGACCGGTGACGCACATGTGCAGGGCGCTGGGGTATTGCTGGCCGTTAAAGCGCCATCCCAACGATTTCATATGATCGTTGACATGGTAGATATCAAAGAGATCCGATGTGAAGGAAAAACAGAAGGTGGGCTTGCCCATCAAGCGCAGCTCGGGCATGGATTGGACCACGGCCTGCATGGCAAAAGCGGTTTCGAAGATCTTCTTGGCCCGCGCCAGATAGCCTTTTCTACCAATGGATACCATCACGGCCCAGGTGGCCGCCAGCAGCCCACCCGAACGGCTGCCGCCGATGCCCGGCGAGCCATAGATTCCGCCTTTCCAATCGGTGGTGACATAGTATTGGTACTTGCGAAATGATTTATCGCGATAGGCGGTCACCGAGGTTCCTTTGGGGCCGTACGCGTATTTGTGGGTGTCGGCTGAAATAGAGGTGACACCGGGCAACCTGAAATCAAAGACCGGGATGTCGTAACCGAGCTGCTGGCCCCAGGGCAGGATAAAGCCGCCCAGGCAGCCATCCACATGCAGGCCGGTGCCGTGCTGGATCGCCAGATCGGATAGCTGCTCAATGGGATCAATAGTGCCATAAGGGTAGTTGCCGGCCGTGCCCACCAGCAAAATGGTGCGGTTATTGATGTGGTCGGCCACAAAATCCAGATCTACCTGGGTGGTGTGGGGATCAGTGGGCGCCAGGATGAGTTTGATACCAAAGTAGTGGGCCGCTTTATGAAAGGCGGGGTGGGCCGTTTCCGGCAGGATCATCTCCGGCTCAGCGATCTTGCGTTCGGCTTTGTATTTATCACGATGGGCCAACACCGCTGAGATAATGCTTTCGGTGCCGCCGGAATGGATCACCCCGCAGGCACGCTGCGTGGGATCGTTTGCCTGTGCGACCGAACCGTTGAGCAGGTCCAGGGTCATGGCAATGATTTCAGACTCAAAACGGGTCTGGCTTGGGCACATGTCCCGTTGTAATGCATTGACGTGGGAAAAGCGCTGGAATACTTCGCCGATCAGTTTGAAGATTTCGGAGTCGCCGCCGTACATGGTGCCGGAACATTTTCCGGTTTGCCACCAGACATCTTCGTTGGCAGCCATTACCCCCATCTGTTGCATCAGCTTGTCGCGTGACCAGCCTTGTTCCGGTAACTGGTGCAGGGCCCCAAACTCTTTCAGATAAGGATAGGGCCCGGTGATGGTCTTAACGGGCATCTCTTTCTCCTAAGCCCCCATTTCAAACCGGGGCTTCAGTGTAAAAGCCATGGGGGGATCAAAACAGCGAAAACCTCCTAATGGCCTTTGATTTGTATGAATTGAGCATACACACCTGGCGATAATATTTCAATTCGCCATCTCCCTTTGATGCCAGGGACATCCTTGTGATAGCATCCTGACGATGGCGAAAGAGGGTATCCGACCGTGCCATGGGTGAAGCGGGATTGGGGAAGGAAATGGGGGGATATGAGTGGCGTCCAAAATGGAAAGCAAAAAGCATGATGAATGGCTACAAAGAAATTTATAATACCTTACGTGCATGGTTCTTAAATTATATTTCACGAATGGAGTGCCCGGATGAGGCCTGCCGCTTTCATTTTGACTTCAAACGGACCCACTCGTTGCGGGTCGTGGGCGAAATCAACGCCCTGGGGCGCGCGCTGCGGCTGCCAGCCCGCGATCTACTGCTGGCCAGCACCATTGCCGTACTACACGATGTGGGGCGCTTTGAGCAGTATAAGAATTTTAGGACTTACGATGATACGGCTTCCGTGGACCATGGAGCCTTGAGCGCGCATATCCTTGGCGAAACCGATGTGCTGAATGGGTTTACTTCCCAGGAGCAGGAGATTATCCGCGGCGCCATTTACTGGCACAACAAACCGGTCTTACCCAAAGACCAGCGGGAGGAAGTGTTGTTCTTCGCCCAATTGATTCGGGATGCGGACAAACTGGATATCTACCGGGTGGTCTCCAAGTATGGTCCCTTTGCTGAACATCCGGACGGCTCACCGCCAAAACCGTTGCAAGAAGATGTCTCGGAGCATATTTTTACTTCTCTGCTGGAAGGTCGCTCCGTGGATTATTCCCAGGTGCGAAGTGAAACCGACGCGGCCTTGGCGCGCATCTTCTGGGTATATGACCTCAATTTTAAGCCCGCATTGCGCTTGGTGGCCAAAAGAAATTATCTCGAAGCCCTGGCCGTTCCATTGCCGGACACGCCAAGAGTGACCCGCTTGTTGACTCAGGCGCGGCAGTATCTGTCGGCCCGAGTCTGCCTGATTGAGAAAAACAAAGAGGCATAGGTCCCATTATAACCGGGCGGCTTAACAGGATTTCGAATTGCGCTGAACTATTTCCCCGGCTGGTCCAATGCATCGATCTGCTTTTGAAGCTCCTGAATCAGGTTATCGCGCATGCCTTTGGAAAAGGTGGGGCTTACGGCCCGATTCTTCAATTCATCGATCTGTTTTTGCAGTCGATCCCGTTCGGCCTGTTTTTTAGCATCTTTTTGGGCTTGGGCGGCGCGCTCTTCTTCGGCCTGGCGCGCGGCAGCTTCCTGGGCTTTGCGTTGATCGCTCTCGGAGCTCTCTTGTTTTACCCGCTCCAACATCTCCTGATATTTCGGTCGAAGGTTTTCATCCGAGGGAGTCTCGGTGCCATCGTTTTCGATTTTTTGATAATTTTTGACCCCTTCCGGGGGTTGATCACTAAAGTTTTTAACCCCTTTTTCATCGGTCCACACATAGATAGAATCTGCAAATGCGGCGCCGGCCAGGATCAATAATGCCGCGGCCGCCGCGATGGTCTTCTTCATGGAGCACCTCCACTTGGCATGGATTATTATTCATTGGGAAAAGCGCTCCCAGTTTACCAATTTTGATGGATATTTCAATATATATGCGTGACGTACCTCATCTGTGAGGCGTTTGCTTTTTGAAGATTTATTGGATAAGTTGCGGACCAATTTCAGGTGCTTTCCCCAAAAACGCCCCGCCCCGCGGGACATCGGATGGTTGACATGAAGGTTGCCCTTTTCCAGATCAATCCCTTGATCGGCGATTTCAAACGCCAGTTAGGTCGCATCCAAAGCGCCTGCGAGCAGGCCAAGGCCCTCAAGTGCGATCTGGCGGTTTTTCCGGAGCTGGCCTTATGCGGCTATCCCCCACGGGATCTATTGGAGCAGAAGGCGTTTGTGCAGGCCAGTCATCTCTGTCTGGAGCATTTGATGCGTTCGGTTAAAGGCATTGGCGTCATTTGCGGTCTGGTGATCGATAATCCCGATGACACCGGCAAACCAATGTTCAATTCGGCGGTTTTATTTGAGGATGGCAAGCGGTTGTTTCAAGTGAACAAACAGTTGCTGCCCACCTACGATGTGTTTGACGAACGGCGCCATTTCGAGCCTGGACAACCCACCCGCCCTTTTTTTTATAAAGGCTACCGGCTGGGGCTGACCATCTGCGAAGATGCCTGGAATGACAAGGATGTATTCAAGCGCCGCCTCTATGCCCTGGACCCCGTGAACCAATTGGCCCATGACGGCGCGGATCTAATCATCAACATCTCAGCTTCCCCCTATGCCATGGGCAAACGTCAGTTTCGTGAGCGGATGTTAGCGGGCCTGGCCCGCAAGCATGGCGTGCCGTTTATTTTCGTCAATCAGGTGGGCGGTAACGATCATATCCTTTTTGATGGCGTGAGCGCGGTTTTTGATGCCAGGGGTGAGATGGTGGCCCGGGCCACGGATTTCAGCGAGGACAGTCTGGTATTTGATACCACCAGCCAAAGCGGCGGCATCCATGCGGTGGCCGAAAGCGAAACCGAAGCGGTCTTAAAAGCCTTGGTTATGGGCACGCGCGATTATGTGACCAAGTGTGGCTTTAAAAAAACCGTGGTTGGACTTTCGGGTGGCATTGATTCGGCTTTGACGACCTATATTGCCGTGCAGGCCTTGGGCGCCCAAAATGTATCCACGGTGTTCATGCCGTCGCGTTTCACTTCGCAAGACAATTATGAGGACACGCGCCAGCTGGCCACGAACTTGGGCGTTCGCTATTCAGTGATCCCCATTGACGGTGTTTATGAAGTTTTTCTGCCCCTGTTGATGCCCCAGGCGGCCGACGCGGATTTGAGTCTGACGGAACAGAACCTGCAGGCGCGCATCCGCGGCACTCTGCTAATGGGGATTTCCAATCGTGATGGCTGCCTGGTGCTCTCCACCGGCAATAAAAGCGAACTGGCCGTGGGCTACTGCACCCTGTACGGTGACATGAACGGTGGATTGGCGGTGATCTCCGACGTACCTAAAACCTTGGTGTATGAGATCTGCCGCCTGATCAATCGTATGGGTGAGGTCATTCCCCGACGCATCCTGGAAAAGGCCCCTTCGGCCGAACTCAAGCCCAACCAGACCGATCAGGATGATCTGCCCCCTTATGCGGTCCTGGATGCAATTTTGAAAGGCTACGTCGAGGAGACCCAATCGCCCGAGGAACTAATTGCCGCTGGTCATGATCCGCGCATCGTGAATGATGTGGTCAGCCGCATTGACCGCAACGAGTACAAGCGCCACCAGGCCGCCCCAGGCCTTAAGGTTACCGTCAAAGCCTTTGGCGAAGGACGGCGCTACCCATTGGCCAAGCGGTTTAATCCGATCTGAACAAATTCTTCTCCTGCCTTAAGTCCCTTCGTTTCAAGCCGATAACCTATAGAGGAAGACTTTCAGGTTTGAGGTGCCCCATGAAACGACATGCGATGGTTTTAATACTGGCCACGGTTCTGGGTTTGGCTTTGTGGATACCCAACACTTGGGCCGCCAGCAATAGGGCCGCGGTAATCGAAGGCGAGCCGTTGGTGCTCCATTTTACCAAAGGCCAGATGACGGTAACTGACGCGGACAAAGCCAGAATCAAACAGATGCTGGAAGACTTTAAGTTGACGATAGGGGCCAAGATGCTGGTAGTCGGTCATACGGACAGCAGCGGTGATGAACGGGACAACCTGAAACTCTCCTATGAGCGTGCCCAGGCCGTGCGTAGGCATCTCATCAGTATCATCGGCGGTAAGATCGGTAAGGATATTTTGGCAATCGGCCGGGGTGCTGAAAATCCGGTGGCCGATAATACTAGTCAGGCCGGGCGCGCGCAGAATCGTCGGGTGGAAATCTATTTGGCCCAAGTGGTATCCGGCAACATGACAGGCAAGAACCGCCAGATTGATCCCAATAAGGCGGTGGTGGAGAAAATGGTTCAAGAAGCTCGCCTGATGTTGCGCCGTAAACAAATGCCCGAGGCCTTACAGTTATTGCATCAGGCCCATGCCCAGGGCGGTGACCGGATCAGCAGTTGGCATGCGGTCATGGGCATTGCCGGTTACTATTCCGGTACGGATCTGGAAAAAGTGCGCATGCATTTGACATCCGCCCTGAATCTGGACCCATTCAATCAAGAGGCCCACGATTATATGGGGCGTGTGGTGGCCAGGCAAAAGGTGGCCGCCGGAGCAGTGTCCGCCCAGATGGGACTGTCATTGTCCGATCCCATCAGCGTTCATGTCGATGCCCAAACCTATGAGTATCTGCGCTTGTTCGGTGTCCGGCCGGTCTCGCGCGATCCCATGACTCCCGGGGGACTCGATGTCTGGCACTGCCGCACTTCCCAAGGAGAGAGTGTGACCTATTATTTTGATCGCTCCGGGATCTATGAACAACTCTACGATCTGTCCAGCACAGGTGCGCCAACACCCGATCAATCAATGTCCACGGCCGATGGCTCTTCCCCGGTTTCAACGGAGGATGCAAAGGATCATCGGCCTCGGCAGCAGAGCAGATCAACAAAAAGGTGAATAATTTTCTTGATTTCGGCTTAACAGATGTTAAAATGCCGCCAATCAATAAAGACCCGTACTTCATTGGCGGGCGGTTTCGCACTTAAGGAAAGTCCCGGCAGTCTGTGTGACATCCTCAAGTCTGAAGCTTTGAGAATTACTAGAGAAGAAAGGAGGATGTTACATGCCAAGCGGTACAGTTAAGTGGTTTAACAGCAGCAAAGGTTACGGATTCATCGAGCAGGAAGATGGCGGACCGGATGTATTTGTACACCATTCCGGTATCAATGCTTCTGGGTTCAAATCCCTGAATGAAGGCGAACGCGTGACCTTCGACATCCAACAGGGCCCCAAAGGCCCGGCGGCCGTCAACGTAACCGTGCGATAGCTATCGACCTAGATCATTCCATGGGCATGCCCTCAATCCGACGGCATGCCCATTTTTTTGTCAGGTTGGCGTGTAGGTGGTCATCCGTCAGCGCGCGTTGGCTTGATCCAGCAAATCCCGCAATACCAGCGCCAGGTCCGCTTTGCCCATGGGCTTCATCATCAAACGATCAATCCCAAAACTCCGCGATTTTGCTTCCGTCAGTTTTTCACTATAGCCAGTGCATAAAATAATGGGGATGGTTGGCCGGATGGATTTTATCTCCAGGCCCAGAATATCACCGGTCATGTGGGGCATGGTCATATCGGTGATCACGGCGTGATAGCGCCGCGGATCGGCCCTGAAAGCCTCCAAAGCATCTATACTGCTGGTATACATGGTGGCGGTATAGCCCAGTCGCTCCAGCGTTTGCTTCAACATGGCGGCGATCTGCGGTTCGTCATCGACCAGAAGAATATGTTCGTCACCCCTGGGCAGCGCCTGGGTTGATGAGGTCGCGCCCTTTTCGCTTTTTTGAATTAATGGCAGAAAGACCGCCATGGTGGTTCCTTGCCCGGGTTGACTCCTTACAGTAATGTGGCCTTTGTGGGATTGTACGATGCCATGGACCACCGCCAAGCCCATTCCGGTGCCCTTGCCCTTCTGCTTGGTAGTCATATACGGCTCGAAAATGCGGTCAATGATATCTGTTGAGATACCGATGCCAGTGTCGCTGACGCTGAGTTTCAGGTAGCCGCCAGTCGCAGGTTCTTCCCGCAAAGGTTCATGATCTTTTTCAATGTCCACAGTTTCAAGATGGATTCCTAAGTGGCCGCCTTTTTCTTCCATGGCGTGAATGGCGTTGGTGCACAGATTGAGAAGAACTTGATGAATTTGGGTGGCATCGCCGTTGATGGTGCTGTTTTCCGTTTGGATGTCGATGTTAATGGTGACCGTGGAGGGCGTGGTGGCTCGCAACATGCGGGCCGCTTCATGAATGATGGGGGTCACTTGAATTGGGCGCATCTGCTGCTCAGACTGCCGGCTGAAGGTCAGGATTTGTTGCACCAATTCTTTGGCCCGTAAGGCAGCGAGCAGAACTTCGTTCAGATTGCTATGGGCAAGGCGGCCTACCGGTAGATCTTCCATTACCAGCTCGGTATATCCGATAATGGAAGATAAGATGTTGTTGAAATCGTGGGCAATACCGCCGGCCAGAGTGCCGATGGCTTCCATCTTTTGCGCTTGACGCAATTTTTTTTCAAGGTCCAGACGCTGCTGCTCGGCTTGCAATCGGAAGCTGATATCCCGGATCAAGGCCAATTGGACATTCTTATTCTGCCAGTTAAAATGGCTGGCATTGATCTCCACTGGGAAGGTGGTTCCATCTTTTTTCTTATGGGGGTGCATTTGGGCGGTCCGTTGCAGATCCACAAATGGCGTGGCGGCGCTGTGCGCATCGGCCAGCAGAGCAATGCTGTGCATCCGCAGAAATTCATCGCGGTCATACCCATAGCATTTTTCGGCCGCGGGGTTGACCTCCAGGATGCCGCCAGTCTCTTTATCGACCAGCAAGATCGGGTCGGATAGCAGATTGAACAAGCGGCTGTATTTAACTTCGCTTTCCTTAACGGCTGCTTCGGCCTTAAGTCTGGCCGTGATCACTTCACTGTCCATCATGATCAGATCGGGCGGGCAGAAGTGAAAGTGAAGCAATAGGTGATCTTCCCGGCCGTCATGGGGTCGGTGATAGCGGGTTTGCCTTTTAATGGGATTTTGGGTCTCCAGGCAGTAATTTAAGACTTGAAGCAATTCCGGATGATCCGGATAAACTTCACGGGTGCGGCATCCTACAAAATCCGCGATTTTATCTTCGGAATAGGTTTGCGCTTCGTCGTTGTAATCCAGAAGTTTAAAGTCATCCCCGCTTTGGCGCCAAACGATTGAAGCAAACGGCAACGCTTTAAAGAGCGCCCGGTATTGCAGCTCTTTTCTTTTCAGCTCTTCTTCGGCCATTTTGCGCTCGGTGACATTTTGGGTTGTACCATACATTCTCACCGGCTTGCCATTGCTATCACGCAGTACTTCGGCTTCGGCATGGATCCAGAGCAGTGTGCCATCTTTACGAATGGCGCGGTAGTCGATGCGAAATGGTTGAACTCCATCTAAGGCGGCCTTAAAAGCTTTTTTATACATTTCTAAATCATCGGGATGGATCAGGGATTTAATCAATGTATAGGTAGGCGTCTGTGGTTCGATGCCGAACATGCGATACATTTCATCAGACCAAATGGCCTTGTTTTCCCGCAAATCCCACATCCAGCTTCCGACTTTGGCCAGGCGCTGGCTTTCGGATAAAAAGCGGCTGGTTTCCAGAAGCTGCTGCTGATACTGCTTCTCATGGGTGATATCCATGGAGATCAGGTGGACCGCGTACAGCTGGCCATCCGCATTAAAGACTGGCTGAAAGATAGATCGCAGCCATCGCTTGCCGATGGCCATTTTTACTGCCCCTTCAAAGATTTTGGGCTGTCTGCTGGCAAAGACCTCCTGGACATTCTGGACCGCGGCGTCGCCCTGTTTGGGAATAAGATCCCTTAATGATTTGCCGATGCACTGCTCTGGCGTGCATCCCATGTAGTAGGCGTTCATGCGGTTGCACATCAGGACTTTGCCCTCACGATCGATCAGAATGATTCCGGCGATCATGTGATCGAGGAGATCCTTGAGCTGGTTGTGTTCTTTCTCGAGTAATTGGTAATCGTTTTTAAGCTTCTGGAATTCTTCATCCGCGAATGTCGTAAATGCTTTTTGTGCCATGGGCGGTTCCTTCTCAGAGCGAGTAAATCATTTCAACACATTGTGTATAGCAGTGATGACCGCGAAACCGATAGCATTGGATGGATCGATCCGGACTCAGCGAAAATTCTCGACTGCGGCCTCAGCCTTCATCCGGATGAGTCTTCCACAACTTGCCTTGCCATATATCTTTTTGGACCATTTTCGTGTTGATCAGGCTTAAGGTTTTGGTTTTTTCCAAAGACCATGCCGGCGCCACCAGTTCATCCCGGTGCGGGTCACCGGTCAATCGTTGGATCACCATGGTTGGTGGAACCCGTTGGAGAAAATCGCATACCAGATCGGCATATGCTTCCTGCTCCAGACATTGGTAGGCGCCGGAGCGGTAAAGGGTTTCCATGGGCGTGCCGCGCACCACGTAGAGCAGGTGCAGCTTGAGGCCATCGATGGGCAGGTTGGCGATGTAATCGGCGCTGGCCATCATTTGGCCCGGTGTTTCACCCGGCAGGCCCAGGATCACGTGGACACAGATGAGGATGCCGCGTCCGGCGGTATTTTGCACGGCTTTTTCAAAAGCCGCCACATCATGGCCGCGGTTAATGACCTTTAAGGTAAAGTCATGGGCCGATTGCAGGCCGTATTCGATCCACACCAGCCGATCCCGCGCCAGTTCCTGCAGCAAATCCAAGACCGCGTCATTCACGCAATCCGGACGGGTGCCGATGGAGAGGCCCACCACATCGGGTACGGCCAGTGCTTCGGTGTATATGGCCCGCAAGTGGTCCACGGGCGCGTAGGTGTTGGAAAAGGATTGAAAGTAAGCCACAAACTTTTTGGCCTTGAATCGTTGAGCCACGGCGGCTTTACCGCGTTCCAATTGCTGGGTGATGGAAAGGCCCTGGGCATGGGCGCCGGTGCCTGACCCGCGCACATTGCAGTAAATGCAGCCGCCAAGGCCCACGGTGCCGTCGCGATTAGGGCAGGTCAAGCCGGCGTCCACGGTCAACTTATGCACCCGGCAGCCGAATTGTTTCTGGAAATAGGAGTTCAGGTCGTAATAACGGGGCGGCATGGGGCTATTTTGCATCGGTTTGCGCATGGAGGGCAAATGGAATTTCAAGTGTTAAGTTTAAAAGTATGAAAGATTTAAGTTGTGGTATTCTACCATAATAGGTTTCTGAAGCATGATTTGAACGGGTATCATTCCTTTCTTTAAACTTTTCTACTTTAAACTTTAAACTCTGTTTTTTATTCTTCATTTATCGCGCCTTCGGCGGAACAATACACGGCTCCGAATCGCAATGGATAACTTCCACCGTCACATGGGCCAGATTCCTAACTGGGGCCAGCAGCTCCTTGTAGTGCTGCGCCGGTTTCGGGAAATGGGTGACCAGGCAGACAATCGCGGCCATCTGGTTGGCGCCGATCTTCCACATATGTAAATCCGTAATGCGGTTGTCCGCATCCGCTTCGATCAAATGGAGGATGGCTTCCACTGTCTGTGGATCAATGGCGCGGTCCAGCAAGATTTTGCCCGTATCCCGCAGCAAGCCCCAGGCCCACTGGCTGATGATCAGGGCGCCCACGATGCCCATCACGGCGTCCAGCCAGATCCAATGCCAGAACTTTCCCACGGTCAGGGCCGCAATGGCCAGCACCGAAGTCAAGGCATCGGCCACCACATGCAGATAGGCGCTGCGCATGTTGTGATCATGATGGTGATGATGGGTATGGTCGTGATCATTCGGGTGGTCGTGGTTATGATTCTCATCCTCATGGGGGTGGGACTGTTGCAACAGCAAGGCGCTGACAAGATTGACCGTCAGGCCCAAGACCGCCACCCAAAGGGCTTCGTTGAACCGGATGGGTTGGGGCTGGAGCAGACGCTGCACCGACTCCACGGCCATCAACAAGGCCACCACGGCCAACACCACGGCGCTGCTGAACCCGCCCAGGACACCAACCTTGCCGGTGCCGAAAGTAAATCGGCGGTCTTGGGCATGCTTGCGAGCAAAGTAATAAGCCATGGCCGCAATGCCCAAAGCCACGGCATGGGTGCCCATGTGCCAGCCGTCGGCCAGCAGCGCCATGGAGCCAAAGAGCATGCCGGCCACGATTTCAGCCGTCATCATGACAACAGTCAAGCCCACCACCCACAGCACCTTGTGTTCATCGCCGCGGTCATGGATTTCAAAGTCATGGGCGTGTCTCCATTGATCAAGATTGTGAATATGCATATTGGCTTAGTACTCCTCAGGTGTAATCATTGTCACAAATTTTTAACCACCGCGGACGCAGAGCGCACACAGCACCAAGGGACTGAGGGACAAAGGGACTATGGGACTGAGGGACAAAATAGAAGCGTTTTTTCATGAGTGATTGCATTTAGAAAAATCATCGCAGCAGAAGCTCGGCCACCCGTGGACTAAAAAGAATAAATTACTCTTCCTTTGCTTCTCCGTGCGTTTGGGTCTTCGCAACTCTGCCCCTTTGTAACTTTGCGCCTTGGTGCCTGTGATGAAACAACACGTCATCGTAATTACTACCGTGTGTACTTAGTCCCTTTGTCCCTCAATCCCTTTCTTGTCCCTCAGTCCCTTCTCTAAAAACCCCCACCACCGCCTCAATTCCAGCTTCAATGCGCTCTTCGGCCCGGCGCAAGTCCGCGGCTGAATCAAATAGCGATACGAGCTCCCGTAAAATGACCTCAAAACGAGAAACCGCCACTCCCAGACGGGCATAGGCCACAGTCGGTCTTTCGTGAACCAGATCAAAGAAAAAATAGTGGCAGGGCGTATCCGCCTCGGGCGGTCGATGGGGCCAATCGATTTTGAGGCGCAGCAAGTCCATTAGAGGTTGGACCGCCTCAGGGTATTGGTAAAATGCTTCAAGATGGATCTTGCGGCCCAGCCGGCGCTCAATTTCCTGGAACAGCGCCATGAGCAGATCGCTCTCCGTCACCACCAGCCCATACAAATGCCAATCGTCGATGAGTGCGCGCAGAATTTTCTTGTGACGCGGCGCCACCTGGTGGGTGGCCGGGCAGAAGTACGAATGGCAGGCCAGGCCACCATAGTAGCTCAATCCTCTGAAATCCACACCATTGTTGCCAGTGGCCATGGGGTGCAACAGACACCCCACGCGGCTTAAATCCTTGCCGATCAAGCCGGTGAACGGGCAGTGATGAAACTGGGGAAAGGGCCGTTCCTGGGGCTCGATGGCCGTGGTTTCCCTGGCAAAGGCGTCAATGGCCGCGGCGGTTCTGGGCACCTGGGCAAAGCGCACGGTGCGCGCGCGCAACATTTTTTCCATTGCTGGCCGGGAAGTATCGGCCACATTATAAAGACCGCAACATGCCCCGCAGGAGACCTTTTCACTGACCTGGCAAAGATAAACCCCGCCGGGTACCTGGGCATCCAAGGCGTGATCGCAGCACATCGAATGGAGGAGATTATGGTTCATTTAAGCATCGCATAACGGCGCAACGACACGACGGAAATTCTAAACAGGTGCAATTTGATTTTTACTCCAATCTTTCCACACCCTTGACTCCCCATCCACCATGGTTTAGAACACACGGCGATCTGACGCGGCCATTCGCCGCTCCGGCCGGTTGCAGCCAAATCGGTTTTGATCTCAACACCATCGACTTAATAGCGTGCCACCAGCGCGCAATGCAACGGCAAATCATCCCCCTTGGCAAGGGTTTCCCCGATGCGTTCTCGACTTCAAGCCTGTTTTGCGTGCGGGCGATTAGAACGAACAAATCTCAGTGGTCCCAACTCCTGAACCACCCAATGTGACCAAAAAGGGCTGTGCCAGCGGGGGGAAATCCCCTGATTTCTTTCTTCATAGCTTATCCTTGGTTATTTTCAGTGCTCGATGCAGAGGGCGTGCATAAAATTGCACTTTAATACGCAATTAGCGCCTTTTCATTTGTGTTTATTTGTTAAGCCCCATAGGTGTCATCGTGTCTTAATTTGTTATTATATCGAGTAATTAGATTTTTTTGACTTAGTTGATAATATGGTTTAGGGTCCCCGGAAAGGCTGGCACTGATATTGCTCATTGGTTTAAATCACTACTGTTACAAGCAACCTACAAATTAGCGTTTTGGGAGTAAGGCATGAAAAGGAATCTGATGAGGAATTTTAAATGGTTCACTTTTTGTTTGGGAATGACGGTTCTACTGCTTTCTTCACAAGCTTTCGCTGACAATGAACGCATTCTCTTCCTTCATCATTCCACCGGGGCCGGAGTATATGGCGGTGGGGATGTTCCCGGGTGGATAGAAGATTATAATAGAACTTCTGGTGCTAATTATATCATCAGTGAGCGCAGTTATCCGAATTCTCCTTACCCTTGGAGCAATTATCCTTATGATTATTGGAATTTGTGGGTGAATGGTGCCTGTAATTCAAGTCAGACAGGAATAGAGTGTCTGAGCACTCTGACTCAAAATTATGAAGTAATCATTTTCAAGCACTGTTTCCCAGGGGCGGCCATTCAAGCGGACAGCGGCGCTCCTGCAGCAAACACTGCCGACCAAGAGCTTCAAAATTACCGTTTGCAATACCGGGCGCTGAGGGATGTTATGGATGGTTACCCCCATAATATCTTCATTGTTTGGACATTGGCGCCGTTACATCGTTTGGCGACTAATGCCGGAGATGCAGGCTGAGCCAAACAATTCGTCCATTGGGTCAACCACGATTTCTTGACTGAGGATGGCAAGGTGCACCCGAATATCTTCATTTTCGATTTTTGGGCAATTGTAGCTGAGGATAACCCCACTCCTGCTCAAGGCCAAGTGAACTGTTTGAGGTATGAATATGAAGGAAGCCATACTGATAACGATTCCCACCCGAATGCCGCAGCCAACGAGATCGCCGGCCCAATTTTCGCCCAAACCATTGTGGACGCCATTCAAATCTTTACTTCAGGTGGCGGGCAAACCAACGGCGGTACTTCGAGCAGCAGCTCTTCTTCTGGTGGCGAAAGCACCAGCAGCAGTTCTTCTTCCAGTGGCGGGGCCTCCACTGGGGATGCAGCAGGAGGGTCGGGAGGTTGTTTTATCTGGTCACTCTTTCAATAAATATTGAATTTCTCTAAAACCGCTATTCCGCCAGGAGGGATTCCACTCCTGGCGGTTTTGTCTTTTTATGGGCTGTGATTTTCCTCTTAAAGATTCTCCTGCCCGATACCATTATCGAAGTTGTTGAGGGACGCGCAGGAGAGTTTTTACTCGGTATCGGGATCGGCATTGCGGTCGGTTTCGAAAAGCCTCGATTTCAGCGCCCAAACTTTATTGCGCCCTCCTAAGCCGCGTCAGACAATTTGGCATAGAAGTTGAATGTTCACATTTTCATGGAGATATGCCACAGCAGCCATAGGGCGTACCCGCAGATTTTCCCTTCCTTCAACTGCTGTCCATATTGTGCGCAACGCTATGATATCGCAATAAATATTCACAAAATTGGAGTATGTTTTGGAATGCGATCGCACCTACATTCGATGCCCGTTCTTTCTAGTTCGGACGTAAATTGTGAGATTGAGCCAATATCCGGCATGTAAAATAGCTAAAGAAAAGGCGATGTTCGGTCGATGGTCTATCTTGATAGGCATTAAAGGATGGCCCCAATGGATTCCAAACAGATGACCAGTGCTAATGGCTCGATATCGGATCAGCGCCTAACCGAGATCAAGTACCACCAGAAACTGAATTGGGGGTTTGTAATTACCGCGCTGCCGGGTTTTCTTTTCTTCTCTATCTTTTATTTCCTGCGCGGCAATTATCTTCAGGGCTTCATTTTTTCGATCCTATCCTTGAACGCCATCGTGACCTCCGTATTAGGTCTTCGCGTAAAAGACCATAGGAAAATGCTTCTAAATAAGCAGGCTGGGACTGCCATTGCCTTCACTCTTTTGGCCGTCAGTTTAATTTCCGGTTTGCTCAGCAAAGATGTCTACATCGCCTTCCCGTGGATTTTCATTTATTCGGTAGCGGTGTTGCTCATGTTCGGTGAACGAATCGGGATCTACTTCGCTTTGGGGTTTAGTCTGATCGTAGTGATTGTTTTGTTCGCTTTCAATTTTCCGGCCTGGAACGCCGATTCGTTGAGAATGCTTAAATATAACTCCGCTTTTTCATTGTTCTGCACTTTGACCCTGGCCCTAGTGGCTGAACGCTCCAGAGTGCGCATGCGCAATGGACTGATTGATGCCCGCAATAAATATAAGGCCTCCGAGGAGCGCCAGCGCCAAACCAATGAGGAGCTCAAAAGCGAAATCGACATGCGGGTGAGGTCGGAAAAAGCCCTGGCTCAGAGTGAAACCCGCTATCGCGCCTTGTTTGAAGAGTCGGCAGTGTCTCTCTGGGAAGAAAATTACGTAAAGGTAAAAAACATACTGGATAATCTGCCCCAGGAATCGGCTGATGATCTGGAAAATTACCTGCGGCAAAATCCAAATGAGTTGAGCAAGTGTATCAACAGTATTTGGATAACGGCCGTCAATCGCGCCACCCTTAACCTCTATGGCGCTCAGAATTTTAAGGAGATGTTGAAGAATATCGGCGCTATTCTACCCTCGGACCTGTTGGGGTATATGGCCGGAAGAATTACGTCTTTATACAACACGGGCACTTATAGCACCCAGCTGGAGATTCAAACCTTCAATGGCAAAAAGCTGCACTTGTTGGTAAGCAGCACTATCCCAGCCGGCTACGAACAGACATGGGAAAAGGTATTTACTTCCGTTTTTGACATCTCGGAAAGGGTGGCCATGGAGGAGGAGAAAAAGCGGGTCGAGCAGCAGATTCAGCACACCCGGCAGATCCAGGCCATTGCATCCCTGGCGGGCGGCATCGCTCATCAGTTCAACAACGCCTTGGCCGTGATCAGCGGGAACCTGGATCTTCTCGAACTCAATGAGCAGGACCATGAAGAGAACATGCGCTTTATCGGTTCATTGCGCGGTTCCTCGGACCGTATCACCCGATTAACCGAGCAGTTGTTGGCCTATGCCCGCGGCGGCAAGTATCAACCCAAGGATTTTCCGATAAAAGAACTGGTCGAGGATTTACTCAAAAACAACAAACTGATCCGCAAAACATCTTTTAAAGTAACCACTCATTTCGAAGAAGATCTTTACCTGGCCGGCGGCGATATCACCCAGATCAAAATGGTGCTGGAGGCTGTGCTGACCAATGCCGTGGAAGCCATGGAAGGCGGTGGCGAGATTATGATCCATACCTGCAAAAAGCAGGTTGGGCATAACTCCGCAGGCACGGACAGTCATCTGCCCGCCGGGGATTATGCCATCATTTCGATCAAAGATCAGGGCATCGGCATGGATGAAGCCACGCGCCAGCGGATTTTCGAACCGTTTTTTACTACCAAGTTTGTAGGCCGCGGATTGGGCATGGCGGCCGCTTACGGCATCGTCCGCAACCACGATGGTATGATCGAGGTAGAATCAGAGCCTAATAAAGGCACGCGCGTCATGATTTACCTGCCTAGCGTGGATAAGCCGAAAGGGATGGCTTTTACCGACGCTTCCAAAATAGCGGCATAAATAAAGCACATCGAGATCAATCTCTATGCACGATTCGATTTGTCTTGCCGTTCCCATTATATCCTCACCACGGAGAACACAAAGTCCGCGGAGGAGGGAAAGGTTCCTCCACGATAGCTCTTGGTGACCTTTTTAATGATATCTACACAAATAATTTCGGCGCTTTGTATCGACCTGTCTGAAGCCGCTCAATATGATTGACCTTTATATACGTTGCCCCTCTGGGCGCTGGATGCAACGATAAGGTATGGCCTGTATTCAACTTCCTGCCGCTTTTGGGTTTAGCCCTGCCAAAATATGTCACCCGTTAGTGGCGTTGCCCGGCGCGCTGATAAAATTGGCCCGCAACATTTCAGGTTTATGTAAATAATTGCAAATAAATAATTTATGCTTCTCTCGGCATGTAAATTGCTGTGTATATGGGTTGTGATGGATAAGGCTTCATGAAGTGATGCGTGGAAACAGCTGTTCATGGGAGGCAATACTGAATCTGGAATCAACGCGAATTGAACTGGGCCTCGATATGAAACTGACTTCCGATCCGGCAATTGTAATATCCGACCGGCGCTTGGCCGAAATCAACTACCATTATAAATTCAATATTGGTCTGGTGATCGCATGGGTGCCGGCTTTCATTTTCTTCGCCATTTATTATTATCTGCGCGCCAATTATCTGCAGGCCGGGCTTTTTGCCGCGCTATCGCTTAATGCCGTGGTGACCCTCTACCTGGCTTATAAAATCAGCGACCGGTTGCGGCTGGTCTTATTGAAGCAAATTGGAGGTGTCATTGCTTTTGGTTTGTTAGCCGGAAGCTTGCTGGCCGGTATTTTAAGTAATGAGTTCTACGGTGTTTTGCCCTGGATCTTTGGCTACCCGGTTGTGGTAGTGCTTTTTTTCGGTGAGCGCATTGGGATCGCCTGCTCCGTAATCTTTTGCACCGCGGCTGCGGTAAGTATTTATTTCGTGGAGCTACCCCCCTGGACCGCTTCGGCCATCCAGTCCTTAAAAAATCAATCGATCGCCGCCTTGGTGTTGCTTTTAATCAGCGTTTTGATCTCCGAGCGCACGCGGGTGCGCATGCGCAATAGTCTGATCAATGCCCGCAATAAATATAAAACCGCTGAAGAACAACAGCGTCTGACCAACGAAGAGCTTAAACGCGAAATTGAGATGCGGCTTCAATCGGAAAAAGCCTTGATTCGAAGCGAAAGCCGGTACCGGGCAATCTTTGAAGAGTCGACGGTGTCGCTTTGGGAAGAAGATTACTCCAGGGTCAAGCGCTATCTGGACGAATTGCCACAGGAGGCCAGCGATGATCTGGAGGGCTATTTTACAACGCATCCCGATGAAGTCCAAAAGTGTCTTCGCATGGTATGGGTGACGGCCGTTAACCGCGCCACCCTGGATCTGTACGAGGCGGACAGCAAATCCACCCTGTTGAAGCATATTTGGGATATACTCCCTGCCGATTTAAACAAGTACCTCACGGGCCGATTGCTTTCGCTTTATCGCAACTCCCGCTTTGAAGCACAAGTGGACGCCCAAACCTTGTCCGGGCGCAAACTCCATCTGCTGCTGGGTAGTACGGTCCCGGCCGGTTATGAAGACTCATGGGCGAAGGTATTTACTTCCGTGTATGATATCACCGGCCGGGTGGCCGTGGAAGAAGAGAAGAAACTGGTCGAACGCCAGTTGCAGCACACCCGCCAGATTCAGGCTATTGCCTCACTGGCCGGAGGCATCGCGCACCAATTCAATAATGCCTTGGCAGTCATCTGGGGCAGTCTGGATCTGCTGGAACGCAGTGTCCCCAAAACGGATAAAACGGGGCGCTATGTCGGCTCCCTGCGCTCATCTTCCGAACATATGCGCCACCTGACCGAGCAACTCCTGGCCTACGCCCGGGGCGGTAAGTATAAACCCATGGATTTCTCGGTCAACAAACTGATTATGGAAATTCTCAAAAGCAGCAAAATTTCTCGTGACCGGGCCTATAAAATCTCTCTCAAGCTAGAAGATAATGTCACCCTGGCCGGCAGTGATATCACCCAGATCCGAATCGTATTGGAAGCCGTGCTCGCCAACGCCGCCGAGGCCATGGCCGGCGGCGGCGAAATCGCCATTTCGGCCAGTAGAATCGTGATCCAGGAGGACCCCCAGGGGCTAAGCCGGGCCGTGGCGCCAGGCAATTATGCGCAGATCACCATAGAGGATCGCGGTAGCGGAATGGATGACGACACCCGGCAAAGAATTTTCGAACCATTTTTTACTACCAAATTCGTGGGTCGGGGGTTGGGCATGGCCGCTGCCTACGGCATTGTGCGCAGCCACGGCGGCATGATCGAGGTCGCTTCGGAACCCGGTCAAGGCACGCGGGTCATGGTCTATCTGCCAGCGGCCGCCACCCCCTCGGAAGCAATCATGGCCGACAATCCAGTTGCGCCGGGAGCAAAAACAGTGCTGGCCCCGTCCAAAACGTTGGAGGCCTCCATCAGCCAATAGGCCACACTGCGATGGGCACCTGGTGGTCTTTGGCGTCTTAGACACTTTCCTATCGATACCGAAAGACATTCCCCTCATACTGTTTAAACCCGTGGTTTTTCACCTTGAAGCAATTTTATCGGCGGGATATGGTAGCTCATGGGCTTCATCGTTAAATCACCGAACAGAAATTAAGATTGTTCGGATTTCCAACGAAATTTAATGGCTCGGACCTGACAGGTTTTAATGGCTGTTTTTAAAATGACGAATCCCTCCGGGCGAATGGCAGACGACTCGATTGCGTCTACTGAAAAGGCGCACACTGTCATTGCATCCTCACGCGCCGCACCCTGCGTGGGTGAAGTGACCTTGGCCAGATTGGCCGAATCCAGCCCCGTGGGATTGTATATTCTGCAAAGAGGCTGTTTTCAGTACGTCAATCCATGGCTGGCGGAGCAATTGGGTTATGCCGCACCGGAGCATCTGATCGGGCATCGATTTTGGGATTGGGTTCACCCGGAGGACCGCAGACTGGTGCGCTTGAAGCCATGTCTTCACCCTCAGGAAGGATCTCTACGGCAACCCGCTTTTTTCCGGATGCGGACCGCCGCCGGCCAGACGATCTGGGTGCACATGGCTGTTCGGGTGACGAGATTCAATGGCCGCCTGGCCGGCATTGGGTTCTTGATTGACGTTGCGACTATCCTCGCGCAGGCTGGCGCCCTGCAGGAGGAGCTACAACGCTATCAGACCATTCTGGACGATGTGGATGTCCCGGTCAGTGAAATCGATTTCCAGGGCAATCTCACCTATATCAACGATACGGGCTGCCGAGTCTGGGACTTGCCCCGCGAGAAGCTCATGGGGCTCAACTACCGGGCCTACATGAAGGCCGCGGACACCGAAAAATTCATCGAAATTTACAAGAATGTGTATCGTACGGGAAAGCCGGTCAAGAACCTGGTCTTTGATGTCCGGGATAAGGACAATCGCCCAAGAACCATTGAAAAATCGATCTCGCCGATCCGCGATGTCTCGGGGAACATTTCCGGGTTCCGCATGGTGACTCGGGATATCACCGAGCAAAAAGAGGCCCAAACCCGATTGGCGGAACAGCGAAGCCGCCTGGAAGCCATTTTTGCCAGCGTCAATGATGCCATAATCACCGTGGACCCTGAATTGCGCGTGATCGAAGCCAACAAATCGACCGAGCAGATCTGCGGCCTTCCGGTGGCCGCGATAGCCGGCCAGGGTTTTTCCCATTGCCGGTCCCAGTGCGACTGCGGGCGCTCATGCATGCAGATCCTTAAGCAAACCATCAATACAAAAGTGGCCATCCGGGAACACATGATCGAGTGCGATCATCAGAAACGCCATCACCAGCTGGTCAGCGTCTCTACTTCTCCGCTGCTGGATCCAGCCGGAAAATTCATGGGCGCGGTCATGGTGATCCGGGACATGACGCGTTTGACCGGCCTGGAACGGGAGTTGCGGGAGCGCAGCCGGTTTCAGAATATCATCGGCCGCAGCAAATCGATGCAAAGTATCTACCGTCTATTGGAAGATTTGGCCAATATCGACACCACCGTGCTGATCACCGGTGAAAGTGGCACCGGCAAGGAGTTGGTGGCCAGGGCCCTGCATTACGGCGGACACCGGGCCTTTAAGCCGTTTATCAGCGTGAATTGCGCGGCTTTGGCCGAGAACCTGCTGGAAAGCGAGCTCTTCGGCCATGTCAAAGGCGCCTTTACCGGAGCGATCAAGGACAAGCAGGGACGGTTCCAGGCCGCGGACGGCGGTACGATCTTGCTTGATGAAATCGGTGATATCTCCCCGTGCCTGCAGATCAAACTGTTGCGTGTGTTACAGGAGAAGGAATTTGAACGGGTGGGAGAGGCCGTTGCCAGAAAAGTCGATGTGCGCATCATCGCCTGCACCAATCAGGAGCTGAAGGAAAAGGTGCGCCAGGGAGAGTTCCGTCAGGATCTTTACTACCGCCTTAAAGTAGTAGAAGTGGTTCTGCCGCCTTTGCGGGAACGGCTGGAAGACCTGCCGTTGCTGGTGGAACACTTTCTAGAAAAATTCAACGAGCGTTTCGGCAAGAAGGTGGAAGGCATCTCCAAAGAGGTTTTGAATGCTTTCATGAATTACTCCTGGCCGGGCAACGTCCGCGAGCTGGAACATGTCATGGAGCACGCCTTTGTCCTGTGCCACGGCGGCGCCATTACCATGCAACATTTACCGGTGGATATCCGGCATTATGACAGCCCGGAAAACCAGGGTCTCGAACTCAGACGCTCCAAGGGGGCCGTTGGCGCCCAACAAATAAAAGATGCCTTGGTGCGGACCGGCGGCAACAAAGCCAAGGCCGCGCGGCTGCTGGGCATCGGTCGGCGCACCATCTATCGCAAGATCGAAGAGTACCAGATTCAGGATCGGCCTTGAACCTTCGCCTTTTGCGATCTTTCCTTGCCCCCCATAGCCATCATATGTGCCCTGACACATAAATGCGCCATGGTGCGCCTGTGTCTTGGCACGTCCGTGCCTCCCCGCCGGCAGAGCTCTGTTAAAATTATAGTCTGATACCAACAGGTTGCTAAGAATTTGGCCAGCGGCGGTCGGCATATTCATTGCACATGCCAAAAAGTCTCATTTTTACAAGCAAACGCTTTAGGGCCAAGGCATGTAGGGCTGAATTTAACGGGGGAGGAAGTCAATGAAAATCAATTTATTTTTGATCGTGAGCATTGTTTTGTTCGGTTTCTGTCTCTTCGTCATGGGGTGTTCTTCTTCATCTTCCTCGGCGCCACCCGCGCAAGAACAGATACCCCCAGAAGAAGAGCCGCCGGCTCAGCAAACGGTTGCGCCAGTAATTAATGCGGTCAGCATAGGGGTTCCAGATCTGGACGCCGCCGTCGAATTCTACCGCGACACCATTGGCATGGAGCTTTTGGCGGATGGTGATTATCCAGATTATCTGAATCAGGAAGGTATGAATGTGGCGGTTTTGGCATCCAGACAAGCGGGGCGCCGCGGCGCCATGCTGGTTCTCATGAACGATCCTGCCATCACTGATGCGGCCTATTACACCGATAATCCGGATAAGCTGGTCTTTATCGTGCCCTGCGTGGATGAAAATGATCCCTACGTGGATAATTTTTATAGCGCCATTCTCGCCAACGGAGGCAGCGAGGTGGGCAATGGCGGCACCCCTCCGGAAACAAGAACGGACCAGGGTTACCCAGCCGGAGTGCGCATCGGTATGGCTTATGATCTCAATGGCTATCTTGTCGAAATGCTCGCTTTCCCGGCCGCGATGATTACTTCGGTGACCGTGACCGATCCCTACATTATCGGAGTCGGTATCGGTGTTAGCAACCTGAGCGATTCAAGGGATTACTACACGCGCATTTTGGGAATGGTCTATTCGGCTGACCTGGATGTGCCGAACTTTATGCTTGAAGTCGAACTGGCAACACCATCGGGCGCCAGGCCGAACATGGTCCTGATGCACTATGAGGCGACCAAAGACTACACCGACAATCCCGTGAGATTGGTCTTCACTGTGCCGGATGCCGGGAAGTACTTCGATTTTGTTGAGGCGGAAGCTCCGGATCAAATTTTAAAGCCCTTGGCCACCCTGCCCAGCGGCGCCAAGTCCGGAGAAGTCAAAGATTTGGACGGCACCACGATCCAGATCGTGCAGCCGGCGCCGTAGAAGTAATTCTCAATCCTGGCGGAGTCCCGGCTCTTCGCCGGGGAGCAGATCGAAGTTAATTGAGAATAATATGAAAAGGGCTTGCGTCACGAGGCGCAAGCCCTCTCTTTTTTCTTGAAAAAGGGTTTATTCGGTTGTAACAAAATCCCTTAATTATTCTGGGATCTTTTGAGGATTCCAAATCCATCTGGCAGCGGCAGGCCGCTGCCTAATAGGCTTCTCCCTCTTTAGAATTTTTCATCAGCTCCCTGTTGAGGGGCTTTGGCTAATAACAAAATGCCGGCTGCTCGCAGCGGGCACAGGGGTGCTTGATGGGCACCAGGTTCAGGTTCGGACGATGCAAGCAGATCAAATCAACCGCATAGAAGTCGATTGGCAGGCGCTGTTCAAGCCCATTGCTGGGTTGCAAAGCAGCCCGGAGAGTGCGCGGGTGATCAATGAGATTGTTATCAAGCCCGAAACCATTCCCATCATCTTCGTGCCGGGGATTATGGGCAGCCGGTTGAAGTACACCAGGGAGAAGGCCAAGGCGTGGGACCCCGATGACCCAGGATTTATGCTGAGAAAATATGGTCGCTTTTTTTTGACTCCTGACGAGCGCAAAACCAGCGTGGTCGGTCGGCAATCCCATGACAGCAGCTACCTGGAAGTTGATCCAGTCAGCCTAAAAATTCCGGCCAGCGGTAAGGAGCGCGGCTGGGCTGGAGTGGCCTGGAGCTTTTATGGCGGTATCCTCAAAGCCCTATCCGCACATCAATGGCCTGAGCCTTTAAATGCTTGTTTCAATTTTCCGGTATATGCCTTCGGCTATAACTGGACCGATTCCAATCGTGAGTCCGGCGAGAAATTGGCCGCCGCCATAAAGAAGATCATTGATGATCATGCCATGCAGGGAAAATGCCGCCAGGTCATTCTGGTGACCCACTCCATGGGCGGCCTGGTGGCGCGCTCGGCCTGCAAGCTGCACGGCGCCGAAGGCAGCGTTTTGGGAGTCGTTCACGGCACCCAGCCGGCCACGGGAGCTCCGGCAGCGTATCAGCGCATGAAGCACGGCAACAGGGATCTGGACGGCTCGTTGTGGGATTGGTTATGTCATCCCATCAGCAAGATTATGGAGAAAGGGGCTGAAAGGGTACTGGGGGACGAAGGCCAGGAAGTGACGGTTTTGCTGGCCCACATGCCGGGCGGCTTGGAGCTGTTGCCCAATCAGCTCTACAAGACCAATGACGGCAATGCCCAATGGCTGAGTTATGAGCGCGCGGATGGTTCCCGCATCGCGCTGCCTCGCCAGAGCGACCCCTATGCAGAGATTTATCTGGAAAAGGATGCGCCGTATCGATTGGTTGATCCGGATTGGTTGGGGGGGAAATCAAGTTCAGGCTATGAAAAGCAGGTGCGCAATGCATGGAAGAGCTACTCCCACAACTTAAATCTCGCAAAAAGCTTTCATGATGATTTGGCAGACTATATCCATCCAGAATCCTTTCAGTTTTACTCCACCGCCATAAAGACGGCCGACAAGATAAAGATTATCGGCCACAAAATCCCCGGCCAGCATCTATACTATTATAAGACAATGCAAGGAACCCGCTATTTCGAGTTCCGGGACAGCCAAAACAACCGGCTCGATGTGCAAAATGATCCCTTTTTCGAGGACCCCACTTCTTTTGATCAGCATCCGCGTCGCAAGGAGCTGTTGATCGTGTATGCCTATGCCGTGGAGCCGCCGTCAGGTTTGGGTGACGGCACGGTGCCCGATGGTTCAGGTCGGGCACTCAATGCAAAGCCCAGCTACTACGATAAGGGCGCTAACGGCACGGTGGACATCGATGCCCAGGATGAACAGGAGGCCGCTCGGGTGCATGACCAGATCTTCAATACTTCTACAGCACAACACATCACCTTGAAAGCGATTGAAAACCTATGCAAAACCAAAATCAAGAACGAAACCGGCGCTTGAACGCCATCACTATCGGGGGGATGGCTATTTGGGCTGCCCTGATCATAATCACGGTGGCTTGTACTTCAGCCTGTGGGAAAGAGAAGATGAATACTTTTAAGGAACCAGTCATAACTTATGGTGCTGGCCGGTTTGTCCTAGACATTCCGGCGTGCATGAAGTTCAGCGGTAGATATAGTGTGCGCACTTTCGATCTTAAAGAAGATGTTTGGCCTGTTGAAGACAAGCAAAAAGTCGCACAAACTACTTGGGAGAAAATATTAACTGAAATTGATCAAAAAAAACCGCCAAAAGGACAAAACAAGGTCATGATCGAAGCACGTGAATTTTCTTCAACCCATAAATGGTGCAAAAGCGTATTCTTTTATGGAGATTCGTACGATGGCGATAGAGGTGATCTTTCTATTTTGCTAAATAGCGATATGGTCGGACTTTGGATAACCACTTATGGCGAATTCACTGGTAAGGATTTTATGTACGATAAAGCATCTGACCTGGTTCATGCCTACCGTCCCCCCACCTCCCGCTTCGGCCGGGTGCAAGTGTTGTCCGGCCGGGATTCGTTCTATTTGCAGTATGGGGCTATCGATCTACCTTTCGAGTACAGCGAGAGCGTATCTGTTGACTTCGCAGGTCATCCGCTGGATGAAAAAATGCTAATTTCGGTTATGACCAGAGTGGTGGAAGAAGATCAGAAGATCGGACTGCTGGATCGGGCTGCGAGCTCGTTGACGCTGAAAATGGCTAAAGGCTTAAAGATAGATAAATTGCGTTCCGGCAAGCGCACCGTTGGCGGATTGAAGGGCGAGGAGATACTCGAACGGTTCACCGATGATGGCAGGGTAACACTTGCTTTTTCCTGGATGCACCTTGGCAAAAAAGATTCAGCCCATCAGCCCCATATCATCATCGATATGGAATCCCAGGATGGCCGCCCGGAAGAAAAGCTGGCCCTGTGGGATGCGGTGCTGGATTCCATGCGGCCGGCGGGAAGGGGAGAGTGAAGATGGAAGGCAAAAGGCATAAGGTGGAAGGTAGATGGTGGAAGACAATGCCGTTTACGACATAGCGCCGCAAATATAGGCGAATTCGGCCAAAGATATTCACCGCAGGGCACACAAGCGTGGGAACGAGGCTAACACTATCCTTTTCGGGCAACACAGTTTATAACCACACGGAAACTTTTTACCAGCAACTTCATGGCGGCTTCACGGGCGCGCCACTCTTCGTCCGTTTCGCCAATATTGATCAGATCTGGTTCGAAGGAGTTAACGGCAACATCCGGCAAGAGCCGATGCTGGATGCCAATATTCATCTGACTACCGGATCGCCTTGCATTAACAGGGCCGATCCTTCGGTGGCGCCGCTGATTGATTTTGATGGTGATCGGCGGCCCCAGGGCAGTGGTCCTGATATTGGTGCTGATGAGTTTGTTGAGTAGTAAAACAAGGATGGGAGATTTGTATAAAAAAAAGGCTGCCGCCAATGGGCGGCAGCCTTTTTGCCTTATTCAGATGCGCTTTCAGATAGGATTTGTGGGGAATACCAACGTATTTAAATTGTCTTCTAAAGTTGGTGGCGTAAGGATTGTGATTTGCAGATATTGATCACTTGTGCTGGTATATGGCTGCCAAGTGGTCTGGCCTTCAAGATTGGGGTTGCCGGTTGCGGCAAAATTAGCCCACATGGTCATCATGAGGTCCACCATCGCGCTGTCCGAAGTATCGGTCGTCGGTATCGCAGATAGATTCAATATGGCTCTATTTGGATATGTACCTGGCGGGGATTGGTATTGATATTCATTGGTCGTCATGACGGTCAGATATGGCAGCCCCATGGCCCAATGGGTCAGGAAGCTGTTGTAGCTTTTAAAGAGATAGGCGAGTTCAACTGCATGATATGCCAAAACCGTACGGTCATCATTGGGGCTGGAATTATTATCGTAGGTGATGCCCCTCCAGCCTAGCGGTAGATGGTTGAATACATAGGTGTAGATGGGATTGCTGCTGCCGGCGGTATCATAGCCATCAGCAATAGTGGGTATCAGTTCCTGGAACCCACCGGTCAGAATTTGGCCGTCACCCCAGGTCACACCGGTCATCAGAGGCACATCCACCTGATTGCCGGCAGTAAATATATTGGCCGCAGTATTTGTCAGATAATAGCCATCAATGGTGGGAGAGTAAATTACCTGGGGCAGACTATTGGTGGCCGCCGCAGTGTCCCCAGTGAAAGTGACGGTCGTGACGATGGTCTCCCAGCTGATCGCACGCATCGCCGCGGCACTAGCACTAGCGCCGTTTAACCCCAAAGCGGTCGCAAAGTCGGCGCCTTCATTTTCGGCCTCGACAAGAGAGAGCGGCTGAATAGAGGGGTCAGCCGTCGTAGACATGCCGCTTTGGACGATGGCTTTGTGGAAGAGCCCTTGGGCTAACGAGGAAGTAAGGAGGGAGAGTACTTTCGCGCCACCGCCCGATTGACCGAATATAGTGACATTATCCGGGTTCCCGCCAAAGGCTTCAATATTGTCTCTTACCCACTGTAGGGCCATGATCAAATCGAGCTGGCCATAGTTACCCGAGAGGCCGTCCGCTGATTCTGCTCTTAGCGACGGATGGGCGAGATAGCCAAATGGCCCCAAGCGATGGTTCACTGTGACGACCACCACATCCTTGGTGGGCAGGGCTTCGGCATTATTATAGTTGGCGACGTTGGCGGTCAGGATGCTGAAAAAGCCGCCGTGGATCCAGAACATAACCGGCAAATTGTTAGCGTTTTTCGGCGCAGTGATGTTGAGATAGAGGCAATCCTCACTCACACCCCCCTGTCCAAAATTGGCAAAATAGGTGTGTTGGGCTGCTTGGGGTTTATAACCCGAACAATCCAGGACTCCGCTCCAGGCATCTGGCGCCACCGGCGGCCTCCAGCGCAGGTCGCCCACGGGCGGCTTGGCATAGGGCACTCCCAGCCATTGATTGGTGTTGGCGTTGGGTTCCAAACCGCTGATTTGGCCGTTTTGGGTGTTGACCAAGGCCACTGGTGCTGGTGTGGCTGCGGGCGTTACGGGTGTTGCGGTTTCATCGGTTTTGCTGCAGCCGCTCATGGCGGCAAACATCATGAATAAGACAAACAAGAGTGCGGCAGTTTTGAAATGGAGCTTCAAGGCTTGGCGATTCAACACCATCTGGAATTCCTCCTCGATTTTGCCTGGCTTGGGCTCGTAGAAGCGGGGGGAGCTTGTCGGGCCGGCTCAGCAAGGTTAGTGGATAATGAAAGAGCAACAACGTGATTCGACGTTCCGTCGCTGCGGGGGTGTTGGTTGCCTCAGTATTATCAAGCACTAAATGCTTGGGGTAAGGATCGCGCCCACGGCGTTTCCTGATGGGGGGGAATTGGGAAAGGAAGGGTGCCGTAACGCCTATGCCGTGATGTTGCGCTGATGGTTTCATAAAAAGTCGCTTGCAATCTGTTTATGACATTTCCATCCGGCTCGCGGCGGACTGGAAATGTCGAGTCGCTGGCTTTTTACGAATTTGTCTCCAATGGTTATTTCAAATTAGAACTGGGTCAACTGATTGAAATCTTTCAGCGCGAACATCATAGCAAGTTGCATGCCTGCTTAATATTCTCTGCGTATGTACCAAAATGATGCCTGTAAGAAAAGTGAAAGTTGCGATTGAGGAGAATTTTTTTGCGGCCGGTGAATGGAGCGGATTTCTTCATGGGAGCTGCCTGGGCGAGGTTTTTTCCTGCCACGCTTTTTTAATATTTTGCTTCCTCTTACGTATTCGGGACATGGATGCAAGGCAGGTCTGGGCATCCGCGTTCGGCCCGATTAAACCGGTTGGTTAGATGCCAACTGCCAAATTTGGGCTGACCTTGGGCACAAAATGTCAGACAATCCGGACAAGTGGAGCTACCGGCCGTGGTTTGACCGACTCTTCGGAGAGGTCATGTTTTTTCATGAGCTCGAACAGCCGCGTGCGGCTGAGCCCTGAAATACGGCAGGCTTCCTTGCGGCTGCCCCTGGTCAGGCGCAGCAGTTGCTCCAGGTAGCGGCGCTCCATGAGGTCGCGGTAGCCGGCAAAGTTCATAAATCCTTCCGGCCCCGGCACTATCGATTCGCTGGCCTTGGGCGGTTTGGCGTTTTGGGCATTGGCTTTGACCGACTGGCGGGTCAGTATGGCCCGGATGTGGGTCGGCAGGTGGTGGGGATGCAACGTCGGCTCGTGGCCGGCCATGGCCAGCGCCTCTTCCAGGGCATGAAACAGTTCACGGATATTTCCCGGCCATTGGTAGGCTTGCAAGGCTTGCAAAAAATCGCTGGAAACCCCCTTGATCTCCATACTGTGGCGGCCGCACAACCGGTTGATGTGGAACAGCGCCAGCGTTTGGATATCTTGTTTGCGGCGGCGCAACGGCGGTACGTCAATGCTGAAAGAACGCAGGCGGAAAAGCAGGTCGCCGCGAAAGCGGCCTTTGGCTGCCGTGGCGTCCAGGTCGCGGTTGGTGGCGGTGATCAGACGGAAATTGGAATCCACTTCGCATTGGCCGCTGACCGGTCGGAAGCGGTGCTCCTGGATGACCCTGAGGAAGGTTTTTTGAATTAAAATGGGCAGTTCTCCCACTTCGTCCAGGAATAATGTGCCCCCGTGGGCCTGCCGGATCAGTCCATCGCGCTCTTTGTCAGCGCCGGTGAAGGCCCCTTTGGCATGCCCGAAGAGCAAGCTCTCCACCAAGGTTTCGGGCAGCGCCGCGCAATCGACGATAACAAACGGCCCCTGGGCCCGGGTGCTATTCTCATGGATGGCGCGCGCCATCAGCTCTTTGCCGGTGCCGGTTTCGCCGCAGATCAGTACATTGGCTTCGCTTATTGCGGCCTGGGCCACGCGCTCCAGCACCGCGTTGAGGCTGGTGCTTTGGCCCACGATCCCATCGCGCCGCAGCACCTTGGGCAAACCGGCTTGTTTGCCGGCCCGGTAGGTCAGGGCGCGTTGAATGGTGAGTTTGATGTCTCCCACCGAGGCCGGTTTGACTAGATAGTCCCAAGCTCCATTGCGGATAGCGGTTTCAGCGGCGTCCGGATCACCATTGCCGGTGATAATGATCACTTCGGGCGGGTTTTCGATTTGACGGATCTGGGGCAGAAGATGAAGGCCGTCATCATCGGGCAGCCCCACATCCAGCAAGACCAGGTCAAAAGCCACGGATTGAATGGCAGCCAGCCCCTGGGCCGCCGTTGGGGCGCAATGGGCGCCGCAATCCATTTTTTTGGCCACTTCAGCCAGAATCTGGCTGATTCCCGGATCGTCATCAATGATCAGAATGTCGGGCATGGGCTGCTCGCGTGTCAAAGTTCAATGGTTGAAAAGGCAGATCAGGGCGCTCTGGAGAGTTCTATCGGCTTTGGCGGGGGAAAGCTTTAGTAAGGTTAAAGGCAGAAGGTATTAGGTTGAAGGTCGCGTGATATTGTTGTTGCGGCCCTGTAGGGCTTTTTTAACGGTTCTTCAGCGCGACGAACCAGCTGTAAGGTGTGTTGGGTTGGTGGAGTTGGTGTGGCGTTGATGGACCGTCATCGTAACCTACCCTTGCCAGGGCTTTCCTGTTCTTAGGATGCTTGCCAAAAAGGACCGTTGGTCCAAGGCTTTATATTCTCGTTCGGTGAACGGGAGGGCTTCTATCAGGCTGTTATATTTTGCCGCAACTTTGGAGAGGTACTGCATATTTTCGATTCTGGGTTTGTCTTCAAACCACTCTGAAATCACGGCCAAATCAATATCGCTGTAATCTTTGGCTTTGTCATCGGCATAAGAGCCGAAGAGAACAACTTCCCGTACCGGAATCTCCTGCTTCAACTTTGCAATGAATCCATCAATAACTTCTTTTAGTTGATTTTTAGATAAAGCCATTGATGTAACTCCCGCGTTTGATCATACACAAGCCGCGCTTTTTCTTTATCGATTATCTCCGTAAGGCTCTCTTTATAATCTCCGTAGCGTGCTTCAATATGGTACGGTGTCAATTCCGCTATGAAATCCATTTGGGTGGGGGTTAATTCATTATGCATGGATGCGATCTCTGACAGACGGGTCAAATTATGAATCGGAAAGTTCTGCAAGCCTTTGTGTGCGATTATTCCTTTGAATATCTTTTCGATCGATTGCTGGCACATATATGCAACGTATAAATAACGGCCTGTATCCAACATGGCTTTGGCGGTATCGAGATCATAGTTGGAACGTTCAATCCAATGTTCAACAAGTTTATCCATGATCACCGGCTCTCAACACGGGATTCTGTGTTTTCGAAGAAGGCTTTCATCGCATATGTAAGCGATTGTAACCATCTCTTAATGTTTACTATAATTTTAGAAAAACTATCAACTATTTATTGGTTTGCTACTCTCCAATACCCGGTTTTCGGAAGTAAAGCACAACACTTTTCCCTAAAATTGGATTGAGCAACTGTTCAATGATCCGGGTAATCCGGGGCTGTTCCATGAGATCCCAGACCAGGAATTGATGGTAGATCCGCACGGGCCAAAGGGGTTCTTTGCGGTGCACCCCCAGGAAGCATTTGAGCCACCAGTAGGGGCTGTGCAGGCCGTGGGCAAAGTGAGTGCGCCAGTGGGTGACGCCCAACGATTCGATGCGGTTTAACAATTGGCGGGCATTGTAGATGCGCACATGGCCGCCGGGATCGTGGCGGTATTGGCGCGAGAGCATCCAGCAGATAGTTTCGGGCCAGCAGCGCGGTACGCTCACCACCAGTTGCCCACCGGGCTTGAGCACGCGCACAATTTCCTGCATTGCACTGAGGTCATTGGGAATATGTTCCAGTACTTCCGAGCAGATGACCAGGTCGAAGCCGGCGTCGGCAAAGGGCAAGTGCTTAATATCGGCCGCGTGCAGCCGCCAGCGCCCTCGGCCATGAGCGCCCAAATAATCATGGAACTGAAGACGGGCCTGGGCCTTTTTTAGATCGCTGAAACAGGGATCGGCGCCGATCACTTCCACGCGTTCCAGATCATAGGCCGCGGCCACGTGGCGCCCCGAGCCGCAGCCGATGTCCAGAATGCGGCTACCGGCGGGCAGATGCAGACATTGAAAGTCGACGGTAATCATGGATGGTCTGATGGTAGGCGGCCACGGTTTTACGGGCCGCGGCTTCCCAGGTGAAATGGGTCATCACCCGTTTGTAGCCGGTTTGGCATAAAGTCTGAGCGCGCTCGGAATTATCGCATAGATGTGCAATGGCTTTGGCCAACGGTAGGTGATCGCCGGGCGGCACCAGAATGCCGGCATCGCCCACTACCTCCGGCAGAGCCCCGCCGGTGGTGCTGATCACCGGGACGCCGCAGGCCATGGCTTCGCCGGCCGGCAGACCGAACCCTTCATAAAGCGAGGGCACCACCGCGGCCCAGGCGCGCGCGTATTGGCGCAGGTACTCGTCCTGGGGGATGCGGCCGGTGAAGTGGACTCTGGAACCGATCCCCAGCTCCCGGATCAAAGCAAAAATGGGGCTCTTCTCCTTGGGCATGCCCACCACGATGAGTTGGAGCCGCGGATGCGCGGGCGCCAGATGGGCCACGGCCCGCAGCAGAATGTGCAGCCCCTTCAGGGCGATGTCCGAACTGTTGGTCACCATCAATCGGTACGGCTCGCGCTCGATGCCCGGCAAGGGGTGAAACATGGTGGTGTCGATGCCGTTGGGCACCACGCTGAAGCGGTTGGCCGGAATGCGGAACTCCCGGCAGATATCGTCACGGGCATGGGTGGATACGGTAATAATGCGTTTCAGGGCCGGCACCACCCGCTTTTGCATGCCGATGAAGCTGTACCAGCGCAGATGCTTAAATTTTTTCCAAAGCGCGGTTTCGGCGCGGATCGCCAGGTCGCGGTCCACTGTGATGGGATGGTGGATAGTGGCGATGGTGGGTATCTGCCGGGCAATGGCCCAGATGCCATAGGAGAGACACTGGTTGTCGTGGACAATGTCGTAGCCGTTATGGCGCCTGAGCCGCTGGTAGGCCCGAAGGCCGAAGGTCAGGGGTTCGCTGAATCCCATGGTGGAGATGCCGAGCCACTCCAGTAGATTGATAGGGTTGCTCAATTCTTTGAGGGTGGGCAGGCGGAACAGATCCTCGGGATTGTAAAGATCCAGACTGGGCAGGCGGTGCAGCCGGGCGCCGTTGTTCAACACAGGGTAGGGCTGTCCGGCCAACACATCCACCTGGTGACCCAACCGGCATAAGGCATGGCTGAGATGACGAATATAGACCCCTTGGCCGCCGCAGTGAGGATTGCCGCGGTAGCTGAGCAGGCAGATGCGCAACGGGCGGTCGGATTTGACATTACCGGATCGGGTATCGGCGGAATCGGTCAATCAGTCACCATCCATTTTCAATAACAGATTCAGACTCGGGTGCATCAGGCGCTTTGAGCGCCATTTGATACCTGGATGGCGGTTGCGGGTCAAGGGGGATGTGGAGGCTTATTTGATCTCGAAACCGGTTCTGATGATTTCGTTGGCCAGCGGATTGGAAAGATTAAAATCCGCTTCGCTCAAGGGGTGGGGTTCGATGCGGGTATCGAATTTTCTTCTCGCCTTCATCAGTTCGACCTGCATATCAAAAGGATCCGCCAGGGAATCGAAAACAACGGCCACATCGATATCACTGTTTAGGTGGGCGGTCCCTTTAACATAGGAACCGAAGAGAAAGATCTTTTTTACTCCAGGTTTTGTCTTCCGGAGAAAAAGAGCGAAGTTCATCACTGCTTCGGGAGCTGCTTTTTGATCCATTCGCTAAACTCCAAAATTTCGCCGATCCATTTCTTCGAAAACACATCTGTGCATTTTCGTTGAAACGACATTTTATAGTCATCATACCGGCCTTGGATATTAAAGGAAGAAATAGTGTCCAAGGTGTCTTTTTGCTCTTCCGTGAGTTCAAGCGCGGATAGTTCGGCCAAGCGCGCCAAATCGTGAATAAAGGGAGGAATCCCACCGGTTTTCATCACATACCTGGCTTTCAACAGTTTTTCGATGACCAGATGGCCGATAAACAAAGACCACGCATGGTCTCCCTTTTCATGTAAGTGGAGCGCGGCCCTGAAATCATTGTCCGCGCTGGTTGTCCAGTACTTAATGGCCTCATCTTTGGTCATATTCGCGGTTTCCTAAAGGCATCGGTATCTTATAGTGATGATTGCAAATATTGGTGGATGTGTCAACAATCGGCTGCCAATTGGCTGCCTGCAAAAAAAGAAACATCACCTTCTTCCTTCAACCTTATACCTTCCTGCTGACCAAATAGAACGGGGCCCCAACCGAACGGGGCCCCGCTGATCATGGGTGTTGTGAGAGCAGATGCCTGTCTATTCGATCACTTCACCCTTGATAACCTTGAGCACAACGCCGGTGGGCGCAGTGCCGACCAGGTCGGTTTTGGTGGAGTCATAGGTCAGCTCAGGAGGGCCGACTTCGGTATAGTCCAGACCTCCTGGGTCAGCCACGCTGCTCATGATCAAAGCCTGTTCCAGGCCTTTGACCACATAGGTGCCGTTGCCATCGGTGAGTTCCGTGCCATCGGCCAGATTGATTTGAGGCATCCATTGCCCAGTAACCGGATCAAAGGTCCATGGCATGTTTAGAGAGAAACCATCATATTCGAGGCGGTAGGTTTTGCCATTATTGGCACTGGAGCTGTTGGCATCATTGGCCGTGGAATGGGTATATTGGAAGGACAGGGGTGGATCAAAGGAAGCGAAGTTGCCCTGGCCATCACGCACGGTGACATACTGGTTCCACTGATTGTTGCCGCTATTCCAGGTGTAGTAGGTCTGGGCGTTGTTGGCTTCCCAGAAGTACGGGCTCTGATTGTTATAATAATGGCCCGTGGTCAAGGGGCCCACACTGTAACCCCCCTGCATGGGACTGTTGTTCGGAACAGTCAACCCGGCAATGGTCACCGCATGGCCGTTGCTGTCCTTCAGCATCATGGTGGCGGGGTCAAAGTAGAAGGTTTTCTCGGTTTCGTGGCCCCAGTAGGAATTTTGGTTACTCATATAGTTGGTCAGATCATCCTGAACGATACCACTGGCATCCGCGTCCATGGTGTAAGACCACGTGTACAGTGGGACGCCATCGAGCCCCAGCTCCGCAGCCATGCTGGGATCAACCGTCTGCTCGGTGTGGAAGTAAACGGTGCTGTCATCGGTGGGCGTGATGGGGGACCCATTTTGATCATAGTAAAGGATGCCCAGGCGCAGGAAGGCCTTGAGGGATTCACACCACGCCCCTTCCCATTGATTGAAGGCGGGATCGCTCAACGGTGTGGGGGTGTCGTCATATACGATCTGGCCGGTTTGCTGGTCGCGTGTTCCTATCTTTTCGAAGTTAGAACCGTTCCAACGAACCGTCTGATCCATGCAGCCATTCTGGTCACAGGAGAATTTTGAGAGTTCCACGTTGGTCAGGTTGCCCAGGGGCATGCTGCTGGCGGTATGCTTGGTCAGCTTGCCCGTAGCTTTGAAAACGGTATAAGCATTGCCGTTTTTATCCGTGACCGTGGCGCCATTGTCTACGGTGCCGTTGTTGTTGATCCACAGGCCGTAATAGCCCAAATAGCCGTTTTTACCGTCGGCGGTCTGAATGGGGAAGCCCGAATTGAGGCTGACCGCGGCGCCGGTGGCCGCATCGAACAATTGATAGCGGTAAATGCGTCGGGTGAAGTTGTCCTTGGCATATACTGTCGTAGCGCCGCCGACAATTTCATCTTTGAAGTGGGTTGAGTTGAAAGCGATATGGGAAATGGTGGGGTCAGGCATCAAATTGGCGTTCCAGTCCCACTCCTGTTTGGAAACATAAGCATTGCCCAGACTCATGTCGGGATTGGCCACTACCCGCACATAGCGGTGACGCAAAGATTGGGGCATTAGGTCGCTACCCTCATCATCCACATTTTCCATAACCACATTACCGTCTTCCGCGCCGACGCCTAACGCCATATGCATGACCTCTAATCCGATGCTGTCATCCTGGCCCACCAGGTTGCCTTTGAAGTGGGCCGTCATGGCGCCAAAGGGATATTCCGCGCTTACGCCCTGGCTGACCGTGAAATAGCCTCGCACCAACATGGGCATATCTTCGGGGCCATTTACATAGAGCCAGATCTTGACGATCATGGGGGCGCTGTTGCTGGCCCGGGTCACATCCACGATGATCTCCATCAGCTCTTCAGTGGTGGTGGAGGTGGTGGTATCGCCGGATTGGCTTTCTTGTTTTTTATCCTTATCGCGCACCAGGGCCAGGTAGGGCCCCTGGTTGACGAAATTGGAGTAAGCGGTATCGGCGCAAACACCCAGCACTGTGTTGATCATATCCAAGGCATCGGTGTCTTCCACCCAGGTGCGCTTGGCGGCATTGGAGTAGTCGGTGCCGGCATCATTGTACGCCCCGCGGGCGGCGGCGCGGGACAGGATGCCCCTCAGGGTGTGGGCGCTGCGGGGCGCGCCGGTGCTTTGGTCCACATTCGTGAGCGTAATGCGGTCGGGCAGGGTCAAGGCGCTGACATTGCTGTTATCCGGAGTGCCGCTGCTGCTGCCGCCTCCGCCGCCACAGGCGGCCAGGGCCAGTGAGATCACCGCTAAAAGAAATAATTTTGTGAATGTTGTTTTTTCCCATTTTCGGGTCAAGGGTTCAAACATGCAATACCTCCTTCTAAGGGTTAAAATGAATAAAAGAATGGACCGACATCTGCGGTGCAACAGCGCGGAGTAGAGCAAGCGGTATGCCATCGGTGGCGCGTTCCGGCGGAAGAGAAGAATATATTTTCAAAACAGTGAGATAGTAGTTTAGGAAGTATTTCTTGAAATCGCCAGGGAAGCAGGATGGCTTGGGAAATGTTCTATATGGCGAACATGGGATGTTCGGAAAGAAGAACATGCAAGATGGGTGGCGCGAGGTATAAGGCAGCAGGGAGAATGTGTAAAACAGAAGATTGAACTTGGAAGTAAATAACGGCGAGAACGCCGTTAACGACTCCTTCATGGTCTTCTTGCCTTTTACGGCGGTAGATTCATTGGTATGTCTTGCGGGAACTCCCTCATGCAGTATGGATAGCTTGTAAATGGACGGGGGGCGGTAAGGCCGCCCCCCTTGAGTTTCTGCTGGTTGAGCATCAACGTGAACTGAACGCGCGCTTGAAGAGAATCAACTGCCCAATCAATTTCGATTCGCGAACCGACCCGAACAACTACCAAGCAGAAGCTTGTCAGCTATTGATCCGGCTTCGCACACCTTATGGTTTTGAATTTCTTCATTGCCGGTCTCCTTTGGTTCAATCCATGCTGGCATAGGGTAGAGCAAGGAGCTTGCCAGCATTTTAAATGTCTTAGAACTGATTGAAATACTATATATTTAATTGCTTGGGGGGATTGACTTCAGCCTGGGAATACTATCTATTTTGATAGGAGTGACGGGAGGGAATCTTTCAAAATGAAAGCATCAGTGGAAAAACAAACGCAGTTGCCCAAACACGTTCATCTGACGGAGGTCGGTCTGCGCGAGGGGCTGCAAATTGAAAAGCAGATTTTGCCAACCAAAAGCAAAGTGGACCTGATAATGGCGCTGGCGGGCGCCAGATTGCCGGCCATCCAGGTAGCGGCCTTTGTCCATCCGGCCAAAATGCCCCAGATGGCGGATGCCGAGGCGGTGATCGCTCGCCTGCCGGGCGATGGTAATGCCCAATACAGCGCCTTGACTTTGAATTTGCATGGCGTTGAAAGAGCCTGCCGTACCTCTATTCCCTGGATCGAAGTTTCGTTATCGGTGGATGAGCCACATAGTCTGCGAAATTCCGGCATGACGGTGGCTGAGGCCCGTCAAGAGATGATTGCCATGGTCGCGCTGGCCAAAAGGAATGGGCGCAAGGTGCGGGCCACCATTCAGTGCGCTTTTGGCTATGCCGGCCCGCAAGATATTTCGGTTGAAAAAGTTCGAGAGATGGCTGTGTTCTTACTGGATCAAGGGGTGGACCTGCTTCTTCCGGCCGACACCACCGGGACTGCCACGCCCCAGACCATCGATCAGGTATTGAATGCACTGTTGCCGCTGATGGGCCAGACACCCATGGGGCTTCATTTGCACGACACCCGTGGCCTGGGGCTGGTCAATGTCATGACCGCGCTACGATTGGGGATCTCTCACTTTGATTCATCCCTTGGAGGCGTGGGCGGCTGCCCTTTTGTATCCGGCGCGGCCGGTAACATCGCAACGGAAGATACCCTCCATTTGCTCCAAAGCATGGGTATCGAAACAGGGATTGATGGCGCCCAGGTGGCGGCCTGCAGCCAGCGCCTCAGCGCGATTCTGGGGCATCCATTGCCGGGGAAGATATACCAATTGGTACCCCTTATATGATTCGGAAGCGGTGCCAAGCAACAATTTATCAAATGGTTTTATATATTTATACGTTTCCGCGATTTCTTTTCAAGTTCCGGTCAAAGGTGCCGATACAAGGTTATGGGTTCTCTTGCGCGCTATGAGAGTCTGCCAGGGGAGCCGGAACCGAGGTAAACGCCCGATTCAAATAAGATCCAATCCGCTTGCCGCGGATGCGACCGGGACGTGACATGAGCACAGAAGAAAAAGAGACCATCCTGTTTGTCGATGATGAAGAGAGCATCATCGATATCGCCCATACCTATTTTACCGGCCGGGGGTATCAAGTTCTGACGGCCAGCAATGGCCGCGAGGCCGCGGATCTCATCTCCCAGCGCCGGGTCGATTGCTGCTTCACCGATATCAACATGCCGGAGATGGATGGCCTGGAACTGGCCGAACATATCCGCAAATTCGACAATACCATTCCCGTGATCGTCATGACCGGCTACCCGTCCCTGGAAAACACGATTCAAACCCTTAAAAACGGGGTCGTGGATTTTCTGGTCAAGCCCGTCAATCTTCAACAGATGGAGCTGTGCGTGCAGCGCGTGTTGCGCGAGCGGCGCCTCTTTGTGAAGAACCTCATCCTGAGCAAAGAGGTTGAAGGCAAGGCGAAGCTGGAAAAACTCAACTCGGAACTGCTCTACAAGGTGGAAGAGTTGAATGTGATGAACCGCATTCTGACTGACTTCAGCGCCTTGCGGGAAAGCACCGATGTATTCCGGCAATTGGTGGATATGACCGTTGAGATCGTCCGGGCTGATAGTGCCTGCTTCTATCTGGTCAATGATTCCACCAGCAATCCTTTGCCCATTGCCTCCACTGGCAACGATTGGGTCTTGGCCGAGATCCATAATAAAAATAACGGGGGAGCACCAGCAAATGCGGGCCTTTTGTTATCACCCCAGGATGAAAAGCTGTTCGGCCTGATGGCTGAGGTCATCAAGGACGACCGGCCCATGATGATTGCCTCCAATAACGGCGGCAGTCTTCGCCTGCCCAAGCAGTTTCTCTCCTTTATGCTGGTGCCGTTGAAGATTCGGGACAAGATCTTGGGCGTCTTGATGGCGGCGATTTACAGGGGCGACCGCCGTTTCAATGAGAAGGATCTCTATTATCTTGATTTCATGAGCAAGAAGGCCTCCACGGGCATTGAGAATCTGGCGTTGTATGAAAATATCTATAACAACCTGTTGTCCACTCTGTATGCCTTTGTCAAAGCCATCGAGGCCCGCGACCCATACACGAAACAGCACTCCAGCCGTGTCACCCTGCTGGCCATCACTCTGGCCAAAGCCATGGGCTGCACCGAGGAAGAGCAGGCCATTCTGAATGTGGCCGGTCTGCTGCACGATATCGGCAAAATCGGCATCCGCGACGATATTCTGCTCAAACCCGGCCGATTGGATGCCGAAGAGTTCCGAATTATTCAACAGCACCCCGTCATCGGGTTTGACATCATGGGGCAGTTGGGCCTCTGGACCAGGGAAAAGCAAATCGTGCGCGGCCACCATGAGCGCTTTGACGGCAAGGGCTATCCCGATAAGCTGGCTGGTGAGCACATTCCCTTGTTGGCCAGGGTCCTGGCTGTGGCGGATGTCTACGACGCCATTGCGTCGGACCGGGCCTACCGCGCCCGCATGCCCGAGGCGAAGATCCTGGAGATCATGTACGGCGGCGCGGGCACCCAATTCGATCCGGAGATCATCAAAGTCTTCCGCCGGCTCTATGAGACGGGCGAATTGGCCAAAGCGCTGGTGGATGATCCCGCCCAGAACAAACCGGAACCTTCCGCGGCCAACGAAGCACCGGAAAGAAAAATCGCTTAAGCATCACCATTTCTCTTCGTTACAGGATTGCCTGTCTTGCGACTTAACGCCTCCTGCCTTTGATCCTCTTGCATGTTTGCCCCCAGGTTGCTACAAGATCGCCACCAATTGCCAGTTTTCGGGGCAGTTTAAGTTGGTATGATGAAATTGGCGCTTAAGGAATGAAATGATCGACTTGGGATTATTCGGTGAGATTCACTTAAATTGGAAATTCTTCAGCGCGTTGATGAGCATTGTGCTGATCGATTTGATCCTGGCCGGAGACAATGCCGTCGTTATCGCCATGGCGGTGAAAAACCTCCATGGACGTTCGCGGACCTGGGGCATTGTATTAGGTTCGGGCGGCGCGGTGATAGTGAGGGTGATTTGCACCTTTTTCGTGGCCAAGTTGCTGACTATTTCCTTTATCAAGCTGGTGGGCGGCGCGGTGATCCTGTGGATCGCGGTGAAGTTATTGGCCGAGGATTCCGAAGAGCGCGATCATAACAAGGAAGCCGCCAGCGTGATACAGGCCCTGTGGATCATCATTGTGGCCGACATGAGCATGGGCATCGACAACATGCTGGCCGTAGGGGGCGCCTCCCATGGCAATGTCTTTTTACTGCTCTTTGGTCTGGGTTTAAGCATCCCTTTTGTAGTCTTTATGAGCTCCATGCTGGCCAAACTGATGGACCGCTTCCCCATTATTCTTTACATCGGCGCAGCGGTATTGGGTAAAGTGGGCGGTGAAATGATGATCACCGACCCAGTGATCTATGATCGCTTGCAGCCCTCAAAAATCACCGAATACGCGGTAATGATATTTTTCGCCTTAGCAGTAGTGGTTTTGGGACGGTATCTGCTGCTCGCCAAACGCAAAAAGCAGTCTGGCAACGAAGGGACTGCGCGGTAAGGAACAATCACCGTTTCGATTGAATCTTCAAATGATCTCCTGGTACACACCCCAAAATGTTATAGCCTGGACCCGCCGCTTGTTGCCCCTGCGGGCCGTGGTGGTGATTTTTATATTGGCGGCCCTGGTGATCACCGAGCTGCGTCTGGACTGGGTTGAACAATTGGTGGGCAGCTACATGGTATCCACTAACTCCTATCGGCCCAAATCCGGCGCCATTTGGGAACAGGGCCAGAAGACGGCCTCGGCCAGGCAGACTTTGGCCGAATATGCGGATCAGCGGCAAAACGTGCTGCGCGAAGCCCAGCAAGCACAGTCGCTGGGGCAGGTGATTGCCAATGTCACTGAGGGCAAAGGGGTGATGATTTCAACCGAGCACTTTTTAGAGCTTTATCTCAAACTGCCGCCGGCCATCTCCCATGAGATTGTTTCTCCTTACACGCTGTTGACCTATGTCAGCTCCGGGCAATGGCAACGCACCTTTGTGGACCGTCAGGAACAACAGATTTTGATTTTTATGCTGGATGCGCAAAATCAGGTCATTTACCGCTTGACCATCGGGCCGGTGTTACTGGGTCATATTGAGCGTGGCGAAGTGGCCATCCGTTCCGGGCTGGAGCAGCTGTCGGATTTCGCCGCTCACATTTACCCCGCCGAGCGGTTTTTTGAGGTGCTCAACGGATACCCCCAGGAGCTGCGCCAGCAGATTGTGTCCCATCCCGAGGACCTGTTGCGCGTTACCGGAAAAATCCGGCGCGTGGGAATTTCCAGCGCGGCCTTGGGCGATGCACAGGAATTGGGGTTTGAGGTCGAAGATGTGAACGGGTACAAAGTACTGCTGATGCAAGGGCAGCGCGAGGCCGTGCAGCGCATTCAGGGCGATCTGGACGGCCAGCCCCGATTTCAGTGGCCGTGGTCCGGAGGAGCGCAACAATGACCTTCTCCGTGAAGTTCATACGATGGTTGACGGGTCTGGTGGCCTTGGCGGTGATGGTGGCGGGTTTTGCGGCGGTGGCCGGTGTTATTTTAATGTTCTGGGTAGTCAAGGATTTGCCCAGCATCCCCGAGCCATTGCGGCGCATCATCGAAACACCGCCCACTGAAATCTATGCCGCCAACGGCGAGCGGATTTTACAGATCGGCGGCCACGACTATGTGCCCCTCAATGAAGTCTCCACCTATTTTTTACAAGCTATTCTGGCCACCGAAGACCATACGTTCTGGGCGCATCATGGGGTCAACAAGACCCGCATGCTCAGAGCTGTTGAGACCCTCTTTACCGGCGGCCGGGTGCAGGGCGCCTCCACCATCACCCAGCAGTTGGCCAAGAATCTCTTCTTCAGCTTCGAGCAAACCTATACCCGCAAATTCAAAGAGCTGTTGGTGGCCTTGCAAATCGAATCCCAGTTCAGCAAAGAGGAGATTCTGGAAGCCTATATCAACCAGATCTACATTGTCCCGCACACCCAGGGCGTGGGCGCGGCGGCGCGGTTGTTTTTCGGTAAACCCGCGGCCGAATTGAATCTGGCTGAAGCCACCTTGCTGGCCGGCTTGCCCAAGTCGCCCTCTCGCTATAACCCCCTGCGCTACCTTGAGCGCGCCAAAAGCCGTCAACGGGTGGTGATCCAGCGCATGTTGGCCGTGGGCTATATCAATGCCGAGCAGGCCGCGGCCGCCGAAGCCGAGCCTCTGGCCTTCAACACCAAGAGTGGGGAAGTGCTTGAGGGCAGCTATTTTGTTGATTATGTGCTCAGAGGTTTGGAAGAACGCTACGGGGCCCAGGTGGTCTATCATGGCGGATTGAAAGTGACCACCACCATGGACCCTCAGCTGCAACGGTTTGCCCAGACCGCCGTGACCCAGGGCGTGGCGGACCTGGAAAACATCATGAAGCGCCCCACCAGTCAGGATAATCCCAACGACAGCGAGCATCTCCAGGCGGCCCTGGTGGCGGTACAGGTCAATTCCGGCGCTATTAAAGCCATGGTGGGCGGCACCGATTATACCCAAAGTCAGTTTAACCGGGCCGTGGAAAACAATCGCCAGCCCGGTTCCGGCTTCAAGCCCTTTTTGTACTACACTGCATTGGATCAGAAGGGATTGTCGCCCGCCACGGTGATGATCGATCAGCCCACCAAAGTGCCAGTGGAAGGCGCGCCGGATTGGCGCCCCATGAACTACCGCCGCGATTATCAAGGCCCGGTCATCATCAAGAAAGCGTTTACTGAATCCATCAACAGCATCGCGGCCCAGTTGGTGGCCCAAATCGGTCCTGAGGCTGTCATCCGCACCGCGCGGTTGTGCGGCATCGAAAGCCCGTTGGCGCCGGTCTACTCCGTGGCGCTGGGCACTTCGGGGGTCAGCCCCTTGGAGATGGCATCGGCGTTCAGTGTCTTTGCTGCGGGCGGTGTTCGCTACGAACCCTTTGCGGTCTGGCGCGTGGAAGATGCGTTCGGCCAGGTGCTGGAAGAGCATATCGTCAGCGGCGCCAAAGTCTTGGATGGCCGCACGGCTTATCAAATCGTGGATATGATGGAAGGGGTGGTGGATTACGGTACCGGCGAAGTAATTCGCAAAATGGGTTTCAACAAACCCGCGGCCGGCAAGACCGGGACGACCAATGGCTATAAAGATGCTTGGTTTACGGGCTTTACTCCCAATCTGAGCACCTCGGTGTGGGTCGGATATGATCATGAGACCGGGCTCAAGGACAGCAACGGCGCGGGCATTACCGGCGGCCGGGGCGCGGCCCCGATCTGGACTCGATTCATGAGCAAGGCCACCGAGGGTGAACCGCCACGGCCATTTCTGCAACCCCCCGGAGTTCGGTTTGAAACCGTGGATCCAACCACCGGCAAGACGCTCTTTTGGAGTACTTCGGAAGGGATGAGGGTGGTGGTGAAGGAGTGAGGGAAGTGTTGAAGGTCGAAGGTGGCCAGTAGTCTTTAGTAAAGAAGTAATTAGTAGTCAGAAGTCAGGAGTCAGAACAAGGTTGAAATGGTGCAGGGATTGGGAGGATTACTTCGCCTCTTTTTTCTTCTGGCTTCTGGAATCTGCACTTTGAACAGCGTCGCTGCGTATTCTCTTTATTGCTTTAAGTCTTCATGTAGCCCTTTATGAACGCAATTCTACGACATTACTCCTTGCGCCTGTGGTCCACGGCTTTCGTGGGTGGATTGATTTGTCTGGTCGTGCTCCCCACCTGGCAGAGAGTCGCCGGAATCGATTGGGCCGGCTTGCCCGCGGTTATTATTCTGGCGGGCTGCTTTTTTCTTCTGGGATGGATCTTGAACCGGTTGGGCGTGGCCTTGATCCGACGGCAAGTAGCTGAAGCCGCGGTTTGGGAGCGGGCCGGGATGGTCAGCCAGGCCGAGGGGGCCTTCGAGCGGGTCAAGGCCCTCTTTGACGGGTTCTGGCTCAGCCCCAGGGCGCGGCGTCGAAGCGCGCCTTGGATTACCATGCGGATGGCCCGTTTCTACCTTACCCAATCCCGGCCGACTCCCGAGGGCCAAGCCATCATCATGGCCTATCTGCGATTGCACCCCACGGATAAAGCCGTGGCTGCCGGCTGGCTTGAGAGCACCCTGCACCAGGATGAACATAGCCCCGAGGAACAAGAGTTGGCGGTGCGCATCGGCGAAGCCCTGCCAGAGCATATCCGGGTTCAACAGATGCTCATGCAGTTGTGCCTGATCCACCGACGCGCGGATTTCGAGGCCATTCAGATCTACCGCCGGCTGTGGCGCTCCGCGGCCGGGCTCTCCGATGAGATGAGCCGGGACCTGGCCCGCGTGCTTTTAAATGAAGCCTACATCGACGACTGGGCCCTGCAGGTATATTTAAAAGCTTATGCCTTGGGTGAATCCGGTTGTTTGGAAGGTATCGCCGCGGGCCTGCATCACCTCAAGCCCAATGTGGAGAATAGCATTCATCTGGAGATGGCGCGCCAGGCCATCTCAGGGCTGGATGAAGAGCGCCGCCTTGAGTTGCGGCGGCAATTTGTCCCGCCGCGTGAAATCGAGGAGCAGCCTGAACCCGTACAAAGCACCACACCTCTCGTGACCGCGCAGCATGTGCGGGCGGCCGGCCGCCTGATGGAAGCCGGAGGCGCCAAGGCAGCCGTGGGTATGAAAGTGGCGGGGCGCGGCTTGGCTTCCCTGGGAAGGGTTTGCTGGCAAGTCTTAAAAATTGGTTTGCGCCAGAGTGTGCTGGCCGCTAAAGCACTGTTTCAGACGCTGGCGTCTGTTTGGCAACACACCCCAAAAGTGCGCCAAGCCGCCACCGCGCTCTGGCAGGAAGCCGCCAACGGCTCCCGGGTTGCGACCAAACGTTGGCAGGAAAATCCCAAAGCGCGCCGCGCCGCCAGGGTGACTATGATCGCGGTGGCAAGCATATTGATAATTGCCGCTGCATGGCGCTGGATAGGGCCTTCCGGAAAATCCAAGCCCGCCAGCGCGCCCCCGGCCGCCCAAACTCAGCCCACGCCGGCCCCCACCAATGATGCCTTCACCATTCAAGTGGCGGCCTACCTCAAACCCGAGGATGCCCGGCGGTTCGTGGACCGGCTCAAACAGAACCACATCGATGCTTTCTGGGTCAAAGCGGTCAGCGCCAATCGCGCCTGGTATCAAGTCAAAGTTTCCCATTTTGCCACCAAGGACGAAGCGGTCAAGTACGGTGAAACCCTCAAAGCCAAAGGCTTGATCGACGATTTTTACGTGGCCAACTATTCCCGCTGAGAATGCCCGCTACGGTTGAGAAGTAAATCGGGATGTGATGGATTGTCTTTGCCCCTGAAGAAGTCGCATCGGGCAAAGGCAGGGGAGGGGATGTAATTGTCGGGCCGTTGTTTCTATCAAGAGGGTGTACCACCTTCCCGATAGAGTTGAAATAGATCCATGATCTCCTGAGCCGGAACCGCGCCCTGCCGCAAAATGACCGGCGCTTCCATGCTCACGTCCACAATGGTGGAACCGACACCCCCGGTTAACGGTCCCGCATCTATCATCAAATCCACGGCCGCTTTCAGCGATTCGTCCAGCAATGCGATGTCCGCGCACCCCCCAGCGCCGGCCAGATTGGCACTGGTACCAGTAATTGGCGAGCCCAGCGTTTTAACCAACGCAGCCGCCACGGGATGGGCGACTCGCCGCACGCCGATTTTGCCGGTGCCGCTGGTCAACTCCAAAGGCAACTCCAGTCGGGCTTGAACCACAAAGGTGACCCGTCCGGGCCAAAGGCGTTCCATCAGGAAATTGGCCATGGGGGTGACTGCGCTGGCCACCTGGGTCAGCATTTGGGGTTGATCGATGAGCACCAGGATGGGTTTGCCGCGGTCGCGGCCTTTGATCTGGACGATGCGTTCAATGGCTTGGGGGTTGAAGGCATCGGCCCCCAAGCCATACAGGCCCGCTGTGGGGAAAACCACCACGCCGCCGTTGCGAACCACATCCACGGCGATCTCAATGGCCCGCGGATCGGGAGCAATGGGGTTGACGCAAATTTGATTAGCGGTACTCTTCAAGGCTTTTGGCTTTCCGTTCCACTTCCACGGCCATCTCTTGTTTGTAGGCATCCAGCATTTTTGCCAGCTCCGGGTTGGCCAAGGCCAGAATCTGAGCAGCCAGGATGCCCGCGTTTTTGGCGCCAGGTTTACCGATGGCCACCGTGGCCACGGGTATTCCGGGGGGCATCTGTACCGTGGACAACAGGGCGTCTATCCCCTGCAAACTGGACGAGTCGATGGGCACACCGATGACCGGCAACGTGGTTTGGGCCGCCATGGCGCCGGCCAGATGGGCCGCGTGTCCGGCCGCGGCAATGATCACCTGGATGCCGCGCTCCTTAGCCGTGGATGCGAAACGCGCAGCCCGCTCGGGGGTGCGATGGGCCGACGCCACGGTCATTTCAAAAGGAATGCCGAATTTTTTCAACATGGCCACGGCGCCTTCCATCACCGGCAGGTCCGAGTCGCTACCCATGACAATGCCGACCTGGGGTTTGACCTGGAAGCGCCGCAGTGCTTTTTGGCCGATATCCTTGCGATAGTGTACATCCTGCCAGCTGATTTTGTCCACGGCCTGGTAGGCTTTATCAATGGCCTGGGCCACGGTTTCGCCCAGGGCGGTGGCCCCCAGCACGCGCCCGCCGCTGGTGGTGACGGCCCCTTCCTTGCTGCCGGTGCCGGCATGGAAGACCATTACATCTTTCAGCCGGGCGGCTTTGTCCAAGCCGGCAATGGGCATGCCCTTATTATATTTTTCGGGATAACCGCCGGCGGCCATGACCACGCAAACCGCGGCGCGCGGGTCGATCTCCAGACGGCACTGATCCAGGCGGCCGTCGATGATCGCTTCCATGACGGGCACGATATCGCTTTTCAGACGCATCAACAGGGGCTGGGCTTCGGGATCGCCAAAACGGCCGTTGAACTCCAGCACCTTGATTTTATCCCGCTCAATCATCAAGCCGGCGTAGAGCACGCCCTTGTAAGTACGGCCCTCGGCTGCCATGCCGCGGACCGTGGGCAACATGACCTCTTTCATGATTTTGTCGTGGATAAATTTATCCACCACCGGCGCAGGGGAATAGGCCCCCATGCCGCCGGTATTGGGACCTTGATCATTGTCGAACACGGCTTTGTGATCCTGGGAGGTGGGCAGGGGCAGCACTGTTTTGCCGTCGGTAAAAGCCAAAAACGAGGCTTCTTCACCTTTGAGGCACTCTTCGATCACCACCTGGCTGCCCGCCTCGCCAAAGGCCTTGTTCACCAGCATTTGCTTAACAGCCGCCACAGCCTTGGCCGTGGTGTCGCACACCACGACCCCTTTGCCGGCCGCCAGTCCATCGGCTTTGACCACAATGGGCGCGCCCATCTTTTTGATGTAGGCTTCGGCTGGTTTGAGACTGCTGAAGGTGGCGCCTTTGGCTGTGGGCACGCCATATTTATTCATGATTTGCTTGGCGAAGGATTTGCTGCTCTCAATGGCCGCGGCCTTCTGGCTGGCGCCGAAAATGCGCAATCCTTCTTTTTCAAAGCGGTCCGTGATGCCCATGGAAAGTGGGGCTTCCGGTCCCACCACGGTAAGATCGATTTTTTTCTGCCGCGCGAAGGTCAGCAGTTGATCCACATCTTCGGCGCTGATGGGCACACACTCGGCCAATTCGGCGATACCGGCGTTGCCAGGGGCACAGTAGATTTTTTTTACCAAAGGGCTCTGTTTGATTTTCCAGACCAAGGCATGCTCGCGGCCGCCGCCGCCGATTACTAATATGTTCATCCGTTCCTCCGTGGATATTGGTTGATGGTTGATTCGTTGATTGGTTGATTAGTTAAAGTTGTTGGGTTCATGTGGGTTGACGTTACGTATAACGTTCGTAGAGTGCATGACCACCCCATTCAGCCAGCAGTACATCAACCAATCAATCATTCCCAGCCATGCGATCTAAATGTGCTGCCTTCAGGTGATCCAGTTCCGGCTTTGAAATCCGGGCACCGGCCGTGCCACCGTTGAGATTGATCTCCGACAAATAGGTGTCGCCTGACTCGGTTACTATCAGGTCAATATGGGCATAGGGCATCTGGGCCCGAGCCATTACCGCAAGGCACAGCTCTCGTTGCGCGTCGGTCAGGTCATGGGGGCGGCTGCTCCCGCCGGCCGCCAGGTTCATGCGGAAGCTGTCGGGGTTATGGCGGGCGTAAGCCTCGCAATAGTCACCGACCAGAATGGCGCGCACATCGGCCGCAACCGCCACAAACGGCTGCAGCACAAAGGGATAGTGCGCCTCCGACAGGCTCAGGCAGTTATACATGGCTTCCAGGTCGTTCCAGCGCCGAACCCCATGACCGCAATGCAAATGCTCCTCTTTGGTGATTGCGGTGTTAATATCATTGCGGCGGTAATCGCCAATGGCATCCAACAGCTCCTTGCGTCGGCTGATCACCTGGGTGTGGGGTAACATCCATGATTTGAGAACAAAAGCTTGGGCGCTCTTGGAGGAGGCCACCAGTTGGGAGGTGATCGAAGGCAAAAGTCGCACCCCCCGGGCAGTCAAATCGATCCACATGGTGTTTCTGAGTTGTGATGCGGGAATTCGGCCGATGAAAAGATCACCCGGACCAAGGGTATGGTAGTCCTGCAATAGCTGGTTGAAGCGGGTAATAATCATTTATCTATTGCGATGGGCCTGGATGCCGAGTTCAATCAACCGATCAAGCAGCTGGCCAAAGGAGATACCGGCGGCTTGGGCGGCCTGGGGGAACAAGCTGGTGGCTGTCATACCAGGGATCGTATTGGTTTCCAACACGAAAATCTCATCACCGCGCACGATCATGTCCGAGCGGCTGTAGCCTTTGCAATAGAGCGCCTGATGGGCCTGGCAAGCATACTTTTGGGCTTTGGCTGTCAAAGCGGAACTGATACGGGCCGGGCAAATCTCCTGGGTGGCCCCGGCGGTATACTTGGCTTCGTAGTCAAAAAATTCGTAATGCTGATCAGGAACAATTTCGATCAGGGGCAGGGCTTGCAGATCATCATTGCCCAACACGCTGGCGGTAATTTCAAGGCCCTTGATATAGGCTTCCGCTAAAACGGTCCCATCCAGGGCAAATGCTTTTTCAAATGCTTTGGGTAGATCGGCCGAGGTGCGCACGATGGTCATGCCGATGCTCGATCCGCCCGTGGTCGGCTTGATTACAATGGGCAGGCCCAGGCGGGCCGCCAATTGGTCTGGGTCAGGCTGATCGGTGCGCTTAAGAACCATATAGGCCGGCGATGGGATGGCGCAATGTTCGTAGAGTTGTTTGGCGGCCAGTTTGTTCATGGACAAGGCGCTGCCCAGCACGCCGGCGCCCTGGTAGGGGATATCGAGCAGTTCCAGCAGGCCTTGCACCGTACCGTCCTCGCCATAAGGGCCATGCAATAAAATGAGGGCCGCGTCGATTTGCGCAGCTTCCGCCACCAGTTTGGGGATATCGGTTTTGGTGTCGTAGCGCCGCACCTCGTATTTGTTCTTATCCAGGGCTTGATACACCTGCTCGCCGCTTTTCAGCGACACCGCCCGCTCGGAAGAGATGCCGCCGAGCAGCAAGGCAATGGTCTTTTTCATAGATTTCTATTCCTTCTCTATAATCCGCCAATAGTTTACTGATGTAGTGATTTCGCGCTCAGGGTGCTTGGTATCGTGAATAACGCGCGGTGAGAGCTTAATGACTCAACGTTGTGGACCTGCCATGATCAAACCCTAAAAGTTTAGCTTTGGCTGCGGCAAACTCTTCAGGTGTAATCAGGTTCTTCTCCAGTAACCTGGCCAGGTTTTCAATCTCTTTGATGCGCGCCACGTCCGGATCTTCCAATAGCAAGTTTTGCTGGGGGGCACTGACTTCGAGCACCTTGTGCTCGGGATTGACCGTGGGGGCCCCCAACTTAAGCGACGCCATGCCGCCCATAAAGCTGATCTCCACCGAGCGGCCCTGGAACATGGGCGTTTGCATGGCCTCCCGAAGGGATCGGCCTTCTTTGCGCAGACGGCGGAAGAAGAGATAGGCGGAAAAAGCGATTAGCAACATGCCGCCCAGAAAGATCCACAGGAAGTTCTGGGCCAAGCCTCCAAAAAAGATCACCACCAGTCCCAATGCGGCGGCCAACAATATGTGCATGATCAGGACGAAATAGGCCAGGGCAATGCTTTTAAAGAGCCCTTCCTTATTTTTGTTTTCCTTGAATAGCATGAACGTTTATCCGATGAGCGGCGCTATTTGGTGGTTTTGGGACCGTCTTGTCGGCCCGCCAGCCGGTCGCTCACATCGGCCAGGTAACGTTGCGGGATATCGAACTGGCAGTTGCCTCCCCTGGCGGCATTCAATTTCATGATCAAAAGGTTGAGCTTCTTAATCGTCTTGTATCTTTCGGTGGTATCCGGCATGGCGGTGAGAAGTTCTTCCGTGCGCAGGATCTCCTTTTTCATTTCTATTTCAGGAGGAAGGCAGTCGCCATTGCGCAGGATTTTATAAGCCAGTCGTAAATCCTCGGGAATGTGTTGATCTTCTTCCAGATGCAGCGGCTGGCCGGCCCCCGGCAGATTCTTGAACTGGCCTTCTTCTTGGGCTTTGCGAATGCGTTCTTCTACGATTTTTTCAAAACCAGTGATCACCCGACCTCCTGTGGGCCCGTTAGGAGAACCTCATTACCCCCTGTGGCTCCCAAAGTGGTCTTTATAATACATCGGTTTCCGCCTTTTCAAGGTTAAACGGCCTCAAGCCTGTTTGGCTCAAGTCCCTGTCACGCCTGGATCTGTATTAAAAAACGCTTGAATCAATTTGGCGGTTTCCCTTGGCTTTTCCATGGGAACCAGATGCCCGGCACCTTGGACCTCGGTGTAACGGCCCTTGGGAATGAGACTGGCCACGCGTTTCAAATCGATCCAGGGTCTGTTCTCGCTGACCTGGCCTTCCACCACCAAGGTAGGGCAAGTGATTCTAGGCAATACCGGCCATGGGTCATACTGGGAGCCACCGATGAAGAGCGCGGCCTCCTGGTCGGGAGAGCAGACCAGTCGGACGCCTTGGCTGTCGAGCACTTCAAGGCCATGCTCGACGTACAGGGCAAGAATCTGCTTGTCCCAGGTCTGGAAAAAGGATTTGGATTCAAAATCCTGTCGTGCCTCCTGGTGATCGCGCCAAAGATTGCGGCGCTTGATGGCCTTGGATGCCAAGGGGTGTTGCGCGACGGTCATCGTGAATCGATAGAAACCATCGGGTAAAAAAATGGGTTCGATCAAGACCATTTTGACGGCGGGCAGGCCGCACACGGTATGGGCCAAAGTGGCCACGGCCCCTCCCATGGAGTGGCCCACAAACCGAATGTTCGTAAGGTTCAGCCCATCACAAAGCTGCTTTAAATCTTCGGCCAGTTGGAGCCAGCCCAAACCGCCCTGGTGCGGGTCAGCTTGGCGGTGAGCGTATAAAGCCGGTACGATCACCCGGTGGCGCTCGGCAAGTGTTGTGGCAATGGGATGCCACAGCCATGGCAAAAAACCCGTGGCATGCAGCAGCACCACGGTGGAAGAGCCGTGGCCATAGTCCAGATAGCTCATTTCCGTGGAACCAATGGATTGGCGTTTGGGTTGTGGTATCGTTTCAGTCATCATCGTGGTTTTAACTCTTTGGTCTTAGATTGCGGTCCTGGTCGCAGCCACCCGCCTTGTATGAAATGGGGGGTCATTTTTTGTATTCCAATGCTTTTCTTGACTCCAACAGCTCACGGAGCTCCCGCAACTCATCATTGTCCGGTTCAAGGGCCTGGACCGCATCCAGATGGGCCGCTGCATCTTTCCACCGGCTTTGATCTATCAATAGCCGCGCCAAAGCTAAGTGGCACCCGGTGTGCTGGGGATCAATTGTCAAACACCGCTGCCAGCTCTTTTCGGCTTCGGTGAAACGGCCGGAGGCCTGATCCACGAAACCCAATCCAAAATAATTTTCCGGGTTTCTGGGGTTTATGGTAGTCGCCTTCTCAAAAGCGCTCCGGGCGCCCTGCATGTCCCCCAAATCGGCTTTGGCCATGCCCATATTAAAATAAAGAAGATCATCGCCAATGTCGCCGCACTGGATCGACTTTTCGTAATATGCAACCTCCTTGGCATGTTCCCCCATTTGGCCCCAGATATATCCCAAGTGGTATAATGCCAGGCAATCCCCCGGCTTTTGGGCCAATAGGCGTTCGTGTTCAGCCAAGGCTTTTGGCCAGTCCCCACGTTTGACCGCCTCGTCTATGGCGGAATCGCATGATCTCTGCTCAGGCAAATGCTTAACTGGCTGGGATGCACAGCCCATGACCATCGGCAACACCGTTAAAATCAATAAAGAAATAGCGCGCGGCCAGGCAAACCCTTGACCTTTGCGAGGTGCTGTTTTATTTAAAGGGCCTGGGGCAATACCATCAACGGTTTTGAGCATCATCGGATTCCAATTTCTCTGGCAGCGGGAGCCAATCCAGCGTGGAAAGCTATTTGCAGCCGTACACGCGGGCAATGCGGACTTAAGCATCACGTATTGTTGAAAATAGTGCATGGCGTCCAGCAGGGTCAACAAGGAAATCAATGAACAGGTCTAACGCGCTGCTTTCAGATGGGTTCAATACCTTTGAAATGAACTTCTGTGGCTGGCAAGCAACAAGTACTGTGGCTAATTTGCTCTTTTTCCCCTTCCTTTCAATCTGACATGGGTTTCGGTAATACCGCTCGATTCAAAGCATCAGAGTTGATATTATAATTATTCTAATATGTTTTATAACATTAATCATGGAGCCAACCATAAACGTCAGAGTGAATTGATCCGAGGCATGCATATTGCTCTATGCAAAAGCGGCTGAGAAGCCGGCTGGTCAAACCAGATCTCATCGGCTGGTTCAAAACGATTAGGAGGAACGGCCATGAAAGATAGAGCGTCTATATTCAGCTTTGTTGCCATCGGTTTTTTTCTCCTGTTGGCCTCCAATATTACGCCTCTGTGGGCCAGTCCCAAAGAGGTGCCATTTGTTCCTGGTGAAAAACTTGAATATCAACTGCGCTGGGAAAACGTCCCCGCCGGTTCGGCATGGTTGGAAGTATTGCCCGTGAAAAACATCAACGGCCAACAAGCCTATCATTTCGTCATGGTGGCTGAGTCCAATGCTTTTGTGGATATTTTCTACAAAGTCAGGGATCGCATCGATGCCTTTGCTGATATGGACATGAGCCGTTCGGTGCTTTACTCCAAGAAACAGCGCGAAGGCAGTCATGAAAAGGACGAGGTCATCGAGTTCGATTGGGATAATGGGCACGCTTCCTATTCCAACTATGGCGAGAAAAAAGATCCCATTGCCTTGATGGCGGGCAGTTTCGATCCATTGTCCGCATTTTATTTCTCCCGCACTATGACTTTCGATGTCGGCCACCAGTTAGAACGCCCCATCACCGATGGCCAGAAAAACGTCATCGGCCGACTCAAAGTGGTGGGCCGTGAAACCATCGAATTGCTCAACGGCAAAACTTACGACACCTATCTGATCGAACCGGAAATGAATCATGTGGGCGGCGTCTTCAAAGAGAGTGAAGGGGCCAAGATTCAGCTTTGGGTCACGGCCGATGAAAAACGCATACCGGTGCGCATCCAAAGCAAGGTTGCGGTTGGCCACTTCATCGGCGAATTGGTTTCCGCCAACGGGATTTGATAAGAAATCAACCGACTAAAGGCTGAAGGTCGCCAAGTCACTATTGATTGAAGTGTTAGTAGGGGAACAGATGGAACTATAGGTTGGCGCCTAATTGAAAATACCCCTGCAGTGCTTCAGCAAGGCCCTTCAGCCTTCAGTAGATAGTGTCTAAACGAAAGCCCCCTGTTTTTCCAAATTCCGCGCCGGGGCAAAATATTAATCCTCGAAATACTATTTGTATTGATGGGGTTTATATTTTGCTTCGGCCTTGAACTGGGAAAAACGGGGGTTTTCGTTTAGGCGCGGTGATAGCGGATCAACCCTTCCTGGGCCACCGTGGCCACCAGCACCCCATCCCGGGTAAAGATGCGCCCGAAGCTTAATCCCCTGGCCTTGCAGGCGTTGGGGCTCTGCATGGCATAGAGCAGCCAATCATCCATGCGAAAGTCTCGATGAAACCACATGGCGTGATCCAGGCTGGCCACCTGCATTTCCGGCTCCCAGAAGGTGTGGCCGTGAGGGTGCAGCGAGGTGGCCATCAGGTTGAAATCCGAGGCATAGGCCAGCATGTAGCGGTGGATGGCGCGATCATCGGGCAACGGCCCGGTGGCGCGCAGCCAGACATTGCGATGGGTAGGCATTTTGCGGGGGGCAAAGGGGTCGATAGGCGTGACATGACGGATCTCGATGGGGCGATCACAGAGGATCTGCTCACGGATTTTAGCCGGGACTTTTCCGGCCCAATTGCGGGCATGGTCGGTTTCCGAGATGAAATTCTCCGGACCGGGGACTTCGGGCATCGGGTCCTGGTGATCAAATCCCGGCTCATCGATCTGAAACGAAGCGGACATGGAAAAGACCGCCTGTCCCTTTTGCAAGGCCACAACCCTGCGCGTGGTAAAGCTCTGGCCGTCCCGGATGCGGTCCACGGTATAAACAATGGGCTGGTTGGCGTCGCCCGGGCGCATGAAATAAGCGTGAATGCTATGGACCGGCCGGGAATCGGGCACCGTATAGGAGGCCGCCGACAACGCCTGCCCCAGCACCTGTCCGCCAAAAACGTTGCCGAATCCCAGGTTCTGGCTTTGGCCGCGGAAGATATTTTCTTCGATTTTTTCCAACCGCAAGAGCGTGAGCAACTCTTCCAATACATTGATTGTGCTGCAGGTTGTCATAACCACCTCTATCCGTTGGTTTGGAACCGGAGGCAATATTGGCCTTTTATGCTGCAAGATATCTTAAAAAAGATTTTGGGCCAAAAGACTTTTTTTGATGGCTTGCAGTTACAATTGTGTTGCTCACCATTTTAAGGCCAACTTTATACATTGCAACTCGCCAGTCGCCGCCGCCGTGACCTTCATTGGCCGACCGGCGGGCTGGACGATTCCGTACGGATATAGGTGCCGGCCTGCTTCAGCCAGACTTCCATTTGTTCTACTGTCACCAGTGAGGGATCATAGACCACGCGGTTGACTTCACTGAAGCGCAGCCAACCTTTGGTGATCGAAATAATGCCGGGCCGCCCATCCAAGGCAGCATGCCCGACATCATATCAGGAGACGACAAAAGTTACTTCCGCGCCTATCGGTCTTGCGTCTGCGGCGGCTCCATTGACAAGGGCCAAGGCCGCGCACAGCAACATAACGAAGATCATCCAATTTCTATTCATAATTTCACCTCTACATCGGGAAGTGAGCTCCATGGTCAGGATGCACCCCATGTCATACCCAGGCATGCGGGTATGACATGGGCTTTTTTGAGGGGGGCCTCGTGCGCTCACGCACAATCTTACATCTTGTGGTCCAGTTTGGCGCGTCCGATCTCAACTTTGAATTTCTTACAATAGATAATGACGCTGTCGTAGTCTTCGGGGTTGGTCATAGCCGGCAGGGCGAAGTAAACGGTCCCAGTGAATTGCTTCAGGACGCCCAGATCGATGCCTTGGGTGCGGTCGCCATGTTTGGCCAGATAAACATGACCATCGGGCACCTTCTCCACGTCGATGTCGGTGAGCACTAACTGCTCCTTGCCCATCTCTTTGGTGAAAGAAACCTTGCCGGCGGCCATGTGTCCTTCTGACCCGGCCAACATGACCGCCATGGGTGCGGCCGGTGTTGTTTCCATCATCTTCTCGTTTTTCATTATCTTATCTTTGGTCATTTCCTCTTTCATTTCTCCGCCTTGCATCTCCGGGGAGGCCATCTTTGTATCCTGCATCTTTCCCTCTTTCATATCCGCAATGCCGGCACTCGAAAGTAAAGTTGCGTTTAGCAACAAAGCCATTGTCGCCAGGTAAACCAAATTCGTCATCTTCATTTTACTACCTTCTTTAAAAGTTTTTTCAGCAAATCATTGTTGGACGCCGCTCACCTGCAATCCTGACCGCGGCATCGTTTGGACTGATATTAGTTACAACAGTTAAGGAAGGAGTAATGGATTTGTAAAGAAATGGTAAAGATTGAGCTCGGAGAATGGGTGGGGGACTCAGGCCTAAGCCACTGATGGCAGAGGTAAGGCAAACCAGACACACGTTTCACCGGGTTTGCTTTCAGCCCCGACCCGGCCGCCGTGGGCCTCGATGAGTTCTTTGACGATGGAGAGCCCGATGCCGGCGCCGCCGGCGTTGCGGGAACGGGAAGGATCGGCGCGATAGAAGCGTTCGAAGATATAGGGCAGATGCTCCGGCGCGATGCCGGGGCCGCTGTTAGTAAAACGCGCTGTAACGGCGCTGTCTCCGCGTTCAATGGCGATTTCGAACCAGCCTTGTGGGGAAGTATACTTCCAGGCATTTTCGATGAGATTGCGCAGGGCTTGCAGCAGTTTGTCCGGATCGGCCGCCACCTGATCGGCTTCCGGGTTGAAGCGGGTTTTGACAGTAATTTGCTTGGCGTCCAGATGAGATTGATAGAGAGGCAGCATTTGTCGGATCAAAGCTTGAAGTGAAACGGGCTCCTTCTTGAGATAGGCCCGGGCCGCCTCCGCTTTGGCCAATTGGTGTAAATCTTCCACCAGGTGGACCAAGCGAAGTACTTCTTGTTGCAGCATATGGAATGTCTCCTTGGTCGGCGGCACCACCTCGTCGCTCAAGCCTTCCAGGTACCCGCGCAAATTGGTCAGGGGCGTGCGCAACTCGTGGGCCACGTCGGAGACCATGCTTTTGCGCAACCGCTCCAGCCGTTCCAAGCTGTCGGCCATGCGGTTAAAGGCCACACCCAGGCGGCCGACCTCATCCGAGGAGGTGATCACCACCCGTTCCCCAAAATTGCCGGCTGCTACCTGGCGGGTGATAGTGGCCATTTGAGAAAGCGGGCGCAGCACCCGACGCGTGAGCAAATAGCTGAGCAGCAGCGCCAGGGCCAATCCGGCCAAGGTGGCCCACAATAAATAGCGGTGGACGGCGGTGAGAAACATTTGGTGGGTTTCGGTGGGAGAGATATCGTACTTGGTCATCAAGGTCATGAAGTAATCGGCGGCCAGTTGATTGATGGCCAGCCACACCATCAGCACAATGACGGCAATGACCGGTACCACATTGATCAGCAGCAATTTCCAGAGCAGGCGTTGTTTCATGATTCGGTTTTCTCCGCCAGACGATACCCAAACCCCCTGACAGTCAGGATATATTTCGGCCTGGCGGGATCGGCTTCAATCTTTTGTCTAAGCTTGCCGATGTGCACATCGATGACGCGGTCCACTACGATTTCGCCATGGTCGTAGAACTCATGCAAAAGCACTTCACGCGAGAAGACGCGCCCCGGCGAACGCATTAAGGCGCGCAGCAGTTTGTACTCCGATACGGTCAGTGTGACCGCATGGCCGCCCACCGTAACGGTATGCTTCTCCAGATCCATCTCGATTTCGCCATGGGACAGCCGTTGCATATCCTGCTTGGGCGTGGGCCTGGCCCGTCGCAGGATGGCCTTGACCCGTTCCACCAGCTCCCGGGGGCTGAAGGGCTTGACCACATAATCATCGGCGCCCAGGGTTAGCCCCAGCACACGGTCAATCTCTTCTTCTCGCGCCGTGAGCATCAGGATGGGCACATCGGAGCGGTTGCGCAACTGTTTGCAGATCTCCCAACCATCCACCTTGGGCAGCATGACATCCAGGATAACCAATAGTGGAGGTGTTTGTTGGGCGCGTTTCAACGCTTCCCGGCCGTCATGGGCCATGACGGTAGAAAAACCTTCGCGCTGCAGATAAGTGGCCACCAAGGAAGCGGTGTTGGGGTCATCTTCCACGATCAGAATGGGGTCGGTGTATTGTGCGCGCATGGCATTCTCCGCGGTTGCGAGGCTGGCATGATGAGACTCTTTGAAAGCGTTTCAGGCCTGTTAATCAGTTTAGGTTACCGGATAAGAAAACCAGGATGCAATATCAAAAAAAGACCGGGCAGGAGATCGGTCCTGCCCGGATTTCAATTCTACATCGCATTTGAGGGAAGTTTTGGGTTTACTTGACCGCCGCTGTGTAAAGTTCGTTCACCCGCTCCCAATTGATGACATTGAAGAAGGCCGCGATGTATTCCGGCCGCCGGTTCTGGTACTTGAGATAGTAGGCATGCTCCCAGACATCCAGGCCGAGAATCGGGGTTTTGCCCTGGCTCACCGGGTTGTCCTGGTTGGGCGTGCTCGCAATTTCCAACTGGCCTTTGTTGACCACCAGCCAAGCCCAACCGCTGCCGAAGAGCAAGGCGGCGGTACTGGAAAAATCCTCCTTGAACTTGTCAAAGCTGCCGAATTTGGTCTTGATGGCGTCCACCGCCGGGCCTTTGACCGCAACCTCTTTTTTGAGCGTGGGCCAGAAGAAGCTATGATTGAGATGGCCGCCGCCGTGGTTGCGCACGGCCGTGCGAATACTCTCCGGCACCTCGTTCAGATTGCGCAGCAGTTGATCCACGCTGAGCTTTTGCAGTTGTTCCTGACTGGCTATCGCCGCGTTCAGTTTATCAATATAGGTTTGATGGTGTTTGGTATGATGGATTTCCATGGTGCGCGCATCGAAATAGGGCTCTAATGCGTCATAAGCATAATTAAGTTTGGGTAATGTATGGGTCATGGTGTGCCTCCATATATCTCTGAGCCGGGTCCATTGGCCGCCGGACATATTCTTCTAATGCGATGTACGGCGGCCGAAGGCCGGAGCTTGTTTATAAAACCGGTTGGTTTTTAAGTTGTCCATCGAGGTTGACTGAAACCGCTGCAACCGGGGTTCACTATCTGTTGGGTAAGCTTTTAACGACTATCGGGTTTGTCAAGTTGATTGGATGCCATGGCGCAAGGCCAGTTTGTGGAACATGCGTGTAATCCCGGTACCCAGGGCGTAGAGGCCTTGGATGCCGAGGTTCTGCTCGGCCGTGGCGTCGAAGAAGATATTGAGGCTGGATTCCATACCCTCATCGGGTTCCCAGTAGCAAATCAACAGGGGCACCAGGGGCAAGGGATAGAGAGCCACCGCGACATCCGATTGATAGTGGTTCTGGATTCGCTGGCCATTGAAGATCTCCACCAGATCCTTGAACAGATCGGTGTAGGTGTCGGCCAGTTTTTTGAGAGGCTTTTCGCATTGATGGTTGAAGAAGTGCTGCCAATCCTTGCCATTGGGCAGCTCGCGCATGGGGACCCATCGGCCTGAAACCGGAGCGCCCTTGCAATGCAGGATATAGCTGAGAATCGGAATGGTCACCCACGGGTTGGCGTGCAGATCGGTTATTAACGTCCCGGCGCCATCCACGCTGAATTCCTTTCCCATGACTTTCAGGGTCAGTTTGTGACCATCATATTGGCCGCCAATTCTGGCTGCCGCGGCCGCAAGATCTGTGGCCCGCAATTGCTCTTTGAGCATTCGGACCACGGCCTCCATGTCTTGCTCGGGATTATTATACTTTTTTGTTTGCGGTTCATAGCGCCCAGCGGCCTCCGGCCCGATCATCGGGCAGAGGGCCAACGGTTTTTCACCCTTAAAGACCGACGCCGCAAAGGCCATGCAGGTTTTTTCATTGCATTGGCCGCAATTGGTTTTGGGAAGTAAATTCAATATTTCGATGACGTTTTTTAGTTGAGCCATGTCTGACCTCTAAAATGCTATTCCATACTTTTCCCTGGGATGGAGAGTCTGACCGCCGGGTTGCCCTTCTTCTTCAACTCGTTGGCCATCCCTTCGATATGGGCGAAACGGTGTTTCAATTCATAAAAGCCGTGCCACCAGGCATAGTCCGGCGCCATCATGGCCGTGCCCATACGCGCCCGCCGGCCTTCGTGGTGCCAGAATTCATAGTATTGCCATTCGATCTCTTCATCAAAGTACTTCTCCTTGGAGACCAGTCCGGCGGTATAAAGCTGGTCCATCATGCTTTTGGCCGGCGTGAAGTATTGCTGATTATAGTTTTCGATCACCTGGTCCAGGTTGTTGAAGTGGTCCTGGGTCCAGGTCTCTGAATGGCATTGCCGGCACGCGGCCATCATCTTTTGGCGCTCCAGGCGCCAGTCGGTGTTGGCCGGAAAAGGTTTGAATTGATCGGGCCGGATGGTGATAGGCGCTTGCAACTCCCAGGAAAGCCGCTCGGTGACATCGTGGGAAGAAGGATATTGGCCGGTGATCGCGGACATGTGACACGCCGCGCAGGTAGGCGCTCTGAAGTCTACGCCCGCGCGCCACTGGTGGTTGTCCGGATCAAACCGCCATTGGGCGCCTTCGGTGCGGTAAATCGCGCCGTGTTTGGATTCGTTGTAGATTTCAAATTGGGGATGATCGGGCCCCAAATGGCATTGGCCGCATGCTTCCGGTTTGCGAGCCTCGGCCAGGGAAAACCGATGGCGGGTATGACAACTGGTGCAACTGCCCTTGCTGCCATCGGGATTGATGCGGCCCACGCCCACGTTGGGCCAGGTGCCGGAGATGGGCGTTCCATTTTCTACTTCTACTTTCGAACCGTGGCAGGCATAGCATCCCGTGGTCTTCTCGATGGCGTTATTCATGCCGTCATTGAGCCATAGATCGATCTTCCACATGATTTCAAAGGTGTTGGCATGTTTGCTGCGCGCATACTGCTCGGCTTGCTTGGGGTGGCATCCCTGGCAATTTTTTGGGGAGACCACCACCGCAATGGGTTTGGCGTAGTATTTCAAATGCGATACCAACACATTCTGCCCGTCCGTGGCATGATGACATTTATCGCAGTGGACATCGGCTTTGGCGTGCGCGCTGTTTCGCCAATCCTCGAAAATGCCGGGTGTTTTGGATTTGTGGCACTCGATGCAGGTTTGCCCGGCAATGGCATCCGGCCGCTTTTCCGGCACCAGCCGCAGCGGAAAATCCCAGCGCCAGATACTGATGCACCCCAGGATGAGAAAAATCAGGGCAAGGTTGGTATAGGCCATGACAATGAATGCTTTGCGCGCCGCTGGTATTTTGGAGGACCGTGGGGCTTCGGCCTGCGGTCGCCCTACCGCGCGAATTCGTTCAAACACTTCCGGGCCGTGAGGAGCGCCCTTGAGGGCTTCAGTCAGATCCGTGCCGGCCTGATGTTTGCCGAAATGGCGTCCGTTTTTCCACTTTGGGCTTTGGCTGGCATCATAAATCATTTGATCGTGCACAAAGTAGGCGGGGCGTCCATCGGCGCCGTCAAAGCGTTGCAGGCTGCTTAGGGTGACCGGTTGATCCCCGGCCGGAGGAGCACCTTCCGCTTTCATGTGGCGATGCACCACTGTAATGGCGACCAGACCAATGCAGATCATCAATGCGAACAGGATGATCTTGATAAAAAGCATGAGCCCGAAGGTGTTATCAAAGAATTGGCCCCAGCGATCCAGGCGCACCCACGTCAGATAGATTCCGGTCAAGGTTAAGGCCAGCATGCAGGAGAGGCCCAGGATGCGCTCGGCTTTGGGAATGCCGCCCGTCAAACGCGTGGGACGGATGAATATATGGATGTAAAAAATGGCGCCAAAAAAGATTACCGCCGCCAGCAGATGAAGATAGCCGATGATAAAGCGAAGGGTCTTATACCCCGGCTGTTGCAACCGTTCGGCCTTGGCCAGCACTGCTTCGGATATGGGATATTGGTAGCCGTTGCGGATGTAAGCGATTCCCATCGTCTTGAGCTGGCCCCCCGTGCTTTCCTGGTGACAGAAAATACACCCTTGGCCAGTGCGACGGGCGTACTCTTCTTTAGCCCAAGCCGGGGAGGCCGTGAAATAACCAAAGATTAATACGAGGGCCAATAACAATTTTATGAATTTTAGCTTCATCCTACGGTCGCTTTCCTTGAATTCGATGGATGTCCATCCGGTGTCACTTGCTCTATATCACCATCGTTGTTTCTCGCCAATAAATCGAACAGGGGTGCAGGGCTGTATACGTCGGTGTCTACTTAATGCGCCAACCGGCCGTGGGGAGGATTTTGTAACAAGCTGAAAATACATCTTTTTTTATGCGAGGCGATCACGGCGATATGACCGACCGGCCTTCAAGTCCGTAACGATTCGTTATTATGCGAAATATGAAGAAGGCACGTGAATTGCAAAATTTTTCGGGATATCGAAGTTGATCCAATCCAAAGTCATTGCGCTAAGGCGCCAAGCAGGAGGATCTTCACATGGCCATTGCCAACCCGGATAAAGGGAAAATCATCAAAGCCGCCAACATCTTCGGGCAACCGCTGAGCATCTTTGGGGTGCCGGTGGATCGCGAGGCGATCTTTTCCAACCACAAAGGTGTTTACAATAAGAGAGTGGAAAAGCGGCAGCGTGGTTTGATCGTAAAAAGCACTTTCATCAAGGTCTTCCTCAAACACGACGAAAAGATTCGTTGCCTGACCACCGGTTATTCGCCGGTGAGTTTGATGGAGCAGGTGGTTACGGGTCCTTTTTTTCTTTGCTTCAAACGTGCGCTTTTGATTTTTACCGATCGAAGGATTTTGCATGTCCCGACCCGCTTCAGCCGCCAGCCACGGGCGGCGGTTTCCCAAATCGCCTATGATGATTGCGCCCGATTATCCATTAAAGGCAACGCATTGCTGGTGCAGTATAAAAACGGCCGCCAGGAGATTTTTCCTTATTTAGGACGCAAAGAACGCAAAAAAATCCGCACGTTGATCAGCGCCATCGCCCTTTCCCCCAAGGATGCCGGCCAACTGCAAGGCAGGGTTCATTTGTGCCCAAGTTGTACGCATGTCCTGCCGGCCCGTACCGGCATTTGCCCGACCTGTAAGCTGCCCTTTAAAACAGCATTCAAAACGAAATTGCGGGCCTTTCTGCTGCCTGGCGGCGGCTATTTTTATGCCCATTATCCAGCGGTAGGAAGCATTATCGCCATTGCCGAACTGATGTTGATCTCGGTCTTCACTTACAAAATGCTGGGATGGCATCATGGCGCGGGTGTTACTATTTCCAGCTTGGCGGCCATGGCGGTCGGGTTCATTCTAGTAAAGCTGATCAGCGCTTTCCATTCCGCCATGATGGTCGATGAGTGCGTACCAGAAGAAAAGGACTATGCGGTGCGCAAAATCTGATGCGCTTGGGTAGATTTTTCAAGTAACCATCCATATGTCTTATCCGCTGTTTTCAATAAAAGGGCTGCGGTTGCAGCCCTTTTTCATTGGTATCCGTATCGTTATGCTCCTCCAACATTGCATTTTCCTTCAGCTTTAGGTAGATCATCTATCTACGCACCCGAAAATGCATCAAGCTGGGCAGTTGGCCGCGCTCCTCGCGAGATTGGCAATAAGGTGCCAGGCATTTCCGCACCCTTAAGGATGGACTGGATCCTGAGCATACCTCGAACATGATATTAAAGCGGGAAAAGTTGACATGAGGATATTACCCCATTTGATTCGATTATTATCTCTTGGCCGCATCAAGAGAGCCTTTTTTGTTTTGATGGTGTTGCTCACCTTGGGGGGGGCGGTACATGGCTTGGCCAACCAGGATCTGCCCCAAAATATCAAAATTATCCAAGTGGGCGGCAATAATGATTTTGCCCCCTATGAGTTCATAGATGCCAAAGGCCGTGCCAGTGGGTACACGGTGGAGCTGATGCAGGCGGTGTTGCGCCAGGTGGGGCTGGAGGCGGAAATCACACTGGGCCCGTGGCAAGAAATGCTTAAAAAGCTTGAGGATCGACAGATCGATGCCTTAACGGGTTTGCTCTATTCCGAGGAGCGGGGGCAACGATTCGATTTCAGCGTGCCGCATACCATTATCTCTTATGCCATTTTCGTGCGAAAAGGTGCGCCATACAATTCCATCGAAGCGCTCAAGAACAAAGAGGCCGTCGTAGTGCAGGATGTCTATGCCCATGAATGGCTCAAATCGAACCAGTTCACATCCAACGTAATTATGGTGCAAACACCTGGGGAGGTGCTGCGGCAGTTGAGTAGCGGCCAACATGATTTCGCGGTTCTGCCGCAGCTGCATGGGCTGGAATTAATGCGCCGGATGAAACTCTCCAACCTCGAAACCATCGGGCCGCCCGTGCTGTCTCAGAAATTTTGTTTTGCCGTGGCCGCGGGGCATGCGGATTTGCTGGCCAAATTAAATGAGGGGCTGATGTTGCTGCAAAAAAGCGGCGACTATGATCGGCTGTTCCTGAAGTGGTTTTCGCTCTATGAACAGAAGACACGCTACTGGCGGGTTGGATCACGTATCGGATTAGTGCTGCTGGCGCTCATGTTGCTGGTGATCGCCTGGAACTTGACCCTTAAAAAGGCCGTGGCCCGCAAAACCATAGCCGTGCAAAAGAGCCGTACCCTCTTGAGTCAGATCGTGGAGGGAATGCCCATGCCCACCTTTGTGGTGGACCGTGCCAATCACCTTACCCACTGGAACAAGGCCTGCGAGGTACTCACAGGGGCCTCGGCCTCCCAGGTGCTGGGAACTGCGGGGCATAATCAATTTTTTTATGCGGAAAAGCGGCTGCCGATCAGTCAATTGGTTTTAGAAGAAAGCGCGGGCAGTACTCTATTCACTTGCACTGCTTCCAGGCTGGTTGAAGGGGCTTGTGAATTGGAGTTTCATTTTCAAAGGGAGGGGCGACCGAGCAAATGGCTTTACGGGACCGCCGCCACGCTGCGGACTCCCGAGGGTGAGGTCATTGGCGCCATCGAATCGTGGCAGGACTTAACCGAGTACAAACGCATGGAGGCGCAGCTGATTCAATCCCAGAAGATGGAAGCCATCGGGACCTTGGCCGGCGGCATTTCACACGATTTCAGCAACATGCTGACCGCCATCATGGCCAACACCGAGCTCGCCCGGCGGGCATCCAAATCCAACAGTCAGGCCATGGATGCGCTGCAGAAGGTGCTGGATGTGTGCGATCATGCCAAGCGTCTGATCCGTCGGATATTGATATTTAGTCGCCAAAGCGAAGTCGAAATCAAACCAGCACGCATCGATGCCCTGGTGAATGAGGCCATCGATCTGATCCGGGCCACGTTGCCGTCAGCCATGAAGGTTGAGCGTGATATTCAGAGTCAGGCACTAGTTAGCGTGGATGCCACCCAGTTACACCAGGTGCTGATGAACCTGTGCGCCAATGCGGCCCATGCCATGGGCGGCCGGCGCGGAACATTGACCATTAGGCTGGCGTCGTTGAATCTGGAGAGTGAGCCGTTGCCCGAGGAGCTGTCTCCAGAGCGTGGGCCTTACGTTAAAATCTCCGTGAGCGATACGGGGCATGGTATTCCAGAAGAAATTATTAATCGGATTTTTGATCCTTTCTTTACAACCAAAAAGCGCGGTGAGGGCACGGGCATGGGCTTGTCGGTCTCCCATGGCATTATTAAGCGCTTCGGCGGCGCCATCACGGTGGCTTCCCGCGTGGGGCATGGGGCGACCTTCAACATCTTCTTGCCGGCGATCCAAAGCGATGCGGAGTTGGTGCCCTTTGCCATTGAGCAGATGCCCAAAGGCAAGGAACATCTGCTCGTCGTTGGCCATAATGCTGCACCGCTGACTGAAACTTTGCCTAAGCTGGAACGGTTGGGGTATCGTGTGACAGTTCGCAAGAATGCCCAAGAAGCGATTGAGTTGCTGCAAGCTCAGACCGAAGAGATCAATCTGATTATTGCCGCTGGCCCGCCCGCGGAATATATGCCGACCGATGAGCTGCGGGCCATTAAGAAGGTAGGCCCTGCGATCCCCATTATCCTGGCGGCCGGTTACGGCGTGGATCTTGAACAATCCCTGGCCTATCAGATCGGGGTGGAAGCCGTAATCCGCGAGCCCATCATCGTCGGTGAGCTGGCCGGGCTTTTGCGCAAGCTGTTAGGACAAGAGGAGAAGGAAGCATTAATAGGGGCTTACAACTCCAAGTAGGTCGGTGCCATAAGGTGAAATACTACTCTTCACCGCTTTCCGACACGTTCATTTGATGATTATTTCAACCTTCGATCTACTTCTGCTCCCCGGAAAAATCGCCTGGCAACACATTGGTGGGGAACTTGTTGAACACTTCACGCACGCCGTACTCCGCCAGCTCATTGGCGCTCAGCCACTTCAATCCCATCTTCAAGTTCTTTTTGGCGTTCAGCACATTGTCAAAGAGCGCTTGCTGGGTTTCGTCGAAAAGACCGCGCCATAAGACCCGTCCGGTGGCTGCCTCCACCAGATAGATGGCAAAGGCAACCGATGCCGGACTGTCGGGCATACCGTTCACTGTACCTCGATCGCGGTAGCGCCAGACAGTACCGATCATCACCGCATCCACATTCAAGATTTTTCCCAAGCGTTCGGCCATGAGACGGGGAGTATCCACTTCTTTGTTCAGCTTAAGCTCGTCTTCGGCCTTTTGCACATCACTGCGTTGGATCACTTGTTGGCCGAAACGGCCCCGTAGCTGGTCGTCCGCCAGACGGGTGAGGGTTCTGCCGGCATGCGGCAGGATGTCGGGATCATCGATGCAGATTTGGACTAAGGGGCAGCTCAAGGTCATGTCCTCGGCCTGGTCCAATTGGGGCTGCCGTTTGCCCACTAGAAATGAGGCCACCGCTGCCCGTTTGAAGGTGACTCTGATGGTGGATGGAGCAGTTTCGGAGTTTTGAGCCTTGGCAGGGGCAACGGCGAGAAAGCAAAAGAGCAAGCAGGCCAGGTTTCGGAATCTATGGAGCTTCGGCATGATGAGGTCCTTTGGATATAATGTTATTAGAACGTATGGATAAAATCCTACCATAAGTGTAGTAGTACGAACCCCGCGGCCATTTCAAGAGTTCTTCATCGCCCACTTTCCCATTTCGCGCAATGGTCGGACCGGTCCTTTAGTGATCGCCTGGAACCGTTTTATTGTAAAATTTGATTTCCCCGTGCTATGGGATCATATCTCTTCTCTCTCATCTTGCCCTTTGTTTCCAGCGAGAGTTGATATCCCGAGGAGCTCTTTTGGATTTTGCGGCTGCGGTTTTGTTCCCCTTGGCTTCACAAACCATGCTTGCGCCTTCGCAATCAAGGGTCTGCCATGGAATGATTGCCGGTGGCTTAATAAAAAAGGATGGATGCTCGTGTTAGAACAGGTGGAGCTATTTAACAACATTGGGGCCGAGGCGATTGGGCTACTCGAATCCATCGCCCGGAGACGGACCTTTGCCAAGGGTGCGGTGGTTATCGCTGAGGGTGAAGGGTCGGATAGCCTTTACGTGCTAATCAGCGGCAAGGCCGTGGCATTGCGCAGCGATACTTCCGGCCGGCAGGTGGTGGTCAATCGTTTCGGCCCGTGGGATTATTTCGGTGAGATGAGTTTTTTTGACCGTAGCGCGCGATGTGCGACAGTGATGACCAAAGAGCACTGCGAAATGCTGACGATCGCTCGCAGCGATTTTTTGGGATTTGTGGAACATCATCCGGAGATCCTTTGGAATGTGATCAATGCACTGCTATCCAAGATTCGCAAAGCCACCGAGCAGATCGAATCTTTGGCTTTTCTGGATGTCTATGGCCGTCTGGCGCGCTTTTTGGTGGAGAACCAGGATCAGGATGGAGTTGTCAGGGAAAAGTTCACCCAGCAGGAATTGGCTGAAATGGTCGGCTCTTCGCGGGAAACGGTGTCACGCATCATCAATGAGTTAGCTGTTGGCGGCTACATCCGAAAGCAACAAGGCCACATCGTCCTCCAAGGCAGACTGCCCTACAAATTCTGACTTGTGCAGGTGCACAATACCCTGCCTTCACTTTTATTCCTAAAGTTAAAAATTCAACGGTCGATATAGAGTCAGGGATATTTTCCATCAGAGGCAGGTGCGTATGGATATGTTCACTCAGGTCACGGCCGAAACCTTCTTTGATTCGTTTTCGAATCAGAGCAGTCAGATGACCGCTGTCGCGAATCAGGCGCTGAGCAGCGGCATCCAAAAATATATGGATAAGGATTACAAGGGCGCGGCCGCGGAATTTAAAAGGTCTTTTGGTCTCGATCCCTATTCAGATTATGCGGTAGATGCAGTTAAATACCAGGTGATGGCCTATCAGAAATTGGGACAACCCGATCAAGCCATCAATGCATATAAGCAGCTGCTGCAGGTTCAACCCGACCGGGATGACGCCCAAACCGCCCTGGGCAATCTTTATTTCAGCCAGGGCCGGACTGGTGATGCGATCAAGGCTTATGAAGCGGCGGTTCGAATCTATGATGATACCACCAACCGCTTCTCTCTGGGGCAAGGATACTTGAAAGCCGGCCGTTATGATGACGCCGTCAATCAATTCCAAAAAGTTATCAAAATGGATCAAAGCAGTCCCAATGGTTATTTCGGGTTGGGGCAGGCATTAACCGCTAAAAAGAAATATACCGAAGCCATAGGGCAGTTCGAGCGTGCAATTCAGAAAAAAAAGGATTTTTATGATGCCTATGCGGAAATGGGGTTTACTTACGCAGATGCCGGTGACGTCGATAAAGCCAATGAGATGAAGGATCTTCTCGAACACAAGAACCAATCCTTGGCCCTAGTATTGGGAGCTTATATCGACAGGAAAACGCCCCCCAAGATATTAAGTATTACGGCGGACAGCACTTTTGCCTATTTCATGCCGGCCAAGACCGAGGTGTCTGCCCTAAGCAGCTATTTGGCCAATGCTGGCACCAACCAGACCTTTACGATGCAATTCCAATTCAACAAATCCATGGATCGGGAATCCATTGAAAATCCGACCAACTGGACCATTAAACGTTCAACGACCAATGGCCCGGGCACGGACTATAATAACGGGATGGCGCTGCCGGCCACCGAAGCCCGCATCAGCCCCACCCCCTCCGACATTTATTGGGATGCGGAGAATTTAACCGCCACGGTGCGTTTTACCATCAGCCAAAATGCCTCAGCGGACGCCACCATCGATCCCTCCCATATTGAGTTCACCTTCAAAGGCACCGACTCCGACGGCAATACCATGCACCCCAAATATGATCAGTATATGGGGTTTTCGGGAAGTTTCTGATTCTGTTAATTGTTTTGCGGCCATCCAAGTAATCCTACAGCCACATAGGCCGACGGCCTTTCCTCATTGACATAAACCCAGCTTGTCGATAATTGTCCCGAATAAGCAAACGGCCCTTCGGGCAATGGGTCTGACCTGATCTTCAGGAAGGTACCCGGAACGCCTGATTCCCAAAACGTGGGGCCTCAGAACGACGTCGAAAAGAGTTGGAGCAAATCGGTGGCCAACAAGAGTGCTTTAATCATCGGAATTTCAGGACAAGATGGTGCCTATCTTGCCAGGCTGCTGTTGGGCAAGGGGTATATCGTCATAGGCACCTCCAGAGACGCCTTGGTGGCCACGTTTGCCAATCTCAAACGGCTCGGCATCCGCGATCAGGTCAAGGTTGAATCGATGTCGCTCAATGATTTTCGCAGTGTGCTCCAGACATTGAAAAAGTATTGCCCTGACGAAGTTTACAACCTCGCCGGCCAAAGTTCAGTGGGCCTTTCATTTGAACAGCCTGTGGAGACCTTTGAAAGTGTAAGTGTGGCAGCCCTGAATTTGCTTGAAGCCATTCGATTTTTAGGACTGAAAACAAGGCTGTATAATGCGGGATCGAGTGAGTGTTTTGGAAATACCAATGGAGAACCGGCCAGCGAAACTAGCCCCTTACACCCCAGAAGCCCTTACGCCGTGGCCAAGGCAGCGGCTTTTTGGCAGGTCGCTAATTATCGGGAAGCCTACAATATGTATGCCTGTTCAGGGATATTGTTTAATCATGAATCACCTTTGCGCCCCGGCCGATTTGTAACCCAGAAGATCGTTCAAACTGCCTGCCGTATATATCGCGGCAGCGGGGAAAAGTTGAATCTTGGCAATACTTCCATTCAACGCGATTGGGGCTGGGCCCCTGAGTTTGTGGAAGCCATGTGGCTCATGTTGCAGCAGAATGATCCACAGGATTACGTCGTGGCCTCAGGAAAAACCTTCTCGCTGCAGGATTTAGTCAATGAAACCTTCTCGCTGCTCAATTTAAATCCGGACCGGTATGTCAAACACACGCCGGAGCTTCTCAGGCCCACTGAAATCAGCACTTCAGTGGCCGATACACGCAAAGCCGAATCGAATCTGGGATGGAAAGCCAAATACGTCATGCGGGATGTCATCCGGATGATGGTGGAAGCTGAGCTGAATCCGGCAGCGCCTATATGAACACTATCCAGGATATTCGCGGCGAGCACTTGATTTGGAGAGGATTGAACCAAGTTCTCACCGTGATCCGAATTCATGGGGCAAAAATAGCCAAGCATAAATTATTTGCATATATATGTCTTGCAGCGGTTATCGGAGTGGCTGTCTCGAATCGGGTCTTTCTGCAATATGAGTTTCCCATCCCGTGGAATGATGAAACTGCATTTATCGCGCAGAGTATTAGCCTTGCAGACAACGGAAGTTTCTATACCTACGGCTTAAATGCTAACCGGGACTTGATGTGGATGCCTCCCGGATACATGATCTTGTTGGCGGCCGCCTTTAAAATATTTGGCTACGGCTATGATCTGAGCCGATGGATTTCGGTCTTTCTCTATATTGGCTCGGTGCTGCTCTGCTTTGCCGCGATTCAGAGTCAGCTGACAGGATGGCATAAGACATTTGCGTGCATTGTATTTGCTTTTGTTTTTATCACCCCTTACGTTTTGGTTATTTCGAATATCGCTCGAATGGAAGCATTATATATGTTTTTGTTCTTGCTGGCGATGCACCTCACATTAAATCAGAAATATGGGCACGGACTATCAGTCGTTCTGGTTGCTGCGTTGGTTCATTTTAACGCGATTTATTTTTTATTCCCATTTCTGTTCTATCTGTTTTGGTTGGTGGTTAAGAGGAGAGCCTTTGTTATTGCACCATCAGAGATCGTTTCCCTTTTCGTCGCTGGTTTGCTCCTTCTGCTCTATTTGAATTACATATCGATGGATTTTCAAGGGTTTCTGTCTGATATGGCTTTTCAGTTCAGCTATAAGGACAGTTTCGGTCCAGCTTTTGGCGGCCGGAAAGGGATTGCGTCTATTCTATTTTTAACTTGCATCATTGCGGCCATGGGGATCAAAAAGAAAGAATTCTCTTCTGGCATGATCATATCTCTCTTTGGCGTTTCTTTTTTGATGCTGGGGATCAACGGCAGAGGGCATATGTGGTATGAATTCAGCTTTTCAATCAGCGTTATGCTTTTTTCGATAGCGTCTTTGATCAGCATTGAGCATTCCGATATCCATATCGCACAGTATATTGGCGGGGGGGTATTTATTGCATCAATACTTGCTTTAATGCACTTCGGTCATACCTGCAGCCCCCTTCAGGAAATTTCTCCCCATTTAAGCACCTTTAAAAAGCATTTTCTTCAACCGGATGAAATCAAGCGAGTGAATCGCTTTTTAGAACAATTGCCGGCTGGGACAAAGGTCACTTTTGGTTATACAGGGGTCGAACCTCTTTTTTTCTCTGCTTTCCGAAAATCAGGAGCCGTTTGGACAGCCAACTTTAACAGCATGACTCAGCCTTTTCCGCTCAGGGAGGTGGATTATATAATCATCTGCGATAGCTCCATGTATCCTCAGTATCTACTCAACTATGATTTTGACGGATATAAAAGGCGAGGAGAGAATTCGGGATGTCAAATTACCGCGGCCAAACAAGATCCCGGATCGAAAGTGCTGGAACATTAAGGGTAATGTGCCGTATTGCACCGATGAGAAAAGCTGAAGGTATCCGCTCTGAAACAGTATTCGTTTGTCACAATTAGAACCATACTCTGGCTGGATAAATTGTGTCATTTTTAATGGGTTGCCCATGAACTTCATAGTATATACACCGATCAAAGAGGATGAGCTTCGTGGTAGCATGGGTATGCCTGAATACAGCTACTATTTTGTACTTAAAGGTTTTCTCCCAGTGCTCAGAAGCATAGGTAGGGTATATACTGTTAGCAATCCAGAGCGGGAAGTTGATGAATTATACGATGATCGCAAGAAATGCGGCGAAGATTGCCTCTATATTTCTTTCACACCGCCCAGTAAAGCACTGGTTGGTCTGAGATGCCCAACTGTATGCGTTTTTGCCTGGGAATTTGATCGCATCCCAGACGAAGTATGGGATGATAACCCCAAAAATGATTGGACCCATGTTTTATCGAGCCATGGTCGTGCAATTACGCTTTCCAAACATACCGCACAGGCAGTTAAAAATGCATTAGGTGAATGGTTTGATGTCGCAGCAATTCCAGTGCCCGTTTGGGATCACTTCGAGCTTTATAGAAAGCGGATATTAATTGAAAATCCTATCACCCATATAGATATTATTTTCGATGGAAATATCGTTGACAGTAAAAACTACCGAATCACGCCGGAATCCTTTGAGATATTGAACTCGAAGGATTTTTTTCATCTCCAAAATTGGATGGGAGAAAAACTCCGTGCCGGATTCTCCGAAACAGACGAATACAGCGCCTATCTCGGTGGTTTCTATAAGCCTGAAAATTGGGGCACTTGGTCACGGATCGATAGTCCATGGATTTTGCTTCCATTTAGGCTGACGGGCAAGGTTCATCTAAGCCTTACAGTGCACGGATATGGCCATAATATTAACAGAAAGATTGGCGTATCCATTGGCGGTGTGCAGAAGAGAATCCGTCTGTTAAGTGTTCCTGTGAAACATCATTTGCTTTTTGATTTGACCAAAACGGATAACATTATCCAATTTTCCGATTTGGATCTTACTCCCTGGGAAGGCGCCAGAGATCCAAGATCGTTGGGGATAGGACTGCAATCGATTGAGCTTTGGGGCGATCCGGTGAGACATCCAAAAGATAACTCTGGCATTGAGAAAATTAATAAGAAGAAAATTGCTATAGACGGTGTTGTCTATACATCGGTATTTTCGCCCGCCGACGGTCGCAAGAATTGGAAAGATATTGTAACAGCCTTTTGTTACGCTTTCCAGGATGTCCCTGATGCTACATTGGTTCTGAAAATGAGCCATCATGCGCTTTCGTCCTTCTTAGGAAAGCTTCATTTTCTACTGCAGCAGATGTACCCTTTCAAATGCCGGATTCTTGCATTACACGGATATCTGGACACCCCAGAGTATGAATCCTTGATTTCCGTTACGAAATATTACGTCAACGCTTCCCGCTGCGAGGGCCTGTGTCTGCCTCTAATGGAGTTCATGGCGTGCTGCAAGCCCGCTATTTCACCATACCATACCGCAATGGCGGACTACGTGGATCCTTCGTTTGCATTCATTGTGAATGCCAATCTGGAACCTTGCATGTACCCTCACGAAACACGGGATATTTATAGGACTCGACGGTACCGTATCGACTGGAAATCATTGGTGGATGCCTACCGCCACAGTTATGATGTCTTTAAAAATAATCCTGATTCATATAAAAGGATGTGCCATTCGGCATCGTCAGGAATTGAAAAGTTTTCTTCGATCAAGCGGGTAAAAGAACAATTCATGGACTTCATTGGGAAGGATAATGCCAATTAAACATCGGTTTAAATTTGTTCAATAGTTGGCACCTAAGTAGAATATAGATATGATTATCATTGTATATGCGTCTCAAACCAGCAAGAGCATAAAAGCCAACATCGGGATCGCGGACTATAGTTACTATTTTGTATTAGAAAAATTCAAGCCGCTGCTAACCGAATTTGCTCATGTAATTGAGATTGAAACCCCGGAATTCGAAGTCGATAAGATTTATGAGGAGTGCCGATCTCGCGGCGAGCCTTGCTTTTTTCTTTCGTTTACACCGCCTTTTAAGGCCCTCACAACGCTAAAGTGCTTGACTGTATGTGTCTTCGCCTGGGAATATACCAGTATTCCGACCGATATATGGGGGCACGATTCCCGAAATGACTGGAGAAGTGTTTTCAATGCACATGGTTGTGCTATTACTCACTCCAGCTTTGCAGTTAAAACTGTAAAAAAGGAGATGGGGGACCAATTTCCCGTGTGGTCTTTGCCTGCCCCTGTCTGGGATGAATATAAGATATTTCATAGTTCCGTAGCATCCGAGCCATCTGCAAAGAGATTGAACCTTTCCTTTTATGGATCGTTTGTTGACTTGAAAGCATGTATGACCTCTTCTCAGCAAGATGAAGACGCACGGGGGGCTATTATAGAAAAATCTTCTGAATACAGCGAACAAAAGATTACTTTAGCGCTGAGCGGAATTATTTACACGGCTGTCTTTAATCCCAGCGACGGTCGAAAGAATTGGATTGATCTGGTCACCGGATTTATTTGGGCATTAAGGGAGTATGAAGATGTGACACTGGTGTTGAAACTGGCCTACTATGATTTTAAAACGATTCGGGAAATGATCGTCGAAGAAATTCTGAGATCAACACCCTTTAAATGTCGAATAGTGGCCTTACATGGTTACCTGGCAGCCGATGAATATGCACATCTCATTTGTGCTTCCGCATATATCGTAAATACCTCCCACGGAGAAGGACAATGCCTGCCTCTGATGGAATTCATGTCTGCCGGAAAGCCTGCCATCGCACCCCGGCACTCGGCCATGGAAGACTATGTTGATGATCAAAATGCATTCATAATAGAATCAAGCGAGGAATGGATCCACTGGCCGCATGATCCCCGTTCCGCCATGAGGACGTTAAGGTATAGAATAAACTGGGAGTCTCTATTTCGCGTCATTCTGGCGAGTTATGAAGTTGCTAAAAACGACCCGGGCCGTTACAGCAAAATGTCAGAATGTGCCATGCGATCGTTGGAAAATTACTGCTCGATGGCGGTACTGAGGAAGAGAATTAGGACCATTTTGCCGACTTATGAAGTATATAATCCAAATCGTTGTGCTGTCGCCAAGCACATCAGTCGTTCGGAAAGTTTTGCAAAACGCATTGGAACTTTGATTTCAGGGGCGGCTAGAGTATGGATACCTCGATTTTTTATCATCTATTATCGGTTGAAATCAAAGCTAAGATTTAGCGCGTTTTCATCGAAATTGGCCAAATGAATTTTGGATTCAAAAAAAAGTTAACAACCTATTAATGCGCACTGCAATGATTAATGCCTTAAGAAAAATCGCCGCCCTTGCCGGCTTTAAAACCAACACCGAGCCTGCAATCGAAACGCCTGACAATGACGCCACGCTGCATGACGCCGTCCTGAGCGGTTGGTTTAAACATGAGACTGGAGAGCTCTTCACTGGATTTAAAATATCATCGGGCGATATCGTTTTGGATGTGGGATGTGGCGATGCTCCTTTTGTGGCTTTTTGCGCTCTGCAGGGGGCTAAGGTGATTTTCGCCGACATTGATCGGGAAAAGATTTCTGCAGGGTACAAGCGGTTGAAAAACGGTCCGGACATGGCCCTTTACCCAATAGTTAGCAATGTGAATCCATTGCCTTTAAACGATGGTACAGCTTCCAAAATAATTGCCATGGAGGTGCTGGAGCATGTAGAGGATCCGGCCTCTTTTTTATCTGAACTCGTGAGAGTTGGAAGGCCAGGGGCTCAATATCTTATCACTGTGCCAGATCCGTCGATCGAAAAGATACAACAGCAATTGGCGCCTGAGAGTTATTTCCAGAAGCCGAATCACCTCAGGATATTTGGCAGAACAGATTTCGAGAAGCACATTGTGAGCGCAGGCTTAACAATAGAGGATCGAGCATATTACGGCTTCTTCTGGTCAATTTGGTGGTGCTTTTTTTGGGCTTGTGAGCAAGACCACGGAGATCCCTGGCACCCTATCCTGGAAAATTGGAGGAAGACTTGGGGGTTACTGCTGAAGACAAAGCAGGGGCCTAAAATTAAGCAGGCGCTAGACAACTTTATGCCGAAAAGTCAGGCCATTATTGCCCGAAAACCCCAATAAAGGTTGTTTCGTCAATCTATTTGCCATGATTGCTTTAAAGGATCGTAGGTTGAATCCTGAAATTTGGAGCCTTGCATGAGCCTCCAGTTAGTCAAACAGCTGTGGTATTATCGCGGTTTTATTTTCGGAAGCGTCAAACGTGAATTTCAATCAAGATACCGGAATTCTTTGTTTGGCAGTCTGTGGACCGTCTTGAATCCTTTAGCTTCCATTTCCATATATCTCATCATCTTTTCACGCCTAATGAATTCCAGGTTGCCTGGAACAACCGACAGCATGGCGTACGGTATTTATTTGTGCTCCGGCATTCTCACCTGGGGCTTATTTTCTGACATCATCAATCGTTGCTTGAATGTGTTTGTCGATAATGCGAACTTAATTAAAAAACTGAGCTTCCCTCGAATTTGTCTGCCCATTATTATTGTTATCAGTGCAGGCTTGACTTTTATAATCGCTTTCGGATTGTTTCTGATCTTTCTTTTATTGGCAGGAAAGTTTCCTGCAAGGCAAATCTGGGCCTTGCCGGTCATTTTATTGATTCAGATGTCTTTCTCGGTTGGATTGGGTATTATATTGGGGATTGCCAATGTTTTCTTCAGAGATGTGAGTCAGTTTATCGGGATTTTTTTGCAGCTCTGGTTTTGGTTTACGCCCATTGTTTATCCGATAACGATTTTGCCTGCCTTTATCCAAAAGCTGGTGATGGTAAATCCCATGACGCATATTATGGCTGCTTACCAGACTATTTTGGTAAACGGCAGCCGTCCACAATGGATCAACCTCATATGGGTCGCAATTTTCGTTATTCTTTTGTGCTTTGTCGGCGTTAGAATGTATCAGCAACGATGCGGCGAAATAGTTGACGAACTCTAATGATGACATTACGCGTTAACAATTTGGGCAAAGCTTATAGGCATTATTATGGCCGTTGGTCGCGGCTTTTGGAATGGTGCCTGCCGTCCGCTAAAGTCCGCTATCACCTGCACTGGGCCTTGCAGGGTATAGCTTTTGATGTTCTTCCGGGCGAAGCCATAGGAATCGCGGGAATGAATGGCGCCGGTAAAAGCACGTTGCTTAAAATCATCGCGGGAACAACGAAACCGACTACAGGAAATGTCGAAATAAGCGGCCGTGTGGCAGCACTGCTTGAGCTCGGCATGGGATTCCATCCCGAGTTTACTGGAAGAGAGAATGCCATCATGGCGGGTCAGCTCCTGAGTTATTCAGTTGATGAAATCAAAGAATTCTTACCGGAAATTGAAGCATTTGCGGAAATTGGGGAAGCCATTGATCAACCTGTCCGTACCTACTCCAGCGGTATGCATATGCGCCTCGCCTTCGCGGTCGCCACAGCTCGCCGTCCAGATCTTCTCATCATTGATGAAGCACTGTCCGTCGGCGACTCCTATTTTCAGCACAAAAGCTTCAGTCGAATACGCGGCTTCAGAGAATCCGGCACCACTCTGCTCCTGGTTTCGCATGATAGAACCGCCATCCAATCGATTTGTGACCGTGTTGTCCTTTTGCACGAAGGGAAAGTGATAAAAATTGGATCGCCGGAAGAGACCATGGATTTTTACCACGCCTTGTTGTCCACGCGCGATGCCAGTATGATCAGACAGGAAAAATCGGCATATGGAAAAGCCGTTACGATTTCCGGCGGTAGTGAGTTATCCGTGGCAGATATCAACCTGTTTGACCTGCGTGGGCGGGCAATCGATACGGTGGAGACGGGAGAACCAATTACTCTGGAAATTAAAATCCTTGTCAACAAACCGGTATCAGAAGTTGTGCTCGGTTTTATGATTAAAGATCGATTCGGGCAGATCATTTACGGTATCAACAGTTATCGGCTTGGCCATGCAATTAGGGATCTTTTCCCTGGAAACCTGTTGATCGGCCGCTTCCAATTTGAAATGAATCTCGGTAAAGGAAATTATTCAATTTCCACTGCGCTCTCCAAAAATGAATCCCACTTGTCCAACAATTATGAATGGCGTGATGGCGGATTTGTCTTTTCAGTCCTGAATACTAAAAAGCCTGATTTCGTCGGTTATGCCTCCTTGGATGCCGAATTAAAAATCCAGGTCGTCCCTTCCACCGATCCACTACCTGAGATTGATTAGATCGGTGACTATGAAAATTTTTGTTGAATGCACCAACCTTTATGAACAACCGATTCATCAATCCGGTATTCCTCGCGTGGTGCGCAATATCGTTGGCAGCCTGAGCAAGATCGGGGACCTTGCTGACGCCATGCCTGTAATTATAAGAAAAGACAAAGTCTACGAAATAAAAAAAATGCCCGTGATCAAGGGCGGCCATTATTTCTTCAGCCTGCTACAAACGAGATTTATACAAATCAAAAACAGGTCTTATTGGTTCCGTCTGCGCCTAAATCACTATTGGCCATTTCGGAAATCCGTTCGTTTAAGACGAGCGCTGTTTTTCTTTTCAAGAATGGTTGATGGGTTTTTGGGGCTACCGGTCACTTTGGCCTTTGGCATCCGCCGACTATTTGATCCTGAACCCCACCTTGTTGAGTTGGCGGCCGAGTCCGGCGATGTCCTAATATTGCTCGACGCCACTTGGATCGCGGATCTTTATCAAACGATTGAAAAGCTTAAATCCAAAGGAGTTATTATCGTTGCGGTGGTCTATGACCTTATACCTTTAACTCATCCACAATTTTTCAAAGAGCGTTTGGTTGATCTATTTAACAACTGGCTGGTTTGGGTGATACAAACCGCGGATGGCTTTATGGCCATTTCAAAAACGATCCTTTATCAGCTGGAACACACAGTCGTAAAATCGGTTCAAAAAAATTCATTGAGTCAGCAATGGTACGATTATTTCTACTTGGGCACGGAACTCGATTTGGCCAAAAAATTCGGGTCCATAGAGTCCAATGTCAAAGCCCCTTTCCATGAAGGATTTCCAGTCTATTTGGTGGTCAGCACTATCGAACCGCGTAAGAACCATCATTATCTTCTGGATGCATTTGAGCTATTATGGAACGCGGGTTTTAACTTGATCTTGCTGATAGCGGGAAAGGTCGGTTGGAAATGCGAAGGTATCATGAAGCGGATTCAAAATCATTCAGAAATCAACCGCCGGTTATTTATGTTCAATAATTTGGATGATACAGAACTCGAGTACTGTTATCATAATTCCCGCTGTCTTTTATCGCCTTCATATCTTGAGGGGTTTGGATTGCCCATTGTGGAAGCCATGCAGCGCGGCTTACCTGTGATGGGAAGCGATATCTCCGTTTTTCACGAGGTTGGGGGAGATTTCATGGCATATTTCGATCCTAAAAAACCAGAAACGCTCGCGGCTCTTGTTCGGCGTTTCGAAGAGAGCAATAAATTCCCAGCATTGAAAGAATTGTCACAATGGTCATGGTTGACTTGGGAGGATTCTGCAAGACAGCTTGTAAGCAAAGTATTGTCTCGGGTTCAGTTGCTGCGCGTTGAGCCTGAAGCTATTCCGGATTTCAATATGACCAAGGTGAAATAGGCATGCGATGCCGTCAGTATGGCTCATGGGGTGGCCATTCACATCAATATTCAGCATTTTGTATTGAATTTAACTTCTAAAAGGTGATGACAAACGATGACATTCCTTGTTGAATGTACCTATGTGTTTGACCATCCTAAAGATAATTCCGGCATCCAGCGAGTGGTGCGCAATATCGTTTTGAGTTTGGGAAATGTCCGCAAAGGTGCGGTTGGATCAATTCCCGTGGTTCTGAAGAGATCTCGGGTATATAAAGTGCTGCGTCTAAAGCCGACTAACGCGGACATATTTTTAGGCCGCCTTCTTCATAAACTGCTGCGAATTAAGCACCGATATTGGTCCCTTCAACTCCGCGGTCAAGAGCTATGGCTTTTTTCCATTTCTACTCTACTGAGATCTATATTTGACGCCGTGGTGGCGTTTTTCGGTTTCTTTATTGACCTGCCGGTTCGGGGTTTGTCCTATTTGTGTCATATTCGTGAAGAAAGCTATCGCATAGTGGAATACAAAATAAATCCAGGGGATGTCTTAATCCTTCTGGACTCTTCCTGGCATTCGGATCTTTTTGAGCAAGTGGAAGAACTGAAAAGAAGAGGCGTCATTATCGTCTCCGTGATTTATGACCTTATTCCGCTGACGCACCCACATTTTTGCGATGAGGGTTTGGTGACCGCATTCATTAATTGGTTCGCTTGGGTGACAAAGATAGCAGATGGCTTTATCGCCATTTCCAAGGCAATAAGGGACGAGGTTAAAGTGAATGTTGAGCGTTCAATTCAAACACAAGGTCCGGTCCCAAAATGGTACGATTATTTTTACTTGGGATCAGATCTTGATCTCTCGGAAAAATGTCGACTCGGCCGCCCCCGTACTAAGAGCCCATTCGAAGAAGGGGTGCCGGTTTATCTCATGGTAAGCACAATCGAGCCAAGAAAAAATCATGCTTACTTACTGGACGCTTTTGATTTGCTGTGGGAATTCGGGATTAGAATTAATCTGCTGTTGATCGGGAAAATCGGATGGAAATGCCAGGAGCTAATGAAGCGGATTATCGATCATCCGGAGTACAACCAACGTCTCTATTTCTTAAATAGAGCCACCGATACAGAGTTGGAATACTGCTACAGCAATTCGCGCTGCGTGCTTTTATCTTCATTTGTTGAAGGCTTCGGGCTGCCATTGGTTGAAGCGATGCAGCGCGGTATTCCCGTCATGGCCAGTGATATCCCTGTCTTCCATGAAGTCGGAGGAGATTATGTCGCATATTTCGACCTCTCTGAACCACGCTCCTTGGCTAACCTGGTTCTTCAATTTGAAAAAAGCGGTCAATTCCCTGCGTCCCAACAAATAACCAATTGGTCCTGGCTAACCTGGCAGGATTCGGCCCAGCAGTTTTTAGACAAAATCGCGGAGCATGTCGCAAACCACAGGGGCCATGAAAGAGAAGCCCAGATCTTCCAGGCACCATGATTCGAAATTAACCCAGGATAAGAATGTTGACAATCAAGACTGCATTGAATATATAAACGCGTCCATAATCCACGCCGGAGTGGTGAAATTGGTAAACGCAGCGGACTCAAAATCCGCCGGGCGCAAGCCCTTGTCGGTTCGATTCCGACCTCCGGCACCAAGAGATTATAAAAGGGGAGCCTTTTGGGGCGCCCCTTTTTATTATGCATTTAGAGGAGTAAAGCTTAGTGCTTTGGGGGCATAAATTCGATGACGTAACATCTTGCCCGATATTATCTATCCACAGAGTTACAAAGACACCACGGGACAAAGATTTTTAAATAACTTCGTAGTGAAACAATACACATCGTAATTTTGCCAGTGTGTACTTAGTTCCTTAAAAAGAGAAGCGGCTTGGCTGGAATTGCCAAACCGCTCATCAAATGCTTCTTTTTTGGTCGGGGCGAGTGGATTTGAACCACCGACCCCTTGAACCCCATTCAAGTGCGCTACCAGGCTGCGCCACGCCCCGACACAGGCCACCGTGAGTATCATTATGCCCCCTGAGTGTCAAGGGACGATGTGTGCCGTCTAAAAATATATCCGGTCCTTTGGTTGGGATTCTTTATATCACCATGGTCATCAATGATCGCATAAAGTCATGTAGTGCCAGCTTGCTATAGCAAATATAACTATGCACAGATAGGCCATATCGGAGAGGGGGAATCATTGATTATTTAAGGAGACTGAATTTGCCATGCCGAGGGTTATAATTGCTTCGGCTTTGATTTTCAGGCTCTGGGCATGGCTGGGTAATTTTTGCCAGATGCGATAACATATTTTTTCAAATATCAGGGCCACATTTGGGGATTGGCTGTCCAGGACCGCCTTGCGGTTGATAGCCCATTGCCTGATATCCATCAGTAGGGTCTCTTCTGCCGTTTTGCGATCCGGAAAAAGCAGATTACCGATTCTATGCATATCCTTTTCAATCATAGTTGCCAGCATCTCTAGTTCGATGCCATCTAATTTTTTTAATTCTTTATACATGGCTTCCTCCTTTTTGAAGGATAGGTCGTTGTGCGATCGAATCAGGATGAAATTTGTTTTAATTGGCATGCTGTATCCTCTTTAACGCAACCGTATTTTCTAACAGGCAGGTGGCCATGTATGTAACACTCGTCACATTTTTGGGGGTAACCTTCGATTGTGGTATTTGTTTTGGGCAATCGTGGAAACGCAAAGCATATCAGAGTGCAAATTTTGAAACTCGGTATAGGATGCATTTGGCGGGTAAGTGCGGACAAGCTGGAATTACAACAAGTCTTTTTTTTGGCACCGCAATTGCTTTGAAAATAGGCTTATTCGCAGATCGCTGGTCGTTTTTTACCAAATACTTTTAGATGTGTTGCCTTCGGGAAATGCAACAATTGATCGATTGAATTAATTAGCTAATAATATCAATAAGTTAATTAAAAGAGGAGGATGAAGCGTATGAAACAAGTATCGAGAGAGGTCTTGGCAGTATTGTTTGTTTTGCTGTTCATGGTTGGATGTTCAAAAAATAGCAGTACCGAGCAGCAAGCCTCGGCACCTAAGGCTCAGCCTGCGGTTATGGAGCAGGCCCAGCCGGCTCAGAACCAGCCGCAGACCGCAGAACAGCCACAGCAACAGGCCGCCACAGTCACGGATCAGGCTCCCGCTCCGGCCGCACCTGTTGCACAAACTGCGGAGATCCGCGGCACTGTAGTGAAGACTGAAGAAGGGGTTGCGCTCTTCAGCGATTCGGGCAACTTTTTGGTTAACGGACAACAGCTCGATGAGTTGGTTGGTAAGAATGTAAGGGTTACAGCCACTATGGCGGAGGGTGCTGATAAGCCGACGATTACGGTGCTTTCCGTCTCAGTTATCGAATAGTTTATCTCCCATCTTATTCAAGCCCTGTCGATTACAGTCCGCGTGGGTGTAATCTAAAAGGGAGCCCCCGTTAGGCAGCCAGTGTGTTGGCTGCCTTTTTTTATCTAAAAGTGGAAAAGGTTCTCCGTTGGCTGTTGCTTCTTTGAGACTAAGTCCATTGACCTTATGGCTGCCATCGCGTAATCATTGGAAATGTCAGGAGGATACGCGAAAGCAATGCATGAGGCCATTAAAAAAATCTCCCAAGAGTTGCTGCTGGCTTTATTAAACAATCCCTATGAAAGTTTAATTCTGATCGATGCTGAGGGGATAGTGCGCTTTGTGAGTGAGTTCAACACTACTATCTCTAAGAGAGTAATTTTGGACGCTGTTGGGCGGCACATTTCAGAGGTTAATCCAGGTTCGGAGTTGCTGCGGACCATCCAAACCGGCAGAGCCGAAATCGGGCGTCCTTTGGTGCTCGATGATCAGGAGCGCATTATAGCCCGAATTCCATTAACAAATGACGGACGGATCGTGGGAGCGGTGGGGAAACTTTTGCTTTCAAGTCCGCAAAAAGTCAAGGCTCTGTACCAGCGCATCGAGAACCTTGAAACACAGTTGGAATACTACAAATCAGAATTCGAGCAGCTATGGGGGGCTCGATACAATTTTGATCATATCGTTGGCCGCACCCAGGTGCTCAGAGACGCCATCGCGTCAGCTCGTAAAGCATCCCTGAACGATTCCCCCGTAATCCTTTATGGTGAGTCAGGCACGGGTAAGGAGATGTTTGCCCACGCCATTCATGAAGCTAGCCGACGTCGCGGCAAGAATTTTATTCGCATTAATTGCGCTGCCATTCCGACCGATCTCATCGAGGCGGAGCTGTTTGGATATGAGCCCGGTGCGTTTACTGGGGCGCGACGTCAGGGGGGCGCAGGCAAAATCGAATTGGCCCATAACGGAACCCTTTTTTTGGATGAGATCGCTGAAATGCCGCTTCGCATGCAGGTTAAATTATTGCGGGTGTTACAGGACAAGGTGGTAGAGCGTATTGGTGGGGGCAAGCCCCGGCAAATCAATTTTCGGATCATTAGTGCCACCAATCAGGATTTAGAGGGGATGATCCGTAAAGGGACTTTCCGTCTCGATCTGTTTTATCGTCTGAATGTTGTAACCATATCCCTTCCGGCTTTGCGAATAATCGCCGATGATATCCCATTGCTATTTGAAACGATGCTTGTGGAATTAGCCAACAAGCAACGTGTTCCCCTTAAGAAGGTCGAAGAAGAGGCCCTCGAGGCGCTCAAGGCTTATGCCTGGCCCGGTAACGTCCGTGAACTTCGAAATGTTGCTGAACAAGTTATGTTTGCTGCTGATGGAGAACAGGTGGAAGTAGGTGATTTACCCCCCAAAGTAAGATCCGGTATTGCTCCCATGGCGTTGGCCGGTTCGAATAATCGGCTGCTGAAGCAATCGGTCGAATCAGCTGAGCGCCAAGCCATAGAACAGGCCCTCCGACAGGCTGGTCAAAATAAGGCCAAGGCATCAAAGTTACTTGGTATTCATCGTACAGGGCTTTATCAAAAAATGCGCCGATACGGTATGCTGTAGAATATTTTCTGCATGTCGAAATATTTCTACAGAAAAATAACATCAATGATATTGGTTAGATATTATTTTGCCACGATTGGTGTAGATGATTTTCTACACTATTTTGCCGTTATTGGCTGCCTATTATTGGCCATTCCTCTTTAATATTATAATATATTCAAATAGTTAATGATATAGAACAGATCTGGCAGCTATATTGCTTATGGCTACATGAAGCCACCTAAAACACCGATCTTAAGGTGAATCAAATACTTGTCTTACAGAGGGCGAAGGAGTCAAACCATGGGACATTTTAAGGTCAGCCAGAAAGACATAATGTTTATTCTAAAGGAACAGCTCAACTATGGCCGTCTATGTGAGTTGCCTCGCTACCATGAGCACAATGAAAAGGTGCTCGATCTGTTGGTAAAAGAGGCCATTGGATTTGCTAAAGGGGTGGTCGATCCGCTTAATGAAATCGGAGAAACCATTGGGCTGAGGTTTGAAAAGAACCAGGTTTTATGCCCGCCTGAATTTAAGACAGCTTTCAAGAAATACGGTCAGGATGGATATACAGCTGCGGCGCGCGATTTGGAATATGGCGGCCAGGGGTTCCCAGGTATGCTGCGCATTGTGATTAACGACATTATGTACGGTGCCTGTCAATCCTTCAATATGGCGCCCAGTCTCACCCATGGCGCGGCTCACTTGGTGGAAAGCTTCGGCACCAAAGAGCTGGCGGAAACTTATGTGCCCAAGATGTTCGACGGTACTTGGGCCGGTACAATGTGTCTGACGGAACCCAATGCCGGTTCCAACCTAGCGGCCTTGGAAACCATGGCATATCCTGAGGGTGATCATTATAAAATCAAAGGTAACAAGATCTTTATCTCCTGGGGCGAGCACGATTTGGCGGATAACATTATTCATCTGGTACTGGCCCGGATAGAAGGCGAACCTGAGGGGGTCAAAGGGATCTCTCTTTTCGTTGTTCCGAAAGTGCGTGTCAATGCTGATGGTTCTCTTGGGGAAGCTAACGATGTGATCTGCACAGGAATTGAAGAAAAATTGGGGTTGCACGCTTCAGCCACGGCTGCATTGACCTTCGGGGCTAAAGATGGCTGTATCGGCTATCTTTGCGGGCAGAAAAACATGGGGCTGGCGCATATGTTTCAGATGATGAACGCAGCCCGCATCAATACTGGTGTAAGCGGCATGGCCATGGCCAGCGCGGCATACTTGAATGCCCTGGCATACACAAAAGAACGGGTTCAGGGAAAGGATGTGGCCGGGCGCCATTCTGGAGACGTCACCATCATCACCCATCCGGATGTGCGTCGTATGCTGCTGTGGATGAAAGCAGCTATAGACGGCATGCGCTCCATGATTTACACGGGCGCCTTCTGGGCCGATTTGGGCAATGATCTGCCAACAAGCGATAAGAAACAGCACTACACTGATCTAACTGATCTGATGACGCCCATCATCAAGGCCTACTGCTCCGATCTCGGCTTCCGGGTCTGCGAGACCGCTATGCAGTGCCTGGGCGGATATGGCTATTGCAAGGACTATCCCATAGAGCAGTATTTACGCGACTCCAAGATAATGTCCCTATACGAGGGGACCAACGGCATTCAGTCGATCGATCTCATGGGTCGTAAAATTACTATGCGTGATGGTGCTTGCCTGAAGGCCTTTAAAGCAGAAATGGAGTCATTTTGCCAAACCCATCGTGAACACTCCGAGTTGGGTGACCGTGTCCGCGCCTTATACGGAGTATTCCAGCGCCTGGTGGAGATGGCCGAAGAGATGCGCCAACGAATGAAAAAAGATCCACTGCAGTGGGCGTCGTATACTTATCCGGCGTTAATCGCGTTTGGCGAAGTAGTCATGTGTTGGCGATTGCTGGATATGGCTATTATCGCGGCGGAAGCGCTGAAAAAGAAATCTTCTGAATTTTATCATGGGAAAGTACTTCAGGCCACCTTCTTTGTAGATACCACTTTGCCCCATACGATGGCCACCATCGAGACCTCTCTGAGGCCGGGCCGGGAGATAGTAGAAATTCCAGATGGAGCATTTTAGTATCTGTAATTTGAGCCATCGATCTGGTGGTTTTTGATCCAGCATGCGCGCAGCCCTGCCGTGGAAGCTTGTTTATTGTGCTTACGACATGGCTGCCGCTTGTTTTTTAAGATAACGCAGACGATTTGTAATTACTTTTTAATGATCATTGGAGAGTGCGTGAACAAAGAATCTATATCAATTACAGGCTATCACAATAATGATCAGATTAGATGGAGAGGTGGAATAAGAAAATGAATTGCAAATAGACAAGTGCAATTTCGAGAATCGAATTCCTTCCAATGCAAGATATGTAGAGGGCTCATTCCCTGAATAAAAAAGGCCTTGCGCGAGTCAAGCTTCCCAATTATTAATTTCTTAGTGATCTGAAATGGAACTACGATTGCCGCCAAAATGAGGAAGCACGGTGCTCAAAATAGTCCAAACTTCTGCTATTAAGCCGCCACGCCTTAAACCTGGCGCTACCATCGGTATTGTTGCGCCGGCTAGCCCATTTAACACAGAATTTTTTGAACAGGGCGTAACGGTTTTGGAAACCATGGGCTACCATGTGCGTCTGGCCGATGGCCTATTTGCTGCCCAAGGCTACTTGGCGGGACCTGATACCCAACGGGCGACCCAGATACATGCCATGTTCCAAGATGATTCGGTGGATGCGGTCATGTGTGCGCGTGGCGGATTTGGCTGCACCCATCTTCTACCTTTATTGGATTTTGAGCTCATCCGGCTCAATCCCAAACCTTTCATCGGCTTCAGCGATATTACTATCTTACATCAGGCATTTTTTCTTAGAACCGGTTTGGTTACTTTTCATGGTCCTTTGGTATGCACGCTTCGAAATAGTGATGAGGTCAGTCGTGACAGTTGGCAGCAGGCCTTGACGCACGATCAGCCACTCTGTTTTCAGACCCAGGCCAGTCAATCTATTCGTTCAGGCAGGGCAGAAGGCATGCTGGTGGGCGGGAATTTGTCAAACTTATGCCATTTGGTGGGGACCCCATTCTCAGTCAATTACCGTGACTGCATTCTGTTTATCGAAGATACAGGCGAAGCCCTCTACCGTATTGATCGTATGTTAACACAAATGTGGATGGCCGGTTGCCTTGATGGCGTGGTTGGAGTCGTGCTCGGGAATTTTGAAAATTGCGGCTCTGAAGAAGGCCTTCGAGATTTGATCGGCGCGCAATTTAAAAACATTCCAATTGCTGCTGGACTGATGGCCGGGCATGGGGAGCCCAATTTAACACTGCCCTTAGGGCTTCCGGCACTATTGGATGCCAATGCCGGACGGTTGACCCTTCTAGAATGCGCTACTGCTTAATAGCATGACCACTCATTTAAATACTGTGAGCACGGGTATGAGCCGCGATTTCAGCCATGCGGATAGACTCATGCGCGAAGGTGTGCATCGAGGCATCTTTCCCGGCGCTGTGCTGCTGGTGGCAATGGAGGGAGCAGTTGTATTTCAGCGGCCTTATGGCCTTGCCGATCTCTTCTCGGGCCGTATCATGAGCTTGGACACCTGTTTTGATTTGGCTTCGCTGACCAAACCTTTGGCCACGACTCTTGTAGTGATGTATTTGGTCCAACAGGGCAGATTGGAACTGGATCGTCCGGCCTGTTTTTACTGGCCACCGTTAGGTTCGATGGATAAAGATCAGATCACCCTGCGGCACCTATTAAGTCACCGTTCAGGGTTGCCTGCCTGGCGGCCTTATTACCTGAGGCTAAGAGACATTGCGCCCGATCAGCGGATATCAAAGTTGCAGCACGAAGTGATTTCAGAACCCCTATGTTCCCCGCCTGGAAAAAGGGCGGAATATAGCGATATTGGGTTCATGATCCTGCAATGGGTGGCCCAAGCGGTGACAGGTCAGCCCCTGGATCTTCTCTTCCAGTCGCTAATCCTTGAACCATTGAAGGTAAAAGATATCTTCTACAGCAATCCTGCCCGTAAATCATTTGATCGACTCTATGCCGCTACAGAGTTTTGTCCCTTGCGCGGACGTCTTCTGATGGGTGAAGTCCATGATGATAATGCCCATGTGATGGGCGGTGTGGCTGGGCACGCTGGCTTATTTGGCACTGTTGGCGCGGTGTGGGAGCTATTGCAGGGACTATCGAATGCGGATCAAGGCAGAAGCATTCACCGCCTTTTTGATCAGCGCATCATTCAGCAGTTCTTTCAGCCCCAGTCTCAGAGTACCTGGGCTCTGGGGTTCGACACTCCTTCACCGACAAACTCCAGTGCTGGGAAGTATTTCAGGCCGGATGGTGTGGGGCACTTGGGATATACAGGCACTTCATTTTGGATGGCACGAAGCCGTAATATTGTGATAGTTTTGTTGACCAATCGGGTCCATCCGACCCGTTACAATTTTGGGATCAAGGAGTTTCGTCCACAATTGCATAATGCCATTATGCAGAATTTCGCCAGATGAATTTGCTGATCGGGTGAGTTGGCGACAATTACGGTCTCGGTTATTCTGAATCGCTATCTTTGAGAGGAATGTCTTCGCAACATGTTGTCCATTACCAATTTCTCACGCAATTTCCATAATTTACTCTTGAAAATGGCCCATATTTCTGGTACCCACAAGATAGCCTCCAAAAAGAGGTCCAAGTCATGTCACCCTTGGCAATTCGTTCCACCAGGAGGCGGCGCTTAAAAAGCGATGAGGCCAATCACTTAGAAAATAGGATAATCCATCTATGAATTTTTTTATGGATACAGTGTTAGGTTTTTTTTCCAGCGACTTGGCGATTGATTTGGGCACCGCCAACACTCTGGTATACGTGAAAGGCAAGGGCATTGTACTCAGCGAACCCTCAGTGGTAGCGGTTCGCACCGATAACCGGTCGCGCAATCGCGTATTGGCTGTAGGGCTGGAGGCTAAAAAAATGCTTGGCCGAACGCCGGGCAATATTGTGGCCATTCGTCCCATGCGCGACGGTGTTATTGCCGATTTTGAGGTTACTGAAGCCATGCTGCGCCATTTCATTCAAAAGGTGCACAACCGGCGATCCTTGGTCAGGCCCAGGGTGATCATCGCTGTGCCTTCGGGCATCACCCAGGTGGAGAAAAGAGCGGTGCGCGAATCTGCGGAATCGGCGGGAGCGCGGGAAGTGTTTTTAATCGAGGAGCCAATGGCGGCCGCGATTGGCTGCAATCTGCCCATTACAGAGCCCACCTGTAACATGGTGGTGGATATCGGTGGGGGCACCACCGAAGTGGCCGTCATCTCCTTGGCTGGCATCGTTTATAGCCGCTCATTGCGGGTAGCCGGCGACAAAATGGACGAAGCCATCATCCAGTATGTCAAACGCAAGTACAACCTGCTTATCGGCGAGCGCACCGCCGAGATCATCAAAACTACCATCGGCAATGCCTATCCCGATCCGGACAAGGTCGAAACCATCGAAGTCAAAGGTCGTGATTTGGTGTCGGGCATCCCTAAAATACTAGCCATTGATTCGGATGAAGTGCGCATGGCCATCTCTGAACAGATCGACGCCATCGTCGAAACGGTCAAGATCGCTCTGGAGCAAACCCCTCCTGAATTGGCCGCGGATATTGTTGATCGGGGTATCGTGCTCACCGGCGGCGGCTCTTTGCTCAAGAATCTGGACAAACTGTTGCGCGAAGAGAGCGGATTGCCGATTACGGTAGCAGAGGATCCTCTGTCAACGGTCGCCTTAGGCTCTGGCAAAGCCTTGGACAGCATAGAAATCCTCAAACAAGTGGTGATTTACTAACTCGATGTTCACCAAGCAGATGGCGTTGATCATTGTACTGATCGTGCTGATCACCCTTAGCATTTTGCTATTGCAGCTCAGCAGTCGCCAACCTTATCCCACCCACGGCCAAGGGCGCTGGGCCATCGCGGTTGTCGCCCCATTTCAAAACATGATTAGCAGCGCCAGCCGAAGCCTTCGAGATATTTGGGAACACTATTTTTATCTGATCAATGTGGCGAATGAAAATGAAGCGCTGCGCTATAAGGCCCAACACATCCCCGCCTTGGAACACAGCTACGAAGAGTTACGTCAGGCCAATGACCGATTGCGTAAACTGTTATCCCTAAGTGAAAACTTGGCCAAGCCTTCCATTGCCGCTCAAGTTGTGGGTAAAGACCCTTCCCCATGGTTTCAAACCGTCTTAGTCGATAAGGGGCGTGAAGATGGGGTGGAGATCGGTCACCCAGTTATCCACCCTTTGGGTATCGTGGGGATAGTTGTTGAAGTCACAGGGCACTATGCCAAGGTGATGCTGATCACTGACCCCAACAGCGCGGTGGATGCCCTGGTTCAAAAAAGCCGGGCGCGAGGCATTATCAAAGGGGGAACTTCTGGCTATTGTGTGTTGAATTATGTGATGCGCAAATACGATATTAATGTTGGCGATACGATCATTTCTTCAGGTATGGATGGAGTGTTTCCAAAAGGAATGCCCATCGGGCAGGTGGCAGGAGTAGAAAAGAGGGAAGCGGGCATTTTTCAAGAAGTGACGGTTGCCCCCTATGTTGATTTTGAGCGTCTGGAAGAGGTTCTTATCGTACCCATTCACAAATCCCCCAATCCATCATGACCGTATTATTCTATATAATGGTATCTTTATGCCTGGTGTTGGTCAAAACCACCTTGATTCCAGGTGTCTCCTTGTTTGAGAAATTCTATGATTTATTGGTTCCCATCATAATTTATCTGAGCTTCTATCGTCGCAAGATAGAAGGCATCCCCATTGTTCTGTTTTTTGGCTTCATCATGGACAGCTTGTGCGGCGGACCCATGGGGCTCTATCTTTTTATATACATTTGGCTTTATATGGCCATGCGTTGGATTGCCCAGTATGTTCATACCGGCAGCTTTGTGTTGCTTACCCTAGCCGTGGCCATCGGGGTTGTATTCGAAATCGGAATCCTGCTTGGTTATATGGTTTTTCTGGCGGTTAATGCCAGTATCCCAGTTGATACACTTCAGACTGTAGTAATGCAGATCATGTGGGCACTTATTACCGGCCCATTGATCTTGGTCATAATAGGATGGGCCCAAAAGCAATTGGATTCGTGGCGGTTGCGGATCTTTGCCGACCTGTGAGCCGCGCAGTCATCACAAACCGTTGCAAAAAAGGACTTTGGGCAACAAAGACATTTTTGAATTGGCCTGTAATTGGTCCATTTTGCCCATCGACTTGATCCAATGATGGGGATAACTGGGCCACCCCTAACACTATTATTTAAGCGGATCGATAAATCAACAGTTCGACTAGCCAGCCAACCAAAACGAAATGCGAACATACCTACATAGCGTCGACAGTGATTGGTTTAATCAGCGGTTAGTCGGCGTGTTCGTTACCGTTCTGGCCATCTTCATCTTGCTAGCGGTTCGCCTGATCTATTTGCAGGTGATTCAGGGCAAAGAGCTTCGGCGGTTATCTGAAATCAACAGCATTCGTTTACAGGATATCGATGCACCCCGGGGGATTATCTCCGATCGCAACGGCCATATTTTGGTGGATAACCGGCCTGCCTTTAACCTCTACATCATTTTGAAAGATGCCAAGCCCCTGGATCACACTTTAACGAAATTGGCCGGTTTGCTGGCTGAGCCGGTCGAAGCATTAAGAACGACGATTCAAAGCAGCCGTAAAAAAGGAGCCTATGCACCGATTCTTCTCAAGGAAGATATCTCCCGTGACACTTTGGCGGCGGTTGAAGTGCACAAGTTTGAGCTGCCCGGTGTACAGGTGCATGTCACCTCGCGTAGGCACTACCTTTATGAAGGCCATGCGGCCCATGTCCTCGGCTACCTGGGGGAGATTAGCTCCGATGAACTGCAATGTCCGCCGTTCGAAGATTGCAAAGGTGGTGACTACGTAGGGAAATTCGGCATTGAAAAAGCATTTGAGACTGCTTTGCGCGGCAAACGCGGCGGTCAGCAGGTGGAAGTTAATGCCCGAGGGCAGGTTGTGCGTGTTTTGGAGACCGTGGATGCACAACGGGGGCAGGATATTGTCTTGACGATAGACCAAAGCCTTCAGAGCAGAGCCGAGGAGTTGCTGGCAGGTCAAGCCGGTTCGGCGGTTGCCATTGATCCGCAAAGCGGGCAAGTCTTAGTGATGGCCAGCAGCCCAGCCTTTAACGCGAATAACTTTGTGAAGGGACTTAGCCGCGATCAATGGAATGAACTGATCAGCAATCCATTGCGCCCCTTAGAGAACAAAGCCATTCAGGCGGAATACCCTCCGGCCTCCACCTATAAAATTGTCACCACCATCGCTGGCCTGGAAGAAGGCGCCATTGATGCCCAGAGCTCTTATTTTTGCCCTGGATATCTCTCTTATGGCAATCGTGCCTATCGGTGCTGGAAAAAAGGTGGTCATGGCGAGGTACATGTAGTGCGCGCCTTAACCGAGTCGTGCGACGTTTTTTACTATCAAGTGGGGATAGCAGTTGGAGTGGATGGCTTGGCAAAGTATGCAAAGGCATTAGGGTTAGGGGCGCCAACAGGAATTAGTTTGGATCGAGAATCCAAAGGGTTAATACCGACTTCGGAGTGGAAACTTAGACGGTTCGGCGTGCCTTGGCAAGGGGGCGAAACGCTCTCTGTCGCCATTGGACAAGGCTTCAATTTAGTGACTCCGCTGCAAATGGCGGTTTTGGCGGCCGCCGTTGGTAGCGGCGGCGTCCGGTACAAGCCATACCTCGTTCAATCCGCACGCTCAGCAGACGGTCAAGTGGTGTTCGAACAGAAGCCCGAAGTTGTTGCGAATACTCATTTTAGACCTGAAACTTTAGCACTGACCTACAAAGGAATGTGGGGGGTGGTCAATGATCCCAGGGGCACGGCCTATTTAATGCGAATTAAGGATGTGCCGTTTTCCGGGAAAACTGGCACTGCCCAAGTGGTCAGCCGTCCCAAGGACGGTGAAGTGGTCGATCCACAAAGCCTGCCCAAAGACCATGCCTGGTTCGTCGCTTTTGCCCCTTCGGTCAATCCCACCATAGCGGTGGCGGTGATGATTGAACATGGCGAACATGGTTCGTCCGCTGCCGCCCCAGTGGCCCGGGAGATCATCCGGTTGCATTTACATTTGCCCGAAGATAACACCACCAAAATCATTGATCAAAAGACCCGGGAACGAATTGGGGGACTTACAGAGCCAGCGGCTCCTCCAACCGAAGCCGGTGAGGAGGAATAATATTGGATGAAAACGAACTCTAACCCGGCTCCATTTCGAACCTTAGACCTACTTGTAAACCAACTTGACAGAGGTGGCCCATGATCGATCGACGCCTAGTTGAATATTTTGATTGGTGGATGCTATCCCTGACAGTAATTATCGCTGGAATTGGCTTGGTCGTGGTTTATAGTGCCGTCACTGCTAGTGCCGATAGCCATTTGGCGGGGTTGTTCAGCCGACAGCTGATATGGTACGCGGCGGGTATGGTGCTTATGATTGCTTCTTTCGTTGTAAATTACAAAGTTTTCGAACGATGGGGGCATCTGGTCTACCTATTCAGTATTCTTCTTTTGGTAGCCGTTATCTTTTTCGGAAAATACGTAGGGGGCTCCAAGCGCTGGCTGGTGCTGGGGCCATTCTCTGTTCAGCCTTCAGAAATGGTCAAACTTGCCGTTATTATTATGCTGGCAAAATACTACTCCCGTATTGTACGTACTGAAGGGATTCGTTTGCGGGAAATGATTGCACCGGTGGTCATCACCATTATACCCTTCGGCCTGATTGTGAGACAACCCGACTTGGGCACAGCAGGGCTCGTCGCTTTGATTGCAGCCTCCATGACCCTCTACATTAAGATCGAACGACGCACACTGATTGGGCTGTTTACAACGGGCGCTTTAAGTATACCGGCGGTTTGGGTGTTCCTCAAAGGGTATCAGAAACAACGCATTCTAACCTTCTTAAATCCAGAGCGAGACCCATTGGGCGCAGGATACCACATTATTCAATCCAAGATCGCTATTGGGTCCGGTATGATCACCGGCAAGGGATTCCTCAAAGGCAGTCAAAATACACTGGAATTTTTACCGGAGCAGCACACCGATTTTATTTTTTCCGTATTGGCCGAGGAATGGGGATTTGTAGGCACTATTTTTACGCTGATGGTATTCCTGCTGATTGTGATCTGGGGGCTCCAGATCGCCCAGCGTAGCCGCGATCCTTTCGGGACCATCCTGGCAGTTGGAATTACCTCCATGATCGGTTTGCAAGTAGCCATCAATATTGGCATGGTAATGGGTTTGATGCCAGTGGTGGGCGTGACCCTGCCTTTTATTAGTTACGGTGGTTCCTCGGTCATCACCATGATGATTGGTGTGGGGTTGCTGCTCAACGTAAGTATGCGGCGGTTTATGTTCGAGAAATAAAGACGCAAAAATGAGATTTCTAACCCCATTTAAGCTATTAGGAGGATATATGCTAGGAAAAGAAAAGAGATCGGCCTCCAGCGATTCAACAACGATTTCCACCCTTTTAGGCCGTGATACCGTCATTGAAGGAACTTTGGCATTCAAAGAAACCATTCGCATCGATGGTCGTATCAGCGGTAAACTCATCAGTAGCGATGGGACTGTGATTGTCGGGGAAAATGCATCCTTAGAGGCCGACATTCAAGTTGCCGTAGCCGTAATCCGGGGTAAGATCAATGGCCGAGTTGAGGCCTCACAGCGCGTTGAAATCTATGCGCCGGCTCAAGTTAACGGAGATATTTGTGCTCCCAGTATAGCCATCGACTCAGGGGTGGTGTTTAATGGGAATTGTAAGATGCAAGCACAACCGCCCAAAAACGTAAAAACCACCAAACCCGACACCAAAGATGTATCGGCAACGCCCAAACAATAGAAAGAAAATTTTAAAAAACCTTTGACATTCTTAATCGCCAGATGCTATACAGCCCCCTTGCTCATACCTGTGGCGCAAGCGAATTATTTAGTTATTTCAGAGTAATAGATCGTAATCAGCTGAGCGTGGAGGCCATCTATGGTGAGTATCAGTTTTCCGATTTTGGCGATTCAAATTGCCAATTTCCTTGTCCTCATCTTCCTTCTTAATATTCTCTTATATAAACCCATCCGCGGCATTCTGCGACAGCGTAAAGAAAAACTACAGGCGCTGGAAGGCAATATTTCTTCTACGACCAACCAGGCCGAAGAGAAGAATAAGGCCTATAGTGAAGGGCTGAAAAATGCCCGTATTAAAGGCCAAACAATGAAGGAATCTCTCGTCAAGACGGCCACCGACGAAGAACAAACCATTGTGGCCAAGATCAACAGCAAGGCCAAAGAGGATCTGGATGCGGTTCGGACGCAAATTGCCAAAGATACAGACACGGTGCGGGCGGAATTGGGAAAGCAAGTCGAAGTGTTTGCCTCTGCCATTACTAATAAGATTTTAGGGAGGGCCGCTTAAATGAGAGTTGGTCAATATCGGGGTAAGCGGTTGATAGGTATCGCCACCGCAGTAGTGGGGGTGACGGTTATCTTGATGACAGCAGGTACCTTTGCGTGGGCCAGCGGCGGTGAAGGTCACGGCGGAGGTCATGCGGTTGGATGGCAAGCCACTGATTGGTATCGGGTTATGAACTTCGCAGTGTTGGCCATTGCGCTTTTCATTGTCCTGCGTAAACCTGCCTCGCAGGCGCTTAACAGCCGCATTAAAGGGATTGCCCAAGAATTGGAAACGCTGGAAGCCAAAAAGGCAGAGGTTGAAAAGCAGTTGGCCGATTACAATGCCCGTCTGGCCCGACTGGATGAAGAAGCGGAAAAGATCATCGCCGGCTACATTCGTCAAGGTGAGGAGGCCAAAGCGCGCATCTTGAAAGAAGCAGAAGCAGCAGCCGAGAAGCTCAAGGAGCATGCTCAAAAGAATATTGCCCATCAATTTGAGCAAGCTAAAATTACTTTGCAACAACAGGTTGTAGAGAAGGCACTGGCACGAGCGGAGCAACTCATTAAAGAAAAGATTTCTGCTGAGGATCAACACCGGTTGGTGGGTGAATATCTAGATAAGGTGGTGGCATAGTGAAGAATCTGGCAATAGCACGGCGATATGCCAAGGCACTATTACTTATCGGTAAAGAGGACGGGCACACCGAAGAATATCGTGAGGAGCTTAATGGTTTTGCCCAATTAATGGAGCAACAAAAAACATTGGCGGATACCATCGCAAATCCGCTCTACCAGGTCGCAGAGCGCAAGATCATTCTACGCAAAGTGCTTGATAAGCTAAATCTTTCCAAAGCTATGTCATCATTCATTATGTTCTTGTTTGAAAAGGGACGTATCAGCTTTGTCGGCAGCATCAACGAGTTCTACCAAGCACTGGCTGACGAGCTCAAAGGTATGGCCCGCGCCAGCCTGACCACCGCCAGTGATTTGACCGCCGAAACCATCGAGAAGATCCGTTCGGCCCTGTCCAAGAGAACGGGTAAGGATGTGGTTCTACAGGTTGAAATAGACCCGAGCCTCATCGGCGGCATCGTTACCCGCATTGGGGATCTTGTCTTGGATGGAAGCATTAAAACACAATTACTCAATATGAGGGAATCTTTAAAAAGGGGTGAGCGTGCATAATGGAACTTAGAGCCGAAGAAATCAGTCAAATTATCAAAGAGCAGATTACTGATTACGACAAGAAGATCGAACTGAGTGAAACCGGCGTGGTTCTGTCCGTCGGTGACGGCATCGCCCGAGTCTATGGCTTGGAAAAAGTAATGGCCATGGAGCTGGTTGAGTTCCCAGGCGCTATTCTGGGATTGGTGCTCAACTTAGAAGAGGACAATGTGGGTGTGGCTATCATGGGCGAAGACATCCACATCAAAGAAGGCGATATTGTCAAACGTACCGGTAAAATCGCCCAGGTGCCGGTAGGTGAGCCAGTTCTGGGTCGCGTGGTGGATGCAATGGGAGCCCCAATAGACGGCAAGGGGCCCATTGACGCCAAAGAGTTCCGCCGGGTTGAAATGGTAGCGCCCGGTGTTATCGCACGCAAGAGTGTCCATGAGCCTTGCTATACTGGTTTAAAGGCCGTCGATGCCATGACTCCAGTCGGCCGTGGTCAACGCGAATTGATCATCGGCGACCGTCAGATCGGCAAGACTGCTACCGCCATCGATGCCATTTTGGCCCAGAAGAATACGGATGTTTACTGTATCTACGTGGCTTGCGGCCAGAAGAAATCCACAGTAGCACAGGTTCATGCCATTTTGGAAAAGCACGGTGCCATGGAATACACCACCATCGTGTCGGCTTGCGCCAGCGATCCCGCCACCCTGCAATTTATTGCGCCTTACTCCGGGTGCGCTATGGGCGAGTACTTCCGTGATAAGGGGCAGCATGCGTTGATCATTTATGATGACCTCTCCAAGCAGGCGGCCGCCTATCGTCAGGTATCTCTGCTGTTGCGCCGTCCGCCCGGACGCGAGGCTTTCCCCGGCGATATTTTTTACAACCACTCCCGTTTGCTTGAGCGCGCCTCCAAACTCAGCGATAAGCTGGGCGCCGGATCACTGACCGCTCTGCCGATTATTGAAACCCAAGCTGGCGACGTTTCTGCCTATATTCCCACCAACGTTATCTCCATCACCGACGGTCAGATCTACCTGGAGCCCAGCTTGTTCTTTGCCGGCGTTCGTCCAGCCATTAACGTCGGTCTGTCAGTTTCCCGCGTTGGTGGTGCAGCTCAGGTTAAAGCCATGAAACAGGTCGCCGGTACCCTGCGCCTGGATATGGCCCAGTACCGTGAATTGGAAGCATTTGCGGCCTTTGGCAGCGATTTGGATGCCGCCACCCAAAAGCAATTGACCCGCGGTCAGCGCCTGGTGGAAGTACTCAAGCAGCCCCAATACCAGCCATTGACCATGGAAAAGCAGGTGACGATTCTTTTTGCCGCCACACGTGGTTTCCTTGACAAATATCCGGTTAGTGTCGTTGCTAAGTATGAGGCGGGTCTGTACCCCTTCATTGAAGAGCGTTTCCCCAAAGTATTCGAAGGTCTGCGAGAGAAGAAAGCCATCGACAATGACCTGGAAAAACTAATTCGTGATGCGCTGACAGCTTACGATGAAGAGTTCAAGGATACCATCAAGTAGCCTTATCCTGAGCGAACGTGGTGAGACGACCTAACAAATGATAAGGGCTTAACGCTATGGCAGCATTAAAAGAAGTTAAACTTAAAATCGCCGCCGTTAAAAAAACCAAGCAAATCACCAAAGCGATGAATATGGTGGCTGCATCTCGGTTGCGCGGTGCTCAAGTCCGAATGGAGGGCTTCCGTCCGTACGCGGCAAAGTTCGAAGAGGTTCTGGGAAGCTTGTCCCAGAAGGCTGGCGATCAGGCTAACCCCCTGCTGGTTCCCCGTGATGAGATTAAACACAGTCATATCATCGTCATTACCTCCGATCGAGGGCTCTGCGGTGGTTTTAATGCCAATATTATCAAAAGGGCTGATTCGTTAGCTAAGGAGAGAATGGCTAAAGGAAGAAAAGTCTCCTTTTCATCCTTCGGGAAAAGAGGCTTAGATTGGATGCGACGTGAGAAACTAGACGTTGTATCTCGCAACAATGGCATTGTCGGCAGCAGCTTTGGGTTCAGTGTTGCGGCTAACGCGGGCCGTAAGATGGTCAGTGCTTTTTTAAGCCATGAGTATGATGAGGTGATAGTGGTCTACTCGGAATTCGTTAGCATGGCGAAGCAAGTTCCCATGAGCAAACAATTGCTACCCATACCACCCATTGCCAAGCAAGATCAGGCCGCAGATGAGGATGCCCCCTATCAGGCCGAGCATATTTGTGAGCCTACACCTGCCGCACTGTTAGGTGAACTTTTGCCCAAAAACGTGGATGTCCAAATCCACAGGGCCTTGCTCGAGACATCTACTAGTGAACATGCCGCCCGAATGTTGGCCATGGATAATGCCACAAAAGCCTGTAAGGACATGATCGGGAACCTGACATTGGCCTACAATAAGGCTCGTCAGGCTGCCATTACCGCAGAATTGATGGATATCGTGGGCGGCGCCGAAGCCCTCAAAGGTTAATACGAATAACTGAATGCGTTTCATAGGAGGTCTATCGATGGCACAGAATTTTGGTAAGATAACCCAGGTAATGGGACCTGTTGTGGACGTTGAGTTCGAGCAGGGCAAGTTGCCGACTATCTATACGGCGCTGACCATTACTAACCCGGCCATTAACAATGAAGAAGATAATTTGGTCGTGGAAGTGGCCCAACACTTGGGTGATAACGTAGTGCGCACCATTGCAATGGACGTTACCGATGGTTTGATGCGCGGCATGCCGGTCAGAGACACCGGTAACCCCATCATGATGCCAGTGGGACAGGCGAGCTTGGGCCGCGTGCTCAACGTGGTCGGTCGGCCTGTGGACGGCCTTGGCCCCATTAGCCACGAGAAGATGCTGCCCATTCACCGTCCGGCTCCTAAGTTCACTGAGCAGGATGTGGAAGTCAACGTTCTGGAAACTGGTGTAAAGGTTATTGACCTGCTGGTACCCTTCCCCCGCGGTGGTAAAATGGGGATGTTCGGCGGCGCCGGTGTGGGCAAGACTGTCGTAATGATGGAAATGGTTCATAATATCGCCATGCAGCATGGTGGCATCTCGGTATTTGCCGGTGTGGGCGAAAGAACCCGCGAAGGAAATGACCTCTATCATGAAATGAAAGAATCGGGCGTTTTACCCAAAGCCGCCCTGGTTTATGGCCAGATGACCGAACCCCCAGGGGCCCGTGCTCGCGTGGCGCTCTCCGCTCTAACCTGCGCTGAATATTTCCGTGATGTAGAGGGACAGGACGTTTTGATTTTCATTGATAATATCTTCCGTTTCACCCAGGCTGGATCGGAAGTGTCCGCCTTGCTAGGCCGTATGCCCTCTGCGGTGGGTTACCAACCCACCCTAGCAGTCGACCTCGGCGGTCTGCAAGAGCGCATCACCTCTACTACCAAGGGGTCCATCACTGCCGTACAGTGCGTCTACGTGCCAGCCGACGACTTGACCGACCCCGCACCGGCTACCACCTTTGCTCACCTGGATGGTACCGTGGTTCTTTCACGTCAAATTGCTGAGTTAGGCATCTATCCTGCTGTGGATCCTTTGGATTCTACTTCACGCATCTTGGATGCCAACTTTATTGGTGATGAGCACTACCGCACTGCGCGTCAGGTTCAGCAAATTCTTCAGAAGTATAAAGAGTTGCAGGACATTATTGCCATTCTCGGAATCGACGAACTGTCAGAAGACGATAAAGTCACCGTTTCCAGAGCGCGTAAAATCCAGCGATTCTTGTCCCAGCCGTTCCATGTGGCTGAGGTATTCACCGGTTTCCCTGGCAAGTATGTCAAAATTGAAGATACCATTCGTGGATTTAAAGAAATCGTCGAAGGCAAGCATGATGACATTCCCGAGCAGTGCTTCTATATGAAAGGTGGGATTGAGGAAGTGCTTGCAGATGCCAAGAAGCGGCAAGCAGAGGCTGCCTAACGCGCAGGTAAGAGGATACCATGGCTGAAAACATTAAATTGGAAATCGTGACTCCGGAAAAAGCCGTTGTTAGCGAAGAGGCCCAGATTGTGATGGCCCCCGGAACCTTAGGCGAATTTGGCGTTTTGTCCGGACACACACCTTTTATGACCAGCCTAAAAATTGGTGCGGTGCGTTACGTGGACAAAGAGGGGCGGGAGCGATTTGTATTTGTCAGCGGCGGTTTTGCTGAAGCCCTTCCAGACCGAGTAACTATTTTGGCTGAATCGGCGGAACGTCGGCGAGATATCGATGTCGGTCGCGCCAAAGCCGCGATGCAAAGGGCTGAAGACCGGCTACGTAAAGAGAAAGATGAAAATATTGATTTTACTCGTGCCCGGGCCGCGCTTGCCAGAGCCACCTATCGAATTCGGTTGGCTGAAATGCCTAGAATTTGATCTTGCCAAAGATATTAGATTAAAAAAGGGTGACCGCTGGCGGTCACCCTTTTTTAATGCCCATATCTAATGGTATAGAACAATAAGAATGAATCGCAGAAAGCTGGAGAACTATGACATCCAATATAGGTATCGTTATTTTGGCTGCTGGTTTGGGCACCCGGATGAAGTCGGATAAAGCCAAGGTACTCCATGAGATTTGCGGCAGACCCATGATTGAGTATGTCGTGCTGACCGCCAATCATGTTGCTGGCCCTAATGTGGTGGTGGTTATTGGGCATCAAGCCGATCTTGTTAAAAAAGCTGTAATGAGCAAAGGAGAAGCCATTTTTGCATACCAGGGCCAGCAGTTAGGCACTGGCCATGCTGTCATGTGCGCCATGCCTCATATCCCAAATACGGTTGAGCAGGTGGTGATTCTGTGTGGAGACGTTCCACTGATTCGAGCCGCTACCATCGATCATCTGATTGCCAATCACAACGCCCATGGGCGTGATCTTTCATTATTAGCCGTGCAGGTAGAGCAACCCAAAGGATATGGCCGAGTCATTCTTGACCCTACTGGCCAGCTAATTGCTATCGTGGAAGAAAAGGACGCGGATGCTGCTCAAAAAGAGATAAATGTCATTAATTCAGGGATATATGTAGTAAATAAAGCTTTCCTTGAATGGGCTTTGCCCCAGCTTCGTGCCGATAATGCTCAGAAGGAGTTTTATCTCACGGACATTATCAAACATGGCCATTCAGGCGGACGCACAATTGGGGTGGTCAAAGGGGGCGGCAGTGCCGAAATTATTGGGGTTAACAGCCGCGACGATCTACAAAATGCTGAAAATCTAATGAAACTAATGGGCTTTGAAAAATCTTGACTTGGCATAATGCAAACGCTTATAGTACTTTCACATGCGAGGTGTGACGTTGGATCAAGAACATGTATTGCAGCAGTTTGAATTTTTGGAAAAAAAGATAGAGAGATTGATTCAAACTTGTGAGCAACGGGAGGCAGAAATTTCGGAGCTTAAGCGCGAAAAGAACAATTTGGCTTCCCAGCTCCAAGAGAAAGAGGCTATTGAAAAACAGGCCAATGAGATTAAGGCCTTGGTTCGTGCAAAAATAGACAGTCTGGTGGGCAGACTTTCACAGTTCACAGAAGAGTGAAGCCATAGTCGATAGCAGCAGTTAAATTAGGGGAATCAAGCTTCGGTGGATCAAGTAATCAATATCGAGATTTTAGGGCAGCTATTCACCTTCAAGACGGATTCAGATGAGTCTGATGCAGGAGAAGTTGCCAAATATGTGGTCAAATCGGTTGATCAAGCAAAAAAGCAATGTGCCCAAAAAGCGGTGGCCACTGACAAATGGGCCATATTGGTGCTGGCAGCTTTAAATATTGCCAATGATTATGTTGAGTTGCAAAAAAAACACCAGAGCTTATTACAAGTGATCAATCAGAAATCGACCCAATTGTTACAAACACTTGAGTCCCAATTTGCTTAAACCACACGAACGAAAGCGATTTCTATCGGAATTCCCCATGCTCAATGGTTTTATCAGGATCAGGCAGGAGTTCCAAAACTCTTCTGTAAGCGTGGAGATCAAACGTTTGTGTGAATAACCTAAGATAGGGTGGTTACCCCTACCCTGCGCGTGATTGGAAGATGTGCTTTGACCCAACACCTTTTTAAACGGGAGCCAAGTCTGGCTTTGGTGTGCAAGTTCTGCTCGGACAGAAAAGCCTAAAGAAGTCGCATGGCGCCCACTTGCCTTTTTGGATCAAAGGCCAGCCAACACGGCATCGTGGTGGGGGTACCCCCAATCTGGGGTGATCAAAGTCAGCAAAGCAATTCCCTTCGCAACGTTTGATTGCACCCTCCAGAGAATATCATCAGGTCCAGCTTTCATCCTTAATTGCTTCGACCCTTGTTTAGCAATGCTGCATGCGGCCTGTCTTCGCGGCCGGAAGCGCAACGCGCTCATATGATCCACAAAGTCACGGCGCACGAAGCAAAAATAGTTTCACCAACGGAATGATGTAATTAAATGTTGTTATTCCGTTTTTACAATAAACGCAGATAGCCATGGAGGCGCGATGAATGGATTTACAATCGGCCTGACAATCGTTGGGTTTTGCATCGGATTTGGAATTGCATTTTGGGTCAAGATACTTCTTGACCGCCAAAAAGCGGATGCCGCTCGAACCGAAGCTGCCCGTATTGTGCAGGAGGGCAAAAACAGAGCCGAAGCACTGATCAAGGAGAGTAATATTGAGGCCAAGGATCGGCTTTTGAAGATGAAGGCCGAATTTGACAATGAGACCAAAGAGACCAGAGCTGAGCTCAAAAAACAAGAACGGCGCTTAATCCAAAAAGAGGAAAATGTCGATCGTAAAATCGAGAGCGTTGAGCGCAAGGAAAAAGACCTTACACGGTTAGAAAAGGATATTGAAAAGCGCGTCGAGCAAATTACCAAGCAAGAGCAAGAATACAGCGGTCTCATAGCTGAGCAGAAGACCCAACTGGAAAAGATATCGGGCCTGACCGCAGAGCAAGCCAAGGAACTGCTCATGCGCGCCATGGAAAATGAAGCCCGTTTTGAAGGGGGTAAACTAATTAAACGGATTGAGAGCGAGGCTAAGGAAGAAGCTGACAAAAAAGCTAAAAAAATATTAGCTACTGCTATTCAGCGCTACGCAGCTGATTATGTAGCTGAGCGCACCGTGACTGTAGTGCAGCTACCGAGTGATGAGATGAAAGGACGGATCATCGGCCGTGAGGGGCGCAACATCCGAGCTCTTGAGGCTGCAACAGGTATTGATCTGATCATCGACGATACTCCCGAAGCTGTAATCCTTTCAGGTTTTAATCCCATTCGCAGGGAAGTGGCACGTCAATCCTTGATGCGCTTGATCGCGGATGGGCGAATTCATCCAGCTCGGATCGAAGATGTGGTCAAAAAGGTTACCGAAGAGGTTGACGCTGTAATTAAGGAGGCTGGCGAACAGGCCGCATTCGATCTGGGCGTTCATGGCATAAACAATGAATTGATCAAGTATATCGGTCAATTGAAATACCGGACCAGTTATTCTCAAAACGTATTGCAGCATTCGGTCGAAGTTGGATTCCTCTGCGGTATTATGGCTGCCGAGCTCGGGCTAAAAGAGAAGCTTGCCCGTCGCATGGGGTTATTGCATGATATTGGTAAGGGCATTGATCATGAGGTCGAGGGGCCCCATGCCTTGATTGGCTCAAGGCTGGCAAAGAAATTCGGGGAATCTCCACTGGTTGTGAACGCCATCGCTTCTCACCATGAGGATGTGCCTCCTACCTCGGTTTACGACATTTTGGTGCAAGCTGCGGATGGCCTCTCCGGTGCACGCCCGGGTGCACGTAAGGAATTGCTGGAAAACTATATCAAGCGTTTAGAAGATCTTGAAGGAATTGCTACATCCTTTAAAGGAGTGGAAAGCGCATACGCCATTCAGGCCGGCCGTGAGCTTCGGGTAATCGTTGAAAGCAGTAAGATCAACGACGAAGAGTCTATTTTGATCAGCCGCGATATTGTGAAAAAGATCGAAGAAACCCTCACATTCCCTGGACAAATTAAAGTTACCGTGATCCGAGAGACCAGGGCTGTTGAGTATGCCAATAAATAGGCGACGAGGTCAGGTGGCGCTTTGTTGAGCGGGATATGCAGTATTATTATTCTTCAATTGCTTTAAAGGGATTAAGCAAAGAAATACAGGTGGAAAAGGATTTAATTAGGTACAGGCCAATGAGCTCTGCCTTGTTTCAACCAATTAATAGATTCCCCCCATTTTGTTTGTGGGTCAATTAACGAAGCGATCAAAACGGAGTGAACCGGATGCCCAGCGTAATAGATACATTAAAGGAAAGGGGCTTCATCGAACAGATGACCCATGACCAAGAGTTGGTGGCCTATATCCAATCCGAGAAAGTAACGTGTTATATTGGATTCGATCCAACCGCATCCAGTCTGCATGTAGGAAGTCTAGTTCCCATAATGGCATTGGCTCAAATGCAGCGCCATGGTCATCGTCCTATCGCCTTGGTTGGAGGTGGTACCGGTCTTGTCGGAGATCCCAGCGGGAAGACTGAAATGCGTCAGATGTTGACCATCGAACAGGTCAACCACAATGCGGAAAGCATAAAAAAACAGTTGTCCCGTTTTATCGATTTTTCTGATGCTAAAGCATTGCTCTTAAACAATGCTGAATGGTTGACGACTTTGGCTTACATCCCATTTTTAAGGGATATCGGGCGTCATTTTTCGGTGAATCGAATGATAAAAGCCGAAAGTTGCCGCACTCGGCTAGAGTCCGAAGATGGGTTAAGCTTTATTGAGTTTAACTATATGGTATTGCAAGCCTACGACTTCTTAGAATTGTTCAAGGCCTACGGATGTGGAGTGCAGATGGGGGGAAGTGATCAGTGGGGCAATATCGTAGCGGGTATTGATTTAATCCGCCGCATAACCGGTGGTTCAGCTTACGGAATCACCTTTCCGCTGATTACTACTAGCTCAGGTGCTAAAATGGGCAAAACGGCAGCAGGTGCGGTATGGCTGGACCCCGCCCGTACTTCAGCCTATGATTATTATCAGTTCTGGATAAATACGGACGATCGCGATGTGGCGAGGTTTTTAGCTCTCTTTACATTCCTGCCAATGGATGAAATCCGAGATGTCGCTGCATTAGAAGGGGCTGATCTAAACATCGCTAAAGCCATATTGGCATTTGAAGTCACTTGTTTGGCCCATGGAGCAGGCGAGGCCTCAAAGGCCTTTCAGGCGTCCAGTCAAATGTTTGGTACTCGAGTGATACCAGAAACGATTTTGCCTTCCAGCACTATCCCCAGGTATGGAAGCACCGCCGTTGATGATAGTGTGCCAAGTACGGATCTACCAATAGAAGTTTTGGAAGATGGCATTGCAGCTTTTAAATTGTTTCATCAGGCAGGATTGGCCCATTCTAACGGTGAAGCGCGCAGGCTTCTCAGTCAGGGAGGAGGTTATGTGAATGGACGACGAATTGATGCCTTTGATGACCTAATTACTGTTAATGATATCAAAGATATGTCGCTTATTTTAAGGGCTGGTAAAAAGAAATTCCATAAAATTGTTGTTCAGAATAAAAAAAGTAATTGACAAGCGCCAACCGAGAAAGTATAAAGCGTCCCGTTCTGGCTGTGCTACCAATTCTAAGTTGCACGGTTGCTCTTTTAAGAGATCCAAGAAGTGAGTAAGCTTGTACCTGCCAGTTCCTTTTCCGTTTCCCAGCAGTCTGAGAATTAGGGTGAGGATTTGATCGGTTGAATAAATCGAAAAGTTTTTCTGTTGACTTCAACTGAGTTGTACGGTAAATAGCAAATCTTTCTTCAAGGGCTCCAAGAAAAAAAACGGTTTTAAAAAAAACTGTTTGACAAGGGGCGGTGCTTTAATATAATTAAAGTTTTCGTTTCGGACAAAAATCATAGAACTTGATCTTTGAAAACTAAATAGTGACGATGCCAAGAGTTGGGACCCGTTAAACATGATGTTGCCAAGGCAACACAAAATAGTTTAATTGGAGAGTTTGATCCTGGCTCAGAGTGAACGCTGGCGGCGTGCTTAACACATGCAAGTCGCACGAGAACGCTTCTGCTTGCAGA
>JAKALP010000014.1 GCA_021824175.1 Deltaproteobacteria bacterium
TTCCGATCTTGTTTGCGGCGGGCGCGATCCTGCCGGTCCGCGCCAGCAGAGCGGATACGGAACTCGAAAAGGGGCAAAAGATTTACGAGACCAATTGCATGCTTTGCCATGGCAAAAACGGCAAGGGGGATGGACCGGCGGCGGCCTTGTTGAACCCCAAGCCGGCCGACTATACCCAGCCGGCCTTCTGGGCCAGCGATGCATCCAAAAAGATCGCCGCCACCATCAAGGACGGCAAAGGGCAAATGCCTCCCTTCGCCCTGGATAAGGAATCGGTGCAAGCAGTGATCGACTACCTCGAACACACATTTAAACCGTCCTCCGAAAGCAAACCATAGCACACCGCCAACCGTGTCAATGACGGGCATGTGCGAGTTTGCCACCATCCCGTTCAGCACTGTCGCCGTTGCTTCTTCACGGCTGCTAGCCAGCTGAATCCTTCTGTTCAGCGCTTGAGCGCTATGCGATCATTTTATCCGTTGATGACCGCTGGTTTCATAAACCGATGACAAACCAATAGGAAGGAGAAGAAAAAGATGAAAATACTACAGGATGGCCTTAAACCAACGCTCATGCTGACAATTATCGGCCTTGCGCTCGGCGGTTTGCTGCTATTCCAGCGCCCCGCCCGCGCGCTGCCCAGTTATGCCCGCCAGACCGGCATGGCCTGCAATCTTTGCCACACCGTTTTTCCGGAACTCACCGAATTCGGCCGAACCTTCAAGGCCAGCGGCTATACCCTGTCCCAGATGAAAAAAATCCAGTCCCCCCAGAGCGCCAAGCTGGCGCCCCTGGATCTCAACGACACCTTGCCCTTGTCGGTGATGGCCCAGGTGGCCTATACCGGAATCCAGGAATCGGTTTCCGGCACCCAGAATAATGACATCCAGCTTCCCCAGCAGCTCAGCCTTTTTTTGGCTGGCGAAATTACGCCCCACATCGGCAGTTTTGTGCAGACCACTTACACCCAGGTGGATGATCATCTGACCATGGACAATACTGACCTGCGTTACGCCAATACGGCCCAAATGAGCGGCAAACCCCTGGTGTACGGCCTGACGCTCAACAACAACCCCACCGTGGAAGATCTGTGGAACAGCACTCCCGCGTGGTCGTTTCCCTATGCGTCGGCTGATGTGGCGCCCACACCGGCCGCCGGCGCCCTGATCGACGGCGGCCTGGCCCAGCAAGTCGCCGGCCTGGGCGGCTACGGGTTCTGGGACAACAGCTATTACGCCGCCGTCGCCATCTATCGCTCGGCCCAGATCGGCCAGGCATCCCCGCCGGATGATACCAGCCAGAACACGATCAACAATGTGGCGCCTTATTGGCGTCTGGCCTGGCAGCACCCCCTGGGACCCGGCAGTTTTGAAGTCGGCACTTATGGCCTTTATGCCGAGCTCTACCCCAGCGGCGTATCGGGATCGACCGATCAATACACCGATTACGCCCTGGACGCCTCCTACAGGCACCCCCTGGGCAACCACCAGCTCAGTTTCCACGCCACCTATATTTATGAAAACCAGAAATTGAATGCTTCCGTGCCGGCCGACACGGGCCACCACCTCAACACCTACCGGTTGGACGCCAATTACTACCTGGGAGGTTCGGTCGCTTTAACCCTGGCCTATTTTCGAACCGACGGAGATGAGAACCCCGGACTGTATTCACCGGCCCCGGTCACCGGCAGCCGTAACTTCAAGCCGGACAGTGAAGCTTACATCGCCCAGATCGGCTACTATCCCTGGCAGAATGTCCGTCTATCGGCCCAATATATCTACTATGATAAATTCAACGGCTCTGACACAAACTACGACGGCTTCGACCGGCAGGCCACGGACAACAACACGCTGTATCTGATGGCCTGGCTGGTATGGTAGGACAGAGGGCCCCCGCCTGGGCGATAAACGGAAAAGTGGGGCGGGAATGTAGTTCAATCCAGCGAATTCCTCCATGGAAGGATCTCTTATGAGAATCCGCAATCCCATCCACCAGTGCCTGCCGGCGTTATTACTCACCCTGACCTGTCTGGCTGTACCGGCCGGCGCGCACGCCGACCAGGCGGACAGCGCGGTCTTGCGGCATGAGGTGCAAACCCTGCAGCAGACCGTGCAAGAGCTGACTCAACGCGTTGCTGAACTGGAAAAACGAATCGCGGCCGCGGGACCCGTTCCATCCATCGCCCCACAACGGCCGTCCGCGCAGAAATCGGCCGGGCCGGGGACCGGCAATGCCGCCACGGTCCCGGCCGCGATCCAGACCAACGCCGCCGCGCAAGGCGTTCACGGCGACCGCCCATCTTCGGTTCGTGAAAGCTGGCGGCGTCTCGACCGCCGCATGACCGCCGAACAGGTCGAAGAACTTCTGGGCAAACCGCAGCAACAGTTTCCCCTGGCCGGAAAAATCGTCTGGTACTACCACTACCCAGACAATCACAATGGAACCGTCACCTTCTTCCAGGATATGCGAGTGGCCGGCTGGCAGCCGCCGCCCGCGGGAGGTTTTTAACCTGCTCCAATCCATGGAGCTGACCCAAGTAAGGGACGAGGAAGATGCAAACATACCCAATAGGTGCATCTTCTTCGTCCCTAAGCGTTTCTGTTGCCACGCCAGCCAGGCCGTCTGCGTGGTCATCCGCGGCGATATACTGTTCATCCCAACGGCAAATAGGGCCTCCATCCTATTTCTGACGGCGCGGCCGATCGCTATCTTTTCTCATCACCGCTTGACTCTACACACGTGTACGCAAGGTCGGGGGGGATTGCTGCGTAGAGCTAAAAACCGGGTTTATGTGAGCAGCATTCGGGGCGAACCTGGAGAAGTAAAACCGCCCATGATCCAAACAACTTCAGTGAGGAGGAGCAAAGCATGCCCGATCAAAAAAAACTCATCGAGCTGGAAAAGATCGCCAAGCTATTGCGTTATCACATTTTAACTTCCACGACCCGAGCCGGCTCCGGCCATCCCACCTCTTCGCTTTCAGCCACGAAACTCATGGCCGGTCTGCTGTTCGGCGGAGCTTTTCACTGCCTGACCGTCCGCAAACGCCCCGTGAGCGGCAATCCTCAAGAATTACTGGATTATGAAGAGATTTCGAGCTCGGCCATAATCAAAAAAATACAGGCCGCAATGGATGCCGCCGGATAATACGGGCGTTTCCCAATGGGGTCTCCCGAAAAACGCGCTGCGCCGCATCAATTTTGGAAAGGACAGACCAATGGAGCTTCGGACCATAGCTAAAGACTTCCCACCGGAAGAAGATTTAATAAAAACGATAGAACCAATCCCCTACCCCCTGACGGCGGACGATGGCGCCAATCGATTCGGCCCGGCCGTTGATCAGCCCAGCCGGAAAGTGCAAACCGTCGAGCTGGTAGTCTTTTTATTACTGGTTCTTCCCGCGCTGTCGACTTCATTTTTGATCGACGATCAATCCGGTGGAGGGTTTATCCTGAGCGCCGTTTACTCCATTCTCGGCGATCTGGGGTTGTTGAGCCTGGTATTTTACTTCCTCTGGCGCAATGGGGAGCCGTTGCGGCGCCTCGGCTGGACGCTGGGCAAGCTGCCCAAAGAAATCGGCTGGGGTCTGGTGTTGTTTCTGCCCGTCATTTACGGCGCCAATAAGTTGGAGAGCGCCTTGCACAGCCTGGGTTTGTCGGCCCCTTCCAAAGTGCCTTCTTTTCTGGCGGCCAAGGGCTTCGCAGGGATTGCGGTGGCGGTGGTGATGGTAGTAGTTGTGGCCGTCGTAGAAGAAATCATCTACCGCGGTTACCTGATCTTGAGACTGAAAAGCGTTGCCCGCCGTTCCTGGGCGGCGGTGCTGCTCTCCTCGGCCATCTTTTGTCTCGGCCATGGCTATGAAGGTTTGGCCGGCGTGATCAGCATTTACTTCCTGGGCGTGGCGTTGGCCCTTATCTATGTCTGGCGCGGGAGCCTGGTCGCGCCCATGATCATTCATTTCATGATCGATTTCAGCAGTATTGTACTAGCGGCCATGCTTGGCGGAAGAACATGAGAGCGGCCTACTGATGGCGCCGGATGCAATAGCCGACCAAACAAGGAGCACCGCCCAGTGTTGAAAAATGGATTCAAGGAATTATCTTCTGCTGCGCTTGCTTGAGTTCCAACCGATTTTGACGCGAGGGAGAATAAGAGTATGTTGTCACAGTCCAGTAATGCACACGATGCGCCATTGCGGCGGCTCACATTTGAGACGGCCGTAGGCATCATCATCTTCGTGGCCACCATGCTGCTGGTCACCGGGGTCTGGATCTTCTATGCCATTCGAACCGTTCCGCCCTCGGCCGAAATGGTGACCCGCACTACTCTTTCCAACGGGCTGCGGGTGGTGATTGTTCGCAACCCCATTGCCGCCGTGGTGACCACGGTGGTCAACTACCAGGCGGGTTCGGTGGAAGCACCCCAGGGCTTTCCCGGCATGGCCCATGCCCAGGAGCACATGATGTTCCGAGGCAGCCCGGACCTCAGCTCCGCCCAGCTGGCCAATATCAACGCCGCCATGGGCGGCCGGTTCAACGCCGATACCCAGCAGACCGTCACCCAGTACTTTTCCACGGTGCCGGCCGAGTACCTGGATGTGGCCCTGCGTATCGAAGCCATTCGCATGAGCGGTATACTGGATACGCAAGAGTTGTGGCAGCAGGAACGCGGCGCCATCGAACAAGAGGTAGCCAGCGATCTCTCCAGCCCCGAATATGTCTTTTACACCAAATTACTGGCCGCCATGTTCAAAGGCACGCCCTATGCCTGGGATGCCCTGGGCACCAAGGAATCTTTTGATGCCACCACGGGTGCCATGCTGAAAAACTTCCACGACACCTGGTATGCGCCCAATAATGCCATCATCGTGGTGGCGGGTGATGTGACGCCCGAAAAAGTGATTGCCCAGATCAAAACGCTTTTCGGCCCGATCCCGTCCAAAAAACTGCCCGCGCGGCCCGCCATCGAGCTCGGACCCGTGGAACCCCAAACGATCCAGATGGCCAATGATCTGCCTTACAGCATGGCCATCTTGTCTTTCCGGCTGCCCGGTTACGATAGCCCGGATTATGCCGCCTGCCAGGTACTGGCGGATGTGCTCGACAGCCAGCGGGGTAAATTTGCCGATCTGGCCGCCGAAGGCAAGGTCTTGTCGGCCGGCTTTGATTTAAATGTGCTACCCAAAGCTGGCCTGGGTTTCGTCACGGCCTCATTTCCTCAAAGCATCAAACCGGAAACGGTGATCGATGAATTGTGGACGATCTTGCGCCAGGAACAGACCGATGGCTTTGATGCCGATATCGTGGCAGCCGCCAAACGGCGTGAAACCGCCGATGTGGAATATCAGAAGAATTCGGTGACGGGCCTGGCCATGGCCTGGTCCCAGGCCTTGGCCATTGAGGGGCGGCCATCGCCCCAGGCAGATGTCGATGCCATTTCCCGCGTGAGCGTGGATGATGTCAACCGCGTGGCCCGCCTCTATTTGCACCCGAACCTGTGCATCACGGCCATTTTTACGCCCCAAGCCTCGGGCACGCCGGTCATGGGCACCGGCCGCAGGGGCGCGGAGTCGGTCAATATGCCCCAAAGTCCGGAGACCACCCTGCCCTCCTGGGCTGACGAAGCCCTCAAGCGCCTGAGCATTCCCGCGGCCCAATTGAATCCCTTTCAAAGACAGCTTCCCAACGGAATCACCTTAATTGTTCAGCCCACGACCGTGAGCCGGACCGTGAGCATCTACGGGCGGGTCAAATCCAAACCGGGCTTGCAGGTGCCGCCCGGTCAGGAAGGGGTTGATAAAGTACTGAACGGCCTGTTCGATTACGGGACGCAAACGCTGAACCGGCAAGCGTTTCAAAAGGCTCTGGACGACATTGCCGCCAATGCATCGGTCGGCACCGATTTCTCTTTGGAAGTACTCAAAGACCAATTCGATCCCGGCACCCGGCTGCTGGCGGATAATCTCCTGCATCCGGCCCTGCCTGAAGAGGCCTTCGCCATTGTGCGCGATCAAACCGCCGCGGTGGCGGCGGGCGATGAACACAGCCCGGCCGAACTAGCCCACCGCGCCCTAAAAAAGGGTCTCTACCCGGAAAAAGATCCGGCCCTGCGCTGGCCGACCCCTAAGGAAGTATCCGCATTGTCTCTGGCGGATGTGCGGGCCTACTACCAGAAGATCATGCGGCCGGACGAAACCGTCATGGTTGTTATCGGCGATGTGACTGCCGAGGAAGCCGAGGCCACGGTGTCCAAATACTTCGGGGCCTGGCAGGCCACCGGCCCCAAACCCGATCTGCTCATGCCACGGGTGCCGGCCAACGCGCCCGTCGTGGTCCATGTACCCAACAAAAGCCGCATCCAGGACAATGTCGTGTTGGCCCAGACCCTGGGTTTGACCCTGTCTGATCCAGACTACTACGCCATCAAACTGGGCAACCATGTCTTGGGCGGCGGATTCTACGCCACCCGCCTGTACCACGATCTGCGCGAAGAGCGCGGGCTGGTCTATAGCGTGGACGTGGAGGCGCACGCGGACCAACGGCGGGCGGTATACGCCGTAGAATACGCGTGCGACCCCGCCAATGTGGAGATCGCCCGCACCATTGTCACGCGCAACATCGAGACCATGCAGACCCAGCCGGTGAATGCCGGCGAACTGGATCTGGCCAAGGCCATGCTGCTGCGCGAAATCCCGTTGGATGAATCCAGCCTGGGGGCCATCGCCCGCGGCTATATCGGCCGCATTGAGGTGGAGCAGCCCTTGGACGAACCGGTCCTGGCGGCCCGCCGCTATGTGGCGTTAACCGCGGCGCAGGTGCAGGCCGCCTTTGCCAAATGGCTCCGACCCCAGGACTGGGTGCAGGTCACCGAAGGTCCGGCGCCGGAGTAGATTCGAGGAAGTTCAAGCCGTTTCAGAATAGGATTTTGGGTCGCGATCAAAGCGGTGCCTGACCGCGCAGATGGTACTCGCCGAACTGTTGAATGAGCTTGGCCACCAGGCCGGTCCAGCCGGTCTGGTGGCTCGCGCCTAAGCCCGCACCGTTATCGCCATGGAAGTACTCGTTGAAGATCACTAGATCCCGCCAATGGGGGTCCCGGTGGATATGTGGCGCCTGGCCCTGAAAAGGCCGCCGGCCATGGGCGTCGGCTTCGAAAAGTAAAATCAGGCGCCGGGACAATTCCACGGCAATCTCCCATAAGGACATCGCGTGGCCCGAACCAACGGGGCACGGCACTTTGAAATCATCGCCCAGGTAGTAATGAAATTTTTGGAGCGTTTCGATCAGCAAGAAGTTGATGGGAAACCAAACGGGCCCGCGCCAGTTGGAGTTGCCGCCGAACAGACCGGTGGTCGATTCGGCCGGTTCGTAATCGAGCCGGTATGTTCGGCCGCGGACTTCGAAGACATAGGGGTTTTCCAGATGAATCTTGGAGACCGAGCGAATGCCGTACGGGCTGAGGAATTTCGCTTCATCCAACATATTGGCCAATATTTTGCGGAGCCTTTTTTCATCGACGATGGACAGAAGCCTGCGGCCGGCCAACCCTGTTTTTTCCAGGCTCGCGCAATCGCTGATCAATTCTGGGCGGTTGCGGATAAACCATTCAAAGCGGCGCCTGAACTCGGGCAGGGCTTCCAGTACCTGGGACTCGATGGTCTCCGTTGCGAATAACGGAATCAGGCCCACCAGGGAGTGGGTTTTCATGGCCGTACTGCGGCCGTCCGGCTTGCGAATCACATCGTAGTAAAGCCCGTCTTCTTCATTCCACAAACCGCTTTGGATGTCGCCCAGACCGTTGATGGCGTCGGCGATATAGACGAAATGCTCGAAGAATTTGCAGGCGATGTCTTCGTAAGCCGGGTCCTCCCGAGTCAACTCCAGCGCGATGGTCAGCATGTTCAGACAATACATGCCCATCCAGCTGGTGCCGTCGGCCTGCTCAAGATACCCTCCGGTGGGCAGGGGTTCGCTGCGGTTGAAAATACCGATATTGTCCAGCCCTAAAAATCCGCCCTCGAAGACATTGTTGCCGGCGGCGTCCTTGCGGTTGACCCACCAGGTGAAGTTCAAAAGCAGTTTTTGGAAAACCCGTCTCAAAAACAGACTGTCTTTGCGGCCGTATATCTTCTCTTCGATCCGGTAGACCCGCCAAGCGGCCCAGGCGTGCACCGGCGGGTTCACATCGCCAAAGGCCCATTCATAAGCCGGCAGCTGGCCGTTGGGATGCATATACCATTCACGGGTCAGGCGCAGCAGCTGGCGTTTGGCAAATCCGGGATCGATCATGGCCAGAGGAATGGTGTGAAACGCCAGATCCCAGGCGGCGAACCAGGGGTACTCCCACTTGTCGGGAACCGAAAGAATGTCTTCGCAGTGGATGTGCGGCCACCTGGCGTTGCGGCCGCTGCGCCGCTGGGGGAACGGCGGCGGGCCGGCGGCGTCGCCCTTGAGCCAGTCGTGGATTACGTAATGGTAGTACTGCTTGTTCCACAGCATGCCCGCGAAGGCCTGGCGCTGAATCCGCCGCAAGTCTTCTTTGAGGGGAAAGGGGCAGATGCGTTCATAAAATTCATCGGCTTCCCGTTTACGCCGGGCCATGGTTTCTTCGAATACTTCTCCAAAAGGCGATTGGAGCGAAAGTGTATCGCTCAGGCGCAGGCGGATGGTCCGGCGCTCGCCGGCCGCGATATCCAGAAAGTAATGGCCGGCCGCCTTGGTGCCCGCTTGATCCGGATTGACCGCCGCCTTGCGGCCCTGTATCAGGTAGTCGTGAAATCCATCTTTGGTAAAGGCGCTGGGATTGGCGGCGCCGAACAAGCGGTGGTGGTTGCTTTCGTTTTCGACAAACAGGAGCTCCGCGGGCGCTTCGAGGAAAAGCCAGCGTTTGCCCAGCAGAGAATGGTCGGCTTCCACCACCGCAAAGGCGCCCGAGGCGGACTTGAGCTCCAGCGACGGCTTGGCCGCGCCGTCATTCCAGGACCAGGTGTTGCGAAACCACAGCGTTGGCAACAGGTGCAGTCCGGCCCTCTCCGGACCGCGGTTGACTGCCTCGATTTGGATCAGGATATCTTCGGCCCCAGCTTTGGCGTACTCGACAAACACATCGAAGTAACGGTTTTCTTTAAATACGCCGGTATCCAGCAATTCAAATTCAAAATCCCCGGCGCCCCGGCGGCGGTTTTCTTCGACCAGCTGTTCATAAGGAAACGCCTGCTGGGGATACTTGTACAGAAATTTCATGTAGGCGTGGCTGGGAGTATTGTCGAGATAGAAGTAGTACTCCTTGACATCTTCGCCATGATTGCCCTCATGGCCGGTCAAACCAAAGGCCCGCTCCTTGAGTATCGGATCGCGCCCGTTCCAGAGCGCCAACGCAAAACAAAGGTACTGATGGTAGTCGCAGATGCCGGCCAAACCGTCTTCGCCCCAACGATAGGCACGCGAGCGGGCCTGATCATGGGGGAACGAATCCCAGGCGTTGCCGTCGGCGCTGTAATCTTCGCGCACCGTGCCCCATTGACGTTCACTCAAATAGGGACCCCAGCTCTCCCAGCGAACTTTTTGGGTACGCATTTCTTCCAGGCGCAATTCTTCAGCGGTCAGCGAAGCTCTGTCCATGGATTCTTCATCCTCCGGTTCGGAAACCGGGATAGAGCATCATACCGCCATCAATGAAGAGCGTGGCCCCGGTCATGTAGTCCGATTGATCCGACGCCAGCCAGACCGCGGCCCGGGCGATATCGGTGGTTTCGCCCACACGGTTATAGGGGATGAGTTTGAGCAACTCCCGTTCGGCCTCGGGCGTCTGCCAGGCGGATTGATTGATGGGCGTCTTAATGGCTCCGGGCGCAATGGAGTTTGCGCGGATGTGATACTGGGCCAGTTCCTGGGCCATGGTCTGCATCAGCATCATGACCCCACCCTTGGAGGCCGCATAGTTGGCGTGGCGGGCCCATGGGATGGCCTGGTGGACCGATGACATGCAGATGATCTTGCCGGCCGCGGCGGACAGTTCAGGCACGACGCCCCGGCGGATAAACTCGCGGGCCGCTTCCCTGGCACACAGAAACTGACCGGTAAGATTGACCGACAGCACTTTGTTCCATTGGTCCAGCGTCATCTCTTGAAAGGCCGCATCCCGTTGCAGGCCTGCGTTGTTGACCAGGATATCGATGCTGCCCCAGGCCGAAATCATCGAAGCAAACATCTCCCGCACCTGTTCTTCCATGCTGACATCGGCGTTGAGCGCCATGGCTGTACCGCCGTTGGCCTGGATCTCCTCCACGACCTGCCGGGCGTCCTTCTCGCTGGCCACATAATTGATCGCCACCGCTGCGCCGGCCGCGGCCAGGGCTTGGGCCACGGCCTTGCCGATGCCGCTGTTGGCGCCCGTGACCAGAGCCCGCTGGCCTGTCAGGATGGGCGTTGGTTGTGTTGATGTTGAAGGCATAATCAGATCCTCCCTTGCGATTGTCCCATCGATTCAAAACGGACCCTGCTTTAGTAAGCCTAGTAAGCCGAATGCATGTACCCGGTCTTTTTGTTTACCAGGATAAAATCGGTTGCCGCCGAAGGCACGGCACATGGCGCAATAATTGACGAAGATCGAGGCACCGGCCGAAGGTGGTGGGTTTGCTTTTTTGGCTGCATGGGTTACCGGGCCTTCTTCCGCTCGCAACGGGAACGGGACAACCAGAGCGTACAAGAATAAAAGCCTTCATACAGAACCTTCCCTTCATGTAATTGTCGCTGTCGTCAAAGCAGTTCCGCCACCGATGCGGCGACCGAAACCCGGTGATTTTTTCTTTTCCGCGCTATCTTTCATTGCTTATACCCTGGCCACCCGACGAACCCTATGGAGTAAATCATGTGTTTTGGGAATGCTTGTCCAGTAATCGAGCCAGAGTGGATCGCCAATAACCAGTGGCCGGGCTACTTCCCCAGCACGCTGGTGATGTAGTCATAAAGTGCCTGGACCTTGTCCGGCGGCAGCGTCTTATCCGCAAAAGCGGGCATGGGGGCGGCGGGATGCCGCAGCCAGAATTCGAACATCTGCGGGCTGGCCAGCAACGGCGAGCGCGCCACGGGCTTATCCGGCATCAGCGCATTGCCCCCATTGGGATGACAGGCTGTGCAACTGACGGCGTAGATCCGCTGACCTGCCAGGTACTGCCTGGGGCCTTCGATGGTGCGACCGCCGAAGGTCAACTGGCCGCCGTAATAGCCCAGGACCGTCACGGCGCAGAGGCAAAGGAAGTAAATCGGCAGCAGCCGGACCGAAGCGGCGCCATATTTCTTCCCCAATATAATCCCCAGGGCCAGCAGCACGATCAGGATCGGCGCGACCACGAGTTTGACCTTGATGGGCGTTATCCAAGCGCCCGCGTAGAAGTACTGCCAGTCCATGAAGCCCAGCGCCATGGTAGGAAATACCCAGATGAAAGCCAGAAGCATGCAATAGCGCGGGGTTGCCTCGAGTTTGATCCGTCGAAAGATAATAGCCACAATGGCAAAGATGAAAGCGCCGACCACCAACCCGATGGGCATATGCACCTCCGTGGGATGCACGGGGTGATGATAGCCCAGGGCATTCATGAAATGGTAAAAGGCTTTGATCATCTTCTTGTCTCCTTATGTTATGCTATTAGGAGGTCGGGGTTTGGCCTTCGCGGTCAAGCCCTGCTATATCGAGTTGGGGTCGGAGCTGGATGAAGTGAACGCTCTTTTCGATGGGCCGGCAAAGAAGATCATTTTGCGATAGCTTGGTCCGTATCGCCGAGGACCGGGAAATAGATCCGTACGGTTGTCCCCTGGCCGGGCTTGGAATCGACCCCGATCCAGCCGCCGTGATTCTTGATAATGCCGTAAACAGCCGCCATGCCCAAGCCGCGGCCCTGGACCTTGGTGGTGTAAAACGGCTCGAAAATGCGGGCGGCAATTGCATCCTCCATGCCTTTGCCGGTGTCGCGAACCTCGAAAAGAATATAATCCCCGGACGGCATGGCGGGTATCGGCCTGGCCGCGGCCTCATCCACATGCACCCGATCCACCGCGATATCTATGTGCCCGTGGCCTTCCACCGCCTCCACCGCGTTGCTCACCACTTCGGACACCACCATTTGCAGTTGCCTGGGATCGGCCATGATTGTGTGGACGCCCGCTGTGGCGCGCCACCTGAGCTGTACTCCGGGTTTGAGCCGAGCGCTGATTTCCGGCAGGCTGCGCGGCATGAATTCCTTCAGGTCAATCACCTGGGATTGGTAGCGCCCGCCGCGGGAATAGGCCAGCAGACTTCTGATCAGCACCGCGATGCGCTCGCAGCTGCCGAGCACATCCGCAAGATCCTTGTCCATCGACGCATGTTTTTGTTGCGAAGCATTAAACCGCAGCAGCTCTATGCGGCCAACCACGCCCATGAGCATGTTGTTGATGCGATGGGCCATACCGCCGGCCAGCAGGGCAATGGCCTCCATTTTTTGGGTCTGTTGGAGCTCTGTTTTCAAGCGACTGAATTCGGTCACGTCGATCAAGCTGGTCTGAATGGAGCTGAGCCGGCCCTCACGATAAACCGGCGTGGAATGGACGAGCACATCCGCCCAGGCGCCATCTTTGCGCTGCATCCGGTATTCGGTGCTGTCAAGGACCTTGCCCTGGTAGAGATCCTTGATACGGTTTTGCTTTCTTTCATGGTCTTCCGAATCCAGCAGCCGGCTCAAGTCGATCCCGCCGGCCAGATCGCTGGATTCATACCCAAGGATGGCCAGGCCGGCCGGGTTCATGTAGCTGATGGAACCATCGGGTTGGAGCGTGCAGATGCCGGTGGGCAGTGCACTCACCAGATCCCGGAAGCGCTTTTCATTATCCGCCAGTTCCCGGAACAGGAAGGTGAAAGGCTGTTGCAGGCCTGTTTCGAGAATGGCTTTGTAAATCAGCCAGAACGAAATCAGTTTAAACACGTGGCCCGCCAGGTTGGAAATTCCGTAGACACTGATGTAGAACGTAAACATTACTTCCGAAACGATGGTGCAGATGATAGCCGCCGCCAGCAGCTTATACACGTTTTCATCAAAGTGCGGCCGGTGCCGCTTCAGGATCACCAGGGCCGCCAGGAGTATGGCGGCGATGATATACTCGCTGATCTTCTTGAACGGCGTCAGCCCGACGCCGTCCACGAAGCATTTGGGGAACACCGGCCAGAAGAACACCGTGACGAGCATCAGTATGAAGAGCGCGGCATAAACGGCGAAAGCCCGCTCGATGGAGATCATGCGCTCGGCGAAGAACGGAGCGGCGGCCAAAGTTACCGCTTCAATATAGCGCGCCACGATCCATAACTGGGTGGCCGTATCCGCGCCATGGGTCTGAAAAACCCCCATGCCCTTATAGCTCAGGGTGTGGAGCAGGTCGACAGCGCCGATGATCATAAACGCCGCGCCCAGCAGCGTCAGACTGCCCTTTTGAAGATGAACGCGCGTGTTCCAGGCAAACATGAAAATGGCGAAGGCCACGATGACGCTGAAAATCTCAATGAGGACATGGAAAAGGAGAAAACTGTACAACTCGATGGAGGATAGAACGATAATGCTGATGCCGGCCACCACCAGGGAGCGCCCGCTGATGTTCGGCAACCGCAACGCCCTGAAAATCCGGTCCATTTTGTCGTGTGGCCATGCAATTGGGCTTCGAAGCAGATCCCTTTGTCTTCCATCTGGCCCACTTTGCGAGGGGACGCTCACTGATGACGAGGATGAAAGCGTGGCGGCTGTAATGGTGACATTCTTCATACAGGACCTTGTTCTTGTAGATGTGGTTGTGGCTAAAGAACTTCCTCCCCGATGCGGCGACCGAAATCCGATGGGCTATCGAGTCTGAGCCAACTCCTTTTTTTCATACCCTGACCGCCCCACGAACCATATGGGGTAAATCATGTGTTTTGGGCGGGCCCGACCAGTAATCGGCTCAAGCCGAATAACCGAAAAACGGATGTTGCCCGCCCGAGGCTCCACCATCGTCTCGCCTCCCAGGGCGGCGCCCAGGTAGGAATCCACTATAGATCAGCTCCGCCAGCCGCCACGATAAGCAATGGCGCGCTTGCTTTTACCCGCTAAACCCCATTGTCTGCCCGGCGCGTTGATAATTATTAATTGCATATGTCGTTTTTCATTTCCGGCATGCGCCAAGGGCCGGTACCAATGGCAACATCATAAATGCGAAAGGAACTTGGGGTGCCGCGAAAACTCTTTTTACTTCTGATCAGCGGTTTTTTACTGACAGGATGCGCCGTGGGCCCCGATTTCCAACGCCCTGAAGCGCCCTCGTCGAAAAATTACACCGTGCAGCCGCTACCGGCCGAAACCGCCACCGCGCCGGTGACGGGCGGTACGGCCCAGCAATTCAAAACGGTAGAGGCGATTCCGCGGCAATGGTGGCAGGTATTTCAAAGCCCTAGCCTGGACCGGTTGATCCGGCAGGGATTGACAGACAGCCCTTCCATTGCCGCGGCTCAGGCGGCGTTGCGGCAGGCCCGTGAGTTGATGTCGGCCCAATACGGCACCACTTGGTTTCCCCAGGTAGACGCTCATTTGTCGGCGGCCAAGGAGCAGCTCAACAGCGCTTCCTTTGGGCAATCTTCCACTGGCACGACCAGCTTCGAGCTATACAACGCCTCGGTGGGGGTATCATATCTTCTCGACCTGTTCGGAGGTCAGCGCCGCCAGCTCGAAGCCCTGCAGGCTCAGGTGGATCTGCGCAATTACCAGCTGACGGGCACTTACCTGACCCTGAGCGCCAACATTGTCACCGCCGCGCTGCAGGAGGCCTCGTTGCGCGCCCAGTTGCAGGCCACTCGCGATATCGCCGCTGATCAGCAGCGGGCCTATGACCTGGTGCAGCAGCAGTTTCAACTGGGCGGCGTCGCGCGCACCGACGTACTGGTGCAACAGACCGAGCTGGCGCAGACGCTGGCGAGCCTGCCGCCGCTGGAAAAGGCCCTGTCCCAAACCCGACACCTGCTGGCGGTGCTGGTGGGCCGGCTGCCCGGCGAGGCGGGAACGCTACCCGAATTCGATCTGGCCTCGATCACGCTGCCCGGGCAACTGCCCGTGACCCTGCCTTCGGTCCTGGTGCGCCAGCGCCCTGATATCCAGGCCGCCGAAGCTCTGCTGCACTCGGCCTCGGCCCAAGTCGGCGTGGCCACCGCCAATCTCTATCCCAATATCACGCTGTCGGCCGGCTATGGTTCACAGGCCAACAAGGTCGACGATCTCTTCAAGAGCGATACAATCGTGTGGAACCTCGGGGCGGGTCTGGTGCAACCACTCTTCCACGGCGGCGCCCTGCGCGCCCAGCGCCGGGCGGCCCTGGCGGCCTTGGATCAGGCGGGTGCGCTCTACCGCCAGACCGTGCTGCTGGCTTTCTTGAATGTCGCCGATGTGCTGCGGGCTTTGGAAACAGACGCTCGCGCGCTCAAGGCCCAGGCCGAGGCTTATGCGGCGGCGGAAGATTCCCTGGCGCTGACCAAAACCCAGTTCCAGCTCGGCGCCGTGAACTACCTTTCCCTGCTGGTGGCCCAGCGCCAGTACCAGCAGGCCCGCATCAGCCTGATACAGGCCCAGGCCGCCCGTTACGCCGACACCGCCGCCCTGTTTCAGGCCCTGGGCGGCGGTTGGCAGTCTGAGCCGGCGGTGGCGCAGAGCGCGGCGGCCCGGGAGAATCAATGATTATGGAGCGGCAGATGCAGAAGTAATTTGAAAGAAAGATTTCTACCATGAAGAACATTAAGATCATGAAGAATGAAACATTTTCATCGTATCTTAAATTTCATGCCCTTCATGCTCTTCATGGTTCAAAGACAAAACGAACATATCACGATTTTCAGCGAGTTAATCAAAGTTGGAAGTAAAGTGAGACTGAGCTGTGCTGTCCAATTCCAAATGATGTTGATCCTTTTATTCCCTCTCCTTGGCGGGAGAGGGTCAGGGTGAGGGGGAGTATCCCATGATCAAACGAATGATCATCATGCTGGTATGCGTCGGGCTGCTTTTCGGCGGCATCTTCGGCTATAAAGCCTTTGTGGGCCATATGATCGCCAAGGCTATGAGCGCCCAGCGCATGCCATCGGTCACCGTCTCCACCACCACGGCCCAGGAGCAGACCTGGCAACCCCGGATTGAGGCCGTGGGTACCGTGCGGGCCATGCGCGGCGTGGATGTCACCACTGAAATCGCCGGCCTGGTGCGCGACATCACTTTTCAATCGGGCGATGACGTACGCGAGGGGCAGGTTCTGGTGCAGCTCAACGCCGATGCCGACCGGGCCTTGCTGCACTCGCTGCAGGCCGAAGCCGAGCTGGCGCGCACCACCTTCGCGCGTGATCAGCAGCAGTTCAACGTCAAGGCCGTCAGCAAGGCGACTTTGGACGCGGCCCAGTTCGATTTGAAGAGCAAAGAAGCCCAGGTGGCCCAGCAGGCGGCCATTGTCGAAAAGAAAACCATCCGCGCGCCCTTCAGCGGCCACATTGGCATCACCACCGTCAACCCCGGCCAATACCTCAATCCGGGCGATAAAATCGCGACCCTGCAAGCCTATGATTCCGTCTATGTGGATTTTCTGGTACCCCAGCAGGATGCGGCCCAGGTTGCCCTTGAACAGACCGTAGCGGCCGCCACCAACACCTATCCGAACCGGTCGTTCGCCGGCACCATCACCGCCATTAACCCGGCGGTGGACCCCCAGACGCGCAACCTGCAGGTCGAAGCCACGATCCCCAATCCCAAGCACGAACTGCTGCCCGGCATGTTCGCCACGGTGCAGGTCCAGGCCGGCCAGGCGCAACAGTTCCTCACCCTGCCCCAGACCGCCGTGACCTACAACCCCTACGGTGAAACCGTATTCGTGGTGGAGAAAAAAGAGGCGGCCCAGGGACCACCGGAGCTGATCGCCAAACAGACCTTTGTGACTACCGGCGCCACGCGGGGCGACCAGGTGGCCATCACCGAAGGGCTCAAGGCGGGCGACACGGTGGTGACCAGCGGCCAGCTCAAGCTCAAGAGCGGCAGCCCGATCACGGTCAACAACGAGATTCAACCCAGCGATCAAGCGGCGCCCCAGCCCAAGGACGAATAACATGCCCAACGAACGCAACCGATTCACCGATATTTTCATTCAGCGGCCCGTGCTGGCCACGGTGGTCAGCCTGCTGATCCTAGTGCTGGGCCTGCGGGCCCTGGGTCTGCTGCGGGTGCGGCAGTTCCCCGAAACCCAGAACGCCGTGGTCACGGTTTCCACCGTGTACACGGGCGCTGATCCGGACCTGGTCTCCGGGTTCATCACCACGCCCCTGGAGAACTCCATCGCCCAGGCCGACGGCATCGACTACCTCAACTCGTCCAGCACCCAGGGTCTTAGCACCATCCAGGCCAATCTGCGGCTCAACTACGATATCAACGCGGCCCTGACCGAGATCAACACCAAGGTCAACGCCGTGCTCAACCAGTTGCCGCGGGAATCCCAGCAGCCGGTGATCACCCTCTCCATCGGCGAAACCATTGACGCCATGTACATCGGGTTCTACAGCACCGATTTGCCGGCCAATAAAATCACCGATTACCTGATCCGGGTGGTGCAGCCCAAGCTGCAGGCCGTGCCCGGCGTGCAGACCGCCGAGATTTTGGGCGGCCGCCAGTTCGCCCTGCGCGCCTGGCTCGATCCGCGGAAAATGGCGGCTTACGGCGTGACCGGCAGCGACGTGAGCAATGTCCTGGCGGCCAACGATTTCATCTCGGCCCTGGGCCGCACCAAGGGCCAGATGGTGACCCTAAATCTGACGGCCGACACCGGTCTGCATACCGCCGACGAGTTCCGCAACCTGGTAATCAAATCGCAAAACGGGGCCATCATCCGGCTGGGAGATGTGGCCCATGTGAGTCTGGGTTCTGAAAACTACGACACCTCGGTGGCCTTCGACGGCCGGCGCGCGGTCTACATCGGCATCCAGGTCACGCCCAGCGCCAACCTGCTCAATGTGGTCAGCGGCGTGCACCAGGCCTTTCCGGCCATTGCAGCCCAGCTGCCGGCCGGGCTCAATGGCCGCATCGTCTACGACTCCACCAAATATGTGGACAGCTCGATCCATGAAGTAATCATGACCCTGGTGGAGGCCTTGTTGATCGTGACCTTCGTCATTTTTCTCTTCCTGGCTTCGGTACGCACCGTGATCATCCCGGTCATCGCCATGCCCTTGTCGCTGATCGGCACCTTCTTCATCATGCTGATCCTGGGCTACACCATCAATCTGCTGACCCTGCTGGCCCTGGTGCTGGCCATCGGTCTGGTGGTGGACGACGCCATCATCGTGGTGGAAAACGTGCACCGCCACATGGAAGAAGGCACCCCGCCCCTGCGGGCCGCCATCCTGGGCGCGCGCGAGCTGGCCGGGCCCATCGTAGCCATGACCGTGGTGCTGGTGGCGGTCTATGTGCCCATCGGGTTCATGGGCGGCTTGACCGGCGCGCTCTTCACCGAGTTCGCCTTTTCCCTGGTGGGCGCGGTGACCGTGTCGGCCATTGTCGCCCTGACCTTGTCGCCCATGATGTGTTCGCGGTTTCTCAAGCCCGACGACAAAGAGCACCGCCACCGCTTCATGGACTTCGTGGACCGCCAGTTCGACCGCCTGCGCAAGCGCTATGAGCGCCTGTTGCACGGCTCGCTGGACTACCGGCCGGTAGTAGTGGTTTTCTCCCTGATCATTCTGGGAAGTATTTACTTCCTCTATACTTCTTCCAAACGCGAACTGGCCCCGCAAGAAGATCAGGGCGTGGTCATCGCGCTGGTCACGGCCGCGCCCGATGCGACCCTGGAGCAGACTCAGCTTTCGACCCACCAAGTCCACAAAATCTTGGCGGACTATTCCCAGACCGATCATATCTTCCAACTTGATGGTGTCAGCGGGCTCAACACCGGCATCGCCGGCATGGTTTTAAAACCATGGGACGAGCGCGACCGCACCGCCATGCAGTTGCAGCCCGAAGTGCAGCAAAAGCTCAACGGGATTGCCGGCGTCAAGGCCGTGGCCTTCCAGCGGCCACCCCTGCCGGGCGGCGGCCGGGGTCTGCCCGTGCAGTTCGTCATCGGCACCACCGACTCCTTTGATCAATTGAACCAGGTCACCCAAGCCTTGATGGATAAGGCCCGCGCCAGCGGCCTGTTCGCCTTCCTGGACAGCGACCTTAAAATAGACAAACCCCAGATGGCCGTGCAAATCGACCGCAGCAAGGCCGCCCAGTTGGGCCTGACCATGGCCGATGTGGGCAGCGCCCTGGGATCGATGCTGGGCGGCGGCTATGTCAATTACTTCAGCCTGGCGGGCCGCTCCTACAAAGTGATTCCCCAGGTGATGCAACGCTACCGCCTCAACCCGGACCAGCTCAGGAATTACTACATCCGGACTTCTTCCGGCGCCACCGTACCCGTCTCCACCATCGTGCACCTGAAGAGCAGCGTGGTGCCCGAATCGCTCAACCATTTCCAGCAACTCAACGCCGCAACCATTTCCGGCGTGCCACAGCCCGGCGTGAGCCTGGGCCAGGCCCTGGACAAGATGAAAGAGCTAGCGGCTCAATCCCTGCCGCAGGGTTACAGCATCGACTACAGCGGCCAGTCGCGGCAGTATGAAAATGAATCGAGCCAGCTGGTGGTCACCTTTGTCTTCGCCCTGATCATCATCTATCTCTCCCTGGCGGCTCTGTTCGAAAGCTTCGTGGACCCGCTGATTATCCTGATCAGCGTGCCCATGTCGATCTGCGGCGCCCTGATCTTCATCAGCCTGGGCGTGGGCGGCGCCAGCCTCAATATCTACACGGAAGTGGGCCTGGTGACCCTGATCGGCCTGATCAGCAAGCACGGCATTCTCATCGTGCGCTTTGCCAACGATCTGCAATTGGCCGGCCGGCCCAAACGCGAGGCCCTGGAATCGGCCGCCGCCATCCGCCTGCGGCCCATCCTGATGACCACAGCCGCCATGGTGCTGGGCGTGCTGCCCCTGGTGATCGCCACGGGCGCCGGCGCCGTGGGCCGTTTCAACATGGGCCTGGTGATCATGAGCGGCATCGCCATCGGCACCCTGTTCACCCTGTTCGTGGTGCCGGCCATGTATATGCTGCTGGCCCAGGAGCATGGCAGCGGAAGCACGAGCAACGTGACATGATTGTACCAGCTCTGAATTTCTCCCAATATAAAGTCAATACCCTGCTGCGGCGCATCAGCCGCCGCATGGGCCTGAACCAGATCGCGGACCAGGGGCAATACCTGCGCCACCTGCGCGAGAGCCCCGCCGAAGTGGAGGCGCTCTTCCGGGAGCTGCTCATCGGTGTCACCGGCTTTTTCCGCGACGCCGAATCCTTCGAAGCGCTGAAGACCGATATGCTGCCGAGCCTTTTGGCGCGGCAGTCCGACGATGGCACGCTGCTCGACAGGCGAAGAAGTCTTTTCTCTGGCCATGGTGCTGCGCGAAGTGATCGATGGGGAACCCAAGCGGATTCAATTGCAGCTCTTCGGCACTGATATCGACAACCGCGCCATTGACCGCGCGCGAGGCGGTTTACCCGGCCAGCATCGCGGCGGATGTAAACGCCGAGCGCCTGAAACCCTTCTTTACCAAGGAAGACGATTTCTTCCGAGTGCGCAAGGAGATCCGGGACAGCGTGGTCTTTTCGGTCCAGGACCTGATCCGGGACCCGCCCTTTAGGCGGGGGTTGTCGGCCGCCGGGCCTTATGAATAAGTAAGCCGTCTCAAGATAAGGTCGGGGTGAGGGGGCTAAGATATGCCATCGCCCTGCCCCGAGGCCTGATTTAGCTCGAATGCCAGGAAACTGCCCGTAGTGCCCCCATGGTTGTCCCCCATTGCCTCCTGCCCAAGTACAAACTAATCTCTAAGCGTAGGCCAAACGCGTACACTGGGTAGGCCCCTGCGCTGGTGGCATTATTCGGACAATTTCAATCTTACTCGACGCATACACTGCTCCGCGGACATTGCCTGCGATGGGCATCTCAAACATCAAACGGATTCGAAGTGAAGTCCGTCCCCCGCTCTTTTGATTTTGCCGCCCCGACTCCTGCCCGGCTCAAATATCTGGAGGTAGTATTATGATCCATGTGCTGCAGTCTCAAGTAACCGCGATGATGGACGCGCCGCATAAAATTACTACTGACCGCGTGCCATTAGGCCGCGCGCTGGTGGTGGACGATCAAGCCGTGGCCTTGAAATTGGTGCAGCGGATGCTGGAGATATTAGGCTTTTCGACCGTGGCGGTTTCCGGCGGACGAGATGCCATGGTGTGTTTGAATCAATACCGCTACGATCTGCTGCTGACCGACCTTCAGATGCCGGATATGGACGGCTATTCCCTGGCCGGCTGGCTCAAACACCAATGGCAGGATACCCCGGTGATTATCATGACAGGTACCTGCCCGGCCGAAGTGGCTGGCTTCATGCGCGGCAACCTGGTGGACCACTGGCTTTTCAAACCGTTCACTTTGAATGAATTGGCCGCGGCCGTGAAAAAGTTCGTGCGCGTGAAGGACTCATAGACAAGTGAAGTGAATTGGCAAAGGCTTCAAGAACACCCCTTTTTCAAAAGCGCGGTATTTAAACAACAGGCGTTCTACTTCCAACATATGGTGTCGCCAATGGAGAAGTATTTTCTCTCCCCCGACATTACAACGGGAGGTCTTCTCTAAGAGCACCGGCACGCCGACACTGTTTTCATCAAGCGCCGCTCGGCCAATGAAGCCCATGAAACGCCGAACCCTGTTTCCGGATAGAGACCGCAAGCAAGATAGCTTGCGCAGAAAGGGGATGAAATCATGTCTTCGATACTGAAAGATAGACAATGCCCTGGGGAGGGGGAGGCTTCGGCTTCCGCTTGTCGATCCATAGGTCCAAAGGCGTTGGTGGTGAACGATCGGATGGCCATGATCCATACAGTAGGCCGTATGCTCGCCGCTTTAGGTTATCGTGTGGAACCGGCCTGTGGTGCGCTGGCGGCGTTGCACCTTCTTCGCAAATCCATTTATGATTTGGTGGTCACTGACTTGAAAATCGCCCATATGGACGGATTTTCGCTCTCCGCCTGGGTCAAAAGCAGGTTTGAAGATACACGGGTGATCGTCATGATCGATCTGGTTTCCGCTGAGGTAGATTTGTATATGCGCGCGGGGGTGGTGGACCGATGGCTGTTCAAGCCTTTCCGCACTGAAGATCTGGTGGCTCTGCTTCGCGAAATGATACTGGTGCCGCCATGCATGAGCGGCACGTCGATTCCGTCAACCACGCCCCGCAGTACTGATGCTCCTCACCTGAGGGATGGGCACGGATTGCTCACAAATGGGCCTATTCGATAATTTCAAGGACGGCCCGGGTGTGAGTCTTGGCTGCGACCGCGCCGATGAGGGTCCGCATGGCCTGGGCCGTACGCCCCTGGCGGCCGATAATTTTAACGATATCGTCTTTAGCAACCCGCAGCTCCAATACCATAGTGCCGCCGCCTTGAATCATCGAAACCTCCACTTCCTGAGGACGATCCACGAGAGCTTGCACGATTCGGGTTACCAAGTCGGTTACCAGCAGGTGATAAACCGCGCCGTTCTCGGAGTCGGACAGGGCTTGAGGATTTTGGGCGGCATCCACTTCGAAGCCGAGCTTGACGAGCAGATTGACCACGTAGCGCAATACCTGCGGTTCATCATCGACCACCAGGCAACGCAGGCCATTGCCGTCATTGCCCGCCTTGATCGTCAACAATCCCCGGCTGGATGTTTTTTGCGGTAGCAATCTGTCTGGCATTCACAAACTCCTCAGCCTTTGATATTCGAGCACCCTATTCAATATTCATTAAACAAAATTGAACTGGAAGCAACAATGGGAAACACCGGTCAAAGTGCGGGAGAAAAGCCTCCGTCGCAAAGTGGCGAGAATCGACCCCATGGAAGAATTTATGGGTTACAGAGTTCCGGGCATATAACCAAAATCCTTAGGCCATGTCGAAGTAATCAATTATCTTAGCCCCTCACCCCTCGGGGAGAGGGAGCACTTGCCCGTGAGACCAATAGTATAAAGGTTTACTGGCACATTCCGTTTCTCTTAGGTAAGCAGAATATTTAAATATGCCGCAAAACATCAAGGTAGTGACTCCCTCTCCCCTCGGGAGAGGTTCGGGGTGAGGATCCCAAAAGCGATGCCCCTGGCATCATGCACCGGTTCGTTGACAAGCCCCCACGGGCTGCTATATTGCTTTAATTCAATAAACGGCCATATCAGCGCTGCTGAGAAGAAAAACGGCGCACCGCTGGGCGGCTTGGCAAACGGTTTGGATGGGATATCGGCCAGAATTGCCATCCCTATGTTGTGGCAACCACCTACTTTAAACATATTGGCGTGAATCAATGAGAAGACTCATGCGGTTTCTGGGCAGCGGCATCGCAGCCCTGGGCGTCACGGCCCTGCTCAGCGGTTGTGATCATCTGCTGCTGCTCAACCCAAAGGGGCCCATCGGCGCGGAAGAGCGCTTTGTGCTCATTGCAGCCGTGGTGCTCATGTTGATCGTGGTCATTCCCGTGGCCATCATGAACATCTGGTTTCCCTGGCGCTACCGGGCTTCGCGCAGCGGAGCGGCGTACTCCCCCAAATGGGCCACCTCGCTTAAGTTAGAGGTGGTGGTGTGGCTGGTGCCGGCCCTCATCGTCACGGCGCTCAGTATTTTAGTGTGGGACACCACCCACCGGCTGGACCCCTACAAGCCCATCGACACCGGTGTTAAGCCCGTGCGCATCGAAGCGGTCTCCCTGGACTGGAAATGGCTTTTCATCTACCCGGATTTCAACATCGCCGCGGTCAACAAGCTTGTCTTTCCCGCCAAGGTTCCCCTGAGCTTCCGGCTGACATCGGCCTCGGTGATGACCTCCTTTTTCATTCCACAGCTGGGCAGCCAGATTTACGCCATGGGTGGCATGCAGACGCAGCTAAATTTGCTGGCCGACGAGCCCGGCACCTATGCCGGCCAGAACCAGCAGTACAGCGGCGAGGGCTACGCCGGCATGAATTTCAAGGCCATCGCCACCTCGCGGGAAGCCTTCGAGGACTGGATAGCGCAAGCCCGCCAATCCCCTGAAACCCTTGACCTGGCACGCTACGAACAGCTTGAGGCGCCCAGCGAAAATGCACCGGTGATGCTCTTTTCGGGGGTCCAGCCCGGACTGTTCGACACCGTCTTGGTCAAATACGGCATGTCCATGCAGACCCAACCAGCCGTTATGAATTCGCGGTCTCATGATATGGAATCCCATGGAATGCAGATGAAACCTAATACTTCGGAGAAAAATTGATATGCTTGGGAAGTTGAGCCTTTCCGCAATCCCCCTTCATGACCCAATCGTCATGGGCGCCGTGTCCGGGTCGATCCTGCTGGGTCTCGTGATTCTTGTTCTGATCACCTATTTCCGCCTGTGGAAACCGCTGTGGACCGATTGGCTCACCAGCGTGGACCACAAGAAGATCGGCATCATGTATATCGTACTGGCCCTGGTGATGTTGCTGCGGGGCATCTCCGACGCCATCATGATGCGGGCCCAACAGGCCATGGCCGCCGGCGCGTCCCAGGGCTATCTGCCGGCCGATCACTTCAACCAGATCTTCAGCGCCCACGGCACAATCATGATCATTTTCGTGGCCATGCCCTTTATCGTGGGTCTGATGAACATCGTCATCCCGCTGCAGATCGGTTCCCGGGACGTGGCTTATCCCTATTTGAACGCGGTGAGCTTCTGGCTGACGGCCGCAGGCGCCGTGCTGGTCATGGTCTCGCTGGGCCTTGGAGAGTTCTCCAAGGCGGGCTGGTCCGGGTATGCCCCTTTGACCGAACAGCAGTATAGTCCCGGCACGGGGGTTGATTACTGGTTGTGGGCGTTTCAGATCGCCGGCGTAGGTTCGCTGCTGACCAGCATCAACTTTCTGGTCACGATCATCAAGATGCGCGCCCCCGGCATGACCCTCATGCGCATGCCGATCTTCGTCTGGACCTCGCTTTGCACCGCCGTGCTGATGGTGCTGTCGTTTCCCGTGCTGACCGCCGCCCTGGGCCTGCTGACCATGGACCGCTACCTGGGCATGCATTTTTTCACCAACACGCTGGGCGGCAACATGATGCTCTACGCCAATCTCTTCTGGATCTGGGGCCACCCCGAAGTCTACATCGTGATCCTGCCGGCCTTCGGTATCTACTCGGAGGTCGTGGCCACCTTTTCCGGCAAGCCCCTGTTCGGCTACACCTCCATGGTCTGGGCCACCGCGGCCATCATGGTGCTCTCTTTTTCCGTCTGGGTGCACCATTTCTTCACCATGGGCGCAAGCCCGGCAGTAAATATCTTCTTCGGCATCACCACCATGATCATCGCGGTGCCTACGGGCGTCAAGATCTTCAACTGGCTTTTTACCATGTACCGCGGCCGTATCCGCTTCGCCACGCCCATGTACTGGACCGCGGCATTTATCGCCACCTTTGCAGTGGGCGGCATGGCCGGTATCCTGCTGGCCTCGCCGGCTTCGGACTATGTGCTGCACAACAGCCTGTTTCTCATCGCCCACTTCCACAACATGCTGATTCCGGGCGCGCTGTTCAGCTACCTGGCGGGTTTCACCTACTGGTTTCCCAAGGCCATGGGATTCCGGCTGAACGAAAAATGGGGCCGCCGGGCCTTTTTCGGCTGGCTCATCGGTTTCTACCTCTCCTTCGTTCCCCTGTATATTCTGGGGATCATGGGCATGCCGCGGCGCATGGTCCACTATGACAACCTGGCCTGGCATCCCTACCTCATTGTGGCGGCTGTGGGCGCTGCCGTGATCACCTTCGGAGTGGCCTGCCAGCTGATCCAGCTGGCCGTCAGCATCAAGGAGCGTCACGCCGCCCGCGACCTGACCGGCGATCCCTGGGGCGGCCGCACCCTGGAGTGGGCTATCGCTTCACCGCCGCCGATCTACAACTTTGCGCATATTCCCGAGATCCGGGATATCGATGCCTTCATGGAGATGAAGGAGAACGGCGCGGCTTACCGCCGGCCCGAGGGCTACACCGATATCCACATGCCCAAGAACACAGGCGCGGGTTTTATCAATGGGGCACTGGCCTTCGTGTTTGGCTTCGCCATGATCTGGTACATCTGGTGGCTGGCGATTCTTTGCGCGCTGGGCATACTTGTAATCATGATCGTGCGCGCCGCCGACGACGACACACATTATACGGTGCCGGCCGCGGAAGTGGCGCGCATTGAAAATCAACGATATCAACAACTGGCTTCCGCTGCCGCATCGGCCTGATGCCGGGCGGCCGCGAGCAAACGTTTCCACAGGTGTAGATAATGACGACCGAGACTTTGACCATTGAAACCTCCGCCGCCCATGACGGCCATGCGGATCCCACCGAACTGCAGATCTTCGGCTTCTGGCTGTATGTGCTCAGCGACCTGGTTCTGTTCGCGACCCTGTTCGCCACCTATGCGGTCTTGGGCCGCAACTATGCCGGCGGCCCCACCCCCAAAGAGATGTTCGACTTACCCTATGTCTTCGGCGAAACCGTGCTCCTGCTGTTCAGCAGCGCCACCTGCGGCCTGGCCATACTGGCCGTGCAGGCCCACCGCAAGGATCGGGTATGGATCTGGCTGGCCATCACCTTCGTGCTGGGACTGGCATTTGTCGGCATGGAGTTGCGGGAATTCTCCCAACTGATCCTCGAAGGCCACAGACCCGAGCGCAGTGCTTTTCTTTCCTCTTTCTTCACGCTCGTGGGCACCCATGGCGCCCATGTAACCGCGGGGCTGATCTGGATCATGGCCATGATCATGCAGGTATTCACCAAGGGGCTGACTCCGGCAGTGCAATCCAGGCTGCTGCGTTTTAGTCTCTTCTGGCATTTCCTGGATATCGTCTGGGTCGGAGTATTTACCGTGGTTTACTTAATGGGGGTGATGTAGATGAATCCTACACCAATGCAGCGCGCCGGCGCAGCCAGCGGCAGTTTTAAAAGCTACCTCACCGGTTTTATTTTGGCCATGGTGCTGACGGCAGTTTCCTTCGCCCTGGTGGCAAAGGGGCAGGAATTGAGCCGCGCAACGATCTTGTGCGGTATCTTCGGCGCGGCCATTTTGCAAATCCTGGTGCACCTGCATTACTTCCTGCATCTGGATAGAGCTTCGACCACCACCTGGAATGGACTGGCTCTGATACTGACGCTATTGATCATGATCCTTTTTGTGGGCGGCACCCTCTGGATCATGTTTGACCTTAATGTCCGTATGATGTGACGATGACGCAAACCCTCAGAAAGTATTTACTGGTCATCAAACCAGGCATAGTGGCCGGTAATCTGGTCTCCGTAGCCGGCGGATTTCTTCTGGCGGCGGGCGGACGAATCGATGGCGCCCTTCTGGCGGCCACCATTTTCGGGACTTCGCTGGTGGTGGCCTCCGGGTGCATCTTCAATAACTGCATCGATCGGCATTTGGACCGCAAAATGGTTCGCACTCAAAACCGTGTCATGGCCAGGGGTCTCATTGCTCTGTGGGTCGCCTGCTGCTATGCGACGCTGCTTGGTTTGGGCGGTGTCGGGCTGCTATTAGCCACGACCAACAAGCTCACCACAGCCATAGCAATTGTTGGTTTTGCCGATTATGTCGTCATATACAGCTTGTGGCTTAAACAGGCATCGGTCTACAGCATCCTCGTCGGCAGTCTGTCCGGCGCGACGCCGCCGCTGGTCGGTTACTGTGCGGTGCGCGGACGCCTTGACATGGGTGCGATCATTTTGCTGGCTATCTTTGCGCTGTGGCAGATACCTCACGCCTATGCCATCGCTCTGTACCGGCGCCAGGACTACACGGCCGCGGCCATTCCAATGCTGCCTCTTCGCGGAGAGATCGGGGCCGCGCGCAGGCAAATCATCTCCTACATTCTGGCTTATACTGCGGCGGCATCGATGCTGACCTTCGGAGGATATGCCGGCTATGGCTACCTGACGGCCGTCATGGTGGCGGGTCTGGGCTGGCTGGGTTTGGCCTGGGCGGGATATACTACTGGCCAAGAGCGTCTTTGGGCCAGAAGAATTTTTATCTTCTCCGTCGCGAGCATCACGCTGCTCAGCCTCATGATGGCCATTGATGGGACATCGCCTTTCGCGGCACACTTGCTCGCAACCACCCTGCCTTAATTGCACAGCCGAGCACTTGACTCGGCTGTGCCACGGGAGATTAGGAGGCCTTCCGCCAATCCAGCGATGATTCGTTGCACTCGGATTTACAGGGTTCAGTGTGAATCCGGCAATAAATCAATTCGTCGCCATTGAACAGGCAGTCTCGCATTTGCTGTTCACAATTCCGTATACACGCTTGTTGATCAAGATCTTTGTAGGTATCCATAAATTCACCTCTCTAAGCCCCGGGTCGTTGTGAGTCCTTCAATCTGAACTCACCTCCCACTGGTCTATTGAACTAAGTGTAATTAGACATCGACCATTATCAAGTCCTCTCTTCCTATGGGCGGCATTTCAACTCTATCCACAATTCATCTTCAGTCCGATCCGCCTCTGAATACTACCATCTGTCTAAAAAATCTTTTAACCCAAAACCATTTCTTGGGTTGGCTGGTAATCTAAGCCGTTATTTCGCCAAAGCTATAGCCGGGGCTGAAATACATTCTTTTTTAAGGATGACTACCGGTAGTTACCCATTCGCCGGCACCTGTAAACCGCGGCCGGCGTGATTCGATTGCCCTCGCGATCGGCCGGATTCTTTGCGGGGGGAGCCGCGTGATCAATGGCCGCCACCCGACGGATACGGTGATACCACCGTCAGGAGATTGCGCACGATGGTGACCCCTTCTTCGCCGGCAGCAATGTGTTCGGCGCGATTTTTCTGACAGCGATCCAGGGCCTCGCCGCTCAAGGTTACCAAGCCGTTGACCACGCGCACGCCGATGTGGGTATCATCGACCAGCGGATCGGAAAACAGTCCGAAAATAATCCGGGAATGGATCAAGTCATCCGAAGGTTTGGGCATCCCTAATTGTGACAACAGGCTGCCACGACCATTGGATGCGGAACGATTGCTCTCGGGGATATTCAGGCCGCCAATGGCGGACCATGAATTCTCCAGCCGCCCCTCGGGGAGCTCTTCGAGGCGCTGGGTTTCGCCAGCGACGATCCTTTGATGCAGGGCCGGCCGCGATCCACGATTCGACTGGCCGGCGGCTTGAAATTTTTTCATTTCTATAATCTGCATGGGATCTCCTTGTCTGTTTCGTGTAACGGTTGATAGGCCCTGAACGGCCCGAGGTCAGGTTCAGGCACGCCAGTGTGATTTATCTATCAACACCAGATCCGAAGAAAAATGGGGTCTATATTTTAATCCGGCGTTCTATCACATGTAGAAAAGAGTGGTGGTGACGGGCTATTTCAGTCCAAATAGGGTCGACACCCAATGGCGGCCCGCCGCCAGCGGCCCTAATATGCACGGCATACCATCTCTACACAGCCAAGGAGGTTGACCGTGGAAAACAAGCATCAAACAATGACAGGATTTCTTCTAGGCATCGCCGTGGCGGCCATACTGGTGCTCGGCGTCGGCGCAGTAAACTCGCAGACCCAGAACAACGGCGGCGATACTTCCCACGCATTTCAAAGCATCACCACCAGCAGTGATGGACAGACCGTTTACGTCTGCAGCACCCACGCGGTTTTTCGTTCCACCGACGGCGGCGCCAATTGGACGGTCGTGCTCAAAAAAGGTTCAAGCTCAGGCGGCTACTAGCAGCCTATCGGCAGAGCGACCGGTCCCGGCTGGCCTATTTGACGATCTTCCATTGTCCATCCGGCTGACGGCAGGCCGTGCCGGTGGCTTCCTGTTGTTTGCCCTCGACCAAAACAGTGGTTTTATACTCCCGGCAATACTGGCCTGAAGATTCCTGGAAGGTGCGGGTGGGCTCCACCGATATTTTGGCGCCGCTATCGGGATTGACCCAGGTGGAGGTCTGGCCGGTTTTGTTCTTCTCCAGAGCATAGGCAGCCCGAAGTTCATCGGCCTCATCGAGGGACTTGCCGATACTGTGCCCGACCAGCGCGCCCAATAGTGTGCCCACAATTACGCCGGTGATTCTTCCCGGCCCTCGGCCCATGGTAGAGCCAATCGCGCCGCCTACAGCACCTCCAATAATCGTTCCGCCAACCGTATTGGGCCCGCTGGTGGGTGGCGCGGGGGCCGATTCGCCGTGAATTTCAGGCGGGGGCGGAGGCGCAATGGGAGCCGGCTCAGGTGGCACCTCCGGCGGTTGGGGGGGCGGGGCTGCGATGGTCGGTACCCAGACCCAATAGTAGGGCACTCCCATGCCATCCCCGCGCAGTTCATAGTAGCCATTGGAATATCTTACAATGGTGTGATCAGGCACCAGACCCAGCACGGCCCGTCCATCCAGCCACCACCAGACATAAAACGGAGACCATATTCCGGGATGACGTTCGAACCGCCAGCCATGGCGTGGCTCGAAATGCCAGGGGCCATGAAAATCGCGGCCATGGCGTTCGTAGCCGCGGTGATCGTAATCGTATCGATCGTGGTCGTGGCGAGCATAGTCGGGATGGTCAAAATCACGCCCCCAATGCCCGCTATGCTCGTCGGCCAACGCGCCCGCCGAATTCAGCACCAATCCGGCGCACATGATCATAATGCCAAAATAGCGCAGCCGCCCCATGATCGTTCTTTTGGTTGTGATCCTTGCCATCATATACCTCCCTCGGCCAAAGAAATTTTCAAACTCTTCCCCTGGACCGGCTGGGGATCATTTGAATGCGGGTAAACTCGAAATGCTTTGCCCACACCCATCGGGTCGGTCCTTTACTGCTTTTGCAAGAATAATGCATGGAAGTATAAAGGCAACGCGTCAAACTGAGGCTTGAAGCGGGTTGGGAGACACCCTATTGGTTTGATTTCCATTGTCCTTGCTTCTTATCCTGGCGGGTTCGGGGCGCGGGGGTTCATATACTGCCCTGATGAATGGGAAATAGGGGCAAGTATGTATTCCAAAAATCGCAAAATCATTCTAAATGCTAAACGGAATAGACGCAAAGAGATAGCACGCGTGGCCAATCTTCTACGATGAGGATGGCTTCCAACTCCTGATGCCGAAAGAAATTCGAAAGGTTGACAAACCATCTCAATAACGGTTCTGTATCCAACACTATTTTGAGATGACCTAGTGGTTCCCCCGCTCGGCCGTCCTTCCCCGGATGGCCAAAAACTCCCCCTAATGACCGCAGGCACCCGGCTCCAATGGGTGTCGCACGACACCTTCCGGCAAATGCCTGCGGTCCCTGCCTCATTGTCTGCGCATATTTGCACTGCGGAGTCAAAGCTGATAGGTTATGGCTGATATCTCAACCGGCGGTTGTCCATCCAAAGGGAAAAACATGGTTATGAAAAAGACCCAGAATATATTCATGTTGGCCGTGGCGGTGATGGCCCTGATCGGCCTCTATCTCAGCAGCATTTACAGTTTTCTGCTGTTTCACACGCTGGCGGAGATGTTCTCCATTTCCATTGCCTGCGGCATGTTCATGATAGCCTGGAACTCACGCCAATTCACCAGCGACCACTATCTGCTGTTTCTTGGAATTGCCTATTTGTTCGTGGCGGGGTTGGATTTGCTGCATACCATCGCCTACAAGGGCATGCATCTGCTGATCATCGGCGATAGCACCAATGTGGCGGCGCAGTTCTGGATCGCGGCGCGATGCCTGGAAAGCGTTTCCCTATTGATCAGCCCATTGTTCTTGCGGCGCAAGCTGCAAGTCGATCTTTTGTTATCGATTTTCGGTATCATTTTTTTCTTAATCATTTTGTCCATTGTTTACTGGAAAATCTTCCCAGCCTGTTTTATCGAAGGCAGCGGATTGACTCCGTTTAAAATACGCATTGAGTATGTCATTTGCGGAATCCTGCTGGTGGCGGCCACGGTGATTTATAAGCGCCGGGCGGAACAAGAGCGCGTGGTGGTACAGTGGCTGCTGGTCTCCATTGCCTTTACCATCGCCTCGGAAATCGCCTTTACCGATTATGTCTGGGCCTACGGATTCGCCAACCTGATCGGCCACTACTTTAAGATTCTGTCGTTTTACTTCATCTACAGGGCCATCATTCAAACAGCGCTGACCAACCCGTACTCGTTGCTGTTTCTTGAATTGAAGCGGAGCGAACAGGCCCTGGAGATAGCCCGTCGCAATCTGGAAGAGAAGGTATTCGAACGCACCGCCGACCTGCGGGCCACGGTCAATGAACTATCGCAAGAAGTTCGCAGGCGGTTAAACGCCGAAAACATGTTGCGTCGTCTTTCCCGCAAGAGCATAGATACCCTTGAAAACGACCGCAAATCAGTTGCCAAGGAGCTCCACGACAGCATCGGCGGCAGCCTGGCCGCGATCAAATTTCTGCTGGAGGAAATTTTAACGCATGCCGGCAAAAATGTTGATCTGGAAGTAAAGCAGATTAGAAAGGCAATCTACTACATGGCCGACACCATCCGTGAAACCAAACGTATTTCGGCCCGCTTGCGCCCCCTGACGCTGGAAGAACTTGGTCTGTTGTCCACGATTGAGGCGCACGTGCGTCGATTTTCCGACCTCTACAGCGGCATCAAAATCGAACGGCGGATCGAGGTTAAGGAAGAGGAGATTCCGGACAATCTCAAAATCGTCATTTATCGTATATTGCAGGAAGCCCTGAACAATGTGGGTAAACACAGCAAAGCTTCCAGCGTATGTATCGGCTTAAAGGCCGTTAACGGCAAAATAATTTTCGAACTGGCGGACAATGGCCTCGGTTTCGATCCCGAAATCCAGCGTCAATCCAATACCGGATTGAGCGGATACGGTCTGCAGAGCATGCGAGAGCGCACCGAAATTGTCGGTGGCTGTTTCACGGTAATTTCCGGTCCACACCAGGGTGTTCATATAAAAATCGAATTGCCTCTCGATCCAAATCCGATTGAAATCACTGCGGACCCCCTGCCCCAGGATTGACTCGATGTGTAGTATCCAATGGGGCCCTAAAAAAGGACATATAGTGTCTTGACCTGATACCTTGATTCATTTTCTTATAGTAGGTCATTCACACGACTCATTCAGCCAGACAGCTGCTCGATCATGGGCGAGTCACAATCTTATCATAAAGGAGTGACATATGAACCGCATTATCAGCAGTATTCAGCCGCATTCAAATGTTCCAGCACCGGTGGATAAGGGATTTTTTCGGGATGACACAGCGCAATTGGTGGATCAAATCGCCAAATCCCTGGTGGACAATCCACAACAGGTGCTGGTCACGATGGTCAATGGTGAAAATACTACGGTCCTTGAGTTGAAGGTGGCCAAGGAAGACCTCGGCAAGGTGATCGGCAAACAGGGTCGCACCGCCCAGGCGATGCGTACGCTTCTGTCAGCCATCTCATCAAAATCTCGAAAGCATATGGTCCTGGAGATTGTCGAGTAACGTAGATTTTCGTTGGCGGTTATACTGACGCCTATCAAGCCATTTCAAAAAAAGGCAAATTTTAAACCACGGACATACAAAAGTATTTCGGGGATTTAAAAGTTGGCTCCAACAAAGAATTTGGCCAAAAGACTTTTCGAAGTGGCTTGCAAACTGTCATCTCCCTTCCTTGGGGGGAGATGATTCAGGGCGGCCCTCCGTGGCCGCCCTTGTTGCTGCATAATGGAATTCAGCTCCGTGATCACTTAGTCACCGCCCTTACCGATCGAAGCGGTCTTTTCAAGTTCAACCCCTCATTATTGCTGATAGCCAATAACACCGCAGGCCACTCTGGCACCGGCATTGCCGGCAGGTTGCGTCTTTAAATCATCCTGGCCGGCATGGACGATCACGGACCGACCGATGATGCTGTCGGGGCCCTCAAGGGATATGACTTTATCCGTGCGCTCGTAATGCGCCTTGCCATTGGCCTGGGCCACAATATTTCCCAAGTCGCCGAGATGCCGTTCTTTATCCATGGGGCCACCATGGGGCTTATTGAACGGATTGTAGTGTCCGCCGGCGGAGCTGCCATCTGAAGCGGTACAATCCCCCCATTGGTGGATATGAAAGCCATGCTCGCCGGGGCTTAGGCCACTTAGATCTGCTGCAATCCCTACCCCATCCATATTCTTCGCAAAACGCACCGTGCCACTGACCTGGCTGCCAGCCGTGGGGTGTAAAACAGCTACAGCCCGCGTCGCCGTGTTTTCGGCGCCTTTGCTTTGGGCGGCCAGCATCGCCACCCCTAAGGCCATCAGACCAATCCACACGATAATGGTGGTCCATGTGTAGTCTTTTAGGTTGAATTTCATGGCGTCTCCTCCTCTCTTGTCTTTTGCCTTCTCCTTCATAAGCAGCACTCTTTGCGCCAAATTGGCAATTTTGAGTACCAGGGTAAATACGGCGGGGCAGGTACTTCCATGATCATCAGGCTGTATGTTCCCGCATGTGTTCAATACAGGGGTTATCCTCCGATTCTACGGCATTGCCCCTATTCACCGGACTTCCGATCGGGATTATAGTACAGGCACGGACAAAGAGCGCCCGAAGATGCATGCGGGCAAGCCGGATGGCATTATGCCATCGCAATAATGTGGCCAATGCTCTTTGTCGGAGAAAGCTTGAAGCAGGGCGCTCGATGGCCAATATGATACGATTTAAACGTTGCGCGGTTGGCCGAAAGATAAAGCGACGCCCACTTTTGAAAAAGGATAAGAGGTCGTGATGCCTACCCTCCTCATCATCGATAGCAATACGATATTCCGCCGGACGCTGAAGGACATCATTCAACGCCGATTTTCCGGTCTGGAAATCGCCGAAGCCGAAGACAGCCGGGAAGGATTGGAAAAAGGAATTCATGGCCGGCCGCAGATGGTCATCACCGACTTGAGTCTGAAGGGCGGCGCCGGCCTGAGCATGATCCAAAGCATTGCTTCCCAGAATACCGATGCCCGGATCGTGGTATTGACGGATATGGACGAAGAAGAGTATCGCATGGCTGCCATAGAGAGGGGCGCCGACGATTTTATCTCCAAAAGCAAACAGGCCAGCTATAAAGTGCTGGCCATCATTGAAAAGCAGCTTTTTAATTAACCGGGAGTTTTTTTCAGACGGCTCGCATTACGCCGCCGTTTCGATCAGGAACTCAAACAGAGCCGCCTGAATCTTTTCCCAGCCTTCCGCGTCGGCCACCAGGGCCGGCGACTGATTCGCGAAGACATAACGGCCGCAGACCTTGGATAACTCCGGGTGAAGTAAAATCAGACGCCGCCATAGCCCCTGAGTATCGTGTTCCGCGCCGAGAGAGGCAATGGCGTCCAAGACATCGATTCTCCCGTCGGGTGTAAACTTGATGGGATCTTCATCGATGATGACTGTCACGGGATCGTACATGGCTACCTCCTTGCTGCAGAGTCAATGGCCCAGTACCTGAACCAGCAAACTATGCCGCAGTTTGCCCCACCCAGGAGCTTAAGGGAATAATGCGAACGCCTTATTCGCCTTCGCCGCCGCCAGTATCCCACAGCCAACCGGGCGCGTAGCGCCGGCCGCCTTGAAAGTCGGTGCTTCCGCCAAGCGGAACGCCGTGGTCCAAAGCCGCCCAGCCTACAGTGGAAATTCCACGCGACTACCGCATTGATGGTATTTTTTTTTCCAATGTATTTTCTATACTGGAATCAGAATCGCATCACATAATAAACGAGCGGCGGGCCATGTACAGAACACAATCACACCCATTACGGATGGAAGCACTTCTGCGGGAAAACCGGCGTCTCAAAGCCGCGCTCTTTTCCGGCAGAGGGTCGGTACGCGAACCGTTTCGAATCATGCCGCTCAATCGGCGCCGCGGACAAAAATCGCACGAAGAAAAAGGGGCTGGAATCGCTCATCGCCTGGACACGATGAAGCTGGTCTTCTCGGCCATTCAGGATATGGTGCTCATCACTGATCACAACGGCCGGGTGCTGGTGGCCAATCCGGCGACCACCGAGAGCGTGGGCTATGATCCCACTGGGATGAACATTGAGCAAGTCGTTTCCAGTTGGAAACTGCGTCATGAAGATGGTTCGGACGCAACCGGCCAAAACTCACCCCTCACCCGGTCCCTGGCTGGTGAAACTATTTTCAACAATGAATACAGGATCACCGATGGCGCCGGATCGAAACGATTGATCTCCTTGTGCGCGGCGCCCATCGCCAGCAATCGCAGCATTATCGGCGGTGTGGCCGTGATTCACGACAAAACCGAACGCGACGCCATCCTCCAGCGCGTGCAACTTAAAAGGGCCGCGCTGCAGGCAGTGATTGATCATGCCCCTGAAGGCATTGTGGTGGTAGACCGGCAAGGCATGATCACCATGACCAACCCAGCGGCCGAGGTGTTGTACGGTCGCCCCCTGCCCAATGGTCTTTCCCTGGAAGCCCACGCCCGGATGGGGTTGCGCCAGCCCGACGGCCGTTGCATGAGCTTTCGGGATCTGCCCTTGAGCCGATCGGTATTTGATGGCGCAACCATCAGCGACGTCCGAATTCTGGTTGACCGACCCGGCGGCAAATCCCGCATCATCTCGGCCAATACTTCTCCGATCCGTGATGATCTGGGACAAATTAACGGCGCCGTCGGCATCTACCGCGATGTGACCGAACAGCATATCCACCACAATCAGTTGAGCGCCGACAGGGATGAACTGCGCGGGCAGGTGAATGAACGCAATATGGAGCTTCAGGCGATGGTCCGAGAGCTGGAGGCGCAAATCGCCGAACGCCGCCGTGTCGAGAAGAAATTGATCCAGTCTAAAAAGAAGTTGCAGCGGCTCTCGCGCCACACCTTGAATACTTTGGAAAATAACCGCAAAAAAATGGCCAAGGAACTCCATGACGGCATCGGCGCCAGCCTGTCGGCCATTAAATTTATCGTGGAAGAAAAACAGGCCATGATCGAAAAGAGATATCCCGATGCCGATTTCTCCTTGCAATCGATCATCCGGCATCTCACCGATACGATCAAGGAGACCAAGAGCATTTCAGCCTACTTGAGGCCTTCAACCCTGGATGATCTGGGATTGCGCTCAACCCTGTCCTGGTACTGCAGGGAGTTTTCCGCGATCCGGCGCGGTATCCAGGTGGACTGCCGCATCGACGTGGCGGAGTCCGAAATTCCGGAAGAGTATAAAATCGTGCTTTACCGTATCATCCAGGAAGCAATGATCAATGCCGCCAAGCATGCCGATCCCACCATCATCCGCTGCCTTATTGATCGCCGGGGCGATCAGATTCATCTGACCGTCCAAGACAATGGGCATGGTTTCAATCCAGTGGCTGCGCTTGCTTCCAATGATCCGATGAGCGGATATGGTCTTCAAAGCATGCGCGAAAGAGCTGAAATTTGCGGCGGCATTTTTAAAATCAATTCCCAAGTCGGATTGGGAACGCAGATAAAGGTTTGCCTGCCTTTGCGGAGCAAAGATCTCAACCCGGAATGACGGCCGACCGGCATCCGGTCAGCCCGGATGGAGCGCTTCGACCACGCCGTGCGCGAGTCGGCCGCGCGGGAAAAATGATTCCGATGGGAGATTCCGAAGTAAGCGCTATGCTTTCTTCTGCTGCACCAAGCCCTGCTCGATGGCGTAGGCGGTCAGGGCGGCGGCATTGTGCAGGTCCAGCTTGGCCATGATATTGGCGCGGTGTTTTTCGACGGTCTTGGTGCTGATGTTGAGCAGGTCGCCGATCTCTTTGTTCATATATCCTTCGGCCAGCAGCTTGAGTACTTCACGCTCACGCTGAGTGATGGTTTCCCAGTTGCTTTTTTCCTTCAGGGTCTTGTGGCCGCTCAAATAACCGGCCATGACTTCATCGGCAATCCCCGGACTGATAAAGGTCTTGCCGGCCATGACGCTGTCGATGGCCATGAATAGTTCTTCGCGGCTGGCATCCTTGATACAGTAACCGTTGGCGCCGGCCTTGAATGTTTCCAGCACATACTGGTCGGATTCATGGATGGTCAATACCAGAATTTTCATCTCCGGAAACTGAGTGCGCACATCGTTGACCACGCTGATGCCGCTGAGCCTGGGCATGGAGAGGTCCAGCAGTAAAAGATCGGGAGTGTGTTTGCGCACGCAATGAATGGCTTCCAGGCCGTCCTGGGCTTCGGCCACCACCTCCAAATCCTCATTGGCGGCCAGTAAGGCTTTGAGCCCTTCCCTGAACAGTTGATGGTCTTCGGCAATGACTACTTTCTTCTTGGTCTTCATCGTTTAACTCCATCATCCGTATCTGATAATTGGGCACTGTTGTTCATTGAACCGGACCAATGATGCTCATTAAGAAATGGTTCCTCAATGAGTGATTGGCGAGAATATCTCTTGCTACTTGTTTCTATGGCAATCCGCGCATTGTGTAAAGCGTATTGTGCAACTCAAAGGATTCCAGGGGATGGTGATCATTCCCAATTCAGGGGAATTGCCTCGTCGACCCATTGAGCCGCCAACTACCCGCCTTTCCTGGGAGAGTGGTAATGGGTCGACAACCCGTGAAGCAGTTGGGCGGCCTCCATGAGGGTTTCCGATAAGGTGGGGTGCGGATGGATCGTCAAACCCAGATCGGTCACATTGGCCCCCATTTCCATGGCCAGGACGCATTCGGCGATCAATTCGCCTGCTCCGGGCCCAACCATGCCCACGCCCAAAATCCGCTCGTTTTCCGGCGCCACGATCAGTTTGGTCAAACCGTCATTGCGTCCCATGGTGGCGGCCCGGCCGGAGGCGGCCCAGGGAAAGCGCACGGTCCGAAATTCGATGCCGCGCTCTTTGGCGGCCGATTCGCTCAAACCGGCCCAGGCGATTTCCGGGTCGGTGAACACCACGGCTGGAATGGCGGCTGGTTCAAAGGCCACCTTGCGGCCGGCGATAGCTTCCGCCGCAATACGTCCCTCATGGGTGGCCTTGTGCGCCAGCATGGGCTCGCCGGCCACATCGCCGATGGCGAAAATTCGAGGGTCGGTGGTACGCCGTTGGGCATCTACCCGAATGAACCCGCGGCTGTCCACTTCCACGCGGGTTCGGTCCAGTCCCAATCGGACTGAATTGGGGCGCCGCCCCACGGCGATCAGGACTTTGTTAAACAGCTGGGCTTTATCATCGACATTCGCTCCGGCAAAGGTCACCTTGACGCCGTTTTTCTGGTCCTTCGCGGTTTTCACCGTGGTATTTAAGTGAATGGCGACCAACCGCTGAGACAATTGCCGGGCCAGAAACCGGACCATATCCGGGTCCACGCCGGGCAGCAGGCTGTCGGCCATTTCAGCCACGGTCACTTCCGACCCCAGGGCCGCATAGACCGTTCCCAATTCCAGCCCGATGTAGCCGCCGCCGATCACCAGGAGCTTTTTGGGAATGCTTTTCAGCTCCAGGGCAGCGGCGGCATCCAGAAAATTACCAGACTCGGTTTCCATATCCGGTAGTTCCGCGGCCCGAGAGCCAGTGGCGATGATGGCGTGCTCGAAGGTCAGGTCAAATGGTTGGCCTTTCAGGGGCCAAATGTGGAGCGATTCACTGTCCCGAAATGTGGCTGTGGCGCGGATGTGTTCGATTTTCTTCTGGCGGGCCAGCTGCCCCACCCCACCGGTCAGCTGCGCGACCACGCCGTTTTTCCACTCCCTGAGCATTTTCAGATCGATCTGCGGGGGGCCAAACCGGATACCCCAGGCCTGCGCCTGCCTGGCCTCAAATACCAGCTTGGCCGCATGCAGCAAGGCTTTGGAGGGAATACACCCCTCGTACAGACACACGCCGCCCGGGGACTCTCTGGGATCGATCAGCGTGACCTGCAGGCCCAGATCCGCGGCCATAAACGCCGCGGCATATCCGCCCGGCCCGCCGCCGATTACCGCCAGTTGGGTTTTGTCGGTGCTCATGGTTCTCTCCTTAATCCAGGTGCAGGTTCAAGGGTTGCTCCAGACTCTCACAGATCCAGCGCAAAAAACGGGCTGCATCAGCGCCATCGATGATGCGATGGTCATAGGATAAGGCCAGCGGCAGCATGGGATGGGGAACGAACGCGCCATCCACCAGCACAGGCTCAATCCGCGTCCGACTGATGCCCAACAAGGCAGCCTGAGGCCACACGATAATAGGCGTAAATTGCGTGCCGCCGATACCACCCTGGTTGGAAATGGTAAAGGTGCCGCCTTCCATCTCATCGGGTTTGATCTTTTTGGTGCGCGCTCGTTCGGCCAGATCGGCGATCTCCCGGGCCAGCTGAAAGATGCCTTTGCGATCCGCATTCCGCACCACCGGCACCAGCAGCCCCCGTTCAGTATCCACGGCCAGACCGATGTGTACATACTTTTTGAAAATAAGCCGGTCGCCGGCCATATCGATACTGCAGTTGAAGTTGGGGAATTTTAAAAGGGCTGCCGCGCAGATTTTCATGACCACGGCGGTGAGGGTCAATTTGACGCCGCGCCGTTGGAAATCGGCTTTATTTCTGCGCAGAAATTCCTCCACATGGTTCAGATCGGTGCGGTCAAACTGGGTGACATGCGGAATTTGCTGCCAGGAGTGGGCCATGCCGCGGGCGGTCAAACGGCGCACGGTGCTCAATTCAACCATATCCACCGGTCCCCAATGGCTGAAATCGGGCAACGGAACCTCAGCCAATGCACTCGGCCCGGCCAGTGGCAGGGCCGCCAACCCTTGGCGTGCGGCGGTTTTGACATCCTCCTGGCGGATGCGGCCGCCGGGGCCCGTGCCGCTGATACGATGAATATCCAGACCCAGCTCCCGCGCAAAGCGGCGCACCGATGGGGCCGCCGGCGCTGGTGGCCGTGTTTCGGCCTCCAGGAATTGGGCCGCGGCTTTGCCAACAGATACTTCCCGGCCCGCTTTCTTCTCCGCGGAAGCCCGCTCCTCAGCCGATGGTCTGGGTTGCTCGGCCTCCTGGGCCGGCGTTTGGTCCTCGGTTTCGTCTTCCGGCTCCGCCGGAGCTGGCGCTCCTGCTTCTGGTGCCACCTTTGAAGCCGTTTCAGGCGGACCTGCTTCTTCTTCGGCATCAGTTTCCACGCGCGCGATCACGTCTCCCACATTCATTACTTCGTTTTCGCGGGCCAGAAGTTCAACGATTTTCCCTTTTTGGGTGGAGGGAATTTCAACCAGCGCTTTTTCGGTTTCAAACTCCATAAGGATGTCGTCGATTTCGATCCAGTCTCCCACCTTGACCAATACCTTGACCACCTTGCCGGAGGTGACGTTCTCGCTGATCTCCGGGATCCTGACTTCCTTTAGCATGCCTCCTCCCTGGTTCTCTTAAAATTTCTGCTTGATAGATGGTTCGTTAAAAAGATGGATCGGCTTTGGATGGATCGATCTGCAATTTTTTAATTGCTTTTTTTACTACCGCGGTGGAGATCTTCTTCTCACGCGCCAAGGCGCTCAGGGCTGCGAAGGCGATATGGCGCGCATCGACTTCGAAGAAATCGCGCAGTCCGGCGCGCGCGTCGCTGCGACCGTAACCGTCGGTGCCCAGCAGGGTCATCGGCCCTGGGACCCATTTAGCGATGGAGGCTGGCAGGGCGCGCACATAGTCGGAGGCGGCAACGAAGACCCCCTCTTCTTCCGCCAACTGCCGTGCCAGGTAGCATTCGCCGGGCTTTTTTTCCGGATGGCGCATATTCTCCCGGTCGGTGGCCACGGCATCCCGGTAGAGATTCTTATAACTGGTGACGCTCCACACATCCGCGGAGATATCGAATTGCTTTTCCAGAAGCTCCCGCGCTTTGACGGCTTCATTTAAAATGGTGCCGCTGCCGAAGAGATGGACTTTGTTACCGCCGCGCCGCGACGTGGAGGCCTTGAACTTGTAAATTCCGTTGAGAATGCCTTCTTCAACCCCTTTGGGCATGGGCGGCATGGGGTAGAATTCGTTCATGATGGTCAGGTAATAAATCACGTTATCGCCCGCTTCGAGCATACGGCGCATACCTTCGCGGATGATGAGGGCGATCTCATAGGAAAAGGCCGGGTCGTAGGCCATCACATTGGGATGGGCATAGGCCAGCAGATGACTATGGCCGTCCTGGTGCTGCAGGCCTTCGCCGGCTAAGGTGGTGCGGCCCGAGGTTGCTCCTAAAAGAAATCCGCGCGCCTGGGCATCGCCGGCGGCCCAGATAAAATCCCCGATGCGCTGAAAGCCGAACATGGAGTAGAAAAAGAAAAACGGGATGGTCTGAAGGCCGTGAGTCGAGTAGGCCGTTCCCGCTGCGATGAAGGAGGAAATGGCGCCGGCTTCAGTAATGCCCTCTTCCAGGATCTGGCCGTCTTTGGCTTCCTTGTAGTACAAAAGACTTTCGGCATCCACCGGTTCGTAGGTTTGGCCGATGGAGGAGTAAATGCCGACGCTTCGAAACAATGCTTCCATGCCGAAGGTGCGCGCTTCGTCGGGTACGATGGGCACGATGTACGGGCCGATCTTTTTATCCTTCAGCAACTTGGACAGCAAATGCACCATCGCCATGGTGGTGGCCACCTCGCGCTCGCCGGAACCTTCCAGGAATTCCGCATACAGATCCTGGGCCGGCGGCCGGGAAACCGGCACGGACCAACTGCGGGCCGGCAAATAACCGCCCAGCCGGGCGCGGCACTCGTGGAGATACCTCATCTCTTCGCTGCCGGGATCGGGACGGTAAAAGGGCGCTGCCTTGATCGTATTGTCCGGGATGGGAATGCCGAAGCGGCTGCGGAAACGACGCAGTTCATCTTCATTCAATTTCTTCTGCTGATGGGTCACATTGCGGCCCTCACCGGCTTCGCCCAGCCCGTAACCTTTGATGGTCTTGGCCAGAATCACGGTGGGCGCGCCCTCATGGGCTACGGCGGCTTTGTAGGCGGCATACACTTTCTGGGGGTCATGGCCGCCCCGGCGCAGCTTGCGCAACTGGTCGTCGGAGTAGTTGCGCACCATTTCCGCCAGTTGGGGATACTTGCCGAAGAAGTCCCTGCGGATATAGTCTCCGCCCTCGGTGGAGTACTTCTGGTACTGGCCGTCGCAGACCTCTTCCATGCGTTTGACCAGCAGGCCTTGATGGTCCTGGGCCAGCAGCGGGTCCCAGTCGCCGCCCCAGATCACCTTGATCACATGCCAGCCGGCCCCGCGAAAGGCGGCTTCGAGCTCCTGGATGATCTTGCCGTTACCGCGCACCGGCCCGTCCAGGCGCTGCAGATTGCAGTTGACCACGAAGATCAAATTATCCAGGTGTTCCCGGGCCGGCAAAGTAATGGCGCCCAGCGATTCCGGTTCGTCCAGTTCGCCGTCACCCAAAAAGGCCCACACCTTCTGATCGCTCTTTTCGATGAGGCCGCGGTCCCGCAGATAACGATTGAATCGGGCTTGATAAATCGCCATCAGGGGCGACAATCCCATGGAGACCGTGGGAAACTGCCAGAAATCGGGCATCAGGCGCGGGTGCGGATAGGAAGGCAGGCCGCCGGGGCGTAGCTCGCGGCGAAAGTTCTCCAACTGCTGCTCGCTGAGGCGGCCCTCCAGAAAAGCCCGGGCATAGATCCCTGGCGAAGCGTGTCCCTGAAAATAGACGACATCGCCCGGATGTTGGGGGCTTTTTGCTCTGAAAAAATGGTTGAACCCGACCTCGAAGAGCGTGGCGCACGAGGCATAGGTGGAGATATGGCCGCCGATGCCGCTGCTTTCCCGGTTGGCGCGCACCACCATGGCCATGGCATTCCAGCGGTTGATGCTCTTGATGCGCCGCTCGATTTCACGGCTGCCCGGAAAGGCGGTCTGCTGGGAGACATTGATGGTGTTGATATAAGGCGTATTGGCGCTGAAAGGAAATCCGACGCCCAGCTCCTGGGCGCGTGTCTGCAACAAACGCAGCAGCTCGCGCACCCGGTCCGGTCCCTGGCTATTCAGGACGAATTCCAGCGACTCGATCCACTCGCGGTTTTCATAGGTCGCTTCTGCATCCAATTGGTCGGCTCGCTTGCCTTGCGTCGGGTTCATATTCGAATCTCCGCTGCCAGATGTGCAACAAGCCTGCACGTCATTAAAAAAACTTTGGACTGAATGATCTTTAGATATGGCTTGTAACTGGCTTTCGTAAGCTAAATACAGCGCGGGTTGAAGTAAATACGGTCTATGCCTTATTGAGCGGTTCGTCCTTGCAATTATTATTTAGTCCAAGCGCCGGCGGCCGGCGTGTGTCCGCATGATCCGCGCGGGCGGCCGCTGTTAGAGTCAGATACGGCCATGGCGCGAGTAAACCTTGAACCGTAAAGACGGATAGATATACCCATGGAAGAGAGCGTGACTCAATTATCGGAAAGCTCCGGCCGGAGAGGGCTGTTTTCAGAATTTTTTGGCGCCATTGGACGCGCGGGGTGGCGCGGTATCGATCATTTCGGCGCCGCCGGCATTTTCTTCATCCAGTCGTTGGCCATGATCTTCCGGCGACAGCAATTGAAGAGCATTGTGCAGCAAATCAGTTTCATCGGCGCCCAGACCATGGGCATCATCGCCCTGGTGGCCCTGTTTACCGGCATGGTGATCGGCTTGCAGCTCTATTACACCCTGATCAAATTCGGAGCAGTGAGCGCCATCGGCTCGGCTATCGGACTTTCGCTGGTGCGCGAATTGGGGCCGGTGTTGACGGCCATCATGATCACGGCCCGGGCCGGGTCAGCCATGACCGCCGAAATCGGCATACAACGCATCTCCGAGCAGATCGATGCGCTGATCACCATGCGCATCAACCCGCTGGCCTACCTCATCAGTCCGCGGGTGGCCGCGGCCGTGATCAGCTTTCCGCTCCTGACGGCGTTATTCGACCTCATCGGCATTGCGGGCGGTTATCTCTCAAGCACCATTGTCACGGGTGTAAACACCGGCGCCTACTTTTACCGGCTCAAGGCCAGCCTGGCCTGGATCGACGTCATGGGCGGGTTTACCAAAGCCTTGGTGTTCGCTGTCCTGGTGGTCACGATCTGCTGTTACAACGGCTTTTACGCCCATATGCGCAAGGAAGGACGCGGTGCCCGGGGCGTAAGCCTGGCCACCACGGCGGCCGTGGTCCAGTCGTGCGTTTGTATTCTGATCAGCGACTACTTGATCACCTCATTTTTTCTTTAAAAGGAATTTCCATGGATCAAATCCACCCGCAACCCCTGATCGAGGTCAAGGAACTGAGCAAGTCCTTTAATGACCGCGTGGTGCTAAACCGCGTGAATCTGAAACTGTTCAAGGGGCAGATTGTGGCGATCATCGGCAAAAGCGGCGTGGGCAAAAGCGTGCTGCTTAAGCACATCATCGGCCTGCTGGAGCCCGATGCCGGCGAAGTCCTGTTTCAAGGCATGCCCGTGGCGCGCATGAAAGCCAGGGAAAAAGAGCACTACCTTGGCAAAATCAGCTATATGTTTCAAAACAATGCCCTATTCAACTCTTTGACGGTGCATGACAATGTCGCCATGCCGCTGCGCTATCAGCGCCGGGCCGAGCGCAAAGCCATCGACGCGAAGGTGATGCAGCGCCTTGAACAAATGGAGTTGGGCGATGCGGCCGGCAAGTATCCGGGAGAGCTTTCGGGGGGCATGCAAAAACGGGTGGCCCTGGCGCGGGCGCTGATCACCGAACCGGATATCGTGCTGTTCGACGAACCCACCACCGGCCAGGACCCCATCCGCAAAAACGCCATTCTGGGCATGATCGCCGCCTACCAGCATAAATTTAACTTCTCCGCCATCCTGATCAGCCACGACCTGCCGGATATCTTCTTTATTTCCGATATCATTCTGGCGCTTTATGATGGCAAAATCATTTTTGACGGCACGCCCGAAGCATTCGAGCATTTCGAGCATCCCTTCCGGACCGAGTTCATTCAGAGCTTGGAGCTGCTTCAGCAGGAGCTGACCGGCCTTTACTCCCGGCGCCAGTTCAAGGTGCGTTATCAGATGGATCTTTTTCGCAACCCGCGGGAGTCCGGCTATGCCTTATTGATCTTCAATCTGGAGGAACTGCCGCGGGTGGCCGAACAGTTGGGGCCTACCGCACTGCAGGAATTGATCGCCGTGATGAGCGCCTATATTTCGAAGCACTTTAATGAAGTAGGTGGATTTTCAACGCGCTACGGCAGTACCCAATTTGTGACAATCCTGCCCCTGGCCAATGCCGACGAGGCCGGCCGGCTGGTGGCGCTGCTGGCCAAAGACCTCACTCGAAACGGATTGAGCCGGTTGGCCTGCGCCGAATCGGCCGCGCGGGGCGGCCACCGCTCCGCATCGATCACCATCACCGCCGGGATCGCGGAAGGCAAATCGCAGACCCCTTTGAATCTGGTGATCGAGGCCGCGCGCCTGAAGCAACAGCCTCTGGTGCGATTCAACGTCAAATGCCGGGAGAATTGAAGATGAAGAAATATGCAAGCGAAACCTGGGTGGGGTTGTTTATGACCATTGGATTGATTTGCGTGGGGTATATGGCCATTGAATTGGGACATGTATCGCTGTTCGGCGGTGATAGCTACCCTCTGAAGGCGCGCTTTTCCGCAATATCCGAGCTTCATGCGGGCAGCCCGGTGACCATGATGGGCATCGATATCGGTCAGGTCACGGGCGTAAGCCTGGACCAGAAAGACCACCAGGCCGTGGTCCAGTTCAGGGTCCGTGATGGTATTGAAATCTACAGCGATGCCATCGCCTCCATCAAGACCCAGGGCCTCATCGGTGAAAAATATCTGGATATTGATGCGGGCGGGGCCGGGGACCAGCTCAAGCCCGGCGGCACTATCACCGACACCATACCGCCCGTCGACCTGACGGATCTGATCGGCAAATACGCTTTTGGATCGGTGGGAGGTAACAAATGAACACTCGACTTGGAAAGGATAAACCCATGCGACCATATTCCTGGATAGCGATCATGTTACTGTTACTTATCGCGGCTCCCTGCTCAGCGGCGCAAAGTTCGGCCACGCAGATGGTGGAGAGCCGGGTTCAGCAGTTGCTGAAAATTGTGGAGAGCCAATCTCCCGAGCAGACCAAAAAAAACGACATCCACCAACTGGTCAACGATTTATTTGATTTCAACATCATGTCCAGGCTGGCCCTGAGTTACCACTGGAAGCAGATCAACGACGCCCAGCGCTCGCGTTTCGTCGACCTTTACGAGCAGCTTCTGGAAGCGACCTACATGGACCGCATACTGGCTTATAAAGGAGAAAAGGTTACTTTTGGAAGCGAAACACCACTGGGCAAAGATCGCGTCCAGGTGAACAGCCGGGTGGCGGCGGAAAATGGACCGATTGTGGTGGACTATCGGTTGATCAACGAAAACGGCCAGTGGAAAGTCTATGATTTAATCATCGAAAATGTGAGCCTGGCGCAAAACTACCGCTCCCAGTTCAACAGCATCCTGCAGCAGGGCAAATCCATGGATCAGGTACTGGAGGAGCTGCAGAAGAAGATCCAGATTAAAAAACAATGATCTACAACCCGAACGGGCATAGGCGAAAAGTCGGCGCGTCGTTAGCCCCTTGCTGAAACCGTTCAATCCAGCCCCACTCCCCCGCGTCAATCCTTTTTGCAGATTGTTTGCGAGACGCAGCATTACTAATCAGGCCCGGCCCAAATGGGGTCCATCCCCCATGGCAACCTTCCCGCTGATCGGTAACCTTGTTTGACGGGATGATGACGCATCATCCAAAAAGACACAGGAGGCCTTATGAGTGATTTAAGCCAACAAATACGTAAAGGCGATGGCCTGATAATAGTTGACCTACAGTGGGATTTTTGTCCGGGCGGACTGCTGCCGGTTCCGGACGCGCATAACACCCTACCGCTTTTAAACAAATGGATCGGCCGGGCATTAGCGCAGAATATGCCGGTTTATGTTTCCCGTGACTGGCATCCTAAAAACCACATCAGTTTCCTGGAGCGGGGCGGGCCTTGGCCGCCGCACTGTATCCAAGATACCGACGGAGCTCAATTCCATCCCGATCTGCTTCGGGACGACAAAATGGTAGTGGTTACCAAGGGTACGCGCTTTGATAAGGATCAGAATTCGGTATTCGATGAAACCGGATTCCATCAACAATTAATCCATGATGGCGTTCGGCATCTGATCATCGGCGGGTTGGCCTTGGATGGCTGCGTGCTGCAAACTGTGCTGGATGCCCTCCACAACGGTGTGCAGATCAGCGTGATCCAGGAAGGCACCCGGCCGATGGATGCGGAAGCCGGCCGCCGCGCTATTGAACGGATGGCCAAGGAAGGAGCGGTGATCATCTGATGTGAACGGGGATTTTTTCTTCCCAGCCATTGCTGGTTGATGGAGAATTAGGGGCAAACGAGGAGAAGAGAACGAAAATGAGGAGGCCTTATGATTGATTCTCACCAACATTTACAAAAAAGTGATGGTCTTCTGGTGATTGATGTTCAATGGGATTTCTGCCCCGGCGGACTTTTACCGGTTCCCGACGCTCAGAAGATCATTGGCGTGCTCAACACATGGATCCAGACGGCCCTGGAACGGGAAGTGCCTGTCTACACGTCGCGGGACTGGCATCCCAGGGGTCATCTCAGTTTCCGGGAAAAAGGCGGGCCGTGGCCGCCCCACTGTATTCAGGACACCGATGGCGCACAATTTCATCCGGCTCTCCATCGGGATGAGAAGATTCTGGTAATCACCAAAGGTACTCGGTTCGATATGGATCAGAATTCAGTGTTCGAAGAGACCGGTTTCAGCCGACAATTATTCCATGACGGTGTTCGGCGTCTGATCATTGGTGGTCTGGCGTTGGATGGCTGTGTGCTTCAAACGGCTTTAGACGCGCTGCATAATGGCTTTGAAGTTCACATCATCGAAGATGCCACCAGACCGATGAATGAAGAAGAAGGCCGTCGCGCCATCGAACGATTGGTTAAGGCCGGGGCGGTCATTCTCTAAATGACCGTCAAAGCATACGGATTACCAACCAACCTTCCTGCCCCAGCCGCCTCAAGCCTCTTCCGGTGTAGTAATGCCGAAGCGCTTGAGCTTACGCCGCAAAGTATTCTTGTCGATGCCCAGCTGCCGCGCCGTGGCTACTTTCTTCCACTGGTTGCGCTCCAGGGCTTTTAACAGGGAGAGCTTCTCGATATCGGCCAGGGACATGCCTTCGGGCAGATCACCTGCGTTGCGCGGTGTTTGCAAGCTCACAGGCAAATACTCCAGCCGAATGAGTGCTTCGGTGCATAACACGAAAGCGTGTTCGATGGCATTCTCCAGCTCGCGGATATTGCCCGGCCACTCGTAGAACATCAACGCGGCCATGGCCTCCTGGGAAAGCCCCAATATCTGTTTGCTTTTGGTGGCATTGAAATGGCTGATGAAATGCTCCACCAGCAACGGAATATCTTCCTTGCGCTCCTTGAGCGGCGGCAGCGTTACCTGAATCACATTGATGCGGTAGTAAAGATCGTCGCGAAACAATCCCTTTTCGACCAGTTCCTTTAAATCGCGGTGGGTGGCGGCAATCACTCTCGCGTTGGTTTGAACTGGCTGGGTGGCCCCCAGAGGCTCGTAAACGCGATCCTGAAGCACGCGCAACAGCCTGACCTGAACGGCCGGCGAGATATCGCCGATTTCATCCAGAAAGATGGTGCCCTCCTGGGCCATGGCGAATCGCCCGGCTTTGTCTTTCCTGGCGTCGGTAAAGGCGCCGGCCTTGTAGCCGAACAGCTCGGATTCGATCAGCGTGTCGGGCAGCGCGCCGCAATTAACTGCTATGAATGGGGCTTTGCGCCGCGGGCTGTGGTTGTGGATGGCCCGGGCCAAGAACTCCTTGCCCGTGCCGGTGGCGCCCTGGATCAGCAGGGTGCTGTCGCTCTCCGCGATCTGGGGCAAGATGGCAAAGTTGCGCAGCATGCGGTCGTTCTTGCTGATGATGTCTTCAAAGGAATGCTTCTTGAGGTAGGCTTTCTTCAATTCGCTGATGGTCGACAGATCCCGGAAGATCTCCACACCGCCGATGATGGTATGGTCCGTGGCCCTGAGCACGGCCGTGTTCACACTGATGGGGATATTGCGCCCATCGGCGCGCTGGATGATTACGGGCATGTTGTTCAGGGGCGTGCCGCTCTCCATGGTTTTTCTCAGAATGCAGCCGTTGTCGCACACATTGGTGCGGAAGATTTCGCTGCAGCGCTTGCCAATGGCCTCCTTGCGGTTGAAGCCCGTAATCTTCTCCGCGGCCCGGTTAAAGGACATGATGCGCCACTGCTGGTTCACCGTGAAAACGCCCTCTTCGATGCTCTCCAGGATGTTCTGATAATTTTTCAGAATCGATTGCATGAAGCCACTATAAGCCTGTTTCGTCCATGGGTGCAATTGGTTTCCCGGCTCCGGTTGGTCGGGTTCATTCTGTTTCCTGATAATCGCGCACAGCGTGAGCTCCCCAAAGCATCATCCAATAAATATTTAATTTATTATCGGATGGTTACTATATTGCGAGCTCAGTCCGCAAGTCGCGGCACCATCCTTGCTCCGCTTATAAGCAAACCCGGACCGCAAACATACTGCCGGACGGATGACCCCCTGGGCAAGGAGAAGGAGCGATGTTTAACTCAATATTATTTGCCACGACGGCCTCTCCCACCTGTGACGACGCGGCCAAGGTGGCCTTTGACCTGGCCAAAAAGTACAACGCCGCGCTGCATGTGTTCCACGTTTTTGGTATTCCCACCCGTGGCGCAAGCCCTTTTGTCACCGATGTGCGCACGGGGGAACAGGAGACCCTGGACGATGACTACATGGCCTGGGTCAAGGAAGAGATGAAATCCACCTACGCGGCCCGCATGGAAGGGGTGAACAAAGCCCAGATCGATTGTACGGTAGGCGCTCCGGCCACAGAAATCCTGCGCAAGGCATGGAAAGAGGATGTGGATTTGATCGTGATGGGCGCCCACACCCGCCAGGATGATGTGGGCGCTTACAGGTATCGCCAGATTGCCGGCAGCACCATGCAACGGGTGGCCCGGGGCTCGCGCTGTCCGGTTCTGATCGTCAGCCGCCCTTGCAACACCTGCTTCTGGTATTTCAACAACATCGTCTTTGGTGCGGACTTCACCAAGGCCTCCACGGCCGCCTTCAAATTCGCCTATCAGACCGCTAAGCACATCGGCAGCAAACTCTACCTGTTTCACGCCATCGACCTTTCCGAAATGCGCTTCGGGCAGACCGCCGGCCAGGAAGATATCGAGCAGAGGATCACCGAGGCGCGCCGGCAAATGGAGGAACGCTATCTCTCCCAGATGAAGGAGTTCGACAACTTCGACGTGGAAGTCTGGGAAGGCATTCCCCATGTGGAGATTTTGAAATTCGCACGGGAGAAGAACGCCGACCTGATCATCATGGCCCACCATACGCGGGAGGTCGATCCGGAAAAAGCACTGTTGGGCAGCACGGTGGAACAAGTGGTGCTGCGCTCGGCGTGCCCGGTGGTCAGCGTCAATCGCCTGGATAAAATCCAGAGCGGCGACGTGCCGTTGGTGCAAGCATCGAAGACGGAGACGGTGCCATGAGTCCATGCGATTCTTGGGACTGGGAGACCGAAGAAAAGCGCATACCCTTCTCGCGATGGCAAACGCAATACCAATGGGTTGAATCGCCCTGCGTGGCGCCCGACGGTGAAAGCATTGCCGCCGTCGTTCGTTTGACAGAGGCGGGCTTCGGGGTGCGGGTCAATGATCGTTTGTGGACGCAGATGTTTGAAAAGGCATGGCATCTGGGCTTTGCTCCGGACGGCCGCCTGGTCGCCATTGTCTCTGATGGCGAGACGTGGACTGTGGCCGTGGACAGCCGGTTATGGGAGCATCGCTTCGACTACATCTGGCGTCCGTTGTTCTGCCCTCAGGGATCGCATATGGCGTTTGCCTTTCAGCAAGATAGGCAATACGGCATGATTCTGGATGATCATCCTTGGCCGAATACTTTCGCCAATATTTCCGCCATGAACCTGAGCCCCGACGGGCTGCACACCTCGGCCAGCGTGCAGGTGAAACACCTGCCGGCCGGCGATATCTTCGCCTTTGCCCAGGGCGCTTTTTCGGCCGCAGCCGACGGCCAAGCGTGGCCCGCGACCTTCATGAATGTCTGGCGTGGCTGTTTCAGCCCGGACGGCGCACACCTGGCCGCCGAAGTGCGCCTGAGCCCGGATGAATACACCATCGCCGTGGACGGCGAACAATGGCCGCACACCTTCACAGCCGTGTGGGAACCGCGGTTTCATCCCCATGGCGGTTCGGTGACGGCGCCGGTGCGGTTGGACGGTTGCTGGACTCTGGCCAGGGACGGCCGGATTGAGTGGCGACGAAATTTCGTGCAATGCTGGCAACACCAATACAGCCCAAACGGCGAGCATATTGCAGCCATTGTGTGCCCCGAATATGGCCGCTGGACGGTGGCCCTGGATGGCAAACCCTGGCGTTTGCGGGTCGGTGACATGATCACCGATCTGAGCTTTAGCGCCGACGGTCGCCATGTGGCCGCGGCAGTCAAAAATAAGAACACCTGGTCCATTGCCGTGGATGATCTATGCTGGCACCACCGCTTTGACCGGGTGTGGCCGCCAGTGTTCAGCCCAGATGGTTGGCATGTGGCCATCAAGGCGGAGAAGGAGGGCCGCTTCGCCCTGGTGGTGGATGATGTGGTCACCCCTGTCAGCGGCGAAGTCATGTGGTCGCCGTGCTTCAGCCCGAACGCGGAAAAGCTGCTGGTGCCATTGATCAGAGATGGAAGCTTTGTCCGGCGAATTGTGTCAATGGGGGAGGTGTTAGGGTAGAAGAAGTATTTCAAATTTGAAAAGTAGGATTTGAAATTTCAAATTCATTTAAAGGGTGTAGAAAGATGATACATACCCTTTATAAACTCCTCAGCGGACCCATGATGTGGCTGGCGGTCATCCTCTTTTGCGCTGGCACGCTCTACCGTCTATGGACGATCTTCCGGCTGGTGCGCCGCAAGGAAAAATTTATTTGCAGCTACCTTAGCCTGCGATATAGCCTGCGCTCCCTTGTGCACTGGCTGACTCCTTTTGCTTCCCTCAATATGCGCCTGAACCCGGTTATGACCGTGGTGTCGTTCGCCTTTCACATCTGCCTGCTGTTCGTACCGCTCTTTTTGCTGGCCCACATCGTTCTTTGGGAACAAGCATGGGGCATTCACTGGTGGGCGTTGCCCGATCTGGTGGCCGACATCATGTCCCTGGTAGTGCCCGCGGCCTGTATTTACTTCGCCATTCGCCGCATCCGAAAACCGGAAGTGCGTTATGTCACCGGCGTCGGCGATTATCTTTTACTGGGCCTGATCGCTTTGCCCTTTGTCACTGGATTCTATTGCCGCATGCAATGGCCGGGCTATGGGCCGGTCATGCTGGTACATATGTTCTCTGGACAAGTACTACTGGCCACCCTTCCCTTTACGCGCTTGAGCCATATGGTCCTTATGTGGTTCACCCGCAGCTATATGGGATCGGAATTCGGCGCCGTCCGGCATGCCCGAGACTATTAGACCGAGGAGTGTGAGTAGAAAAGCAAGGAGGCACCATGGCTGAGCCGGCTGAAAAAACGCCCCTGGAGTCAATACCGCTGGCTGAACCTGCCACTGCACTGCCGGTAGCCGATGCCGGAATCGAGGCCGGTGTTCAGGCGTTGACGCCGCGGACCATAGCGGATACCGTTCGCCGGGTTTTGGGGGCGGAAACCGGTGCGCGCTTGAAGGCGTATCTATCCACCTGCACCCACTGCGGCCTGTGTGCCCAGGCGTGTCATTTTTATCTATCCAATGCGCATGATCCGTCCTACGCGCCCATTGGAAAAATCAAGCACACCCTCTGGGAGCTCCTCAAACGCAAAGGCCAAGTCAGCCCGGAGTTTATCCGGCAGGCCAGCCTGATCGCTTATACTCAGTGCAACATGTGCCGCCGCTGCGCCATATACTGCCCGCTGGGCATCGATGTCGCCTACATGATCTCCGTGGTGCGCCGCATCTGTCGCGCGTTAGGCGTCACCCCGCTGTATCTTCAGGACACGGTCAACAGTCACTCAGCCACGCACAATCAAATGTGGGTCAAGGCCGATGAGTGGGTCGACACGCTGCAATGGCAGGAAGAAGATGCCCGGGATGAAATCCCCGAGTTGCGCATTCCTTTGGAAAAAGAAGGCGCCGACATCATGTATTCCATCATAGCGCCCGAGCCCAAGTTTCAAGCCGGCCTGATCTATAAGGCCGCGGTCATCATGCACGTGGCGGGGGTGGATTGGACCATGCCGGCCCGGCCGGGTTGGGACAACAGCGACATGGCCATGTACAGCGGCGACTACGACATCATGGGGCGCATTAAACGCTTTCACTTCGATACCGCCGCCCGGCTGCGGGTGAAGAAGATCGTGATGGGCGAATGCGGACATGCCTTCCGCAGTGTTTACGACACGGGCAACCGCTGGCTGGGGTGGCGCATGCCGCCCATTGAAACCCAACACGCCATTGATTTCTACTACGACTTGCTGACAAGCGGTCGCATCAAGGTGGCCCGCAAGTATGAAGAGCCGGTGACGCTGCACGATCCCTGCAACATCGTGCGTGGATACGGTTTGCACGAGAAAGCCCGTTATGTGGTCAATGCCCTGTGCGAACATTTTGTGGAGATGACGCCCAACCGTGAATACAACTACTGCTGCGGCGCGGGCGGCGGGGTCATCAACTGCGGTCCTCCCTACAAGCAGACCCGCATGCGGGGTAACAGCGTCAAAGCCCGGCAACTGGAGGCCACGGGCGTGAAGGTGCTCATCGCGCCTTGCCATAACTGCCACAGCGGCCTGGAAGACATCAGCCAGCACTATCATCTGGGCTTGGAAGTCAAGTTCTTGGCCGATATCATGTATGAGGTGATGGAGAAGTAGATGGAAAAAAGAGCGATCATGCTTCTTATCATTCTGATGGCCGTGGGATGGGCCGCCGCGCCGTGCCTAGCCCAGGAGAAAATGCACGTGGTCGACAATGCCATATTTCCCGATACCCGGTGCTCCCCTGCCCTTTTCGACCATGACGGCCATAATGAAAAGGCCGGCATCGACGATTGCGGCGTCTGTCATCATGTCTACCAGAATGGAAGAAAATCAGAAGTGGAGACCTCGGAAGACAGTGCCTGCGTGGAATGCCATGCGCTAAAGGCCGGAGCAGACAATCCCATCGGTCTGCGGCGCGCTTTTCACTTGCGCTGCATCGGGTGCCACCAGATTGGTGAAGTCGGTCCGCTCATGTGCGCCGAATGTCATCCGCGTGCGTCTTTGCACTGAACAGGAAGGGCGATATGGAATCACCCCTAATAAAAAAGATGAAGAAAAAAATCCTAGTCATCGACGACGATCCGGTGGTGCTTAGATTTTTAGAGTCGATTTTGACCGATAACGGCTACGAGGTTTACAAGGCCAATGATGGCATCCAGGGCTTGTCCATGCTTGACAGCGTAAAGCCGGACCTGATCACCCTGGATTTGCAAATGCCCGAACAGTGGGGGCCGCGCTTTTACCGGGCCATGACCAAGCACCCGAACCATCGCCGGATCCCGGTCATCGTGATCAGCGGATTGGCGGGCGGTCGCTATAGTCTTCCCAAAGCTGCCGGTTTTCTGGCCAAACCTTTTACTCCCGAAGATCTGGTGCAAATGGTGAAAGTCCAGATCGGGCAGGAAGAGGAATAGACGTGATGGACACCATCAGCTGCCCCAAAACCAGTGCAGCGCTGCAAGGCAATCAATATCAAAGTCTGTTTGATCTGGTGCCTTGCATGATTTCCCTTCAGGATCGCAACTACCGTCTAATCGCCTATAATCGCGAATTCGCCGACCGTTTTGCTCCTAAATACCTCGATTTCTGCTATCACGCCTACAAGGGGCTCACCAAAAAATGTGAGCGTTGTCCAGTAGAGAAGACCTTTGCGGATGGTCTGTCCCATTACAGTGAAGAGACCGGACTCAACAAGGACGGCACGCTGACCCATTGGATTGTCAAGACGGCCCCGTTACGCGATGAACATGGTGAGATCGTCGGCGCCATGGAGATGAGTCTGGACATCACTCACAAAAAGGAGCTGGAAAACAAGCTGATCCAGTCCGAAAAGAAGTACTATGCCATTTTCAATAACATTCCCAATCCGGTCTTTGTTCTGGCAGCCGATACCCTGGAGATCCTGGATTGCAACAGCAGCGTATCGCGGATCTATGGGTATGCGGCCGAAGAGTTGCTGGGACATGACTTTTTGGACTTCTTCCCTCCGGAAGAGCAGGAGCGCTGCCGAAACCTGTTTCAGACCGAGCACGACATCAGTCAGGTACGCCAGATGAACAAGGCCGGGGAAACTTTTTTCGTCCACCTGCGGCTCTCGCCCTCCGAATATCAGGACCGGCGCGTACTGCTGGTGACCACCAGCGACATTACGGATCGCATCGAGGCGGAATTGAAACTGGTGCATGCCGGCAAGATGGCCACATTGGGTGAGATGGCCACCGGCATTGCCCACGAACTCAATCAGCCCTTGACGGTCATCAAGGCCGCCAGCAATTATTTCACCAAGAAGATCCGCAACCGCCAGCCCATCCCGCCGGATGTCCTGGGCGAAATGGCTCGGGAGATCGACCAACATGTGGACCGGGCCGCCACCATCATCAACCATCTGCGTCAGTTCGGCCGCAAACCCATGCTCGATTCCACACCGGTTCAAGTCAATGAGGTATTACGACGCGCCTTTGAGATGTTCAGCCAGCAATTCAAGCTACATCAAATTGAAGTCACCTGGGCGCTGGGAGAAGCATTACCCCCTATCATGGCTGAAGAAGGGCGACTGGAACAGGTCTTTATCAATCTGCTGCTCAACGCCCGCGACGCCATTGAAGAGAAATGGCACAATGGTGCAAACAGGGCCGAAGAAGTAAAACAAATCCACCTCAAAACCTATTTGAAAGCCGATTGGGTCACTGTGGAGATAATCGATACGGGCGTCGGCATCCCGGCCGCCCATATCGACCGGATCTTCGAGCCGTTCTTCACCACCAAGAAAGCGGGCGAGGGCACGGGCATTGGCCTGTCCATCACCTACAGCATTGTTAAAGATTTCAACGGCACGATACGCGCCCGGAGCAAACCGGGCGAAGGGGCCTGTTTTACCCTTTCCTTTCCGTCAGGTGGTGGGACATGACGCCGGAAGAGAAGAATATGAAATTGCTGCTGGTGGATGATGAAGAAGGCATCCGGCGTGTTCTGGGCATCACACTTCTCGACATGGGCTACGGAGTGATCACCTCTTCCAACGGGCAGGAGGCCCTTAAGCTGTTCGAAACCCATCAGCCCGCCATTGTGCTGGCCGACATCAAAATGCCCGGCCTGGATGGCATCGATCTGCTCAAAGCGATTAAATCGCGCCAGGCTGATACCGAAGTGATCATGATCACCGGCCATGGTGACATGGAGGCCGCCATCTTCAGCCTGAAGCTCGAGGCCACGGATTTTATCACCAAACCCATTCACGCCGGCGCGCTGGAGATTGCCTTGAAGCGCGCCAAGGAACGCATCGCCCTGCGTGCCCAACTGGCCCACTATACCGAGCATCTAGAACTGCTGGTGGCGGAGAAAACCCGGCAGCTCCTCGAAGCTGAACGTATGGCGGCTGTCGGTCAAACCATTGCCGGGTTGTCGCACACCATCAAAAACATCGCCGGCGGCCTAAAAGGCGGCTCCTTCTGCGTGGAAAAGGGATTGGAGCTCGACGAACCGCGCTACCTGCGCCAGGGGTGGGAAATCGTCAAGGGCAACGTGGAGAAGATCGCCCGCCTCTCCCTGGATATGATCCACTTTGCCAAAACCACTCAACACCAAGCCCGGAGTTGTGATCCCAACCGCCCGCTGAACGAAGCAGCCGAACTGATCCGGTCCCAGGCCGAAGCAGCCGGAGTGGAATTGCGAATGGAACTCAGCCCCGGCCTCGGCGAAGTGGCGCTCGACCCGGAAACCATCTGCCAGGCGCTGCATAACCTGGCACTCAACGCGGTGGAGTCTTTTGCAGGTATCGAAGACAAGCGTCGCCGAGAAGTAATTCTGAAAACCGCTCAACCCGCGGGCTGGGGCGTGGCCTACTATGTGATCGACAATGGCAGTGGCATGGATGAAGCGGCCCGGGCCCAATGGGGCGAGCGCTTTTTCACCACCAAAGGCAGCGATGGCACGGGCATCGGCGTGATGATGACCAAATATATCGTGGATAAACACCGCGGCGAGATGAATTTGCAAACCACTCCCGGCGCGGGCACGCAGGTGGTGGTGCGGCTGCCCAAGCGCGATGAAGGGACCGATTCGCCAAGTACGCCCATAAATGGTTAATCGAAGCTTCGGAGGCTTTGGACCATGGTTCGTGGGAAGAGGGAAATATGGGTTTCTTAGGTGCCTTGACTCCCGGTCCCCGTCTATGCGGGCATGAGGGAAAGAAATACCCCAGGCAGAACGAATCGTCCCCTGACTTATGACGGCTAAATTATGAATCCTATCCGGCTCGAAGAAAATGGTGCCCTGCGCGACCAAGGTGGTGCCCTGGCCCAAGAGGCCATCACCCTGCTGGGGCGCCCGATTTTGCTTGATCCGGCATGCACGCTGCGCAGCTTTTTCAGAATGCTTAAATGCCACAACATCCTGCAACGGCTCAACCCGTATATCTCTACTCTTCTGGAGCAGTTCGGTCGCTGTCCACCGCAGGATTGCCTGGCCTCTGGGCTGAAGGCCTTGCAGCTCAGTCGAATCATTGAGATGACCGGATTTCCGGCGCCGCCGGCCATCCGAATTTACATGACTCTGGAAGGTTTCGGCCCCGAAGGCTGTTGCGATATCCGTTGGACCAACCTCGCGCAAATCCTGGATCTGCCATTGCGGTTGGGCCAGTTAAAGCACACGGTGTTCGGCGATCCGATGAACAGCCTGGAATTCGATACGACCTTCAATCTTTTCGAACTCATCGACGGGATCTGCTGGGAGTTGAGCTTTCACAATCTGCCCGATCGGTGCAAGGTTTAGCGCTGTTTTATGGTTGCGGACCTTCATATGCATATGGATCAGACATCCGCTCCAAAAACCATCCTGATCGTCGAAGATGAACTGGGCATGCGGTTTTTCCTCATGACGCTGCTGGAAACCAATGGCTACAAGGTATTGACCGCCCAGAACGGCCGCCAAGGGAGTGATCTGGCCAGCTCCCAAGGACCGGATCTCATCGTGCTGGATGTCATGATGCCGCAGCAAGGAGGAATTCTCATGTACCAACACCTCAAGGCTGATCCGCTCTTGAAACAGATCCCGGTGGTGATGCTCTCCGCCGTGAGCGCCCAAGCGTTCAGCCATGCCCTGAGTATGCTTCGCAGCCAATCCAGCGAACCGCTACCGGCACCTGAAGCATATCTTGAAAAACCGCCTGATCCTGATCGCTTGTTGCGTACCATCCGGCAGCTCATATAGAATAGAATTGCTGTCGGGTCCCTGGTTTATAGGTAGGCAGGTGAAAATGGCCCTTCCGGAAACAGAAAAAAAGATTTCCATTCTGCTGGTGGACGATGAGGAGAGCATCCGCCGCGTTCTGAGTCTGACGCTGTTTGATGACGGGTACGACGTGGCCACGGCGGGAGATGGCCAGGAAGCACTGCGCATCTTCAGGCAATCTCTTCCAGATATCGTGATCAGCGATATTAAGATGCCCGGCATGTCTGGCATTGAACTGCTGGAACAGATCAAGGCCGAGCATCCGGAGACCGAAGTGATCATGATTACCGGCCATGGTGACCTGCAGACGGCCATTGAGAGCCTGAAAAAGGACGCCACCGATTTTATCACCAAGCCCCTACAGGATGAGACGCTCCAAATCGCGATAGGCCGGGCCCGCGAGCGTATCGCCATGCGCCGCCGCATGGCGGACTATACGCACACCCTGGAACAACAGGTAGCGGAAAAAATCGCTCACTTGGAAAGCTCCCGGCGCCGCTCGCAGCAACTGTTCGATGAAAGCCCTTGCTACATCACGGTCCAGGACGCCAATCTTCGCATGACCGAAGCCAACCAGCGCTTTATGGCCGATTTTGACGGTCACATCGGCATGCACTGTTTTCAAGCCTACAAAAAACGAAGCCAACCCTGCCCGGATTGCCCCGTAATGACAACCTTCACGGACGGTCAACCCCACCAGTCGGAAATGCAGGTTACCGCCAAGGACGGCACCTTGCGCCATCTCTTTATCGCCACCGCACCCATCACGGAGAACAACGGCCCTATCCGGCATGTGATCGAGATGTCTACCGACATCACTGAATTGAGATATCTACAAAACCGGTTGGCTTCCCTGGGGCTGCATGCCGGCTCGGTGTCCCACGCCATTAAGGGATTGCTGACCAACCTGGATGCCGGCGTCTACCTGCTCAACACTGGACGCCGCAAGGGGGACGACCAGAGGCTCACCGAAGGGCTGGAGATGATCAATCAAAGCGCGGGCCGCATCCGGCGCATGATTCTGGATGTGCTGTTCTACGCCAAAGAGCGTGGACTGGAATTTCAAATCGTAGATGCGCTCGAACTGGCCCGGGAGGTGTGCGCGCAATTCTCCGCGCGGTTGCAAAATCAGGCGGTGACACTGGAATGCCGGCTGGACCCTGGCGCGCCTGCTTTTTCCATGGACCCCGTGGCCATGCGCACGGCCCTGGCCAATATTCTGGACAATGCTCTGGATGCCTGCCTCGAACGGGGCGACGGCAATGGCTTGAAAATCACCTTCGGTCTACAGGCCAAAAGCGATTATCTAATTTTTGATATCATCGATAATGGCGTGGGAATGGATAAGGCGGCCGTGGAAAATCTCTTCGATCTCTTCTTCTCTTCCAAGGGCGGCCGGGGAACCGGTCTGGGGCTTTTCGTGGCCCATCAGATCATCACCCGCCACGGCGGCACCATCCACGTCAGCTCTGAAAAAAATCAAGGTTCCCACTTTCGCATCGTGCTGCCGGTAATTGGTTGATTGGTTGATTTGTAAAATTCGGACTATCAACCGAAGTTTAATATCTTTCGCCATACCAAATTTTCAGCTTCCCTAACCAAACACTATTTAGTGCCTGGCCGAAAAGCCCCTATTTTTCCAAGTTCAAGGCGGAGGCAAAATTTTAACCGCAGGAATACATGGAGTATTTCGAGGATTAAAATTTTGCCCCAACGCAGAAATTGGGAAAATAGGGGCTTTTCGGCCAGGCACTATTTAGCGGCCGGCAGAAAAACGCTGAAAGTACTCCCCTTGCCTTCTTCGCTCTGGACTTCGACTCGGCCGTTGTGGGCTTCCATGATGCTCTTGACGATGGGCAGCCCCAGACCCGTGCCGATAACATAACGGGTCTTTTCATTTTTTACCCGGTAAAAGCGGGTGAAGATGTGGTCCAGTTCATCCGCCGCAATGCCGAATCCAGTATCGGCCACCCGGATGCGCACATAGTCGCCCTGGGTGTCAGCGGAAATGGATACCCGCCCGCCCTCGGGCGTGTAGTTGATGGCGTTGGTGATCAGGTTGGAAAGTACTTCTTCCATATTCATGCGGTTGGCCAGCACGGGGGGCAATTGCGCCACGGGCGCCAATTCAAGGGTCAAGCCTTTGGCCTGGGCTTTGGCCGAATGGAACAAGGCCTGATCGGATAAAATCGGCCCCAGGGCCAGGCGTTGTTTTTCCATATTGGCCAGCCCGGACTCCATCTTGGTCAGATCCAGCAGCTCGCTGGAAAGATTGACCAGGGCGTTGATCTTCTCGGAAGCACGTCCCAATATCTCCCTTTGCTTTTCCGTCAGGGGACCGGCCAATTCATCCAGCACCACCTTTTGCTGCATCATCACCGAATTCAGCGGACCGCGAATTTCATGGGCCACCATGGCCACGAAATCGGATTTGATCTGATCCATGCGTTTAATCGTGGTGATATCGTGCAGCACCGTAATGGTGCCGAGGTTGCGGTCCAGCCGATCCCGGAAAGGCACGCAACGCACTCCGATGATGCGTTCTTCACCCTGACCTTGGGGTTTGATAATGATCTCGTCGGTCAATTCTCCGAACTGGTCCGGCGCTATGGCCAGGGCTTGATCAATCAGCGAAAGGATCTGGGGCTGGGCGACCAGTTGTTGCACGGGTTCGCCAATGGGGCTGGGACCCCGGTAATCCACGAGATTCATGAACGCATGATTGGCCAGCGCCACTTTTTTGTGGATATCGGTGGCCATGACGCCACCGGACAAGTGGTTGATCATGGTCCGCATGCGGGACTTTTCGTTGGAAATATCCTGCAGGGTCCGGATGTACTCGATGGCCTTGGTCACCACCAGGCGCAAATCCTGGGGCGAAAAAGGTTTGGAAAGAAAATCGAATGCCCCTTGTTTCATGGCGTCAACGGCATGATCCAGGGTGGCATAACCGGTGATGACGATCACCACGGTGTCGGGATGTTCGCTCCGGATTTTTCCCAGTGCTTCCAGGCCCGACATGCCGGGCATCAGTAAATCCAGCAAAATGATGTCATAGTGGCTCTGGGCCACCATCGCCAGTCCCGCCTCGGCATTGGGCGCCTGGGCCACATCATAGCCTTCCTGGTTGAGCATTTTGGTACAAACGTGCCGGATGCGGCTTTCGTCATCCACGATCAATACGCTGGTCTTCTTAAAAGCGGCGTCATTGGCGTCAGGAGCTGTTATGGGGGGAAGTAACTGTGCCACTATCGCTATTCCTTATTCTTCACTACCGTTACTTGCATGGTAAAGCTCAAATTCCAGCAGGAAGGTGGTGCCTTCGCCGCTGGTTTGCTTCACGCTGATATTGCCTTTGTTCTCTTTGACCAAACCATAGGCGGTGCTCAATCCCAGGCCAGTACCCTCGCCCGGTGCCTTGGTGGTGTAAAACGGATCGAAAATTTTAGTCAGATTTTCCGGAGCGATGCCGCAGCCGGTATCAATCACTTCCAGATAGGCTTTGCCCGCTTCCTTGTCCCGATAGGTGTGCAGCGTCAAGACGCCTGTGCCATCCATGGCGCTGATGGCGTTCATCACCAGGTTGATGATCACCTGACTGATCTGATTCTTGTCCACATGCACCAGCATCATCTCGTCGGAAAACTGCCGCTCGATGCGCACATTGCGAAACATCTTGGGATCTCGGATCAGGCTCAAACTCTGATTGACGATGGCATTGATGTGAATAATATCCTTCATCGGGCTGGACTGCCGGCTGTAGGCCAGCAGATTCTGCACGATCTCCTTGCAGCGCTTGACATCCTCGATCACCGCCTCAACATCGGACCGTTCCGGATCTTCGGCAGTCATGGTCTCCAACTTGAGTGTCGCGTAAAAAAGAATGCCGGTCAGCGGGTTATTGATTTCATGGGCCACGCCGGCGGCCAGCTGCCCCAGTGACGCCATCTTCTCCGACTGGGCCAACTGGGCGCGGGTCTCCTTGAGTTTATTCTCAACCGCCAGTTTCTCCCGCAAGTCGGTGTAAATGCCCACCGTGGCCACTTCCTCGTTATCTTCGTAGATAATGGAGGCGGTCAGCTCCACCGGTATGGCCTCGCTCTGGGCGTTGATGATGGTGGTTTTCAGGCTGCGCAGCTTGCCTTTGCCATCTTTGAGTTGACGCATGATGCTGCTGGCCACGCCGGGCGGATAGATCTGATCGGCCGTGATTTGCCGTACGGCAAAAGCGTTGGCATAGCCGAAGAGTTCTTCGGCCGATGGATTCATGAGAAGTATATGGCCGTATCGATCCGCGGCCACAATGGCGATGGGTGATCCGAGAATGACTTTTTCCAGGAAGGCTTCGGTCTCTTTGAGGGCCAGCTCCAAGTTCTTCTGGCGGGTCACGTCCCGGACGCTCTCCATGATATACGCGACCTGGCCTTTTTCATCCAGAATGGGCGAAAAAACCCGGTCCTCATAAAGCCGTTTGCCGGTACGCGTGGTGTGGCGCCGCATCACCGAAGTGCCGCTCTTCTCCGCCAGCACTTTAGGGAACGGGCAAACTTTATTGGGACAGCTCAGGGTGCCGTAGAATACTTCATGGCATTTTTTGCCTGCGATTTTTTCGAGCTCGACTCCGAATTTTTCCAGGAACACCTGATTGGCCGTCAGGATGACTTTGTCCGGTTTGAGAATCAACGTGGGAAAGGATAACGAGTCAAAGACACGCAACCGCCAATCGATCTCTTCCAACAACTTGTCATTCATCGATGCGCCCCATGATGTCCCGCAATTTCCCGCTTTTCCTTTGGTATCTCAAAGGATTCCGTCAAAAGCTGTTTGGCCTTGGCGCCCCATCCGGCCGGAAATACCAGATAAATGGTGGCCACCGAACACACCACCGCCAGCAGCGGCGCCTGGGCACGGGCCAATGCCTTGAAGGTATAGTCCATGATCCCGTATCGATCGCCGAAATGGGGCCCTTGGAAGTAAATGGCATCCACCGGCATATGAACCAAAGCTTGTCCAGCGTCATCTAACCGCTGGTCCCGCCTTAAAAAAGGTTGAACGTTACTCCATTGGGTATCGTCACACAAGAGGATAAACTTGATGTGGCCTGTGGGATCGAATTGGGACCAAACCAGACGGAAGAGGGCGTCCTGGCCCTCAGGCAATTGAAGCAGCCCTCCCCACTGACCGGCAGCATTCAATGGCCGGTGAATCTGGCACAGGGTTAAACCCTCCAGCAGGTTAAACCCATAGGTGCGGACGATGGATTCCCAATAAACAGCAATGGTTTCCATGATTTTTCCCGATCAGGTTGATGGCGACGCCTGCCGCACTTTAAAATCCACGGCGGACGGGGTGGCATCGGGCGGCAATTTCAGCTGTTGACTTAGACTTTCGGCCGCCTCTTCCATGCGGGCATAGTCGATGACAAAGGTTAAAGCGGCAATGGACGAGCCGAGACCATAAACCATAATACCCCGATTGTTCAGGGTTTCCAGGGCGGTCCCCAATACCCGTAGGCTGGCTTGGTGCGGATAGAGACTGAGCAGCCCTACTCCTTGCTCACCCACTTGGACGGACTGGCTCAACTCGTGGTCTGAACGAATAATTGCAATGGCCTTGGCGCGGTCGTTGGCGTCGATACAGCACAATCCAGGCGCTGGCGCGCCAATGGTACTATGATTTAAAAAGGCAATATTGATTTGCTCGGCCGCCAGGGCCCGGCAGAGCTTGGGCATGGTCGGGTCGGGAAGATGGCCGGGTTGCACCCAAAAAGCAGATAGTTGCTCACTCTGCTTTAGACCGTTGATGGGAATCTTCTCAGCCATGGCTGATATCCGCCTCGTTGATCCGAGCATTGATGCCTTTGGGCTCGCCAAGCCCGGATATATTGTCGCGCCAAAGGGTCGTGCTCCCATGCCGGGGCGCATGGGAGCACGGATATAATTCATATCCGAAACATTAGCTTTTGAATCGACGATTTGGCTTTACAACCACCAAACTTAAAGTACTACTATAAGTTATCCGCCACGATCTCCATCAATTTATCCAAATCGATGGGTTTGGGAATGAAATCATCGGCCAAAGTATTCTTGCCGTCCATGTGGGTGTAACTGGTATTTTTCACCGCGTCGGCCACGGCGGTCAACAGCACCACGACGATATCTTTGTAATCTTTGTTTTTCTTGATTTCGTCACACAGCACGTAACCATTCTTACGCGGCATCATGACATCCAGAATAATCAGGGCCGGCCGTTCAGCTTTGATCTTGTCCCAGGCTTCCACGCCGTCGTAAGCTTTGGCCACGCGATAGCCCTTGCTCTCCAGCTTCATGCCTACCGACTCCACCAGATCCGGATCATCATCAACCACCAGTATCAATTGTTTGTTACTCATGGGATCAACCCTCCTTGATAGATTGTTTGTGATTTTTCGGTGAAGAGGCTGAAGACTCAGAGCCTTCAGCCTTCCCACTGGTCAGTTTTATAATTTGGGCCGCGGATAGAGTCCGGAGCGCTCCACGATCTCAGGCACGGCTGATTCCCATTCGATGGCCATAATATGGATGCCGGACACGCCTTCGATGTCCAACAGGCGCTTGATGGTCTCAACGCAGATATCGATACCTTCCTGAGCCTGCTTCTCCTTGGGCGGCTTGGCCATGCGGTCCACCAACTCAGCCGGCACATCCATGCCAGGCACCTTGTTGCGCATATAACGAGCGGCGCCCACGGATTTCATGGGGGTCACGCCAGCCATGATGAACACCTCTTTATGCAGGCCGCGTTCACGCACACCCTTCATCCATAACTCGAACTTGTCGACATTAAATATACATTGAGTCTGAATAAAGTCAGCTCCGGCTTTTACCTTTTTAGCCAGGCGGGCCACGCGCAGTTCAAAGGGATCGGCAAAGGGGTTGGCCGCCGCGCCGATGAACATCTTGGGCGGATTCTTGATATCGGCCCCGCCCTGGAACTTGCCCTCGTCTCGCATCTTGCGCACCATCTGGATGGCCTGCACCGAATCCAGATCAAACACGCCGGTGGCCATGGGATGATCGCCGAACTTCATGTGGTCGCCGGACAGGCACAGCATGGTGTTGATGCCATGGGAGTATGCGCCGATAATATCAGCCTGCATGGCCAGACGGTTGCGGTCGCGGCTCACCATCTGCATGACCGGGTGCATATCCATCTGCCGCAGAAACATACTGGCGGCAAAGCTGGACATGCGCACCATGGCGGTCTGGTTGTCCGTCACGTTGACGGCGTCGACATAGCCTTTGAGCAGGCTGGCTTTCTCCTTAACGACCTCGGGCATGGCGCCTCGCGGTGGCCCACATTCTCCGGTGACACCGATATGGCCGGCCCTCATTACCTTCTCTAATACGCTTTCAGTATACATTATTGCAAATCCTCCCTCACGATCTTGCGAGGTCCGCCGCCCCGTTCCGTGCTCCAATCTTTGGCCATGATCACATCTTCATAGCGAGCTTCAATGCCCAACTCTTTCATCCGGTCCCAAATCAACTGCCAGACGCAATCGACATCGTTGCTGATCTCGCAATGGCCTTTGCTGGAACCACCGCACGGTCCATTCATCAGACGTTTGGAGCAGCGGGCGATGGGGCAGATGCCACCGGTCAGGCCCAGCAGACAGTTGCCGCAACCATGGCAACGCTCGGCCCACACGCCAGGACGCTCGGAAGCGCCCATGAACTTGGTGTTTACCGCCGGATAGACCCGTTTGCTCTTGAAGCGCCGGACCACTTCCTGCACGCCGCAGCCGCAAGCCATGGAGACCACCGCATCGACTTGATCGATAAATGGGGCCAGTTGTTCGACATATTCGGGGTCGCACTGCCGCTCCAAGGTCATCTCATGAATTTCCAGAGTCTTGCCGCGTTTCATGAAATCCATTTGAAGGGCGGAAGCCAGCATGGCCACCTCTTTGCGGCCGCCGGCGGCGCAGACCGTCACGCACTCGTTGCAACCGGCCAACACAATGCGCCGGCAGCCGTCGATGCTATCGATGATCTCCGCCAAGGGTTTTCGTTCAGCTGTTATCATGATCTTCTTGTCTCCTTTATTATCTTAGGCGACCTTGGCCGTCGCGCAGGTTCCGCGACCGGCGCATACAGGGTTGGGTCCCAATTTTCGAATCGCTTGTGTAAACTCACCGGCAATCTGGGCAAAGCGGGTGCCCATACCGGCCGACATGGTCACCATGGCCAGACGCTGGGACTCGATACCGACCTCTTCCAGCAGCTTCTTGACAAAGGTGACGCGCTTGGCGGCCTTGGTATTGCCGCTTTTGAAGTGACAATCACCCTCCAGGCAACCGGCCACCAACACACCGTCGGCCCCCTTCTCCAATGCTTTCATCATATGAATACTGTCCACCTTGCCGCTGCACGGCACCCGCACGATCTTCACATTGGCGGGGTAGCTCAGGCGCATGCTGCCGGCCATGTCGGCGGCGGTGTAAGCACAATAGTGGCAGCAAAACGCCACGATGACAGGTTCGAAGTTTTCCATCAGGCAATCCTTTCCAATAATCCTTCCAGCTTGGCCAGAATGGGTTGATCCTCGAAGCGTGACAGCTGGATGGCCTTGGCCGGACACTCGGCCGCGCAGATACCGCATCCATGGCACTTGGCGGGATCGATTTCAGAATATCTGTTTTCGTTGATAAACGGCACGTTATAGGGACAAGCGCGCACGCAGGCCAGACAAGTGGCGCATTTTTCCGGATCCACGCGAGCCACTGTCGCCCCGAGATTGATGGTGTCCTGGGCCAGCAATGCCTGAACCCGACCGGCAACCGCCTGGGCCTGGGTAATGCTCTCGCGGATGTTGCGCGGCGAGTGGGCCGTTCCGGCCATAAAGAAGCCCGGCACCGACATATCCACAGGTTTGAGTTTGACATGCTCTTCCAGGAAGTGCCCATCCGTGGTGCGGTCCAAATGAAAGATGGTGGAGAGATCTTCGGTAGTTTCATCATCCGCCAGGAAACCGGTGCTCAGCGCAAGACGATCGGCCGTGACTTCCACTGGGCGTCCCAATACCGGGTCCACAAAGCGGATCGCAACCTGATTGCCGGCGGCCTCAACGGTCGGCGGCGCGTCGGGGCTGTACCGTACGAAAATTACGCCGCGCCGACGGGCTTCGATGTAAGCATCTTCCATAAACCCATAGGTCCGCATATCGCGATAAAGTACGAAAATGCGCATATCAGAGTTGAGATCCAGTAACCGCAAGGCATTTTTTACCGCAGCCTGGCAGCAAATGCGGGAACAATTGGGATTGGTTTCGGTCCGAGAGCCCACGCATTGGATCATCACAACGCTCTGCCAATCATTGACCTGGGCCGGTTGATCTTCCAACAGATTGTCCAGATCCAGCTGGGTCATGACCGCCTTGTGACGATCAAGCAGGTACTGATTGGGCCGATGGGCCAGAGCGCCGGTGGCCAGCACGGTAGCCCCGTGTTCGATCTGGCGATAGTACATGCGCGGTCCGATCTGGAAGCCGGTGGTGAACTTGCCCGGCATACCGCTGTGATCGACCACGATGGCGTTGGTGATCACCTCGATGTTTTCGTGGGCTTTGGTCTTTTCCGCCAACTGACGCACGTAGGCCTGGACATCATCGCCTTCCAGGTTGCGCCGGATCACGGCGGCCAAACCGCCCAAACGGCCGTTGCGCTCGGCCAGAACCACTTTGAATCCCTTGTCCGCCAGTTCCAGGGCCGCATTCATGCCGGCCACGCCGCCGCCCAACACCAACACATCTTTGTTCATGGGCAGTTTATGATCCCGGAGCGGTCCGGATTGGGCCGCGGCGGCCACTGCCATGCGGATCTGTTGCTTGGCCTTGGCCGTGGCCATCTCTGGCGCTCCGCTGTGCACCCAGGCGTTCTGATCGCGGATATTGGCGATCTCCACCAGGTATTTATTCAAGCCGGCGCGCCGGATGGTTTGCTGAAAAAGTTCTTCATGGGTGCGGGGCGAGCAGGCGCCCACCACCACCCGATTGAGATTCTGCTCTTTCACCATCCGCTGAATTCGTTCGAGCGCTTCTTTACCGCAGCCGTGGCCGGTCATTTCAGCCATGACCACATGAGGGTATTTCTTGGCTTCTTCCACTACCGCATTCACGTTAATGGCGCCGCCAATATTTTGACCGCAATCGCACACAAACACGCCAATGCGCGGCGCTTCGCCCGTCACATCCCGCTCGGGCGGAAAATCATCTTCAGGCTCGGTGGAGCCGTTGGTTTTGGCCAGATGCTTTGAGGCCATGCAGGCCGCGGCGCTGGCCTGGACCATGGTTTCGGGAATGTCCTTGGGGCTTTCGAACACGCCGCACACATAGATGCCCTGACGGTTGGTGCTCACAGGTTCGAAGCTGCCGGTCTTGGCAAATTGGTGAGGATTAAGCTGGATGCCCAGGGTCTCGGCCAATTGTTTGGTGTAGGCCGAGGGGCGGAAGCCGGTGGAGAGCACCACCATGTCGAAGGTTTCGGTGGTGTGCCCGCTTTCGTTGTCCTTGGCGTAGACGATCTGCAGATCTTGCCCGGGCGCGGCCGGAATGATGCTGTGGGGCCGGCAGCGCACCAGCCGGACGCCATAATCATCCTTGGCCCGCTGATAATAGGCTTCGTAATCTTTGCCGAAGGTGCGCATGTCCATGTAGAAAATGGTGGTCTCGATATCGCCTTTGAAACGCTGCTTGGTGACGATGGCTTCCTTCAGGGCGTACATGCAGCACACGCTGGAACAGTAGGAGACATCTTCGCGATTGATGCCGCGGGAACCGGCGCATTGAATCCAGGCCACGCGCTTGGGTTGCTGGCCGTCCGAAGGACGCACCAGCTCACCCAGGGTTGGGCCCGAGGCGGACATGATACGCTCGTATTCCAGGCCGGTGACCACGTTGGGATAGCGGCCATGACCAAAATGATCCAGCTTGCCCGGATCAAAAAGTTCGGCGCCGGTGGAGAGGATAATCGATCCGACCTTTCGGATATTCTGCTTTTCGCCGTCATCGGGCACAATGGCTTTGGCCGGGCAGCAATTGACGAGTCCCGTCACATCCTTGCAGGCCGCCATATCAATGGAAAACGCCTGGGGCGTGGCCTGGGGATAGCGCATACAGGTCGGAGCGCGATGATCCAACCCTGGATTAAAGCGCACGCACTCGGGATATTTTTTATGGCACTCACCGCATGCCGTGCATTTCTCCAGATCGATGTAGCGGGGCGTGCTGGTCAAGGTGACGGTAAAGTTGCCGGGCTCGCCACTGACCGCCGACAATTGGGTCAGAGGCAGGAGCTCAATGTGCTGCTGCCGGGCGCCGGCCGATAAACGGGGTGAAATTGTGCACAAGTCACAATTGTTGGTTGGGAAGGTGCGGTCCAGCTGGGTCATCAAACCGCCAATGGATGCCGCCCGGTCGATAAGCACTACATCCTTGCGTGCTTCCGACAGATCCATGGCTGCTTTGATCCCGCCAACACCGCCACCGATGATAAGAACGGATTTAATGGCGTCTGCTGATTGTTCGGTCATAATACCTTGCTCACTGTTTGTTTTGGTGACCGGGCATTTTACCCCGATCGCCAAAAAAAAGTTAATAAATATCATAGGGACGCATAGTTGCGTCGGGCTTCTTAAAGCTGAGCGTAATCGAGGATCGACGCCAGGCGATGCTCCCACCCGTGCGTTTCGATCTTTACACCGGCCACTTTGCCCTTCAGAGCGGCAATGGTCTCACCGGCGATTTTAAGACATTCATTCTCACGATCCGAAGCCTTACGAATCCGCTGGATGAGTCCTTCGCTCAAACCGGCGCCGGGTTCGTTGAGCGCGATATAACGGGCGATACCCACTGATTTGATCAAAAAGATGGTGGCGATGATCGGCACGCCCAGCACTTTGGCTTCGGACAGAAAATGGCTGAAGCGCTCGACATCAAAGACGGGCGGGGTAATGATAAACCGCGCACCGGCATCCACTTTTTTCTTGGCCAACGCCAGCGCGGCGGCCATGGCCGCATCATTGGCAAAAGAGGCAATGGTGCTGCCGGTGGTAAAACTCGGGGCCCCCTCAAGCTCGAAGCCGGCCAGGTCCACTCCCTTTTGCAGAGAGGCCACGGCTTGGAGCAATCCCAGTTCATCCAAATCATTCACCGGTTTGGCATCGCGATGATCGCCGTTGGCCATCTCTTCGCTGTTGGCTACCACCAGGTTCTGGATGCCCAGCACATGGGCCGCTAGAATATCGCCCTGCAGGGCCAGACGGTTGCGATCGCGGCAGTAAATGTGGATTACGGCTTCGATCCCCTGCTGTTGCATCAACACGCCGCCGGCCAGGGCGCTCATGCGCATAACGCCATTGTCCATGTCTGGTACGACGACGGCATCCACCCGCCCCTTGATGCGCCGGGCATTGGTGATCAGCTGGGAGATATCCACGCCTTTGGGAGTGTTCATCTCCGCCAAAACCATAAATTCGCCAGATGCTAATCGTTTTTGAAAACTCATGGTTCCCCTTTTCCTCTCGTCAATGATTCTTGTCTATTGCATCCGCGCGTGCACACACGGATGCGCTTCAATCATTTATAATTTTCTTAAATGCAGCCGAATGGGCTCATCCTCTCGTTCATCCAATTCGATCAACTCATACGAGATTGAAGGCAACAGCCTGAATAGATCGGATCGTGTGTCGGAGTCCAGTCCCAATACCTCCAAGGTTTGATTGGCCCGCATCTCCCGGAACATCCGCGTCAACTTGAGCAGAGCCAGGGATTTTATAGCGCCTCGAAAATCGAAGCTATAATCAGCTTTCTCGGCCAATGGCAACTCTCCTTTTCGAATCCATCAGTATTTAGGCGGTTATCGGCGAAGCGAAGGGTTGTTTGCTTCAATTAAATTCGCTCTCTTGACCCGTCGCTCCCCCACCTAAATATTAAGGTCGCTATACAAAGCAATTGATGTGCCAGATTCTCAAGACTGGCCGACAATTTGATTTTAACTTAAATTTCAAATCATTATATGATGGCTAACTATCCCCGGCCATTGAAATATTGCCCTGTGATTGTTAAAGTGCTAAAAAGCGCGCTTTTAACAGGTGTTAAAATTTAACAGGCAGTGTTAAATGACCGAGCATGAAATAGACCGCTACTGGAAAACCGTAGTGAATACGATCCGCGACGGCCTGATGATCGTGGATGAGCGGGGAGTGATCGTCTCGGTCAATGACGCCCTGGAGCGCATCACCGGTTATGAACGCGGCGAACTGATCGGCAAGACCTGCACGGTGCTCAATTGCGATATCTGCGACGAACTACGGCAGAACTGCGGCGAACGCTGGTGCTCCCTGTTCGCCGGCAACCAGGTGGCGGCCCGTCAATGCGTGATCGTGCGCAAGGACGGCACCATGGTGCACGCCCTGAAAAACGCCTGCATCCTCAATGACGATAACGGCGAGATGATCGGAGCCGTGGAGACCATCACGGACATCACTGAGCTGATCGAAAAGGATAAACAGATCGCGGCTTATGAAAAACAGCTGCGATCCGATGACGGTTTTTACGGCATCATCGGCACCAGCCCGGCCATGCGGCGGGTATTTGAGCTGATCACCAACGCCGCCCAGTCCGATGCGCCGGTGATCATTCTGGGAGAAAGCGGCACCGGCAAGGAGCTGGCCGCCCAGGCCATTCATCAAATCGGTGCACGCAGCGCCAAACCGTTCGTCAAGGTGAACTGCGCCGCCTTCACGGAATCGCTGCTGGAAAGCGAACTCTTCGGTCACGTCAAGGGGGCCTATACAGGCGCCTACCGCAACCGGGCGGGACGTTTTGAAATGGCCGACACCGGCGATATCTTTCTGGACGAAATCGGCGATCTGCCGCTGTCCACCCAAATCAAACTGCTGCGCGTGCTGGAAGAAAAAATCATCGAACGGGTTGGCGAAAGCACCCCCATTCCGGTGGATGTGCGTATCATTTCAGCCACCAACCGCAACCTGCCCAATCTCATTGCCCAGGGCGCTTTCCGCAAGGATCTCTTTTTCCGCATCAATGTCATCCCCGTGCACCTGCCGCCCTTGCGGGAGCGCAAGGAAGATATCCCTCTGCTGGCCGAATCCTTTTTCCACAAAATCGGCCTGAAGAACCGCAAGTCCATTAGCGGCATCAGCAACGATGCCATGGCCTGCCTCATGGCCTACCAGTGGCCCGGCAATGTGCGCGAGTTAAAGAGCGCCTTTGAGTATGCTTTCGTTACTTGTCAGGATGCCATGATCCAGCCGCATCATCTGCCCCCCAATATCTTGGATGGTTTTACCGCGGAAATCACAGTGCCATCGGACAACGGTAACAAACCCTTCAATCGGGAAGAGATCCAGCGCATCGAGTTGATCGAAGCTTTGGAAGAGGCCGAGGGCAACCAATCCAAAGCCGCTGAACTGCTGGGCGTGACCCGCGTCACCATCTGGAACCGCATGCGGCGATTTGGAGTTCAATATAAAAAGAAAATGGAGTCGGGCGACCAGGCGGCGGCACTCTGACATCGCCTTCATCTCACATCACCGGTTGGGCCAAAGGAAAGGAATGCATCATGAGCCTCAGAAACCTGTTGGATCTTACGGGGAAATCCGCCCTGATCACCGGGGGATCGCGTGGCTTGGGCCTTCAGATGGCTGAAGCACTGGGAGAATTAGGTGCCGTCATTGCCATTACGGCCCGCAAGCAGCACGAGCTGGATGCCGCCGTCGCGCACCTCGGTGCCCAGGGCATCAAAGCATTGGCCATTGCCGCCGACCTTTCCAAGTTTGACGCCATCCCTGGCCTGATCGACAAAGTGATCGAGCGCTTCGGCCACATCGATATCCTGATAAACAACGCCGGCGCCACCTGGGGCGCCAAAGCCGAAGAACACACGGCCGAGGCTTGGAACAAGGTGATGGACCTGAATGTCAATGCCCTGTGGTACTTGACCCAGCAGGTGGCCCAACGCTGCATGATCCCCAGCCGCGCGGGGAAAATCATTAACATTGCTTCCATTGCCGGTCTGATGGGCAACCCGCCGGGCATGGATACCATCGCCTACAACACCAGCAAGGGTGCCGTGGTCAACTTCACTCGCGCCCTGGCCGCCGAATGGGGCAAGCACAACATCAATGTCAATGCCATCTGCCCCGGCGTCTTTCCCACCAAGATCGCGAAAATCCTGGTGGACACCATGTCCGCAACCATTAAAGGTGGCACGCCCTTGGGTCGCATCGGCGGAGAAGAAGATCTTAAAGGCGCCGTGGCTCTGTTCGCCACCGAAGCCGGCCGCCATATCACCGGGCAGGCCATTGCCGTGGATGGTGGTTTTTCTATTATATAAGGCAAGGCCTACGATGTTTTGAATAGCTTTTGACTCACCATCAGGGGCCGGTGTTTTCGCCTCCGATAACTAATCGGCCAAAAGTTTGACGACCACCCCCAAGCAGGCATCTGCTTATTGACGGTACCCATCCCTTCCTTTCTGGTCTTTGGGCCTCCTAAATCTTAAATTCCAACGATATTACACGTGGATACATTTGACGGCCAAGTTGGCCTGATCTGTGCAAAAGCCTACCGCCAAAGAGGTAAGGCATCGATCTATCATCGCAGATTCAAAACCCCAGCGGCCCTCGCTTACACATCCGTGCTCGTCGATCTGCTTTCAAATGGTTTCAGATCACAGACAGCAACCGCCCTCATCCCTCTTTTAAAGCTCAAATGCTGCTTTGGCCCATGTAACTTACAAAGCGGAGCTATCTTTAGAAAACATTAGGATCGTGGGGCCATGCCGAAACCAAATGCCGATATGATGACCAAAAATCAAAAAACATCCAGCATGGGCCGCAACCTTGTCATTATTCCGGCAAGGGGTGGGTCAAGGGGAATCCCAGGCAAAAACATCAAAACCCTGGCCGGCAAGCCGTTGATTGCCCACACCATCGAAGCCGCCCGTAACGCCCGGCAGGTGGACCGCGTCGTGGTCTCCACCGACTCACCCGAAATTGGCGAAATTTCAAAGCAGTATGGGGCTGAAGTCGTTTGGCGGCCCGCCGAGATCAGCGGGGATCGAGCATCCTCGGAATCCGCATTGCTGCATGTCATGGATCATCTCCACCGCACCGAGCGCTACTCCGCCGACCTGATCATCTTTTTACAATGTACTTCTCCATTGACCGCTTCGGAAGATATCGACGGTACAGTCGAAGCCTTGATTTCGGCCCAGGCCGACACTGCCTTGGCAGTGGCCCCCTTCCACTATTTTCTCTGGGAAGTGGATGGCGCAGGCAGCGCCACCGGCATCAATCACGACAAGAACGTACGCCTGATGCGCCAGGAACGCACCCCGCAATACATTGAAACCGGCGCCATCTACGTCATGAAGGCGGACCTTTTCCGGCGCCACAAGCACCGGTTTTTCGGAAAGACCGCCGTTTATATAATGCCGCCTGAACGTCGTTGGGAAATTGATGAGCCCGTGGATTTCAGAGTCGCGGAAGTATTGCTCCGGGAACAACCTCATCAAAAGCAGATTGGAGTCCTGCCCCCCTCCATTGCGGCATTGGTGATGGATTTTGATGGGGTGTTCACCGACAACACCGTATCGGTAAATCAGGACGGCACTGAAGCGGTGGTGTGCAGCCGCGCCGATGGCCTGGGCCTATCACGGCTGGCGAAGATCGGGATTCCCATGCTGGTGCTTTCGACCGAAGAAAATCCGGTGGTTGCCGCCCGCTGCAAAAAAATGGATCTGGGCTGTCTGCAGGGGATTCAAAACAAGAAGTTGGCCCTATGGCAATGGGCGGAAGAAAACGCCATCAATTTGGCCAATACACTCTACGTCGGCAACGACATCAATGATCTGGAGTGCCTGCGGGCCGTGGGCTGCGGTGTGGCCGTGGCCGATGCCCATCCGGAAGTCAAAAATGCTTCGCGCCTCATCCTGCAAAATTTTGGCGGCCGCGGCGCGATTCGAGAACTTTGCGACCTCATTGTCGCCAACATGGAAAAAAACGGATCCAAATCAGAACACTTATAAGAAGAGGATTGAGATATGACCAAATCAGTCGAAGTCGCAGGAAAAACAATCGGTGAAGGTCATCCCGTGTACATCATCGGGGAGATTGGTATCAATCACAATGGAGATGTCGAGGTCGCCAAAAAGCTGATCGATGCGGCCGTGCTGGCCGGATGTGACGCCGTCAAGTTTCAGAAGCGCACGCCTGAGCTGTGCGTGCCGCAGCACCAGCGCAATGTGATGCGCGAGACCCCCTGGGGCACCATGTCTTATCTCGATTACCGCCACAAAGTAGAATTCGGCGAAGCCGAATACCGCGTCATCGAGGAGTACTGCAAAAATAAAAATATCACCTGGTTTGCCTCCTGCTGGGACACCCCATCGGTGGAGTTCATGGAGCAATTCGAGCCGGCCTGTTATAAAATTGCTTCGGCCGCGCTGACCGATCATGATTTGCTCATGGCGCACCGCAAGACTGGAAGGCCCATTATCATCTCCACTGGCATGTCCACCTTGAATGAAATCGATCTGGCCATCGATCTTCTCAAGGAAAGCCCGTTATTAATTGCCCATTGCACCAGCAGCTATCCTTGCCCGCCCCATGAACTGAATCTTCGCATGATCCAGACCTTGAAAGATCGCTACGGTGTCCCGGTCGGCTATTCCGGTCATGAGGTAGGGTTGCAGACCACCATGGCCGCGGTGGCGCTGGGGGCCTGCTTTGTGGAACGGCATATCACCCTGGATCGCGCCATGTGGGGCAGCGACCACGCGGCCTCGGTGGAACCTTGGGGACTGATGCGCCTGGTCAGGGATATCCGCGTGATTGAGCGCGGTTTGGGCGATGGTGTGAAGAAGGTCTATGACTCCGAACTGCCCATTATCGCGAGACTGCGCAAAAGCGCTTGATTCCGCGCTTTAATAAACCTCCTTAGTTTGCTTTGGCGAAGGTGAAGAAGAAATCTTAAAAGGAGCGTGAGAAAAGTGTTCAACGGCAAAAACATACTGATCACCGGCGGCACAGGCTCATTCGGCAAAATGTTCACGAAGATTATTCTTCGCGACTATAAGCCAAACAAAGTGATCATTTATTCACGGGATGAGCTGAAGCAATTTGAAATGCAACAGGAGTTCAGCGGGCCCCAGATGCGCTATTTCATTGGCGATGTTCGCGACCGCAACCGACTCACGCAGGCCATGAGCCGCGTGGATTATGTCATCCATGCCGCGGCGCTCAAGCAGGTTCCGGCAGCTGAATATAATCCCATGGAGTGCATCAATACCAATATCCATGGCGCCGAGAATGTGATTGCCGCGGCCATTGCAAATGAAGTCGAAAAAGTCATCGCGCTGTCCACCGACAAAGCCGCCAATCCCATCAACCTGTATGGAGCCACCAAACTGGCCTCGGACAAACTCTTCGTTGCCGCCAACAACATCGCCGGAGGCCGCCGCACAATTTTTTCAGTCGTGCGCTACGGCAACGTGGTCGGCTCCCGCGGCTCGGTGGTGCCCTATTTTAAGAAGTTAATCGACCAGGGCAGCGATCATCTACCCATTACCCATGATCAGATGACCCGTTTCTGGATCACGCTTCCCCAGGGCGTCGATTTTGTCATTAGGAACTTCGAACGCATGCTGGGCGGCGAGGTCTTCGTGCCAAAAATACCCTCCATTCGCATCACCGAGCTGGCCAGGGCCATGGCCCCAAATCTTCCCCAGCGATTGATCGGCATCCGCCCCGGAGAAAAGCTGCATGAAGTCATGTGCCCGGCCGATGATTGTCACCTGGTGCTGGAATTTCATGATCATTACGTCATTCGTCCGTGCATCAAATTCCATCATCAGGATATCGATTATAAGATCAACCGCGCCGGCGAGACTGGCAAACCGGTCGAACAAGGATTTGAATATAACTCGGGAAGCAATCCCCATTTCCTCGATGTGGACCAAATCCGCGAATACAATCACTTCGGGGGCGCATGATACCGTACGGGTTTCACGATATACAGCCGGAAGATACCGAAGCCGTCCTCAGCGTGCTGCGGTCGGATTGGCTGACCCAAGGCCCCTGGATTCCCAAGTTCGAACAAGCGGTCGCGGAATGTTGTGGCGCCGCCCATGCCGTTGCGGTCAATAGCGCTACCTCCGCGCTGCACATTGCCTGTCTGGCCCTGGATTTGGGGCCCGGTGATTGGCTCTGGACCTCTCCCAATACCTTTGTGGCTTCAGCCAATTGCGGTATTTATTGTGGCGCCCAAGTTGATTTCGTCGATATCGATCCGCGCACATATAACCTCAGCGTAGAAAGTTTGGCCGAAAAGTTGAGCCAGGCCGAGCGCCAGGGGTGTTTACCCAAAGTAGTAATACCGGTCCATTTTGCCGGCCAGGCCTGCGAGATGGTGCGCATTCGCAAATTGGCCGATCAATACGGCTTTCGCATTATCGAGGATGCTTCCCATGCCATCGGCGCCCGCCACCTTGGCGAATCGGTGGGCAACTGCCGCTATTCGGACATAACAATCTTCAGCTTCCATCCGGTTAAAATTATTACTACCGGCGAGGGTGGCGTGGCCACCACCAATGATGCTGAGCTGGCGGCACGCATGCAGCGGTTGCGCTGTCATGGAATCACACGCGAGCCAGGGCTCATGCAATGGGAGCCGCACGGTCCTTGGTATTACCAGCAAATTGAACTAGGCTATAATTACCGCATGACCGATATGCAGGCGGCGCTCGGATATAGCCAGTTGCAACGTCTGGATCGTTATGTACTCCAACGCCATCAACTGAAAGACCGCTATGATATTCAATTGAGCGAACTGCCGGTCATCATCCCCTCACAGCATCCGGACAGTTACTCTTCTTTGCATCTTTATCCGATTCAAATTATTAACAGTCACGGCCGGCCCGATCGTTTAACGGTCTTTCAGGCGCTTAAAACGGCTGGAATAGGCGTCAATGTGCATTACATACCGGTTCATACCCAACCGTATTACCAGCGCATGGGATTCAAAGTCGGAGATTATCCCAATGCTGAGTTGTACTACTCCCGCGCTATTTCACTGCCGATGTTTGCCACTCTTTCGGAAGAAGGACAGGATTTGGTAATTTCAGCCCTGAGAGGTGCATTGAAATGAAACTCTGCGTTATTCCAGCCCGCGGCGGCAGCAAAAGAATTCCACAGAAGAATATCAGACTGTTCGCCGGCAAACCCATCATCGCGTACTCGATTCAGACCGCTCTGCGGAGTGCTCTTTTTGACAAGGTGATTGTCTCCACGGATGATATGGCCATCGCCAAAGTCGCTAAGGAATTCGGCGCGGAGATACCATTTATGCGTCCTAATCATTTGGCGGACGACTTCACCGGCACCAACAGTGTCGTCAAGCATGCCATCGCCTGGTATGAAGAACGCGGCCATGCCATAGACTATGCTTGCTGTATTTATGCAACGGCCCCATTTCTCCAGATCGAATATTTGCGCGAAGGTTTTGAGAAGCTGGTCAGCAGCGGCAAAGCCTTTGCTTTTTCAGTGACCACCTTTTCTTTTCCCATCCAAAGAGCGCTGCGGATGACGGCCAATAGCAGCGTAGAGGCAATTTTCCCGGAAAATGTCGCCAAACGATCTCAAGATCTGGAAGAAACCTATCATGACGCGGGTCAGTTCTATTGGGGTACGGCTGAGGCATTTTTAAATGACCTGGTTACTTTTTCCGATATTTCCGTGCCGGTCTGCGTACCACGCCATCTTGTTCAGGACATCGATACACTAGAAGATTGGGACCTTGCCGAGAAGATGTATCACGTTTTGAAGATGATGGAAGATGAACAATCGGCATCTCACCGAGCGCCGGTTGAGCATCGATCTGGCCATCGCTTCCGGGGATAATCCGTTAAGCGCTTAAACGCTGATCTAATCGAACAATTCCCAGAACAACACCGATATTTTTCACTACGCCATACCTCATAAAAAGGATTTAGCGATGAAACAGAAAGAGATCTTTTTGCAATCCGAAGGCGATGCCTGGTTTGAACGCAATCGCCAAAAAGTAGCCAACCGGGATTATCAGAAAGATGATCCCATGGCCGCGGCGATTTTAGAAATTAGCACGACTGCTTCCACTCAGAATAAAGATCTTCATATTTTAGAGGTAGGATGCGGGAGTGGCGGACGCCTGGCTTGGCTCGCTAATACACTCCGGTGCAAAGTATATGGAATCGATCCTTCCGCGAAAGCAATTGAGCAAGCGGTTAAAAACGATATTGAGGCTAAAGTAGGCACCGCCGAGGTTTTGCCGTTTGAATCATCCTCCATGGACATATTGGTATTTGGGTTCTGCCTCAGCCTTTGCGATCAACAGGATCTCTTCCGGATCGCCATGGAAGCCGATCGGGTCTTGAAACCCGATTCCTGGATAGTCATTCACGATTTCTTTGCTCCGACCCCTATCAAAAACGAATACCATCACCGACGCGGTATGTATTCCTACAAGATGGACTACCGCTCCTTATTTGCTTGGCATCCTTATTATTCTTGCTATCGGCATCAGCTCATTCATCACGAAACCAAGAAGTTCACCGATGACGCCTATGAGTGGATTTCAACCTCTATTCTACGCAAGAAACTAAGCCAACATGAATAGTCGTTTAGCAATTGGTACCGCCCAGTTCGGCCTACCCTACGGTGTTTCCAATAAGAAAGGCCGCGTGTCGCAAAATACCGCGCGTGAGATTCTCTTGCGCGCCGCGGCGGCGGGGATGGACACCATTGACACCGCCATTTCTTACGGAGACAGCGAAGTCTGCCTCGGGAATATCGGGGTCGAGGACTGGAAAGTCATCAGCAAACTCCCTACCCTGCCACCGAATTGTCAGGAAGTCGAAGATTGGGTCCAATACCAGATCCGAGGTTCACTTGGGCGTCTGAAGATCGATAACCTGGATGGCCTTTTGCTGCACCGGCCGTCGGAATTACTCGAACCCAACGGCCAACGTCTTTGGTCTGTATTGCAAAAAGAAAAAGAAAATGGGCTTATCAAAAAAATAGGCTTTTCCATTTATGCGCCCGATGAGCTGGATCGTTTATGGCCTTCATTTGCTCCTGACTTGGTGCAGGCGCCTTATAACCTTATCGATCGGCGCATTGAAACCAGCGGCTGGCTGATGCGACTTCATGATGCGGGAATTGAAGTCCATGTCCGCTCGGTGTTTTTACAAGGCCTGCTTTTGCTGAGCAAAATCCAACGACCAAAGCAATTTGAACGCTGGGCCGGACTTTGGGAGGAGTTGGAGCAGTGGTTGCGGGATCAACTGCTGACCCCTCTGCAGGCTTGCCTGGCTTTTTCTTTACAGGATCTGCGCATTGATCGCGTCATTGTCGGCGTGGAAAATCCGCAGCAGTTGGAAGAAATCTTGTCGGTATCCTCCGCGCATCAGCCGCATCCGCCCCAAACTCTTTCAGTAGGTGATTTGGATTTAATCCATCCATCACGTTGGAGCTTATTGTGAAAACCATTGCCATTGTCCAGGCCCGCATGGGCTCAACCCGTTTTCCCAATAAAGTGATGCAACCGATCGTGGGCATGCCTATGATAGAGTTGCTGCTAAAGCGCCTGTCGAAATCCGAACAAATCGACCAGATCATTTTGGCCACCTCGGAGGCGCCTTGCAATCAGCCCCTGGCCGAGCATGTGGGCCGGCTGGGTTACCCGGTTTATCAAGGCAGCGAAAATGATGTGTTGGATCGATATTATCGGGCCGCGGAATCCCAGGATGCGCCCATCGTTGTCCGCATTACGGGTGATTGCCCGCTCATCGACCCTCGGCTGGTGGATCAGGTCATCGTCGCATTGAAAGATCACGATGCGGATTATGCCTGCAATATCAGCCCGCCAACCTTCCCGGACGGTCTTGACACGGAAGTATTCACCTTCGCGACCTTGCGGACCACCTGGGAAAATGCGCGCCGGCCTTATGATCGCGAGCATGTTACGCCGTATATGCGGGAATCCGGCCAATTTCGCACGTTCAATATGGCCCATGCCGAAAATCTTTCCAACCATCGCTGGACGGTGGATGAGCCCGAAGATTTTGAAGTAATAAAATCCATATTCGAATACTTCTCTCCGCGTTTCGATTTTTCGATGGACGAAGTTCTCCATCTTTATCGCGCCAAGCCAGAGCTTTTTCTGGCCAATAAACATCTTATTCGAAACGAAGGCGCAGCCCTCGCCACAGGCCAAAAACTCTGGAAGCGCGCCAAGCGGGTCATTCCCGGCGGCAATATGCTGCTCTCCAAACGGGCGGAAATGTTTTTGCCCCAGCAGTGGCCCGCCTACTTCAGCAAAGCCAAAGGCTGCAAAGTTTGGGACCTGGATGGACAAGAATATATTGACATGTCGCTCATGAGCGTCGGCACCAATATACTAGGATACAGCCATCCCATTGTTAATGAAGCCGTGCAGCGAACGGTTGCCGACAGCAGCATGTCCACCCTCAACTGCCCGGAGGAAGTATACTTGGCCGAGCGCCTGGTGGAACTCCATCCCTGGGCGGAAATGGCCAAGCTGGCGCGCACTGGTGGAGAGGCGAATGCCGTGGCCATCCGGATTGCGCGGGCAGCAGCCGGCCGGGATAAGATCGCGATCTGCGGCTACCACGGTTGGCACGATTGGTACCTGGCCGCCAATTTGGGCGATGCGCAAAATCTCAGCGGCCACCTGTTGCCCGGCCTTGAACCCAACGGAGTTCCCCAGTGTCTTCACGGCTCCGTGGTACCGTTCCGGTATAATAATTTCACTGAACTTGAGACCATTGTCCACACCCATAAAATCGGGGCCATCAAAATGGAAGTATCGCGCAATATGGGGCCCGAAGATAACTTCCTTGAAAAGGTGCGCAAGCTCGCCACTGACCATGGGATCGTGCTGATTTTTGACGAATGCACTTCGGGCTTCCGCGAAACCTTCGGAGGGTTGCACAAAAAATATGGCGTGGAGCCCGATATGGCGACCTTTGGCAAGGCTCTGGGCAATGGCTTCGCCATTACTGCCACCATTGGACGGCGAGCGATAATGGAAGCGGCCCAGACGACTTTCATCAGCAGCACCTATTGGACTGAACGCATCGGGCCGGCCGCGGCGCTGGCGACGCTGGAGGTCATGGAGAATATCCGTTCCTGGGAGATTATCACCCAGACGGGACTCAATATCAAAAAGGGCTGGCAACAACTCGCCGCCAAGCACGATCTCAAAATCAACCTTTGGGGCATTCCGTCCTTGGCCGGCTTTACCATCGATAGCCCAAATGCATTGGCCTATAAGACCCTAATCACACAAGAAATGCTCAAGAAGGGTTTTCTGGCGAGCAACGCCATCTATGCGTGTATTGAGCATTCCGAATCCATCATCAATGATTATTTCGAAGCCCTTGATCCCATATTCGGCCTGATCGCAAATTGCGAGAAGGGTCAGGACATCCATCACCATCTGCACGGCCCGGTTTGCCATGCAGGATTCAAACGGTTGAATTGAACGCAATGCACGTCGTATTTCGGACCGATGCATCTTTGGCCATTGGCACCGGCCATGTCATGCGCTGCCTGGCGTTAGCCGAGGCTCTGCAACGCATGGATGTGAGGGCCAGCTTTATTTGCAGAGCCCATGAAGGGCATTTGATTGAACTGATCCAGGCACGCGGCATCCAGGTTTTTAGTCTTCCAGAATCTAAAAAGAATCAGTCGTTTGAATCCAGGCTTGCCCACGCTGAATGGTTGGGATGCTCATGGGAAGAAGATAAGGCCGAAACCATCCGCGTCCTGGACAATTTGCGGCCAACACCGGACTGGCTGATCATCGATCACTACGCCATCGATGCACAATGGGAGCAATGTCTTCGGCTTTATGTTCATGGCATCATGGCTATCGATGACCTGGCCGATCGTTCGCATCACTGTGATATTTTGTTGGACCAGAACCTCTATTTCAACGCCGACGCTCGCTATGCGGGCCTCATCCCCTCTTCGTGTCTTCTCCTGCTTGGACCCCGATACGCCCTGTTGCGTCCTGAATTTAAGGAAGCGCGTAAGAATCTGCGTGAGCGCAATGGGAGCGTAAAACGTATTCTGATTTTCTTTGGCGGAGTGGATCAACATAACATGAGCGGCATGGCTCTGGAGGCCATTCAATCACTCAATCGGCAAGATATTGCCGTGGACCTAGTGGTGGGTCGATCCAATCCGCATGCCGAAGTTCTCCAATCCCGTTGCGCCCAAATACCGAATACCCATTTTCACCTTCAGGTCGATAATATGGCGCAACTCATGGCCACGGCCGACCTCGCCATCGGCGCGGGTGGCGTTGCCAGTTGGGAGCGCTGCTGTCTTGGCCTTCCCGCCATCATCATTTCCATTGCCCGGAACCAAATCGCCATAGCTGAAAATGTGGGCCGAGCCGACCTGGGTATCTACCTGGGACCGTCGGAAATAGTTTCTAAAGATGATCTGGTCCGCAGCTTAACAACTCTCATCGGGAATGCTGCCATAGTAAAGGAAATTTCGAGCAATGCCATGGTTTATGCCGATGGCTTGGGCGTTTCCAGGGTATGCGAAGCATTAAATAATCATCGGAGGGCGGCACTATGAAGGTCCTTTTGCTGGGTCCTCATCGTCCGAATATTGAAGCCTGTCTCCACCACCGAGGCGAAGATATTCTGCGCACGGAAGAGCCGTTATCTTCTGAATCCGCTTTATTAGAAAACGTGGCGTTCATAGTCAGTTATGGGTATCGTCATATACTAAAAAGAGATCTCATCCAACGCTTCCCCAAGCGCATCATCAATCTGCATATCTCCATGCTGCCCTGGAATCGCGGGGCTGATCCCAATTTGTGGAGCTTTTTGGAAGACACACCCAAAGGCGCGACCATTCACTACATCGACGAAGGCTTGGATACCGGTGACGTTCTGGTTCAACAAGAAGTAGATTATGAGCGCAACGACACGCTCCGGACCAGCTATGAACGCTTATCGCAAACCATCGAAGATTTATTCATGGAACATTGGCCGGCCCTGCGGGACAATCGATTAACGGCCAAGGCTCAAACACGCAAAGGCACCTCCCATACGCTTAAAGATCGCGAGAAATTTACGCATTTGCTTCACCTCGGATGGGACACGCCGGTGAGAGACCTGATTGGAAAAGCGCTGAGGTAGAAGAATGGCGGCAAACAGCATTCGTATCGGAAATTTCATGATCGGCACCGAGCATCCACCGTTTGTCATCGCGGAGATGTCCGGCAATCACAATCAATCCCTGGAGCGCGCGCTGGCCATCGTGGAAGCAGCCGCCAAGTCGGGTGCGCACGCGCTAAAGCTTCAGACGTATACCGCCGACACCATGACCATCGATCACGCCGATGGAGAATTCTTCATTTCCGATCCAAAGAGTCTGTGGCAGGGCCACTCGCTATATGACCTGTATCAAAAGGCCCATACGCCGTGGCAATGGCACGCACCGATCATGGAACGAGCCCGGCAGTTGGGCATGGTCTGCTTCAGCACGCCATTTGACGCGAGCGCCGTGGATTTCTTGGAGAGCCTCAAAGTTCCCTGCTATAAAATAGCCTCCTTTGAAAATACAGATCTGGCCCTTATCCGCAAAGCAGCTGAAACCGGCAAACCCATCATCATCTCCACGGGAATGGCAACGCTTTCTGAGTTGAGCGAAACCGTCAGGGTGGCGCGCAGCGCCGGGTGCCGGGATATCGTTCTGCTCAAATGCACCAGCGCTTATCCCGCCTCGCCGGCTGATGCCAATATTCGCACCATTTCACATATGCGAGACCTTTTTCAATGCCAGGTTGGGCTTTCGGATCACACCATGGGCTTGGGAGTCGCCCTATCCGGCGTGGCGCTAGGCGCTACGGTCATCGAGAAGCATTTCACCCTCTGTCGGGCGGATGGTGGCGTGGATTCGGCCTTTTCGCTGGAACCCGAAGAGCTGCAGACGCTTGTGCGCGAAACGAATGGCGCCTGGCAGGCATTGGGCAATATCTCCTATGAGCCGACCCCGAGCGAAAAAGCGTCCATGGTTTTCAGGCGTTCCTTGTACATTACTGAAGATATCATGCCCGGAGAAAAGCTCAGCACGGATAATATGAGGGCGATCCGGCCTGGATATGGTCTGGCGCCCAAATATCTACCGATGCTGATAGGGAAGAAAGTCAATCAGGCGCTAAAAAGAGGGACCCCGGTAACTTTGGATGTTATCGGATAACCCGAGGCTTGCGAATGAAAATGAGTACTCCAAAAACCTATAACCGCAGGAAGAACCATCATGGCTAAAATCTTAATCTCCATCGACCACAAATGGCGCGATTTGCCGGGTTATGTCTATGCCGGCCTTTTGCTGGAGCAAAGAGGCCATCAAGTCCAGTTCGTGCGCAACGGTCTTCATCCATGGGTCATACCGAATCTGCGACCCGATGTCGTGGTCCTGGTCCACTTGTTTGAAGCATCACAACCCCAATTGGCCAAAGACCTTCAGGACCAAGGCGTTAAAGTCGTATTGATGCCCACGGAAGGGATACCGACCCTGGAACAATTTCGTTCTTTCGCGGTGGGCAAGGAGTGCGATTTGAGCGGCGTGGATCTCCATTTTGTCTGGAATGAACCGGCGGCTGAAATTCTGTCCCAGAATAAAACCATCGACAAAAAGAAAATCGTGGTCACGGGTGTGCCGAGGTTCGATTTTTACCGGGCACCGCTTTCAAAGCTGTTGCTGAAGAAAGAAGAATTGGTGACGCGCCTGGAAATGAATCCGGCCTTTCCCTTAATTACTTTCGCAACCAATTTCACCCATGCGGGGTTCGTGCGAAACAAAGATTTCTTCCTGCGCGATGCGGAAAGGCTGGGCTATAAAAAGATTTTAGAAAACATCGCCGGCACGGCCACTGAAGTTCCCAATAAAGATTTTATGTCCCGGCAAATTTGCCTGGAGGCATTCGAAAGACTTTTAGATAATTTTGAAAAAGTAAATTTCATCTTGAAACTCCATCCGTCGGAAGATCAGCAGCATTATCGTGAATTTCTTCAGACCCGATTATCATCGGAAGCAAGGCAAAGAGTGCGCATCATCACCCAGACCTATATCTGGGACATCCTCAATGCCACCGATCTTGAACTAAAGCGATCCTGCACCACCGGAATCGAGTCTTGGATGCTGGGAAAGCCGACCGTAGAAATGAAATTGAACCCCGATGAGTGGTATTTTTCGCCTGAGCATGCTTCGGGCAGTGACATTGCCGAGTCATATGACGGGTTAAAATCCATTGTTCACTACTACCTGTCCGGCGGCCAAATTCGCAAAGAGCTACAAAAGGCGCGCGACGCGTTTTTGAATAAATGGTGTTACGCCACCGATGGTCAATCGACCCTTCGAATGGTGGAGGGGATTGAGGCTTTATTGCGGTCCGATCAGAAACGGCCGGGAAAGATCGCACAATCCACAAAATCGAAACTAACCCATCTCGGTCTTGCCGTAGGCGATCACTGGTTGCACGACATCAAAGTCTACGGCCTAAAAAATTGGATGATAGGACGCTACATCGATCAGCTTGGAAGAGAAGATAAGTTTTTCCACCATCGCGATATCCGCCTTTGGCGCGAAAGACTCAAAACGGTTATCCATCCGTCTAAATCAACACCATATCAAATTATTCCCTCTTCTGTAGACGACAAGTGCCAGGCGACCGCGATGTAACGGACTCGATGGAAACAGGAAAATGAAAGGAGACACAATATGATTAATGTGGGAATCATCGGTTTCGGCAAAATGGGTCAAATCCGTTATGATACCATTGCCGCCAGCCCGCGGGGTCGGGTCATTGCCATCGCCGAACCGGACAATAATCGAGTATTGAATAACGATGTGCCCTTGGTTTCTATTGAGGAGATCATCCATTCCAAGCGGATCGATGCTGTCTTTATCTGCACCCCCAATCATCTCAACAAAGAACTGACCATCCGGGCTCTGCAAGCCGGCAAGCACGTTTTTTGCGAAAAACCGCCGGCCTTCACCGTGGCCGAAATGGAAGAGATCATGGGCGTGGAGCGCGAAACGGCAGGACTCAAATTGATGTATGGCTTTAATCACCGCCACCACGAAAGCATCATCAAGGTCAAAGAGCTGATCGATTCCAGGAAGTACGGCCACATCCTCTGGATGCGTGGCCGTTATGGCAAGAGCGTGGATAAAACTTTCTTTGAAAATTGGCGCGCCAAGCGGGAATTTGCCGGCGGCGGCATTTTACTGGATCAAGGCATTCACATGCTGGATCTGTTCCTCTACTTCGCCAATGATTTTGATGAGGTCAAATCTTTTGTCTCCAATTCATACTGGAACCTGGACATTGAAGATAATGTGTTCGCCATCATGCGCAATTCAACCACCAATGTCACGGCCTCGCTGCATTCCACCATGACCCAATGGCGCCATTTGTTTTCCCTGGAGATCTTCTGCGAAAAGGGGTACATGGTCCTCAACGGTTTAAAAACTTCTTCCAAGACCTATGGCGATGAAATCCTCTCCGTAGCCAAAAACCGTACCACCGCGCCCGCCGCTACTTGGGAAGACGAAGAAAAGCTCTATTTCGAAGTCGATAACTCCTGGCGCATTGAAGTCGACCATTTCTTCCATTGCATAAAAACCGGCCTGCCGGTGAGCAAAGGACACTCCGGCGATGCCCTCAAGGTCATGCGCGCCATTGAGCGGATCTATCAAGACTCCATCGTGGACTACAGCTCAGCAGCCCAAACCGGCGCTTATGTTGACCATTGCGGTGTGGAGGGCATGGAGTATCCCAGGTACCAGGAAGACCGGGAGATCAACCGGGTTGGCATCTATCCCGCCAATTAAACGAAATCCAGCGAAGGAGGAGTTATGATCGATCAAAATTGGTTTGCCGAATATTTTTCACTCTACAATGACAGCTTTACCATGGCCGGCCTTGCCAGTCGTCTGATAGAGCTCAAGGAGAAGATGGTGGCCATCAATGAGACCGGCAAAAAAGTAATTATTGCGGGTAACGGTGGCAGCGCGGCCATTGCCGGTCATTGCGCCGTGGATTTTTCAAAAAACGCCCACATCCGTATGGTGTGCTTCAATATGGCCGATTTGATCACCTGTCTGGCCAATGATTACGGCTACACCCAATGGCTGGCCAAGGCTATTGAAATATACGGCGACGAAGGGGATATGGCCATACTGATCAGCTCCAGCGGCCGATCGGAGAATATGGTGCAGGCCGCGGCGGCCGCCAGAAACAAGGGCATGACCGTGGTCACCCTGACCGGTTTCCATGAGAACAATCCCTTGAAGCAAGCCGGCGACCTGAATCTGTGGCTCAACAGCCGGGCCTATAACATCGTGGAGATGACCCATCAAATCTGGCTCTTGGCGGTCTGTGACGCCATCATTGGCAAAGCGGAGTATCCAGCGAATTAACCTGCAAAAAGCGAGTACGACCATGACCTGTATCGTTGCCATCGGCCCATCCTCCTTTGCCGAAAAAGACAAACAGCCTTTGGAAATGCTTTTTTCCGCCGGCGTGGAAGTCATCAACAATCCCTTTTCGCGCCGTTTGACGGAAGAAGAAATCATCACCCATTTACATGGGGTTCATGGCCTCATTGCAGGATTGGAGCCCCTAAACGCGCGCGTACTGAAATCCGCCAATCAATTGAAGGCCATTGCGCGGGTCGGCATCGGCATGGACAATGTCGATCAACAGGCGGCTTCGCAGTTGGGTATTCGGGTGTCCAATACTCCGGACGAACCCGCCGCGGCCGTAGCCGAATTGACTATGGGCGCCTTATTAAGTCTTAACCGTGGATTGATGCAGGCCAATCAGCGTATGCATGCGGGTATCTGGCAAAAGGAGATCGGCACAGGCCTGAACGGTGCCAAAGCGCTTATCATCGGTTATGGCCGCACCGGCCGGCGGATGGCCCAACTGCTGATCAATTTCGGCGTATCCGTCATGGTGGTGGATCCGTTCCTGCAAGAGCCCCCGCGTCCAGAAATCGCGCTGGTCGAGCTTGAAGAAGGGCTGCGCCAGGCCGACATAGTTTCACTGCACGCCAGCGGAAGAGATTTGATTCTGGGGAGACCTCAATTCTATCAGATAAAAAAAGGCGCCATTCTGCTCAATTCAGCCAGGGGAGAACTACTTGAAGAAGCCGCCTTGGTGGACGCGCTGAAAGAAGGGCGTATCCGTGGCGCCTGGCTGGATGTGTATTGGGAGGAGCCCTATCGTGGCCCGCTGACCGCTTTCGAGCAAGTACTGCTGACACCGCACATCGGCACTTACACGAACCAGTGCCGGTTACAGATGGAAACCAGCGCTGTCAGCAATCTCTTGAGAGACCTTGGCATCGCGTGAGGTTATAGATGACGTTACAACTGGATTTTAGAGGCAAAACAGCCTTGGTGACGGGCGGCACGCGCGGCATTGGCGCGGCGATTGCCCAGCATTTATATGAAGCCGGCGCCGAATTGATCCTCACCGGCACGGACCAGAGCAAAACCTCCGCCCTCAATGAAGCAGTCATGAAAGAAGGAAAGCGCGGCATACATTATTTGCCGGCGGATTTTTCAAACGAAGCATCCACCACGCGGTTTCTTGCCGAAATCGGTGACCGGCGTATCGATGTGTGCATCAATAATGCCGGCACCAACCGCATCGATCTCATCGATGAAACCCAGATGGATGATTATGAACTTCTTTCCCAGGTCAACCTCAAGGCGCCTTTCCGCATCATCCGGCAGGTCAACCAAAGCATGAAGCAATGCCGCTATGGGCGCATCATCAATATTGCTTCCATCTGGAGTGTGATTACCAAGGCCAAACGCGCCATTTACTCCACCACCAAAGCCGGTCTGCTGGGCATGACGCGGGCCGCGGCCGTGGAATTGGCGCCATTCAATGTGTTGGTCAATGCCGTGTCGCCGGGCTTTACCATGACGGAACTGACGGCGGCCGTGCTTTCACCGCAGGAGATAGAAGCTCTCGGTGCTCAAGTGCCGGCCGGCCGGTTTGCTACTCCGGACGAAATTGCCAAGAGCGTTCTCTTCCTGGCCAGCGACCTGAACACCTACATTACTGGTCAGAATATTGTGATTGATGGAGGATTTGTCTGTGTCTGAATGTATGGATTTTACGGTGCGCTCGGCGGTGCATGACTACCGTGTGCGGTTTGTGGATGATGGCCTGGCCGCAATAGCCGATTATGCCGGCGCCGATGATGTGATTCTGATTGATGAAAAGTTCGTATCCATATATAAGTCGCGGCTGCGTCCCCTGCTTGAGGCGCACAAGCACATCGCCTTGATTGCTTCGGAAGAACAAAAAAGCTACCTGCAATTGGCCCCGGTCATAGAAACCTTGATCGGCAAGAATTTTAGAAAGAACAACCGGCTGATTGTCGTCGGCGGCGGTGTTATTCAGGATATCGGCGCCTTTCTTGCCGCCAACCTTTACCGCGGGGTCCAGTGGATTTTCTTCCCCACCACGCTGCTAGCCCAATGCGACAGTTGTATCGGGGGAAAATCCTCCATCAATTTCGGCCGGTATAAAAATCAGCTCGGCAATTTTTATCCACCCCATGAGATTGTCATCGATCCAGGATTACTAGACTCCTTACCAGAATTGGATGTGCGTTCAGGCCTGGGTGAAATGATCCATTTTTACCTGGTTTCTGGTTTGGAAGATTTCCATCGAATCATGGCGGACTATGAGCGCGCGTTGAATGACCATACCGTCCTGCAAAAATTGATAGCCCGAAGCCTGCAGATCAAGAAACGGGTGATTGAAATCGACGAGTTTGACCGCGGCGAGCGTTTGCTTTTCAACTACGGTCACTCCTTCGGTCACGCCATCGAGTCCCTGACCGCTTACCGTGTGCCTCATGGCATTGCCGTAAGCTACGGCATGGATCTGGCTAATTACCTCTCCCTGCAACTGGGCCATATCAACCGGCCAATATACGACCAAATGCATGAATTGCTGCGCTGCAACTGGCAAGGGGTAGAGCTCGGCCCGATCGATCTGGAATCCTTCATCGGGGCGCTTAGAAAAGACAAGAAGAATATCGGTTCTGAAGTCGTTGTAATTCTGACCAAAGGACCGGGCCAAATGTTCAAGAGCGCTCTGCCCATTCATTCCCAAACCACCGACTGGATCAGGCAATGGCTGTCCGGCCGGGAGAACCCAGGAGTATAACGCCATGTTCTCATTGAAAAGAAAACTTCAAAACAAGCAAAGGACAATTGGTTCCTGGCTCTCCTTCAGTTATCCGCCCGTCTGCGAAATGATGATCAAGGCCGGCTTTGAATGGCTGGTGATCGATATGGAGCACACCGGTATCGACTTTGCCGATGCGCGCCTGCTCATTCAACTCATTGACCTGGCCGGCTGTACTCCTCTGGTAAGAGTTGGCGCCAATGATCCGCTGCTGATCAAGCGCGCCATGGATGCTGGCGCCCAAGGCGTAATCGTGCCCATGGTCAACAGCGTGGCCGATGCCCGTAGCGCCGTGGCCGCGGCCTACTACCCTCCCCTGGGCACGCGGGGCGTGGGCCTCTACCGGGCCCAGGAGTATGGTGCCGGATTTGAAGCTTATCGCAAGCGCGCTGCTGAAGAGACAGTGGTGATCGTTCAGATCGAACACATCTATGGGGTTCGGGCTTTGCAGGAAATATTGGCGGTGGAGCACGTGGATGGATTCATTGTGGGTCCTTATGATCTATCCGCCTCCATCGGCCATCCTGGCGAATTTGACCACCCAGAAGTCCGCGATGCGCTGACCATCGTGGAAAACACCATAAAAACGACCCCCAAGGCTGCTGGCTTTCATGTCGTACATTCAGACCATGACGCTTTGCGGGCCAAGATCAGGGAAGGCTATTCGTTTATTGCCTATGGCGACGATATGGTCTTTCTGGCGGAAAAACTAAAGGAAGAGGCCCATTTTCTCGGCGGAGTACAAGAGAGATAATCCATGACTATTCCTCCAATCAAAGCCCTGCTTTTCATGAAAGGCCACTCCGAAAGAGTGCCGGGCAAAAATCTTCGGCCCCTTTGCGGCCGTCCGCTGTTTCATTGGATCTTGAAAAGCCTTGCGGCCTGCCAATATATTCAAGAAATCATCATCAATACCGATTCCGAGCAGATCGCGCGCGGGGCCCAGGACCATTTTAATGTCACCATTCACATGCGGCCCGAATACCTCCTCAATATCCATAGCAATGAGGCTTACCAGCTCATGGCTTACGATCTGGAGCACACCGATGGAGAGTACTTTCTGCAAAGCCACAGCACCAACCCATTGTTGCGCACAGCCACCATTGATCGGGCTATAGAGACCTTTTTTGAGCAATCAGAATATGACTCTCTGTTTTCCGTAACACCGATTCAAAAACGGTTCTTCAAAGAAGACGGCACCGCCATTAATCATGACCCCAACCATTTGATCAAAACCCAGCATCTGCCCAAACTGCTTGAAGAGGATTCTTGCATCTATCTGTTTTCCCGCCGCGTATTTTTCGAAAGGGAGAACCGGATTGGCTATCATCCCCTGCTCTTCCCCATGGACAAGTTTGAGTCCGTGGATATTGATGAAGAGTACGATTTCTTCCTGGCCGAAGCCATGATGAATCATCGTCAGCAACAGGAAGGATAAACCATTGGCAGCTAAAGCGATCTGGCTCTCCCACCCGCTATCGACCGAAACGCCGGCTTATGGTGGAGCGCGGGGGTTAACATGTGAAGTGGCAAGCAGCATTCAGGCTGGGGCCACGGCCAATACCAGTCGCTGGTCTTTGCCCAACCATCTGGGCACCCATGTGGATGCGCCGCGGCACTTTTATGATCGCGGGATGACGATCACGGATTATTCCTCGGATTTCTGGATTTTCAATCATCCCCAATTGATCGAAGTGAACGGGGATGCAGACACTATTATAGAAGTCGCCGATTTATCATCGGCCGTTGCCCCGGAGTCTGATTTGCTTCTAATCCGCACAGGTTTTGAACGCTTTCGACATGAACCCTATTATTGGCAATCGAATCCTGGGCTTTCGCCGGATATCGCACGATGGCTGCGCAGTTCGAGGCCCAAAGTCAGGGCAGTCGGTGTGGATTGCATTTCAATCACCGCAAGGGCACATCGGAGTATTGGGCGAGATGCTCATCAATCCTTTTTAAACCCTGAAATTGATGGGCGGCCGGTGTTGTTGATTGAAGATATGGCATTAGAAGCGGTGTCGGGAATGCTGTCTCGGGTAATAGTGCTTCCTTTCAGGGTGTTGAATTGCGACGGAACGCCGTGCACAGTGCTGGGAGAGATAGCCTGATCACAATTTTTCGTGCAAGTTTTATAACTCGGAATAGGAATCAAGATGAAAAAAATCATAAAAACGAGAATTAGCGAACTAGTAAAACCTGTGTTTAAAAAAATGCATATCGAATTGGTCGATCATAACGACAAATGGGAAGACACGCGAGTTGCAGATAAATTTTGTCCAGAAATCTATTTCGATAGATTTGGCAAAACCAATTATATCAAGACCATTTTTGACGTGGGTGCAAATAAAGGCAACACCGCCATTGGATTTACAAATGCTTTTCCACAAGCAAAAATTTATGCGTTCGAACCGGTCCAGGAAACGTTTAATGTATTAAAAGATTGCACAAAAAACATATCGAATATTGAACCTCATCATATCGGATTCGGCGATTCAACCGGTATGTTTGAAATTTATTTAGATGACTCTTTTGCCAGCGTGCTGAATTCGCTTTCTCCTCATATTAATAAACAAGACACCAAAGCATCTAAACGAGTGGAATGGGTCCAGATAGATACAATAGACTCATTCTGCGAACAAAGAAGAATCGAACATATAAATATCTTGAAGAGCGATACCGAAGGTTATGATCTTAATGTTTTAAAGGGTGCAAAGAAATTATTGTCAAATGGCTGCATAGATTTTGTGATATGCGAAGTTTCACTTCAAGCAGAGAACAAGCAGAATACGAATTTATTCCCGGTCAACGAATTTATGGAAAGCAATAATTTTTTATTGTGCGGCTTATACGATATTTATTATAAGCCGCCTTACAATTATCTTTATTTTTGTGATGCGGTATTCGTAAATAAAAACTTTAGGCCTTATCCTCACTATCACAAGATGGATATGGAAGTCACGATTCCTTTCTCAAACTTATCCACAGTGGAACAATTTTCAAATTAACAGGACGGCAAGTCAATGAACTCTCCACTAATTTACATCGTAATGGCCAACTATAACGGTTACCCGATCACGGCCGAAGCAATCGCGTCGCTCAAAAAATTGTCTTACTCCAATTTTAAAATCGTAGTCGTGGATGATTGTTCCAAGGATGATTCCATGGAGCAATTTAGACGCCACAATCAAAATGAAATCATTTTACTTCAAAACGCGGTCAACAGCGGTCTTTGCACAACCTATAACACGGGCATCAAACGAGCATTGCAGGATGGAGCCGACTATGTCTTCATTGTGCAAAATGACACCAAAGATTTTTCAGTGAATTACCTGGAAGAAGTTATTAAAAAATTTGAAAGCGATACAACCATCGGCATGGTGGGGTCCATCATTTACAATGGTGCAGGCGAGATGAACTGGGCCGAAACCAAAACCAAATTCGGCTTTCCACTGGATATATCCGAGGGGCTGGTCATTAAAGCCGAAGTCTTCAAAACCATAGGGTTATTGAATGAAAAGTTGAAGGTCTATTTTGAGGACCTCGACTTTATCATCAGGATGCGGGCCGCTGGATACCGGACAGCCAAAGTGACCCATATCAGTTTTGTGCATTATGGCCAAAGAACCTTTTCAAAACAGCGATTTCTTCCGCATTTCATTCGAGTGCGCAATGTCCCCTTATTTATGCGCCGATACTGTAAACAACAATCGTTCGCCTGGAAATTGCGGCACTATCAACGTTATATGAGAGTGCATATCCAATCGTTACTCAAGGCATTAAAACGATGGGATTTGGTATCCGCGTGCGCGCTGTTCAATGCTGTGCTGATCGGAACGCTGGTCGGCCTTTTTACGCCTTGGTCCGATGAATTGGAACATGGATATCACAATTGAAAAGCAGAGATTCGACGATGCATATCTTGCAAATCATAGTTAAAAATACCAGCACCATGGATTTCACTCTCCCTTTGCTATGGAAAGCCCATGAGTCGCATCCCGATTATCGTCTTTCAATCCTTTACTGTACTTTCGACAAACGCCAAATATTGCGAAGATCCGGCTATTATTCACACCAGTTTGAAGCATGCGGCGTTACCGAATATGATTTTGCCTGCTTCCTTAAAAAGCCATATTGCTATTTTAGGCCCCTGTTGCGTTGGATGTTCAGCCGGTCACCCGCCGATAAGATGCATTTGAGAGAACTTTTTCAGCAATGCAAGGGTTCCACCCATCTATCTCGCTTAGTACGCCTAATATTGCTTTTACTGAAAGGTCAAACCTTACGCGCTTTTGTTGACAGTTTGGTGAAAAGCGCGCTTGTCTGGCTTGAACGACATACTGCGCCAAAAATGATCCCCGTGGAGACAATTCTGCCGCGCTTGGCCCCGGATCTTGTTCTCTTCGATAACCGGAGCACCACCACTTTCTACGGCCGTGAGCATTTCTATGCCTATTTTGATGAACACCAGAAACCGGTTGTACTTATTCCCCATGGACCTCATTTTCGCGATCCCATTAGTGAATTCACGCCTTTTGATGAGCAAGGTCAGATTCTGCCGACCTACTGCGACTACTGGATGCCCCTGCGTTTTGGCACCCCATGGATTTGCACCCCAAAGCAAAAAAAGCAGTACGCGGTGGTGGGCTATCCTGGCTTTGATCAGGATTGGCTCACGAATGTCATGAATAGATCGGCGCATGTCGCGTCCGCTTCCGATAAACGCACACGGAAATGTCTTTTTATCGTTCGGCGTTATTTGCCGGCCGGTGTGCAGCGTGAGGCCGGTCTGGACCCCTTCATCGTGGATTATGAAGACTTCATGGAGCCTTTGAAGGCTTTATCAGAAGCTATTCGTCTATCAGGGGAAGAGATCGAAGTCATTGTAAAACCTCATCCGGTCAACAACTACAAAGAATTGGCTCATGATTTCGCCAAGGCAGGCATTCAGCATTGGCGCATTACGCATGAACCGATCTACGCGGTGTTGCCCGAGGTTGACCTGGTCGTATCTCTTTTTTCCACCATTCTTCTCGTGCCGGCTTTAGCCGGCATCCCCACCCTGGTCATTGAAACTCAGCTGCAGCGTCATGTGCACCAGGAGTGGGCCTTGCTCAGGGATCTATACACCAAACTCAGTTTTTATGTAGAGCACGCTGAAGCGGTGCCAACCACATTTCAAAAAATTCTGGTCGGCGGAGAAGTCATCCGCGTTGCGTGCCGCCAGGATATCGAACACCTGCGGTACTATTTCCCGGATAGGGCAATCGCTGCTGGCTTGAATCGCATCACTTGGCTGATGACCCGCCAGAAGCAATTACCATCTTTTGCAACTCTGCCGAATTAGCCACCAGTCATCCCACACTCAAAAACAGACGATTTTTCAATTCAAGAATAAGACCATGAGCCTGAAAAGCAAAGTCATCAAAAACACCTCGATATCGGCAATTTCAAACAGCGTATCCATGCTATTCGGATTCATTTTGTTGCCGTTTGTTATACACCGCATGGGGGCCGATGCGTATGGCCTGGTTGGATTCGCCAGAACCTTTTCAGTCACGGGCGCGGCTGGCATGTTCGATCTTGGCGTAAAACAAACGGTGGTGAAATTTGTGGCCCAATACAAAGCGCAAAATAACCAGCGCGATCTCAATGCATTGCTGGCAACGGCCTTTCTCATCATGTTGGCGCTGGCGGTCTTATTAAGCGGTATCGGGATTTGGCTGTCGGGTTATCTGTCCCGGCACTTGGCTGTTCCCCAGGATCACCAGTCATGGTTTCAACTGGCCTTGATCGTTACCTTCCTTACCTACCTTTTCGAATTCCCCGGTCTGGTGTTTGACGGCGCTCTTCAGGGGTTGCAACGCTTTGACCATTTGAAGTCGATGGATGTATTGCGCACCGCCGGGCAAACGCTTGCAACCATGGCGTTGGTGGCTTGTGATCGTGGTTTTTTTTCGTTAGTCCTTATTTCCTCAATCTTCTCGGTTTTTCAAGTTTCGGCCTATGCTTTTTTGACTTACAAGAATCTGCCAGGATTCAAGATCCGAGCAGTCCGGCTTTCAAAATCATCTTTGCAGGACATCCTTAAATTCAATAAGCATTTGATCAGTGCCCAAATCTCCAGTTTCTTGGGCAATCATGCTGAAAAGGTATTGATCACCTTGTTAATGCCGCCAACTTTCATGACCATGTATGAAGTCTTGATCAAACTGCCGCGCTTTATCCGATCATCACTTTCCTTTATGGGGGCGGCGATTTTACCGGCCGCTTCCGAAGCATCTGTGTCTGCTGACGGTCAGCGTGAGCGTAAGCTTTTTGAAGTAGGATTACGTTTTAACCTAATGGTACTTGGCCCGGTTTTGGGTTGTGCTATCGTGATGGCTCCCGAATTCATCCAGTTATGGGTCGGAGATGCATATCTTTCGTTGGTCCCCATGCTGCGAGTCATGCTGGCCATCAACCTAATTAATCCGTATGCGGGCTATGGATGGACTTTGCTTTTGGGCATGAATCGCAGAGTTCACTATATTCCGATAATGCAATGGATTACTACTTGCTTTAAGATTATTATCGTTGCCTTTCTAATGCCCAAATTTCAATTTTGGGCCATAGTACTTGCTTATGGCGCCTTTGTCCTGATGTTGCCGGTTTCCTTGACAGTATTTTCATACGAATTCCATATAAAATTACGAACTTTAGCTACAGATTTCCTCAAAATAGCGGGCATTGCCTTTGCGCCTGGTCTGTTAGTTATGACATGTCACGATAGTCTATCACAGCTCACTATGACACATCTGATTATCGGGGGCATTATCTGGGGAGTATTCTCCTGGGCACTTTACTTTCGGTTTATATTAGATGGATCGGGCCGGAACATATTAAAGCAAATACTACCCAGGTTCGCGTCTAAAACCACCTAAGTCTAAAATCCAAAAATGCTTTTCAATTCGTACATTTTTATTTTCCTGTTTTTACCGTCTGTCCTGATATTGTACTACTACCTGACGCAGAAAGGCTGGAGCTCAGCAGCCATTGGATGGCTTGCCCTCAGCTCCCTCCTCTTTTACGCCTATTGGAGGCCGGTATATGTATTGCTGCTCATCATTTCGATCCTCGGCAACTTTGCGATCGGCCGTGTGATCATTGTTCAAAAATTGTCAGCGAATCATTCTCGAAAAGCAGACTTGGCTAAAATCTGGCTGATTTTAGGACTACTGCTAAATCTTACGGTGATTGGCTATTTCAAATATGCAATGTTTTTTTGCGAGAATCTCTCAGCCGTTACAGGCATTCCTTTAAATATTCACTCCATTGTGCTTCCTCTGGGGATATCCTTTTTTACATTTCAGCAAATTGCATATTTAGTCGATGTCTATAAAGGCCGAATCACCGATACTCGTTTGCTGCACTATTTTGTCTTTATCACCTTCTTCCCCCAGTTAATAGCTGGCCCTATTGTACAGCACCATGAGATTGTTCCCCAGCTTGAAAAGAAAAAAAACGAAGCTCACTTTTTCAGTACGAATCTACTGGTGGGGTTAACTATTTTCTCAATGGGTCTATTTAAAAAAGTAGTCTTGGCCGACAGTGTAGCCGCTTTCTCAACGCCTGTGTTCAAGGCGGCTGCCCAGGGTCTGGTTCCCGCTACCGTTGAAGCCTGGGGCGGGGCGCTGGCATATACCTTCCAGCTTTACTTCGATTTTTCAGGCTATTCAGATATGGCCATTGGTTTGGGCCGCATGTTCGGCCTGTTTCTGCCTATAAATTTTTACTCACCATACAAATCTAAAAGTATCATCGAATTTTGGCGCAGATGGCATATCACCTTATCTCGTTTCCTCCGCGATTACCTCTATATTCCGTTGGGCGGCAATCGTAAGGGCCCTTTCCGGCGATATATTCATGTTATCGTAACCATGCTGCTGGGTGGCTTATGGCACGGCGCGGGCTGGACTTTTGTGATTTGGGGCGGGCTACACGGTCTTTATTTGGCTATTAATCATGCTTGGCGATCATTGCGTCGGCGATTAGGCAATGACCGGCAAGACCATTCGGGATTGCTTTCGGGGCTATCCCAGGTCATTACATTTTTGGTCGTAGTTGTGGCGTGGGTATTCTTCAGGGCTGAAAATATTACTAGTGCCATGCGTATTATCAAATCGATGTTTCTTATTGAGTGTCCGATTTTGCCGCAAGCATTAAGCGGACGAATCGGGGTTTTGGAAGCATGGTTGAGCGCTCATGGCGTGCTTATGACCGGAACAAGCATCATTCCCCTATCCAGATGGGCCATCGGCATGCCATTGATCATCCTGCTGCTATGCATTTCATGGTTTCTTCCGAACCTGTACGAAATTATGGCTGATTATCATCGTTTGGATTCTCCGCCTCAGCCAAATACCTCACGGTGGTCACTACCCATCCAATGGCATCCCACTCGTTTGGCCGCGCTGATTACAGCCTTTGCAGCTTTCGTTGCGCTGATGAGCCTTAATACAGTGAATGAGTTCCTTTACTTCCAGTTTTAGATGAAAATGAGCCAAACCCTAACGCCAAAAACCTATTTGAGGAGCTTTCTGCTCTTTTGTTGTTTGCTAACGATTCTCTATACGCCCTTTAACTGGTTGGATGCACGCTACGGTTTTCTGGGCACTTACGGGTTGGCTTTTAACCCGTCCCAGGTTGCCATAATTCAATACTTTGCCTTACTGGTTGTGCTTTTTAATCTATCTTTTCCTTCTTCAGCCAGAATGCCTGTTCCATATAAAGCAGTTCTGGCTTTCTCCCTCAGTTTATCGATCCTTTTTAGCGCGGAATATGTGGGGTCGAAGTTTGAAATAAGGCAAGATTCATCTGGAAAAATTGCCAAAAGCGATGAGCTTCTGGGCTGGGTCGGAATCCCTGGGTCTCAGCGCGAAAATTGGATTGATGGCCGCAGAGTAAAAATCCAGCTTAATTCAAAAGGGCTTAGAGGCCCGGAACCCACGTTACGGGCTGAATTCATGTTCCTCGGAAATTCTGTAACTTTTGCGCAGCATGTGGCTGAGAAAGAAACCTTTGTAAGCCTTTTGGGTGGCATCAATGCTGCTTTTGATGGCTACAATACAATGCGAGAACGGGATTTCTTTTTGCGAGACCTCAGCGGCTACCGGCCTCGCAATCTGGTATTGATTGTCACCGCCGGCGATGTCATGACTGAAGCTGAAAACCTCGCCAATATTCATGAAACACTGTCCAGCGGCATGATGATCCAAAAAACGCAAAATTTCTTGGATAGGTGGTTAAATTATCTTCGATACTCTTCGAGTATCTACGCACTATTATCGCGCTCACCGGTTCTTAATCAGTCCAGAAAGGATAATCGGTACTTAGAGCTTGTCCGCAAACCCATCCCGGCTGAGACTTGGCGCCAGTGGACGAAAGCCATTCTCGATATAAAAAAGGGTGCTCCGGATAGCCGGCTTTATATTGTGCTATCTCCGCCGCGCATGGCTGTCAGGTTGTCTCGCCAAAACATACTTTCCTGCAACCTGAATAATGAGCTGTCTCGTTTTTGTCGGGAAAAGCAAATTCCATTCTTAGATTTGCTCCCCGTTCTCGCGGGTCATGACGCGGATTTGATCTTTCATGATTTTACCCATTATACCGCCGACGGCCACAAGCTGGTGGCGGATGCCATTGCGCGATTTTTTAAAAAAATCGATTCAAAGTAACCGAAATTCACTTAATGCTTTGATTGAAATGTTTTCTATATTTTTCATCGGCTTCTATCTCCTTGTAATATTTCTTTTGGTAAAGCGCTCGCCATTGTTGGTCTCCATGGTATTTTTATTTTTGTTCACATCGTTGTGGCGATTTACGGGCTCTGTTTATATGGATTTTGGGGGACCAATAGAATCCTGGGAATTAAGCAGAGCCATTGGCGGGCATCATGGCTGGTTTTCCACGGTTTGCCTATTTTCTTATCTACTGGTTTTGATCCCACTGCTGGTTGTGTTTAGTCGAAAGAGAATCGACTTGTTAAACCAATGGCAGCAACGATCCTCCGCCAATGTTACCCATATCAATGGCATCCGAATCGAAACCTTTATCGCCTGCATCATGGGGTCCATCTTACTGCTGCTTTACATCGAACTGTTCATGATTGGTGATATCCCCTTTTTTTCTGGTACGGAGCGGTGGCTATATAGTCGGGAAAAAGCGGGCTTGATCTCTAAATTTCTGGGGGTGTATTTAACGGGGCCGCTCTGCTGGCTGACAGGTTATGCATGGTATCTCGCGATTATCAAAAAAAGAAAGAAATTGGCTGGTATCATTTTGTTTTTGTTATTTGCATGCATTGTTTATTTTCTACTGCTGGGAAACAAATTTTCAACTCCATTATATGCGGCCGCCAGCTTTTTACTTTCAGCCGGTACTATTTTTTTAACCAAAACTGAAAAAAAATTGATTCAGAAGAGAATTGTTCAAATCATCGTGCTGGGCCTGGTACTGTTTGGCATGTTGTTTGGAACCATGTACAAAGTGTATTTCATCGACCGGGGCTACAAGTTAAAATATTTTTATGCATTTTTTGAACAAAGGGCACTCATCGCGCCTTCTCAACTGGTATGGTCTGCTTATGAACGAATTTTCAGTCAAAGCGATTACCGGCCACTGGAGACCATCGATCTCGCCATTATCCATCCCCTTCCTTTGGATTCCAATCCAGCCGTCAATTATCTCATGTACCGGGAGCTGGGGCCGAGCGTTTTTAATATGAAAACCGGTTTCACGGATGCTTACCCTGGGATTGTTTTCGAACTCTTCGGTCCTTATCTTGCATTTCCCGCGATTTTCCTGTTGGGTTTTGCATTTGCCAGTTCGCTCTACCGGCTGGCCAAATATACCGTGCAGCAGAAAGTCATGCCCGCCACGCTGTACTTTTTTCTGGTTCAAGCATTTACCATGTTCTTTGCCCAAGGCCAGTTATTATTCCTGACTTCGTTACGCTTTTACATTAAAATCGCGGCTGTTTATCTGATCATGCAATTCATTCGACGACGCCTGATCATTGCGTCCGCGAAACCAGCCTTGATGGTTCACGCTAGCTCATTTGAAGTCTTCAAAAGTTAATCTTTCAATCAGCCGAAACGTATAAATCTAAAACATAGCTCTTCCGAGGAGGACGCCTTGAATCAACGCAAACAACTTATTGCTTTTGCTTGCATCGCCAAAAGAGATGTTCATTTCTTTCTTAAAGCAGCGGAACGTATTCGTCAGTCGCGGCCCGACTTTGAAATTGTTTTTATCTCTTTTTTTCAAGCCGGCAATTCATTGGTTAAAGAGCTGGGATTTGGCTGCATTGACCTTTACGCTTACAGCAAAAACTTTGATTTTGATTTGCAGGAAGTCAGCCGTTTTGAAACCAGCTATCACATCGAAAATATGCAGCAGATGCTGACTCATGAGAGATATACATTCAACTTATCCGAATCCGGTCCATTACTGAAGAAATTCATGGCATACCTGGCGGGTTTGGATGCCGCCTTTGAACCGTTACGTAAAAAATTTGGCGAAGAAAATATCCACGTGATGCAAGAGCTCGGCGGCTTTATTGCCCCGCTGTCACTCTATTTCGTAGCCCGTCGACATCGAATCGAACACATCTTCTTTGAGCCCGCTTATTTTAGAGGCCGTTTGTTTGATGTCATCAATTCCTTGGACCCCATTGCAATATCAGATACCCCGGTTCATGAGGTTACGCCGGAATGCGCTGCTTATATCCAACAAACCATTCAGGAGAAGAAAATCGTTATCCCCTCCAAGGACAAGCATCATTTTGCCGACATGCAATTGACCAAGATTTGTAATGCTTCAAATTTGTCCAAGCTTTTCTTCAAGTTGAAATATAAATACATCGACGGCAATCAACAGGAGTATGATCACATTTGGAATCATACCCGTAGATATTTGACCATGTACTATAACCGCAAACGCAATGGCTCATTGTATGTGCGATTCGACAAAGATCTCAAGCGCGCTCCTTATGTATATTTTCCTTTCCATGTGCAGCTGGATTATTCATTAACCGTTCGCAGCCTTCAATATCTCAATCAGCTGGCCTTGCTGGAGTATGTTTGCGCTATTCTACCCGCTGGAGTGATGCTTCTTGCCAAAGAGCATCCCGCGTCCATCGGCGGTTTCAGTCACCCGCAATTAAAAAGCCTGCTCAAGCGGTTCGATAACTTTCACCTCGTCCATCCCTCGGAAAACTCATACGATATCATGGCCGATGCCATGGCCGTTCTGACTATCAACTCCAAGGTGGGCGCCGAGGCGCTGACCGCCGGCAAAGAGGTCATCGCCATGGGAAAATCGTTCTATGCCAACACCGCCCAAGTGCATTATATCCATGAGCTTCAAAACCTGGGCCCAGTCATCCAAGCCATCCACGGCGGTTATCGCAAAAATAATCCAACGGAAGTCAGGAGGTTCTTTAGCGGCCTATGGAATTATTCCTATCCCACGGAACTCTATAATATGGATGATGCCAATATCGATCATTTTGCTTCTCATGTTTGTGAACATGTGATGTCGGGCATGGGCGTCGAGCACGATACTGATCATCAACCCCGCTGTTACGCCATTTAAGTTGGCATGATTGTCGCAGCGTATCACTGACGAATTAGCGAAATGGATCAGCCTTGCCGTCGCACGGCATAACGCGTTTACCCATGCCCCAGGAGATTCCATGAAGATCGTCTTGCTAAATACCCCCTTTCTTCCCATGTACTCCCGAGCTTCACGCAGCCCCGCGGTTACTAAAAGTTCGACCCTGTACTATCCGCTCTGGCTGGCCTACGCCACGGGAGTGCTGGAAAAAGCCGGTCATGAGGTGCGCCTGATCGATGCGCCCGCCTTTGATTATTCAAAGGAGGAAGTGTGCCGGATTATTGAATCTTTCGAGCCCCGCCTGGTGGTGGTGGATACCACCACGGGCTCTATTCAGAACGACCTTGAAGTGGCCGCTGCCATCAAGGCGCGCAGCGGTGCTTTTATTGTATTGGTAGGTACTCATGCCACCGCGCTGCCGGAAGAAGTATTGGAACAATGCCCGGCGGCCGATGCCGTGGCCAGGGGGGAGTACGACTATATCCTCAAATCCCTGGCCGAAGTTCTGGGGCGCGATGGCGGCTTGGCGGAAGTCTACGGGCTGACCTATAGACAAGGCGGCGAAATCAAAACCAATCCAGTCATGGATAAAATCGAGGACCTGGATGAAATCCCCTTTGTGGCCGAAGTGTATAAAAGACATCTCGATCCAGTCATCCATCGCTATTTTTACGGCGCCAATCGCCATCCGGTCATGACCATTGTCAGCGGCCGCGGCTGCCCCTACAAATGCTGTTACTGCGTCTATCCACAGGTGATGCAGGGCCACAAGTACCGTCTGCGCTCCGTTGAGAAAGTGGTGGCGGAAATGGTTTATATCCGCGAGACCTTTCCCCATGTCAAAGAAATATTCATCGAAGACGATACCTTGACGGTGAACAAAGCCCGAGTGGTGGCGCTGTGCAAGGAGATCATCAAAAGAAAGCTCAAGGTGACCTGGTCAGCCAACTCCCGGGCCCAGGCCGATCTGGAGACCTTGAAAATCATGAAAAAAGCCGGATGCCGCTTGTTGTGCGTGGGATATGAAAGCGGCGATCAAAAGGTTCTGGATGCGCTTGGAAAGAAGTTAAGAATTGAAGAGATTCATGAATTCACACGCCATGCCAAGAAAGCCGGCATCCTGATTCACGGTTGCTTCCTGGTGGGCAATCCGGGTGAAACCAAAGACTCTTTGAGGATGACCCTGGATATGGCCAAGAAGCTCAATCCGGATACGGCTCAATTTTATCCCATCATGGTCTACCCCGGCACGCGCGCCTATCACTGGGCCAAAAGCAATGGTTTTCTATTAACGGAAGATTTCTCCCAATGGTTGACACCCGAGGGTTTGCACCACAGTGTGGTTTCCACCCCGGAGGTCAGCCGCGAAGAATTGGTGGCGTGGGCAGACAATGCTCGCCGCGAGTTCTATCTGCGTCCCGCGTTTGTTGTGGCAAAGATATATCAGGCCCTGCGTTTTCCTGAAGAGATCAGCCGCTTGTCGCGCGGATTCTTATCTTTGATCAAGTTTATTTTCCGTCATGAGAAGGTCAATGAATGCCCATCCTGCAAATAACCCGATGATTTCGGTCATAATCCCGGCGTATAATGCCGAAAAGACCATTGCGGCCTGTCTGGAGAGCCTGATCAGGCAATCCTTGCCTGTCACGGCGTATGAGGTCATCGTGGTCGATGATGGTTCATCGGATGCCACGGCCCAAATCATCCAACGCTTCCCCGTCACCCTGATACGGCAAAAGAATCAAGGTCCGGCGGCGGCCCGCAATGCCGGGGCTGAAGCAGCGCGGGGGGATATCATTGTTTTTACGGACTCCGATTGCGAGCTGGAGGAACTTTTTCTTTTCAATATCACCCGCCCATTTGCCGATCCCGCTATCGCCGGGGTGCAAGGACGCTATCAGACTCGACAGAAATCGTTAACCGCCCGGTTCTGCCAATATGAAATCGAAGAGCGCTATGAAATTTACCAGCGATCGCGCTACATCACCATGATCGGCACCTATGCGGCCGCTTTTCGCCGGCAAATCTTCCTGGACAATGGCAAATTCGACACGCGCTTTCCCATTGCCTCGGGAGAAGATTTTGCTTTTTCCGGCCGGTTGGCCGCGCAAGGATATAAACTCGTGTTTGTTCCAGATGCGGTTTGCTTTCATCGGCATCCTGAAACAGTAAAGAAATATTTCCGGCAGAAGTATTTCAGGGCCTACTGGCGCAATCTGCTCTATAAATTGAATTCCAAGGCGATTCTCCAGGATCGCTACACGCCGCAGATCCTTAAACTGCAAACCCTGTTTTTGCTGGTCAGCCCCTTGTTCGTCTTTTTCCTGGTAATCCTTGGATTGCGAAGCGGTTATGAGCTTCCGTCGGCGCTTCTGGCACTGTGGATGCTGTTCTTCACAGCCTCCACCCTGCCCCTGGGTCGGCTTACCTGGAAGCATTCTCCGTCCGTGGCCCTGTGGGTGCCGCTGTTTGCTTTGATCCGGGCCGCGGCCCTGTCGTCCGGGCTGGTGCATGGGTTTTGGTCGCAAAATGTCATTGATCGGATTAAAAACGTGAGGAACCATGTGTTCAGCAAGCCCCGCTACGAAAATTGATTCCCAACCGCTTCCGCCTGGCGCCCCTTATCCGTACGCGGAAGAAGATGAAATCAATGTGCTTGGATTTCTAGTGATTATTTTGAAATACAAATACATGATCGTCGCGGCGGTATTTTTGGCGGGCTTGCTGGCCGTCATTCTCAGCCTGATGATGGATAACCAATACCGGTCCGAGGCCACCATCAGTCTGCGGGAGGAGCAGACCAATCCTTCGCCCCTGGGCGCCCTGGGCGGGCTGGGCGGGCTGGTCGCCAGTCAATTGGGTTTGGGTGGCGCCGGGTCCCTGGACAAGCTCGAGGTGGTCCTAAAGAGCCGCGATCTTTCAACCCGCATTATTCAAAAATATGAATTACTTCCCATTTTGTTTCCCGAAGCCTGGGATGCCAAGAATAAGCGTTGGCGCGCCGAGGCTCCGCCCTCCATGCAGGACGCCCTGATCATTCTTCAGAGTTTGCTTTCCGTCAGCGCCGACTCCAAGAAGAACACCATGATGGTGGGGATCGAGTACAAAGATCCCGAACTGGCCAAAACCCTGGTTGGGTATTATCTATCCGAACTGAGCAATTCCATGCGCGAAGAGGTGATCCGGGACGCCTCCGAAAATATGCGCTTTTTCACTGAGCAGCTCCAAAAGACCGGCGATGCCATGTTGAAGGAAAAAATCTACGTGCTCATGGCCAAAGAGGTTGAAAAGGAGACATTCGCCAAGGCTCAAAAATACTACGGGTTTCTGGTGGTGGACCCACCCCTGGCGCCTGATCCCGATAAGAAGATCAGTCCCAAGCGCAGCATGATCTGTATTCTATCCGTAATGGCCACCTTCTTTGGTTCCTGCTCCATGGCATTACTGCTCGAGTTTCTGAGCAACCTCAAAACCAAGACCCCTGAATATTACCAGCAAATTATCGCTGGTCTGAAGGGGTGGCGTATACCTAACGGCGCTCTATTTAGTACTTTGAAGTCGCATTTTTTCCCTAATGTTCCGTCGGCAAAGGGTCGATAACTGGATTGAACCAGAGTCAGGAATTCCTTCGAAAGTGCTTCCGTATTGATCTCATCGCCCATGCGCTCTACCAGACGACTCTTGGATGACAGGCCGATGGCATGAGTCCAGGCCCAATGGGCCAGACCTACGGCCGGATATCCTTTGCCGCGGGGGTCAGTGCAGCTTATGATGTCTAACCTATTAACAGCGATTATATCTCTTTTTCTCTTAAGCCTGGGGGCTACGCTGGTAATTACCCCATTGATTAAGGGGCTGGCCAATCGCTGCCAATGTCTGGATGCCCCCTCAACCCGTAAAGTCCATTGCACGCCCATGCCCCGTCTCGGCGGCGTGGCCATCTATTTGGGGGTTCTGGTTGCGTTTGGCTACTATCAGATCTTCCCTGACCCAACGGTTTCGATTGTATTCCATAAGCCCTACATCCTTTGGTTGTTATTGGGTTCATCGCTGATCTTCATGCTCGGCCTCTACGATGATGTCCGGGGTTTGAGCCCTGTGTTCAAATTTGGGATCCAAGTGGTGGCCGCAATCATCGCTTTTTATGGTGGAATCCGGATCGTCAAGTTCGAGCTGCCCTGGGGCCAGACGATCTACTTCCAAGACTCCTCACTGTTCATCACCATTTTCTGGTTTCTGTTGGTCATCAACGCCATCAACCTGATCGACGGTCTCGATGGGCTGGCCGCGGGCGTGGGAATTTTTGCCTCCCTGACCCTGACGGTGACCGGCCTGATGAGCGAGCAAACGGCTGTGCCCATGATGTTGGCGGCCCTGGCCGGAGCCTGCATGGGTTTCCTGCGCTACAATTTTAATCCCGCCTCAATCTTTATGGGCGATTCCGGCAGTTATTTCTTAGGCTACATGCTGGCGGCCTTGAGCATTCCAGGGACCATGAAAAGCGAAGCAACCGTGGCGATATTGATCCCCATCATCGCCTTGGGCGTTCCCTTGATGGATACACTGCTGGCGCCTTTGCGGCGATTCATAGTGGGCAAGAAGCTATTCCAGCCCGATCGCAATCATATCCATCACCGATTGCTCCAATTGGGGTTATCGCACCGCAGTGCAGTTCTGGTGATCTATGCGGCCACCGTAGTGCTGGGCTTGATTGCGATCATCGGCATACATACCAAAAAAAGCTACTCGGAGATCTTTTTACTGCTTCTGGGGCTGATCCTTTTTCTGGCCGTGCGCAAGCTAGGCTATTTGGAGTATTTCGCCGTGGATAAAATCTTTGGCTATTTGCGTGATGTCACCGATGCATTGGGTTTGAAAAAAGACCGCCGTACCTTCTTAGGGCGGCAAATCGCCATTAAAGAGGCCCAAACCCCTGATGCCATGTGGCAAGCCATTGTGGATGCCATGGCGCTGGTGGATATCGATTGCGCCGAAATTCATTTGAAAGGCAATGGGATCAACATCGACTGGTTCAGCTCTTTCAACTGGTGCAAATCCCCTGGCAGCCCGATCGCCGGAGAGACGACCAACTGCGTGCTCTCGTTGACCCTGCCCCTGGTCAACCATCAGAATCATGGGATGCTGCACGTAAGGAAAGATCTTGGACGCAGCCCGCTTGGCCAGCACACGCTCAGACGCATCGAGCAACTCCGGCGCAGCGTGGTGGATCGGTTGTCACAGTTCGAAAAGGATGCCCAGCGCGTGCCCGCTGGCGCCTACCAGCCGTTGCGGAATTTTTCGATACTATCTGCCGCGGATAGTGGTCAGCCCGTGGGTGCCATGGATGCCGCCCCCGCACACGCTTTCCAAAGGCCCGTGGGCAGGTCCGGACGCGCGGCAGTCTCCCAATAGATTCAGATCCGACCCTTGTCTTAATCCCCCGCCCTTTCTCAACTCAATTTCCATTGGATAAGGAAAACCTTATCCTTTATCGGGAAATTGACGGTTGACGATTCATTGACATTTCCGGCCGCCGGCCTTCCTCCCTCCAGACGCGATACTTTATCCAACCCATTACGATAAGCCATCCTTAAGCGACATATCGGTTTTTTTCTACTTCCCTTTGCATTTAGCACAATATCAAAAATCATCTTCCAAATGGCATGGATATTGAAGCTTGCCCATTGATAAAGTTTTTCCTGCGTAGATGAGGGAAAGCGCCATTAAGATCCATTGTTATCCATGAGGAGTTCCATGGCCCAACGAATGCAAATCCTGCTCTGTGCGCTGGCGCTGCTCGCAATTGTGTCGGCAGCCGCCCCGCGCGTGCCCGTCCTATACGCCGCGGACATTACACCCGATATGATCAATCAGGCCAAACAGGCCGTCGATCAGGGATTGATAACGCCGGAGCAGGCTCGTCAGCTTCAACAGAAAGCGCTTTCCGGCACGCTGACACCGGATGAAATTGAAGCCGGTCGCCGGATGATGAAGGAACGATCCAATGTTACGGGTGAGCCGGCGGAAGGGCCGCCATCTCCTCCCAATCTCAAGCAATCGTCGGTAATGATCAACACTGGGCCGGGGCCGCGCGCCACGCAGCCTAAGGTCACCCCCCCTCTGCCGGATACACAACCGGCTGAAGTATCCCCAGACGCACAAAACCAGATGGATTCAGTCCCGGAACCCCCCATGAAGAGGGTTGTGGACGATATGGGTCCGGAAGCGAGTTTCGAGCAGCAGTATTTTAAAAAAGGCGATGGCCCGGAATATCCTGTCCTACCCCTGTTCGGGCATGATCTGTTCAATTCGGCGCCCAGCACCTTCGCCCCCATCAAGGATGTCCCTGTCTCCAATGACTACATCATCGGACCGGATGACGAACTCAAAGTACTGACCTGGGGCCTGATGGAGGCCACCTATACTTTGAGCGTGGATCGGGAAGGGAGCATCAACCTGCCCAAAATCGGGCGCCTGACCGTAGGCGGCATGACCTTCGGCGAAGTCAAAGAATTGATCAAAGCCAAACTCGAGGCCATGACCGGGGTCCAAGCTGGTGTTTCCATGGGAGCATTGCGCAGCATTCAGGTCATGGTGCTGGGAGAAGTCAAGTCGCCGGGGCTCTACACCGTGAGTTCACTCTCAAGGGCAGCCAATGCCCTGCTGGCTTCCGGCGGCCCTACCCCGCTGGGTTCTTTGCGAAAAGTACAACTCAAGCGTGAAGGCAAAACAGTTGCGGTCCTGGATCTTTATGATTTTCTACTCAAAGGGGACACTTCCGTGGATGGCCGCCTGATGCCGGGTGATGTGATTTTCGTACCCCAGTGCGGACCACTGATCATGGTGTCGGGCAATGTCAAACGGCCGGCGGCCTATGAACTCAAGGAGTCGCTGACGCTCCAGACCGCCCTGGATCTGGCCGGTGGATTCAGCCCGCGCGCCTCCAACCAGCGCATCCAGATCGAGCGTTCCCAGGATAATCGCTCCCAGGTAGTGGTAGACATCTCCCAGTCCCAACTGACGCAGCAAAAAGATATTCCCGTGCGCGACGGTGACCTGGTCCGGGTTTTCTCAATACTGCCCGATGCTGAAAATGCCGTATTCCTCTATGGTAATGTGCGCCGGCCGGGACGTTATGCTTTCCGGCCGGGGCTAAGACTGTCTGAATTGCTTCCCAACGTGGAGAGTCTGGAAGTAGATTCCTATTTTGACTACGCCCTCATTAAGCGCTATCGCTATTCAAATATGAAGGCGGAATTGATTCCTTTTAACCTGGGCGCGCTGGTGGTTAAGAGAGACTCCAGCCAAAATATGACTCTGGCGCCGCTGGATGAGGTCTATGTTTTTAAGAAAGATATGTTCCAGGATGCCGATTTCGCCGATGTTCAGGGCCAAGTCCGGCGGCCGGGGCGTTTTTATATCCAGGACATGAAGGTTCGCGACCTGATCCTGAAAGCCGGCGATCTGAGCCGCGACGCTTATCTCAATAAGGGCGAGATCATCCGCATTGACGCCCAGCGCAATCGGCACACCCTCTATTTCAACGTAGGCCTGGCCATGAGCGGCGATGAGAAGAACAATCTACCAATGCAAAACGAAGATCGGCTGGTCATCCACTCCGTCTGGGAAGATCAGTGGAAAGAGATGGTCACCATCCAGGGTGAAGTAAAAGATCCGGGCGAATATCCCCTGACGGCCAACATGCGGCTGACCGACCTGATTTTCAAGGCCGGCAGCTTCACCCGCAATGCTTACCTGAACATCGGGCACCTTTATCGAACCGATGGGCGCACTCAGCAAAAGACCATTTATACTTTTGACTTGTCTAAAGCATTGCAGGGCGATGAATCGCAAAATCTGCTGCTCCAGGACCAGGACCAGGTCGTGGTTCACAGCATCAGTGAATATGTGGCTCAGTATACGGTTTCGGCCCAGGGGCTGGTTAACCTGCCGGGCGAATACCCCTATGCCGCCAACATGACCATCAGGGATCTTTTGATTGTGGCCGGCAATGTCAAGGATGCAGCCTACAAGGAAGAAGCCGAACTGGTTCGTTTTACCATCGCAGCCGGCAAGTCCGTAGAGACTTCGGTGATAAAGTTCAACATCAACCGCGCCATGGCGGGCAATCCCGAAGATAACAAGCTGCTCAAACCCATGGATGTGGTCACGGTCAAAGCCATTCCCGACTGGTGGGACAAGAAGAAAACCGTGACCATCTCCGGAGAGGTCTACTTCCCGGGAACCTATCAGATCCGCAAGGAAGAGCGTCTTAGCGATATTATCGCCCGGGCCGGCGGGTTTACCGAGTATGCTTACTTGTACGGTGCAGTGTTCACGCGCGAAACCGTCAAATCCGTCCAAAAAGAACGTTTAGTGGACCTCTCCAAACGGTTGGAAACCGAGGTGGCCCGCGCAACCTCCACGGAGGTCCAGACCGCGCTGTCGCCGGAAGATGTATCGGCCCAGAATCAGTTTGTATCCAGCCAGAAAATATTGTTGGAGAAGCTCAAGACGGTTGAACCAACCGGACGAGTAGTAGTCAAACTGAAGCCTGTATCGGAATTAGCGCAGAGCAGCGAAAATCTGGTCCTCGAAGGCGGCGACTCACTCCATATACCCAGAAAACCCAGCACCATCAATGTCTTGGGCGCCGTCTACAATCCAACGGCCTTGGCCTTCGATGACCAGCAAAAAGATTTAGGCCATTACCTCTCCATGACGGGCGGGCCCACCGAGAATGCCGAGAAGGAATCGATGTATGTGGTGCAGGCCAATGGAACGGTGGTCAGCAGCCAGAAGACGGCCTGGTGGAGTGATTTCGAAAGTACCGATTTAAGCCCCGGAGATACCATTTTGGTACCGGAACGCATCGTACGGCCCAGTTATATGCGCGACTTTAAGGATATCACCCAGATACTCTACCAGATCGCCACCACGGCCGGGGTGACGGCGTTGTTGTTCTAGTTTAAGGTCATGTAATCAGAAGACAGAATTCAGTAGTCAGAAGAAAAATGATTCTAAGGCTCTTCTGAATTCTGACTTCTGACTCCTGACTTCTGACTGCAAAATTCCGGTACATAATATGAGACCAACCTTCGCCCTATTGAGAAGTATCTCAATTTTACTTCTTCTTTGTGCCGCCGCCGGTCCGGCCCTGGCCCAGGATCTGGGCGGCTCCGTGCTCAGGGATTATCCGGTGGCATTAACGCTCCCCAAGGGCCGCTGGGAGTTCAGCCTGGATTATCTGGCCGTGGGAGAGGTCTCGGAAAATATGGCGGATGCCAAAGGTCTGCGGCTGCTGATCGATTATGGTCTTCAGAGCCGCACCACCTTGATGTCGAGCTTTGCTTACCAGGACCTGGACTTTGAATCGGACAAATTGACGGTTCTCTCCGCCGATCTATTGCTTCATCGTAATCTGATTCAAAACAGCGAGGGGTGGAAGCCCAAACTGGCAATCAGCGCGGGAGCCCGCTTTAATACTACATCTGGTGGAGACAGTCTTACCATGGATACCATGGCGGGTGGAATCAGTGAGCGCACCACCGTCAGTGATCTCCAAGACATCACCCCCTATGCCCGGCTGACGGCGGGTGAGATTTGGGGATGGCTTTTTCCCAACCTTTTTCTGGAATACGGCTACTCGGACATTCGCGCCAAGGCTGAATCCTCTTCCGCCGGCTCTTCCCAGGATCTTTCCCGCAATGAAAACTACATAGAGGTCGGTCTGAACCTGTTGATCAAATTTCCTTACAAGGCGCTGCTGCATTTGGAATATGACTATCTCCATTTTTATCGCGGCGATGCCCTTGACCAGGTGGATGACAATCAAATCATCAAAGCAGATTTCAGCTTTCACTTCACTCCCTCGCTGGCCCTCACCCTGGGCGCATGCTACCAAACTCACGCGCTCAACGGCCAGATCCCCTTTCTCTACCAGCAGTTTTCCCAGGAGAGCTTCAAGCAGGATTACCGGGGCGTTCAGGTGGGAGTGACCATCTTGTTCGGCGGCAACTAGAGCGCAAGCAGAAGTAAAAGACGGGATTTTAATGACGTTTCTAAAAACGATGGGAAGCCTGGGGCTGATCCTGGCGGTGCTGTGGGCCGACGCCGCGGGCGCGGTGGAGACGTTGCCGGATAGTATTCAGGCGGCCCGTGGACGCTTAGGTCTGAGCTACGAAACCGTGAATCTGCCGGCTGGCGAGCAGATGGGAATGGCGGGCGGTTATCTGCTATTTGATAAAAGCCGCTGGTTCTCCATGGGGCCGGGTTTCTACGGGGCCATGAGCGGCGAGCGCGGGGGATTCATCACCCTGGGGCTCAACAACGAGGCCCGCTGGCCGCTGACCGATTGGCTGGCTTTTAACGTCGGCGCGTTCATTGGCGCGGGCGGGGGCCGCGATGGTTTGATGCTCACGGGCGGTGGATTGATGCTGCGCGGCCAAACCGGATTTCTAGTCAGCGCCGGTCCCTGGGGCGATTTTGGCGCCGGCGCCAGTTACGTAGCCTTTCCCTATGGCAGTATTCATAGTGCTCAGCCCTTTATCTTCTACCAATATCCTTTCAAAGTCTGGCTGCAGGACGGCTGGTCGGCGTCGACCCTCCAAGGCAACGAAACTTTCAACTTGCCCAGCCGTACCCATGAATTTGCCTTGGTCTACCGTCATTACGCCGTGCCTGCCGGTGTTGAAACCGATGCCGGCCAGCCGCAGCATGAAGCCATCGAACTACTAGGCGTCGAATGGTTGATGCATCTGAATGATCTTTTCTTTCTAAAAGTTGAAACCGAAGGAGCGGCGGGCGGTCAAAGCATTGGTTATATGCAGATTCTGGCTGGTGGCGGGTTGCGTCTGGGACTGACCCGCTCAACTTCCGCCAGGCTCAGCGCCGGCTTGGGGCCGGCCGGTGGCGGCGGCGTGGACATGGGCGGTGGGGTAATGCTGGATGCGGACCTCAGCTTGCAGCAGTATATCACGGATCATTTTTACGCCGAGGCCGGGGCCGGGTATGTCACGGCCGTAGACGGCAATTTCAAGGCCGCCAGCCTGGCGGCTAAAATCGGCTATCGGTTTGGCCTGCCTTTCACTACCCAGACCAGCCTGCCTTTGGACGCTCTGGGAGAGTATGAGCGCCTGCCCCTGCGCTGGCGCATTGCCCATCAAACCTATTTCAAAGCCGATGATCGCTGGCGCAGTCGCAACACTGAAACCGATATCGATCTGCTGGGCTTCCAGGGAGACTGCTTTGTCAGCAAATACTTCTACCTGACCGGCCAAGCCTTTGCCGCTTATCACGGCGAAGCCGGAGCGTACATGGCCGGTTTGGTGGGCGCGGGCACCCATCTGCCCCTTGGCAAGACACCGCTCTTCGCTGATATCGAAGGTTTGTTAGGTGCAGCCGGCGGTGGCGGCGTGGATGTAGGCGGCGGCTCGGTCTGGCAGGCCAATGGCGGACTCGGTTATCAGCTCAGCCGCAGTTACAGTCTGATGGCTTCTTACGGCCGCCTGGGATCATTCAACGGCCATGTCCAGGCCAATGTTTTGACCCTGGCCCTGGCTCATGAATTGACGCTGTTTGCGCGCTGACGGTTGGTCGAATGGTTGATTCATTGATTCGTTGATTGGTTGGGCGGTTGGGCGGTTAATCGGTTGATTGGTAAATGATGAAAAAAAATTGAAAAGGGCCGGTAATTCTACCGGCCCTTTTCTTTTATGACCTTCTGTTTCATAAAACGACGGGCATATGTAGGGTGCATTTATGCACCACATATTGGTGCGCGAAGCGCACCCTACCAAGCCGCCGCAAGGTGTCTGCGATCAAAAATCCTAATACCTGCTCAACCAATCAACTAATCACCTAATACCCCATTGCCGCCGGCCAAATGTAGTAAAAACCGGCTTCGGCGGCGGCATTCAATGGCGCCAGAATGGGCAGCATGCTCTCCAGTTCTCCCCCCTGATGCTGGATGGCCGGATTGTAAATGGTGTCTTCTTCCAATTTGTAGCGACGGTAGCAAATCACTTTGGCATCGGTCTCCATGCCGGCCAGTTCCTTGGCTTTGGCCACGGCATCATCCAGATAGCCCACCTGGTCCACCAGACCTAAGCTCTTGGCCTGGTCCGCAAGATAGACCCGCGCCGTGGATATTTGGGCTTTTTGTTCCGGGCTCAACTTGCGATGCTTCATCACCAAATCCATGAAACGGGTGGCCATGGTGTCGGTCAACTCTTGAAACAAGACCACCTCTTCTTCGGTGGGTGCGCGGTAAGGAGAGCCCATGTCCTTCTGGGCGCCGGATTTATTAACGGCCACGGAGAGACCGGCTTTTTCCATCAACCCGCTGACGCCCGGCCGCAGGAAGATCACGCCAATGGAGCCGGTGATGGTGGTGGGATGGGCTACGATGTAATCGGCCGGTAAGGAGATGTAATAGCCGCCCGAAGCCGCCACGCTCATCATGGCCACGATGATCTTAACGCCGGTGCGCTGTTTATAGGCGCTGATTTCATGGTAGAGAATATCGCTGGCGGTTACAGTCCCGCCGGGTGAATTGACCTTGAGCAGCAGGGCCTTGATATCGGGGTCCTGTTCCGCATGCTTCAGATAGGCTACGATTTGCTGCACCATGCTGGGACGGCTTTGCAATACACCTTTCTCGGCACGGGAGGAAATGGTGCCATCCACCGAAAGCACGAGCACTTTGCCTTTGCCGGTGCCCTGCAGCACATATTCTTTCAAGGGTTCTTGCTTATCGCCGAACAGTGTCACTTTGGGAAGAGAACAACCCGTCATGAAACAAGTGCAAATTGTAAGAATAATCGCCAGCCATAAGATCTTGCGCATAAAAAACTCCTTTTTAGTTCAATGAGAAATTTAAGCTGTTATGTTACTCTTTACTTCAACGCAGAGACGCAGAGCTCCCAGAGGTGCGCAGAGGTTTAAGGCAACATTGAACATATGAACTCTGAAAAGTAGGTATGATATATATCTCCTCTGCGTTCCTCTGCGAGCTCTGCGTCTCTGCGTTGAAATGAAAACATCGCTTTCTAGTGCGCTTCGGCCCAATTACTACCCCAGGCCACATTGACCTTGAGGGGCACTTTCAACGCCCAAACATTTTCCATGACCTCCGGCACCATACTCCTGATGATCTCCAACTCTTCGGGCGGTACTTCGAAGACAATTTCATCGTGCACCGAAAGCAGCATCAGGGTTTGCAAACGCCGCTCTTTGAGGGCAGCGGCGGCCCGGATCATGGCCACCTTGATCAGGTCGGCGGCCGTGCCTTGAATAGGGGTGTTGATGGCGGTGCGCTCGGCAAACTGGCGGATCGTCGGGTTGCCGCTGTTGATGTCAGGCAACAGACGCAAGCGGCCCAACAGGGTGCTGACCCGCTGGGTCTGGCGCGCCTGGGCGATGGTATTCTCCATATAAGTTTTGATGCCGTTGTAGCGCTCGAAATATTGATCAATGTAGGTTTGGGCGATTTTGGCGCTGATCCCCAGTTCCCGCGACAAGCCAAAGGCGCTCATGCCATACATGATGCCGAAATTGATGGCCTTGGCCTGGCGTCGCAACTCTTCGGGCACGTGATCCAGAGGCACTTGAAATACTTCACTGGCCGTGCGGGCATGGATATCTTCATTGTGCTCAAAGGATTGAATCAAAATAGGATCATCCGCATAGTGGGCCAGGATGCGCAGTTCGATTTGGGAGTAGTCGGCCGAGAGCAAATGCCATCCCGGCCGGGCCACGAACGCCTTGCGGATCTCCCGCCCCTCTTCGGTGCGGATGGGAATGTTCTGCAAATTAGGATCGGAGCTGCTCAGGCGGCCCGTGGCGGCGACGGTCTGATTAAACGATGTGTGGATGCGCCCGGTTTGGGCGTCCACTTGTTCGAGCAAAGCATCCACATAGGTTGATTTAAGTTTAGCCAGGGAACGGTGGCGCAGGAGAAAGGCGGGCAGTTCATGCTGTTCGGCCAATCGGGTCAATACTTCCACGTCCGTGGAGTAACCGGTCTTCTTCTTCGTCTTCTTGAAAGTGGGCAGTTGCAGCTTTTCAAAGAGAATACGCCCCAATTGTTGGGAGGATTGGATATTGAAGCGTTCTCCCGCCAGAGCGTAGATATCTTCTTCCAGGGCCTGCAGTTGTTGTTGAAAGGATTTGGACAGCTCGTGCAGTTTATCCTGATCGATGCGGATACCGGCCATCTCCATCTCCATCAAGACCGGCACCAGGGGCATCTCCACCTGTTCGAGCAAGGGCATCAGCCCCAATTCTTCCAACTGGGGCCGCAATACTTCAAAAGCGCGCAAGGTGATATCGGCATCTTCGCAGGAGTAAGGCACGGCCTGCTCCAGCGGCACGCGATCAAAGGTCACGGCGCCCCTGCCTTTGCCGGCCACATCGCTGAAGGTGATATTCTTGTGATTGAGAAAATCCAAGGCGATTTGATCCAGATTGTGGGCCCGCTTGGAGGGATTGAGCAGATAGGACATCAGCATGGTGTCGAAGCGCACGCCGGCCAGATTCACGCCATGGCGCTTGAACACGGTCCAGTCGTATTTGATGTTCTGGCCCACTTTGGCGATCTGGTCATTTTCAAGCAGGGGTTTGAGATGTTTCAGTAGCGTTTGGCGGTCGATCTGCTCCGGCGCCCCGATATAGTTGTGGCCGCAGGGGATATAATAGGCTTCGTTGGCCCGGTCGGAAACGGAAACGCCGACCAGTAATGCTTCCATGGGATTTTCGGAAGTGGTTTCGGTATCAATGGCAATACAGGCGCAACCCTGCAGCCGTTTGACCAGGGATTCCAGCTCTTCAATTTGCAGAACGGCGCCATACCGAACCTCGGTCTGGGGCTGGGATTGCTGGAATTCCTGCTGCAACTGCCGAAACTCCAGCTCTTGAAATAACGCGCCCAGCGCGATTGGATCAGGGGTTTGGACGGTAAGCGCCTTCATGTCAAAAGTAACCGGTGCCTGATCATTGATGGTCACCAGGCGGCGGCTCAACAGTGCTTTATCTTTATTGGCCAGCAGCTTTTCCCGCTGTTTGGACGAAGAGACTTCGTCAATACGTTCGTACAGGGCTTGAATGCTGCCAAAAGTTTGAATCAGGGCCAGGGCTGTCTTGGGACCAATGCCCGGCACGCCAGGCACGTTGTCGGTGCTGTCGCCGGACAAGCCCATCATGTCGATGATCTGGGACGCGCTGAGACCGAAATTTTTGGCGATCTCCTCTTTGTCGATGTGATGATCCTTCATAGGGTCCCAAATGACGACATGGTCGGTGACCAGTTGCATGAAGTCCTTGTCGCCAGTGACCATCACCACATCGAAGCCCTGGGATTGAGCCAGGCGGGCATAGGTGCCGATCAGATCATCGGCCTCGAAACCAGCCATTTCAATGGCGGGCATATTGAATCCGGCCGTTATCTTCTTGATGTAGGGCAGTTGGACCACGAGCTCCTCGGGCATGGACGGGCGGTTGGCTTTGTATTCGGCATAGAGTTCATGGCGGAAGGTTGGCCCTTTGGCATCGAAGAAGACCGCGACATAGCGCGGCGCGCGCTCCTGCATCAGCTTGATCAACATGCGGGTGTAGCCAAATACCGCATTGGTGGGCATTCCCTTGGAGTTGGTGAGACCCCGCACGGCATGAAAGGCGCGATAGATATAGGCGCTGCCATCGATGAGATATAGGACGGGACGTTTTCGTTCCTGGGAATGAGGCTCGCTGCCGGTGGTCATGGAATGCTCGCTTTATGAAAGAGTTGAGGAGATACAGGCGAACCGGGCATTTGGCCTGCCTTGACAGCCAAACGGGTTTGACTTAAGTTCGGGCCGCTGCTCCGCCAGGAGATCCTGATACCGCCGTTTCCATATTATATTCAAGGTGATAAGCGGTATTGGCGAGATAGCTGAACAGAGCGGTAACGCAATGGGACATGCAATACCATGGTTGGCTGGAAACGACAAGAATAGACCTCTCTAAATGCCCTCGGATGCTTTTATGCCTGAATCCGTTCCCCCAAAGCCACCCCGGCAACGACGCTGGCGCCGACCGGCCCAGCAGCAATGCCACTGCTGCGGACAGCTCCACACCTTTTGCTGGCGCTGCCGTTGCGGTTTTGAAATCTGTCAGGGGTGCATGCAGGAAAATTTTTGGGGCCTGTCGTGCAACGGCATCACCTGGCAATGCCCCGATTGCGGGCAACTCAATGGTTTGGGCAATCAATAACCGCCAGGGCTCTTCTTCTAATCAAGAAATTTTTGATAACAGCCGATGTTATGACGGAAGTCCTTGAGAAGACGGCTGAAATATCATATTTATGAATATATGGGGCAAAGAATGAAATGCTCGCGATGGCCGTTGAGGCCAGGGATGATGCTGAACCGGTGCTCAAAGCTGATTCATGGGCGGTAATGGAGATCAAACCATGGCCTCAATCAAAACAATGAATTTCGATCATCTGATCGGGCAAACGGTCGGCACGGCCCGGTTACTGAATAAGCTCGACAGCGGCGCCATGTCCGTTGTTTTCGTGGCCTATCAGCAAACTCTCAAACGTCAAATTGCGGTCAAAATCCTCCCCAAGGCGTTGTTGACGCCGCGTATGGCCGATCTGTTTCAGCAAGAGGCCGAGGCAGCCGCGTTTCTTTCCCATCCCTGCATCATTCCCGTTTACGAAATCGGTGAAACAGATGAATTTCTATTTTTTACCATGCAGTTGATCAAGGGCAAGGCCCTGGCCCACTATATCCGCCTGGCGCGCCACAATGTGGTGCCTTCCAAGCGCATGATGCCGGTGGATACCAGCATCAAACTCATAATTCAAATACTCGATGCCTTAGACTACGCCAACCGTCTGGGCATCGTGCACCGCGATATCAAACCGCGCAATATTCTCATCGAGGGCCATTCCAAAAGACCGATCATCACCGATTTCGGCGTGGCCCGCTCCTATGGCGGCGCGGACAAGGACCAACGCATTCTGGTGGGGACCCCGACCTACATGGCCCCCGAGCAAATAGTATCCGGCATCGTGGATGGACGCGCCGATGTGTACGCCACGGGCGTCGTGTTGCTGGAAATGCTTTGCGGCGGGCTGCCCTATCCGCCCTATGATTCAGCCGTCAAACTGCTCAAAATCAAATTGCGGTTGCAGGATCGTTTGTTCAGCCAAACCCCCTCCCAGATGAATCCGGCGGTGGACAGCGAGCTGAATGATATCGTGCTCAAAGCGGTGGCATATAATAAAGATCAGCGCTTTCAGTCCTGCGGAGAATTTGCCCGGGCTCTGGAAGCCTATATGGCCAAATAACGGAAGCAATATGGAGAAAAAACCCCTCAAAGAACAGCTGGCCTACTTCGGCCGCACCATGGCTCTCCTGCTCAACCGGACCCTGATGTACCAGCCCAGCCATCCGGTCATCAAGCAGTCGATCACCGATGTTTTGACCGCCGCCACGGGAGTGATGGAATCGGTCTCGCCACTGGTGTTCATTCTTAACCGCGGCCTGTTTTACATCGACGAGGAAGCGCTCGATCCGCGCATCAACATCAGCCGTGTCGCAACCCTATTCAAGAACAATGATATTCAATCGATCTCTTTTGAAAAAGGAGTACTGGAGAGCGAAATCCAAATTTTCGCGGAGCTCTTTTCGGGATTGCTTCTGACCTCTTCAACGGAAAGCATTAAAGATAAACTGCACAAACGCGGTGTCTTCAACATAAAGATCAACCATGTCACTTTCAAGAAGGTTACCGAGGATGACCAGGTCGTATCCCGCGATGCATTAAAAAAAGTCACACCCATGATGGATACGGACGATCAGGAGAGCCGCAAAAAGTTCATAGAGACCGTGCTTGAAAGCGTGATGTCCGAGGAGTTATCCAAAACACTCAACATCACCAACCTGATGGCCAACCCCCAGTCCTTTTCACAGAAGATGATTGAAGCCGATTTGGCCGGCGCGCTTCAACCCAGAGCAGGCGGCGGGGCGGGCCCGGATGGGTCGCCCGGTGGGGCCGAAGGCGCTGCGGGCGGAGATGGCGCGGGTGGCGGTCCGGGTATGGGCGGCGGCGCCGGCATGGGAGACGGCACGGGTAGCGGCACTGGACCAGGTGCCGGAGGCGGCACCGGGCTGGGCGCGGGTGGCGGCGCGGGGGCGGGTACCGTTGGCGGTGCTGGGTCTGGCACGGGTGGGGGCTTTGGAGCTGGGACTGGGCCAGGCATGGGTGGCGGTGGTGACGCGGGCCCTTCGGGAGATACCACGCAGATGCGGCGCACGGCCACCGGCACGGTGATCGATGACAAGCTATCCGCCGCCATGGAAGAAGAACCGGCCGACACCAAAGGCGGCCTGGGCGGCCGCAGAGGCGCATCCGGCGCAGCAGCCGGGACATCGTCAGATGGAGGGGGTGGCCCGGCTCCAGGCGGAGCAGACGGTACCCAAGGTCAGGGAGGCGGCGGTCTTTCCGCGGGACCCGGCGGGGCAGTCTCCGCCGCGCCCCAAGGGACTGCGGAGGTTGTCACCGAGGGCACGGGCGCCGGCGGGGCCAGAAGCCACGGTTCATTGCTGATCCAGCAGCTGGAACAAATGCACCTTGAAGTCGATAAGCATTTGCAGGGCCAAGGAGAAGTAAGCATTTCCGACCTGGCCCAAGCTATCTTCGACATGAAGAAGCAATTATTGGAAGGTATCCAGGCCCAAAAAGCGTTGGGCATCGCCTACGCCAATGAAAATGCCATCCTGGATGCCGCCAACAAGATGACCGATCAAGTCCTGATGGAACTCATCAAGGAGGAGTACCGGGCCGGCACCATCACCACGCCCCGCCTCGCTTATATTATCCGCCGGCTAATCCCCGAAGCAGCCGAGCTCAAGCGCTTGCTGCCCATGATTAAAAAAACGCTGGTGGCCGCGGGGATGCCGGTATCCGAATTCTTGAACCTCATCCATGAATTGCGCAATGAACTTCAGAGCGAAGAACTGACGCGCGTGTTACAGGAAAGCGCCGAAAGCATTGGCATGGAAGGCGGAGAGTTGATCGAAGAAATCCGGCGCAATCCCACCCAGGCCGCGGAGTTGATTTATCTATCCTCCGAGATCCGCAAGGGCGGCGGCGATGAGTCGGCCTTATCGGATATTTTGATCGAATACGTGGATCGCCTCGGTGCCCAGATGGCCAAGGATGCGGCTGAAGGCAGTAATCCCGACGGCGCGGCCCACGTCAAAAAAGTGATGGGGGAAGTAGAGTCCACGCTGCTCAAAAAGCTCGGCGAAATGAACGTCCACACCGACATGCTCACCCGCATGGAGCAGCGCATCAATGAGCGCATGGAGTCGATCCTGGATAAAATGCGCGTTGAATGGCTTCATGCCAAAACCGGCCAACAGGAGCCGGAAAAGCCCAAATTGTTCAGCGTATTGCAAACCTTGGAACACAATCCCGGCGATGATGAAGAACTCAGAGCCATCTTGAAGACGATCCGTAGCAAGGCCGATTCCGGTGAGATCGCTGAAAATGATTTCAGCCAGATCCAAAAAGAGATCGAACACCAGAAACGGCTGATAAAGGGAAGCACAACCGGCGGCGGCATGCAAGATGGCATTTTGTCTTCCGATGACTTGCTATTCATCATGGAAAAAGAGATCGCCCGAGCCAAACGCTTTGGCGTTCCTTTTTCCACCATGGCCCTGGCTTTCGTCACGGCCACGCCCAGAATGAAAGCAGAAGAAAATCCGATAACCGCCGAAGCCATACTCAATGCGGCGCTTGAGAAGCTATCCAATACCTTCCGGTCCACGGACTACCTGGGACGCATCGGCAAAAACCGTATCCTAGCGGTACTGCCCATGTGCAAGGAAAGAGAAGCAAAGAATGCTTTGGCCCGAATTCTGAGAGTACTTCACTCCGCCCCTCTGAATGTGGATGGAGTTCAGGTGCAATTGCGCGTGGCCGGCGTGACCGCCAACTACGATATTGAGCGCGCCATGGAGGCCAGGGTTTTTGCGAAAGATCTCTCCAACAAACTGGCGGACATGGTATCACGCATCAAAAATGTTCAAGTGCTTTTTTGATGACCTCGCCCCGATTTTACTTTATTTTTCCTGAATGTGCACCGCTATTTCGCCAGCCGGCCAACTGGGGCTGAAGAAGAATTTTAAGACTTTATTCAAAGCCTATAGCGGTCGCAGTGCTGTAACAATGTAATGGGGTCTACTTCTTCGCCGGCAATATCTTCTCCATGGCGGCCGATGGCATGCGCACCACGGCGTGGGTCCCGTTGACCGTGTTGATCAGTCCTCTTTGAATCAAAATGCGCATGGAACGCTCTTTCTTGGCGGCCGCGGCGTTGGCGAGATGAGTCGTATTGACTTCGGGCATGGGTTCGACAATCACAAACGCCTCTTTGACCGCATCTTCCACCAGTCGGGCACCGGTTTCGGAGCGGACGATCAGCGTGTTCCACTTCTCCCGGCCTTCGTACATGCCTACCGAGAGATCGGCCAACTCGGAGGTCATATCCAAGCAGGTAAAGCAGGTATGAGGGATCAGGGGTTTGACCTCTGAGAGCGAAATCTCCATTTTGCCCTGATCGGTGTCTAAAACCAAAACATTGGCGGGCGGCGGCGGAATATCCATGGCGCGGATGGAATCCAGCGCCACCCTGCCCTCCAGCAAATCGTTGAGTTGACGGGTATCCAAAGACCAGTTGCAGAACAGCCCAATGGTTAAAGCCACGGGCACGCGATGTTCAACCTTGTTCAGGGGATTGGCCCGCATTTGGGCCACGGCGGTCATCTGGCAAGGCGTGCCCACCACGCCTATCTTCTGATACCCCTGGCGCACGGCACTGTTGACCCCGGCCAGGGTGGGCGCAGCCATGAATTTGGAACCGCCGGCCTTGGCCACCTGAGACCAATCCGTCACCAGCAACGGCGCCGCGATCAACCCATCGCGTTGGGTCAGGGTCGCGACATCCAGTAGCCCTTTCTTCAAGGCAAAGGCCATAAGGGCCGAAACGGTGCCACCGCCCTGGAAGGCGCCCGGCTCCATCCCTGGGCCAGCCGCGGCGGCCAATATCTGACGGATAGGTCCTAAAGCCGTGCCAGCATAGGATTGGCGCCACGTCAGCTGGTAAAGCTCCTCCAGGTCCACCTCTACCTTGGGGCAATAGGCAAAACAGCGACCTTGGGGCAATGTGCAGGCAAATAGCTGAGCGGTCTTGCCCCGGAAATTCTTAAAATAGGGGCATATCTCCACGCAGGCCCCGCATCCGATGCATAGATCTCTCTCATGGACCGCCGCCAGCAACTCCTTGGACCCCAACACCTGTGACATAGAACCTCCAATGGGTGATCACGAATACTTACGCTTCAGCAATATGCCGCCCGCCTGCCAAATGCAATCATTTTCAAATAGCTCTGAATCGCTGCTAACCCACCTTGAATGTTGATTATTCCGGAAAACGATGGTACCCACTCAATGGGAGATCATTAAAGGAGGAGAGGGCACCATGCCGACCATTCAAGTCAATCAACATCACCTATACTACGAAACCTACGGCCAAGGAACTCCACTTATCTTCATTGCCGGATTGGGCACCTCCTGCCTGATGTGGTGGAAGCAGATTGAACCATTCTCCAAAAAATACCAGGTTGTTATTCTTGATAATCGCGGTATTGGCGACAGCTCGCGCGTCTCCCAAGCATTTACTGTCGCCGATATGGCGGCGGACGTGGCCGCGCTGATCCGCGCGATAGGCCTGCCGCCAAGCCATGTGCTTGGTGTTTCCATGGGCGGATTTGTGGCTTTGACCTTTGCCGGACTCTATCCGCAACTGATCAAGAAACTCATTGCCGTGTCAACCTCCGCCGGCGGGCCGGGCCATGTGCAGACCGGAAATGAGATGCTCGAAATCATCATGAGCAGTAGCCAGGGCGATGTTGAAGCCTACTGCCGTCGGGTCTATCCGGCGTTGGCGGGTCCCGGACACATGCAGGCCCATCCAGAAGATTTGGACCATATCGTGGCCAATGCTTTAAAAAAACCCTTGCCTCCTGAAACCTATCTCTACCAGCTGAATGCCATTATGAAATACACCTCTGATCTGGAAACCGGTGCGGATCTTCGATCCATTACCGCCCCCACCTTAGTTCTGCACGGCGATGCCGATGCACTGGTCCCCTACCCCAACGGCCGTTACTTGGCAGATCATATCAAGGGTGCCAAACTGCATACGTATCCTGGGTGCGGCCACCTGCTGCCCATTGAAGCCGCCGATCGTTTCAACAAGGATGTCATGGCCTTTTTGGAATAGGAGTTTCCTTTGGCGCAACCAACCCATTCTGGAGCCGTGGTGTTCGAGTCAAAGGATGGGCAAACCCAATTTCTAGTCATTGCTTCTTCCAACGGCCTGCATTGGGTGTTGCCCAAAGGGCATATCGAACCCGGCGAAACCGCTGAAGCAGCCGCTTTGAGGGAGTTACAGGAAGAAGCCGGCATTGACGGGGAGATTGTGGCACCGCTCGGGGTGCGGCAGTTTAAGAAGTATGAAGAAAATGCCGCGGCCCAATACTTCCTGGTGAAGGCCACGGGAACCGTAGCCGCCCAGGAGTGCCGCGCCCTCCGCTGGGAAGATCTCTCCACCGCTATGGAGCTTCTTTCCTTTGCTGAAGCAAAGGAAGCATTGCAAGAAGGTGCCGCAGTTCTGAGAGCAAAACCATAATCGTCGAGCGCCGCTCATTCCAGGCCCCGCCGGGCGGTCCAGTAATACCGACGCCAATAGGGTTCATTGAGACTTGAAAGCATTGCCCCATGCCAGACCAAGCCCCCCAAACCGCTACGATCGTCGACCCGATCAGCGCTCAAATGCGCACTGATGCCGGAGCGATTTTTCACGCCGGGCTAAAGGCGGCCGACCCGGAATCCGCAATCCAGCGGTTGTGCCATCGCAATGGCAATCAATTACAACTGGGAGAGCATCGTTTCGATCTATCCGCCATTGGTCGCGTCCTGGTGGTCGGCGCGGGCAAAGCCACGGCCTATATGGCCCGGGCCATCGAAGGGCTGCTTGGAGATAGTATTTCGGACGGTGTGATAAGCGTTAAATACGGACATACGACCCCGCTGCGGCGTATCAAGATCGTGGAAGCCGGACATCCCCTGCCCGATGCCAAGGGCGTGGAGGCTGCCCGGCGGATCATGGCCCTGGTCAGCACCGCCATTGCCGGGGATCTTGTCCTCGTGCTTCTATCCGGTGGCGGTTCGGCGCTGCTGCCGTTGCCCTTGCCCGGCATCCGGCTGGCGGACAAACAGATCACCACCGATCTTTTGCTGGCATGCGGCGCCACCATTCATGAGATCAATGCCATCCGCAAGCACTTATCGGCCATCAAGGGCGGGCGTTTGGCCCAGGCTGCATCCCAGGCGGCTTTGATCACCTTGATCCTTTCCGATGTCGTGGGAGATGATCTGGATGTCATTGCATCCGGCCCGACCGTGCCGGATAAAAGCACCTTCGGCGATTGTCTAGAAATTATCAACCGCTATGGCATTTCCGAAAAACTGCCGGAGAGTGTGCGCCGCCAGCTCACTGCTGGCGCTGCCGGCATTGAGCCGGAAACGCCGAAATCATCGACCCACCCATGGGATTTCACCCGCAATCTGCTTATCGGGAGTAATCGCCAAGCCCTGGAGGCCTCCGCGCTCGAAGCTCAAAAGCGGGGCTATAACACCCTAATTCTCTCCTCGCGCATCGAAGGCGAGACTCACTGCGTGGCGCAGGTGCATACAGCCATTGCCCGGGAAGTCGCGGCCGCCGGCCACCCCGTGGCGCAGCCGGCATGCATCTTGTCCGGCGGTGAAACCACGGTGGTGGTGCGGGGCGCGGGACAGGGGGGGCGCAACCAGGAGTTCGCGCTGCATGCAGCCCTGGTCATTGATGCGTGTCCGGCTATCGTCATACTCAGCGCGGGTACGGACGGATCAGATGGTCCCACCGATGCCGCCGGCGCCTTCGCCGACCACACCACCATACAGCGCGCCAAACAGGCGGGGCTGGACATTCATCGCCATTTGACCAATAATGATGCCTATCCTTTTTTCAAGTCTCTGGGGGATCTGCTAATCACCGGTCCGACCGGAACCAATGTCATGGATTTGAATATAATACTGGTCCGGCAACCATAGTCCTGGATTCAAAAATTCTTTAATAACAAGGCCAACCCATGGATTTCCAACCGATTCAACTGGAACGACAAGACGCCTATCGCGAAAAGCTGGCCCAATGCGGTCAGATCGCATCCGACTACAGCTTTATCAACATCTGGGGCTGGGGGCCGGAGTATGAGCTCTCATGGGCCTGGGAGAAAAACCTGGTCTGGATCAGACAAAGCAAACCCGAACCAGCCCTATGGGCGCCCGTGGGGGATTGGTCCGCGGTGGATTGGCGCGCGGCCCTGAGCGCAGCAACATCCGTGACCGATCAACTCATCCGCGTGCCCGAAAAACTCCTCCATCACATTGAGCAATCGTTCAGCCCCCCTGCCCCGCCCATCGAAACCAGGGATCATTGGGACTATCTTTACAGCGTTCCGGAATTGGTGGACCTTAAAGGTAACCGCTTCCATAAAAAGAAGAATCTGCTCAAACAGTTCCAAAGCAGCTATGACTATGAATACATGGATTTCGGCCCCGAAATGATTGATCAGGCCCTGGCCATGCAGGAAGATTGGTGCTCGTGGCGCGATTGCGAGAGCGTCGAGACCCTGGCCTCCGAAAACAAGGCCATTTCCCGGGTACTCAATGATTGGAACCAGCTCAAGGCCATCACCGGCGGCGCCATTCAGGTCAAAGGGGTGATGGCGGCCTACACCATCGCCGAGACCATGGCGGACCACAGCATAGTCATCCATTTTGAAAAAGGTTGCCCGGACTTTAAAGGCAGCTACCAGGCCATCAACCAGATGTTTCTGGCCCATGCCCCCCAAGGCTATCCCCAAGTCAACCGCGAGCAAGACCTGGGCGACGAAGGCCTGCGCAAAGCCAAACTCTCCTATAACCCGGTTGACTTTATCAAGAAATACAAGGTGAAATTATAGCAAGGAGATCCAGCTATGATACGCCCAGAAGACCGGGTGGCACACGGCGCCGACAGCAACACGGACTTGGTACGGCTACGCCAACGGGTCGAAGTATTGGAGGTGGAAAACGCCGCGTTACGCCGGTCACGCTCGGAACTATCCGCGCTCCAGGAACTGGGCCGTTTGGTCAGTGCGTCTTTATCTTTCGAGGAGGTGGCCACGACGGCCTTGCAAGGCATGCAGGCCGCGGTGCAACCGGATATGGCTTTCTTGTTTCTGCGCGACGGCAACCGCCTGGTGCTCCGAAAAGTACTGCCGCCCGAGGCCGGGCAATGGTTAGAGTCGGCGCCGGAACACCGGGTGGGCGAGTGCATGTGCGGGTTGACGATAAAAGAAGGCCGGCTGCTCTGCTCCAATGACATTCACAACGATCCTCGTTGCACCTGGCAGGAATGCAAACAGGCCGGGATCAGATCATTCGCCGCATTGCCCATGCGCATCGGAGAGGAGATCATTGGCGTGATCGGCTTTGCGTCGCGCTCTTACCGTGATTTCGAATCCCAGACCGAATTCCTTGAAGCCATGGGCAACCAGGTATCCTTGCCCCTGGCCAACGCCCGGCTCTACGAATCGGTCCAAAAGGAGCTGGTTGAGCGCAAGCGCGCCGAGGAAGCCTTGCGGGAAAGCGAAACCCAGCTGCGCACCCTCAGCGACAATCTGCCTGGTGGACTTGTCTATCAGTTAGACTTTGGCGAAGATGGGCAACAACGCCGGTTCACTTACCTGAGCGCTGGCATTGAAGCCCTGCACGGAATAACGGTGGCCGATGCCCTTCATGACGGTATGGCTATCTACAGACAAGTCTTAGAGGAAGACCGGCCTTTGCTGGCCGAGCGCGAATCCATGGCCCTGGCCAGCATGACGCCCTTCAATGCTGAAGTGCGCCTTCGTTTGCCTTCCGGTGCAATCCGGTGGCGGCTTTTGAACTCCGCCCCGCACCGGCTGCCAAATAATCACCTGGTCTGGGATGGAATTGAAATCGACATAACCGAACGAAAACAGGCCGAACAAGCGCTATGGACAAACCAATCCTATCTTCAAAAGGCTCAGGAAATCGGGAAAATCGGCCATTTCAGCTTTGATCCAATTTCGAATCTTGTGGAAGGCTCCCCCGAACTGTTGCGTATCTTCGATGTTCAGGGAGCGGGATCGCTATTCGAGGCGTTTGGGAAGGCCGTCCATCCAGAAGACGGACATTTAATTTTTCCCTTCATTGAAAGAGCGGTGAAAGACTCTATCCCCTATGACGTGGAACATCGGGTCCGCCACAGGGATGGAACCGTTTTGCATGTGCAAGCCAAAGGTGAAATCATCAACACGCCCCAGGGCCGCAGAATGGTCGGCACGGTCCAGGACATCACCGAACGCAAGCGGACACAAGAGCAGCTTGAAATCCTGAAGCAATCGATCGACACCGCTCCCGATGGCGCCTACTGGATGGATAAAGAGGGGCGTTTTATCTATGTCAATCAGGCGGGGTGTGCGGCGTTGGGGTATCGCCGTGAAGAACTGATGCGTCTGACGATTTTTGACATCAACCCCCTGGCTACTCCCGAAAGATGGGCTCAAGTTTGGCAAATCCTGAAAACAGGAAACAATTACTTCTCCCAGTCCGTGCATCGCCGCAAGGATGGCACGACCTTTCCAGTAGAGATTACTTCCACTTATGGTAGGATGGGCGACCAGGAGTACTGCAATGGCTTTGCCAGGGATATCACTGAACGCAGGCAAGCCGAAGAAGCGCTGCGACAAAGTGAGGAGGCCCTCCGGACCCTGGTGGCGTGCCTGCCGGATGTCATCATGCGTTTTGACCGCGAGGGGCGCCATCTGTTCGTTTCAGACAATGTCCGTCAGGTCGTGAGCATGCGGGCCGAGCAGTTTATCGGCAAAACCCACCGCCAGCTTGGTTTTCCCGAAGCTCACAGCCGCTACTGGGAGCAGGCCATCCAGAACGTGTATGACAGCGGTCAAGCCTTTGAAACAGAGTTCTCCTTTAGCGGGAGCAAAGGTCCAACCATTTTCAACTGGCGCCTGGTGCCTGAAAGGGACGCCCAGGGCGCCGTGCGTTCGGTGCTGTCGGTCTGCCGTGATATCACCCTGCACCGCAAGGTGGAAAAAGATTACCAGACCCTGTTCCGGCAAATGGTAGACGGATTTGCCTTGCACGAAATCATCTGCGACGAAGCAGGCCAACCCATGGATTACCGCTTCTTGGCCGTCAACCAGGCGTTTGAAAAAATGACCGGCTTGAAAGCAAATGAAGTGATCGGCAACACCGCATTGCAAATCCTGCCGGGGGTCGAGCACGCCTGGATTGAGACCTGCGGACACGTGGCTTTGAGCGGCGAACCCGCGTTTCTGGAAAACAGTTCGATCGAGCCTGGAAAGTACTTCGAAGTAACGATTTACAGTCCATCGCCCAACCAGTTCGCCTGCATCTTCGCCGATGTCACGGAGCGAAAGCGGGCCGAAGCGGAGCGGGATCAGCTTCAGGTCCAGTTGGCCCAGACTCAAAAGATGGAATCGGTCGGCCGATTGGCGGGAGGCGTGGCCCACGATTTCAACAACATGCTGGGAGTGATTCTGGGACATGTCGAGATGGCGATGATGGAAATGGCGCCCACGCAGCCGCTTTACGCCGAACTTATGGAAGTGCGTCAGGCCGCCGAGCGTTCCTCGGAGTTGACGCGCCAACTGCTGGCGTTTGCCCGCAAGCAGACCGTAACCCCGCGGGTACTGGACCTCAATGAGACCGTGGAAGGAATGCTCAAAATGCTGCGGCGACTGATCGGCGAAGAAATCCTTCTATCCTGGCAGCCGGCAGCAAATTTGGCGCCTGTAAAAGTAGATCCTTCGCAAGTTGATCAGATATTGGCCAACTTATGCGTCAATGCCCGCGACGCCATCGCCGGTGTGGGCAAGGTTACGATTGAAACCGGCATGGCGTCTTTTAATGAAGCGGACTGCGCCGAAGACGCCAGTCTTATGCCGGGTGAGTTTGTTCTTTTAACGATCAGCGACACCGGCTGCGGCATGGACAAGAAGACATTGGGCAAACTCTTTGAACCGTTCTTCACGACCAAGGAAGTCGGCAAGGGTACTGGTCTGGGGCTGGCTACCGTTTATGGCATTGTCAAGCAAAACAACGGATTCATCAATGTGGAGAGCGAGCCGGGCCAGGGGGCGACATTTAAAATCTATTTGCCGCGACATTTGAGCAAAGTAGAACGGTTACGCGCAGAGATACCGGCTCAAGCTGCGAACGGCGGGCCGGAGGTCATTTTACTGGTGGAAGATGAACCGGCCATTTTAAAGATGACGACCGTAATGCTCGAACGCCTGGGATATAAAGTCATTGCCGCCAATACTCCCGGCGAAAGCATTCACCTGGCCGAAACATTTGCCGGCAAAATCGATCTGCTCATGACCGACGTGGTCATGCCTGAAATGAATGGCCGGGAATTGGCCAAAAAGCTTTTGTCTCTTTACCCCGGAATGAAGCGGCTATTTATGTCGGGTTATACGGCGGACATCATCGCCCATAGAGGGGTATTGGACGAAAACGTCAGCTTCATACGCAAACCATTTTCCATGCGCGATCTGGCGACCAAGGTGCGCGAAACTCTGGAAGGAAAATAAAGGGTGTCCAAGAAGAGATTTTGAAATGGCGTCTACGCCCTCTTCGGATTACATCCTCGCTCCTTGAGCAGGAGTGAAGGAAACCGCAATTCTTCTGGCAATAGGGCAATTCTTCAATCGTGCCTCCAGGGTTTGCTGCATATCAAGCAGGGATCAAGGTGTTTGGCCTCTTTGATCTTACCTTCCTTATCCGGCTCCACGGAACTATCACTCTTGGAGCGCTCACCTCGCCGACGATCCCGCAGCCGGTTTCTGCTGCCAGGTTTTGGTCTTGAAATCAAACCCTTTTTCCGTCAGCAGCCGGATGCAGGCATCCACCACCTGGGCGTCATACATGGTACCCCGGTGGCGGCGCAGCTCTTCGGTAGCTTGTTCCAATCCAAGGGCTGGGCGGTAAGGCCGAAAGGAAGACATCGACTCCACCACATCGGCTACCGAGAGAATCCGGGCTTCCAAGAGAATCTGATCGCCTTGCAACTGCCGCGGATAACCGCTGCCGTCCATGCGTTCATGGTGTTGATAAATGATTTCGGCCAGCGGCCATGGGAAGTGAATGCCTTTGAGAATATCGAAAGCAGTATGGGGATGCATGCGGATAATGGCCATTTCGTGCTCGGACATGGCGCCGGGCTTGTTCAGGATGGCGGCCGGCACATGAATTTTGCCCAGATCATGGATGGCGGCGGCCATGCGCAGACCCTGGATGCGTTCCCAGGAAAAATCCAGTTCCGTGGCAATGGCCCGACACAGTTTGGCGGTACGCCGCTGGTGGCCGGCTGTATAGGGGTCCCGTTTTTCAATGGTCATGGACATGGCCTGGATGATGGCGCCCATGGTTTTTCGCATCCGGCCGTGGCTGGCGGCCAGTTCAGCTTTAAACCGGTGTAAAATGACGGCATCGGCGGCCTTTTCCAAAAGTCCGGCAAATTGCCCCTGTTCATCCATAATCGGGGTTACGGTCACAACCCACGGGGCTTGGTTGTGAATTTTACAATGCTCACCCGCTTCCATCAGCAGGGGTTCCCGAATTGCCTGGGCGCGGGTCAGCGGGCATTGGTCCGAGTGGCACAGGCTGCCCGGAAACATTTGGTGGCATTTGGCGCCGACCAGTCGGTTTTGCTCCAGTCCCACTATTTGGGCAAAGGCTTGATTGACGAACTGGATTGTAAAGGAGGGATCGGTGACCATCAATCCGTCTGGGAAATGCTGAAGTATATCTTGCCAGTCCAAAGAAAATGCCATGGGTGATCCATTAATTAGTGTCGGAGTTCTGCGCGGGGCCGATAACTGAATTTAATAAACGATTCATAGCCGGAATAGATCTTGAATTCAAGGGCGTGGGAGATCCGGGGTGAACCAAGACCCTTTTTAACCCATTCCCATTGATGGGCTGGAAAAAGCCAGCCCTGCATTTTACTACAAGCCATCTCCATGGCTTTTTTGCCGGGGCATCAACTTGCATTAAAAAACAGAGGTGATTATAGTCGGCTCATGATGAAACCACTTAATGAAAAATTACCGGACCCCAAAGAGTTAGAGAAAGAGTTGGGTGACTTTCTGGCCAAAAAGTTTGGCGGCTCAGTCAAACTGGCCACACCCATCGTCATGCCCCAGACGGAGATGAATGACACGGTTGAAAAGCCGGTGGCAAAAACATCCGACATCAGCTTCGATCTCAAACCCGAAGAGCTGGTGGCTTACCTGGACCAGTACATCATTAAACAAGAGCGCGCTAAGGCGATCCTGGCCACCAAGATCTGCACCCATTTTAACCGCATCCGATACCGCCAGTCGTTTCCGGATGCCGTCAGCGACATGGTGGGCAGCATTAAAAACAATATTTTGATGCTGGGGCCCACGGGTGTGGGCAAGACCTATATGATCCGCCTGATCGCCCACAAAATCGGCGTGCCGTTTATTAAAGGCGATGCCACCAAATTCAGTGAGACCGGCTATGTCGGCGGCGATGTGGAAGATCTGGTACGCGATCTGGTGCGCGAGGCCGACGGGGATATCGAGCGTGCCCAGTATGGCATCATTTACATCGATGAAATCGACAAGATCGCCTCGGCCCAGAATCTGATCGGCGCCGATGTGTCGCGAACCGGTGTGCAAAGAGCTTTGCTCAAGCCCATGGAAGAAACCGAGGTGGATCTGAAAGTCCCCCACGATCCTATCTCCATGCTCCAGGAAATCGAACGATTCCGAAAAACAGGTCAGCGCGACCGCACGGCGGTCAACACCAAGAATATTCTTTTCATCATGAGCGGCGCCTTTTCCGGATTGGACAAAATCATTAAAAAGCGCCTCTCGGAGCAAGCCATCGGTTTTGGCGCCAGTTTTACCAAAACCCACGAAGAGGCGGATATTCTTTCGCGCGTGCGCTCCGAGGATCTGATCACCTTTGGCTTTGAATCCGAATTCGTGGGGCGTTTGCCGGTGCGGGCGGTTTTCGAGCATCTGACCGAGGAAGATCTCTACACCATCCTGGAGAATCCCAATAATCCCATCATTCTGGGTAAAAAGCTTGACTTTGCGGCATACGGCATCACCATCAAATTCGATAAGGAAACGCTGCGCTTGTTGGCGCGACGAGCATACGAAGAGAATACTGGCGCCCGTGGACTCGTAAGCTCGGTGGAAAAGGCTATGCTGAGTTTTGAAAAGCGGATGCCTTCCATCAACGTAAAAAAGCTGGCCGTCACCAGCGAGGTCATCGAGCATGCCCAGGATTGGCTGGCCAAACTCGAACAAGATCCGGAGCTGCCGGAGATGCGCGCCGCTTTTGAAAAAGTCAGCATCGTGGAGAAGGAAGCAATTATTTCCTACGTCACTAAAAGCAAAACCCATTTGAGTCAGAAGTTCGGGCTGCCTTTGACATCGGAACGCATCGAGCTGATGGCCGACTATTACATCGCCCACACCACGGACATTAATGGCGTATTCGATAAGTTCACCCATTTTTATGAAGAAGTAAAAAATATCGAACTGCAGTTTTTGAAAAAACATGGCGTCAATATCGTTTTTGAAGAAGAAGCCATTGATGCCATGATCATCCAATGGCGCAACGCCAAAGCCGATCTGGATGCCATTTACAAGCAGCTCAGCAACAACCTGGAGTATGGTTTGAAACTGGTTCGTGAAAAGACGGGGCGAAATCGTTTCTTTCTCAACCGCCAGGCGTTGGATGAGCCGGAAAAGTTTATTGGGCAGTTGCTCAAGGAGGCCAAGGCTCGTACGGCTGAAACAGCTTCTCTGACCAGCACGAAAAATCAATAAGAAAGGATCGCTTTAACATGATCGGCATTTCCAAACTCTACTGCGGCACAGTGGAGCCCTCTGATGCATTGCGTTATGGCCGTCACTCTTCTAAACTGCCCAGTCACCTGTTGCAGTTTTCGGAAGACAAACATCCCGTGGTGGTCTGGAATGTCACCCGGGCCTGTAATTTGAAGTGCGTACACTGTTACGCCCACGCCACGGAAGGCGCTACCAGCAGCGAACTCAGCACCGCGGAAGGCAAGCTGCTGATTGATGATCTGGCGGCCTTTGGTTCACCGGTCATGCTGTTTTCCGGCGGTGAACCCTTGGTACGCAAGGATCTGCCGGACCTGGCGGCTTATGCCGTGGAAAAAGGCATGCGGGCCGTCATCTCCACCAACGGCACCCTCATTGACCGCAATACCGCCAAAACCTTGAAACAAATTGGGCTTTCCTATGTGGGTATCAGTCTAGATGGCTTGGAACCAGTCAATGATCACTTCCGTGGGGTCAAAGGCTCTTTCAAGAAAGCCATGCAGGGGATCCACAACTGCCAGGAGGCTGGGATTAAGGTCGGCCTGCGTTTTACCATGAACAAGCGCAATGTCCAGGAGATCGGTGGAATATTTGATCTTCTGGAGGAGATGGAAATTCCACGGGTATGTTTCTACCACTTGGTCTACGCGGGCCGCGGCTCGGCTTTGCTGAAAGATGATCTGAGCCATGAGGAGACCCGGGCCGCCGTGGATTTGATCATCGAGCGCACCCGGCAATTGCACGCCATGGGCAAACCCAAAGAGGTTCTGACCGTGGACAACCATGCCGACGGCCCCTACTTGTACTTACGAATGCTCCAGGAGAACTCCCAACGCGCACCCGAGGTGCTTAAGCTGTTGCAGATGAATGAAGGCAACAGCTCGGGACGGGGCATTGGATGTGTGAGCTGGGATGGTGAAGTGCATGCCGATCAATTCTGGCGTCACCACAGTTTTGGCAATGTGCGCAAGCGCCCCTTCTCCAAAATCTGGACCGAACCCGAAGACCCATTGCTATTGCAATTGAAAGAAAAGAAGAAATTCGTGCAAGGCCGCTGCGCCACCTGCCGCTGGCTGGATGTCTGCGGAGGTAATTTCCGGGTGCGGGCCGAAGCGGTCACCGGCGATGTCTGGGCTCCGGACCCGGCATGTTATTTAACTGATGAGGAGATCTCGCAGACGGTTTAAAAGGAGTAAACCATGTTATTCCCCGACTACCGCCCCCGCCGCATGCGTCAGAACGAAGCGTTCCGCCGCATGGTGCGCGAAACCCAGCTCAACGTCGATGATCTGATTCTGCCGCTATTTGTTGTGGGCGGTAAAGACATAAAAAATCCCATCCCCTCCATGCCGGGACATTATCAATTTTCCACTGATCATCTCGTAAAAGCGGCTCAACAGGCGCGTGATTTGGGCATTCCGGCGGTCATTCTCTTTGGCCTGCCATCCAAAAAAGATCCACTGGCCACCCAGGCCTATGCTAAAGACGGGGTAGTCCAGAAAGCGATCAAGGCCATCAAAGATAAAATCCCGGATCTGGCGGTCATTACCGATGTCTGCTTGTGTGCTTACACAGACCATGGCCATTGCGGCGTGGTAGAGGGGCACACCATTGACAATGACGCCTCGTTGGACCTGCTGGCGCGCACCGCGCTCTCCCATGCCAAGGCCGGTGCCGACATGGTGGCGCCTTCGGATATGATGGATGGTCGGGTGGCTGAGATCCGCAATGCGCTTGATGAGGCTGAAATGAGCCACATCCCCATTATGTCTTACGCGGCCAAGTACTGCTCAGCTTATTACGGCCCTTTCCGGGAAGCAGCCGAATCAGCGCCCAAGTTCGGCGACCGGCGCACCTATCAAATGGACCCGGCCAATGCTCGTGAAGCACTGCGGGAAGTCAACATGGACGTGGAAGAAGGGGCCGATATCATCATGGTGAAGCCGGCCCTGGCCTATTTAGACATTATATGCCGGGTCAAGGATGAGTTCGACCTGCCGGTGGCGGCTTACAATGTGAGCGGTGAATACTCCATGATCAAAGCCGCGGCGGAGCGCGGTTGGCTGGACGGCCGGTTGGTGATGATGGAGACATTAACAGCCATCAAACGGGCCGGCGCGGATATGATTTTGACCTATTTCGCCATGGAGGCGGCCCAAGTATTAAACAAGCGTTAATGCACCGAGCGCGCATTATTCCAAAAAGAACCAAGGGAAATAACCATGTCGCACCCTGCCACTCATCCTCATCATGGACACCCGCATGCATCCGGCCATCATCCTGATTCGTCCACCCTGCGCCTCGTAGCCTGGGAGACAACGCGCAATTGCAATTTATCGTGTGTCCATTGCCGAGCTTCGGCGACCAGCGGTCCTTATACCGGTGAACTGGATACACCAGCCGCTTTTCGGTTGCTCGATCAAATTGCCGAAGTGGCCAAGCCAATCATTATCCTTACCGGTGGCGAACCCCTTTTACGCGAGGATATTTTTGACATTGCGTCCTACGGCACCGCCAAAGGGTTGCGCATGGTTATGGCCCCTAATGGTACGCTTGTCACCAGAGAGACCGCTCAGAAGCTGGCCAAAGCCGGAATTCAACGCATCAGTGTGAGCATCGATGGCGCTACAGCGCAGAGTCATGACACTTTCCGAGGTGTGCCCGGCGCATTCGAAGGCGCATTGAAGGGTATTGAAAACGCTAAATCAGCGGGCGTCGAATTTCAAATCAACACCACCATCACCAAAACCAATCTCAACCAGATCCCCAGCATTCTGCGGCTGGCCGAACAGCTTGGGGCTGTGGCCCACCACATATTCCTCCTGGTGCCCACCGGGCGCGGCAAGTATATTGTGGACCAAGCCATAGACGCTAAGGAGTATGAAGATACCCTCAACTGGTTTTACGATCAGCGCAGCAAAACCAAACTGCAGCTCAAGGCGACCTGCGCGCCCCACTATTATCGCATCCTGCGGCAACGGGCCAAGCAAGATGGTCAGAGCGTCACCTTTCAGACCCATGGCCTGGACGCAGTAACCCGCGGATGCCTGGCCGGAACCGGTTTTTGTTTTATCTCCCACCGGGGCATCGTGCAGCCGTGCGGTTTTCTGGATTTGAACTGCGGCGATGTCACCAAGCAATCCTTCGTTGAGATTTGGAACCATTCATCCCATTTCAAAACCCTCCGCGACACCAACCAGCTCAAAGACAAATGTGGTGTTTGTGAATACCGTAAAGTCTGCGGCGGTTGCCGTGCCCGGGCTTACGAAGCTACCGGCGACTACTTAACCGCCGAACCACTCTGTTTATATGATCCAGCCCAAGAATAATGTCTTATGGTTCAAAGCGAAAAAAGCTGATACTCGCGCATTAATGGCGAGGATCGCACCGCACCAAACCATGCGCTTCCCGTCCTGCGAAGTAAAAGCCAACTAATGCATCTTCAAAAAACCTCTTGTTGGCGCATAAATATCAGTGGTATATCCATAATGTAGATAATGCCACCTATCGAAAGGGCTGGGGAATGAAAATCAAATCCATGATGGTGCCGAATCCTATTACGGTCACCACCAAACAGTCCGTTGAAGAGGCTTTGGAATTGATGAAAGTCAATTCCATTCGACATCTTCCGGTAGTGGATGCAAAAAGTCGGCTTAAAGGATTATTAACCCTGGCTGACCTGAAACGGGCGCTGTTGCCATCGATGCTGGGTGACTTGACCCTGGCCGATATGATGATCACAAATCCGATTACAGTGTCTCCCGATGATGATGTCGAAATTGCCGCTCAAATCATCTATAGACACAAGATAAGTGGACTGCCTGTGATCAAAGGACAGCGGCTGGTAGGCATTATCACCGAATCGGACTTGCTGCGGGCTTTCATTGATATGATGGGGATATTGGCCAGCAGCGCCAGAATCGATGTGGTGACCAGTGATGAACCTGGTAGTTTGAATCGAGCCATCCAGATCATTCACGATCAGGGTGGGGACATTATCAACGTCGGAATGACGGCCCAACGAACCACCAAACGTACTTACTTTTTCCGCTTGGTGCCTTGTGACATGCTACCAATCAAAGAGGCATTGGAAAGCGGGGGATTTAACGTGCAGGCGGTGATGGAATAACAAGCAATATATCTTTTTGGCGGCTATTTTGAAATTCAAACCACGGATGATCCAAAAGCTATTACTACTCCTTATCTACCTGTCATTTGGGGTTGGCGCAGCTAGCGCCGCAGTCCTGAAAGATATCAGGATCGGGGAACGCGAAAATTCCACTCGGATTGTCTTTGAGCTGGATGCGAGTGTGGCTGCGGTCTTGGCTGCGCCGCCGGATTCGGAACATATACGAGTAGATTTCCCGAACACTCGACCTGACCTGATCAAAAAAATTGCCGTGGATCAAACCCGCCGAATCCAAGAGATTCAAATTTGGAATAATGCCGGCCTTCTTTCCACTGTAATCAAGCTCGGCGCGCCCCAGCATCGGGTGGAATCCTTCACCTTGAAAAATCCAAACCGCTTTGCCGTGGATATTTATTGGGAAAAAAGACTGGGGCAAAAAGAAGAAGCTATTGCTGCGCCACTAACTTCCGGCCACAGCGATGCCATGACTTCCATGCCTGTCGAGCCGCAGAAGGTGCCGTCTGAGATAGCTGCCCCTATTCAGGTTCAGGAGCCTTCAACGACATCACCAGTTTCCCATCAACCACCAGATGAAACGGCCGTTTTACCAACGACTGAGAATACACCGGCAGCCAACGCAACCGATACAGGCCCAGCCAAAGTTGCTCCCCTCGCTTCTACAAACGTAACCGCCCCCCCATCGGCGAAAAACATGGCTAATTCAGCGGCGACCTCGGAAACAGGATCTGATTCCCCCCAGCGATCCAATTGGCTCCAATACTACTTGGTGATTACTCTTATTGCCATTACCATCACCATCCTCATCTTACTCATTTTGATGCTTTTGGCCCATTATCGTGGCATCGGAGAAAGGATCCCAACGAGCTCAAAGGATTTTCTCCTGAAACAGAACAGCCGGATTGCCGAGCTGGATGAGCGCATCAAGGAGCAACTTAAACGTTATGATGAGGCCTGACCATGCGCGAGCCTGAGCTTCCGATAACCACGAATATCTCGGACGACGAGCGAAATGATCTGGAGCAGATGATGGGGGAGTTCCAGCAGGCTCAGAAACCCGCATCTTCAAATCCAGTCACCATGCGCCAAGAGATCGATATGTTAAAAGACCGTATGACATATCTAACCAATATGTGTGTTTCCCTCGAACGCAGTATCAAACCGTTGCATGAAGTGATTCGATTGAATATAGAAAAATGCGAAATATTGAACCAGCGCATTAACACCATTATTGAATCGTTGCGTGCAGGAGAATCGCTGTGACATTGAAGTTTGCATTTACCTCCGCCGGAGATCCAAAGAGCAGTATTATGCAGCGCATCCTCGATGGAACACTGGCTGTGCGTTCTCCCGAAGAACTCAAGGAAGTATTGGACATTTATCCGGAAGATCCCTTTTTGCATCGCAAATATGCCGATCTGCTTCAACAGGCGAAGCGCGCTGATGAAGCTGCGGCGGCCTATAATGAAGCTGCAAAGCTTTTCATACTCAATGGCATGAATTTGCAGGCCGTCGTGGCCAAAATTCTCCAATGGCGTATTCAGAATACCAATCACGATCAGGGCCGCGCTTTTCATCGTTTACTCCGCAAAGAAGGCCACACCCAAACACCTTTGCAGCACTTTTGGGCCAATATGACCTACCCCGAATTGGTGGCGGTCATGCGGCGAATGGTGCGAATGCAACTGCCAGCGAGTAGAACGATAACACGCGCGGATGAACCGGCGGAGAATCTCTTTTTCGTGGTCTTCGGCACGCTGTACGAAATGCCATCCCCCGAGTGTGTGAGCGAGGCAAAACTGGCCGGTCTGGAAATAGAGCCCGCACTACTAGGCCCCAATGATATCTTCGGGGATATTTTCCCTTTGAACAAAAATACGGTCAATGATGCGGAAATCCGCACCGCTACGGATGTGGAGTTGATCCGAATTACGAAACCCGTTCTGATTGAGTTATGCCAAAAATATCCTGGCATCGAAAAGATACTATCGGAGATCAGAAAGCCGGAAAATCGTGAAAACTGCGACCGCCCCTGGCAGACCGTAAGACGCGCCATGCGTTTTGGCCTGCCGACCAAAACGGAAATCACCTGTCCAGCAGCTGACAGCAGTCAAAAACATTGGCACCACTCAGGTATTGCGTTGGATCTTTCACTGGGCGGCATGTGCGTGGATTTGGCCGATGCGCCTCTGCCAAGCATTAAAAAGGGACTCAAGGGCCGGCCAGTGAAAATCAAGCTTGACTTGCTCAATGATGTGGCGGTTTTGAACCTGACAGGTAAAGTAGTCTGGGAAAAACGCCAGAAAAAAGCGGAAGGGCCTTTCACGCTCATCGGTATCCGATTCGATACCCTCAACGCCATGGACCGCGATATGCTCAACGAGTATTGTTCCGGTAGCGTAGGTGAACAAAACCTATTGTGGGGCCTATGGGACATGATGGTGAAACCCGATTGAACCAAAACCTCGAACTGAATCATCATCCTAAAAACATGCAAACGGATCAATTTCCCAAACATCATCCTGGAATATGGGCGGTCGGCGGCGGCAAAGGCGGCGTAGGTAAAAGCGTTATCAGTTTGCTGCTATCTCTGGCCCTATCCCGCTGTGGCCAAAGAACCGTATTGGTGGATGCCGATTTAGGCGGCGCCAATCTACATACCCTGATGGGCATTAAAACCCCGGCAAGAACCCTTAACGATTATTTGACCCGCAAATATGAAACATTGGAAGAGGTTTGCATTCGTACGGATATAAAGAACCTCGAATTGATTTGCGGCGCCAGTGAAATCCTATCCTTTGCCAACCCCCTATTTGCTCAAAAAACCAAAATGGCCCAAAGCATTCTGAATTTGGCCGTGGATCATGTGGTTCTAGATCTGGGGGCTGGCGCAAGCTACAATGTCTTGGATTTTTACCTCATTGCCAAATACCCCGTGGTTGTGCTCACGCCCCAGCCCACTTCCATTCACAATGCCTATGGGTTTGTGCGGAACACCGTCTACCGCAGACTAAGTCGGTATGTCAGCCAGAAGCCTTCACTGCAAGAGATAGTTCAAAAGGCCATGGACCCCAAAAATAATAATCAGATGCGAACCATCTCCGATTTATTTGCTACCGTACGTAAATCCCATGGCGAAAAAGTTGCATTCTACCTCACCAAAACCATCGCCAAATTCAGACCGTTACTGATTACCAATATGGCCCGCAACCCTAAGGATGGGAATGCCAGCCGGATCGTTCAAATGGTGGCGGAGAAATATCTAACGTTGGAAGCCCAGGAATTGGGAGCAATGGAGTATGATCCCCTGCTCGAAGAGATGATTAATAAGATGATCCCTCTGTCCGAGCTGCCCAAATACAGCAGGTCCAATCTCACCGCGGACCGCATCGTTCAAAAGCTGATTGGTTGCACCCCGTGACCATGAGCCCCATTATCTAAAATATCTTAGCAATCAGGGTATTGATGATTTCGCGCTGGTAGTGGGTGATATTTTCATATTGCACCCCTATGCCATCAGGGTAGATTTGGGTAACACGGCCCTTGACTTTGAATGGCATTAACTCAGTGGCTTCCCCCAGGGTAAAACATAGGGCCACCTCCTGATTTTGTTCAAAGCCATCAGCGGTTTCGATAAAAACGCCATCAGCACTGATATCACGAATGCAACTGCGGTAGGCCTTACCTTTAGCAGCAAAATCTACGAGCAAAAAGCAATCCAGGCGAGGATATTCTCGTACCCATTTCAAACCCGGCTTATCTAGAAATGCCAGACGATCGAGAAGCGTATTTCGGTTCAACTGGTTGATTAATACAAATATGCGAGCGATAATCATTTGCCGTCTTATCGCTTCGTTCTTTTCACTGGGCAATCGGGAAAGAATGTCATCCTGCCGTTCAATGGCGTTGGCTGTTTTTTCTTCCAATGCTTCCAGAATCGAATGCAGCTCCGGCTCCATCATTTTGTAAATGGATACGGCCAGACGTAGAACGATGGTATGCTTCTCGATCTGCTCCATTGTATAAGCCATAGCACGGGCTCCTTTTCCTATCGAATGCGGTTGGAAAGTTAGCTGTGAGGCACGATCCTAAGTGGAGGTCATTCGAACTTTTTATCCTCCATCACCATCTTCGATTCAATAACAAGTGAACGCCGTAGTTTAACAAAATATTCATCAGATTGTAGATTCAATCGCGACAGATGGCAAAAACCAAATTGTTCCAATGATTTTCAACAGCAAAAACTTTTAAGTCTATCCATATCGCACAGTTGCACATAAAATCAAGCTCCCACTCAGGCAAGATATGCCACCGAGGCAACACAGTCGGCACTCTTTTTATTTGACACTAATGCCTGAATTTTTTATAGTTCTTTGAACTAATAGGTTATTCTGGGTGTAATGCGAAGTGGATTTGTTTAGGGCCGGTATATATCCCATGCGCAAATTATGACATCGGGTTGGGAAGAGGCGCAACACCCCTTCTGAAGCGAGTTCATGAAGAGAATAACCGCGGGCTACAGAAGGAGTCCAATTCCCCGGCATTCCGGCGCGTCCAAAAAATCGCCAACTCATTCCTAAAGGAGGAAGATCTTTGTCCTATATACTCGATCAAGAACAGTTGGATGGAATTGAAGAGGTCTTGCAAAAGGACTTGATGGACCTAGGGCTCAAATGTGTCATCCTTATCGATATGGCGGGAAACATTATCGCCAATCTTGATAACGGCCAAGTCGGGCATGACGTTTATTCCCTGGCCGCCCTAGCGGCGGGCAACTTCGGAGCGGTGTGCGCCATGGCCGCAATCATCGGCGAAGACGATTTCGCGCTGCTCTTTCACAAAGGCAAGAACGAAAACATCCATTTCAGCAAAGTCCTGGATGATTTCTTGCTCGTGACCATCTTCGGCAACGATGTCTCTCTTGGGTATCTGCGTTTAAAGGTCGACGAATCTATCAGCAAGATCAGTAAGATTTTCGAAACGACCAAAAAGGTCTGACGGTTTGTGTTCGTTCCGTAACAGTCACCTGCTGATTGAGACAACCCTTAAACGAGGATGCCCGCGTGGCGGTTATTAATATTCGCAAAAAGGAAGTCCAGGTCAAGATTGTGTACGTCGGGCCAGGGCGTGGTGGTAAAACCACCAATCTGGAATACCTTTTCGGAGCGGTGCGACACCGTATTCAGTCGGATATGGTGAGCATCAAGACCCATGGAGACCGCACTCTTTTTTTCGATTTTCTTCCCTTTGATTTGGGCCAGATTCAAGGGTACATGGTCAAGACTCAGCTTTACACCGTGCCGGGACAGGTCAAATATAATGCCACCCGCAAACTGGTGCTCAAAGGAGTTGACGGGGTCGTGTTCGTGGCCGACTCTATGGAAGTAATGCGCGATAAAAACATTGCTTCCCTGGAAAACCTGAAAGAGAATCTGGCATTTTACGATCTTGATCTCTACAACAAATTTCCCATTGTCATGCAGTATAACAAGCGGGATTTGGCCGAACAGGGTGTCCCGATTTTGACCATAGAAACTCTAGAACAAGATTTAAATTCAAAGTTGAAAGCGCCCTATTTCGAAGCCAGCGCACTCAGCGGCCACAATGTGATTGCCACGGTAAAGAAAGCCATAACCATGACAGTCGTCTCTCTGCAAGATCACTTCACATAGGAGGTCGGTATTGGATAAATCAGCCAAATCAAAAATGGTCAACGATCTTGAGAATCGATTGGATGATTTTTTTGGAGGCGAGGCCAAAGCACCAGCTGCACCTCCAACCGCCCAATACTCCATTGAAAAGCTCAAATCCGCGGTATTGTCCATTGATTGGGAAATTACAGATCAATGCCTGACCGAGTTAATCACCGAAACGGAGGCGCTGCTGCCCCATTTCGAAGAAGATCCGATCACGCATGCTTTGTTGCGCATGCTGCGAGCGTTGGCGCGCTATATCCGCAAGCGCAAAGCGCAATCCCATCAAGATGCCATCAAGCGCGTGATGTCAGTCTTTACTAGTTTTGAAACCCTGGCCAATGATAAGCAAATGGATGAACAGCAGAAGAAAAAAATCGTGGCGAGGGAAATTCAAGCATTTAAAAAACTTAAAGAACAAGTCGAAGGCCAAGGCGCTGCCGCTGCGGGCCGAGGCGGCAAACCAACAACGGACTTGTCGGCTCTTTTGGAACATCAGCAGTTCAAGCAAGTCATGAACGCCGTCGAAGAACGGATCAACGCCGAAGTTAAAGCGCTAAAAGTGCAAGTGCAGACCCTTCAGAAGGAACTGGATTCCTTACGCAAAGCTTAATTTCAATTCTTGAGCCGCTGCCGGATTTGGCGGGCCTCACGAATTGTAGTCCTTATTTGTTCGACCATAGCCGCCCATTGGGGCGGCTTTTTGTTTATTCAAGGAATAACTGCACGATCGCGAATTTCTCCACATCCACCAATCCCCTGTCTGTGATCTTTAAGGCTGGGATAACCGGCAGAGCCATGAAACTCAGGGTCATAAAAGGATCGGGCAACCGACATCCCAGCCGGCGAGCGGCTTGCAGAACATCTTCCAACTCGCGCTGGACCGCTGCCATGGGCTGATCGGACATCAAACCGGCTAGGGGCAAGGGCAAACGGGCGCTGAGGATGCCGTTTTCTACCACCACCAATCCGCCTCCCATGGTTGCTAATTCCGAAACAGCCGCCTGCATATCCTGGTCGCTGCATCCCACCACGATGATATTATGGGAATCATGGGCCACCGAGGAAGCCAGAGCACCGCGTTGTAGGCCAAACCCGCGGATAAACCCGAGCCCGGCACGCCCTGTGCCATGATGCCTCTCGATCACGGCGATCTTTAAAAGATCGCGCCGTGGGTCTGATTCGGCATTTCCCTCGATCACGAAAGGCTCATCAATACTGCTGCCAGTGATGATTTGATGGGCCCGTGATTCAATGACCCTCACCCGAGGCCCTTGCGCTGGGATACGCAAATTGAGGCGTTCCAATGGCACCCTCATCGCCGATGGAACAGTCACTGCCTTTTCTGGGAAGTTCTCATTTAGTAGTTGACCGTCCTGAGCCACCAAGCGGCCTCGACAATAAACTTGACGAACTACCGGATCGCTCAGGTCATCCAATATGGCAAAGTCCGCCCATCGGCCAGGGGCAACAGCCCCAACATCATTTACTCGGAAATATTCGGCGGGATTTAAAGTGGCTATCTGGATTGCGATAAGGGGATCGACTCCGGCGCGCACGGCGCGGCGCAGCATTTGATCGATATGTCCATGGCCGAGAAGGTCTTGTGGGTGGCGATCATCGGTGCACCACATCATACGGCGTGCGGTTTGGGGCGTGATGATTGGCAGTAATTGATCGAGATTGCGGGCCCCCGTGCCCTCGCGAATCATGATGTGCATGCCCATGGACAATTTTTCTTCTGCTTCCTGGGTCGAAGTACATTCGTGGTCGCTGGCAATGCCGGGAAGCAAATAGGCACTCAATCCGCGTCCCGAAAGACCAGGGGCATGACCATCGAGAGGTTTACCGGCCCTTTTCATGAGGGCGATTTTGGCCAAAACCCGCTCATCGGAGAAGATCACGCCGGGGAAGTTCATCATCTCCGCCAGGGCCACGATGCGGGGGTGCTGCACATAGGCCGATAGCGCGGATGCATCCAAGTTCGCGCCGGAGGTTTCCATATGCGTAGCCGGAACGCACGAGGGCAAGGTGAAGAAAAAGTGGACCGGCAGTTGTTCACTGGCCTCGAGCATATAATCGATTCCTGTTGTCCCCAACACATTGGCGATTTCGTGGGGGTCCGCCACCACCGCGGTAGTGCCGTGGGTCACTACTGCCTTGGCAAACTGGGCCGGCGCGACCATGGCGCTTTCGATGTGCACGTGCGCGTCGATAAAACCAGGGGCCAGAAAGCGGTTTTCCAAATCCACCTGAGTCAGGGCTTCGTAAGGACCAACCCCCACCACGCGACCATCGGCCACCGCCACGTCGGTTTTTACTATCGTAGCGTTGAAGACATTAATCAGTCGCGCGTTGCGAAGCAGCAGATCGGCTGGTTGTTCCCCCCGGGCCACACTGCTCAACCTGGGAAACGTTGAGGCGGCTGTCATGACACTTCCTCTTTAAGATTGGATGGTTGACGATTAAGCTTGAGGGATCTATAAACTGCTGATCATCGACACTCAAGACACTGAAATTGAATTCTATTTTTATAATTTTATCCTAATAACACATAGAGCGAATATGGTCCGAGCATTATTATGGGACAACGACGGTGTGCTGGTGGATTCGGAAACACTCTTTTTCGAAACCACTCAGTCGGTATTTTTCTCCTTTGGCTTGAAGCTCGATGATAGCCTTTGGCGCGACCGCTATCTTGGGCGGGGTGCACACAGCGTGGATATTGCCCAAATGTTGGGGGCCACGGCTCAAAAAGCCCATGAAGTAGTGGCGCATCGCAACATGGTTTTTTGGCAACGGCTGGAACAACCCGTGGCCCTTCGGCCCTCCATTGCCCAAACCCTTGCCAAACTTCACTCTCTTTTCCGTATGGGAGTAGTCACCAGCGCCCCCAGGCGGCAGTTCGATCTGCTCCATGCCCATACCGGTCTCCGGGATTACTTCGAGTGCATTATCACGGCCGATGATTGTTCCAAGATCAAACCCGATCCGGAACCCTATTTCACCGCTTTGCAATGTATGGGATTACCCCCTGAAGAGTGCTTGGCCATTGAGGATTCTCCGCGGGGGTTGGCATCGGCGGCCGCAGCCGGTATCCGCTGTGTGGTCATCCAAACCGCGCTGACCGATTTATCTGCCTGCGACCGAGCTTTTGCGATTATTGAAAACGCCCATGAGCTCGATACGGTGCTCCAAACAATTTCACCGTCGGCCAATTGAGCCGGTAATAAAGGCGTTGATCTCTTCCCGTAGTTTAGCCATATCCAATATCTGAAGCTGGCCGTTTTGCACTACCCATTGGCCATCGATCATCACGTGCCGAACATCGGCGGGACCAGCCGCATACACCAAATGGGACGATGGGTGGTACATAGGAATCAAATGGGGCTGATCCATGTTAAGGACAATAAAGTCAGCGCGCTTGCCAGGTTCTAGAGACCCGATTTGGTGATCCAAGCCCAATGCGCGCGCGCCTTGAATCGTGGCCATATGCAGGACAGTGTCAGCGGCCATAAGAGTGGGGTCCAGACGATGCACTTTATGCAGCTTGGCGGCACTGTCCATCTCAGCCCAGAGGTCGAGATCGTTGTTGCTGGCGCTCCCATCCGTGCCCAACCCGACGCAGATGCCGGCAGCGAGCATGTCGGGCACTGGCGCAACTCCCGATGCCAATTTCATATTACTTTGCGGGCAATGAATAACCCGGGCTTTGCTGCGAGCGACAATGTCGATATCCCGAGCATCCAGCCATACTGCATGGATGAGCAGCGTCTGGGGGTCCAAAATCCCCAAACGGTCCAGATATTGGACCGGCGTGCTGCCCTGCCTGGCCAGCATCTGATCCCGCTCTGCCTCGGTTTCGGCCACATGGATTTGGAACACGGCACCCAGATCAGTGGCTGCTTTTTTGGCCGCGGTCAAAGTTTGGGCCGAACAGGTATAGGGGGAATGGCAAAAAATGGATGGCTGCACACGGCCTGAAAGCGAGCGCCACTTCTCGGCAAAGTTGCGGGCCACCGTGACATTTAGGGCCGGATCAGGCACTCCCGGCGCTGGGTAGTCAATGACACCTTGTCCCAATATGGCGCGGATGCCCGTGTTTGCCACCTCTTCAATAAAATGCGCCACCAGGAAGTAACCATCACAGCAGGTAGTAATGCCCCCTAAAAGCATTTCGGCACAAGCCAGCCGCGCTCCCAGAACCACGGACTTGGGATTGACATGCTGGGCTTCAGCCGGAAAAATGTGATCGTTCAACCACTGTGACAGGGGAAGATCGTCGGCCAGTCCGCGAAACAGTGTCATGGGCAGATGGGTATGGCCATTGACCAGTCCTGGCATAATGATACCGCCCTGGGCATCGATATGCTCTTTGGCTTCTGGCAGTACTGATTTCCCGGAGTACTCCCAAACCTGCTTTATCTCTCCCTGATGGACCGCCATTGCGCCCTTCGTGATCGTTGAAAAGCGCTGGTCCATCGTCAGAATGGTACCGTTATAAACAATGGTATCGAACATGGCTGACCTTGAAGAATTCTCTTGATGAGAAGATAAGATTTCTGGGAACCAGCTTATGCCAACCCCCGGAACATCTCCGCCTGCTGCCTGGCATCCGCCATCACTTGGGCTGCATCCATGGTCAAAAGATCGCGATCTTTCATTACCAAACGGCCATTAATTACGGTATGCACCACATCGCTGCCATGCACGGCATAAACCAGATGGGATATAGGATCATACATGGGAGTCAAATGCGGTTTGGCGGTATCCACCACAATTATGTCGGCCTGTTTGCCCTTTTCAATGGATCCGATCATGCGATCCATTCCAAGCACGCGGGCGGCATCTATGGTGGTCATGCGCAGCACGGCATTGGCCTTCATGAGCGTTGGGTTCAGGCGATGCACTTTGTGAAGTTTGGCCGCCGTATCCATTTCGGCGAACAGATCCAGATTGTTGTTGCTGGCGCAGCCGTCCGTGCCCAGCCCCACACAAATCCCGGCAGCCAGTAAATCAGGCACCGGCGCCACTCCGGAAGCTAACTTCATGTTGCTCTCTGGATTATGGGACACTTTGACATCATTTTTCTTGAGCCGTTCAATATCTTCCATGGTCAGAACCACGGCATGGCAGGCCACCACATTTGGGCCCAATATGCCCAGTTGATCCAGGTGGCCCACGGGCGTGGCCTGGTACGTTTCCATGATCTGGACCACTTCATTCTGGGTTTCAGACAGATGAATCACCATGGGAGCCTGGTACTCTCCGGCCAGGCGCGCGGCTCGCTGGAGTAAATCCGGTTTGCACAGATAGGGGGAGTGAGGTTCCACGGCAACTTTGATCAAGGGATCTCCGGCCCAGCGCTCCATCATGCGGCGGGTATACTCGAAACCATTGTCCAAAACGCCATAGTTCGGCGATGGGAAGTCATACAATACTTCGCCCACCACGGCCCGCATACCGCATTCGCCGGCCGCTTCAGCCACGGCCTCTTCAAAGAGGTACATATCGCAAAAGCAGGTGGTGCCGGATCGAATCATTTCAGCGCAAGCCAGCCGTGATCCGATTTTCACCATGTCAGCGTCCAATTTAGACTCGGCCGGGAAGATGTGATCATTGAGCCAACTCATTAAGGGCAGGTCGTCCGCAAGACCACGAAACAATGCCATGGCCGCGTGGGTATGTGTATTGATCAAACCGGGTAGAATGAGGCCGCCCCGGGCGTTCAAGATTTGAGCAATTTGCCACTGGACAAATTGTCCGGTTGGTCCCAAAGCTTTGATCCGACCCGCTTCAACCGCAACGGCACCACCTGGTATGATGCGATTCCCGGCGTCCATGGTGACAATAGTTCCATTCTCGATCAACAGATCCGCGCGATCGATATGCAATGGGTTAGAAATAGTCATGGTTGTTTTCCCTGGCGTTGCTCATTTTCGACCTTCAATACCTGGGCAATCAACGCAGCCAACTTAGGTGAAGCTGCTTCCGCCACCGCGATGATCTCATCCACACTGGAAGGCGATAAACGTTCCGGCAAACACATATTGGTGATGGTGGATAGCCCTAAAACCCGCATGCCGCCATGGACCGCGGCGATGGTCTCCATCACGGTGGAAAATCCAACCGCATCGGCCCCAAAGGTTCGAAGGAAGCGCATCTCGGCGGGTGTCTCCAAGGAGGGCCCCTTTAGGCCCACATAGACGCCTTGGCGAATCTGGATGCCCAAGGTCGGGGCTGCCGAAAAAGCTATGTTGCGCAATCCCAAATCATAGGCTGCTGTCATATCAGGAAACCGTGGCCCCCATTGGGTCTCATTTAAGCCAACTAAAGGATTGGCGCCGGTGAGGTTGATGTGATCACTGATAACCATCAGATCGCCAGAGCTGAAATTTGGATTAAGTCCTCCGGCCGCGTTGGTGAGAATAAGCGTGCTCACGCCCAGACTCTGGAGAACCCTGATGGGGAAGGTCACCGCCGCTGGGGAGTAGCCTTCATAGAGATGAAAACGTCCTTGCAACACGACCACTGGGATATCCGAAAGCCAGCCGTTGACCAGCTGCCCGGCATGTGATTGCACCGTGGACAAAGGGAAATGAGGGATCTCTCCGTAGGCTACCGCTGTGTGATTATGGAGAGCAGCAGTCAGATTCCCCAATCCCGTACCAGCAAAAATGGCGGCGGTGGGCGTTTGCTCCCATCGGTTTCGCAAAAATGCGGCTGCTTCAACAGCGGCGTTAATATCAAATTTTTCAAAAATCTCTTGCATTTGATTCATCCAATGTGAATGACGGGCTTAACAAATGTTGCTCGGAGTTTATAATTCAGGCCAAAATCGCCGTCAACCAGTCGAGTGGAGACAGAGCGGGAACAATGGAAGAGCACCTTCGCGCGCCTCTAAGTTCCCATCTGCTATTGTCGCCGATATCCGTGCTAACGCCCTTGATTTATGATTGCTTTGAGTTCTCTAACAGACCTCGTTTCATGATGCCGTTCTCATTGACTTCACATAGGCCTTATGCCATGGTGCCGATTTGTTAAATTTGTAATCAATTGCCCTGTACCATTTTCCTCTAAACTATATCTAACCAAAGGGAAAAACGAGAGGAATATTGGAGACAACGAGTGATACTGTAAGAATATCCAATGAAGATCCAAGAGCTCAAAGACATACTCAAGGCGAAAGTACTGGTCGGACATGATCAAATGGATAAGGTGATCACCGCGGGTGGCGCGGCGGATCTAATGGATGATGTACTGACAGCGATTGCCAAGGATTGTGTCCTGTTAACGGGGGTCACCACTTCCCAGGTTATTCAAACTGCCAAGATCGCCCAAGTGGCCGCAGTAGTGATCGCCCGCAAGAAAAACCCGCCCGAAGAGGTGGTGGAGCTGGCGCGCAGGCTTGAGATCCCGCTGTTATCGACCAATTACTCTTTATTTGTTGCCTGTGGCCGTCTCTATATGAATGGCATCAGGGGATTGGATGGCTCTTGGTAACGACTGATGTGCTCGTGACCGGCGCCAACGTAGAAAAAATTATCAAAAGCTTGACCAGCTATGATAAAAGTAATTTCGTTTATGCTTTATTGATTTGTAGCAGCCAATTATTGTGGCGGACGTGATACTATGCGTGAGGGAGAACCGAAAAAATGCAAGACGCAATCCTGATGATGGGTGGCTTGGGCTTGGTAGTGGGTATCGGTTTAGCCATAGCCTCCAAGGTGTTCTATGTCTATGTAGACCCCAAAATTCTGGATGTTGAGGCAGCTTTGCCCGGTGCCAATTGCGGTGGATGTGGTATGCCCGGGTGTTCAGCCAATGCCGAAGCAATCGTGGCCGGGAAGACATCTCCCAGCTCATGCGTGGCCGCCGGACCAGAAGTAGCCCAAGCCATTGCGGCCATCCTGGGTGTCAGTTTCGAGGCCAAGGAACCTGACATTGCCCTACCCGGCTGCGCATATGGAACCTCGGATGCGGAGACTAAATATGCATATGATGGGCTCAATGATTGCCGGGCCATGGCCGTTTTGCATGGTGGTATGAAGGTATGCACCATCGGCTGCCTGGGATTAGGCACGTGTGCCAAGGCATGCCCTTTCGGTGCGATCACTATGGGGCCTGATGGATTGCCGAAGGTCCAGGAAAACCGTTGTACGGGATGTGGTACCTGTGAGCGGGTCTGCCCGAAAAACATTATTACGCTCTCCTCGGTGACTCGCCGTATTCTCAAAGAGTATACGACGGAAGATTGCACCACGCCCTGCCAGAGAGCTTGTCCGGCCGGTATCGACATCAGCGCTTACATCGGTGCCATTGCCGATGGTGATAATAATCGTGCAGTTCAAATCATTAAAGAACGCAATCCTTTCCCGACCGTCATCGGACGTATCTGCCCGCGCCCTTGTGAAAGCGAATGCCGTCGCCATTATGTGGACGAACCAGTGGCCATCAATTTTTTGAAACGATATGCGGCCGATGAAGAGATGGCCCGCGGACAACACATTCAACCATACAAAGCACCGGAAACCGGGCGCAGAGTCGCGGTAATCGGTGGTGGCGTCGAAGGACTCTCGGCTGCATTTTTTACCGCGCGGCTGGGGCATGCGACCACGGTGTTCGAGGCTCAAAATAAAATGGGCGGGTTATTGCGCAGCGCCATTGCCCGTAATCGCCTTCCAGCCAATGTGCTGGACTGGGATATCGAGGGTATCCTTGCAATGGGGGTAGCATCCGAGACAGACAAATCTCTTGGCAAGGATATCACCATACCGGAACTGTTGACCCAGGGGTATCAAGCCGTGTTTCTCGCCGTTGGCGGCTGGGACAGCCGATTGGCCCGCACGGGTGGGCAAAGCGACCCAAGCCCTGTCCCCGGATGCCACCTGCTGATCGATGTGGCCAAATCCGGCAGCCAGGGGTATCCGAACCTTAAACTGGATGGCCATGTGATCATCGTGGGCAATCCCAATCTGAATAAGCAATTGATCCAACGCTGCAAGGCCCTTGGGGCAGACAAAGTCACCTTGCTGGTCAGAGAAACACCTCTGGCGGAAATCGAGCCCAACCAGGCAGAAGTTCGCGCGGATATGGCCATAGGCCGCCTCCATGGTCAGGGTGATGCCCTGCAGGCGGTTGACCTGATTCATTTGACCCATGGCGGCATCGAAAAAGTAGAAGCGCAACATTTAATTTTCACGGCCGGGCGCATTCCAGAACTTATGTTTCTACCGGCCTCCACCGAAGATACTCCGAGCGATTCGGCGCAGAATGCCGCGCCGGCCACGACCGGCGCCTGGCAAGCCATCCCACCTTATAAACCAGCCGCATTACGGGACGAAATCGGACTAATGGCCAAAGGCGATGAACTGACCGATTTTTCAGCCGCCATTAAATCCATTGCCGCCGGCCGGCGTGCCGCTGCTACTATTCACAAATCACTATATGGGCTCGCGTTGGATTTACCGAGCCATGTCGTGGCCCCCGCTACACCGGTCCAAAACGTGAACAGTGTTCAGGGCGTAGCCGTTCAATTGCGCCAAATCATGCCTTTGGCTGATGCAAACCAAACAGCACCGGATGCAGAGTTGGAAAAAGGATTTAGCGTCACGGAAGCACATCAGGAAGCCAAGCGGTGCCTGCAGTGCGGTCTCATTTGCTATCTGAGAGATAAAGAGTGCCATGCTTCCCAGCCTGGTGCTAAGGTCTAGATGCCGGGGAATCGATCCAATGGCCATTGAACAAGGAATAGTGATTCGAATGGACGCGCGAGCCTTAACGGCGTGGGTTCAAACCACCCGCAGCAGTGTATGCGAGTCTTGTGCGTCCAGGGAAAGCTGTAATCCTGGTGGCAATGGCAAAAACCACGAAGTCGAGGCTATCAATTCCATTGGCGCCAAAGTGGGAGACCATATCCAGATAGCCATCAGTAGTAGCTCTCTGCTTAAAGCTATGTTTATGCTCTATATTTTTCCTATCTTGGGCATGCTCGGGGGGGGTATCGCCGGTAACGCCTTGGCGCCAGGGTTCCAGATGAACCCCTCGGTTCTTGCGGCCATTATGGCCTTGGTCTGTTTTGCCATTGCAATGATCATCATGCGCTTCATCGGACAACGTCTTGGCCAAAGGGAAGCCTATCGCCCAAAAATTATTCGTATATTGGGACGTCAGGAGCAATTATTCCCCAATGAATGTGGTCAGGCAAACTACCATCGATAAGGAATCTTTAGGATGATTGAAAAGGTCTTTATCACCAGCAACAATACCGCGACCTTTGTTTGTCCCCAATGTGGCAACGTGACAACAGCCAATGTGGCCAAATATGCCGCCATTGATAAAAGAGTGACCGTCAAATGCAACTGCACTTGTGGTCACCGGTTCAGTGTATCCCTGGAAAAGCGCCGCCAATACCGGAAAGCGACCGACTTGGCCGGCATGTATTACTATCGTATGCCCAATGGCGATGAGGATAAGGGAATCATGAGGGTGGTTGACATTTCCTCCACGGGCATCAAACTCAAGCTCAACGTGGAACGTAATTTCAATCTCGGCGAAATGTTGAGGGTGGAATTTCATCTCGACGACAAGCGCCGCACTTTTATTGAAAAGCGTGTCATTATCCGCAATGTCTACAAAAACCTCGTTGGAACCTCATTTGCCGCCAATGAGGGGGACGATCCTAATCTGGGTTTTTACTTGATGTCTTAAATTTCTCCTACGAAATTGGAGCATGAATGCCCCACTCGATTCGTCAATGGCTATGGGAACAAAGAGGACGTCAATGCCTGGCCAACCTGCAGAAGAATGGTTTTGATGCCCATTGGGTGCCCGATACCGAGGCGGCGCGTACCCTGATTCTGAACATGACGGCCCAGTGCAACACCATTGGGTTCGGGGGGTCTGAAACTGTTAGACAGTTGGGTGTTGTGGAAGCACTAACCGCCAAAGGCAAGACCATCTACGACCATTGGCAAGCCAATCTTTCGCCCCAAGAAAGTCTTGCCATTCGGAAAGAACAGCTGCGCTGCGACTGTTTTTTTTGCAGCGCCAATGCCATTGCCATGACCGGTGAGATTGTTAACGTGGACGGCGCGGGAAATCGAACCAGCGCAATGGGATTTGGCCCGGGTAAAGTGGTTATCGTGGCCGGCATGAATAAAGTCACCAGCGATCTAGACAGCGCGCTGCGCCGCATCCGTGAAGAGGCCGGCCCCATGCGTGCCAAGAGCCTTGGAATGAAAACGCCGTGCGCTGAAACTGGCATATGCAGCGACTGCCATGCTCCCCAGCGGATCTGCCGAATTACCACCATTTTGCATCGTCAACCGATGCTCACTCCGACCAGTGTGATACTCATCAACCAGGCCATGGGATACTAAGCAATTGTCACAAAATAATCTTTACAATTTTTCTTGCCATGATATAAATCTGTCATGGAGAAAGAGTTGATAAAAAAGCGATTCGAACTTATGGCGCCACTGCTCAACGAAAGGCAACTGCGGCTCTTCGTTGCTGCCGAGGCGCTGGCCCTTGGCCGTGGGGGCATCTCCTTGGCATCCCAAGCAACAGGAGTTTCGCGGCCGACGATCACAATGGGGTGCAAAGAACTTCTTGACCAAGAGGCAAATGAGTCCGCTAAAAATTCCCTCGCAGTGCGTGTGCGCAAGAAAGGCGCGGGCAGAAAGCGTACCGTCGAGGTTGACGAAACACTTCGAAGCGACCTGGAGGGACTTATTGAGCCCGTTACCAGAGGAGATCCGGAATCGCCATTGCGTTGGACGGCCAAAAGTGTGCGCAATCTCTCGGACGAATTGAAGAAAATGGGACACAATGCCAGTCACCGCATGGTGGCTGATCTGCTTCACGAGATGGATTATAGTCTGCAGGCAAACCGAAAAACAACCGAGGGAAGCTCGCATCCTGACCGCAATGCCCAGTTTGAGTACATTCACGGCAAGGTCAAGCAGTTTCAGTCTTGCAGTCAGCCGGTGATTTCCGTGGATACAAAAAAGAAGGAACGCGTGGGCGACTTTAAAAATAGCGGACGAGAGCTCAGGCCGAAGGGCAACCCTGAAAAAGTCCGAATCTACGACTTTGAGATTCCGGAGCTTGGAAAAGTGGCCCCCTACGGGGTCTACGACCAGACCCGTAATGCAGGATGGGTCAATGTCGGGACTGACCACGATACAGCGACATTTGCAGTGGAGAGCATCCGCAAATGGTGGAATACCATGGGGCTGCAAGCTTATCCTAAGGCGGGTCGTCTTCTGATTACGGCTGACGGTGGGGGCAGCAATGGGACGAGAGTTCGACTCTGGAAGATCGAGCTGCAGAGGTTTGTCAACGAAAGTGGTCTCATCGTATCGGTTTGTCATTTTCCACCAGGCACCAGCAAATGGAACAAGATCGAGCATCGCCTTTTTTCCTATATCAGTCAGAATTGGAGAGGAAAACCTCTTGTGAGTCATGAAGTAATCGTTAATTTAATCGCTTCAACGAAAACCCGCACCGGCCTGACAGTTAAATGTGAGCTCGATACCAAGAAGTATCCAAAAGGAATCAAAGTTTCGGATGAGCAGTTGCGCCAGCTCAACATCATCCGTGATGAATTCCATGGAGAGTGGAACTATTCGATGCATCCACAACCTGCATGAAATGTAAAATTTATTTTGTGACGATTACTAA
>JAKALP010000043.1 GCA_021824175.1 Deltaproteobacteria bacterium
CTGCCGATGCCTTTAAAACCCATACAATAAAATGAAGCGCGGCGACTGCTTCCAATTGCTTTGAAAATATTGCGCGCTCTTCAATCTAAACTGAAAATTTGGTTCCATTTATTTTGGAAATCAACAGGTGGGATTACGGTAGATAAATGTCAACTCTCTGCCATATTCCATTTATGCATCTTCCCATGCCTTTGTTCCGTGCGTGCAAGCCATTATTGATCCTCATATAACCATGCGGTCATTAATGGTGGTTCATCTCAGGCGATGGGCCACCGGCCTGTCAGGTTCAGCGATCCTGCCAATGGATAGAGGGTATAAGACTGACACGTCAGTCTATGTATCACGGAAAATACAAAGCTTATAACTGTAAACTTGTATCGGGACTTTGGTTTGTTTTTTATTGTATGTTTTCAGTTGCTTGGTTGGACGATGGCCCCCGCCGGAGGCCAGTGATTTTTGCATCTTGGGGCCAGTGCCCGACTTGACAACTGAGTTCAGCCGGTCCATATATGACGCAGTGGGTGATCCTACCGCGGCCGGGCGTTTTACTGCTGTGGCACCGGTTTAACACCAGAACTCAATTCAAATAGGGAAATTTGACAAATATGAAGGCGGACGAAAGAAAAGAAGCAATTTTAAAATGCGCCATACGGCTTTTTTCCAATCAGGGGTATTATCAAACGCATATTTCGGACATCATCAACGAGGCTCAGATCGCACGCGGTACGGTCTACCAATATTTTAACAACAAAGATGACATCTTCATCACCATCGTGGATACCTTTTACGATAAATGGATCAACATGGTGTCCTTCGAATTGGCCAAAATTGATTTCAACAGCATCAGCGCCAAAGATTATTTCCGCCATCGCATTCGTCAAACGCTCAATTTTTTCAGCCTTGATCCGGATTTATGCAACATCGCCCTTCGGATGGGCATTGGTCTGCCGGAGAAGGTCTCCCAGACCATTAGTCGCTTTGAAAAGCGAATCATGGGCATCATTGCCGATGACCTGAAGCTGGGTCAGCAAAACAGCAACATCCGCACCACCATTAACGTGGAATTGACTGCTGCGTGTTTAACAGGCGCATTGTTGCGCATCGCCCACCACTATTTCGTCAAAAAACGAAAGCAAAAGGGCTATACCAAGAAAGAGATCGACGCCATTACGGACGACTTCATTAGTGTTTTCATCTCAGGCGTTTTTGTTCCTAGAGAAGAAGCAAAGTAGACATGGGCTTTTTCAAAACCAGGCTGCGCCGAACAGCAATGCGCGCGGCCGGAACGATTGGATACAATCCACTGCGCGTCACTAAGCAGCTTGATTATAGTTTAAGAAAGAATAGGGGGAACCAAGTTGGCTTGGTTCCCCCTTTTCTTTTGAACTGTTGGTTTGGTCTTGGGTGGTACCGTCAGGACAAGTGGAACAAGATGCTGCTGTATTACCGATACCTTGATCCTTTAAGAGATCGTCATGGGCGCCCTAAACAAACAGCGGCTGGGTAGCCATCGAGAACTGCATGTCGCCTTCAATCTGCATGGCGCCGGCCATGAACAGGTTGACCGGGTTTTCTTCCTTGCGCATCATGGCGGCTGAATCAGAGGTCTTCATCCTGAAAATGGCATTGGGATCAGCGGCGCCGTTGAAGGTCACTTCGATTTGGTATTTGGAGCCGTCGTCGTTGCTCAACTCAGCCTTGAAGGTACCGCTAAGGCGCTTCAGGGTTTCGTATTTGCCCTTGTCCAGCTCGGTCATCACCATTTGGATAATGTCCAATTCGTTCTTTTGCATCATCTTGGTCAGATCTGCTTCAGAGACGCGGATGGCCACCATGGCGTTGGGGTTGCCGGCCTCGGCGATTTCCATGTTGGCGCCGTCGACCAGCGTGTAGCTGTAATGCTTTCCAGAGACGTCCATGGTCATGGTGATGGTCGTACCTTTAAGTTCCGCCGCGGCGCCACGCGATGCGATGGAATCTTTGGTCTTTTGGGGTAATACTCGGGTCAGTAGTTCTTGAATCTGGCTCATAATTTCCTCCTCTCAATAGAGATGTATTTTAAAAACTGACATGTCAGTATTTAACGCAGCGGCTCGTGGCTGTCAAGTGAAAATAGTAGCACTCCAGATATTTTTTCAACTTGGGCCATAATATTAACATCATATTGAATTATATAATAAAAATTTTAGTTGACAAACCTTTCGATTCGGAATAGAACTGACATGTCAGTCTAATGCTGCGATGGCTTTTGCTCCCGCGGATCAACAGGAGGATTTATGCTCGATTTTTCAATTTCAAAAGAACAAAAGATGATCAAAAGCGAAATCGCCAAACTGGTTAAGGATTTGGTGATTGAGAATGCCCACGATATCGATGAGAGCGGCGACATTGATCCCGCCACCATCCAGGCCATTTGGGAAATGGGGATCTCCATAGCCAGCGTTCCCGAGGAATTTGGCGGATTCGGCGATCAAAGCGCACCGGTGGACAGCACTCTCATCCTGGAGGAGTTGGCTTATGGCGACATGGCCGTGGCCGTGGCCGCGACGCTGCCCTCCCTTTTTATTCAACCCCTGGTGATGTTCGGCACTCCGGCGCAACAGAAGAAGTATCTTCCGCTATACTGCTCCGAAAAATACAAGGCCTGTACGCTGGCCGTGAACGAGCCCCATTTTCAATTCGACGTCGTCAGCCTGAAGACCACAGCCGTGGCCAAGAGCGGGGATTACGTTTTAAATGGTGAAAAGTGTTTTGTGCCCATGGCGCGCACGGCCGAGCATATCATGGTGGCAGCCGCCTGCGATGGCAAAAATCAGCTCTTTATTGTTGAGAGCAGCAACCCTGGCCTTCATATCAGTGATCGGGAGAAGAATTTGGGCCTTTATGGCTTGGAAAGCGTTGAGATCAAATTGGTCGATTGTGTGGTTCCGGCCAGCGACCGAGTGGGCGAGGCCAATGGATGTGATTTTGGTCAGATTTTGCAGCGCACCCGCGTCGGGCTTTGCGCCATGGCCACCGGTATCTGCCGGGCTTCTTACGAATTCGCCCGCAATTATGCCAAGGAGCGCATCCAATTTGGTGAACCCATTGCCCATCGCCAGAGCGTGGCCTTCATGATTGCCGAGATGGCCTATGAAGTGGACGCCATCCGTCTCATGACCTGGCAGGCCGCTTCCAAGCTGGCGGCCGGCAAAGACGCGACCCGGGAATCCTATCTGGCCAAGCTGTATGCCGGTGAAAAGGCGATGAAAATCTGCGACTACGGCGTGCAGGTGCTTGGCGGTCATGGGTATGTGCGCGATTATCCCATGGAACGCTTCTATCGGAACAGCCGCGGCATTTCGATACTGGAAGCTATGGCCACGGTTTGATGAAGCTTGGAGATTCTGAAGCCTGATGCCGCCCCAAGCCGGCACAAATGCTACTGCAGGAGGGTAACATGATCGATCTGGAACTCAACGAAAAAACCGAAAAAGTACGGGCCAACATGAAAAATTTGGCCAAAACCCTGTTACGGCCCATTTCTCGCAAATATGACTTGGCCGAACACGAATATCCCAAAGAACTGGACATGTTCCGCAGCCTGCCCATCATGGGCAAACCGAAGAAAAAGGACCCCGCCGCGGCGGCGGCCGCCAAAGCGAAAAAACCGGCGGATGCCGAGGGCGGCAAAATCGGCGCCAACATGAGCCTGGTGCTTTCTACGGAAGCACTTTGCTGGGGCGATGCAGGTCTGTTGCTCTCTTTGCCCAATGCTGGTCTTGGCAATGCGGCCCTGATCGCCGTGGCCAACGATGACCAAATCGCGCGTTTCGGCAGCAAATGGATCGCCATGGCCATCACGGAACCCCAGTCCGGGTCCGACTCAGGATCGATATCCACCACGGCTCAACTGGATGGCGATCATTATGTGCTTAACGGCGAGAAGATCTTCGTCACTTGCGCCGACCGCTGCGATGCCGTGGTGGTTTGGGCCACAGTAGATAAAAGCGCGGGCAAGGCCGGCGTGAAATCCTTTATCGTGGAAAAAGGCACCCCCGGCTTCAAGCTGGAGAAATTGGAGCATAAGCTGGGCATCCGGGCCTCGGATACCGGCACCTTCCTGCTCAACAACTGCCGCGTACCCAAAGAAAATCTTTTGGGCAATCCGGAAGTGGTCAAGCAGGGCACGGAAGGTTTCAAGGGGGTCATGAAGACCTTTGATAACACCCGTCCCCTGGTGGCTTCCATGGCCAACGGCATTGCTTCCGCGGCCGTCGAATTCTTAAAAGAACAGCTGGAAAAAGCCGGGTACAAACTCGATTACTCCAAAAGCGTTCATAACATGAGCAGCGTAGAAAAAGCTTATTACCGCATGGAGGCTGAATACGAGGCTATGAAGCTGCTCACCTGGCGCGCGGCCTGGATGGCCGACAATCAACAGTCCAACAATCTGGAGGCTTCCATGGCCAAGGCCAAGTCCGGCCGCATGGCCACTTTGATCACCCAGGAGTGTTGCGACATCCTCGGACCCGTTGGGTTCTCGCGCAAGCAGCTGGCGGAAAAATGGATGCGTGACAGCAAGATCATGGATATTTTCGAAGGCACCGGCCAGATCCAGCACCTGATCGTGGCGCGCAATGTCCTGAAATTGAACAGCAGCGAACTGAGATAGGTTTTTTCAAAGCTGAAGACTGAAGTTTCTCCCTCCGATACCCATCACCCTTCAGTCTTCAGCTTTCACTCTATTTTGTAAAATCAAGGAGGCACAATGAAGCTCGAAGACATTCGCAAGATTGCTATTCTCGGTGCCGGCGCCATGGGTCATGGGATTGCTCAGGTATGTGCCATGGCCGGCTATAACGTGGTGATGCGCGACATCAAAAAAGAGTTCGTGGACAATGGCGTGGCCAAGATCAAAGAGAGTCTGGATTTTCTGGTCGGCAAGAATAAACTCGCGGCCAGCGAGAGAGAAGAAATTCTCACCAAGCGCCTGACCACTACGATTGATACGCGCGCAGCCGTGGGCGATGCCCAGTTGGTGATCGAAGCCGTTCCCGAAATTTTGGACCTCAAGCGTTCTCTGTTCAAAGAAGTTTCGGCCATGTGTCCGGAAAACGCCATTCTGGCCACCAATACTTCTACCATGAGCATCACCGATATCGCCGGCGCCGTGGCGCTGCCCGGCCGGATGGTCGGCTTGCACTTCTTTAACCCCGTCACCAAAATGAAACTGGTGGAGATCATCAAAGGCGAGCAGACCGAAGCAGGCGTTCTTTCGGTAATGACTGAAGTCGTTCGCAAGATTAAAAAAGAGCCGGTCACCGTGCTCAAAGATTCCCCTGGATTTATCGTCAACCGCATCAATGCGCCCAATCAGGCTTTGATGAATGCCATTTTGGAAGAAGGCAAAATCCGGCCCGACGAGATCGACACCACCATGCGTCGCATGGGCATTCCCATGGCGCCCTTTGAGCTGGCCGATTTCGTGGGCTTGGATGTCTACTGCCACACTTTGGAGTACTACGCTGAAAAACTGTCGCCGGATTACAAACCCGGAAAAGTCGTGCGCAAGTTGATCGCCGACGGCAAGCTGGGCATGAAAACCGGTCAGGGCATCTACAAATGGGTTGGCGACAAGGCCCAGATCGACATGTCCAAACCCTCCGACGACATTACGGCCAAAGAGTTTGTGGCTATTCAGCTCAACGAAGCGGTCAAAGTGTTTAAGGAAGGCATCGCCAGCTCCACCCAGGAGATCGACCAGGCCGTGGTCCATGGCATGCGCGCCTTTGCCGGGCCGTTTGCCCTGTGCGCCGGCATGACCGCGGAGCAGATGACCCAACCGTTGCTCAAGTTGCAGGATCGGTTCAAGCTGAACATCCTGGCGCCCGAGCCGGAACTGAGAGATGGATCTTTCAAGAAGCTTTCCAAAAAGTAGAAGGAGTTTGTCATCATGGCAGATGAAGTATTATTCGAGCAGGCCGAAGGAATCGGCATTGCCACCATCAATAAGCCCAAAGCCAATCAGTTGAGCCACGGTGTGTTTGAAGGACTGCGCAGAATTCTAAATAGCTGCGCCCAGGATAAGAATTTGCGTGTGCTGGTGCTCACCAACAGCGGTGACAAGATTTTCTGCGCCGGCGCGGATCTCTCCTCGGGCTTCGGCGACCTGGGACCCTTGGATTACTTGAAGCGCGGGCAGGATCTCAATGATAAGATCGAGTCCATGCCCATCCCGGTGATTGCGGCCATGAATGGGCATGCTTTCGGCGGCGGTCTGGAAATGGCCATGGCCTGTCATCTGCGCTATCTTAAAAAGGGAGCTCGGGTGGGGCTGACCGAAACCAATCTGGGGATCATTCCCGGCTACGGTGGCACGTTGCGGTTACAGCGGCTGGTGGGCCGCGCACGGGCTTTGGAGTATATACTGCTGGGAGAACAGATCGAGGCCGAAGAGGCGTTGCGGATCGGCCTGATCAACGGTATTTGCGAGGAAGAAGAAGTGCTCAGCAAGGCCTTGGACATGGCCAGAAAATTGGCCCAGCGCCCGCCATTGTCCGTGCGACGTGTTTTGAAAATCATGGCCATGAGTCCCAGCATTTCGCCCGAGCAGCATTTGAAAATCGAAAGAGAAGCCTTGGTTGAACTATTTGGTACCAAGGATATGATTGAAGGTATGACCGCCTTTGCCCAGAAGAGACCACCGGTCTTCAAGGGTGAATAGAAGTATTCCATAATTGTTCAGGCGGATCGAGTAGATCAGGGCAGCGGCCTGCATCCCACCGCCAAAGTTGTATCGAACATGCTCATAGTGGTGCGCCGGCAACAACCCAACAACCGGTGAACGCCAACAACCCGGGACCCTTCCCTCCCGCGCGCTGCATTGACATGGACGATGCCTTGGTGGTGGTGGTGCAGGTCGCAGTTCCGATTTCTTCAGAAAAAACCTTAATGAGGGTATCTTCAAGTAAGCTAAAGCGGCGGAATTGCATGGCCGGCAAATGGAGGGGCATAGAAGAGAGGATTGGTTATTTTGGTCGCTGCTCGAAACGCTACCGTTTGGCGGTTCCATAAGATAAGAAAAAATGCCCCCCCCTTTTTTTAAGCATTTAATCTGATAGGCTTGAGCTATAAGGTCAGCTTCAACAGTGTGTAGAATTGGCGCGATCTGGTCAAGGACCCCACTATATCGAGGTGGCTAAAAATGGTATCGCCTACCGATCATTTCATTGAGAAAGCCATTGCCGATGGCGTTCTCAAGTATGCGGCGTCAGGCAATTAACAACCGGCGCTGACCGCAGAAAGCGGTTAGTGCCTTCCATATACAGAGAGGGCTCCAGGCCGATTCACGCCGAACCTGCGCGTGATGGCAGCCGGAGCCCTTCACGTTTCGGGGCAGGGCGTCACACGCCTTTACTTATCCGACAATATTCATTAAGATTCGCGATGGCAAAAAATTACTACATCGTTTATAGCCCGCCCATCTTCAGTCTGATGCCATTATATGGCCGCATTTCGCACCCCAGTGATTTGCTGACCTATCTTTGCGAAAAAGACGCGGCGCAGCTCAACGAAAACAATTATTGTGATTATTTATCACCCGTCGCCCGCAAAGAAAAAAAGACCATGGCCGAAACCTTGGCCATGGAGTGTTACACCTTGACATATATCGGCAACCTGATCGCCAAGTGCGATCCGCTACTTTCGGTGATCCTGGCCGACGGCAAGCGAAGAATATTGGCTCAAATCATTACTCGCCAGGGGCACAAACCAGAGGCAGTCTTTATTACCGCCATGAGCGCCAACTTTCCCTCGGCCGTGGCGGCCGCCCTGGCCCTCAACCACGGCCGGATCCCGGTGATTCTGGGCGGCATTCATGTCTCCACCAGTCCGGCGGATGTGAATACCTACATTCGCCAATGTGCCCCGTTCCCGGAATTGATCTCCCAGGTCACAGGTCCTGCGGATTCCGGCAATATTCGCTCCATTTTAGCGGATCTAAAGAGCAGCAACCTCAAGGATTCCTATTCCGGCCAAACCAGTCTGGAAGATGGTATATGGGGCTATTCGAATGTCTCTGCCATGCCGCCGTTGAAATTGGAGCATTTAAGAAAGACCCCTCTGGTTGGAGATCTATTGGTGCGCAAATTCCGCGTGAATGTGACCACTCCTTATATCGGCTGTCCATTTAACTGCAGTTTTTGCTCCATTTCTACTCTCCCCAAGGGCCAACGTTCCTTCACGGTGCGCGACCCGGCCGATTTCGTGAATGAATTAAAGGCTTATCAAAAAGGGGGCGTGACCGCCCATAACCGTTTTTTCTTCTTTTTGCCGGACAATTTATTGCTGGGCGGAAAAAGGTTAGAAGAGATTCTGGATCGCATTATTGCTGAGAGAATGAAGATTAATTTCGCGGCTCAGATCTCCATTGACGTGGCCAACGATGAGCATCTGTTACGCAAATTGCGGCTCGCTGGCGCTACTCATTTCTTCATCGGTCTTGAATCCCTGGATCTTCGCAATTTGGAGTATATCGGCAAACATATCGTGCGTGATGTTCACAAGAAGAAAATGAGCGTGGCCGAATATTACCATGGACAGCTGAGAAAAATCCAAAAAATGGGAATTTCCGTGCATGGTTCTTTTATTTTCGGCCTGCCTTTTGACTACTTCAACAGCCTCAACGATCATACCGGCGTGGAGATCGCCGACTTTTGCGTCCACAACCACATTGGATTGCAACCGAGCATTCTGACGGATCTGCCGGGATCCATCAACTACCGTGAAAGTCAAGCCGCCGGGCATTATCTTTACGGCCGGCAAGGATCGCTGGATTATCTGGTCGCCCTTTGTCTGGCGGATTTAAGTGAAACCAATCGCATCCCCTTTGACAGATTGAAGAAAAGCTCATTGCTGATTTGCTATATCGCCTATCAAGCCATTCAACGGGTGGGCGCCAGTCGCAGCGCCATGAAAAACGCATTTGTCTCCATGATCGAAGCCGCAGCAGCTCCTACCCTCAACGGCTTAACTTCCTTATGGGGGCGTTTGGAAGACGGCCTTTTTGCTTTTGCTTCCCAATTGGCCGTGGGACTTTATAAGGACCACGCCGACATGGTGGCTTATTCTCATAACGGCCTCAAAGGTATTTTTGAGCGTTTGTACGAGAGCGAGTCGGACCCATCCCTTAAAAAACTGTTGGGTTCGTGGGTGGCCCAATTTAGAGAAAGCCCAGCCACGCCAGGGGGTTAATGGGAAGTGAGCGCCTGGGAACAGTATTGCGCCTATTGACTGGTTTTTATTTTATCCGGAGCTGACTTTTCAGCGCCAGGTACCCCAACAGCGTTGCCGTCGAAAAAATTACCCCCGCCCAAAAGGCCATGTCTGGACCATACCATTGCCACAGCGAGCCGGCGATGACATTGGCCCCTAAAATGGCAAGACCGCTGGCAAAACTAAACAGACCAAAGGCCGTGCCTCTTAATGATGGCGGCGCGTTATCGGCCACCATGGCAGCCAGCAATCCCTGGGTCAGCCCCATGTGTATTCCCCATAAGACCGCTCCCATCGCGACATGCCATGGCTTCAGCGCCATCGCCAAAATAAGGTTGGAGATCATCAAGATCCCTAACCCCGCCGCCAGCAGCCCGCTTCGCCCCATCTGGTCCGAACGTTTGCCAATGGGATAGGCACTCAGGGCATAGAAAGCATTCATCAACACCAGGATGATGGGAATGGCTGCCGGGGGCAGCCCCACGCTTTGGGCGCGCAACAGTAGAAAAGCTTCGCTGAAACGCGCCAAGCTAAAAGTGCTGCCGATCAGTATCACCATCCAGAAGGCAGAGCCCATTTGTCCGATCCCACGGAAGATGCTTGGGCGCTGAGCGCTGCCATTTTTCTGTGGAGCGGGTTCGGCGACACCAAAAAAAATGGTAATCAGCGCGAAGAGACCGGGAACCACCGCCACCCAGAAGACCAACCGATAGTTGCCATTCGTGAGCCCCATGAACAAGGTGGCCAAAAGCGGACCGCAACAGGCCCCCACTGTATCCAAGGATTGCCGCAGTCCGTACGCCGCGCCCCGTATTTCAGCGGGAGTAGCATCAGCAACCAAGGCATCCCGTGGGGCTCCGCGGATTCCTTTGCCCATGCGATCCAGAAAACGCGCCGTGAAGACCATCCCGATGCTTTGCGCCACCGCAAAGAGCGGTTTGGTGAACGTACCGATGGCATAACCTGCAAATACCAAGGCTTTGCGTCTGCCCATCCGGTCGCTCCATACTCCGGAAAAGGTTTTAGTGATCAGGGCCAAGGCCTCGGCAATGCCTTCGATCAGGCCAACCGATACAGTACTGGCATTCAGCACTGAGATCAGGAAGATGGGGAGCAAGCTATGGATCATCTCCGAAGAGATATCCATGAACATACTGACCAATCCCAATGCCCAAACAGTGCGTGGGATGGCTTTCATTCTCTTCTTCCCTTTTTCTCCAGAAGACCGACCATGATGGGAATCGTCAACAAGCACCAGCCCGTGCCCACCACTGCTTTCCATCCACCCAGCTGGTAGGCCCATCCTGTGCCGGTGATGCCCAGCCAGCCCCCCACATAATAGAACAGCACGTAAAGCGCATTGGCTTTGCCCTGACCGGCAGAGAGCTTGCGATTGAGGGCGCCCACAGCAGCGGCATGGATGGCGAAAAACCCGGTGCAAATTCCAAGCAATCCGATGATGACCCACACGCTGGCGGTCGAAAGCAGCAAGGCTAATGATATGGCCAGTACGAATGCGCCTAAAATTAAGGTTTGGCCGCTGCCAAAACGGTTGCTGATGCGGCCTGCCGCCGGCCCCATGAAAATTCCCATGACATAGACAAAATATAGGGAGGTGATACTCTGGGTGTTAAAGTAAAAAGGCGCATCCGCCAATCGGAAGGGCAGATAATTGAAGACCGAAGAGAACAGCGCAAAGCTGCCGGCCGCGCAGAAGTAAATTCTCAGCAAAGCCCAGCGCTTGAGCAAAGCCCAAAAACCCACGGTGGCAGAGGCGGAGGGCGACGCTGCGGTTGCGCGCGGCAAACTTTTTAAAGCCCACAGAGTGGCTAAAAGGGTGAACGCGGCCGCGGTCACAAAGGCATAGCGCCAATGCAGGGGCGGGTGAATCCAGCCGCCCAGCAGCCGGCCGCCCAGCCCGCCGAGCACCGTGGCCGAGACGTAAGCCCCCATGACCACATTGAGCCGTTCGGCCGGCAGGCTTTTGGCCAGATAAGCGGCCAGGCAGGTGGTCAAGGACGGAATGAACAGCCCCTGGAGAAAGCGCGCGCCGATCAGTACCCATAGTTGGTGAGAAATGGCGCACACCAACGAATTTAAGACTACTATTAGTCCGCCGAAGAAAATCAGGGGGCGGATGGCCCAACGGTCCGCCAGATACCCGAACGGCAGGTTGGCCAAAGCCATGCCGAGAATAACCGCCGAAACGCTCAGGGACACAGTCACCATCCCCGCATTAAACTCTTGTCGCAATATGGGTAGCACCGGCTGGGTGATGTAGATATTTAAAAAAGCGGCCGAAACCAGTCCAAAGACACTTCCTTGGAGGCGTAAAGGGTTGGTCGGGAGCGTGGGCGCATGCAGGAAAATGGGGTGACCTCCCGGTGTTGGAGCAGTACTACAGCTCTGGCTTTAAAAAGCAACCGCCATGGCTTGCAATGCAAGACCCTGGCGGTGGCGGATGGCAACTCATCAAAGCAGTCTCAGAAGGAGTATCCGATAGTGAGCCCTGGAAAGAGTAGAATGCCGGTTTCGGTCCGTTTGGTGTTGGGGTTGGAATATTGTTCCGAATAGTAGGCCAGGGAGAGAGATGCCACCAAATCCCAGTGATCTTTAAATCGCCATTTGTAACCGAAACCGCCGCCAGTATAATAATGCTCCTGGTCCGTATAGTGGATACCGTCTTTATCTTCATCCTCTTTCAGCTTATACCACATGCCATGGGCGCCGATGAACCAGCGGGTCCCGTCTTCGCCCAGGTAATAACGCACGCCCAGGGCCGCTGGAGCGCCTATCGTGAAGCCCCAATGCTCGTACTGAAGCTCGCCCCCGATGATGCCAGTATAGGGAGAAAAGCCGGCATGGGGGCCGCCCCGCCATTGGGGGGCCGCCGAATCGGCCCAAACTCCAGCAGGTAATAAAATCATCAAGCCCATCCAGATGGCGCAACGAAAAATGGATTTGGTTTTCATCGCAGTCAAAGGCTCCTTCCTTATAGATAATAGTAGTAGCGCTGCTGTTTCAGTTCAAGCCATTTTCAGTCGGGGTATGGATCAGGTAGGGCTTGTACTTACTATGTCGTGAACGGCAAATCAATCCACAAGAAAAACAAGAGCAGCGTTGCGCCCAACGCTGCTCTTGGTCAGAACGGTTTCAGTCGATTACCAATTATCGCCGATGGAGACTCCCAGGGCAAAGCCCGGCTGGCTCATTGTGGCCGATACCGAGAAACCATTGGCCGGCATGGGGGCCGGAGCCGGGTAGTACTCGACGACCGGCGGCGCTGTGTAGTATTCCACGACCGGCTGAGCCGGGTAGTAATGCACCACCGGCGGGGCCGGATAATAGTGTGCTACCGGTGGCATTGGCCGGCAATGGTGGTAATTGTAGTGCCGGCGCTCAGCGTAATAGGGGCTCCGGGGAACCCAATGTTTGGCATGATGGCCCTGGCCGTGGACCGGCTTTCCATAAAACGGCTGGGGCGGAGCCGGTTTGAAATGGGGCGGATTGTGATAAATGACCGGTTGACCAGACCCGGCCGGTGGTCCACCAAAAGCCGGAGGTTGGGGCCGAGATTGATTCCATTGGCCGCTCCCAAAACCAGGAGCGCGTCCTGATTTACCATCGGCTTGAGCTTGGCCCATGGCCAAGAAAAAGATCGTTCCAATCATCATCCCTTTAATCCATCGTAGTTTCATCGTGCACCTCTTTGTCTTGAACCCTCTATTTAACTGGCACAGATCACTCAACAGCCTTTTTGGCGAATCAGACGCCGGGGCTGCTGAAAAAGTTTACAATCAAAATGTGCTTCTACATCTTGTGGCCTGAATTTCTCTCTTCACCATATATTGAATGTCAATTCTAGGACCAACCGCTTTTTAAGTTTTCGCGCGGGCTTGCTGTGAAAATTATTGACAAGGCAAAACTGAGGTGTTATTCATTCTATCTTATTTTATTTATAAGTAGTTGAATTTAAAGAATTTTTTAGTAATATCATGTCTGAACCGGCACCTCGATCATAAAGGGGGCCACCTGCGGGGCTTAAAGGATCAATCTTTATATATAAGGCCGAGAAGAAGAATCATCGGACAATCAAAACGAAGGGGGGTGCAAGAGGAGAAGAGAGGTTTGTTAGAGTCTAACTTTTGGAGTCCCATTGGTTGAATTCCAATAACCAACTTTAGGAGGTATTTTAAATGCCAAGTTTTGTCATTCAGGAAAAATGTGACGGGTGCAAGGGTGGCGATAAGACTGCTTGCATGTACATTTGCCCCAACGACCTGATGGTCCTCGACCCCACCGCTATGAAGGCTTACAATCAAGAGCCGGATCAGTGCTGGGAATGCTTTTCCTGCGTTAAGATTTGCCCCACCCAGGCCATTGAAGTGCGCGGCTATGCCGACTTCGTGCCCCTGGGAAGCTCCATCATGCCGATGATGGGTACCGAAGACGTGATGTGGACCTGCAAGTTCCGCAACGGACTCATCAAACGCTTTAAGTTCCCCATCCGTACCACTCCCGAAGGTGCCGCCAATGCTTATGAAAGCTTGAAAGGCAAAGATCTTGAAAGCCAACTGCTCTCCACCGAGGAAGCCGATGGCTACAAGATGCCCACGCCCAAGACTGTTTAAGGCGGCCGTTTGATTCATTGAACCATACACTTCGAATTATCTTTTAGGAGGTTAGATATGGCATTACCTAATAAGCCAGTGGGTGAACTTAAAGCTGTTAAGGACCCCGAAGTTGTTGAAAAAGAAGTTGACATCCTCATCGTGGGCGGCGGTATGGCTGCTTGCGGTACCGCGTTTGAAATCAAAAAATGGTTGCAGCCGGGCCAGACCGTTCTGCTGTGTGACAAGGCCGCCATGGAGCGCTCCGGCGCCGTGGCCCAGGGCCTTTCCGCCATCAATACCTACGTTGGCGAGAATGCTCCGGAAGATTACGTCCGCATGGTGCGCAACGACCTGATGGGTTTGGTGCGCGAAGACCTGATCTTCGATCTGGGCTGCCACGTGGATGACTCCGTGCACCTGTTCGAAGAGTGGGGCCTGCCGATTTGGAAGAAATCCGCCGAAGGCAAAAACCTCGACGGCAAAAAAGGTCTGGCCATGGGCAGCCTGAAAAAAGGCGCCAAGCCGGTTCGCACCGGCAAATGGCAGATCATGATCAACGGCGAATCCTATAAACGCGTCGTGGCCGAAGCGGCGAAGAAAGCCCTGGGCACCGATAATATCATCGAGCGCTGCTTCATCGTTGAACTGCTGCTGGATGCCAACAAGCCCAACACCATCGCCGGCGCCGTTGGTTTCTCCGTGCGCGAGAACAAAGTCTACATCATCAAATGCAAAACCATGATGGTCGCCTGCGGCGGCGCTGTGAACATCTACCAGCCCCGTTCGGTCGGCGAAGGCAAAGGCCGCGCCTGGTACCCGGTTTGGAACGCTGGTTCCACCTACACCATGTGCATGAAGGTCGGCGCCGAACTCTCCATGATGGAAAACCGTTTCACGCCGGCTCGTTTCAAAGACGGTTACGGCCCCGTGGGTGCCTGGTTCCTGCTCTTCAAAGCCAAAACCCTCAACGGCCTGGGCGAGAACTTCGCCGGTAGCGACGCCGCCAAGAAAGAGCTGGAAAAATATGCTCCTTACGGCACCGCCGCCATCACCCCGACCTGTCTGCGCAACCACCTGATGCTGTTCGAGATGAAAGAAGGCCGCGGCCCGATCATCATGGACACCGTCACCGCTCTGGCGACCCTGGGCAAAACCATGGACAAAAAAGAGCTCAAGCACCTCGAATCCGAAGCTTGGGAAGATTTCTTGGACATGACCTGCGGCCAGGCCAACCTGTGGTGCGCTCAGGATTGCGAACCGGAGAAGAAAAACTCCGAAGTTATGCCCACCGAGCCGTACCTGCTGGGTTCTCACTCCGGCTGCTGCGGTCTGTGGACCTCCGGCCCGGATCTGTCTTGGGTACCGGATGCTTACAAAATTAAAGCCGACAACGGCAAGGTGTACAACCGCATGACCACCGTCAACGGTCTGTTTACCGCTGGTGACGGCGTGGGCTGCTCCGGCCACAAGTTCTCCTCCGGTTCCCATGCCGAAGGCCGCATCGCCGCCAAGCAGATGGTCCGTTACGCCAAAGACCATGCTAGCTTCAAGCCGACCCTGAAGCAGTCCAAGGCCGAACTGGTGGATCTGGTCTACAAACCGGTCCGTACCTACTTGGCAAACTGCAACTACACCACCGCTGAAAACATCAACCCCAACTACATTAAACCCAATGGGATGATGTACCGGTTGATGAAGGCCACCCATGAGTACGGCGCCGGCACGGCGACCTACTACATGACCAGCAGCAAGAACCTGGAAATCGTCATGGATCTGCTCAAGACCATGCGCGAAGACTGCACCAAGCTGGCCGCCGGCGATCTGCATGAACTGATGCGCGCCTGGGAAATCGAGCACCGCATCTGGACCGTGGAAGCTCACCTGCGTCACATCCAGTTCCGCAAAGAGACCCGCTACCCGGGCTTCTACTATCAGGCCGATTATCCCGGACAGGATGACAAGAATTGGTTCTGCTTCGTCAACTCCAAGTTCGACCCGGCAAAGAAAGAGTGGTCTACGTTCAAAAAAGACTACATCAAGCTCATCCCGTAACGGGACGGTGTCGGTTGTTTGAGTGTTGAGATATAAGACCTCCAGGCGCCCCGGCGCGCCTGGAGGTTTTTGTTAAGTCACCCCCGCATCCCAAAAGTAGTAGTGAAGCAAAATGGGGAGTGGGGAAAAAGTAATTTAAAACACGCCGGCTGTTGTAGCAGTTCAGGCGATAACCCTTACGATCAGCGGATCGGGATGATCAGCGATTTTGAAACGTGGAGTTGATTTCTGGGGTTGGTATATCGTTGATTGGTTATTTGGTAGGATTGAAATGAAGAGAATATATAACCCCTAACGAATAAGCCAACAAACGAATCCACCATTTTACCAAACTCCAGTACTCAACTGCACGTTTCACGAACCAAGGGTATCGCCTGAAAGAAAAGAAGAACAGCAGGCCAAAGTTTATTCACATTTTTGAAGCGGTCCAATCTCCGCCGATGGCGGAAGCCGCTTCCGACAAATTCAGAACGCACGGAGGGATAGCATGACAAGTCAAAGCACAGCCCCTGCGAGTGGAAGCATTGTGGTGGTGGGCGGTGGTATTAGTGGTCTGACCACGGCCATCGAAGCCGCCGAAGTAGGGTATGAAGTCTATCTGGTGGAGAAAAACCCCTACCTGGGCGGACGGGTCGCCCAATTGAACCAGTACTTCCCCAAATTATGCCCGCCGACCTGCGGGCTCGAAATCAACTTCCGCCGCATTAAAGACAACCCGCGCATCAAAGTCTTCACCATGGCTCAGGTGGAAAAAGTAGACGGCGCGCCCGGTAACTACAACGTGGCGATCAAGCTCAACCCGCGCTATGTGAATGAGAAATGCACCTGCTGCGGCGCCTGCGCCGAAGCTTGCGGCGCTGAGATCAGCGATCCGTTCAACTTCGGCATGTCCGCCAAGAAAGGCGCTCATCTGCCATTTGAAATGGCCTTCCCGGCCCGCTATGTGCTTTCCAAGCAGATCATCGGCACCGAGGATGCCAAGAAAGCCAAAGCCGCCTGTAAGTATGATGCCATTGATCTGGAGATGCAGCCTAAGACCATGACCTTGCAGGCCGGCGCGGTAGTATGGGCCACCGGCTGGGAACCCTATGATGCCAAGAAGATCGACAATCTGGGCTTCGGCCGCTACGACAACATCATCACCAACATGATGATGGAGCGCATGGCTTCGCCCAACGGCCCCACCCAGGGTAAGATTTTGCGCCCCTCCGACAGCAAGGCGCCCCAGAGCGTGGCGTTTGTGCAATGTGCCGGCTCTAGGGATGAAAATCATCTGCCATACTGCTCCTATATCTGCTGCATGGCGTCATTGAAGCAAGCCACCTATGTGCGCGCGCGTTATCCCGAAGCCAATATCTACATCTTCTATATTGATCTGCGCACCCCCGGCGATCGTTATGAGAAGTTTTACAAGATGGTCAAAGCCGACAAGAAGATCTTCTTCATCAAAGGCAAAGTGGCCGAAGTGAACGAAGATCCAGCCACCAAAACCATCACCGTGACCGCTGAAAATGCGGTGAGCGGCGAAAAGATCAAACAGACCGTGGATATGGTGGTTCTTGCCACGGGCATGCAGCCCACGGCCGCCAACGGCAAGCTGCCGGCCGATCTGAAGTACACCGCCGACGGCTTTATCCTCAACGATTTTGACAAGGGTGGCATGTTCTCCGCAGGATGTGCCTGCAAGCCGGCGGATGTGGTGTCATCCAATCAAAACGCGACCGGTATGGCCTTGAAGGCCATTCAAACCCTGGCAAGGAAGTAGGAGGTCATCCATGGATAAAAAATATGGTGTGTATATATGTGAAGGCTGCGGGATTGCGGACTCCCTGGACGTGGAAGCAATCAAGGGCGTGGCCGGCGAAGAGGGTTTTACGGCCAAGACCCATCCCATCCTGTGCGGCGCCGATGGTGTCGCGTTTTTGAAAAAAGAGATCGAGGGCGGCGTCAACACCTTGATTCTATGCGCTTGCTCCCGGCGCGTCAATTTCGACACCTTCCGCTTTGACGGCTGCATCGTGGATCGCGTCAGCCTGCGCGAAGGCGTGACCTGGTCCCATCCGCGGGACAAGTTCCCCAAATTGACCGAAGAGCAGAAATCTTCCGGCGACGCCTTTGACCGCGTCCAGATGATGGCCGAAGACTACCTGCGCATGGGCATCGCCCGGGTGCAAAAGATCAATTTGCCTGAGCCGTTCAAGCTGGCAAGTACTTCCAATAAGATCCTGGTCATCGGCGGCGGCATTACTGGTTTGAGCGCGGCCCTGGATGCGGCCAAGGCCGGTTATCCGGTAACGATTGTAGAAAAAGAAGATCGCCTTGGCGGCGCGGGCTTGAACTGGCGCTCCCAGTTGCCCACGGCCAATCCTTACGACACCTTGATTGCGCCGGTGGTGGAAGAAAAGATCAAGGCCGTGCAGGCCAATTCAAACATCACCGTCAAGACCGGCACCGTGGTGGCTCGTTTGGCCGGCCAGCCCGGCGAATTCACAGTCACCTTCAAAAAGCCGGGCGAGAAGATCGAGTTTGACGTGCCCTATCCCCTGCCGCCCGAAATGCGCGTGGATGAAAGCGGCAAGGAATTGGACGCGGAAACGCTCAACAAGAAGTACATGGAGTACAACGAGGGCAAAACCGACATTCTGACCCTCGATCCCAATGGCGAGCTGTTCGGCGCCGTCATTCTCGCCGCTGGTTGGCAGCCCGCTAAAATTGAAGGCGGCGTCTATGCCCACCTGGGCTATGGCGAGATTGCCGATGTGGTCACCAACGCCGAGTTTGAAGCCATTGCCAAAAAGGGCAAGATCGTGCGGCCCTCGGACGGCAAGCCGGCCAAATCAGTGGTTTTCGTGCAAAGCCCCGGCAAGGATGAAGATGACAGTGACTTCCCCTATGCCGGCGCGGTCACCAGCCTGGTGAGCCTCAAGCAGGCCAAGTACGTGCGCAATGATTACGAAGACGGCAAGGCTTATGTCTTCTATCAGCATATGCGTACGCCGGGCCTCAACGAGAATTTCTACAAGAGCATGCAACAGGATCCAGGCATCTTCATGACCAAGGGCAATGTGCTGCAAGTGGCCAAGAACGGCGGCGGCCTTATTGTTAAGGCCAGCGACACCCTGTTGGGCAAAGAGCTCAAGGTCAAGGCCGACCTGGTGGTTCTGGCCGCCGGTATGATTCCGGCCACCAAAGACGACGCCGTGGTGAATATGGCCTATCGTCAGGGGCCGGCTTTCCGGGACATCAACCTGTTCAACGGTTATTGCGACTCCAACTTCATCTGCTTCCCCTATGAAACCCAGCGCACCGGCATTTACGCCGCCGGCGCCGTGCGCCGCAGCATGACCACCGAAGAGGCCATGGAAGACGCGACCGGCGCGGCCCTCAAGGCCATCCAGTGCATCTCTTCCACCAACCGCGGTGTGTCCGTCCATCCCCGTTCGGGCGACATGACCTTCCCGGACTTCTTCTTCCAACGCTGCACCCAGTGCAAGCGCTGCACCCAGGAGTGCCCCTTCGGCGCTCTGGACGACGATGCCAAAGGCACGCCCAAACCCAATCCCACCCGCTGCCGTCGCTGTGGTACCTGCATGGGTGCCTGCCCCGAACGCATCATCGGCTTCGCGGATTACAACATCGACAGCATCGGCTCCATGGTCAAATCCATCAAGGTGCCGTCCACCGATGATTACTCCGAACCGCCCATGCGCATTCTGGGTCTGGTGTGCGAAAACGACGCCTTACCAGCCCTGGACATCGCGGCCCTCAACCGCATCGGCTATTCGGCCGACGTGCGCCTGATTCCGGTGCGCTGTCTGGGATCGGTTAACGTCATCTGGATTAAGGACGCGCTCTCCCAGGGCATGGACGGCGTTTTCATCCTGGGCTGCAAGCACGGCGATGACTACCAATGCCATTTTGTCAAGGGCAGTGAATTGGCCAGCATCCGCATGAAGAAGATCGGTGAAGCACTGGCCAGCTTGGCATTGGAAAATGAGCGCGTGGCCCAGTTCGAAATCGCCATCGACGAATATGACAAGGTGCCCAGCATCATCAATGGATTCGTGGAATCCATCGAAGCGTTGGGTCCGAACCCCTTCAAGGGTTTCTAGTGGCCACTGAAAAGCAAAATACAGCGAGATTATGCTGTTCGAATTGGTGAGGAGGTAATGGTATGTCCAATGCATTTTTAGTCGAACCCGATGTCGGGTTTATCAAGGAAGTGGCCAAACTGGGTGGGCAGGACCTGAAGAAATGCTACCAGTGCGCCACTTGTTCCGTGGCCTGCCCCATTTCGCCGGACAACAAGCCGTTTCCGCGCAAAGAGATGTTGGCCATGTCGTGGGGCCTGAAAGATCGTCTGGTCGGCAATGGCGACATCTGGCTGTGCCACAATTGCGGCGATTGCACCAGCCGCTGCCCCCGGGGCGCCAAACCTGGTGATGTGCTGGCCGCGATCCGCGCCTATGCCGTGAGTGAATATGCGACACCCAAGTTCCTGGGCAAAGCCATCAACGATCCGAGCAAGTTGCTCGTTCTGGCCGCCATTCCGGTCGCCATCTTCCTGGTGGTGGGCCTGTTGCTCAAGATGTTTGGCATCCACTGGCTCAACTTTGCCCCTACCGGTGAAGAGATTTGGCAGGCCAGTTATATCGCCAATTACTTGGTGGATATCATCATGATCCCCACCTTCTTCTTCGCGGTGGGTGTGTTCGCCCTGGGCTTGAAGCGCTTTATCGCCGACATGCACGCCAACGCCCTGCTGGAAGGCAAGACCACCCAGCAGAAGATTGACCCGGCCGGGTTTGTGCAGGCGATAGTCAAAGTGCTTCCCACCATCGCCAAACACAGCCGGTTCAGCGAGTGCGGTGAGAATAAAGACCGCGCCACACCCCATATGATGGTGCTCTATGGCTTCATCGGCCTGTTCATCGTCACCAACTGCTTCTTTATCGCTGAATGGGTCCTGCACATCGAGGGCCCCTACACCCAGTTGAGCCCGGTCAAATGGTTGGGCAACCTGGGCGGCATCGCCTTGTTGATCGGCGGCGGCTTGATGCTGGCCAAACGTCTGAACCAGAAGGATCAGGTCAGCGCCTATAAAGATTGGTACCTGCTGGGCCTGGTGCTGGTGCTGGGCGGCAGCGGTCTGCTGACCGAAATGTTGCGCCTGGGCCACATGCACGGATTGATGATCTTGGTGTATGTGGTGCACCTGATCGCAGTGTGGATGCTCTTTGCCTACACACCGTTCTCCAAACTGGCCCACTTGGTCTACCGCACGGTGGCCATGGCCTACCAGGAGTATTCGGGACGTAAGTAGTCAGTAGTTCGATAGCGCTTTAGTTAAGATTGGGGGGCTGTGGCCTGGGTTCGGGCGGCAGCCCCTTTTTTTCGTTTGCCCGTTTGCCCGTTTGCCCGTGTGCCCGTTGGCCCGTTAGGCAGTTGGCTCGTGATGTGTGGGAAACGCGATGCAGGCGAACAGAAAATAAGCACCTGGCGATATGCAACCAGCGGTAGATGACTTTTGTAGGGCGTGTTCTTAGGATGCCCGCCTTGTAATTCCAGTTGAAGGCTGGCGGAATCCCACATAGGATAAATGCAAGATTCTTGCTCGCCAACGGGCGAACCCCGCTAAATAACAGCGGGATCAAACATCTGATTTATAAAATTAAGGTGTTTGACGGGCCAACGGGCCAACGGGCACACGAACCAACGGATCAAAATGACTTCCAAGTCTTCCAAAACATCAAAAGAGCAAAAGCCGATCCACCCGGAAATTGACTTCTACCGTCTGCTCAATGATCTGCCCTTGGGGGTGCTGATATTGGATCGCCAGCGCCGTGCGCTTTACTGCAACCAGGTGGTGGAGGCCATTACCGGATTGCCGGCGGCCGCGGCCCAGGGGCTGGCGTGCCGTCATGTGATGCGCAGCCGGTTGTGTCTGACCCAGTGCCCGGTTTCTCAGGCCGGTGCCTTGCGCGAAACCGTCTGTTGTGAAACCGATTTGATCTCCCGGGACCGGCAACGCATCCCGGTGCGCGTCACTCTGGCGCCGACCTACGACCGCTATGGAAAACCCGCCGGGTATGTGGAAACCGTTGAAGACTTGCGCCTGCTCAGGGAGCACGATGAGAAAGTTGGACAGGCCTTCAGTTTCGGACACATCGTGGGCCAGAGCGCCCCGATGGAGAAAATGTTTCGCATTGTGCCCGTGATCGCCCAAAGCGATGCTTCGGTCTTGATCACCGGAGAGACCGGCACGGGCAAGGACATGCTGGCTGAAACCGTACATCAGCAATCCGAGCGGGCCAAAGGCCCCTTTATCAAGATCAATTGCGGCGCCCTGCCTGAGACCCTGCTCGAATCCGAGCTCTTCGGTCACACCAAAGGCGCCTTCACCGGGGCCGTGGAAAACAAGAAGGGCCGCTTCCATCTGGCGCACAACGGCACCCTCTACCTGACCGAAATCGGTGATTTGCCCTTGCCCCTGCAGGTCAAACTGCTCACCTTCCTGGATGATAAGGTGGTTTATCCGCTGGGCGATACCAAAGGCTTTGCCGCCGATGTGCGCATTATCGCCGCCACTCACCGCAATCTGGAGCAGATGGTGCGCGAAGGCCGATTTCGTCAGGATCTCTTTTTTCGGCTCAATGTGCTGCGTTTACACATCCCGCCGCTCAGGGAGCGCGAGGGCGATGTGCATCTGCTGCTGGATCATTTCCTGCGTTATTTTGCTCAAAAACTGAACCGGGACATTTCCGGTTACACGGCCAAGGCCATGAAAGCGCTGCTGGCCTACTCTTATCCGGGCAATGTGCGGGAACTGCGCAACCTGGCGGAATATGCGGTCAATGTCTGTCAGGAGGATAAGATTGCTTTAAAACATCTGCCCGCCTACCTTTTGGAAAGCCGGGCTCCAGAAATGATTGAAGTCGTTCCAGAGCCGCCGCACGCGGTATCGGCACCGACACCCGCCCTGCCACCGCCGACCGAACCAAAGATGGAAGGCGCTTCATGGGCCGCGGTGGAAAGGCAGCTTATTATGGATGCCTTGATCAAGTCCCGAGGCAACCGCCTGCAAGCCGCCGAACGCCTGGGATGGTCTCGCAGCACCCTATGGCGCAAGATTAGACATCACGGAATCGACGCAATATGACCCAGCGCATCATCATCCCCCTGCATGAAGAAGAAGTGGCGCCGCGTTTTGATTTGTCCACGGAAGTGTTGACCGTGGAATGCGGCGATGACGGCCAAATTCTGAAGGAGAAGATCCTGATCCTGCCGGGCCCATCCGCGGAGCGGCTCTGCCACTTGGCCTTGACCGAAAAGGCCCACCTCATCATCTGCGGCGGCATTGATCAGGAAGTATTTGATTATCTGATTTGGAAAAGGGTCCAGGTTATTGATGATGTCATTGGTCCAGGCGCCCTGGTGCTCCAGCGCTATTTGAAAGGGCACCTAAAGGCCGGCGATATCGTGCGGCCCTAGAATGCCGTCTGTGGCCCGGTTTAATCGACAGTGTTTTACAAAAGCGCAAATACTGACGCTGATTCATTGAAAAATATTCTTTTGCGCAACTGCTCATTGCCAACACCTCAATTCGCGTGCCCAATCATCCCCGTTAACCACTTCAATCGCGAATCAATTTGTTTTATATTGTTTCAAAATAAATCAAAAATGTGTCAATATTGAAACGTCGTTAGATTGCGCATGCCGGTACCCGGCATGAGCCCCTGTAATTACGACAAATTTTGCGTGGCATGCCGCTTGCTCTACCGCTGTCCTGCTTTAAAGAGTCAAAGAGAGGAGTATTGGGCATCGTCATGACGCGGCAAATACTGATCATCGCCAAGGAAAACAGCATGCGGATCAATTTGGGCCAGCACTTACGCCAGGAGGGCTTTGTCATCGCCGAAATGGATCATGCTGATGAGGCCATGGCCATTCTTGGCGTGCTCCCGGTCCAAGTGGTTCTGTTGGGGCTGGACAGCCTCAAGCGCGATGGCTTGGCCCTCATGCGCAACATCCGCAACCGCTTTGCGGATATCAAGATCATTCTGATCAATTCGGGCGATCAGTTGGAACTCTCCATTGAGGGCATGCGCTTGGGCGCCTATGACGATTTCATCATTCCGTTTGATTTGGATGCGTTGATCGCGAGCATCCGCAAGGCGCTGGGAAGAAAACCGTCTTGAAGCGATGCCGCGGGCAGAGGGCATCACGACGGGACGCTCAACGAAATTGAGGAGGCAAGACATGAAGAATTATAAGGTAAAGGATTTAATGGTGCCCCGGGCGGAGTATGCCGTTATCTCCGAGGATGCCAGCATTTACGAGGCCGTGCTGGCGCTGGAAAAGGCCCAGCAAGCCTTTGATCAGAGCCGCTACCAGCATCGCGCCATCCTGGTGGAGAATAAAAAAGGCCAGATTATGGGCAAACTGGGCCAGCTAGATATCCTGGGTGCCCTGGAACCCAAATATCGGGAGATGAAAGGCGATACCCCCGGCATGGCCAAGTTTGGTTTCAGCAAAAAGTTTTTGCTCTCCATGCTGGAAACTTATGAGCTGTTCAATAAGCCATTGGATGATTTGTGCAAAAAAGCAGGCCAAGCCAAAGTCAAGACCTTCATGCATCAGCCCACCGAAGGCGAGTACATCGATGCCAATGATTCCTTGGATAAGGCCATTCATCTGCTGTTTGTGGGTCGTCATCAATCTCTGCTGGTGACCGAAGGCAAAGAGATCACCGGTCTTCTGCGTTTGACCGACGTGTTTGCCGCGGTCTTTCACGCCATTAAGGAGTGCAATTTGTAACCCTATTATTCCGGTCAACTGGATTGCTGATATGAAATGAGTTCAATAAAGGAGGACAAATGGCGACTGACGCAATAGCGGCGCCCGCGAGCGCCTTTAACTGGAAACGCAACGGATTTCTTCTCTTGGGTATTCTCTTATTCGCCGTGGTCTATTGGGCACCACCCTGGGCCGATGCCATAGACCCAACGGGCAAACACTTCGCGCTATCCCGCGAGGCCAAAGGGGCGCTGGCGGTTTTTTTGCTGGCGGGCACCTGGTGGGTGTTCGAAGTAGTGCCCATCGGCATCACCAGCATCGCCATCGGCGTGTTGCAGGCGCTATTCTTGATCCGCACGCCGGAAAAGGCCTTCAAAGATTTTATGGATCCCTCGGTGCTCTTCATCTTCGCATCGGTGATGATCGGGCTCGTATTTACCAAGACCGGCTTGACCAAGCGTCTGGCCTACAAAATGCTGATGGTGGTGGGCGAAAACACAGGCATGATTCTGTTGGGAACCTTTATCGTCACGGTAGCCTTGACTCATATCATGGCGCATACGGCCGTAGCGGCCACGATCTATCCTTTGCTGCTTTCCATCTATGCTCTTTATGGTGAGGGCGACAAGAAGACCAAGTTCGGCAAGGCCCTTTTCATAGGCATGGCCTATATCTGCGGCGCGGGCAGTATTATCACTTTGCTGGGGTCGGCACGCGCGGCCGTGGCCTTGGGATTTTTTAAGGATATTGCCCACAGGGAGATCACCTTCTTCCAGTTAACCTATTATATGGCGCCCGTCGGCTGGTTAATGGTCTTTTTGCTGTGGGGCTTTTTCATGATTTTTCTCAAACCGGAGAAAAAAACCATTCCGGGGTTGCGTGATCGGGCGCGCCAGCTCAACGCGGACTTAGGGTCGATTACATCCAAGGAGATTTTGGCCGCGATCATCGTTTTTTCCGCCATTCTAGTGATGTCACTGCGCTCCTTTGTGCCTGCGCTGAAGGCCGTTGACAAGACCGCCATCATATTGATCTCCACTCTTCTCTTCTTCATAACCAACATATTGAAGATCGAAGACCTGGAAGAAATTCCCTGGAACATCATCCTGCTGTTCGGCGGCGCCATGAGCATCGGTTTTTGCCTGTGGGAGACCGGCGCGGCCAACTGGCTGGCCGTGAATTGGCTGTTGCTGTTTCAGAAAGCCAACTGGTTTATTTTCGTGATGAGCATCGCCTTTTTCGTCATGGTGATGACCAACTTCATCATGAACGTGGCGGCCATCGCCATCTCGCTGCCTGTGGCCCTGGTGATTGCACCGTATCTGGGCGTGGCGGGTGAGGTGATTCTGTTTGCTTCGTTGATGACTGCCGGCATGCCATTTGTCTTGCTGGTAGGTGCCGCGCCCAATGCCATTGCTTATGACTCGAAGCAGTTCACTCCGGGGGAGTTCTTTATGTATGGCAGCATCGCCAGTGTGATTCTGATGGTAGTGGTGGCTCTGGCCATTGCGGCGATTTGGCCCATGATGGGGATGCCGGTGACGGTGCCCAGATAGTTTTTCAGGGCAGCAAGGGGATTACGGGCGCCCTTGTTGCCCGTCCTGCGGCCGGCATCGACACTTGGCTTGCTCGATGTTGGATAGCGGATACCGGCTATTTCGAGCAACCCACGGCTTAGTCTAAGGAGCATCTGCCATGTGGCGAAAATCTGTACGCGCGCCTTATTACAAGCACTTGATCCGCAATATGATTGTCACCATCATTGGGGTGTCGTTCGTCCCGGTGTTTCTGGTAAGCGTCACGATCTACTCCACCTTCGTCAAGGCGTATCATGAGAAGGTCAGGGCCCAACTGATGGCTCTGGTGGAAAATCACAAACGCCAGATCGACGCCTTTCTCAATGCGCGCATGGCCGATATTCTGTTTCTTTCGGAAACCTACACCTACGATCAATTGAGCAATGAGGCGTTTCTGCAAGCCAAATTGCTCTCCTTGAAAAACAACTACGGCGGCATCTTTGTGGATCTAGGGGTGGTCAATGCCGAAGGCAGTCAGGTCTCCTATGCCGGTCCCTTTCGGTTGAGCCAAGCCAATTACGCTGATGCCCACTGGTTTCAGAATGTGATGAAGAATCAGGTCGTGGTCAGCGACGTATTTTTGGGGTTGCGCGGATTTCCCCATTTCATTGTGGCGGTCAAACGTTTTCAGGGCGACCGCCCCTGGGTGCTCCGGGCCACCATCGATTTCATCGCCTTTAACAACCTGGTGGAGAACATTCACATCGGCAAGACCGGTTATGCCATCATTTTAAATAAAAACGGTGAAATGCAGACCAAGGTGCGCTCCAATTACCAGCCGCCGGCTGGGTGTTACGGCCAATTCATCGATTGCACCAAGCCCATTACCCGCGAGGTGAACATCGAAGAACGGCTGGACGAGGACGGCGTTCCGACCATTGTGGTAACCGCCTTGTTGAAAAACAGAGAGTGGCTGCTCGTCTTTCAGCAAAAGCTGGACGACGCCCTGGCGGATCAGCGCCGGGCCCAGATCATCTCATTATTTATCTTTGCCGTGGGGGGTCTGTGTATTGTGGCCATGTCGTTGTTGCTCTCCATCCGCATGGTCAACCGCATTGCCGAGGCCGACGAGGAAAAGGCCTTGATGAACAAGCAGGTCATCGAAAGCGGCAAGCTGGCCTCCCTGGGGGAACTGGCCGCGGGCGTGGCGCATGAAATCAACAATCCCGTGGCCATCATGGTCGAGGAAGCCGGCTGGATCGAAGATATCCTGACCGAACCGGAGTTCAAGGAAAACCCACATATGGCGGAACTGGCCCGCGCCTTGAAACAGATCAACACCCAAGGCAAGCGCTGCAAAGAGATCACCACCAAACTGTTGAGCTTTGCCAGGGGCAGCGGCACGGCCATCCGGGATTTGCAGATCAATGAGATCATCGAAGAGGTGGTCACGCTTTCGTCCCAGCGCGCCAAGTATGCCAACGTCGAAATGATCAGTTGTTTGCAGGCGGATCTGCCCACTATTAAGGCTTCGGAAACCGAGATGCACCAGGTCTTTTTGAACCTGGTCAACAACGCCATCTATGCCATGGAGAAGAGCGGCGGCCGCATCGAATTTAAAAGCCAGCGGCAGGACGGCCACATCATGGTAGAGGTGGCGGACACCGGACCCGGCATTCCCGAGGCCATTATCCACCGCATTTTCGATCCTTTCTTCACCACCAAACCGGTGGGGCAGGGTACGGGATTGGGGCTGTCCATTTGTTATGGCATCATTCGCAAAATGAACGGTGATATCCAGGTGGAGAGCGTGGTGGGTCAAGGCACCCGTTTTATCATCAGCTTGCCGGTGACCGGCGTCGAAGCGGGCAAAAGCGGTAAAAGCAGCTAAATGGCGAAGAAGAGACGCGCTCCATCAACAGGCGCTCGGAAGAGATGATTTCTGTAAAAACAAATTGCAACGCAAGTATTTGAAACCAAGGAGAAGAATTATGTCAATAGCCAATATTCTACTAGTAGACGATGAAGTACCCTTTGTGGAGGCCATGACCCGGCGGTTGACCAAGCGCGAATTGAGCATACAGGCCGCTTACAGCGGTGAAGAAGCATTACAGAAATTGGCTAAAAGCGAGACCATTGAAGTCGTGATTCTCGACATCAAGATGCCGGGAATGGATGGCATGGAAACCCTTAAAGAGATCCGACGCCGCTTTCCGCTAGTGGAAGTCATCATGCTCACCGGTCATGCCACGGTTGAAACCGGCATTGAAGGCATGAAACAGGGGGCCTTCGATTACTTGATGAAGCCCTGCGATATCGAGGAGCTGGTGAGCAAAGTGCAGACCGCGGCCAAGAAGAAAAGGGATCATGAAGAGAAAATCGTTCAGGCGCGCGTGAAGGAGATCACTGGCCGCAGAACTTAGGAAAACCGGCAAAGGCTCAATGCCATGAATGATGCCACAGAAAACAAACGACCGATCCGTTTGCTTCTCATCGACGATGAAAAGGGATTTGTTGCCACTCTGGCCAAACGCTTGGCCAAGCGCAACATTCAGGCCACCCAGGCGTATAACGGCCGGGAAGGCATCCAAGCCTTGCGCAAAGGCGACTTTGACGTGGCGTTGCTGGATTTGAAGATGGAAGACATGGATGGCTTGGAAGTGCTTAAGATGATTAAAATCATGGCCCCCCAGCTTCCGGTGATTATGCTTTCGGGACATGCTTCCGACGAATCGGCGCATGACGGTATCAAGGCCGGCGCTTTCGAATACCTGACCAAGCCTTATGATTTAAAGGATCTGCTTGCAATTATTCAACGCGCCGTGCGCCAAAGCACGACTTAGGGTCGTTCAATTGGTTTCATCCGTGTCATTCGTGTGATCCGTGGTCAATTATCTTAACCACGGATCACACGAATGACACGGATGGCTGTCAATTGGTTAATAGACTGACGTTAGCGGAGTATATGCATGAAAGATTTTACCATCAAGGAACTCATGGTGCCGATTTCCGAATATGCCACGGTGGACCAGGGGGCTACGCTCTTTGATGCCATCAGCGCTCTGGAAAAAGCCCAGGAGGTCTACGAGTACAGCAAATACACCCATCGCGCCATATTGGTGCTGGATAAGAACCAGCAGGTGATCGGCAAGCTCAGCCAGCTGGATGTGTTGCGCGCCATCGAACCGCGTGAAACCCGCGCCGAAGATATTACCCAGTTGAGTCAATATGGCTTTAGCCCCAAGTTTATCCGCAGTCTGCAGGCCCAGCGGCGCGTGATACAAAGCGTTCCTTTGAGAGAACTCTGCATCAAGGGGGCCAAGCTGCCCGTGGAAGAATTCATGCAATCTCCCACCGAGGGCGAGTATGTGGACATTAATGCGCCTTTGGACATTGCCGTGCATCAGTTGGTCTTGGGAGAGCACTTGTCTTTGCTGGTAACCGAAGAGAAGAAGATCGTCGGCATATTGCGCCTGACTGATGTGTTCGCGACCGTGTTTCATATGATGCGCGAAACCGAATCCATGCAGACCGAGGATAGACCATGAAAGAACTGCTCAAATTGTTTGAGCGCATCATTCAGCGGGTGAACATTAATTTGCGCGAACTCCACTACGATGTTACCCCTTATGTCAGCGAGATGATCCGCTTGGACCAGGTGATCAAATTCTACGCCTTTTACGGGATCACGCCCAATCATCCGCTGAATCTGCAATTTCGGCACTCCAGTCTGGCGGGCAGCTATTTTTTGGGTAAATGCCGGACCACCAATTCAATCTTATATAAAAGCGATATCCGGGGCGACGAACTCAAAAAGAAAGAAGATATTGTCCATTTCAATGGTCATGATATCCGCATCACCAAGGATGAAACCATTGAGATCGAAGACAGCATTCTGATCAAAACCCTGGTGCACAATTACTCCCATGATCCGGAAACCCTGGAGAAATTCTTCATCACCAATACGGTTTCGGCCCAATACGCCAATATTCACGGCTCGCCCACGGATGGCAGTTTCCTGGGACCCTTTGCCACCGTGGATTTGACCACCATGTGCGACTGCGTCATCGGCGCCTTTTCATATATTCAAGCAGGAGAAATCAGCCATCTCAATATCGATCCCGGCACGGTCTGGGTTCGCGTGCCGGGGGTGTGCAACTTTGTCTATCGTTATCCGCTGGAGCCGTTGAGCCAGTACATCTTCTTTGAACAAGGCCGGCCGCCCCAGGGGCTGCTGCTGGATTTCGTAGAAGATCGCAAGGATGCCTTCCAACGGATCTTCGAGGTGGTCAATCTGCCGCCGTCGATCAAGGTGCCCAGCAGTGCTTCGCTCGACCGCTTTGCCGTCGTGCGGCCCAAGACCCATATCGGTGAAAATGTACTGGTGGCCCAGCGCGCCTATCTGCAAAACTCCTGGCTGGGCGCGGGCGCCAATGCGCAGGAGAATTGTTACATCATCAACTCACGGCTCAAGGGCAACAATGTCACGGCCCATGGGGCCAAGATCATCGAAGCCGAACTGGAATCCAATGTGTTCGTGGGATTTAACAGCTTCCTGCATGGACGGCCCAGTCACCGCCTCAAAATCGGCCAGGATTGCATCATCATGCCTCATACCATCATCGACATCAAAAAGCCGCTCTCCATTCCCGATGGGCAGTTGGTATGGGGGTTGATTACGAATGAAGAGGATTTGGCGGCCAACAGCATGAGCCTGGAAGAATTTGCCAAAATCGACGGCCGCCACTCCCAGGGCGCCATGTTGTTCGAGGGCAGCGGCGCCGCGTTTGTCAATGCTTTCCGCGCGCGCATCCATCATATTCTGGAAGCCAACGGCGCTTTTTTCGATGGGGTCGACAATCGGGGCCATGCCCAAAGAAACCAGAAGATCTCTTTTAACACCATCCAGCCCTATCCCGAAGGCGACATGGTGGGGTTGTATCCGACCATCGTCATTCAACCCTAAATTTTTAGCCAGAGGCGCTGGGGTGTTAAGGGCAAGGACCTAAAGCTCGAATGGCATGGAAGTTAAGGTTGCGCAGTTGGCCTTTGGGCAAAAATTTATTTGTAAAGCAATCTACCGCTTCTTGATTTTGATGCTGCTCAGCAGCTTTTCGGTTTCCGCTTTTTGGGCTTCGGTTTTGAGGGTGTTGCGGATGTTGGCGGCCACGGTGGTCAGGGGTTGGGTGATGGTGCGGGGGCCTTCCAGCACCGTGATGATGTGGAAGCCGAAGGCGGATTCAACCGGCTCGCTGACAGCGCCCACTTCCAGCTTGAAGGCCGCATCGGCAAAACGCTTGTCCAGGCCGCCTTCCTTGATCCAGCCCATGTCGCCGTTGTTTTGGGCGCTGGTTTTATCTTCGCTGCTCTGCTTGGCGATATCGGCAAAGGGTTTGCCGCCCTTGACCTGCTCGTAGGCTTTCTGGGCCGCTTCGCGCTTGGTTTTGCGCTGTTCTTCGGTCATCAGGGCGTGGGTTCGGAAAAGAATATGGGCCACGTGGATCTGCTTTTCGGTATAATCGGCCTGATGCTTTTCATAATAGGCGCGCACGGCCTCTTCATCGATCTTATCTTTAAGCACCTGATCAAAATAGCTGCTGATCAGCAATTCATCGCGATACTGTTTTACTTGCGCGGCGATGAGTTTCTGATCCACCAGACCGCTCTTTTCAACGGCCGCGGCCAGGGCCAGCCCCTGAAGATATTGGTCCAGCAAGGCCGCGCGCCGCTTTTCATCGGTGGACTGGATGTGCTTGTCCTTTAAATAGCTGTCGAACTCCTCCTTGGTCACCGTACGACCGTTCACCGAGGCCAGTTTGTCGCCGCCGCAAGCAACAAAAGTAAACACGAGAAGCACCATCCAAAGGTATCGCATAATTTTGTATCCTTCCTTTTGCTACCCATTTCATCACATCAAGAGTGCATCGAATAAGACGACAATGTTATCACTTCGCCACGGCAACGTGACCTATATGAATGAATATTTAATATTTAAGGGCATCCCCAACCACTTTTTAATGTTTACGAGAACCTCATTTCGACCATTGTTGTCAAGTTAATGAGTTAAGTGCCCCAAACACTTACCAACCATTCAACCACCATAGTTCTCCCTAAATTGCTTAATGAATTCAGCAGGGACTACTCTATCACGAAAACGACCCGGCAAAATATCATACAGAACCCAATCCACATCATGCCATGTAGCAAATTCACCAACATTAATTTCTGAACAAGCAAGAACACATATTTCCAGACTTCGCTCCCCCCACAAGGCCCATGCCCCCGATCTCGCGGCCCATACAACTCTCTCGCTATTTGATAACATCGAGTCAGCTGGACTTTCTTCTGGATGATGGTTTAATAACATCCAGTATTCATCTGACGTGCAGGATGATGAGATTATGGCCCAATTGTAGCAACCAAATGTTTTCTTGTAGTAATCCACAGGATCAGGCTCCAGCACGCTAATTATCAACGATTTGTCTCCTGACTTACGCGCAAGATCCTGTAATGTAGACCAGCACTTTTCAGACATAGCCCAATCAAACTCTTCAAAAACAAAACGATTGAATTTTTTCATAAACACTTGTGCAGGAAATTGCTTCTCAATGTGGCAACTGCGCTCAAGGTTCGCTTTGCATTCTGAAAATTGTTGAAAATCATTTATAAATAATTTAGCGAATGTCATTTTATCAATCTCCCAACCTTATCTTTAGATCAATTGAGTTGCTGCCCGCTTTGTAGTAATCAGCCGTTGGTCCACCCGTTGATTTTGCGGCATCACGTAAGATGTATTTTGCTCCGTCTTTCTGAAGGATAATCGCTTTCCCATCTTTGCTGACCGATCGCGTAAAACCAGAATCGACCAAATTCTTTTCAAACTGCGATTTTGTGACGTCGGTTGCCCGATTAACATAACGACTGTTGGCTCGGGTTGCATCCTCATATAAGGACGATGCACCCTTTGAACCTGGCAGGACCTCACTACCTGCATTAGCAACAGTACTCGTCGCCTGACCCGCATTTTCAGCCACCTCAGTAGCGGTCCTTGCGGCTTGCCGTGCAGCTTTTACATATTTAACTCCAGCTCCAATTACCGCTCCGGCAACATCTCCAGCTACATCAGGGGCTGCGACATATTCGGTATGTATTATTACCGCTCTTCTAAAAGCATCATTTAAGCCCTGATTTGCTTGAGCAGCGCCAGATCTGTCGATAAGCCATATCAGCCCTATTGCAGGACGACTAAAAGCATAAGCAATAGCGATGCCTCCATATCCCGTAACAGCCGCGATGGTACCAGGTATTGCCTCAATGAAACTATGACCATCTGGGTCGACGTTCTTGAGCGGATTATTCCGCGCATAAGCATACCGATTCAAAGCCTGCGGATCAAACCAGTTGGGCACGACGCTATCCGCCGTCAAAAACCTCCCCAAGACCGCATCATACAACCGCGCATCGTAGTTGTACAAGCCGGTCTCGGCATCCCACTCCTGGTCGGTGTAGGTGTAGGCCATGGTGCCGGTCTGGGTCTGGCAGGTGGGCCGGGGCTGGCCGTAGGCTTCGTACACCAGGGATTCCAGCAAATGGCCGGAGGCATCAGTAACCACGGCCGCGCTGCCCAGATGGTCTTTGTGATAGTAGCGCACCTGGCCGTCGCGGATTTCGGCCACGCGCATGCTGCCGGCAAACACATACTTCACCGGCTGGCCGTTGCGGATCTCGTAGGTCTCGTCCACATAGATCACGCGGTTTTCGCCGCTGTCTTTGATCACCCGCCGGCTGTCGCCGTCATAGGTCAGGGCGGTGGTCCGGGCGGTTCCGCCCTCGGGCGTGTAGGCGATGCTCACGGGCATGTTCTCGGCGTTATACGCCAGCCGCCGCTCGGGGAACTGCCCGGTCTTGCTGAAATCAAACCCCACGGTCAGGTTGCCGTTGTTTTCGTAAGCCAAATTCCGCGCGCCGTTATCGGTCACCACCCGGCTGACGGCATGGGGTTGGCGGCCGTCGTAATAGAGTCCGATGCTGCGTCTGGCCGCTATACGGAAAGAGCCGGTGGCGGTTTCGCTGGTCAGGCGGTGCAGGTGGTCGTAGCCGTAGGTGTAGGCGTAGTTGCGCACGCTGTCGAAGATGCTGAGCACATCGCCGGCCTTGGAGTAGCTGTAGCTCAGTGACATCATGCCCGGCACATGGATGGCGTCCACCCGGCCGGTGCGGCTGAAGTAGTCAATGTCGGTGGCGAGATTGGGGTATTCGATGCGGCCGGGCTTGCCGAAGTTGCTGTAATCGGAAAAGTCGGCCTCAAAACCCGGACTGCCGCCCCACACACTGGCGATCAGATTGCTGCGGCTGTGATAGCTGTAGCTGACGCTGAAGCCGTCGGGGTGGCGGATGCTGGTCAGGTCGCCCGCGGCGTCGTAGCCATAGTTAAAGGGATAGTTTTGGCCTTCAATGCTCAACGTCTTTTGCGTCACCCGGCCCATTTCATCATAGGCGTTATAAGTGGTGGTCACACCCGCCTTGGTCACGCGAAAAAGCCGGCCGTTACCCCGGCTGGCCGAATCATACACATAACTGACCTGGGGCTCGCCGGTGCTGTAGGTTTTGCTTTTGACGCGGCCGCGGTTGTCATAGGTGAAGGTGATGGTCTGGCCCTTCTGGTCACGCCGGGTGCGCACCTGGCCATTGGGCAGATAGGTGAAGTTCCAGGGACCGAGGTCAGGGTCATCCAAGGTGGTGACGTGACCCAGGGTGTTGCGGGTCATGGTGATGCGGTGGCCCATGCTGTCGCGCACTTCGGTCAGGTCCCCGGCGCCGTTGTAGTCGTATTCGGTGGTCTTGCCGTTGGCATCGCGGATGGATTGGATGCGGCCCAGGTAATCGCGGAATTCGGTGGTGCTTTTGGTATCCGGATCAGTGAGGGTGCGGTTGAAGCCGCTGTAGGCGATGCCCGTGACGGCGGTGCCGCTGCTGTCATGGGGGCTTTCGATGCCGAAGGGCCGGTTAAGAAAATCAAACCCGGTCACCCGCCGGTAGGGGGCGCTGGAGGGGGTTGAACCGGTGTAGTATCCATAACCGGAAGTAAAAAAGGGACCCACGGTATTGCTGACGCGGCCCGCGCCATCATAGTAAATGCGCGTGGTGATCTGACTGCCGCCGGCGCTGCTCACGGTGCTTTGCAGGGAGCGGTCGAGGCCATCGATATAGGCATAGGTGGTGGTGCCGTCGTTGATGTCGGTCACCGTATACCGCGGCCGGGCCGAATCGTAATAGGCTCTGGTTTTGCGGCCTGGGCCGGGATAATCCTCCAGGGTCGCGCGGCCATAGGCGTCATAGCCGTAGACGGTGGTGCCGTCGTTGGCGTCACGCTCCCATTGGACGTTGCCGAAGCGGCATTATACGCCAACCGCAAGCCGCCTATTTTTGCATTTGACCCTGGAGCCGTGGTATCTTAAATAAAAAGCCAATCGGCAAACAATCTTTGTTTAGATACCAAACGAGACCGTCATGGACGAAATCATCAATCCGCACGATAAATTATTCCGCGAAACCTGGAGTGATCTGGCCACAGCCAAAAGCTTTTTGCAGCACTACCTGCCGCCGCCGGTGCTATCGCTCACGGCCTTGGATACCCTTGAGATCTGCAAGGATACCTTCGTTGAAAAGGATCTCAGCGAGTTCTTTTTTGATCTGCTCTACAAGGTGGAGTTGTCCGGCGCCGAAGGCTTTATCTACATCCTGTTTGAACATAAAAGCTACAAAGACCGGCTCACCCCGCTTCAGCTTCTTGAATACATGCTTAAAATCTGGCGGCTTTGCCTCAAGCAAGACAACCTCCAGCGCTTGCCGATCATCATCCCCCTGGTGCTGTACCATGGGCCGTCGAGCCGCACCCAGATCAACACCCGCTTCTCATCCCTGCTCGATGGCCCCATCGATGCGCTGGCCGCGTATGTCCCGGATTTCAGCTATGTACTTTACGACCTGACGCGCTTTTCCGATGAGCAGATCAAAGGCACGGTCATGGCGCGGGTGGCCATGTTGCTGTTTAAACATATATTTGATCCGCATGCGCGCGACAAGTTGCCCACCATCTTGTCCCTGCTGCTCCAGTTGATGGAAAAGCAGACCGTGCCGCAATACTTTGAAACCGTATTTCGATATATTATCAGCAATATCGATGATATCTCGGTTGATGATTTGACCCAGATCGTCAAGGAGTCATTATCCGAGAAACAAGGAGATGTCGTCATGACACTGGCGGAAAAATTACGTAAGGAAGGCTATGATAAAGGTGTTCAGCAAGGCATGCAGCAGGGACTGATCGAGGGCATTGAAGTGGCGGTATCGGTGAGGTTTGCCCGCGATGCCTTCAGAATCATGCCCTTGATGTATCAAATCAAGGATACCCACTTGCTCAAAACGCTAAAATCGGCGGTGGTGACCGCAAAAAGCGCGGATGAGTTGATCGACATCATCACGAGCATGCAGAAATAAAGTCGAACCGTGAAGTTTACAATGAGATCTTGAAGGTAGTTTCCGGACTAACGAATCATGACTTTAATGCTGCTCAGCAGCTTTTCGGTCTCCGCTTTTTGGGCTTCGGTTTTGAGGGTGTTGCGGATGTTGGCGGCCACGGTGGTCAGGGGTTGGGTGATGGTGCGGGGGCCTTCCAGCACCGTGATGATGTGGAAGCCGAAGGCGGATTCAACCGGCTCGCTGACAGCGCCCACTTCCAGCTTGAAGGCCGCATCGGCAAAACGCTTGTCCAGGCCGCCTTCCTTGATCCAGCCCATGTCGCCGTTGTTTTGGGCGCTGGTTTTATCTTCGCTGCTCTGCTTGGCGATATCGGCAAAGGGTTTGCCGCCCTTGACCTGCTCGTAGGCTTTCTGGGCCGCTTCGCGCTTGGTTTTGCGCTGTTCTTCGGTCATCAGGGCGTGGGTTCGGAAAAGAATATGGGCCACGTGGATCTGCTTTTCGGTATAATCGGCCTGATGCTTTTCATAATAGGCGCGCACGGCCTCTTCATCGATCTTATCTTTAAGCACCTGATCAAAATAGCTGCTGATCAGCAATTCATCGCGATACTGTTTTACTTGCGCGGCGATGAGTTTCTGATCCACCAGACCGCTCTTTTCAACGGCCGCGGCCAGGGCCAGCCCCTGAAGATATTGGTCCAGCAAGGCCGCGCGCCGCTTTTCATCGGTGGACTGGATGTGCTTGTCCTTTAAATAGCTGTCGAACTCCTCCTTGGTCACCGTACGACCGTTCACCGAGGCCAGTTTGTCGCCGCCGCAAGCAACAAAAGTAAACACGAGAAGCACCATCCAAAGGTATCGCATAATTTTGTATCCTTCCTTTTGCTACCCATTTCATCACATCAAGAGTGCATCGAATAAGACGACAATGTTATCACTTCGCCACGGCAACGTGACCTATATGAATGAATATTTAATATTTAAGGGCATCCCCAACCACTTTTTAATGTTTACGAGAACCTCATTTCGACCATTGTTGTCAAGTTAATGAGTTAAGTGCCCCAAACACTTACCAACCATTCAACCACCATAGTTCTCCCTAAATTGCTTAATGAATTCAGCAGGGACTACTCTATCACGAAAACGACCCGGCAAAATATCATACAGAACCCAATCCACATCATGCCATGTAGCAAATTCACCAACATTAATTTCTGAACAAGCAAGAACACATATTTCCAGACTTCGCTCCCCCCACAAGGCCCATGCCCCCGATCTCGCGGCCCATACAACTCTCTCGCTATTTGATAACATCGAGTCAGCTGGACTTTCTTCTGGATGATGGTTTAATAACATCCAGTATTCATCTGACGTGCAGGATGATGAGATTATGGCCCAATTGTAGCAACCAAATGTTTTCTTGTAGTAATCCACAGGATCAGGCTCCAGCACGCTAATTATCAACGATTTGTCTCCTGACTTACGCGCAAGATCCTGTAATGTAGACCAGCACTTTTCAGACATAGCCCAATCAAACTCTTCAAAAACAAAACGATTGAATTTTTTCATAAACACTTGTGCAGGAAATTGCTTCTCAATGTGGCAACTGCGCTCAAGGTTCGCTTTGCATTCTGAAAATTGTTGAAAATCATTTATAAATAATTTAGCGAATGTCATTTTATCAATCTCCCAACCTTATCTTTAGATCAATTGAGTTGCTGCCCGCTTTGTAGTAATCAGCCGTTGGTCCACCCGTTGATTTTGCGGCATCACGTAAGATGTATTTTGCTCCGTCTTTCTGAAGGATAATCGCTTTCCCATCTTTGCTGACCGATCGCGTAAAACCAGAATCGACCAAATTCTTTTCAAACTGCGATTTTGTGACGTCGGTTGCCCGATTAACATAACGACTGTTGGCTCGGGTTGCATCCTCATATAAGGACGATGCACCCTTTGAACCTGGCAGGACCTCACTACCTGCATTAGCAACAGTACTCGTCGCCTGACCCGCATTTTCAGCCACCTCAGTAGCGGTCCTTGCGGCTTGCCGTGCAGCTTTTACATATTTAACTCCAGCTCCAATTACCGCTCCGGCAACATCTCCAGCTACATCAGGGGCTGCGACATATTCGGTATGTATTATTACCGCTCTTCTAAAAGCATCATTTAAGCCCTGATTTGCTTGAGCAGCGCCAGATCTGTCGATAAGCCATATCAGCCCTATTGCAGGACGACTAAAAGCATAAGCAATAGCGATGCCTCCATATCCCGTAACAGCCGCGATGGTACCAGGTATTGCCTCAATGAAACTATGACCATCTGGGTCGACGTTCTTGAGCGGATTATTCCGCGCATAAGCATACCGATTCAAAGCCTGCGGATCAAACCAGTTGGGCACGACGCTATCCGCCGTCAAAAACCTCCCCAAGACCGCATCATACAACCGCGCATCGTAGTTGTACAAGCCGGTCTCGGCATCCCACTCCTGGTCGGTGTAGGTGTAGGCCATGGTGCCGGTCTGGGTCTGGCAGGTGGGCCGGGGCTGGCCGTAGGCTTCGTACACCAGGGATTCCAGCAAATGGCCGGAGGCATCAGTAGCCACGGCCGCGCTGCCTAGATGGTCTTTGTGATAGTAGCGCACTTGGCCGTCGCGAATTTCGGCCACACGCATGCTGCCGGCAAACACATACTTCACCGGTTGGCCGTTGCGGATCTCATAGGTTTCGTCCACGTAGATCACGCGGTTTTCGCCGCTGTCTTTGATCACCCGCCGGCTGTCGCCGTCATAGGTCAGGGCCGTAGTCCTGGCGGTTCCGCCCTCGGGCGTGTAGGCGATGCTCAAGGGCATATTCTCGGCATTGTAGGCCAGCCGCCGCTCGGGAAACTGCCCGGTCTTGCTGAAATCAAACCCCACGGTCAGGTTGCCGTTGTTTTCGTAGGTCAAATTCCGTGCGCCGTTATTGGATTTAACCACCATGTGCGACTGCGTCATCGGCGCCTTTTCGTATATTCAGGCCGGAGAAATCAGCCATCTCAATATCGATCCCGGCACGGTCTGGGTTCGCGTGCCGGGGGTGTGCAACTTTGTCTATCGTTATCCGCTGGAGCCGTTGAGCCAGTACATCTTCTTTGAACAAGGCCGGC
>JAKALP010000044.1 GCA_021824175.1 Deltaproteobacteria bacterium
CCGGCTTAGGAAAGAAAAAAAGTAGAAGCGAAGAAGAAAAGTGGCTCCACTGAACCGGAAACCCTGGCTCCCTTTCTCACCGGACAAAATGGCACACTTTCTCGGTGGAACTAACACAATTGGTCCAAAACCTGGTTTTCGTGGAGGGCGGCGCCTTCATAATGGGCGATGCGGGCGCCGAGTTTACCGATGAAGACGGCCAGAAGATATTTTCTTTCTGGACCGGGGATGCGGATACAAAACCAGCCCATAAAGTGACTTTGAGCAGTTATTCCATGATGAAGTACGAGGTAACTTATCAAGACTATGATTTATTTTGCAAGCTTACCAGACATACCTTGGCACGTGAGAAATCGATTGGCGATCCCTCGCGAGCCCCGGAATTAGCAGCTGCTGCAATTCCCTGGCAAGACGCCAAAGACTACTGTCTCTGGCTGGGTGAGGTTATCGGCCTGCCCGTGGATCTGCCCACCGAAGCCCAGTGGGAGTATGCGGCCCGCAGCAGAGGAATGAACGTGGGGTTTGCCACGGACAATGGTAAAATAGATTTCAGAAGAAATTACCGCGGCGAAGGCGCGCCCTGGCACCCCCAAGCACCGGGCACTTATCCACCCAATCCCCTGGGACTCTACGATATGACCGGCAATGTGTGCGAATGGGTCGATGACTGGTATGCTTCCGATTACTATCAACATTCGCCGGAACTCAATCCCAAAGGCCCGGATAAAGGAAGTCAAAGAATTATGCGCGGTTTTGGTGTTATCGGTTCACCAGAATTTAATTTGCTATACCGCCGTAAAGTGCGTCCACCTGAGTCTACGGATGGCGCCGGCATTCGCTGCGTCGTGAACGCGCCCGCGCCGGTGAAGGCCAATTAGGGCCACAATGTTCTCCTTTGTGCTCTTTGTGGCTTTGTGCGAGTAAAAATGACATAATGGTCTGAAGAAGTAAAATTGAAACATAAATTGGATGGCGCTATATATTCGTGTAATTCGTGTGTTTAGTGGTTCAAAAGCGATGCCATTAACTTAAGCAGGGGGGATTCCATAATTCTATTCGTACGCGTACTCGTATGTATGTCACGGGTCAACACGATGATCGATGGGACGACGAAGTACTCAGTAAAATGACCCGAGTCCACGCAAGTGAATTCGAGGCGGTGGATATCAAAAAGTGCTTCCTGCCAAATAAGGGGTCTGGGAGCTTTGCGTTTTCCTCGTTCCCACGCTCTGCGCCGGGTCACGGCCGGAGACTTTGAGGCGGTGTACACCGGCGATGTGATTCCATATTAGAAGATTTACTTCCCCGGCAGCTGGGCTCCGAATTCCTTAAGCACCACGTCGATGGGGATGGCAAAGCCCAAGCCTTCAAATTTGTAGGTAATCTGTTTAAAGGTGTTGACGCCCAAGACCTGGCCTTTGTCATCCACCAGCGGGCCACCGCTGTTGCCGGGATAGATCTGGGCGTTGGTTTGCAGGAAGCCATTTTGAAAACCGGAGAATACGCCGGAGGAGACTGAATTTTGCAGCTTGGCCGGGTTGCCGATGGCGTAGACTGGATTGCTTTGGGCCAGTTGCTGCGTATTGCCCGGCGTCAGAAACGGAGTCTGGTAGCCGTCGATTTTGAGCAGCGCCAGATCATGGTTGGTGCTGATGACCACCAGCCGGGCGTAGAGTTCAGTATTGTCGGCCAAAATGATCGTAAAGGTTTGGGAAAGATTGCCCACGCTTTTGCGGTAGCCATAGTCGGCGCGGCCATCGCTGAAGGTTTTCTTCTGCTTTTCATAGGTGGAAAGCCGCCGCTCGTAATCACGCTGCCACTGTTCATAGCGCTTGAGATTGGCGTCATACTCCTGCTGGTCGCTTTTGCGACGATTGGGGTCGGCTTCGGCTTCCATCTCTTTTTTAAATTGGTCCAGGCGGCTCTTGAACTCCTGCAGGCGCCGGCGTTCGTCCTCGAACTGGCGGTCAATATCTTCGATCCGTCCCTCCACGCGCTTGATCTGTTCTTCGGTCTCGCCCGTCTGTTGGGCCGTGGTGCGCACCACATGTTTGTTGGTCACAATGAAACCATCCGGGGAGATAAAAAAACCGCTGCCGAATCCCAAGCTGCTTTTGACGGCCACGGTGGCGGCGGCGGCTTTTTCGATGTCGTTGCGGGCCGTATAATTGGTGAGCAGCGGTGTCCCTTCCAGGCTGGGCGCGGCGGCCCTGGGGTTGCTCTCGGTCATGGTCTGGCTTTTGTCCACCATCTCTTTGGGCGGGGTATCGGTATAGTACCAGACGCCGTCCTTTTGGTACTTGTACATTTCCGCCCGGCCCGGAATGGGCACGGATAGCAGGGCTACAAAAATTACCGCTCCTAAGGCCGCCATGACAGGCGGTCTGCTAAAAAATACCATGGGGCTCCCACGCTCCTGTTCGTCATTAAGTCATATCATCCAGTATGTGCTCATTATATCCAATTCATGGGATACGTCAAAGAGTCAAACAGGATGGGTTCACAACGAGGACCCTTGAAAGCCTCTGAATACACTGACGGTGTCTTTACGGTCCGAATAATAGCGGGTTGCCACCACCATCCAAGTTGACCTCGATGTTATCAGAACTTTCCCGCCTTGCCATCGCGGATGCGGCTGGTGTATGAGTGATTGGTTGTGCAAATCTTGGATTCAAACCTGCATCGTTGCCAGTCAACATCATTGGAACAGACCATGAGCGCCAGCTACGAAATTCAGATGAAAGTCGCCTTCCACGACATGGACCCTTTGCAAGTCGTGTGGCACGGCAATTACTTGAAATATTTTGATGTGGCCCGCTTCGGCCTGTTTGCCGCCCGGGGTATTGATCTGTACACTTACATGCTGGAGAAGAATTTCGCCTTTCCGGTGACCCGTACTTCGCTCAAGCATATCGCCCCCTTGAGAGCCTTTGATGAATTCATCTGCCGGGCCGCGGTGACCGAGGCCCAATATAAAATCGGCATGTCTTTTGAAATTCGCAAGCTCGGCAGCGGGTTGCTCTGCGCCAAGGGCACCAGCGAGCAACTGGCCGTGCGCTACCCGGAGATGGAAATGGAATTTGCCATTCCCGATGATATCCGCCAGGCGTTGGGGTTTTGATGGACGCACGAATCAGCAATGCACTCATTCAGGGCTATGAAAGCATGGCGGCCTGGTCGGACCTTTTGGACCAGATCAATATTTTCCCCGTGGCGGATGCCGACACCGGCCGTAATTTGCGCATCAGCCTGGCGCCATTGCGCCGTTTGGGCGAGCAGGCCGGGGCCGTGTCCCAGGCGATTCTCAATACCGCCACCGGCAATGCCGGCAATATCGCGGCGGCCTTTTTTCGTGAAGTATTAATGGAGAGTACGCATCTGGGAATGCTTTCGCGAGCAATAAGCCGAGGCGCTCGCCGCGCCTACACCGCCGTGGCCGACCCCAAGCCCGGCACCATGCTCAGCGTTTTTGATGCCTTGGCCGGGACCCTGCCGACGGCACCACCGGAGCAATGGCCTATGGCGGCCATCGTCACGGTACTTGAAAAAAGTGTGGTCGACAGTTCCCAAACACTGCCGGAGTTGCGCCGGGCCGGCGTGGTGGACGCCGGGGCCCTGGGCATATTTATCTTCATGGAAGCCTTTTTGAATGCGCTGGCCGGCAAAAGCAATCATCAGCGGCCGGTGACTGAAAGGTTTCAGGGACGGCTGCGCATTCTCGGCCCCTGGCAGCCGGAGCGCCAGGAGCAACAATACTGCGTCAGCGCCGTGATCCGGCCGCAAGGAGACCCGGCCGAGGCCCGGCGGCACCTGGAAGAGTGGGGCCAAAGCGTGGTGGTCAACCAGGAGCAGGAACAACTCAAGGTGCACCTGCACACTACGGATCGCGACGCGTTGCAGATCGGCATGGCGCAAATTGGCCATGTACTTCAATGGAGCGATGAGAAAATCCATGTTGCCCGCCGCCGAGAAGAAATCCCCAACCAGCCGGTGCATATCATGACCGACGCGGCCGGCTCCATAACCCTGGAAGACGCCCAATCCCTGGGTATGACCTTGCTGGACAGTTACCTGGTAATGGGCGACGCGGCCACGCCCGAAACCTTGCATGACCCGGCCGCTCTCTATGCGGCCATGGCCGGCGGCCAAAGGGTCTCCACGGCCCAGGCCTCGGTATTTCAGCGCCATCAATCATATATGAGCGCGCTCAGCCGTTTTGAAGAGGTGCTCTACCTGTGCGTGGGGTCGGTCTACACCGGCAACTTTGAAACCGCCACAGCCTGGCAAGCCGCCCATGATGCCGGTCGGCGATTGACCATCATCGACACCGGCGCCGCCTCGGGGCGTCTGGGAATTGTGGCATTGGCGGCAGCGCGTTACGCCCGGCAGGGGCATGCAATAGATGCCGTGGCCCAATTCGCCCGCCAGGCCGTTGCCCAAAGTCAGGAACTGGTTTTTCTGGATCAGCTTAAATATCTGGCGGCCGGAGGCCGCATCTCCAAAACTAAAGGCTTTTTCGGAGACCTGCTCCACATGAGGCCCATCATCACACCTACGGCCCAAGGGGCCGCCCAAGTGGGTGTAGCGCGCAGCCGGGAGGATCAGCTTGTTTTCGCGCTCCGTTGGCTTCAGGCCGGTTTTGATGCGGGTGCTGCCCCCTTGATCTTGCTTCAATATTCAGATAATCGATCCTGGGTCGAAGAGACGGTCGCCGCGCAGATCCGATCGCTGCTGCCCCCCGCCGCTATTCTTCTTCGTCCGTTGTCATTAACCTCGGGGGCTCACATGGGCCCCGGCACCTGGGCCGTGGCCTCTTTGCCCGCTGCTTTCAATCTATAGGAAATGTTCATGAAACGATTCAAGTGGTTGACCCTAGTTGTACTTCTTCTGAGCGCGCTCTTCTTTAGTGGTTGCGCCTATGTTCACACCAAAACGCCCTATGATGATAATCTGGACAAAACCGAATTGGGCACCAAGGTGGGCACGGCCCAAGCTTACAGCGTGCTTTGGCTGGTGGCCTGGGGCGATGCCAGCTACGCGGCCGCAGCCAAGAACGGCAATATCACGGTTATGAGACATGCTGATCAAGAGTCGTTGTCAATATTGTTCGGTCTGTACATTCGCTGGCGGGTGATGGTTTATGGCGATTAAAGCTGCGATAAAGCGACTCTGGAATTGGATGAATCATCGTTTCTCAATCCAATTTTTAGGGATTTTCTTCATTTTTACCACTGTCGCGGGGTGTGCGCATAATTTGCATATTGATCAAGAGCGCGTCTATTTAGAGGCCAATAATGCCCCACCCAGCTTTGAAAGAACATTTAACTTCATCCGGCCGGTTGGAATTATTTACACCAATATTCGATTGCCTTTGACCGTTGACCTTCACAATACTCCCGTTCCGGTAAATTCACCTAGTGACGGCCGCACTTTGGAAATCCGCGAACCCATTACCGGCGTGGGTTTGTACGCCAAGGTGGACTCCAACGCCATCGGCGACATCGCCCACAACAACGGGATGAAGACCCTTTACTTCGCCGATCAGGAGCAATTCAGCATCCTGGGGATTTGGACCACGGTTAAAACCATTTTGTATGGAGAGTAGTTGAAGGGGGATGGCGGTAGTATTGCTTCCTTTCTACTTCAACCATTGAAATATAATCCCATTCCCGCAAAAACAATGCCCGCGAATACTTCTTCCAATTCCCGTTTTGCCGTCATCATTCCGGTGTATAATCATGGCAGCACATTAAAGGCCGTGGCCGAAGCCGCCCTGGCGCTGGGCTGGCCGGTTTATGTGGTGGATGATGGTTCCACGGACCAGGGCAGCGTGGGATTGGCAAACACACCCGGCCTCCATTTACTGCGCCTCGAGGTCAACCGCGGCAAAGGAGCGGCCCTAATGACCGGATTTGAAGCCGTGGCCGGCCAGGCCGATTGGGCCATTACTTTGGATGCCGACGGGCAACACAATCCCTGGGAGGCCCACCGGCTGATCGGCGCTATCCCCCAGGATCAACGCGCCATCATCATAGGCCGGAGACAGCAGATGGCGGCCGAGGGCGCGCCGTGGACCAGCCGCTTTGGCCGTGGTTTTTCCAACTTCTGGATTCGCATGGCCGGCGGTCCTCGGGTAATTGACAGCCAGAGCGGGTTTCGCATCTATCCACTCCCCGAAGTACTACACCTGGGCGTGGCGGCCCGAAGATATCAGTTCGAAATCGAAGTGTTGGTCAAGGCGGCCTGGAGCGGCCTGGCCGTGGTCGAAACGCCCATCAGCGTGCGCTATGAACCCAAAGGCCGGCGCATCTCCCATTTCCGGCCCTTTGTGGATTTCTGCCGCAACACGGGGACCTTCGCGCGCCTGATCACGCGGCGGGTAGTGCTTGGCAAGCCGCGGAAAACTTCGCATCTTTAATGCTGGTGCGAACTTGTTTGGAAAATATCACCACGAAAACCTACGGCAGAACAGTCGCCACCCATTGGGTTGGATGCAGTCCATGCTTATCCGTGCCATCCGTGCTATCCGTGGTAAAAAATATTGACCACGGATAGCACGGATGGCACGGATAAGAAACGCGGTTCGATAGATTCTTTGATCGCCGTGCTTTTGACTGCTATAAATTATTTGAGCCATATGGGTGAAAGCATTAGAGGTTAGCTTTTATTATGCGCGAGCGCTTTTACGCCTTCCTGACCGCTATCTCCAAAGTCTTCGGCTCCTGGGTCTTTTCTCTGACCGCCAGGGGCATCGCGGCCGGTTACTTTTTCTTCTTTCCGCGGCGGGCGGCAACCAGCGCGCATTTCTACCGCGTATTGTTCCCGGACCGCGGCCGGTGGCACGCCTGGTGGTGCGCCTGGCGCCAGTTTCAGAATTTTACTACCGTGTTTTTGGATCGCGATCTGCTGCACGCCAGAGGCGCCATCCAATACACCTTCACTGGCCGGGATCACCTGATCGCCGCCATGGCCCAAGGCCGGGGCGGTATTCTGCTGATGTCGCATCTCGGCAATTGGGAAGTGGGGGCCCGTCTGCTGCGCCGCAATATCCCGGATCTGCGCCTGATGCTTTTCATGGGCCGGCAAGCCAAGGAGCAGATCGAGCGGCGCCAGAAAGAGGATCTGGCGGCCAGCGGCATCCGCATCGCCGCCGCCGACCAGGCCGACGGCTCGCCCTTTGAACTGCTCGAGGGCGTGGGATTTTTAAAATCGGGCGGATTTGTCTCCATGACCGGCGATGTGGTCTGGCGGCCCGATCAACGGGTAGTGGCGGCGCGCTTTTTAGGGCATACCGTGCATTTGCCCGAGGCGCCCTTTATGCTGGCCCTGGTGTCGGGCGCGCCGCTGTACATCTTTTTTGCCGCCAAAAGCGGGCCGCGCCGGTACCATTTCAGCGTGTCCGCTCCCATCCCCGTGGCGGCCCAAACCCGCGCCCAGCGCGCCGCGGCCGTGGCCCAGGCGGCCCAGGCGTATGCCGACCAACTGGCGGCCCAGGTGCGGCGTCATCCCCTGGAGTGGTACCATTTCACCCCCTTTTTGAAATCGCTTTGAATCAACCGCCTTTTATAGTAAAAATGCGAAATTGAACTTTTTAAGGATGACTATTCGTGATGACCCGAGACCAAATCCGCGCCAAAATCCTTCAAGTCTTTGCCGACCGCTTCGAGATCGACAACCCCGGCCTGGACGATGATTTGCGCGAGGCGTATGAGTTTGACAGCATTGATGCCATCGAGCTGCTGCGGGAGATCGAATTGATGCTGGGTACCGAGTTGACCCGCGAAGAGAAAAAGGCGGCCATGGATATCCGCACTATTGACCAGATCGTCGATTATGTGGTGGCGCTGGCCGGCAGCCGACTGAGCAACTGATTTTTTTAAATGTAAGGAATCCATGACTGCTTCGAGCGATTCCTGACAACCAAAAGACAGGTATCCCGCCACCCATGACCCGCAGAGTAGTGATCACCGGCTGTGCCGCCATCACCCCCATCGGCAATACCAAAGAGGAAATGATCCGTCATCTGACCCAAGGAATTTCAGGGGTCAAGGCCATGCGCGGCGACGGTCTGCTGACCGAGCATATCCATTCGGGCGTTTTCGGCACGGTGGATTATCCCATTGACTATGATTTTGCCCGCCAGTACCGCAAGACCATGGGGCCGGTGGCGTATTACGCCTGCCAGACCGCCAAGGAGGCCCTGGCCGGTTCCGGTCTGAGTCAGGAATTCATCACCTCCGGCCGCCTGGGCGTGGCCTTTGGTTCCACCCACGGCAGCCCCACGGTGCAACGCCAGATCTACCGCACCTTCTTCGGCAACACCGATGCCAAGCTGAGCAGTATCGGGGCCGTGGACTATCTCAAATCCATGGTGCACACCACGGCGGTCAACATCACCAAAATGTTCGGCATCACCGGCCGGGTGATCTCCTCATCCACGGCCTGCACCACCAGCAGCCAGTCCATTGGTTTCGGTTATGAAGCGGTTAAATTCGGCATGCAGGATGCCATGCTGTGCGGCGGCGCCGACGAGTACGATACCACCACGGTGGCGGTCTTCGACAATCTGCTGGCCTGTTCCACCGAGTTCAACGCCACGCCCCATTTGACCCCGCGTCCCTTTGATGTGCGCCGGGACGGCTTGGTGGTGGGCGAAGGCAGCGGCGCCGTGCTTTTGGAAGAATACGAGCACGCCAAGCGGCGCGGCGCGCCCATTCTGGCCGAAATCATCGGCTTTGCCTGCAATAACAATGGCGGCGATCTGATCCTGCCCAATGTGGACGGCATCATTCAGACCATTCGGCTGGGATTGGAAAGCGCCGGACTGAGCCCTGACGACATCGATCTGATCAGCGCCCATGCCACGGCCACCAAGATGGGCGATGTGATCGAGGCCCAGGCCATCGGCAAAACCTATGGCGCGAAACCTTGGGTGACCGGCCTGAAGAGTTACATGGGGCACACCATGGGATCGTGCGGCGCCATTGAGACCATCCTGAGCATCTACATGATGCAGGAGGGCTTTGTGGCCCCCACGCTCAATCTGGACGAGGTGGACGAACGCTGCGCCATGATCCACCACACCCGCCAGATAGTCGAGCAGCCGCTGCGCACCATGGCCGTTCAAAATTTTGCCTTTGGCGGCGTCAACACCAGCCTGATCCTGCGCAAGGCGGATTCGTGATGCGCACGGCATCGCCCAGCCGCGACCGCATCGCAGTCACCCCATCCTGGGCCACGGCGATTATTGATCCGGTGGTCACATTGCTGCTTTGGAGTTATTTCACCATCGGCTTTGTGATGTTCTTCGCCCCATTTTATCTGTTGGCCGCGGTGGCGAGCCAAGAGCGGGCGCGGGCCTTTCAATGGCTCAACCATCTTTTCTACCGCGGTTTTTTTGGCTGGTGCCGGATCATCATGCCCTTGCAACAGTGGCGCATCGATCCGGCCTTGAAGAGCGTTCGCGGAGCGGTGGTGGTTTGCAATCATCTCTCCTATATCGATCCTTTACTGCTGATTTCGCTTTTTGGCCGGCATACCACCATTGTGAAGAACCGGCTGTTCTCTATTCCCATTTTCGGCTGGATGCTGGGGCTGTCGGGGTATCTGCCGTCGGCGTCCCAGGGCCGTTTGGCCCAACGTATGGTCGAGCGCATGGAAGAAATGCCTGGTTTTCTGGCCGGCGGCGGCAACCTGATTGTCTTCCCCGAAGGCACCCGCAGCCGCACGGGAGAGATTGGGGAGTTGAACGCCGGGGCATTCAAAATTGCCCGGATGTGCCGCGCGCCGCTGGCCGTGGCAGCCATTGGCGGCAGTGACCGGCTTTTTACGCCGGGCCGTTTTCGCTTCAATGCCTGCCAGGCCAACACCATCACGGTGCGGTTGGTGACGAAGCTTACGCCGGATTACAACAGCCCCAATTTTTCGGTTAAAGGGCTCATGGGACAGGTGAAAGAGTTGCTGGCGGCGGCCGCGGCCGCGGGACTGGGAGATGATTGAGGCTTGCTTTGAAAGGATTGGGACATTACGGCGGTAGTAATTCAACGCAGAGTTATCATGCCTTATGACTTTATTCGATAAGTTATGCAAATCTGAAAGAGGGGTTCGATGAAAGTAGTACTCATCTCCATGCCCGATGTGGCCGCCGTGATCATGCACGAAGCGGCCTTCCATATGCCCAATCTGGGGATTGCCAGTCTGGGCGCCAATGTCGATGACGGCCATGAAGTCTATCTAATCGACCTGATCCGCAAGCGGCGCAAGGTGCGGCCCTATCTCGAAAAGACCCTGGTCAAGTTGCGTCCCGACATCGTGGGGCTCTCCTCCATGACCTGGCAGTTCGGCACCTGTTTGAAACTGGCGCGCCTGATCAGGGGCTGGCTGCCCCAAGCGCGCATCGTGGTGGGCGGCTATCACGCCACCCTGATGTATGAAGAGATCGGCCAGGACCCCGCGGCCGCGCCCATTGACTTCTTGATCCGCGGCGAAGGCGAAGAGTCCTTCCGGCGCCTGGTCAACGCCCTGGCGGGCCAGGACGACGTGGCCAAGATTCCTTCGCTCTCCTATCGCCGGACCGACGGCACCTTCGTTCACAACGAGCGCGGCGAACTGCTGGACCTGTCCAAACTGAAACTGCCCATTCGCGATAAACGCCGCCTGACCTGGGGCTACCACATCATGGACCGCAGCGTGGAGGTCATCGAGACCTCGCGCGGCTGCACGCGCACCTGCAATTTCTGCAGCATCCGGCACATGTACGGCCAATCCTTTCGCCCCTTTCCCATTGAGCGCATCCTGGCCGACATCGACGACATTTACTACACGAAGCGCTGCCGCTGGATCTTTGTCTCCGACGACAACATGGTACTTTCACCGCCGCGGGTCATGGAACTGTGCCAGGCGATCATCGACCGTGGGTACAAACACCTGCACTTCGTGGTCCAGGCCGACTGCGTCACCATGTCGCGCAACGAAGAGATGGTGGCCATGATGGCCAAGGCCGGCTTCAAGTGCATCTTCCTTGGGATTGAAAATGCTTCCAAGAAAAATTTGAAGACCGCCCAAAAAGGCGACATCGTCAGTGCTTCACGCAAAGCCATCGAGATCTGCCACAAATATGGCATCATGGTAGTGGGCGGCATGATCTTTGGCTTCCCGGACGATGAAGAACAAGATATCATCGAAAACTACCGTTTCCTCCAAGAGATCGACGCCGATACTTCCTATTGCCAGATTCTGACACCCTATCCCAAGACCGGCATCCGCCAGCACCTGATCGAGGAAGGACTGGTGACCAATCCCGATGATTTTTCCACCTACAACGGCATCTGGGCCAACGTGCGCACCCGCCACCTGGACACTGACACTCTGCAATACCTGGTGTGGTATCACCGCCAGACGATCATGGGGTGGTGGCAACCCTCGCGCCAGGTGCGCGCCCAAGGTCCGGTGTGGACCGGCATCTGGCTCTACTTCTTCCGGCCCTTTCTCAAAGTGGTGCTGGGCCGCCGCCTGCAGAAGATCGGCTGGCGCGGCCGTTACGAGAAGGATATTGCGCGTTTGAAAAGCGTGAATCGTTTTGCGGAGCTGGAGAGTTGATTGAAGAGGGAAAAAAACGTTTAGGCCACCAATTACGGATAAATTGCCCTGACCGGGCAATTTATCCGGATATGTTTACCAATTAGGAAAATAAACCAAAGAACTCCATCAACATCACCGTTCGGCCTAACGCGCGATTATTCATAGTCCGGCATGGTCTTGGGGCGGGCGGCCGCGGCAGCGCTTACTTCTGAATAAATTCCACCTTCTTGGTCGCGGATTTTACCACGAAGATGCGCTCGTTGTTTCCTTTTGTATCGGCGGGCGTTAAGAAAAAGCCCTGCCGTTCGGGAGAATAACCCAAGGTATAGCCTACGATGGTTTCGCCATCGGTGAAGTGAACCTTCATTTTGCGGCCCGCGGAGGCTATCTCATCCGCATAGTTATCCTTTCGATCTTTATTGCCCTGGAGATCTTTTACGAAAAAGATCGCTTTGAGCTGCTCAACTGAAATTTCCGTGGTCTTGCCATCATCGCCTGTGAGATGAAACTTCGCTTTGTTGGGGAAAAAATCACTGGTGGTGCCTTTGGCTACAGTTTTGTTTTTGAATTTGACCACGATTTTGTTTTGTTCCATTTCTATCCCCCATATCTAATTGGTTCCAGTATCTTAGTGCATGAACGAAAACCCCCTATTTTCCCAATTTCTGCGTTGGGGCAAAATTTTAATCCTCAAAATACTACATGTATTCCTGCGGTTAAAATTTTGCCTCCGCCTTGAACTTGGAAAAATATGGGCTTTTCGTTCACGCACTAATTAGGCCATCCCTGACTTAACCAATTTTATTGCAGGTATCGCTTTACACGCAAGAGAAATGTATCAATCTTGGTTCACCATTCCGCGGGCATTGCATCCTCTGATTGAAATGGAACAGCCAAACTTTGCGCTTTACGCTTCAGCAGCATTATGGACCGCTATAGAATTTTAAATTGAAAGGGCCCGAAGCAATGGCCTTCCATGAACAAATAGGCGGCATAATCACCTGGGGACAGCGTCAGTGCACCGCCGGCCAGGGCATCGATGGAAAGATAACCTTGGATGGCATCGCCCGATTTGATTGAATCGGCGTAGACAGGGATGGCCCAATCGCAACGCAGCGGGGTCGGCCAATTTTTGCCCACGATGGCCAGCGTTGCCGGCACCACCGCCCCGACCTTTTTCTTATCGCCATTGATCTCCTGCAATTCAATGGGCGCGGGCGGGAGATGAAACGGTTCCGCCAAAACCGTGAATGCGCCGCGAACGCCAAGTTTTATTCCCGGCTCGGGATTGGGCTGCAGGGTCAGCTTGGCAAAGGGCGGTTTTTCTCCCGTGGTGGATAAATTGGCTTCTCCGGGTAGAAATGAGGGCATGCGCAGACCCTGGCCGGGCGCGGCCGGGGGCGGGGTGACTCCAGGAGCTGAGGCTTGGCCGGGCGCGCCGCCTTCCAGGATAACGTCCACTGTATTGGATACCCAGTCAAACATCACCACGGACAGACGATATTTGTCCGTGCGCCATGGCAGGCCAGCAACCATTCTTGCGTCCAATTTGCTCAGTCCGGTGGAGAGCGCCACGGCGCTGGCCCCTGAAGGCCTGGGCGGCTGTTGAGCCTGGGGCGGCATGGCAAAGGTTTCGGCCTTGGGGTCCCGAAAGGCCTGGCCGAAATAGACGCTGCGGGTAGTCATATCCGTGGCCGCCACGATGCAATTGTAGTCCCTGGGGAACTCCCAGGCCCGCAGCCCAGTTTCCTGAATTGCCATGATAATGGGAAGTGCTTCGTGCTTCTTGATGGTGATGTGTTGCGGCGCGTTGATGGCCACGCCTTTGAAGTCGATGTCGGCCAGTTTCAACTCCATGTCCAGGAACAGGCTTTCGGTATCTTTGAAGTAGCGCTCCTCGGCAATGGACAGAATACTTTTGGCAATCTCTTCGGCGGATTTCATCCTTTTTTCTCCCTTTAGCGGGCCCTTGGCCGGCAATTCGGTGGCCACGGCCAGAATCATCACCAGAAGAACTATCCAGCCAATTGTTTGATGAACTCTCTTCAAAGGACATCTCCCGGCGATGTGAGCGAGTTATATCTTGTCAATATCCTGCAGCCTCAAATAGGGATCGCACTCGGCGCAAAAGGTCTGGGTGCAGGCGGAAGGATTCACCTGATGAAACATGATGCAGGTGCCGTTGCGGTACAGGCCCGCCGGATAAGCCGGATCGGCGACCGTGGTAGTGGCGGTGCTGCAGTGGGAGCCCACGCCGCCATGTTCATTGGTATACTGCTTGGGGTGGTTGCTGAGGCCGGCCGGTTGGCTGCCGGGTCTGGGCACCTGGCCAAAGCCATGGCCAAACTCATGGGACACGACCTGATTGAACTCTTTGACATCGGCTGATCGGTATACAATCAGCATTTGATTCTTATTGGATTCACCGGCGTAGAATTTGCCGTAGCGCAGCTTCAACTCGATGGTGATGGGATATTTGGCGGGATCGGGGCAATCGGCCGGCAGTTCCACCTTCACCGCGTTGAGCCCGCCGCGGCCCGGTTCGATTTTGATGTTCGCCTCGGTCAGCGGGCCTTCTCTTTTGATCGGGTCGGTCACCCGCAGCGCCACGCCGATGGAAGTAAAAAATTCCCGGAAGGCCTCTCCCTTGCCGGCTTTCCATTTGCCATGAACCACCAGATTGCCTTGGAGCGCGGGTTTCAGGATGCCGGCGTTCCAGGCGTTCAAGGTGAGGCTGACCTCCTTGGCGCGGCTTTCCATGGGAAAGGTTTGCAGCGTGCTTTCGCCGGCCGGGTCCCATTGATGGTCGCAGATAATCAGATGGCCTTTGACCGGCCGGTGGGCCTCTTTTTTGAACTTGTTGTAGAACCAATCGCGGTTATGCCCGCCGATCACCACTTCCTCGGCCGCATCGTTACCGCTGGTGACCATCCAGTGGGGATAAAAGGTACGATCCGCCTGGGCCATCCCGGCTTTGGCAAAGGTCACGCTGCCGGCGTTCAGCATGTCGGTGGCCAGTTGCTTGTAGGCGTTGACCGATTGGCCCGGTTCGCTGACGTTCTTGCCATCGGCATGGGTCACCTGATACCAAAATTTGCGCCATACTACATAGGCGCCGACTTTGATCTTCGGCCCGGACGGCTTGCCGCTTTCTTCCACATCCGCCTGGGCGGAGATAGAGAATTGGTCGCCGGCGTATTGGGAAAGGTAGAATTTAATGATCGGGGTCCAACCCTTGGCATCGGTATCGGAAATTAGAGTTTTGCTACCGTTGGCGCTGGAGAAACCGGGCTTTTGATTGCCGTTGAGCGCATTGGGCCGTTTGCCGCCGGCCTGGGGCTGGATGGCGAAGGACCAGTGTACCTTTTTGCCGGAAAGGGATTTGCTTTTGTCTCCGGAAGCCCACTCGACGCGCGCCCGTAATTCAACATAGCGGCCATATTCCGGATGCTTCTTGGCAACCCCCTCGATATCTTTGCCCAGGTTGATATACTGCTTAAAAGCGGCCCCGTCCTTTTCTTTCCGTTCGGTCAATTGGGGGTAGAGACCCGAAGTAGAGGTCGGCGCGGCGCCGGCCACGCAGCCGTCGCTGCCTCTTTGAATAAATTCTACCACCTCCGCCAGTTTGAATGTTTGCTTCTCGTCCTTTTTCCCGATCACCGGCGGTTTGGGTTCAATTTCGTCCTTATCGCGCTGGGTTTTGCCCCCCATCCAGGCCGGCGTGGGAAGCTCCCACACCAGGATTGCGCCGGACGAAATCCGGCTGGCCATGCGGGCAATGACCTGAAGGTCTTTGAGGCGGCCCAGATCTTCGTTGAACTGATCACGGTGCAGGTCCCGCAGCGTGCGCATGCTTTGCCATTCATGCAGAAAACCGGAAAGAAAGCGTTGGGCGGACCCTGGGCTGTCAAAGATCAGAGGGGCGCCCTCCGGTGCGGTTTCATTGAAATGGGTCAGAAGAAAGTGCCGCATTCCGACGGATAAAGTTCTTTTCATGATCCTGGTCCTCGGCGCGTGGGTTGGTATCAGGCACTGAGACTGCTCAAATAATGGGTCCATCCGGCTTATAAAATCAAGTGTTTTTTACTTATGTTTCAATTGGTTTTAGAATAGCAGGCTTTTTGCCCGCACGAATTAGGAATCGCCCGATTGTCGATCAACGTCGGCCCATGGTAATTGAGAACCAGTGCCTAATTCCGCGCACCTGCGGCAATCTGCCGTGAACTCCGAGCTCAAGACGGACGTGTCAAGCCATCTCAAAAAAGGATTTTGGCCAAAAACCTTTTTAAGATGGCGCGGTACCTAAGATCCGGATCAAACCGCTGGTACTGGAAGCGCCCCCCCCTCAAGAACATGTACAATACCTTAATTAGCCTTAGGGAAATGGAGGGAGAGATGAAAAGTCTTTTACGTAAAAGGGGCGGTATCTTTTTTGGATCTTTTCTATTTGCTCTGCTGGTGTTCTTCATCTGCGGTTGTGACGGCGGCTCGAGTTCCAGTTCGACTTCGAGCTCAACTTCCAGCTCCGGCGGCTGCAATACAAGTTCCAGCAGCAGTTCTTCATCCGGCGGCCCGACCCCCACGCCCACGCCAGCGCCGACGCCCACTCCCACGCCCACGCCGAACCCATCCGAACCGGCGGTCTTCCAGCCTGTGAGCACGGGTCCAGGGGGCTCCACATATAAAGACTCCAACCATTTCCGCATCTACTCCACTGGCAGTTCCGCGGATCTCGCCCTGGCCCATATGGAAGCGGCCTACAAGTGCTATTGCACCGATTGGGGTTTCCGCTCCACGGGATTATCTACCCTCGACGCCCAAAATGACGGCCCCTATTACAAAATGAATATTTATCCCAAATCCATGAGCGCCGGCGGGTACATGCAATATGATTCCAACAAGGGGCTGGCTTATCTGGAAGTCAACTCCAGTTATATGACCGATCCCAAGATCATTGTGCACGAATACGGCCATGGCCTTACCATCCATGAAATCAACTGGATGGATCAAGCCCGCACCGGCGCCTGGTGGGAAACCGTGGCCAATTGGGTGGCCGATACGTACCTCAATTCATATTACTACGAAGGTGTCCGCCAACGTTATGGATTGGCCGCGGCTGGCACGATCATTGATCTGAACAAAGTAATCGGCCAATCGTACTACACCATTGTGCATAATCAAAACTACTATGAAGCTTGGCCCTTTCTGACCTATTTGACCAACAACCCGGACGGCTACCCTGGTTTGGGGAAAATGGCGATTCCCAATTTGTTCAGGAATCACCGCCGCAACAACGAAACTCCGCTGCATGTGTTGGAGCGCAACGCGTCGCCGGTCAAAGTGCAAACCATCCTGGGGCGTTACTGGGCGCGCATGGCCTATTTGGATATCGGACACCCTCGTGCTCAACAAGCCTTCTTTAACAGCCGGAGCAGTTTGAACTTCGCCAATCTGGATGCCTATGGCAGTCAAACCTACCGGGTCAAATCCGGGCGCCAGCCCATGTACGGCGGCGCGAATATCATCCCGCTCAAAGTGAGCGGCAACGGCAATGTCAGCGTCACTGTCACCAATCTGGGCAATGGCCAGTCGGGAAGTAATTTTACGGCCACCTTGGCCATTCGCGCCAATACCGGCTCCGTGCGCTACGTGAATTTGGCCAATGGGTCAGGCCAGGCAACCATTGGAACCAATGAGGAGGCCAGTCTGGTGGTGGTCAATACGCCTGATAGTCTCATTCAATATGATGCCTTTGAAAGCAGCAGTAATAGCCCTGAATGCGTGGGATTGAATTACCAGGTGCAAATCACCGGTGCGGCTCCGGCGAACTAGCTAAGATGTGCCTGCGGTTGAGCGTTCGGCCGCGGGCACTTTCGCCTCGGTGCTATTGAAGTGAATGTCGGTGACTTTTTTGGCCGATAATATGGACATCCGAATTACTAAATTCATGGTCGATCCGGCGTATGGTCCGGCGGGTGTGAGTCACAACTGTTGCATGAAGCATGAGGTTTCTCCCTTATCGTACGACCTGCGTGAAAGCCCATATCGGGTAACACTCCTGACGTACACTCAAGTCCGGTGTATGACTTGACGTGTATGCATAAATAATGCATACTCAGGCATACATTTTGGAGGTGAAAACATGCGGACCACATTGAACATCGATGACGACTTGATGGACAAGGCATCCAATATTACGGGGATAAAGGAAAAAACCACCCTGGTGAAACTCGGTCTGGAAGCTCTGATTGCCAGGGAAAGCGCCAAGCGTCTTGCAAAATTGAGGGGCACCCAGAGGCAGTTAAAGGACATTCCGAGAAGAAAGAGCAGCGTTTAAGCAATGGTACTAGTGGACACTTCGGTTTGGGTTTCCCATTTGCGGGAGGGAAATGCTCAATTAGCGGACCTGCTCAACAAAAGCGAGGTCTTGTGCCATCCTTTTGTTGTGGGCGAGCTGGCCGGCGGCAATCTAAAAGATAGAGCCGTCATTCTTTCCTACCTTGAATTTCTTCCCATGGGCGTATTGGCCCAGCATGAGGAAGTACTATCCTTTATCGAAGACAATCGTTTGATGGGTAAAGGATTGGGTTACATTGACTTTCATCTATTGGCATCCGCTGTATTGACGGATGTGCCCCTCTGGACCTTGGATAAACGACTGGATCGAGTGGCTGGCAGCATGCATTTCCAATTTCGTGGGGCCAAATGATCATAGTTCTGCTTTAGGGAATTACTTTAATAAGCCCCTGCTTATCTTGGCGTTATGTTATTCCCGAGTGATTTCCTTCCCAAAGGCTTGATTGCGCAGATTCCGCCGCCGTGGCCGGAAGGTGTGGTCGGCCATCTCCTTGCGGATCACCTGGGCAAAGAGTTTGGACATCTTCATGGGCTGGGGCTCGTCGTGGTAGAAGGTGTCCCAGGCATAGCTCAGCAACTCCTGAAGTTTTTGGGCGCTTATCTGTTTGGGATGAAATACTACTTTGTCGGCGCTGTAGTCATCCCAGTCATAGGAGAAGATCCGGCCCTGTCTGTGCAGCTCGTCGTGCGCGGGCGTATGCGGAAAGGGGGTCAGAACCGTGAATTCGGCCAGGTCCAGCTCGATCTTCAGCAAGAAATCGATCAGGCGTTTGATATCGTCTTCGCTGTGTTCGTCCAACCCCAGAAGAATGGTGCCCTCCACGCCGATGCCATGATCATGGTAGCGTTTGATGCGGTCGCGGATATAGTCCGAGGTGTCGAAGACCGCTTGATAAACATACCAGGCCCCGGCCTGGGCCGCCAGATCGAGCACCTTGGGATGGTCTTCGATGGGATGGCAGCACCACTTCTTCTTCAAGGGGATCATTTCGCGGAAGAGATCCAGTTCCCACTGGGTGTCCTGGGCCAGAGAGTTGTCCACGATAAAAAGCCGGTTGTTGTCGATGGCCGCCATCTCCGCAATGGCTTTGTCAATGGGCCGCGGCCGGAAACAGCGGCCGCCCAGATAGGCCACGGCGCAGGGGTAGCAGTTATACCGGCACCCTCGTGATGCATGGACCAGGTCCACCATCTGCACGCCTTTATAATTGTAAAGCTCACGGCGCAGGATGTCGCGGCGGGCCGTACCCACCATTTCAATGGGCGGTTGTGCTTCCAGATAATCGTAGACTTTTTGCAGCCGGCCCTGGCGCAGATCTTCCAGCACCGTTTCCATATGGCCTTCGGCTTCGCCTAGAAATACCGCATCGGCGTGGGCCATGGTCTGCTCGGCGTGCAGCATGGTGGCGATGCCGCCGAAGATCACCGGCACTCCTTTGGCGCGATAGGTGTCGGCGATCTGCCAGCCGCGCTTGACCTGGATGGTGAGCATCATGGAGATGGCCACCACATCGGGCTGGTCGTTGAAATCGATCTCTTCCAGGTTTTCATCCACGAATTCGATGGATATTTCCTTGGGCAGGGCCGCGGCAAACACTACCGGCCCATGGGGCGGAAGATGAAATTCGGTCTGGCGCATCAGTTTGGGCCAGCGGGGGTAGATGAGTTTGAGGTGCATGGTCGTTAGTCCGTTAGCCCGTTGGCCCGTTAGCCCGTTGGCCCGTTAGCCCGTTGGCCCGTTAGCCCGTGTTTTGGGTTCGTTAGATCGCCGGATATTTCTATTGCTTCTGCGATCCTCTGCGCCCTTTGCGGGCTCTGCGTTAAAAACGCTTTTTCTTCTTTTCATAATAGACCTGCTTGTTAAGGAATAGGCCGGTTGGCTGCCTATTTCAGAGACGCGGCCTCCACCAAACTCATCCGTAAGCGATACCCGGCCAGTCCATGGGCAATAAGTTCTATCCGTGATGGCGGCGTGTTGGGTTTTAAATGATCGCCGGCCATGGGGTTAACGGTGCGCAGCAGATTATGGCGCGCATCGTAGTGATTGATTTGCCAAGTGCCCTCAGGTCGTAAAAGAATATCTTCCGTCCCATGGTCGATGGATGGATAGCGGCAGATCCAGGCGCCGCTTTCAGTAAACCCTGCGGCCGTATAAGGTTGCACGGGCGCGAAAAAGATCAACAAAATATCTTGGATCATGCCCTCGGCCATTCCGGGTTTGTCCATGGGCGTGATGGCCCGTTGGATCGTCACGGCGCCGGTTCCATCATAGTCCGCTTCAAAAAGGACCATGCCCTCAATGGTCAACATTACGCAGTGAAAGGTCCGCTGCTGGGAAGAGATCTGGAGGACGCCCATCAGGGTTTGTTTGGACCCGTCCGGCGGGAAGAACTCGATGGCATGGGTGAACTGCCATCGGCCCGCGGGGAATATGGAGACGCATTGGGCGGTCCGGCTTTCGGCGCTGCTTGGCTCGGCGGGACGCAGACCGGGCAGGTTGGCGCAAGCCGCGGGAAAAAGAAGCAGGGAAATTGAAAAAGTTAAAAACCCAATTTTGCGGTGGCTTCCTCCCCTCACCCCGGCCCTCTCCCCCAGGGGAGAGGGAACCCTCTTACGAGCGCGAAGCGCTATATTGGTATATACTGCTATTCTAAAAAAGATATGTCGCAACCAGGTCATGGAATCTTCCGGAAAATCTCTTCGCTGATTTTGGCGTTCAAGACCGTATGACTGAAAGTCATTTGGGTGTAGGCCGTATCGCTTTCAAAAATTTTCACGCTGTCGATAACTCCCGGCTGTTGGGCAAGATTGAGCTCAATACGCTGAATCACCTTGGCCATGGCCTGCTCCTTGGGAGTCAGCACGATGCGCCGGCCTGGCTCTAATTTGGCATTGAACATGGGATTGGTATCAAAGTCGCCAGCCAACCAATGGGAGATCTCTTCCACCACCACCTGCATAGCTTCGAGCCCGGCGCCGCGCTCTTCGGTAAATCCTGAATCTCCTGCCGCCACAAAGCGCCGCACGCGGCCGTCATGCATGACTAAAATGCTTTTAATGGGGGCACGGTACTCCCAGCGCAGCGAACGCGGCGCCTGGAAGTAAAAGACCCCCTGGGACACCAGCGGTTTGGCCAGAATGGGCAAATGCTTCTCTTGCACAAAATCGGCTTGCACCGAAGTCACGCTGCCGGCCGCGGATTTAAGCTGCTCCCAGCTGTCGGCCCAACCCAGGCACAACAGGGCTATCGCAGGCAAAAGCCATATCATCGATTTCTTCTTAATTGCCAACATACCTTCGCTTTAAACTCCAAGCCGCTACCTTAAGGCATTTATTGTAAGCTTACCTTTTTTCTTACTCGTACTCGTACGCGTACTCGTACTCGAAATAATCGTCGATGCAGGATCGAGTACGTGCACAAGTACGACCTTTTCGATCCTTCAGTTCATTACATTGACTTTAGATGGATTGATCAAAACATCCCGCCATTGACAGAAATTACTTGTCCGGTCACATACGATGCATCCTCCGAACACAAGAACCGCACCACTTTGGCCACCTCTTCAGGCGCGCCCAGGCGGGCCATGGGAATCATGCCCTTGATCTTCTGTACGGGTGCGTCGTGGATCATCTCAGTCTGGATCAGGCCTGGAGCCACCACATTGACCCGGATGCCCAGGCGGGCCACTTCCGAAGCCACCGAGCGGCTGGCGCCGATCAAGCCGGCCTTAGCCGCGGCATAGTTGGCCTGGCCGCGATTGCCCATGATGCCAGCCACCGAAGCAATGGAGACAATGCTGCCGCGTTTGTGCACCACCATCTTTTCCAGCACCGGCCGGGTCACGTTATAAAAGCCTTGCAGGGTAATGTCGATGACGCCGCGCCACTTGTCCGGGGTCATCATGACGAAGAGTTCGTCGGCAATCCGACCGGCGTTGTTGACCAGTACTTCCACCGGACCAAAACCGGCGAAGATCTTCTCCAGGGCGTGTTGGGTGGCCGCCTCGTCGGAAACATCAAACGCCAGGCACAACCCGCGCCCGCCCTGTTGCTCCACCAGTGACAGCGTTTCGGCGGCGCCGGCCGCATCGGAGAGGTAGTTGATGATTACCTGATAGCCGCTTTTGGCCATTTCCACGCAGATGGCGCGGCCGATGCCTTTACTTCCGCCGGTGACCAGCGCCACGGGCCGGTGGGTTGCGTTGCTCATAAAGATCACGTTCCTTTGGGTGCTATGCTTTCCTGTTCAGCCTGCATCAGTTGCAACGTCACTTCCGCCGCTATCTGACCAGCGATTTTGGCTGTGCCCGCAATCTCCCGAAAGTTGTCATACTCGAATTGATTGCGGGAATGGATCTCGATGATGGTGCCAATGGCCAAGTTTTCTACGAACAGCCGGGCGGACTTGATGCCCACGATCCAGCCGCGGTGGTCGCGTTCGGGCCCCTGTTGCCGGATAATTTCATAGCCATTGTTGACGGCCGCGGTCTGGGCCACCAGCTCGATGAGTACCAGGGGATCGGCGCCCGCGGCGGTGGTCAAGGGCCAGGTTTCAGTGACCACGGCGCGCGTGGCGGCCTGACCCTCGTCAAATGAGATGATCTCCGAAAGCAGGAGCATGGCGCCGCGATGGGGCACCAGGGTTTTAAGATCCAGCAAATCTGTCATCATCTTCGCAGTTGCCGCCGTGATTGCCGGACGGCCTAAAAATCGTTGAATTGCCGGCCCTTTCCGGGTACATACTGTTCCGATCAATCATTCAGTTTACATCGGGCGGATGGTACTATAATAACTCAGGGGTGTAAACTTAAAGAAAAAGGCTTGAACCCATTACATAATGAATTACATGCCCTTTGAACTTGGAAATTATGGAAAAGCTTATCGAAGAATTGCAGGCTAAAATCGTCGAGATCCTCAACATGCCCGATGTCACTGCCGCTGATGTGCCGGTCGACGGTCAATTGGTGGGCGGGGAGTTGGGCATTGACTCCATCGATGTTTTGGAAATGGTCATCATGATCGAAAAAGATTATGGCGTGGTGATCAATAACAAAGAGCTGGGCGCCAAGGTGTTTGCTTCGCTGCGAACTTTGGCCGCATATATTATGGAAAAATCACCGGGACTCGCCAATTGAGCGGCGCACCGATTTACATTGCCGGTATGGGGATCGTCAGCGCACTCGGTCGGGGCGCGGCGGAGACCCTGCAGGCACTTCTTCAAAGCCGCCATGGTCTTTCAGTCATGGATCTGTTCCCGGTTATCGAGCCCCGGATGCCCGTGGGCGCCGTGGATACCCCGGACGACCCCCGTGATGCTGCGCCAAGGACTCACCGCCTGGCCCGTTCAGCCGCCAATCAAGCCCTGGCAGGTAGTTCCCAACCGCCGGATGCCATTATTCTCGGCACCACCACCGGCGGCATTCTCACAACCGAAACATTGCTGGAAAGAAATATCACAGATCCCGATGCCTATCGCTGGCATGCCCTGGGTTCGGTCAGTGACGACCTGGCCCGCCGCTGCGAATGTCGCGGGCCGGTGATCACGGTCTCCACGGCCTGCGCCTCGGGCGCCGTGGCCATTGCGCTGGCCATGGCCATGTTGCGCCGTGGCCTGGCCAAACGGGTGCTGGCTGGTGGCGCTGACAGTCTTTGCCGCTTGACCTATTTTGGCTTTAAATCTTTGCAATTGATTGATCCCCTGGGCGCGCGGCCCCTGGACCGGGAGCGGCGCGGCATGTCCGTGGCCGAGGGCGCGGCTTTTTTGCTGCTGGCTTCTGAACCGCCTTCCCCAAATGCGGTTCAATTGCTCGGCGCCGGATTGTCGTGTGACGCCTTTCATGCCACCACCCCGCAACCGGAAGGGCAGGGGGCCTATGCCGCTATGCGGTCCGCTCTGTCCGATGCCGGCCTGACGCCTGGAGATATCGACTATATCAACCTGCACGGCACCGGCACCCTGGACAATGATCTGGCCGAAGCCCGCGCCGTGATCACGCTCTTCGGTTCACAACCACCGCCCCTGTCCTCCATCAAAGGGGCCACCGGGCACTCGTTGGCCGCGGCCGGCGCCATCGAGGCGGTGGTGGCGGCCTTGGCCGTGCAAAATGGTGTGGCCCCGGCGAACGTCGGGCTGGCGCAGGTCGATGGGCAGTTGCAATTGGCTCCGCTCATGGCCCCGTTGCACAAACCCATGAACACCGTGCTTTCCAACTCATTTGGCTTTGGCGGCAACAATGCGGCCTTGGTCATTGGCCGGTCGCGGAAACCGGCGCAGACATTATCTGCTTCTTCTTTGCCACCTTTGACCATCACCGCTGCCGCGTGTCTGACCGGAGCCGGGCGCACCCAAGCCACCTGGCAGGCCTTTGCTTCCGGCCAAACTTGCCACGGCTGCCTGGCGGATCAGATCGTATGTGAGGGGTTGCCGCCCCGCGCCACCCGCCGTCTCAAGCGTCTGCCCAAGCTGGCCCTGGCGTTGGCCACCGAAGCCTGCCGGCAGTTGTCCCCTGAGCAGATGCCCAAGGCCATCAGTCTGGGCACGGCTTGGGGCGCGCTTTCCGAAACTCATGATTTTTTGCAGCGCCTGTTTGAATCGAGCCAACAATTCCCATCACCCACTGATTTCATCGGCTCAGTGCATAATGCACCGGCCAGCCAGGTGGCCATGATGCTGGGCGCCAAGAGGGCCAACGTGACCACGTCGGGCGGCGATCTCTCCTTTGAACAGGCTTTATTGGCCGCCGATTTGTTGACCGATGCCGCAGCCGGCCCCATCTTGGTCATGGGAGTAGATGAAGCCCAGCCCGTGCTTTCCCCTCTGCTGGATGGCTCCGTCCACAAGGCAGGTTGCCTGACCGATGGCGGCGGCGCACTGCTGCTCCAACGCGGTGGCGCTGGCAGCGGGCCGGCCATTGAGGTGCTGGCTAATGGAGCGGCGCCCCAAGCGGAAGAGATCGCCTCATTTCTTCGGCAATTGGATTTTCCTGCGGCCTTGGATAAATGCTACGGCCTTATCCTGACCGGCATCCCGGCCGAACACCGAGAACTGGCTGAATCGCAATTGCGAGCCTTATTAATGGAAAGCCGTTTCCAGGGACCGGTCATCGATTACCGCCGCCGCATCGGAGAGTTCGGCGCGGCCTCAGCCGTGGCCGCTGCCCTGGCAGTCAAGATTTTGGAGCACGGATCAGTGCCTGCCGCGCTGATCGGTGGCCCTGAGCAGCCCCTGAACGGCCGGGGCATTTTGCTATTGGGACTTGGCCCCCGGATTTCAGTTGTGAGGATTGGACCGCCATGAAGGTGTTGCTGATCTCCGCCAATACGGTCGTGGAACCTTATCCAGTATATCCTTTGGGGCTGGATTATGTGGCTGGCGCCATCGCCGACCGCCACGAGGTACGCTGCCTGGACCTGAATGTCCAGACGGACGGGGCGGCCTTGGCTGGTGCGATCCGCGAGTTTGATCCTCAGATCATAGGGATTTCCCTGCGCAACATTGATAACACGGATGCCCGCCGCCCCACTGAGTACATGGAACATTACCAACAGCTATGCCGGCTGGTGCGCCAGTGCACTGCCGTTCCCATTGTTTTGGGCGGCAGCGGTTTTACCATTTTTCCCAAGGAGACCATGGCCCTGTTGGAAGCGGACTTTGGTATCGTGGGCGAAGGGGAGCAACTGGCCGCGCTGCTGTTGGCGTTGGAAACAGGCCGCAGTCCCGAGGGATTGCCGGGGGTGATGGTCGGCACCACGGCCGCTCAACTGTCGCGACCCTGGGCGCAAGCGGTGGCGCGCCGCTTCGATCCCCAGGCCGACCACTTGGGATTTTATCTTCGGCAGGGCGGCATGCTCAACCTGCAGAGCAAGCGGGGTTGCCCTTTTCGTTGCATCTATTGCAGTTACCCGCACATCGAGGGCCGCGTCATGCGTTCCGAGCCGGTCGAGCGGATCGCCGCCGAAGCAATACAGCTTCAGGAGGCCGGCGCCCGTTATCTGTTTATCACCGACTCGGCCTTCAACGCCGATATCACCCATAGCCTGGCCGTGGCCCGGGCCTTCAAACAATATGGGCTGACCATTCCCTGGGGCGCCTTTTTCGCGCCCATCACCGTGCCCGCGGATTATTTTGAGGCCATGGCCGCCTGCGGCCTCAAGCACGTGGAGTTCGGCACTGAATCCCTCACTGATCCGGTGTTGGAAGCCTATGGGAAGCCCTTCCGGCGCCAACAGGTCAAGGCCGCCCATCAAGCTGCCGTCGGCGCCGGTCTGCATGTAGCTCATTACTTTTTGTTCGGGGGTCCGGGGGAGACCGAGCAGACGTTGGAGGAATCTCTTTCCCATATTGACAAGCTTGAAAAAACCGTTCTATTCCTCTTCTGCGGTATGCGGATTTATCCACACACCACCCTCTTTGAGATTGCTTTGCGGCTGGGGCAGATTGTGGCCACCCAAAACCTTATGGCTCCGATTTTCTACCAACCTCCTGATATCAGCCTGTCCAAAATCGCTGAACAGTTGGATGCCCACGCCCAGGGAAGAGACAATTGGGTGCAGGGCGCCGGCGTTGAAAACGCGGTCCGGATAATGCAGCGATTGTATCGCAGAGGGGGTGCCGGGCCGTTATGGGAGTATTTGGTCCGTTGACGGTTTGCGCCGTTGCAGGGTGCATTGGTTTGATGATTAAGTGACTGGGTCGGCTTCCTTGACGGGTAGAGCTAAAACGCTATCGTCCTTTACCAGAGACACCTTTTGAATTGAAAGATTGACGAAGCTACGAATCAACCAATCAACAATTCAACTAATTTAGAGAGAGAAACCCGATGCATTACGAAATGACCAATCAAATCCTGGCAGCGGACGGCACCATGGCAGCCCAGGTGCGGGTGCCGCCTGGATCGGCCTGGTTTGACGGCCATTTCCCAGGGCTTCCGGTATTGCCGGGCATTGCCCAGCTCGGCATGGTCGTGGACTTGATCCGCGGCATGATGGGAAGCCCCGTAAGAGTCGCGGAAGTGAATCGGGTCCGATTCAAACAGATGATTCGGCCAGATGATCGCCTCAGCGTGGTGGTCGAGCCAAAACCGTCCGGCAAAGGAGGATATGGTTTTCGCATCCTCAAGCACGATGAAGTAGTTTGCAGTGGCGCAATTAAGGTGGAAGAAAAATAACCAAAAGGAGAAGCTATTCATGACCGTGGCATTAGAACTGGACCAGATGATTCTCGACATCGCGGCCATCATGATCGAAGAACTTAAACTCGAAGATGTGACCCCCGAGACATTTGATCCCGAGATCGACTTGGTGGACGAAGTGGGCATCGACAGCATGGACCTGGCCACCGTGGCCCTGGTGTTGCGCGACAAATATGCCGTGCGCATCGATGAAGACGATTATCCCAAGCTCACCACACTGCGGCTGATTTCGGAATACATCCACCGCAAACTGGTGGCGCGGGCGGCTTAGGCAAGGGACTGAGGGACAAAGGGGCTAAGGGACTGAGGGACTACGGGACTGAGGGACCTGCCTATTACTCCATCAGTGCCATCCGCGATTTTTGCTACGGATACTACGGATGAGTAGAATCGTTTAAACGGGAGAAATTGCGTGGATTCGAAGATTTCACCTAAGCCTGCCCTATCGACGAAAAACAGCGCCAAGGTGTGGAAGTTTGCCGAACTCATCGCTGATCCGGAGGTGCGGCAACGGTGGGAACAGGTGCGCCGCTATTTCTTCCTGCGCGAATCCACCTATGACATGACCCGGCGCTGCAACATCCGTTGCGAAGGGTGCTACTATTTCGAGGGCGACAAGCAGCACGCCGTTGAACTCAACGATTCCAAGGCCTGGCGGACATTGATGCGGGAAGAACGCGAGCGCGGCATTACCTATGTGGTCCTGGCCGGCGCCGAACCGTCGCTCGTGCCGGATCTGCTGCAAGTATGCTTCGAAGAGATGCCCCTGGGCGCCATTGCCACCAACGGCATCCAACGCATTCCGGACAGCATCGGCTACCGGCTTCACATCTCGGTGTGGGGCAATGACGAGACCAGCCTGCGCATCCGCAAGGCCAAGCATATGCTGGCCCGCCAGATCGATAACTACCGCAATGATCCGCGGGCGGTCTTTGTCTACACCTTCACGCCCCAAAATATTGCCGAGGCCGATCAGGTGGCGCAAATCTTGGCCCGGGAAGGCTGCAGGCTGACCTTCAACATGTTCTCCGCGCCGGTGGGCTACACCGGAGAGTTGCGCCATTCGCGCCAGTCTCTGCTCCACACCCGCCAGGCCATGATCGATTTAATGATGCGCTACCCGGAAACCGTGCTCTATTCCACTTATAACGCCGTGGCGCATACTCACCACCTGGGATTGCATGATCTCTTCGGCTGCTCTTATCCGCGGCGCAATCCCAGCACGGATGTGGGCCTGGGGCGCTCCTTCCGCCAATACCGCACCGACCTGAAATGGGACCGGGAAGCGGCCTGCTGCGTGCCGGACACCGATTGCCCGGATTGCCGTCATTATGCTTCCGGCAGCGCGGTGGTCACGGCGCGCCTGTTCCGCCATGCCGTGGACCCGGATACGTTCCGCTCCTGGCTCGATTATGTGGATACCTACCTGGCGGTCTGGGTGGTGAATTATGCCAAGGGCGCCAATCTGTGCCCAATGCCGGTGCCGCCGCCGGGTTTTGATTTGTTTTGAAGGGGAAGATATAAGTAAATGAAAACCGTAAGCTCCCTGCTGGATGTCCACTGGTACGAGCGTTACAAGAAGATCTCCAAGCTCAACATCCGCAGTTCCATCTATGATGTGACCAATCGCTGCAACCTGCGCTGCAAGGGCTGTTTCTTTTTTTCTTCCGACGAGCATAAAGCGGCGCCGGAGGAGAATAACATCGATCGCTGGGAAGCATTTGTGGAAAGCGAGATGGCCCGCGGTGTCAATCTGGCCATCCTCATCGGCGGCGAGCCAACGCTATGCTTCGACCGGGTGGAAGCATTTTACAAAAGACTGCCTACATTTTGCGCCACCAACGGTTTGATCAAAGTGCCGCGCGACCGCTTCCCCGACATGATGATCGGCATCTCCTTGTGGGGCGACGAAGAAGATGAGCGCATACTGCGGGGCAAAGACACCTTCTCCATATCGAGCAAAAATTACGCCGGCGACCCATATACCTATTATTTGTACACCATCACCCCCAAGCAAATCGGTAAGACCGAGCGCATCATCCGCAAGATCCAAGAAGCCGGCTTGAAGGTGCACATGCAGCTGCTCTCCAATGACGAAGGGGTGTCGGGATTTCACTGGAAACCCGAAGAGCTGACGGCCATCCGGGAAGAGATGGACGCCATGCTGGATGCGTATCCCCAAACGGTCATCAGCTCCAAATACTACCACGAGATTATCACCACCGGGAAGATGATGGGCCGCCCCTTTGGCTGGCTGGAGTGCCCCTCGGTGACCCAGCCCCTGGACAAGCGCGACCCAGCGCCCAAGCGGCTGACCAATTTCATCCGCTGGGCTTCGGATCTTAAAACCATGCACCGCTGCTGTACTTCCGAAACCAGGGATTGTTCCACCTGCAAGGACGGCGCGGCTCACATGAGCTGGGTAATGGTCAACAAACGCGCCCACATGCAGACCGCCAAAGACTTGCAGGGCTGGATCGAGGTGTACGAGATGTTTGCCAAACTGTATCAATTTCTTCCATGGTAAATGGCGGTCCTGAACAGCGATTTCTATCGCCGCCGCCGCATTATCGTTCTCAACGCAGAGGCGCAGAGTGCGCAGAGAGACGCAGAGGAATTTATTGAAATATATTTCTTTCAGGCTATTTAGCACTGATACCAATCTCTCCTCGTTCCCACGCTCTGCGCGGGAATGCCTATCTTCCCAACGCTGTCTCCACGCAGAGCTTGGCAAGATGGAATTCTTCTGTTCCTCTGCGATCCTCCGCGTTCTCTGCGTCTCTGCGTTGAAAAAACAACTTCCGGTTTATCGATAAATCAACGGCTCAACAGGTCAATCACTCAACCATGAATCCAAACCGCCCCGTAATCATCGCCTACGACATCATCTCTCCCCTGGGACTCGACCTGGAAGAACAGTGGCGGCGCGCCTTGGCCGGCGAAAGCGGCGTGGGGCCGTTGACGCGGTTTGCGGCGGGAGAGAATTTCCCGGTCAAGATCGCCGGCCAGGCGCCGGCCATCGATCATCTGCCGTATGATTATCTCAAACCCCGCGAGCAGGCCCGTTGGCCGTCGCCCATTTTCAAGTATGCCATGCTCAACGTGCAACGGGCCCTGGCGCGCAGCGGGATTCAAATCACGCCCGATTTGGCGCCTCGTGTGGCCATCACCTACAGCTCCGCCGTGGGCGGGCTGGACGCGGTGCTGGATGCCGACCGCAAACTGAAAACCAGCGGTGCTCTGCCGCTGCCCTGCGCCAATCCCAATTCCTGCATCAACATGGTAACCGGCAAAATCTCCATGCTCACCGGCGCCACCGGCCCCATTGTGAGCACCATCACGGCCTGCGCCACGGGCGTGACTTCCATGATCTTGGGCGCCATGCTGCTGGCCCAAAAGCGCGCGGATGTAGTACTGTGCGGCGCAGTAGATTTCGCCTTGGTGGAACCCATTGTGGCCGGCTTCGCCACCATGGGCGGAGCCTTTGTACCCAAGGAGGGACAACCCGACGAAGCACCCCAACAGGCCAGCCGGCCCTTTTCACTGCACCGGCGCGGCTTTGTGATCTCTGAGGGCGCGGGCTGTATCATTCTGGCATCGGAAGAATTCGCTCGGGCCCATGGTCTGCCACATGCGGTGGCTATCGCTGGTTGGAGCATGACTTCCGATGCCCACCATTTTGTGGCCCCCCATCTGGCAACGGTGCAGCGCTGCATTCGGGAAAGCATCGAGCAGGCGGGCATTGCGCCTGCAGAGATCGCCGCGGTCAATGCCCACGCGGCTTCGACCCGGGTGGGAGACAAGGTAGAATTTGATGCCTTGCGGGCTGTGTTTGGCGAAAAGTTGCCGCCGGTGACGGCTAACAAATCCCTGATCGGCCATGCCATGGGGGCCGCCAGCGCCATCGAGTCCATTCTGGCCATCCAGGGTATGCTGAGCAGCCAACTGCCGCCCACCCTCAACTATCAGAGCGATCCTGAAATCCCCATCGACTGCGTGGCCGAAGGCTGCCGCAAGCTGGATCAGCGGTTTGTTCTCAAAAATGCTTTTGGATTTGGGGGGTGTAATTCATGCGTTGTCTTTGAGCGGCTGGAATAGGGTAGGAATGAGATGAAAGATTGCCGTAAGCTTGATGGCTTCGGGAAAAGTAGCACAGTGGCCGTTAACGTCATCCCCGCGAAGGCGGGGAACCAGTAAAATTAGGTCATTCTGGCCCCCCGCCTTCGCGGGGGTGACGCCTTTTCGGACTTTTACAAACTCATCAAGCTTAAGTATTGATAAAAATCGTACGCGTACGAGTACGAATAGAAGATGAAGATATGAAAGCACCGCTAAATAGAAAAGTATACGTCGTAGGCTACGACGCTGCCACGGCCCTGGGCCCAACCCTGGCTGCCACTTGGCCGCGGGCCATGGCTGGCGAGGCCGGGTTTCGCTGCGTGACCCGTTGCGCCACGACCTCGCGCTGCAATGTGGTGGGTGAAATTCCCGACTGGAATCCCCAGGCCCTGCCCTTCGTGGACCGCAAGGATGCCGCCAACTGGAATGCAGCCTACGTCTTTCTCACCATGGCGTTGTGCAAGCAGGCCCTGGCCCATGCCGGTCTGAGCATGGATGCCCGCACCGCCGGCCGCACGGCCTGCCTCATCGGCTCGGCCCTCAACGGCGGCGATGCCATGCGCGTTGCGGTGGAGAACTACACCCAGAAAGGCCCCACCAAGGTCAGCCCTTATCTTCTTCCCAATCTGTGCGCCAATCTGCCCTCGGGCAAAGCCGGCATGCTGCTGGGTTTCACCGGGCCGGTGTTTTCGCCCCAGGGAGCCTGTGCTTCCGGCAATCACGCCATTGCCATCGGCAGCCGCATGATCCGCGACGGGGACTGCGATTTTGTGCTGGCCGGCGGTGTGGAGACCTGCGTCATCCCGGAGATCATTCAAGGCTTTTCCAATATGTGGGCCACCATCAAGGTGGAGCCTGGCGACCGCGCCTATGAAGATCCCACTCAGGCGTCACGGCCCTTCAGCATCGACCGCAAAGGCTTTGTGCTGGCCGAAGGCGGCGGCGTGCTGGTGCTGGCCGCCGATGAAATGGTTTCGGCCCTGGGACTCAAACCCCGGGCCGAAGTATTGGGCGTGGGCTGGACTTCGGACGCCCACCACTTCACCTTGCCCCACGGCGACACCATCATCCGCGCCATCCAGGAAGCCATCGAGGATGCGGGCCTCGCGTCCGGCGACATCGGCGCCATCAATGCCCACGGCACTTCTACGCCCAAGGGCGATAAGGTGGAGGTCGAATGCCTGCGCAAAGTCTTCGGGACCTCCCTTGGCAAGATCCCCATTTCCGCCAACAAATCCCAGATCGGCCACACCCTGGGCGCGGCCGCGGCCATCGAAGCAATTCTGGCCATCGAAGCCATGGGCCAGGGGATTGTGCTGCCCACCGCCAATCATCGGCCCGATCCCGAGTTCGACGACATCGACGTGGTGCCCCAGCAAGCCCGCCGCCATCCTCACGAATTTGTGCTTTCCAATGCCTTTGGCTTCGGCGGCACCAACTGCTGCATCGTCTTTAGAGGAGTATAACGTGCGACCCAAGCCTTTTCTTCCCCATCCTCTGAATGGCGACAACCCCGCCTATGTGCGCGATCAGACCTCCGGCCTGGTGTGGCATTGCTGCAGCCTGCGGACTCTTTACGCCGATACGGACCGCTCCCAGGTGGTCTACCACTCCAACTACCTGCGCTACTTCGAATTCGGCCGGGCCTCGTTGATGCGCGACGCGGCCTACGCCTACAGAGAAATCGAAGAGAGCGGCTTTGTCTACCCCATTATCGCCACGGCCCTGGAATACTTCCGGCCCTTGCGCTACGACGATGAAATGCACATCCACACCCGGCCCGGCCATCGCGAACGGGTCAAACTGCAATTCGACTATGTGATCACCCATGTGCCCAGCGGCGACCTAGTCTGCACCGGCTTTACCCGCCATTGCGCGGTAAACGCCAAGGGAACGCCCGTGGGCGTTGACGAAAAGACCGTGCATTTATGGGAGATCTTCCCGAAGTAAAGAAGAAGAGCGAACCGGATGGCCGCCGGCCACAAACCATCACGGTGGCCCCCCATTGGAGCGATCACCGCTTCCAGGGTCGCGCCGTGCTGCCGGCCGTGGAAGCCATGCAACTGCTGGCCCACTGGGCGAAGAATGTGCGGCCGGATCTGCCTGTGAGCCATATCCAAGCCGCTTCCTTTGACAAATTTTTGGAACTGCCGCCGGCCGGCGAAGTCATTCAGGTGTGGTGGGAATTCCAGAATCTGGAAAACGGCGCTGTGCGCACCGCTTTGCTCACCAAGACCCAAGCCAAATCCGGCGGCATGACGCGCACCAAAACCCACGCCCAGTTGGAGTTTCATCCCTGGGTGGAGGTTCCCCAGCCGGCGGCTCTGGATTTAGCCGCGGCCCTGGAAGGGGAGTGCTTCCGCGTCGAACCCCAAGTGCTTTATCGTGACCTGGTGCCTTTTGGCCCCGGCTTTCAAACCATTGACCAGCCCGTGCTGCTGACCGCCGAAGGTGCCCTGGCAATGATTCGGGCGCCTGAACTTCGGGACGTCCAGACTGACCAGCCCTTGGGATCTGCTTTGGTGCTGGATGCCGCCTTCCATGCGGCCTGCGTCTGGAGCCAACGCTTTGCCGGCGTGGTGGCTTTTCCAGTGGGTATCGACCGGCGCGTGGTGAAGGCGCCAACCCAACCCGGCGAGACCTATGTGGCCCGCATTTTTCCGATGCCCAGCGCTGAGGCAGCCGCGCTGCATTTCGATATCTGGATTTTGGGACTCGATGGTCGTCTTTTTGAATTGCTTCAAGGCGTGCGCATGCGCGATGTGAGCGGCGGGCGCCTGCTGCCGCCCGACCGGATCAAGGCTCCCCAGGAGAATAAAAAACTCGATCGCATCGCCGCGCACTGCGAAGCAATTGCCCTGATCGAACGCGCCACCCTGATGCCCTTTGCCGAGCAATGTCTTTCTGAAACCGAAACCGGCCGCACTGCAAAGATGGTCCCCAAGCGCCGCGCCGATTACTTCTCTTCGCGCCTGGCCTGCAAACGGCTGGTGCGCCAACTGTCAGGCAACGATGATATTACTTCCGCCCCAGCCATATCTACCCTGGCGTCCGACCACATCCGGCCGGCCTGCCCCTTGACCACGGGCGCAACCGCCTATCACTGCAGCGTGGCTCATGATCGCCGCTGTACCGTGGCTGTGGCCGGGCGCCATCCCATCGGTGTGGATGTGGAACCCCTGGATGAGCGCATCCTCAAAAGCCTGCGCATCTTCATGACCCCCGGCGAGCAGCAAATGGTCCAATCTTCTTCTTTAGGCCCCGTTGCCGCCGCCGTCCGAGTCTGGACCATCAAAGAAGCCATAGCCAAAATGCTCAACATCCACCTCGCCGACGCCTGGGCCCGCACCCGCGTGAAGCATTTAGGCGTAGAACACAGCCAACTTCATATCGACGGCAGCCAGGAGATGTCAGCGGTTCACCAAATGCTCGGAGATCACTTGATCACCTTAACGCATGCAGGGCTGATTAAGGAATAGGACTCGATAGAGAGAAAAAGACCTCGGCTGAATGGAATCGCCGCCACTTTTTCCAAGCTTCCTTGTCAGGATTAACCAACGCTGAAACCTGCTTTTTGGATTGGCCCTTTCATGCCTTTTGAGAAGGCATAGGTGCATGAGATTTGCCTCAGCAATAAAATTTTGTAAATGCTCCATAAAATTAAACCCAATTTACGTTTGGGGCATTTAATAATGCAAAAGCATGGTTTTAGTGCTTCTTCAAGCGGCGGTGGCTGCGAGTGGTATACTAAACCAACCTTGCATCAAGGCACGGATGCTTTTATAGCTATTACCGATGGAGCTGGTCCTGGGTTGCCAGATTCCTTGGACGACGCCGTGCTGGTGGGGATATACGATGCTGAAACGGAGGACTTAATTGAAAAGGCCAAAATTTTTGAGTCTTTGAGAAGTTATTTAGAATTGTTGGATAAAGTTAACTGTTAACCAAAATCCAGGTTTATTTTGTTGAAGGGCGGATTATAACTGCCGCAACTCCTCCATAAAACTCTGCATAACCCCTTCAATGCTGTTATAAATGGCTGTGCTGGAGAAATGGCGTTCCAGGTCTATTGGGGTGACGGTTACTCCTCGCTGGAAGTTGATCCATTTGCGGGGACTGCAATCGCCATTCTACAGCTGTGATATTCAATTCATTTTAAAAGCCCTTCAAAACCTGTGATATGAGAATACAATAGCAAGAAGGGCAGGGGCCTAATGATGTGAATATCATTAGGCCCCTGGTATTTCGAATGTTGGGGTTATCCCTATATGGCTATCAAAGCTTGAATTGTGATTTCCCTGAATAAAAGAGAAAAGGATCAATTTCACAGATCAAGCTTTAACCCTATAGATCATGAATCTCGCCTATATGAGAATTTCCATCATGGAATCCATACCGAGCACAGGGGACAAATGGAACAGGTGGCACTTTTGGGTGGTATTTGAAGCGAGCAAGGACACCATCCATGCGCTATTTTAATGATAGGGTCGCTGCAAATAACGGGAGTATACAAACAGCCGTTCCAACCAAGAATGCGTAGCTTATTTATAAACAGATCGACTTCCCATACAGGCAGGCTGTAATTACATAGGATTTCAATAAAAGAATACGATCCATTATTGATTGAAACGACACCGCTAAGCCCATCTATGTTGTTCAGCAAATCATTTTTGGTAATTGATAGAGTTCCTTTTATGGATGTAAGGCCTCGAAGTCCATTTATATTTATCAGTAAATGATTATTTTGAATGACAAGTGTCCCATTATACTCTCGCCCTATGGTGGTGAGATTCTCCAGTCCGCCGATATTTGTCAAATTGGTATCTTCGATGGACAGATATTCTTCAATTGTAGTTAAGTTTCTAAGATCATAAAGATTTTTGAAAGATTGTATTCCTGATATATTCAGATCCCTGATTGAGAAAAGATGCCCGATACCTTTAATGTCGGACAAGGAAGCATTATCCATAAGGGATATTCCGATCGACATGCCCGATAAAGCGGTCAATCCTCTGAGGCCGTTTATATTGGTTAAGGAATCATTGTTCCTTATGATGATGTGATGTTCAACGGAAGTTAAGTTGCCAAGACCGTCAATGTTGAGAAGAGAATCATTATCCTGCACAGTCAGACTGAACACCGACGCCAGGCCGCTAAGACCATCCAAATTCGTCAGTGCGTCGAGATCCTTGATGGTGAAATTGCCTGCTACATGGGTCAAATTGCCAAGGTCATCTAAATCTGTGATGGCTGCGGATTTACTGATAGTTAGATCACCGTTAACGGAAGTTAAGCGGGCAAGCCCCTTGAGATTTGTCAAGGATGGGTTGTTCTCAATTTCCAAATCGGCATCAAGAGTTCCATCAATAATCAAGCTGCCGATTCCGTCAATATTGTCAAGAGCGGTATTATTTGCTATTCGGATCGCCTCCACAGAGGTTAATTTGCTAAGCATAGGCATATCTAAATTGGTCCGGGTCTCAAGACCCGTGATGGTCAAGGTGCCGGTGATCTGTGAAAGGTTGCTTAAACTGTCGATGAGAAAAATGCCCTCGTTTTCACTGATGGTCAGATCTCCCTTAATAGAAGTAACATTGCCGAACACATCAGTGGACGCCAGTACCGGATTGTTTTTAATAATCACCTCATTTCCCAAAGAGGTGATATTGGCAAGCCCGACAATGCTTTGCAAAGATGTATTGTTCTGAATCGAAAGGCAACCCAGAGAGGTCAGCCCGGACAGGCCGTCAATGTTAGTCAAGGCGGCGTTATCTTCGATGGCAAGTTCTCCGTATATTGTTTTTAAGTTGCCAAGACTATCTATGTTCTCTAGAACACTGTTGTTTTTAATGGTTAAAACGGCAACTGTTTGCAAAGCCGATAAGCCCTCTAAATTGACAAGGTGGGTATCTTCAAGGGTAAGATTATCTCGAATCTGCCACAGGTTGTGCAGTCCGTTGAGATTGTTGAGGGCTGCATTGCCGATAATGGATAAATCTATCAATTGCGTAATGTTTGTCAGGCCGTCGATATTTTGCAAGGCGGGATTGCTTTCAATCGTCACATCTCTCGTGACAGCAGTAACATTGGCCAGACCATTAATATTTTGCAAGGATGCATTGTTCGTAATTTCAATTGAAGTGAATGAGGTCAGACCGGACAGGCCGTCGATATTTAGTAACAAATCGTTATTCGTTATTCTTAAGTAAGCTTTGACGGCTCGCAGGTTGCCAAGGCCGTCAATATTTTCCAGGGATTTGCAATTCTCAATAGTTAAATCGTGGGTAATTGTCTCCAAAGACATTAAACCTTCCAAATCAGTCAAATCGGGACTATCAATGACGAGGCGGCCGTCAATTTTCGTGTATCCGGATAAGGCATTCAGATCGTTCATATTTTTAATGGTATAATCGCCATTGTAGATGGTGCTTGGCGTAGGTGTCGGGGTTGGGCTTGGCGTAGGTGTCGGAGTGGGGCTTGGCGTGTCACAGCCGCCTCCCGACGATCCCGAATCGCATCCCACTCCAATCATCAGGCACACAGCTACGAGCAAAACCAACCATATCGAATTTTTTTTCATCCTTTCCATACCACATCCCTTTCTTGAGAATGACAAATTATGGGGGTAAGCTGATCTTTGCATAGCCGATGGCACAGCCACCACTGAGAAACGCAATGCAAAAATTGCAAATACTGAAACTATATCGAATAACTGACGTCATCCGATGGTACAAACTCACTGCATTATTTCTGGGGAAGGCGTATGGTGTAGATTAATTTTTTGAAGAAATGCTGCTATACCACAGATTTCTTATTTTACAACTTATATTTTGCAGCATCTGAATTCTTATTGGATATTGTGACAAATATTCTTAAAATATCAATCATGTTACTTTAAACTGCCACCAGTTTTGTTGGAGCCTTGCATAATCCAAATCGGAAATTTCTATTAATCGGTTGAGTTGTTCATGGGTCATCCGGGGACGTCCATAAAATTATGATTTCTGTGCGATATCCTTTTTGTTGATAGTGCGGTTTAGCGGGATGCCCCTAACTTTAGAACTTGGTGCTATGCTGTTTTGCTTCTAAGTTGAATAGTAAAACAACGTGTTCTTGGTGGTTCTTAACCGTGCGATAACCAGTCGATATCACAGGTTCGACCAACCCTGCGATATGAGAATAAAAGCAAAAGTCAGCCCTCAAAACTCTTCTCCAATGGAGCTCCCATGCAATGTCCACGGCGGCGGACCCCAAAATTAGGACAATGTGCTAAGCTCTAAGTCGGCCTAAACAGAAAGGAACTGACATGAGCGACAAACGAAAAAAGTATAATGCCGAATTCAAGGCCAAAGTGGCTCTGGCCGC